>NZ_JBJDSB010000002.1:0-1296403 GCF_044987625.1 Desulfobaculum sp. SPO524 | reverse complement strand
TCTTCTATGTGGATGAATCAGGGACTCTTGACCCAGAAGTTACGGGAACAAGGAGAGATGGGAGCACATATGATAAGGAATGGATATATTCACTCACAGCCTTTGGTCTCTTTGAGCACAAATGGCGGGCTTTCTATAACCCTATAATCAAACACAAACGCTATCTCATTCAAAAGATAGAACAAAGGACAGGGATTCGCATTGATCTACACAAGTGCGAGATGAAATCAACATGGATACGAATTCCCAAAAAACGCGCTGAACATCCTTTCCTTTCCCAACTTGGAGACGAGGAAATAACTCAGCTTGTAGAGACATACTATAGAGGGTTGGAAACTCTTCCCGTTCGACTCTTTTCTGTCGTTGTGGACAAAAGATACCTACGCGAACATATGGATAGACACCAATTGCATCGAAAGGCTTGGGAGCTTCTGTGCGAGCGGATAGAACTCTTTATGAGGGAATTTCATCCAAAGCATAAGGCATTGCTTGTTGCGGATGATGTCAGCAAACAAGATAACATCTCCCTCTCTTTGAAGCATTCGTATTTCCTCGAAAATGCCACATCATCCGGACTCAATTTCAAAAACATAATTGAAACGCCGTTCTTCGTCCGAAGTGAACTTTCTGAGGGTGTACAGTTTGCGGATTTGTGCTCGTACAACGTTTATCGTGCATTTCGGCAAAGTGATTGGGAATACCCGCCATTCAAACGCTTGATTCCCAAAATGTATTTCTCCCAAAATACGCACAACACTAAAATTGACGGGTTAAAAATTTTCCCCAACGAAAGCCCTCTCGTGGAAATTGCCCAAAAAATAAGGCACCCAAACAATGGGTGCCTTACAGAAATTTGAAGTCCGGCGGGGCGAACCCTATCAAGCTGACAAGCAGCACCAGACAAATAATTTGTATACCTAAAAGGTAAACCAGGTCAACAAATTCTCACGCTGATTTGCCACGCGGGGTCAGCGTCCGAGACCTCGATAGATTCAGTGCCGATGGGCATCGAACTCACTAATCAGATAACTATGGCTCCAGCCAAGGTCAATAGGGAACTGAATCAAAATGCACCACCTACCAGAAACCAAGGAAGAATACAGCGCCAAGATTCCGGCCTTGCAGGTTCTCATGAACCTCGGCTGGACGTATATATCGCCCTCGCAGTGCCTGACCAAGCGCGGCACGAACCGTGAGGTTTTGCTGAAGGATGAACTCATCCGTTCGCTCCAGGCGCGGCGCTTTGAATGGGACGGTAAGAAGCACGCGCTTTCGCCCAATGCCATCGAGCATATTGTGCGCGAACTGTCATCGCCGGGGCTGCACGAGGGGCTACGCACCGCCAACGAGCGCATCTACGACAAGTTGACCCTCGGCATCACGGTCAAGGAATTCATCGACGGAAAGCCCGTTCAGCCGACCATTCCCATCATCGACTGGGAGCACCCCGAAAACAACCTGTTCCACGTCACCGAAGAGATGGACGTGCTGTCTTCGGCTGGCACGCATAGGCGCATCCCTGACATTGTGTGCTTCGTCAATGGCATCCCTTTTGTGGTTATCGAGGCAAAGCGGCCTGAATCCGGCAACCCGAACAAATCCATGCTGGAGGAAGGCGTCAGCCAGTCCATCCGCAATCAGAAGAAGGACGAAATTCCGCACCTCTTCTGCTATGCGCAACTGCTCATGGCCATCAGCAACACCGAAGGACGCTACGCCACCACCAAGACGCCCAAGAAGTTCTGGGCCACGTGGCGCGAGGAAATCTTCGACGACGCCACCTTCCACACCATCAAGAACACGCCGCTTTCAGCAGATGACAAGGACGCGCTTTTTCAGGACCGCCCCAAGGCCATGCGGGACTATTTTGAATCGCTGTGGTCCGGCGACGTTCTGCCCACACAGCAGGACAAGCTGCTTGTCAGCCTATTGCGAAAGGACCGCCTGCTGAAGCTGGTGCAGTATTACATCCTCTTCGATAAGCGCGTCGGCAAGATTGTGGCGCGGTATCAGCAGGCATTCGGCATCAGAGCCATGCTGGAGCGCGTGAAGCGACTGGACAAGGCCGGAAGCCGCGAGGGCGGCGTTATCTGGCACACCACGGGTTCCGGCAAGTCCTTCACCATGGTCTTCCTCAGCAAGGCGCTTCTGCTTGAACCGGACCTCAGGGACTGCCGCGTCATCATCGTCACGGACCGCGTTGACCTTGAAAAACAGCTCTCCAGAACGTTCCTCACGGGTGGCGCGTTCGGCTCCGCCGTTGCCACCAAGAAGGAAGGCGAACGGGCAAGAGCGGGTTCCGGTCGCGACCTCGCCCAGCGCATCGGCAAGGGCGACGACCGCATCATCTTTTCCATCATCGACAAGTTCAACACCGCGTCCAAGCTGCCGGAGTGCTACAACCCCAGCGACAAGATCATCGTGCTGGTGGACGAAGGCCACCGCAGCCACGGCGGTGAAACCCATGAACGTATGCGCAAGGCGCTGCCGAATGCGGCGTACATCGCCTTTACCGGAACGCCGCTCCTCAAGGACGACAAGACGCAGAACAAGTTCGGCCCCATCATTCACGCCTACACCATGCAGCGCGCCGTGGAGGATGGAACGGTCACCCCACTGCTCTACGAAGAGCGCCGCCCAGAGCTGGCCGTGAACGAGGCCGCCATTGACAACTGGTTCGACAAGATAACGGCGCGGCTGACCGAAGAGCAGAAGACCGACCTCAAAAAGAAATTCGCCAACAAGGGCGCAGTGTACGGCTCCGAGAACCGCATTGAACTCATCGCGTGGGACATTGCCACCCATTTCTCGGACCATATCAAAACCCTCGGCATGGGACTCAAGGGCCAACTCGCCGCAGATTCCAAGCTCTCCGCAGTCCGCTACAAGAAATATCTCGACGCAACGGGGCTGGTCACGAGTGCGGTGGTCATCTCGCCGCCGGATTCCCGCGAAGGCCATTCGGACGTGGACGAATCCGCGCTGCCGGAGGTGCAGCAGTGGGCCGAGAAAACCGTAGGCAAGAGCGCCAGCGCCGAACAGTACAAGCAATACGAGCAACGCGTCATCGAGGACTTTGCCACCGACGACGGCGTGGACATCCTTATAGTGGTGGACAAGCTGCTGACGGGCTTTGACGAACCGAGGAACACGGTTCTGTACATCGACAAGCCGCTGAAAGAGCACAACCTGCTTCAGGCCATCGCACGCGTAAACCGCCTGCACGAGGCCAAGGAATACGGCCTGCTCATCGACTATCGCGGCATCCTCAAGGAACTGGATACGACACTCAAGGAGTATCAGGACCTTCAGGAGCGCACGCAAAGCGGCTTCGACGTGGACGACATCGAGGGGCTGTATCATCAGGTCGGCACCGAATACAAACGGCTGCCGGAGCTGCACAAACGCCTGTGGGGAATATTCAGATACGTCAAGAACAGGCAGGACCTTGAGCAGTACAGACAAATCCTCATGCCGCAGTACACGGAGGATGACGACGGAACCAGCATCGACCTGCGTCAGAAGGTGCGAGAGGACTTCTATCAGGCGCTCACGGAGTTTGGCCTGTGCCTCAAGGTGGCGCTTTCGTCGCGCTCGTTCTTCGAGGATGGCAGCTTCAGCGAAAAGGACATCGCCAAGTACAAAAGCGATCTGCGATTCTTCACGAACCTGCGCAAGATAGCGCGTCAGGACGCACAGGAAACGGTTGACTACAGCGCCTACGAGGAGCAGATACGCCGACTCGTGGACAAGCACGTGGTCGGCGAATCCATCGAAGACCCTGAGGGCGTTGTGCTGGTGAACGAAATCGGCAAGGAAAATCCGGAAGACTGGTCAAAGGAGAAGACGCGCAACGAGACGGACATCATCCGCACACGCGTCAGAAAGACCATCGAGCAGGAACTCAGCGACGACCCGTATGCCCAGAAGGTCTTTTCCGAGCTGCTGAAGGACGCCATTTCGCAGGCCGAAAAGATGTTCGAACATCCCTTCAAGCAATACGCCCTTTTCAAGGAATTCGAGGAACAGCTGAACAACCGCGCCGTGTCAGGCATACCGGACGAGCTTGATGGCAGCGAGACTGCCAGGGCGTACTACGGCACATTCCGGCTGGTGCTGGGCGAAGACCACTTCAAAGCCATCCCGCCGGATGAAGAAAAGAAGCTCATTGAGGAAGCCAAGGCCATCGACTCCATCGTCGGCACCGCTGTTGTGGAGCACTCACTAAGTCCGCAGGCGATGGAATCCACCATTCACAAGGGCATCCTGCCGCGCCTGTTCAAGCTCATCGGGCTTGAAAAAGCAAAGGATGTCATCGAACACGTTATTCAGATTACCAGAGTGCGTCTGGCTCATGGAAACAGATAAGACAATCATGCAAACACTCACCTATGGCGATGAACGCATTCGCTATCAAGTGTGCCACGTGCCGGGGCGGAAGGCGAAAGTCGCCATCCATGTGCATCCGGACGGTTCCGTTCAGGTCGATGCGCCGCAGGACGCCGACCTCGTTCAAATAAAAGAGGCCGTGCAGAAGCGCGCCAGATGGGTTCTGGACCACATGCTCCGCGCACGGGAGCTTCGCAGGTACGTATTGCCACGTGAATACGTGAGCGGCGAAAGCTACTTCTATCAAGGCCGCCGCCACCAGCTCAAAATCATCACGATACAGGAACAAAAGGCGCAGGTGCGGCTCTATCGCGGGAGGCTGGAAGTGAGCACGGAAGACAGCTCACCGGAACGCGTCAGGAGCCTCTTGAAGGACTGGTACAGGCAACGCGCCAAGGAATACTTTGCGCGGCGACTGGAAGCCATTGTGGAGAGAACTCCGTGGAAGGATGATGTGCCACCGTGGCGACTGCTAACCATGAAAAAGCAATGGGGAAGCTGCTCGCCAAACGGCACGCTCTCCATAAATCCGCACCTCATCAAAGCGCCGCGAGAGTGTATCGATTACGTGCTGACGCATGAGCTATGCCACCTTCAGGAGCACAACCACAGCCCCCGCTTCTACCGCCTGCTGGCGGACCGGATGCCAGATTGGAAGTCCGTCAAGGCGAAGCTGGACGGTATGTCGGAGCTGCTGCTGAATGAGTGAAGGGGAGGTTTTTTGATCAAGAGTGGGCCGATATGGTCCCTTTTGGTTCTGGGCAGGTAGAAGAATTCTTTTTGTAGGTCTTAAAGAGAAGGCCATCCATGCGGCTGTGGGCTGTGTGGATGGCCTTTTATAATTGGCAATGGGTTAGGGCGAAGGGGAGAATGTCAAGTTGTTGTGGAGTTTGATGTTTGAAGAGTTTTTAAGTTTTTACCAGCGCGGTTTCTCCAGCATGTTCGGCCATTAGCGCTTAGGGCTTGGATTACACCGGCTGCAGTACTCGGGGACTTGAAAAGGTAGTTCTCTGTAAACAAGTAATGGCCGTTGCTTTCGACGAGAACACCCTTTGCAGCCAAGTCGCGACGTAACGTAACAAGGTAGTCATCAATTGATGGAACTTCTTTGATAACGGCTTGTGAGTCTTTGAGCACAACAAACCCCTTCGTTGTTTCATAGCCACTCGCGACAATTCCTTTAGCTTTGATGAAAAGGAGCTCGTGCTGGCTCGTGTCCTGCTGTGTAGGCTCTTCGAAGACTGAAAGGCCCACAAGAGGGAAGACCTTGAGCATATCAGCTAGGAAGCTCTCCATGTCTGCAATATCTGCTTCAGCAAGGCTTGGCTGGCTTGAGTTATTGGTGTTGTCGAGGTTGCATTGCTTGGCAGCGGTGGCCAGTTCGATGAGACGACTTTCAAGGTATTTTACGTGCGCTTTGTTAAGGCTCATGTCCTTGGTGACAAAGAACACTCCCCAATCCCAAAAGTCCTTTTTTGCGTTGTGGTTTTCCAAGCGCGGGCGGACCGGATCTCCTTCACCGATGTAGACGGTGGGGAGGCTGCTGTCGTCCAGACTGCCGACGAGAACGTAAACACCGGTTCGTTCGAATTCGTCGCGCCGGAGAGCGGCCTTATAGCCCGTACGCGTAAAAACGACGCCTATCCCGGTCCAGTTTGATTTTTCAATAATGCGTAGGCCGTCGGGATCACCATCTGGCAAAAAGATGCGGATTGAAAAGGGAGGGAGTTGAGTTGATTGCATGTGGTACTCGTGTCTGGTTGGTTAAATTTATGTCGATATTCGTACGCGTTAGGACGCGCTTGGTCCAGAGGGCAGGGGGCCGGTGAAGCGGGAGGAATGGGACTGGAAGGAGGGGGGGAGCTTGATAATGCGAAAGCTTTGCCGGGGGGGGGCAGGTATAGCGTTCATATGACACTGCCGGTTTCATGGCCTATTTGCTTTTACAGTGTTGGTTTGACGATATTTTGCAAGTTGATTGTGAAGTTTACAGTTCACTCCAGGCTGATTGCATCGTGGCAAAACAAGCCAAGCACTGGGCGGTTCCGATATGTATCGGTAAGCGTTCTGAACGCTCCACAGGGGGTTGACGGTGTAGAAAGGCTCTTTGTGTTAAATCAACGCAAAACGCAGGGCTACAAGCAGAGACGAGGGGAGGGCGGCGCTGGGTGTCTAGTGCAAGCGTTTGAACTTGCGGCCCTATCGGGCTGTGTACCCCTTGTCCAATGGGGAGGGAGCGGTTGGAATTGACTTTGTGGAACGCACTGGTCAGAGCACTTAGAACATATCCCAGCGAGACTACGCTGAGTTTTTCGAAATATTTCTTTACAATTTGACAAATATTGACGATGCAATATGTGGTGTCTTGAATCTATAAGAAGGGGCATCGCTATGCGAAAAGGATTGGAAGCACTTCTAAGGCTAGGCAGTGGAGAATTTGGGGTGGGGATTTATAAAGTGGATTTGCAGAAAAGAGGCTTCAATCTGGTTTGGTACTGCGATGGGTTGCAACGTCTGGCAATGGATGATGATCCTAATAGAACAATATGCCTCCTACATGACGAAAGGCGGGCGTTACGCCTTTGCGAGAATATACGGCGGATCAGGTGCTGGAGCGGGATGCATATGGTGTGTAAGGAGGGGAGCGCTAGGCTTGTCGATTATTGGGCTCTGCCAATAACAAAAGAGGAACAGCAACATCTGCTAGCTGTTCATATAGGGGGAGAGATGGGTCCGAATCTGTTCAGCTGAGGTCTCGGCAGGTGCTGATACACTTGCCCATTATTTCAAAATTGATCAGTTCTTCGTTTAATGCCTCAAGAGAAATGCTTATCGGGCGATGATTATCCTGATTGTCGCTGCAAAGGATGATGTATCCTGGCTCACGTTCGAGTCGTTTAAGCAGCACATCGTCGTCCAGCTTCACCGCGAAAATCTTTCCTACTTCGACTTTTCTCTGACTTTGATCAATGAGTACGACGTCCCCGTCATGGATGCTCGGTGCCATGGAATTGCCCGTCGCTATGATGCTCCTCATAGTGTCTAGGTTTCCTTTCTGATGAAGCCAGTCTCGGCGGAAGGCAACGTGTGTTGTGAGTTCTTGAACAGATTGCTGCTCGAGGTAGGGGATAAGTGCGAACTCGGACGGATAGCATAACAATTCGGGTGATTCCCCAGAGAGTTGTCTTCCTCGAATGAGTATTTCCTCTAGAGAGAGGTCGAAAAGTTCGGGAATCTTCGTGATGAGATTCTTTCCCGGCACTTTTTCAGGGTCGCGCAGAATCATGTCGAGATATCTATCAGATATCCCAAGTTTTTTTGCGTATTCGAGGCGTACAGGCCTTTTAAGGTCTGCCAAGTGCTCAATCATAAACGCCTTGATGAACCGTTGGTATCCTTTTTCAGAATTCATACTGTATATACTTGTCTTTGAATTTCATAAAGTCAAAGTGATATTTTTTACTTGATTTTTAGAACAAAAAGTTCTAATTTTCAAATAAACATACCTTCCCTGCTTAGCGTTTAGCCCTGAAGGCTCTTCCCTGCCTTGCCTTTTCAGCTTAACGCAATGCCCATATATCCATCATTTCAGTGTGAAGGCGAGGATTTCGCCTCTTGCACAGAGTCGCCGCCTTTCGAATTCCATTGCCGTAGGTGGGCTCTCGTACTTCTTGGTGTTGCATCTCATTGTATGGAGGCAGCATGAGCACGAAAGATGATCGGATTGCTGAGCTCGAAGACGTCGTCTTGTGGCTGAATTCCCGCGTCCAAAGGGCTAATTCGCGAGCGCTGTGTCTTTCGCAAAAGGTGGACCAGCTCATAGCGGCAAATCATCGCCTTGGTGAGCGGCTTGAAGAGCGTTGCGGTGTTAGGCCGTATGACGACGATGGGCCTGCTGAGGGCGGAGCGTGGAGGGCGTGATGTCAATTCAAGCAACTCCGTCACGGTACGAGCAGGAGGCGTGGCTCGCAGAGCATACGTTTTACTGTGAGGCCCTTCGAGTACGGATGACTCCCGTGAAATGCGAAGCAATCCGCCAACGGCCGGAGCTGGCGAGATGGCCGGAGTCTGAGCCTTTGCCTTTACCCTGTTCTGTCTGCACAGGCTGGCGAGATATACGGCCAGGAGGGATTGTTCCGGCTCCCTTGTGGTGGTCCCATTGTCTGACAGGGCGAAGAGGGGAACAGCCCGTCTCGGTCATTGAGCAACTTTTCGCGCGAGCTGTTGAAGCCGCTGCATGGGATAGCTTGAGGCGTTATCCGCTTGATGCGCTGAGGCAGCTTTTCAACGATCTCGCCATGCGGGAAGGAGTTCTGCCCAAGCAACAGCGTGCCATTATTCGCCTTGTTAGAAAGCATGGAGGTAAGGTGCCTCGGCGTCGGTATGTCTACAACGGTGTGCTTCAGCGCTGTGCGACAGGGAATAAGGCACTTCGACTGTGGGCAACACGCGTCCTTGGGCGTCCTGTTTAAAAAGGGGGGCGCGTTGCAGAAGGTCCCTCCGCATAGTGTTGAGGCTGAGGAATTTGTGCTCGGCGCGTGCCTCAGGCGTCCAGCAGCTTGGGAGCACATTGTACAGATTGTGCGCCCTGAAGACTTTTATGATCCTCGCCACACATCAATATTCCGAGCTTTATGCGAGGTTGGGCGGCGGTCTGAGCCCGTGGATCTTGTTTCAGTGTCTGCAGAGCTCGAACGCACGGGAACCCTTGGCGCAGTGGGGGGAGCTTCTCGCCTTGCCGCTTTGGCCGATGCTGTCGCGTTACCCTCCCAAGGGGAGAGCGCGGCGCGAGTGGTACGTGAGAGGGCGCGCCGTAGGGCGCTAGCTCAGATTGGGACGAGTATTGGCGAGGCCGCTTTTGACCAAACAGAAGACATCGGTGCCTGTATTCTCGATGTGCAGCGCCGTCTTGACGGAGTCCTTGAGGATCGCGGGGGTGCCTTTTCACAAAGCGCAGGTGAGTTAGTCAAAGGGTGGGTTGCCTCGCTCGAACACCTGCAGGGTGAAGGGGGAGCTGGGATCAAGACTCCGTTTCATCGGCTCAATACTTTGGTCACAGGCTTGGTCCCCGGCGAGGTTTTTGTAATTGCCGGGCGTCCGGGGTGCGGTAAGACGGCTTTGGCACTGAATCTTCTTTTTCATGCCGCGGAGCAAGGGCATGGAGCTGGTGTGTTTTCCATGGAGATGCAGGCCTTGCTGTTGATGAACCGTCTTTGTGCTGCCGGTGGAGGGCATGCGTCGCAGGGGGGAGGGCTCGTCAATGCACAGCGGTTTCGCGACGGCCGGTTCTCAGAGAGTGACTGGAAGGCGATTTATGATTTTGCCCAGCGGGCCCAGCGCCTACCGCTTCATTTCGCGGACAAGCCTTCGATTCGTCCGAGCGAGTTGCGGCAGCAGGTCCGGCGATGGTGCCGGCAGGGTGTGCGTGTTGTGGCCGTGGACTATCTGCAGCTTATTGCGCCGGAGCAACGCGGTGGGAGCCGAGAGCGAGAGCTTGCAGAGGCGAGCCGCCTTCTTAAAACGACCGCTGTGGAGTGCGGCGTGAGTGTGATTGTACTCTCACAGCTCAACCGCGAAGCGGAGAAGACGAAGCGCCCTTTGCTTTCTCATTTGCGGGAGTCCGGGGCTATTGAGCAGGATGCGGACATCATTGTGTTCATTGTGCCCTGGAAGAGCAAAGGACAAGACGCTCAGGGACAGAACGTCCGCGTTGAACTGGATGTCGCGAAGGGCCGCAATAACACCGTTGGGTCGTTTCACTTGGTCTATCGCAAGCGGTTTTTGCGATTTGAGAATGAACCCTTCAGGCCAAAGGCAGAATCGGTTTCGCGTGATGACTAAGAGGTGAGGTGGGCTATGAATAAAGGATTTCAGGTTGCGGTGGGGTTTCAGAACCATCGGAAAGTGACGGAGCTGCGCGCCCATTTTGGACCGGAAGGAGTGCTCGCGTTGTTGAGCCTCTGGGAACAGGCGGCGATATGCTGGTGTGATGGAATCTACCGCGATGCCAATCGGGCAAGGCTGGCGGCAGCAGCGCGCGTTGATTCTTTTGGTGAGCGTTTTCCACGGTTTGTTGAAACGTTGATTTGGCTTGGTTTTATTGACGTTTTAACTGATGACGTCCGCCTTGAAGTGTACCCAGATGATAAAGCGCGGCTCAAGGCACTTAACGCCGCACGGGTGCGAGGTGTGTTCGAAAGCGTAGGTGAGGTGGCTGCGTTTTTGGATGCGGCTGAAGCTGACGGGCATGTGTTGCATTTTGCTCTCCACAACTGGATTAGACACAATGCTTGGGCCAGCCGTGCCGCAGCCCGGCGTCGCCGCGCCGAGCAAAATGCACATCGGCGATGGGCAGGACATGAGCATGCTGACAGCACAGCGAATTGCACTGCGTCGCACAATGCCCAAGCTGAAGCTGCGCCGGATGAAAGGGCCGGGGCTTTGGGCAGTGCCGCGGGGACTGCTCTTCTTCTTAAGAGTATAAAGAGTAAGACAAGAAAGAGTAAGAAGAGTGACCGGAGCTTTGCTCCAAGCTCCGGACGGGTGTCATCTTCTCTCCCTGCCTTTTGTGTTTTTCCGACAAATCGAAAAGGCCATGACGTGGCCATTCCTATTGCGAAGGTTCGTGAGTGGCAGGAGACCTATCCCGCTGTTGACGTGGAACAGGAACTCCGCGCCTGCCGTCAATGGAATATCGACAACCCTCGCCGCAGGAAAACAGCTGACGGCGTGTACAAGCACATCAACGCGTGGCTTGCGCGAAGTCAGAATCGGGCGCGGCCTATACGGCAAAACGAAGCATCTTCAGAGGAGCGGGTGCCAGAGTCGTTTAGCGATGAGGAGCTTCGGCGCATGCGGGAAGAAGCGCAGAGCTCGCCGGAGGACCCTTTACCGTGAAGAAAACGTAAAGCGACAGCGATTTGTGTGAACTGCGGCGAAACGAGAGTGATGAACGCGTGGATGAGGACTGTGAAGGAAGGATGGCGCTATGAGCATACGGAAAAGCTACGAACGACTCGTTGAGCGGTGCAAGCATGCAAAAGCGCGCGGCGAACAGCCTTCGGTAACGCGGGAAGAGTTTCATGTGCTCCTGGCCTGTGCGGACTCACAAAAAGAGGTAGCGGCGCTACTTGGCGTTCGTGAGTCGGCCATTTCGAACCGGAAAAGGCGGCTCGAGGCTGTGGTTTCTCGCAATGTGAGTTTGTTCTCGGCGCAACGCATTTTGGAACGGCAGTTGTCAACGGGTGAACAGTTGGAGGCCATTGGCCGTCAGGCTCGCGAGCTTTTGGATCTTGTCCATCTTGTCTTGGAGGGGGAAACAAAGGCTTCTTCTGCTGCGAGAGCAAAGCTCCTGCGTCTTGCCGGCGGCCGTTCGGACCTGCTGACGGCGTGCGTGAAGCTGCAGGGCGAGCTGCGCAAGCAGTTGGAGCTGGACTTCTCCATGAAGGCTAAAATCTACGACCTTAAGCAGGTGCAGGAGTTTCAGGCGGTGGTGCTGGAGGAGATCGGCCGGGCGGCGCCCGAGGTGCAAAAGCGCATTACGGAGCGGCTGGTGGAGGTGAATGCGGCGCGAAGCGCCTTGGACTTCGGGGAGGCCATCGAATGCTAAGTATGCGCCTGGTGGTCAGATTTGAGCGGATTTGTGGCACAGGGCGTGCGTTTGAGGCGGCAATCCTGGCTGATTTTTTAAAATGCGCGGCCGGACTCCATTAACCTTTTGGTTCTACAGCCGTATTGAGGAAGCTCAAAGTTTACACAACTACCATTATGAGACAATAGGCGGCTAACGGTATTACGCAGTTTCAATGTAGCTCGGCGAAAAGCGCCTATCCTCGGTAGACGCTGGGCATGACGGCTCCAGGAAGGGCGGGTCGAAGGCCTGCCGTGGGAGACTGTTGGCGAATTGGGGAGTGGTGTCTCTCCCATCTCGGGAAGTGAGCCGGACGGAGCGCGCGACACAAGGCAGCACGAACCGGCTCTGGAGGCCACGAGGGGCGCGAAAGCGGCCAGGACGGCGCGCAGAGGCGGAAATGGGCGCAGGGGCAGAGGGGGGTACGGGGGCGCAGCCGGAGGTACCCGCGCCATCATCCCCCTGGGGGTATTTCGCTCTGGCGGGCGTGTGTCGCTTGGAAATTTTTCTGGGATTTTTGGCTGGCGGAAAATCGCCGGGGCACGGCGGCAGACGCCAACAGCAGGGCAAACGAGAGCGCAAAATTGGCGCGCGGCGGCGCAGGCTATCGAGAGCCACAAAGCGGCGGCGCGGCGGCCACAGCGGGGAATGACGGCATGATGAAGCAAGGCTTTTACGGCGGCGGGCTCCTGAGCGAGTTCACCTACAAGCTGCAGGAGGCCACGGGGCACCACGACTCCGGGCCGCGCCCCGAAAACGTGGGGCAATGGGCGGAGCAGAAGCAGCTGCGGCTGGACCGGGGGTGGTTTACGTTCGACCGGCACGAGTACCTCGAAGAACCCTACCGCGACGACCATCCCCGGCAGGTGGAGGAAAAGTGCGCGCAGATGGGCAACAGCGTGAAGGCCATGCTGACGACGTTCTACTCGGCGCGGTTCATGCCGTTTGTGGGCATTCTGTACCTGTTCCCGTCCAAGTCCGGCGTCGGCGATTTTGTGCGCTCGCGCGTGAACCCGTTGGTAGAGGACAACCCCGAGGAAATCGGCGCCTTCATGCGCGATACGGACAGCGTGGGCCTCAAGCGTATGTGCGGCACCAACCTCATCTTCCGGGGCACAAAATCGGCGGAGGGCCTGCGCTCCGACCCCTGCGACATGGTGCTCTATGACGAGTACGATCTTATGCCGACGGGCGTGGAGGAAGCCGCCAAGGGCCGCCTCGGCCACTCGGACTACAAGTGGGAGCGCTATCTCTCCAATCCGACCATCCCGGACTTCGGCATCGACCGCCAATTCCAGCTTTCGGACCAGCGCTACTGGCACGTGCGGTGCCCGAGGTGTGGGCAGTACACGTGCATGGAGGAACACCCGCTGGAGGAGGTGCTGTGGGAGAAGGCGGACGGGGAGGTGATCCGCCTGTGCCAGCAGTGCCGCAACGGCGAGCTGGACGTCACGCAGGGGCGGTGGGTGGCAAAATATCCAAGCGTGACCGAGGTGCGCGGCTACCACTACTCGCAGCTCTTCTCGTCCTTCGTCAGCCCGGCGGAGATTCTGCACGGCTACCGCACGACCAAGAAGCCGGGGGACTTCCACAACTACGTGCTGGGTATGCCCTACATCGAGGCGGAAAACCGCCTCTCGCGGGAGCAGATTTTGGCGCTCTGCGGCACACACGGTGTGGCGTCGAGCGATAAGGGGCCGTGCGTCATGGGCGTGGATCAGGGCGGCAAGCTGCACGTGGTGGTGGGGCGGCGGCATCCGGATACTGTGGCGCACCTGGGGGAGTACGGCGACTGGGAGGAGCTGGACCGCCTCATGGACGAGTTCAACGTGGCCTGCTGCGTGGTAGACGCCCAGCCGGAAATGCGCCCCGCGCGGGCCTTTGCGCAGCGGCATCCCGGCAAGGTGTTTTGCTGCTTCTACTCGGAGCAGCAGCGCGGCGGCTACGCGTGGAACGAGGCCAAGCAGGTGGTGACGGTGAATCGCACCGAAAGCCTCGATGATTCCCAGCACGTGCTTCTCAAAGGGCAGGTGGTGTTGCCCAAATATTGCGGAGTGGTGGAGACGTTCGCCGCGCATTGCAACAACCTCGCAAAGAAGCTGGAGGAGCGCGACGACGGCAGCAAAAAGTACGTGTACGTGAAGCTTTCGCAGGAGGACCACTTCCGCCACGCCATGAATTACATGACCGTGGCCATGCGGCGCTGCGAGGGCAGCTACTACGGCGACTGCGACATGGGGTAAGCGATGCGGCAACTCACAAAACAGGAAACGGCAATGGCTGGGGCCTTTTTGGAGGCCGGGGACGGACGGCAGTTCAGCCGCGTGGCGGGCGGCCTTGCTTGGCCGGCGCGCGGGAAGCCGGGATTCCTCGTGGTGCTCGGGGAGGACCTCAAGAAGGATCCGGACTTCGGCGTGCGTCATGTCCGGCGTCTGACTGAGGCAACGGAATGGCAGGGCGAGTCCTTCATGCACCCGGAGCCGCTTTTACGGTGCGCGCTGGAGCTAGCGCGGTTGTGGCTGGTGCCCATGTGGTACGCGCCGCAGTCGGTTTTCGAGCACACCGCCTTGCGCGAGCTCAACCGCGAGCTGGAGCGCGAGCGCGGCGCCAGAGTCCGCGTGACCGCGCCCCCGCACTACTACGACGGCAACGCCCTAACGCTCTACAACGCCATGGTTCGCAAACGCGTCGCCACCCAGAAAACGCTCCACTTCGGCGAAAGCCTCATCCCCGGCGACCTCGCCACCTTCCCGCCGGATCTCACCGGCGTCGCCTTCGACGACCACCCGCCAGCGGCCGCCTTCTTCTGCGCTCTGGCCGCCCTCGAATTCACCACCCCAAACCCCACCACCCGGCGCCGCGTGGCAGCAGGCCCGGCGGATAGTGTTGGAGGGTACTGATGCAGCAGTCCAGAATGCTCAGCGGCAAGCGTGAACTTATGCAGTTCTTCGGCATCGGCGAAAAGAAACTCATGAAGTGGATCAAAGAGCTGGATTGCCCGGCCTATCCCGATACGCAGGGTGTGTACCGCGCGTGGTCCGGTGATTTGACGGAGTGGTACGCCGAAGCCTTTGGCCCGAGCCCAAAACGTGATGATTCCTACCGCTTGTCGTGAGCGCGGGCTTGCGCATGAAGCGTTTCTGCGTAATAATCGCTTCAAATAGTGAAGCGATTAGGAGCCGTAAATGCCTCAATATATCTGGGAACAGGCAAACTGGCCTGATTTTACGTGGGATTCATCGAAGCTGCTTGAACCTCTTGCCGAGTGCCGGCGGGAGCAAGGCCGGCTGCAGGCGCAGCTGGAGAGCTCCGGCTTTGAGGATGACCTTGCGGCGCAGGCTGAAACACTGGAAGAGGACGCAATCCAAACCGCAGCGATTGAGGGCGAAAAGCTCGACCGCGAGATGGTGCGTTCGTCTGTAGCAACGCATCTGGGCCTTGAGCAAGGCGGCTTGCGTCCGGCCAGCCGCGCCACGGATGGCTTGGTGGAAGTGCTGCTCGACGCCACCCGAAACTATGAGCAGCCGCTTACGCTGGAGCGCATCTGCTCGTGGCACGCCGCATTATTCCCGACCGGGCAATCTGGCCTGAAGCGCATTGTAGTTGGGGCGTGGCGCGACGAGCATATGGAGGTGGTGTCCGGGCCAATCAACCGGCCCAAGGTCCACTATGTGGCCCCGCGTCCCAGCGCTTTGGAGCACGAGATGGCGTCCTTTGTGTCCTGGTGGGAGCAGAGCCGTCAGGGGCTGGACGGAGTGCTTCGGGCCGGGCTGGCGCACCTGCGTTTTGTGACCATCCACCCCTTCGACGATGGCAACGGCCGCATCGCCCGAACGCTCACGGATTTGGCTTTGGCGCAGGATGAAAGGCGTTCGGTGCGCTATTACAGCTTGTCCGCGCAGATCATGAGCCGCCGCAACGAGTATTACGACGTTCTGGAGCAGACCCAAAAGGGCGACGGCGATGTGACCGAGTGGCTGCTGTGGTTCCTTGAGCAGGTCCGCCTTTCAGTCAAAACCGCCGGCCAAACCATGGCCCGCGTGCTTCTCAAGGCAGAGTTCTGGCGCAAGCACGCCGCAACCCCACTGACGGACCGCCAACGCAAAGTCGTCAACAGACTCCTCGACGCAGGGCCAGAGCACCTCGGGGGCGGCTTTGAAGGCGGCCTGACAAACCGCAAATACAGCGGCATGACCAAAGCCTCCCGCGCCACCGCCTACCGTGAAATCACGGACCTGGTGGAAAAGGGTATCCTTTCACAGCGCGCCAAAAAGGGGCGAAGCGTGGCGTATGATTTGGTGTGGTGAGGTGGCAAGTTGGTGAATGGGGCGCGGCGAGAGAGGCCGGTTTGCTCTTTCGTCGTCCCTGTGCTCGGGGCTGTATGAATTCAAAGAAGGACAACGAGTAGTGTTGGAGGAACTGATGGACTACCAGCAGCCGAGAATGATTTGTGGAAAGCGGGAGTCGAAGGCTTTTTTTAAAGTAGGGGAAAAGAAGCTTATGTACTGGGTTAGTGAATATCGATGCCCGCCTATTTTGACTGAAAGGGAGTTCTTGCGCGTAGATTGGTAAGTTTGTCAATTGGTATGCAATAGGTTTGGTCGGGAATAAGGGGTTTATTTTTAACTCTATTTTTATTATTTGTTTTTACTTTGGTTGAAGGGTGAAGGTTATGCGTTGTTTTTTTTGTATTTTAGCTTTTTCAACAACTGTCCTTTAAGTGTGAGGGGGATGACAAGTTTATGCCGTTAGCAGCTTCAATTCTGATAACAATAGTCGTCGGCTATCAACTCGGTGTAATAGCTGGCGGTGTGTTTTTTGTTGTGACATGCATTGGGAACCAAATCTTTTTTCGTATTGCTCTAGAGAAGGGTGAAGAAGGTAAGAGTTTTGGCTCTCCTTGGGTGCATCAGATAGTAACGTGGATTATAGCATGGTTTATTGCGGCTGCGCTTTCAGGTTCAATATCAATCGGGCAGGCTTAAGAGGTGTGCGATGGGTTTTATATCTAGGTTCTTTAATCCTACAAGTAGGGAAGCAAAGTTGGTTAAGTTACAGAATGAACTTTGCCAAGACTATAAATATTACCAGGATGGTGGTTCAGCTGCAGGTGCTCTGTTAGATCAGCTTAATGAAATGGAATTAAATCCAAATTCGCAACAAACGAAGGCACTCAGATACGAAGCAGCAAAGCTGGAGTATCTTGACCTGTGTATGCAAGATGGCTTCATATCAGATATCATGAATAGAAGTGGGGCAACACAAGAAGACTTGTGGAGTATGGCAGAAAGTCTTGCAGAGGGTGGTTTGGCGTGTAGGCGAGGCGGGAAGTGGGTACATTTGGATGTGATATCGAATAAGGCGCCTTTTATGTATTATGTTGCCCACATTGGCGATGTCAGTATGAAAGAGATAGTATTTACACTGCTGAAGTATTATAATGGTGAAATAAATGATTCTGAATTAATTCAAATGTCAATGGTTACGGAATGATTTACTCATAAATTTGTTGCAGAGGAACAGTTTGGGCTAGCCACTCGGGGAGGCTGTCAACCCCCTCCCTGGCACCGCCCTGGTGCATCCCTAGTAACTCCCTGGCACGTCCCTTCCCAAAACCCCGTGTTATAGCCGAGCTGAAAAATCAGCCCGGCTTTTTTGTTGGCGTTTGGCTGGCAAGGCGGGCTACGGGAGCGGGGTTTTGGGATGGTGCATGGTGATGCGGTGGACTGGAGTTTGGCTCCGCATTTTGTGCCCGGAGAGTGGGGGCCTCGGGTGGAGGTGGTGGCTCCGGCCTTGATCTATGAGGCCAATGCCATCCGCGAGGCTTCCGGCGCGCCGTTTATCGTCCTGTGCTCCTACGCCACTGAGGGGCATTCCCCGAAATCCTACCATTACGTTTTCCCAGACATACCGGGCCGCGAGAGGGCCCTTGCTGTGGACTTCCGCTTTGGGCCGGCGCCGGGCGGCCGTCCCCTGAGTTTTGAGCGGCAGTTTGCGCATATCGCCGCGCGCGAGGGCGTTGGGGCCATTGGGTTTTATCCCTTTGGTTTCTGCACCCGGCGCGGGCGTAAGCGCATGCGGCCGTTTTGGCATATCGACCTTCGTCCCCGCGACAACGGGCGCCGGCTCTATTGGGTGCGCGATGCGTGGGGGCAGTACCTGTGCAGCTTCGACAGGTACGAGCATGTGGTGCCGTGGCTTGGCATTGCCGAGATGCTGCGGAGTCTGAATATGTAGCCCCGGAGGATCGTATGGGGACGCTTGCCGTGATTCTTGGTTTTTTGAAGGCCAATTGGGAGATTATCGCGCTGGGGACGTTGGTGGTGGACAAGGTGGTGGCCGCAACGCCCTGCAAGTGGGACGACCTGCTGGTCACGGGCGCCAAGGCCGCACTGGGCGCCGCCACGGGCCGCAAGCTCAAGGTGCTACTTCTTCCGCTGCCGCTGTGCGCCATGCTCCTTGCGGCCTGCGCCACGCAGACCGCTCCCGCCTACACGCCGCCTGCGCCGTGCGAGGGCCAGCCCTCGCTCATTTTGGAGAAGATGCCGGACCCGCGCGCCGCGTCGGGCCTGCTTATCGTGGCGAACGCCGCCGCAGTGAAGGCGGAGCTCTACACCGCACGTGAGGCGCTGGCTGTTATCGACACTATCGAGGCTTTTCTGGCGCAGGCCGGGAGCTACAGCGAGCTGGTCAGCTTTGTGATGGCGCGCGTTGCAGACGCGAACGCCCGCGCCGGGACACAGGTCTTCCTTGTGGCGGATATCCTGCCCCAGCTGGACTCCCCGCTGCCCATCAGCGCCTGCGACCGCGCCCTTGTGCGCATCCATCTGGCCAAGCAACGCCTCGCCATCGCGGCGGTTGGAGCGGAGTAGGGCATGGTGGACGGAACCTGCGCAGCGCACGACGCCACGGTCAAAGCCCTCGAACGCGGACAGGACGAGCTGAAAGACCTTGTCCGCGCGGGTTTTGCCGAGATCAAGGACGCCCTCGCCGAAGCCGACCGCAGCGCCAGCGCTAATGTCCGGCGCCTGCACGAGCGCATCGAAGAGGAGCGCAACCGCACGGACGCGCAGTTTCGCGCGGAGCGCTTGCATGTGGACGGCTGCCTGCTGCAGCTCAATCAGAACATGTCCAGAATGTCGAATCAGGTGAATTTGTGGCTTGGCGGGGCCATTGTCGCGCTGTTTCTGCTGCAGGTGGCGGTGGGCGCCTATGTACACACGCAGGTGCAGGACGCTTTTGCCCAGCCCCCAGCGGTTTCGGAGGTGCACCGTGGCCGGTAGCACGCCGCTCAGCCGCCTTGCGGGAACGCTGTGGACAGAGTTTGCCGACGTCCGCGCCCGCCGCCAGCAGCACATGGAATCCGTGTGGCTGGAGGACGCGCGCCAGTATAAGGGCCGCTATGACCCGGATATCGAGGCGCGCCTTGGCGCCAAGCGCTCCCGCGCCTTCATGCGCCTGACCAAAATCAAGTGCGACGTCATCCTCGCCCGCCTGCTGGACCTGCTGTTCCCGAGCACGGGCGAGGCAAACTGGGCCATCGCGCCAACGCCAAAGCCCCATCCCGCGTGGGTGCGGCGCTACCTCGCCGAGGTGGCTCAACAGGACATCCCCGCCGACGCGGACCTTGAGCCCATCGCGCCCAAAATCGCCGAGCAGGCCGCCGAGGCCATGACGCTTGAGATGAAGGACCAGTTGGCGGAGGGGCCAAGCCGCCGTGGCTACCGCAGCGTCAACCGTAGCGTCCTCAAAAGCGGGCTTATCTACGGCCTTGGCATCCTCAAGGGCCCGCTGGTGGAGCGCCGCAGCGAGATGCGCTGGGTGTTTCTGGATGGCGCGGGCGAGGGCGGCGCGCTGGATATCCTGCAGGCGTGGGACCTGAGCGAGGTCGAGACCGGCGAGCTGCTGCCGTATTTCACGGACGTCCTG
This sequence comes from Desulfobaculum sp. SPO524, assembly GCF_044987625.1. NCBI lineage: Bacteria > Pseudomonadati > Thermodesulfobacteriota > Desulfovibrionia > Desulfovibrionales > Desulfovibrionaceae > Desulfobaculum > Desulfobaculum sp. SPO524. The sequence continues at coordinate 1,276,455 of NZ_JBJDSB010000002.1, read as the reverse complement.
ATCTGGAACTTCTACCCGGACATGGACTGCGTGAACATCAAGGACGCGCGGTTCGTCTGGGAAACGAGCCTGCTCCTCAAGGCGGACATGGAGGCCCTTGCTCAGCGCACCTCGTTTAATGGCGCGGTCATCCGCGACTATCTGCGCCAGTTCCCCGAGGGTGACGCCACGCTGGAGCCCTTCGAGCGCGACCTGCGCGGGCTGGACCAGCACGCCGAAGTGCCGCGCGACCTGACGCACCGCTACCGCGTGCGCGAGCGCTGGGGCTTCCTCTCCGGGGCGGACCTGCTGGACGCGGGCGTTTCTGTGGAGAGGCTCCTGCCCGAGTCAGAGCGGCAGGGCGTTGTGCTGCGGCTGGCGGCGCAAAAGGCGAAGCTCACCGCGCAGGATGAGGCCGACGCGCTGCGCCAGCATGTGCGGGGGCGGGAGTACATGTCCAACGTCTGGATGCTTGGTGAATCCACCATCATCAAGGCCGTGGTCAGCCCGCTGCGCGGCGTCCGCCTGCCATACTATCTTTGGTACTACGAGAAGGACGAAAGCAGCATCTTTGGCGAGGGCGTGCCGCGCGTTATGCGCGATCCGCAGGCCGCCCTGAACGCCGCCGTGCGCAAGATGCTGGATCAGGCCGCCATCAGCGGCGTGATGTTCGGTATCAACGAGCAGGCCTGCCGCGATGACGATCCGCAGGACATCCACAACGGCCGGGTGTTCCTGTTCGAGAACGTTGAGGACGTGGAAAAGGCCATCAAAATGTGGCTTATCCCCGCCAATACCGAACATTACCTGCACATCGTCAAGCTCATGCAACTTTTTGCGGACGAGGTCACCACGCCTTCGTTCGCGCAGGGCAGTGGCCGCCGCGTCAAGGGCGCGGGCGAAACCGCCTCTGGTCTGTCCATGCTGATGGGCGCGCTCCAGATCAACCTCAAGGAACTGGTCCGCACCTACGATGATTGTATTACCTCTCCCTTCGTCAAAGCCCTCTATCACTGGAATATGCAGTTCTCCCAGAAGCCCGAAATCATGTGCGACGCCGACGTTGTCGCCAAGGGTTCGAGCGCGCTCATCGCCAAGGAAATCCACGGGGAAAAGCTCATCAAGGCCGCAGAACTCAGCGAGCGCCCGCGCTTTGCGGGCATGACCAAGGAGCGCGATCTTCTCGCGGAAATCTTCCGCAAGCTGGACGTCTCCGCCGACCTGCTGCGCACGGACGAGGAATTCGCCGAGTGGCAGGTGGAGCAGGCGCGGCACGCGGCGCGGGCGCAGGTGGAGGCCGTGCTTGAGGCAGTGGAAGAGAAATTCGGCCCGGAAAAGGTCGAGGAGGCGCTGGCCATGTTGCTTCAGACCACGGCCGCGCAGACGCGCAATGTGGAGGCCGCATGATGCCCTTCAAGGACGCGGTAGACGCCGCGCGCGAGCATGTGGATACCCCGGCGGGGCGGGCGATTTTGGAGGCCTTCCGGGCGAAGGCCACCGCCCTGTCGCGGGAGCTGGAGTCCGCGCCCCTGGCCCGCGTGCGGGAGATTCAGGGCGGCATAAAGGCCCTGCGCGAAGTGGCGGCGCGGCTAGAACAGGAGCGAAAACCCAAAAGGGACGGCGCATACAGCTAACAGGCACCCTGTGAAACGCCCGCAGAGGGCGGCGCATGCGCGGATTGATGGCTCCGTGGCCACAGGCCAAGGCCACGCCCACCAGCCGCGCATCGCACCACCACAAGCGGCCCCGTTTCACCACGCCACGAGAGGACCGGCCCCCGCGCTGAGCGGCCCGGTCTCAGGAGGACGGCATGGGCGAAAAGTCAGAACTCGACGTGTTTGCAGAGGCGTTTGGGCAGGGCGGTCGGGCTTTCGGAACTCCCGAAGCTCCCGGCGGCGGCGACATTCCCGCGCAGGAGGCGGCACCACAAGACGGGCCATCCCCCTCAGTGGATGATCCCGGCGCAGAGGCGCAGGCCAATACCCACGACGCCGCCGGCACTGACCAAAAGCAGGGCGGGCAGGACAACCCCGCAGGCGGCGGCGATTCCGCCACTTCGGACGATTCCGCCACGAAGGATTCAGATGAAGCGAGCGCCCCAACGCCGGACCAGTCCCAAGCCAAAGGCGCGGACGCCCCCGGTACAAAGGACGACGACCCCGGCGCGGATTCTGGCGCGGACTCTGGCACGGAAGCTCCAGCAGAAGCCCCCGCAGATGACGCCACGGCCCCGGAACCGGATTGGAAGCAGAAATACTCCTCCTACCGCAGCTCCATGGAGCGCCGCTTGGAACTCGCCCGCTCTGAAAGCGAGCGGCTCCGTCAGGAACTGGAGGCGCTGAAAAAGGGCGGCGGTAGCGCGAAGCAAGGCGAAACGTCTGCTGATGCGACGCCGCTCGCCCTCACCGAGGACGAGAAAAAGGACGTGGGGGACTTCTGCACTTGGGCGCGGCGCACCGGACGCGAGGGCTGGGCGGACCTCATCATGGAAAACTCCCCGGACGGCGCGTTCCTGCGCGATTTGGCGCGGGACTATGACCCGCCGGTGGTGGGCTCCAGCGCGGCAAGCATCCTGCTGCAGCGCACGGTGCAGACCAGCGAGGCTACGGCCCAGAAGCGCCGGGAAGAGGAGCGCCATCTGCACCACGCCCAGCGCATTGTGGACCGGGCCGGACTGACCTTTGCTGAGGTGAAGACCGACCCTGTGCGCGGGGTGACCCTGATGCCCATTGCCGGGCACGAGGACGAGTTCGACGGGTTCTTTGGCGGTGTGCAGACGTGGCTGGATGGCCTGCCCTACCGGGAGGCCGGAGCGCGGATGACCGCTCTTGAACGCGGCAGCGCCGAAGAGGTGTGCGCCGTCCTGAACGAATACAGGCAGGCGGTGGCTAGGGCGGAATCCCCGCGCACGCCGCCGCATCACAGACACAAGGATCCAGCGGCCGATGAGGCGGCGGAGGTGGCCACGCCCGCGCCACGGCGCAGTGGCGGAGGCGGCCCGTCCCCCGGCTCACGGCCGCAGGCCCGAAAGGACTCCGTGGCAACGTTCAAGGAGGCCTTTGGGTAAGGCTCACGCGGAGGAACTATGGCGACCGGACTCACTGCACTTGGCGACATTGGCTACAACACCGGCATTCATGTGTCGGCGAATATGATCAAAAACGGCCTTCCCTATGTGTGCTTCGAGCCCTTCGGGCAGGCCGAGAAAATGCCCAAAAACAAGGGCGCAACCATCCGCTGGATTGGCTGGGACCCGCTGGACCCAACCCCCACACCGCTGGCGGAGGGCGTGACCCCTCTGGCGCAGAAAATGAGCAAGCGCAGCGTCAGCGCGGACCTTGTCCAGCTTGGCTCGGTGGTGGAAATCACCGACGTCATCGAGGACACCCACGAGGATCCCGTGCTGAAAATCGCCTGCCGCGAGCTTGGCGTGCAGTACGTGGAAATGGTGGAGCGCTTCCGTTTTGGCGAGCTGAAGGCCGGCACCAACGTCCACCGCGCCGGTGATGTGGCCTCGCGCGATCTCATCACGGAGAAGGTGAGCGTGGACCTGATGCGCCGCGTGCGCCGGACCATGCGGCGCAACCGCGCCAAGCCCGTGACCGAAATCGTGGACTCCACCCCGAACTTCAACACCGTGAACATCCATCGCTGCTACCCGGTGCTGGCGCATCCCGATCTGGAAACGGATATCGAGGCGCTGCCGGGCTTCAAGCACGTGGAGGACTACGGGCAGGCCTCGCCGTGGCCCAATGAGATTGGCGCGTGGAGCATCTTCCGTTTCCTGCTCACGGACATTTTGGAACCGTGGGCGGATGCGGGCGGCGCTGTGGATGGCTCGCAAATGTCCACCACGGGCACCAATTGCGACGTCTACCCCATGTTCATTTGCGCGGAGAACGCCTACGGCATCGTGTCCCTTGCCGGGCATCTGGCCAAGAACTCCAACGGCAAGATGGAGCCGGTGCTGCCGGCCATTCCCTTCGTGCACAACCCGTCCAAGTCCACCAAAAGCGACATGCTGGGCCAAAAGGGCGGAGCTGGCTTCAAGACCTGGGCGGCCGCCAAGATTCTGCAGGACCTGTGGTTCGTGCGGGCGGAAGTGGCTGTCTCCAAGTAAGCACGCGGGCGGCCCGGACGTCCGGGCCGCCAAGACTCAAGCGAGGTACCTATGGGCAAGAAGCGATCTGGCGGTGAGGCCCCGCAGGATGCGGCAGTGGAAGAGCAGGCCGTGGCGGCGTTGGCAGAGAAAGAGAACGCTTCCGCAGAGGACGTGCAGCCGGACGACGCCGCGCTGGAAAGCGCCGAAGCGCTTTTGGCCGAGTCCGAGGCGCAGGCCCAGAAAATCATCGCCGCAGCGCAGGCACAGGCACACGCGATCATCGAGGACGCCAAAGGGAGCGCGGCGGAGATCGAGGCCGAAGCCGAGGAGCGCGCCCTTGCGCCCCTTTCCGCGCCCCGGCCCTCAGCGCCGGCCGCCCCGGAGCGGACCATCCCCATCATCATTGCCGAGGACGCGGGCGAGGACGGCAAGCGCGATGTGACCGTCACCGTCAACGGTAAAAACTGGGTTATCCGGCGCAAGCATCAGGTCAGCGTGCCGGAGTCCGTCTTCAATGTGCTGCGCGACGCGGTGCGCACCGTGTGGTGGACCGACGAGCACAACGTCACCCATTCGGCTGAAGAGCCGCGCTTCATCGTGAACCGCATGGACGGGGCCTGATCATGCTGGTGGCGGAGCGCATCCACCTTGCGCAGCAGCAGTACAACGACCTTGGCGGGACGGGCGTGCCTGTTCCGTTGTGGGGCCAGTACCTGAATGCGGCGCAGCGGCAGGTGGCCCTGCAGCGCCCGGATGCCAGCTCCGCCATTACCGTAGTGCGGCTGGCGCCGGGCGTTTTGCAGGAAATCCCAGACGACGGCGTGCGCCTGCTCGACGTGCTGCGCAATATGGGCGCGGACGGCGCCACGCCGGGGACCAGCATCCAGCTGGTGGACAAGGCCGCGCTGGACGCCGCCAACCTCGCATGGCCCGCCGGACCGGGCGCCACCGCCATCGACAACTGGGCCTTTAGCGACCTGTACCCGCGCAGCTTTTGGGTGTCCCCGCCCGTGTCCGCCGTGACGGATGTGCACGTGGAAATCGGCTACGCGGTGTCGCCCGCTGACGTGCCCCGGATTCTGGGCTGGGCCGAGGGCGTGACCTACGCCGCCGGCGAGCTGGCCTTTTACCGTGAGGGGGCAGGCGCTGCGGGCGTCATTTTTCGCAGTCTGGCGGCGGACAATGTGGGCAACGCGCCCGCGCAGTCTCCGGCGTGGTGGGCTGAGGAGCCGCTGGCCCTGAGCCTGCCGGATATCTACGCCGGGCCGGTGGTGGAATGGATGCTGCGCATGGCCTTTCTGCGCGAGGACGAAGGCGCGTCCACGGTGCGCGCGGCGGCGTTTGAGAAGAGTTTCTACCAGAGCCTTGGCATCAAGACGCAGACGGACATCATCATCTCCCCCAATAATCCTGGCAAGGAGTAAGGCATGGCGCGCGTATCGTGGGATGAGTTCTTTAACCGCCTGTATCCGGTGTGCCCCAAGCTCCCGGCCCAGCAGGCCCGAAACGCCCTGCGCGATGCGGCCGCGACCTTCTGCGAGGAAACATGGATATGGCAGGCCGATGCCGACCGCGTGCGCGTGCTTCCGGGGCTGATGGAATATGACATTGACGCGCCCGAGGGCGGCAGCCTTGTGGCGGGCATTGTGAGTGTGAGCGTGGGGGAGACGCGCCTTGAGGCGGGGCAGGGCTTTACCTTTGCGCCGCCGGTGCTGTCGCTGTTGTGGCCGCCGGAGCGCCGCGCGTGGCTGACCTGCCGGGTGGCGCTCAAGCCGTCGGAGACGTCCAGCGGCATCCCCCGCGCCGTGCATGAGGCGTGGGCCGGGGGCATTGCCGCTGGCGCGCTGGCCTCGCTGCTGGTGATGCCGGGGCAGGCGTGGACCAATCCGGGCCTTGCGCAGTTTTACGGCGCGCAGTTTCGCGAGAGCATGGGCCGCGCTAAGCGCCGCCTGCGCAAGTCCTTTACCCGCAAGCCGCTGACGGTGCACCCCCAGCGTTTTGAATAGGAGGAGCCATGCCCGTACCCACCGTTGCCGTGACCGTAACCATCAGCGACGCCGTGGGCGCGCCCGTTGTGGGGGCGCTGGTGACGGCGCGCCTCACCGCTGCCGAGGTGTATCAGGGTGTGGTGGTCCCGGCGGATGTGGAGGTTTTCACGGACGCCGCAGGCGCCGCCGTACTGCGCGTGTTCCCCAACGAGCTGGGGCGGCGGGGCACGGAGTGGGCGTTTGTGGTGCACCAAGCCGGCGACATGGTGCGCCCGGTGAAGGTGACCTGCGGCGTCCCGAACCGCGATTGCCGCCTTGAGGATATCGCGGATCTTGGCCCCTATGAGGCCGTTGGCGCGGGGCAGGTGGTGACGGACGCCGTCCTTGCCGCGCGCGATGAAACCAGCGCCGCCCGCGACGCCGCGTGCAGCGCGCAAACCGCCGCCGAAACCGCGCGGACCGGGGCGGAATCCGCCAGAGACGCGGCGCAGGTCGCTGAGGACGGAGCCGCCCTGTCCGCCGGGGAAGCCCTTGGGGCGCGGGAGACTGCTGTGGCCGCGCGCGATTCCGCCGTCACGGCGCGAAGCGAGGCGCAGGCGGCGCGGGACGCCTCTGTTGACGCCCAGAACCTTGCCGAAGCCGCCAGAGATGGGGCGCAAAGCGCGCAGGGTGCGGCGCAAACGGCGCGGGATGTGGCTGTTTTGGCGAAGGATGAGGCGATGACGTCCCGCAACGCCGCAGAAGGATTTGCTGATGCCGCGTCCTCGTCAGCAACCGCCGCTCAGGATTCAGCCCAGAGCGCAGGCCTGTCCGAAAGCAACGCGGCCGTCTCCGCCGGCGACGCCGCCCAAAGCGCCACGGATGCCGCCACCGCCCGCACCGGGGCCGAAGCCGCGCGCGATGAGGCGCAGGCCGCGGCGTTAGCCACCAAGGCGCGCCCACGGAACCTGCTCCCCAACGCCGGTTTTGGCGTGTGGAGCAATGCCACGGCCAAGACTTTTGGCGGGGCGCTCAGCATGGCGGACGGCATATCGGGCGGCGTGTGTACCACATCAAACACCCGCGACATCACCGTGGGCGACCTTGTCCATTTCGTCACCGGGACCTATGCGGGCCGCGCCTTTGAGGTGGTGGCCGTGACGCCGAATGTGAGCTTTACGCTGGATAGGCCCATCACCTGCGACTTTTGCACCGCCTACGAAATGGTCCCCCACTGCGCCGAGGCGAACTCCAAGGCGCTGGACGGCTGGGGCAAGAGCAATTCCCTTGCGGTGGAGCGCACGCGCAAGGACCTCACCGGCAACGCCATGTACGGCGTCATCATGCATCCCTCGCAGGCCGGGGACGTCCTCAATGCCGATGTTCCGCCCCAGCACTGCCGGGGCCGCACCGTCACCCTTGGCGCGTGGGTGAAGACCAGCGTCGCCGGGCACGCCTGCCTGCGGATTTTGGACTCAAGCGGCAGCACCATGAGCGCCCAGCATTCCGGCTCGGGGAATTGGGAATGGCTGGAAGTGACGCGCGCCATTACCCAAGGCGTCACGCGGGTGTGCGTGGGCTTTGTGTTGGCGCAGGCGTCCGGGGACGTGAGCGCGTGCTGTCCCATGTTTGGCCTTGCCGATTCCCTTGGCGCTGGCGCGTATGAGCCTGTGCCCGGCGAGGTGCTGTGGCTGGAAACGCCTGTGCCTTTTGCGTCCCTCTACGGCGGCACCTTCAGCTCCGAGGGCTGGAACCAGACCAGCGTGCAGGCCGAGGCGGGCGGCAGGCTCCCGGCCCATGCCAAGGCCGTGCTTATGTACGTGAACTGCCGGGACTCGGGCAGCGCCGGTGCGGGCAACTTTTCCTTTCTGCTGCGCGGGGCCAACACCAGCGCGGACTTCGCCTGCATGGTGGCCGGACGCACCAACGACGCGCCCCAGCTCCTGTCCGGCTGGGCGTCCTGCGACCTCTCCGGGGGAATCCAGTACGACATCAACGCGTCCGGCTCCAATACCTTCGACGTCAGCGCCCTGAACTTTCTGGGCGTGCAGTTGCGATAGGAGGCCGAAATGATTGAAGTGCTCAGTATCCGAGAGCGCCCGGACGGAGGCCGGCTCCATGTGGAGTTTGAACTAGACGGGCGCGCATGGCGGTGCGGCGACGTCCCGGCGGAACTCGCGGGCGACACGGCGGGCATTATGGCGCATCTGGAGGCGCGGAGCGCGGCCTTCACCGTGGACCGGCACCGGAGCGAGTATCCGCGCGCCGTGGTCATCCCCGCCGCCGGGGAGAGCGAGGTGGAGGCGTGGGCGCGCGTTATTGCGGACGGTCACGACGACGAGGGCGTGCCCCTCACCCAGTGCGTGGGAGTGCTGTAATGCTGTTTCAAACGCGCCTCTTCCGGGGCGAAATCCCCAGCGCCGCGCCGGAGTTGCTGCCGCCGGAGCACGCCGCACTGGCTCAAAACTGCGACCTTGCGCGCGGCACCCTCGCGCCGCTGGCGGGCCTTGGGGCGGCAACGCCCTTGCCCCATGCCGGGGACGTGCGGCGCATCTTCCTGCTGGAGGGCGACTGGCTGGCGTGGACCGCGCCTGTCTCGGTGGTGCGCGCCTTTGCCGAGGACACCGCCGGGCGCATCTTTATCTTTGGTGACGGACCCGCCCAGCTCACCGACCATGCTCTGGCGACGTCTGGAGCTGGGGCTACGTATCCCAATAACACCCTACGCCTTGGCATCCCCGCCCCGCAGACCGCGCCGGTTCTGGAGCTGGAGGGCGAGGCCGGGGAGGAGGTGGCGCGTTCGTCGTCCTATGTCTACACCCTGTGCGCGCCGTGGAGAGAGGGCGGAGCGGCCCTTCGCGAGTCCGCGCCCTCGCCGCCAACGCCGGTGGTGGACGTCGCTGACGGGCAGAGCGTGCGCGTCAGTGGCTTTGCGCTGCCGGTCCTTGTGGGCCTGACGGTGTCGCACATTCGCGTGTACCGCACCGTGGCCGGGACGAGCGGGGCGGCGTATCTGTTTGTGGCCGAAATCCCCGCCACGCAGGGCGCGTATGTGGACGCGCTGGCCGAGGCCGACTTGCCCGGAGACGCGCTGGAAACCGAAGGGTGGGACGCGCCGCCGGATGCGCTGGCAGGGTGCATCGCCACGGATAACGGTGTGCTGGTGGGGCACGCCGGGAATACGCTGTATGTTTCGCCAGCGCGCGTGCCGTATGCCTTTCCGCGCGGCGAAAACGACGGAAGCGTGGACTACCGGCGGTTTTGCGAGTCCGAGGTGATGGGCCTTGGGCATATGGGCGGCATTGTGGTGGCGGCTACGCGCACGCGCCCCTATCTGCTGGAGGGCGCGGACCCGGCCAGCATGACCCTGCGCCCGCTGCCGTTTATGCAGGGCTGCGTGAGCGGGGCGAGCCTTGTGAATATTCCGGACGGCGTGGCCTACGCCAGTGCGGAAGGCCTGTTCGTGCTGCGCGGCGGTAGCGGCGAGTGCGTGACGCGGGCCCTATTCACGCGGGAGCAGTGGCAGGAGCTTGCGCCGCAGGACTGGTGCGCGGTGCTCTATGGCGGCGCGTACCTCGCCTTTGTGCGCGGCACGGGTGCCGGCTACCGCATCGCCTTTGACGGTAGCGAATGCCAACGCTTTGCCCTGCCGGGCGCGGTGTGGGGCGCGCATGTGGATCCGCAGACCGACACGCTCCATCTGCTCACCGAGGCCGCCGGCGCCTCCGCTGTGCAGGCCTTCAAGCAGGGCGCGCCGCTGACGTATGCGTGGCAGAGCCGGGACATTGTGACGGGCATTGCCGTCACTCCGCGCGCGGCGCAGGTACGCGGAGACTTTGCCGCAGGGGAAAGCGTGACCTTCACCCTCATCCAAGACGGGGCGGAGGTCTTCGCGCATGAGGTCACGGATGACGCGGTGTTTCGCCTGCCGGGCGGCGCGCGGGCGCGGCGCTACGCCATTCGCCTTGAAGGGACGGCCCTGGTGCGCGAGGTGCGCCTTGGCCTGAGCGTGTCGGAGGTGTGCCGTGGCGGGTAAGCCGAGGACGCTCCTTCCCCAGCTTCCGGCAGTGCCGGCGGGGCTTCCCCCGGAGCAGGCCGCGTTTTTCACCCGCGTTCGCGAGGTGCTGGAGGTGCTCCTTGGGCGGCGCTCTGGCGCTGCCTTGGACCGCGCGCTCCTGGTGCGTGACCTCGACACCATCGGCGTGCCGCCGGCGCGTTTTGCCCGGTCCACCCGCGCCATGTTCAACTTCTCCACCCTGCAAACCGACGAGCGCGCGCCTAATCCGCCAACGAACCTTGTTGTGCAGCGGCAGATGGCGTCGGCGCACCTGTCGTGGACGCTGCCGGACGACGAGCGCCTGTGGCATGTGGAGGTCTGGCGCTCGCTGACGCCGGACCGCCGGGACGCCCAGCGTGTGGGCGTGGTCACCAAGCCGGTGGCGACGTTTCGCGATACCGCCGTCTCCACCATGGCCGACGCCTACTACTGGGTACGCTCCAAGTCCTACATGGAGCGCTATTCCGTGTGGACGCCACCGGACGTGCAGGGCGGGGCCGTGGCGCCGGCGGTGTTCCCGGCCACCATCAACGAGGCCCTGACCAAGCTCTTTGACGACACCCGCTACGACGCGGTGCACACCATCATCGCGGACAGCTTCAAGGTGGCGCTGCCGCAGGAGGGCCTTGCGCCAAAGCCGGTGTTCGCCGTGGGCACCATTGCCGGGCAGCCCGCTGTGGGCCTGGCGGCGGACATGGTTTGCGACGGCACCATCATTGCCCAAATGGTGGAGGCCGGCACTCTCACGGGCCGCGAAATCAGCGCGCGGGCGGCGCTGCGGCTTGCCGAAGGCGGCGTGCTCTACGCCGGAGCCGGAAACGTGCTGCTGGATACCGGCAACGTTGGCGCCAACCACGCGCGCCTGCTCATAGGCCCGGATGGCGCGGTGAATGAAGACGGCAGCGTGAATCAGGGCTTCGACTTTGCCCAGCTGGAGGACGGGGACCTGCGCTTCTACCGCTGGCTGGACGGCGCCCACCGCCTCGCCAAGAACGTGAAGAACTGGAATCACCTTGTGGCCGTGCCCAACAACCAATGGGCGGACCTTGGCTACTTCCGCACGCAGCCAAGCGTGCTGGTCTCCCCCGCCAATTTGCAGTGCTACAGCGGCGAGCACAGCGGGCAGAATCAGTTCTTCCACCTTGGGGCGCAGGTGCGCAAAAAGTCCGGCCTCACCGACTTCTGGGAGGTGCTGCCCGTAGCGCAGCTGACGCTGGACCCGGCGGGCGGCAGTCAGGTGGTGGGGCTGGCCGGCTCCTCAGCCTTGGACAACACGACCTTCGCCACGGGCACCGTGCACACTCCCGCCAACTGCGATGGCGTCACCGTCCACGTGCGCCTCAAGTCCGTGACGCCAACAGGCACCAGCAACACGTTCTACGCCAAGCGTATAAAGTGGCGCGTGGTGGTGGACGGCGCGGCCCAGCCGTGGCGCAGCGTCACCATCGGTCCCACGCTGGACTTTGTCGATGACGCCTTTTCCCTCTCGCTCAGCGCCGGCACGCATGCGCTGGCGGTGCAGGCCATGGGCGCGCTGGCGGGCGGCACCTTCACCGTGTCCGCGCCGGAAAAGGAGTGGACCACGCGCACGGCGCAGGTCAGTCCCGGTACGGCGCTCAGCCTGAACGGCTCATCCTCAAGCGGGCCCACATCCACCAGCGCGGGCGTGGCCATGCCTGCGGTGAGTACGTCCGGCTGGAACGTCCAGTCCGTGGACTACACGTGGAATTTTTCCGGGCAGGTGGACGTGACGCAGGCCCTGGTGGACGGCGAAGCGGCCAGCGTCATCGCGGAGGTGCGCCTTTCCGGCGTGGGCCAGTGGTACACCACCTTTGGTGGCGGCTCCACGTCCGTCAGCCGCAGTGAAAGCGACGGCGCAGGCTCGGTGCTGTCGTCCTCGTCCTTTGAGCTGGATTTCACCTCGCTCACCAACTGCGCCGCGTCGGCGTCGCTGACGCTGACCAGCGTCTCCGTTTCCGCCACGCTGTGGCGCTACGCGACCAATCCGTCCCAAGTCACCAACGAAATCCAGTTCGACGCGTTTGACTTTCACCTTGCCAGCGCCACGGTCCTCGCTAGCGGGGACGTGAACATCATCGCCATAGGGGAGTAGCCATGCCAACGCAGGAATATGCCCGCTGGGCGGACGTTTTGCAGAATGAGCCGGAGGCCGTGCGCCTTGTGGAGGACATGGGGCTGCTCAGCCAAATCTGGGACGACCTTGTGGACGGCGACCGCGCTGTGCCGCCGCAGGCCGTGAGCAAAGCCTTTTGGCTGGCGTTGGTGGGCATCCCGGAGAACCACTTTTTCCGGCGCCACCGGGCCATGCTCCAGCCGCTCATGCGCTGCTACATCACGTGCTGGCTGGACGCCAACGAGCTGGAGCGCGGCACGGACCACGACCGCACCGTGGCCTTTGTCCTGCGCGACGTACTGGGCGACGTCATCATCCAGTGCGCCGGGCTTATCGGCGGGTATGACTACATGCGCAGCGTTGGTCCGCAGGTGCGGCGCATGGTGCACGATGAAACCCTTGGCGCATATTTGGAGGGCCTGACATGAGCGTTGGCAATAGCGGATACGAGAGCACAACCACCATCAACGCGGTGGATCCCGAGGCCGCGCGCAAGCTCGCCACCCTGAGCGAGGAACAGCTTGCGCTCTACAAGGAGCACTTTTTGCCCTACGAGCGCGAGCTCGCCAACGCGAATCTGGCCGTGCTGCCTGAGCGGCAGGGCCTGACCACGGAGGAGCTGGCCACCCAGCGCGAGCTACTCCCTCTGCGCCGCCGCGTGGCGCAGGCGGGCCTTGAGGAAACGCTTTTTGATCTAGAGCTGGGGCGCCCGGTGAAGGAGGCGCTGGTTTCGGAGCAGCTGGCGGAGATGGAGCGGGCGCGCCCCGTGGCGGACGCCTTCTACGCACAGGCCGCCAAAGGGCCGGACACCCTTGGCGCTATGGGCCGGGCCAGCGCAGACGTTGCCGCAGCATACAAGGGCACGGAAGGCGCGGCGCGCCGGGCCGCTGGGCGCAGCGGGGCCAGCTCCGGCTCCATGCTGTCCACCATTGCGCGGGACCGGGCGCGCACCACAGCCGGAGCGCGCACCGCCGCGCGCGTTGGCGAGGACGACAAAGCGTGGTCCAAGCTGGCCACCGCCATGAGCATGCGTGGTCGCGCGTCCGGGCTGCCGGGCGTCGCGAGCACCAGCACCGGCGCTGGCGGGGCCATGCCGTATCAGGCCGGCGGCTTGCCGGGCCTGCCCGTGGGCAACCCCGCAGACCGTGCCCTTGCCGCGCTGAACGCCGGCACCCGCACGCAGTCGCAGTCGTCCTCGCAAAGCGGTGGGGCCGGGATTGGCGGATTCCTTGGCAATGTGGGCGGGCAGGCCGCTGGCATCGGGTTGATGAGTCTTTTGCTGTAAGGGGGGTGAGCCATGGGATTTTGGGACAGCGCAAGCGAGGGGCTGGAACGGGGCGTGAATCTTGGCGCGCGCTTGCCGCAGCTTCGCGCGGACAACGCGGCGCGGGAGTTTCAGATGGAGGAACTCCTCTCCCAGCGCGAACTGCGCGAGGAAGCACAGCGGCAGGGCGAATTTGCCAAGGCGCTTATCCTTTCCGGCGGCGACCCAGCCGTGGTGGCGAAGCTGGGGACTGACCTTTTCCCCAATGACCTCGGCTACGACTACACCGAGGACCCGCAGACCGGCGCCATTACCTTCAAAGGCTACCGCATGGTGGATCAGGGGCGCACCAAGGAATACGACCCGGCGTCGGAGTTTCGCTTTTCCGGCCGGGAGGACCTGATGCAGCGCGTGGTACCGGCGGCCACAGACCCCAAAACGTGGCTGACCACGGTGCTTGCCGGGAAGATGAAAAAGAGCGCCCCGCAAGTGGTTAACGTCCCCGGACGGGGGCAGGGCGTTGTGGTGCCAGACGAGGGCGCGCCCGGCGGCCTGCGCGTGCAGATTCTGGCCGGGAGCGAGCCGCGCGAGGAGATTGGCCGCGACGCGCGGGGGCTGCCGGTCTACAGCGACAGTTTGGACGGCTACTCCGGCCCGGTCTATGACTCGGCGCTGACTCGCCAGCAGGCCAAAGCGCCCAAAGTGCTCCGCGCCAGCGACGGGAGCCTTGGCACGGTTGAGGGCGGCGTGTTCTCCCTCATCAAGGGTCAGCCCGAGCCCAAGCAGGACGATGCGCCAAAGATTTTGAAGGCCGGTGACGGCACCCTTGGCGTGGCCGAGGGCGGACGCTTTCAGCCGCTCTCCGGCCAGCCGCAGGCCGCGCCCAAGGTGAGCGATTTGCGCGGGGCTATGGCCATGCACCTTGAGGGCTACGGCGAGCGCGGGCAACCGCTGATGGTGCCGGACGGGCAGGGCGGCTACACCTTCAACACGCAGGGCGTGGAGGATGCGCTGGCGGATATGGCGGCGAGGGCCAAGGGCGGCAGCGCCGGAGCTATGCGCGATCTTATCGCCGTGAACCAGCTGCAGGCCAAGGCGCGGCAGGCCACGGGCGTGCAGGTGGGCGACGACATGCGCCGCCGCGTGCTGGAGGGCGTGCACGCCGAAGTAGAGCGCGTGCGACAGGCCACCGGCCCCAACTGGGGCGCGGCCCGGCGTGAGATGGAAATTGACCTGCTGGCCGAGGGCGTCCTGTCCTACGACGAAATCAAGGGCATCCTGTACCCCGGTGAAGGCGGTCTGCCGGGCGGGCTTGTGGCCGCGCAGGAGGGTGGGCGATGAGGGGAAAAGCGTATCGAGACCAGCCGCAAAAGCCCGCTGACGCCAGCTTCTCCCCGGCCATTGACGCCATCACGCCGCAGTTTCAGCGCTACATCGATAAGTACGCGCCCAAAGAGCCGCCACCGCCGGAGCCAGGCGACACCTTCCTTGGCACGCTGGGGGAGCTGCTTGGCGTAGGCAGGGGGCCCAGCATTACGGACGAGGCCGTGCGCGGCATGACGCCGGAGGATCCGCGCATTGTGGCCCAGCGCAATGCCCCGGACTTTTCCGGGCGCGCCGTGGGCATTCCCGGCAATCCGCCAACGCCGCCGGTGGACGACCTGCCCGGCTCCGTTATGTCCGGCATGACCGGCGCAAAGCCCACAGGGCCGGGCCTGACGGACGAGGAAGCCCGGCGCGTGGATGAGATGCTGGTGCCCATCCCGGACGCCATCCTCACCCGCCCACAGCCCGGCGAGCGGCGGAAAAGGGAGCCCGAGACGGACTTTCTGGGCGGCCTGTCGGTGTTTGGCCGCTCCTTTGCGCGCGTGCCGGAGGAGACGGCAGCCGCCATGGCCAGCGCGTGGCGCGGCGGGGATATTGACCACGAGGAGGGCGCGGTGGACGCCTTTATCCGCCGCGTGCGCCAGCGGGGCGAGGACTACGCCCAGCGCTACGGCTCCGGCGCGGAGTTCCTGCCCGGCATCACCGTGCGCGATGTGGCGCAGTTCCCGCGAAACCTCGGATTTTCCCTGACCAGCATGGGCGCGGGCCTTGGCGCTGGTGTGCCGGTTGCCCTGGCCCCGGTCCCCGGAGCGCGCCCCGGCGCGTGGTTGGCCGGGACGTCCGCGTCCGGCGCCGCAGCCTTTCGCATGGCTAAGGATGATATCGTCTCCCGTTACCGCGACGCCCTGCAGGAGCAGAAGGCCCAAGAGGCCAAGGCGGCCGGGAAAAAAGCGCAGCCGCTGACCCAAGAGGAATGGAACGCCGCCCGCGAGGAGTTTGACGCCAAAGCCGTGGAATACGGCCTGTGGGAGGCGCTCCCCGAGGCCATCGGCAGCGCTGTTGGGTTGAAGCTGCTCATCACGCCGCTGAAGCGAATGATTGGCAAAAGCCTTGCCGCGCGGGTGCTGGGCAAGGTGGGCGGTGTGTACGGCGAGGAGCTCGTCTCCGAAACCATCACCCAGAAGGGGCAAAACCCCATTGAGCAGGCCGTGGACCCGCGCGTGCCGGATATCTCGTGGCTGGAGGCGCTGCGCGAGGTGGCGCCCCAGACCGTTTTGCTGACCACGGTCCTTGGCGGTGGCACCTGGGCGGGCAAGGCCGTCTTTGATGCGGCAGAGCGCAAACTCACCGGACGCAAGGCCTCGCGCCTTGTGGAGGACGCCGCGCGCGAAGGGCGCCTTGGCGAGCTGCCGGATGAGGTCTTCGAGGCCATCCGCAACAACGTCCGCGAACTGGCGCGGCAGGATCCCAAGGACGCCCGGCTAGCTGGCGCCGCGCGGGTTTTGGAACGCGAGGCCGCGCTGCGCACCCAACGCGTTCGCCTACGCCCGGAGCTTGACGACGCCGAGTATCCTCAGGGTTCTGGAGTGGATACGTCAGAAAAGGCTGGACAAAACACTGCGCACGCAATTATAGAAGAAGCCTCGGACGCGGCACCAGACGGCGCGCTCTCTCCTCCCCAGCTGGAGCCGCCGTCGTCCCACCATCTCAGCCCGTCCAATGAGGCACCTTCCTCATCCACGTCGGCCCCCGTCCCTCCACATGCGGGGGCTGACTTGGTGCCTTCTGCGACTCCCTACGAATCTATGAAATACAGCGTGCTCCAAAAGCTGGTGCGCGAACGCGCCCTCACGCCCGCCACGCGCAAGAAGGCGGACTTGGTGCGCGCTTTGGTGGCCGATGACGCCCAGAACGCGGCGCCGAATACGGCGGGTGAAGCGGAGCAGGGCGGCGAGGGGCTGGCGCCGGAGCCTGTGACGGCGGAAGAGTCGTTGCAGCCTGACGCCGCGCCACCTGCGGAGCCGCTGTCTACTGAGCCTGAACCTTCCCCAGCTGTTTCCGGCAAGGCCGAAGGCGAAAGCTCCGCCGCCGATCTTGTTGGCCGCCGCGTGAGCATGGCCGAAGGACACACCGGCACCGTTATCAGCGTGTCCGGCGATATTGCGCGCATCAAGTGGGACAAGGGCGTCGCCACCTATACCAACCCCGAAAGTTGGGGCGTGGAAGACGTGCGCGCCGCGCTGGAGAACGAGCCGTCAACGCCCCAACAGCCGGACGTGGCGCCGGAACAGGACCCACGCACCCTGCGCAGCCGCGAGCTGCAGGACATGAGCAAGGACGCGCGGGCCGAGGTGTTCCGCGCCCATGGCCTGAATCCCGGCGAGTACGGCTTTTACGACGGCATCACGGCAATCCTCGACAAGGAGTTTGGCCATGACGAACGCATCCAAGGATCTCAGCACGCTGGACTGGACCACAATGACCGGGAAGGCGCTGGGGAAACTGCTGTTTCAGGAGAAGTCGCGGCAGGTCGACGCGGAGCAGGCGTCACCATCCGCCACCCGGGCGGACAAGAGCGCGCCGTCTACGCCCTCGTCGAGCTCGAAGACGTAACCGCCTCGCATCTGCCGCAGAGCGGATTCCAGCGCAACCCCGCCTATCCCTACGAAAACGAGCGCCCCTATCACCGTGACACAGGCGAGCAGGAGAAGGTTCTGGAGCGCGCCCAGGCGGACGTCTTTGACCCGGCCTTTGTGGTAAGCGAGGCCGTGGACGCCGTGCATGGCCCGCCGGTGGTGGACGCGCGCGGCGTTGTGCTGGGCGGCAATTCACGGGCCATGATTCTGGAGCGCGTCTACGGCGACCATCCCGAAGCCGCCACCGCCTACCGCGACGCCCTTACCGCGCGGGCCGATTTGGTGGGCCTGTCGGCTGAGGACGTCGCGGCCATGAAGCAGCCGGTGCTGGTGCGGATGCTCACGGACGACGTGGGCCCGCGCAAGGCGCCGCGCCTTATCAGCACCTTCAACCGGGACTTCAAGCAGGCCGTGGACTCGCGCGCCGAGGGCGTCTCCGCCGCACGGTTTATCTCCCCGCGCACGTGGCAGCACATCGGCAGCGCCATGCACGATGTCGATACCCTGCGCCAGTATTTCGATTCCCCGCATTCGCGGATTCTGGTGGACCAGCTCATTGAGGACGGCGCGCTGGAAAAGACGCAGGCCGGCCGCCTGCGCGCTCCGGACGGGCGGCTGAACGAAGAGGGCAAGGCCCACGTGGAGCGCGTTTTGCGCGGCGTGGTCGTGGACGATTACGAGCTGGTCCAGCGCTTGCCCGCCAGCATCGTGAAATATGTGGACCGCATTATTCCTTCCGCCGCGCGCATCATGGCCCTTGGCAGCGACTGGAACATCATCCCCCAGTTCCGGCAGGCCTTGGAGCTGTTCGTGGATTTCCGCGCCAGCACACACGATTCCCTGTCCGCCTTCCTGAACACCGGTAGCCTCATGGGCGAGGACAACCCCGCCAAGCAGGATCGTGTGGTGCAGGCGCTGCTTTACGCCCTGCGCTACATGAAGCCCCGCGAGTTTGAGGCCGCGTGGAAGAGCTACGCGCATCATGCGGGCATGGCCCTTGGTGAGGTGCAGGCCTTGCCGGGGCTGGCGACGTCGCAGAGCAAGGCCTTTCGCGCATTCGCAACGCCCAAGACCCCGAAAGATGTGCTGCCGCCTGCCAAGCCATCTGCCAAACCGCCAGCTGGACCGGAGAAGGGGAAGGGCGCACCACCAGAGCAGCGCGCCGCCCTTGGCCGGACCACGGCCCCGCGCAGACCCATCCCGTCGGGCATCGCGACCACGCCCGCGCTGGAGGATCCCGTGCGGCGCTCATCCATCATCGCCGCCATGGCTAAGGGGCTTGGCATCCCCATTCGCGTTGGCGGGGTGCGCTGGCCGCGTGCGGGCGTCTACAAGATTCGCCCGCAGGTCGTGCGGCTCCTGCAGGCCAACGACGTGGAAGTGGCCGCCCACGAAATCGCGCACCACATTCAGGAATGGCAGCTCATGGAACTGCCCGCCGTGATGCCGACAGAAGTGCAGCTGCTTGCCTACGATGGCGCAACAGACCTCGACTGTGAGGGCTTTGCGGAGTTTGTGCGGCTGTGGATCACCAATGAGGCCGTGGCGCGTGAGGAAGCGCCGGGGTTCTGCGCGCTTTTCGAGACCAACCTCGCCAAGCAGCCGGATCTGCAAAACCTGCTCGCCCACGTGCGCCAACAGTGGGAGGCGTGGATGGCGCAGCCGGATGTGGCCAAGGTGCTGTCCGTCATTGACCATCGCGGCGACCGAAAACGCCGGTGGTTCCCGACATTCAATGACCTCTACACGCAGGTTGTGGACGAGCTGCACCCGTTCAAGGTGCTCTCGGATATGGCCGCCAAACGGCGCGGCGCCAAGCTCGATCCGCGTAAGGATCCGTACCTGCTGGCGTGGGCGCTGCGGGGCTGGGTGGGCAAGGCTGAGCACTTCCTCAAGTGGGGCACGTTCCGCATGGACGCGGACGGCTACACGGTCACAGGCCCGTCCCTGCGCGAAATCCTGCTCCCTGTCGAGCAAAAGGGCCTGCGGCGGCTTTTGGACGCTTACCTTGTCGCGCGCCGGGCCCGGGCGGATGCCCGCGTGCATTCGGGCTTTAAGAACATCATCCCGCAACCGGTCTGGGGCAACGCGGAGGCGGAAATCCGCGAGGCGCACCCGGAGGTCGTCCAAGCGGCGGAGGAGCTGGAAGCGTACTGCAATTCGCTTCTGGACCTGCTTGTGGACAGCGGGCGTATGTCTGCGGAGTCGGCGGCGTTCATCCGCAAGAAGAATCTGTTCTACACGCCCCTGCACCGCGTCATGGAGCGCGAAACGCCAGCATCGGCCGGGACGTCGCGCCGCCGCTTTGGTGGGCTGTTCTCGCCGGTGAAGCGGCTGAAGGGTAGCTCGCGCGATATCATCCCGCCCACGGAATCCATCCTCAAAAACACCTTCGCGTTCATGAACGTGGCCGAGCGCAACCGCGTGGGCCGGGCGCTTTTGGAGCTGACGCTGATTGAGGGCCTTGGGGTGAAGATTGAGGCAAAGCCCCTGCACACCAAGGTCAACCGCGTGGAAACGCGCGAGGCGCTGCGCCAGCTGTTGGATATGCTCAGCATGATGCGCGGCAAGCTGGGCGACTATTTTGACGTGGTGGGCGAGCTGGTGGAGGACGTGGACGCCATAGATGAGGTCATCAAAATCGTCACCGCGCAGGACTTTCTCGAAGAATTCGGCATCGAGGGCGTCCAGAAAGTGCTCAAGGAGCGCGGCCTCACCTTTGATGATTTGGAGCCGCTGCAGAAGTTCTTCCAGACCTTCCGGCCGGACTTCCACCGCACCGGGCCGGGCGAGGTGATTTTCTACAGCAAGGGCAGGCCGTACCTCGTGGAGCTGGACGACGAGATGTACAAGGCCGTGCAGGGCCTCAATCCCGAGGCGCCGAGCCTGCTGCTTCGGATTCTGGCGCTGCCGGCGTCCATCCTGCGGGCCGGGGCCACACTGGCGCCGGAGTTTGCGCTGCGCAATCCGGGGCGCGATACCTTTGAGGCCTTCCTCAATTCCGAGGAACTCCACGTCCCGTACTATTCCATGATGAAGGGCCTGTTCCATGTGATGGGGCGTGACGATGCCTACAAGCGTTTTTACGCCAGTGGCGGGGCACACGGGGCGCTGGTATCGCTGGACAGGGACTATCTCTCCAAGAACCTCGACCACCTGCTGGCGGATAGGACAAAGCAGGTCAAGCATCTCATCACGCATCCCATCGAGCTGCTCAGGGCGTTCTCCGAAGCCACGGAAGAGGCCACGCGCGTGGCGGATTTTGACGCGCGCACCAAGCGGGACGCCAGCGGGCGAGGGCATCTTGAGGCCGGAATCGCCGCGCGGGATCTTACGATCGACTTCTCACGCGGCGGCGCCAAAACGCTGGCCATGAACATGCTGGTGGCGTTCTGGCGGGCCACGGTGGGCGGCACGGACCGCATGGTGCGGGCAATGCGGAAGAACCCGAAACGCTACGCGTCGCGGGCGTTCATGGGTATTACGCTGCCGAGTATTCTGCTCTGGCTCACGCAAAAGGACGATCCCATTTATCAGGAGCTGAAGGCGTGGCGGCGGATCCTGTTCTGGAACGTTGTGGTTCGGCCAACCGGCGCGAAACCCTACGTCGTAAGCCTGCCCAAGCCCCACGCGCCGGGGATTTTGTTCGGAAGCTTTCCGGAAATGGTTCTGGACTGGATGGACAAGGAAGATCCGGAAGGCCTGACAGAGGCGGGCAGGGCGCTGCTGGAAAGTCTGTGGCCGGGAATCATGCCAACGGGCCTCACGCCCTTTGTGGAATGGTGGGCCGGGCGAAACTGGTTCTTCGACCGTCCGACCGTGCCGCGCGGGAAGGAAGCGCTGGAGCCGGTGCTGCAATACAGCACGCACACGCCCGAGACGCTCAAGCTGCTGGCGAGGGCCATGCACCGCATCCCGTGGCTGCAGGAAGCCGCGAACCCCGCCAAGATGGACAACCTGGTGCGCTCGCTCACGGGCGGGCTGGGGCGGCTTTCGCTCGAAGGGCTGGACGCGCTGCTGGAGACGGCGGGAGTGGTTGAAGCCCCGCCAGCGCCCAAACACGGCTGGCAGGATCTCCCCGGCATCAGGGGAATGGCACGGCGTTTCCCCACGACCAGCACGCGCTCCATCGAAGTCTTCTACAAGCGCTACAATCAACGAAAGCGCACGATCAACAGCATCAAACAGCGCGCAGGACTGCGGGGTACGGGCGCACGCGTGGAGCTTCCGCCGGACCTGCAGGCCATGGACAGAGCGGCCAGAGCCCTCGCGCTGCTCAGACGTATGGCCAGAGACATCTACGCCGACGAAAACGCCACCGCAGAAGGCAAACGCGAGGCGCTAGACGCCATCTTTATCCAAATGATCAACGTGGCCCGCCAAGGCATCGGCAAGCCCCCAATCCAGGAGAGCAGCCATGGGACGCAGAATCAAACGCCCAACCCTCCCCCTCAACCTCGGCCCTGGAGTCCCCAAAGCAAAACGCCTTGAACTCTGGATGCGCGACCAAGGCCTCACCTTCAAAGATATCGCCACCCAACTTGGCGTCCACCACACCTGGCCCGGAAAAGTCCTCGTGGCCAAAACAGAAAAGCTGACGCCGGAACGACGGCGTCAGCTTATTGATGTTGTCGGGGTGCCGGAGGAGTTGGTGTGAGGGGGGGGGTGTTCTTGTAGGATTTTCTTTAGAAGTTGGATTATGAGAGTTATTTTGCTTGCATCAAGATGACCAATAAAGAAAATTGGTTAAAACAGGATGCAAATGCGTCACTTTTGCAATAGAAGTCACGCGAAGTGTTTAATGTTGATTTTTATTTTATAGGTATCTGTCCTGGGTGTGTATGTCTTTTGGTCTGTTAAATTTATTGATTTGTGTCTTGTGTTGACTTAGTGGGGGCTTGTCAGTTTGCGATAAGCATCGTCTACTTTTTGTTGTGTCGGTAATTTCTGTTATGAATCGTTAAGGCCTGAGTTTGAGACTGAAAAAATAGGAAAATGTAAATGCAGTATGATGAAATTCGAGGCCTCGCAGCTAAGGAGCACAGGTGGAGCACTGTTCGCCACATTGGGGTCTGGGGGATGGTTTTATTTAGTGTTTTTGTGATGGTTAAGGCTTCACCTGATCCTGTGGTTGATGGTCTTGGACGTTTTACAGCTTTTTTTTCCAGGTTTGAATACGGGAATACCGTGGCGTTTACATTGGGTGCAGGTTTTTTGGTTAGCATGATTTTTACGTACTTTTTGGTTTTAAATCCAGAAAACAGAAGGAAACGGAAAATAAAGAAGTGCTTGTTGCATGTTGTCTGTTACATACTGGAGGCCAAGAAAGAGAACGTTTGTGGGTGGTGTAAAAATGTAGCACTTAGTGATATAAAATTGAAATCTAGTCGTAATATTAAAGAGTTGCAGAGTGAAGTGCAGGAGAAGCGTGTATCATTGTTGGCCGTGAATCTGTATCTACAGCATTTTTCTGAGGCGCTTCATCTTTTTGAAAGTGCATTGCCTGCAGCGATGGCTGTGTCCAGCGCCCATGGATTATGCTGGATAGGAATGACGAGTAGCACAAAAAAATTGAATGATGTTTATAACCATCAATTGGACGAATCTGTTTCAAATGAAAGTATAAACGAAGACTTTTATACGAACTTCGGTGAGTTTCTTTTGCTTTTGGACCAATTTGTTAATTTAGATGACTAGGGGCGTGTGACTATATTGATGTGATGTGATTTGGAGAGACAAGCAAGCTTCTTTTTGAAGCTAAAGTGTGTAATAGCAACAATCATCGTATGGTTGTTGTATAATAAAAGATTAGGAAGGAAACGTAAATTATGAATCTAAATTGATACATCTAAAACAAAGACATCGATTCGTCCCTTTATCTCTCGAGGAATATGATGCTCAATGCGCCTTTTTAATTCAGATGCGCTTTTAATGTCATGGTTTTTTCGGCCTGCAACAAGTTCATCAATTCCAAACCATAAGACTAGATAAATCCCTTGAAATTTAGCATCAGGGTGAATCGAGTACCTGTCGTGCAGTTGTGTAGACGCCGCAGAATATAGATTCTTATGCCATTGGCCTTTTCCTTCAATTACAACTAAATGCCTTACCCCATCAATTATCTTAGCTGCGGTTATATCAACTCTGTTTTGATTTTTGGTCTGATGCTCAGGAGTAATGATGATGTTTTGAGAGCAAAGTACCAAGCTTAGTCGTTCAGCAATAATTTCAATGGATTTAACTTCATTGAGACGAGTGTGATTCCCATCTTTGTCAATTGAATAAAAACGACTTCCAGAATTAAATTCACCTCCATGAATGTCTTTTTGATATTTTGTTAATTCTTGAAGGATGCGCTTGCGTAATCCCTCAACAGTGACAACGGCGTCATGATCTAGCAAGTTGACAATATTTTCTGGGGTAGGCGGCTCAAACTCCATTAAAGCCTTTCGTTTAATCTGTTCGGCTTGGATGCTTTTTATTTCTGGGATCTTTTCTGCGAAGCGTGTGTCTTTTCGAAGCCAGCTTAGGACAGGTAAAGCTTCATCAGGAGAATCATTGCCTATAGCACCAATGAGTTCCGTAAGAAAACGATAGGCTTTTTCCTTATCAGGACTGAACGAACCCCAAGCATGGGGTAGGGGGACTTTTGGCCATTTGTCAAAGAAGTTATCTAAAATAGTTTTTATCTTTGCGGATGAGAGTTTGGGCCAGTAAGATCGATCTTCATATCGCAGCCTATCAACGACTCTATAGAGCTGGAGCACTGTGTTTCTGTCTGACGTCAGACAAGACCAGAATGGTGCAGCTTTTTGCAGGCTAAGAAAACAGAATGCTCGAATAAACCAGAATTTGCATTTTTGTTCGATATCTTCGTCAGTTGGAGCAGCGCTCCTCGCAAGGAATAGTTTAGAACATCGTGTGAGGATAATTTGATTTAATTTTGTGCGATCTCCATGCTGAGCAGCACACTCAAATAATGAGTCCAAAGCTAAATACGCAATATTGTCGAACTGCTCAAGCCATTCAATGGATAGTTTAGAACGTAAATCTTTGAACACGTCGTCTCGTGTTAGCAGGTCAACTTCAGGATGTTGGCACTGTGGTTGAGCTATCTGGGGTTCTAGATACTGGCGTAGAAATCGCTCTGCAGATTCCTTGCTCTTAAAAAGCAGGTGATTAACCTCCGACTTAAGGTCAGCACGCTCGCTTTGTTTAACACCTGGATAGATCATATTCAGATTGGTTTTCAGAGCTGCTACCAATGACGGATTGACACTGCGTAGTGATTTCTCACTGCGCATGATTTCAATACAAGATGCATATAGAATTTTTTCTATATTCATACTTTTAGAAGCGCATTGTAGCTTGGCAAGTTCCTGTAGTGTTGGGATTTCTTGTTCGATGGAGGTTAAGCAGTTTGTTAAAGCTTTTCGAACAATTTGGAAGTCTCCAACTTCTTGTTCGATATGCTCTGGCTCTCTAAGGACCAGTTCTGCAAAAAAGAGCAAAACATTTGGGTCCTTGCCGCTTTCAATTAGTTGCCTCCGGTTTTGGATATAGTTTTTGTTGTGCGTGCAAGTCTTTTGCTTTTTCTTTTGAGTCCGCCTTGCGCGCCGTCTTTGTGGGTTTATCCAGTCTTGTTTCTCCTGTTTGAGCCTGAGTTGCGCTTTCTTCTGGTGTTTAGCCCATTCACGCATAAACTCGGGCTTTTCAAGTGCCTGTACACGCATGCAGTGTCGCAAAGGGTCTTGAGTTTTTATTTCTCTTTGGTGATGTCTTTTGTGGTGAGCAAAAAAACTAGACCATAAGGCTGGATTATCGGAATTGAATGCCAAGTTGATTAAGAACTCCTGGTCCTCGTATAATAAACTGAGGCCCGAATGGTTGTGAGTACCTAATTGATATATTTTGATTTGCAATATTTGTTCAGGGTCGGTTACTTTGTCAAAAATAAGAGTGAATATAGCTTGCCGCAGTCCTTTGTCTTCACGTAAAATTTGGACAGATTTACTGTTTTTTGAAGATTTATCTCGTTGAAATCTTAAGTTTTTGATCCAACTCCAAACACGAGTGGGGTCAAACTGTGGTTTTGCGACGTCAAAATAATGGTCCAACATTAAGCCGATAATTTTACTTATCCCGTTTCGGCAGTAACAATGATAAGAATCTAGCTCGCACGAACAAGATATGCTGCTTGATAAAGAGTCCAAGAGTTTTTCTGTGGAACAAGTGTCCAGCTCTTTAATTAAGTCGTTTATGAAATCACGGTTCGTGAAATTGCTTCGTATAGACCTAGATTGTTTAGGATATAGTTCGGAACATTTGCGAAGTAAGTGTTCAAGAAGTTGCAATTCGAATTTGTATATACCCAATGATATAATGTTATTCGTCGCGATTCTCAGTGACGTTTCGCTCGCCTCAGAGATAAGGCATCTCAAATCATATTCTTTATCGTAATTTTCGGTTTTCAATAAGGATTGGTTCGCAAGCAGCCGATTGTATTTGCGTTCTTCAGTGTCTAGCAGGATTTGACGCAGATCACCCTTCAAAGAATGATTGATAGAAGATTCTAATAGCATTTCAAGAAGAAGGGTTCGAAACTGCCCGCTATTTTTGCGGGCTAGGTGTATTTTAACATCGTCTATAATCTCTGTTGTAAAAAAACCTGACACGCTAAAACGTCGACAGAGATCGTTGCGGCGGAAATATGGATACTCTTTTTCAATAGCTTCAAGTGCTGATAGTAGTTGTTGTTTAGATTTGGGATCAAGTTGAGATGGGTCCCCATTCGCAAGTACTGCGAAAGGGTCAAGTTCAATAGTTTCCTTTTGAATGTCATGGTTTCCTAATGTCGCCATCCATCCTAATAACCCTCTAAGCTCATCTCGTACGGTTGAGTTAGGAGCAATAATTGACAAGCAGGTTGGTAATGCCAAGGGGGCTGCGCGGTCAGAAATTCGTTGTACAAGATAGTCTGCTGCACAGTATTCTGCGACAATCTTGTGTGTTGGGTGGTGCTGATTTGGATTGTTTCCTAGCTTAAAAAGTCGTGTGCCTAAGATCTCAGTGATTGGTTCCGAGCTATTAACTAATGACGAAAGAGCTGGGTTAACTCTGTCTTCAAACGCTTCTGCTACGCTAACTCCCTCCGCACCTGCCAGTAAAAGCTTGGCAAACACTTCAGAAGAGATTTCTATTTTTTGGCTTGTTGAGAGCGCATGATGAGTCCGGGGAGTCGTTTTATTAACCTCCTTTGCGAGGCGCTCAACGGCCAGTTTAAAAATGGATCTTTTGTTGGTGAATTCTC
The DNA here is from genome assembly GCF_044987625.1 of Desulfobaculum sp. SPO524. Classification (NCBI taxonomy): domain Bacteria; kingdom Pseudomonadati; phylum Thermodesulfobacteriota; class Desulfovibrionia; order Desulfovibrionales; family Desulfovibrionaceae; genus Desulfobaculum; species Desulfobaculum sp. SPO524. Next base: position 1,249,680 of record NZ_JBJDSB010000002.1, on the reverse strand, counting down.
TTTCGCTTTCGAGATATGCGTCCGTAAGCATCTTTAGGAATTGTGGGTTTGGTAAAAGCGGTTGCAACTCAAATCGGGTGACTTCTGAATAAAAATTACGAAAGTCCTCGTCAGGAGAATGATTTTTGAATATTTTTTTCTGTTCTGGTTCAGAAAATTCTACCAGTCTAACTACAAGAGGGGGTTCCCTGAAGAAATTTTCGACAGATTTTGTCGCGGAATCGTCCCACTCGCTAGACCTGCTTGAGATGATAAATCGAGTTGGTTCCGTTTCTGCTGCTTTTCCCAGAAGCTTATGGAGAGCATAGGAGCTGTTTGTTTCTATTTTAGATAGCTCGTCAAATGCGTCGATTATAATTGGCTGTCGTTTTCGACTGGGGTTTGTAATGGTGAAACGGGTTGCCGTCTCTAAAGGGGTCTCAATCTTTTGAGCAAGGCTATTCAAAAGTTCAGTTTTTCCCCCACCTGGTTCGGATAAAATAATAATGTAATTTGATTCCCTGAGTAGCTCTTCTTCAGTGTATGTATGGTCTTCGCTGCGGAGCTTTCGAGGTAGATAGAAATTTGAGGTCATTTTGTATAGTTCGCTTTCTGGGGTGAGTGATGAGTAGGCATACGTTAGGACAACTTCTAAAGGATATATTGGCGATGCGTTATGTGCAAGGGTGTAAACATGTTGTGCTTTTTGTGTAAGTATGACTCCAAAGAGAGATGTAGGCAGAAGTAATGATGGAGCTGGCTGATTTTAATCTTGATCTTTTTTGAACTGGTTCTGTTATCGAATTTCTCAAGATAGATAAAGGGAGAGGGCTACTGGCGCTGGATTAGATTTTTGGGGAGTGTATCTTCGGCGTATATTGGCCTGCGTTCGTAAGGAGGGTGAAAGTGATTGTAGACGATTCGAGTAGGGTAAACGTTTTTGAATGGCGTGATACCTGTTGAAGGGGGAGGCTGCAAAAGTCCTTTTAGATATTAAGAGCCCTGCGACTAGGTCGAGTTACCAAACCCCAACAAACAATTTTCACCCCACAAATCACCCCACAAGGGTTTCAGACGGGGTTAGAATATAGAAAAACAGGCCCTCAGAATTACTTCTAGGGGCCTGTTTTAATTGCAGATGGCGGAGAGGGTGGGATTCGAACCCACGTATCGGCTCATCACCGATAACTCGATTTCGAGTCGAGCGCGTTACGACCGGACTTCGCTACCTCTCCGCGCTCTTGGTATGTGGTGTCCGCGTGCGGACGAGGGGATAGTTAAGGGAGAATTGGGTTCGTTGCAAGGGAAAATTTGTGAGGTTGGGGAATTTTTGAGGTATATGTGGTGGATGGGGAGTTTTCGCATTCTTTAGTGGTCTGAAAGGGTGAGGCTCTGCCGTCGTTCTTGGTTTCTGTATAGAGTGAGGTTTCCTGAGGACTTTACGGTGTGCGGCCCGGCGGAAGCGCTGGCGGCGTAACCCGAAAAGTAGTCCCCCTTAGTTTTGCCGCCGACTGGTTCGAACAAGTTGGACCACTTCTGGGATACCCTTCGGCGATTCTCTGCCGCGCGCAGCCCTTCTCGGCTCGGCAAACTCTTTGCTTGTGTCTTCCACCTGCTTCATCCGTGAAGCCATGTGCAATCATTCTCGAAAACCAGTCCCTCCGTTGTGCCACCAAAAGGCCCGAACAAACGGGACCACTTCTGAGCTTTTTCCATTCAGCTAGGGATGCCTTCGGTGATTCTCTACCGCCCATTCCTTTTCGGCTCGGCAGGCCATCTGCACGGCTTTCCCGCCTGCTCCATTCATAAAATCATACTCAATTACTCGCCTCACCACGGTGTGCCGCGTTGCTTCCTTAACCCCCTCACTCCTTGACTCCCTATCACCGTTTTTCATTCTTCGCCCTCAGATTCGTCCCCGGCGCTGATGATGGGGAGTTTGATGAAGAATGTTGTGCCTTCGTCTGGAGTTGAGGTGAAGTCCAGTTCGCCGTTGTGGCGTTCCACGATGATGTCGTGGGCGATGGCGAGGCCTTGGCCTGTGCCTTTGCCGACCTCTTTGGTGGTGAAGAAGGGGTCGAAGATTTTGTTTTGGAACTGTTGGGGGATGCCGCTTCCTGTGTCGGAGATGGCGACTGTGACCATGCCGTCGTCGGCGGTGGTAGACAGGGTAATCTGGCCCTTGTTGCCGGAGGCGCCCACCACGCTTTCTATGGCGTGGGCTGCGTTGATGAGGATGTTCAGAAACACCTGATTGATGTCGCCCGGCAGGCAGTGGACGAGGGGAATGTCGCCGAAGTCTGTGGTGAGGTCTGCGACGTATTTCCATTCGTTTTTGGCTACGATGATGGTGTTCTCCAGCGCTTGGTTGATGTCGACCAGCTTCTTGGTTCCCTCGCCGGGATGGGCGAAGTTTTTCATGGAGCGCACAATTTTAGCCACGCGTTCTGTGCCATCCAAAACCCGGTCGCACGCCTTGGGGAATTCGTCCCGGAGGAATTCAAGGTCCGCGTCGTCAGCGGCGGTGTCGATGGCGTTGAGGTGCTCCGTCTCCATGCCGTTTTCCCGGCACCTTTTGGCCAGAGCGTCATACGCGTCCAGCACTTCGGAAATATCCTCAAAGGCTTCCTTGATGAATCGGACGCTGTCGCTGACGAATTGAATGGGCGTGTTGATTTCATGCGCGATGCCTGTGGCGAGTTCGCCGATAGATTCCAGCTTCTGCGCGGTGTTGAGTCGCCGTTCAAGGGTTTTGCGCTCCGTTATGTCCATAAGAATGACGCCGATGTGGTCCTCGCCCTGAATTTCCATAGGCACGAGGTAGCGCGCCAGCGGGAACTTGGAGCCATCGGGGAGGGTGCCTACGCCTTCACAGTAGCGGGTTTCGATGGTGCCGGGGCAGAAGAATTGCTGCGCATCGTCGGGCTGGCCTGCAAAGGCGGCTTCGCAGGGTTGGCCGTTCACGGCTTCCGGAGTGGTGGAGAACATGCCGTGCAGAATAGAGTTTGAGCGGATGATGGTCCGCCCCTTGGGATCAATGATGTAGAATGCGCCGCCAATGCCCGCCAGCAGGGCGGAAACAAGCTGATTGCCTTCCCGTGCAACCATTTCTGCTTCGGCGCGTTCGCGGACTTCAATTGTGAGTTGATCTTGGCGTTTTTGTAGCTCTCTGGTGCGTTCCTGCACTTTTTCCTCCAGCTTTGCGCTGAGGGCTTGGAGTTTTTCGTGCGGCACAAGGATGGCCCTGCGGCTGATGGTGAGGACGATGACCACGATGAGGACAGTGCCTCCAACCAGTGCGCCTGCGAGCAGGGTGACGAGGTACGTCACCTGTCTGTTGACGACGCTGCTGCTCATTTCCTGCCGCAGGGTGATGCCTGGAAATGACGAGTCGACCTCTGTCACGACGACGGGCGGTGCGGCTTTGCCTTCCTGAAAGACTGGCACACCGTCGTAGACGATGGAGACGGCCATTTCGTCGAGGGTGGATTCCGTGAATTCGCCAAGGAACATGGGGATGAGCGCTGTCAGCACACCTTCGGGGCGTCCCTGATACCGGATGGGAAGGGCAAGCCGCCAGTAAGATCCTGCGCCGCCAGCCATGGTAACGACATCAACGTGCGAGGCGGCTTCCTCCTGCATCAGGGCTGCAAAGTGTTCGCCCTGTGGCGCATGTTCTGCAAGTGGGGCGGTGCTGTGAATGATATTTCCCTGAAAATCCTGAAAAATGATGGTGGCGGAGCCTTCCAAGAGCGAGAAGGAATCTATGGTGTCGATGGCGCTGGCCTTGCTGAGCGTAGGGTTCATGGCGCCGGTGATGATGGCTGGCTGCTTGGCAAGAAACTGGAGCAGGCTCAGTCTGCTGTTGAGGTAGAAGTCCAGATTCTGCTTTCTGTCGGTCAACTCGCTTTTCATGTGGGTGTGTTGCAGGTCGGTCATAGCGCCGCCGATGAAAAAGACGATAACCGCGACACCGGAGAGCGTTTGCAGGACAAAGAACACGATGATGGACCACGTCAGCACCCGGGAGAGCGACGGACGGCCCGCATCATCTGTGGAAAGCGGGTGGTCGGCGTTAGGGGATGAGGATGATTTCATTGTGTCTTCCATATTGGCCGAAGGTCAGGTCCTGCGCGCCAAGGGCCTCGTGGGCGTCGGGCGCGTCTGGGGAATATGGGGTGAAGGGGTGCGTGTATGTTTTGATGAGGCCCTGCACAGGAGCGTGAAGGTGCTCCAAGGCATGTTTGGTTTGCTGGCGGATGGCGGCGATGTTCTCGGGTGTTTTGCCTGCGAGCTCTACCTGTTTGGTGGCCTCGATGAGCAGCCGCGTCAGGTCGTAGGCATGGACGAAGCCTGTCGGCGCTGTGATGTCCTCCGGCGTGGCAACGTCGGCAAAGAGCGCTGTCGCCTTTGCGAAAACCTGCCGCGCAAGGGCGTTGTCTCGTATGTTGAGGAAAGAGAAGCGCGTTTGCAGGAATTCAATATCAAGCTGCGCGCGCAGTGCCGGTGTGATGACATGGGGGAAGTCGCCGCCGGTGATGCCCCAGTGGCTGATGATGGGGCGGCGCAGCGCGGGGGACAGCTCGAGCATTGCCTGACAGAAGACAATTCCTTCAGGAGCATTGCCCACAAAGATGATGACGTCCGCCCCTGCGGTGACCACGTCGCGGAGCATGATTTTGGCGGCGGGCACGCTGATGCCCCAGTTGAACAGTTTGGTGACGGCCGGAGAGGCTCCATGCGCGGCCAAGGCGTTGACCATGATCTTTTCGTTGGAGAATCCCCATCCGGTTTTTTCCAGCAGCAGGGCGGGGCGGGTGAAGCCGCGCTGGGCAATGGCGCGGTTGATGATGACTTTTCCGGCCTTGGTGTCGTCTACAGAAAGGCGGAAGACCCAGTTTGGGCCACTTTTGGGGCGCGTGATAGGGCCTGCGGCGGCCCACGGGTTGAGCAGCAGAATCCCGCTGTCGTTGATGAAAGAGAGGTTCGTCAGCACGGGCGGAGAGTGCAGGCCACAATACACTGCCAGCATATTGGGGTCTGCGGCGGCGGCTTTGAGATTGGCAAGGCTGCGCATGGCATTGCCCCGGTGGTCGAGGACGGTCAGCTCCACCGGGCGGCCAAGGAGTGTGTTGTGGACTTCTGCCAAGGCGGTTTTGATGCCGCGTTCAATGGCGGTTGTGGATTCCTGCGCGCTTGACCTGTCGGCGTCGAGATAGATGCGGAGCGGCTCGGCAGCATGCAGTGCGGATGGGGCCGCGCCACAGAGCACGATGGTGAGAAGCAGGGCAAGAGCACAACGCATGGAATACACCTCCATACTCTCTATACACTCATTTTTGAGGTGATGACGCAAGGAAAGAGTTCAAGAGGCATCGCCGTGTATGGGCGTTCTTTGTGCGAGTTTCGCGTCGGTAGTGGGGCTGTATTCTGTGCGGATGGCTTGGGCTGTGGCCCTACGGCTGCGGATGCGAAGGGGGGAGGGAGTGAGACAAAAAGCGCGGCCTGCTTCCCTGCTCAGGGGACAGGCCGCGCACAAGGCATGGCGGCATCCTCGCGGATGCGACCAAGGTGGTGCTACTGGCCGCGCAGCTGCTTGGCGGCTGTAACCATGTTTTCAAGAGAGGCGAGAGTCTCGGGCCATGCGCGTGTTTTAAGGCCACAATCGGGGTTGACCCAGAGCCTTTCGGCAGGGATGCGTTGTGCGGCCTTGCGCATCAGGTCCACGATGGAATCCACAGACGGGATGTTTGGCGAGTGAATGTCATAGACGCCGGGCCCTATTTCATTGGGATAGGAGAAGTCGTCAAACACATCGAGAAGTTCCATATCGGAGCGGGACGTCTCAATGGTGATGACATCTGCGTCCATGTCGGCAATTGCCGCGATGATGTCGTTGAATTCCGAGTAGCACATGTGCGTGTGAATCTGGGTGACGTCCTGCACGCCGTTGGCGGTAATCCTGTAGGATGCAACGGCCCAGTCGAGGTAGTCGCTCCACTGCGACTTCCGCAGGGGCAGGCCTTCACGCAGGGCGGCTTCGTCAATTTGGATGACGTGAATCCCCGCCTTTTCCAGATCCAGAACTTCGTCGCGCATGGCGAGGGAGAGCTGGCGGCAGGATTGTGCGCGGGGTTGATCGTTGCGGACGAAGGACCAGTTGAGGAGTGTCACCGGGCCTGTGAGCATGCCTTTCATCGGCTTCTCCGTGAGGGATTGGGCAAAGGTGCTCCACTTCACGGTTATGGGACCGGGGCGGGAGACATCGCCGAAGATGATGGGCGGCTTGACGCACCGCGAGCCGTAGGACTGGACCCAGCCATAGGCACTGAAGGCGTAGCCCTCCAGATGCGTGCCGAAGTATTCTACCATATCGTTTCGTTCCGGTTCACCGTGTACCAGGACGTCCAGCCCGAGCTTTTCCTGCTCTGCGACGACGGTTTCGATCTGGTGGCGCATCTGCTCCGTGTAGGCCTTTGTATCGAGCTCCCCCTTGCGGAAGCGCAGTCGTGCGGCGCGGATGTCCTTGGTCTGCGGAAAGGAACCAATGGTGGTCGTTGGGTAGAGGGGAAGGTTGAGGGCGTCTTTTTGTCTGTTTCGGCGCTCATTGTACGGGCTGTTGCGGCGCCCCATCTCTGTCGTAATGGCCCGCACGCGCTCCTTCACCGTGGGATTGTGGACTCTTGTGGAGGTTTGGCGGCTGTGTATGGCCCGGGCGTTGTCGGCCAAATCGGTGGAAACGGCGTCGCGTCCTTGCGTGAGCGCTATGTCGAGAATGCGCAGTTCATCTAGCTTTTGCGTGGCGAAGGCAAGCCAGCTGCGGATTTCTGCGTCCATGGCGTCCTCAAGTTCTACGTCAACAGGAACGTGCAGCAGGGAGCAGGATGGCGCCAGCCACAGGCGATCCCCCAACTGCGTCGCCAAAGGTTCCAGCCAGTCAAGCAGTGCGGTGAGGTCGCTTTTCCAGATGTTGCGGCCGTCGATGACGCCAAGGGAGAGGACCTTGTCACCGGGGAGCGCGTCGACAATCTGAGGGACTTCCGAGCGGCCTCGCACGGCGTCGATATGGATGCCGTTGGTCGGGAGGCCAAGAGCAAAGTCGAGATTCTCCTCCAGCGTGCCGAAGTAGGTGGCAAGCAGGGACTTTACCGGGCTTGATGCAAGGCGGTTGTAGGTGGCTTCAAGCATGGCGCGCCACGAGGCGTCCAACTCCGTGACAAGAATGGGTTCGTCAATCTGGACCCACTGCGCGCCAGCCTTATGGAGCGCGTTGAGGAGCTGTTCGTAGACGGGTACGAGCCGTGGCAACAGCTTTGATTTGTCACTGTCATCCTTCGCTTTGCCGAGCCAAAGGTAGGTGACGGGGCCGATGATGACGGGCTTGGCTTGGCGTCCGTCCTTGTGAGCCTCGGCAAGCTGGTCGAGCAAGCGGTCCGCGTTCAGGGAGAAGGTGGTGTCCTTGGTGAATTCGGGGACGATGTAGTGGTAGTTGGTGTCGAGCCACTTGGTCATTTCACCGGCGTTGACGCCGTCTTTGCTTCGGTCGGCGGCGGAGCGCCCGCGCGCGATGCGGAAGTAGGCATCCAGTTCACTGCCCGGTGAGGCGGTGGCGCGGGACGGAATGTTGCCGAGGGTGAAGCTCATGTCGAGCACATGGTCATACAGCGAAAAATCGCCGACGCTAACCATGTCCAGCGTTCTTTGCTGCGCCCAGTGAGCGCGGCGCAGGGACTGGGCGGTGGAGGCAAGTTCCTGTGCTGGGAGGTCGCCCTTCCAGAACGCTTCAAGAGCCGTTTTCAGCTCTCGTTTCGCTCCGATTCGGGGAAAACCGAGAATGTGGGTAGGCATGTGGTCACTCCTTTGATGTGTGATGAACAAGGAGCAACGACCGACTGGCGCGAAGACACAATGCACAAAGAGACCCCGCCCGGTTGGGCGTGGCAAGGCGTGCATGACGAGTCAGTCCAAATCGCGAGACTGTCGTGCTCTGCCTGCAAGGGCGTCTCCTGGCTTCTGACCCTGTGCTCCACAGCCTTCCCGCATGTGAGGAATGCAGTGACTGCGAAAGGTATATGTCAGTTACAGTGGCGCGTCCGCTACGGATTTTCACCGTATTCCGTTTCCTTGCGAGGACGAGCGGGAAGAATAGCCATGTGCTTTGTTGGATGGCAAGGGAAAAGTGGAAGGCGGCGGCTCAGAGGGTGGCGGCGTTGTTTATAGAGTGTGAGAGATGGGGGATGCGGCCCAATACAAGGCCCGGAGCTGTATACACCTCTGGTAGGGCTGGCATGTGCATGGTTGCGCAGGGGGTAGAGCAGGAGTCATGCGGGGCGACGCCTTGCATACGCAGTCCGCCCCGGCTTCCTGAGGAAACCGGGGCGGGTGTGCGGTCGGCTTTGAGGGGCAAGCCGGGATGGTGTGCATCGGTCTGCGCCGCGTGGGCGCGGGCTGATGCGGCGCAGGTTTAGTCGGCCTGCGCCGGGGCGACGATGTTGGCGTCGTCCTTCAGCATGGCGCCGACGGTGGGGTCAGCGGCTGCCGGGGCGGCAATGCCAGCCTCCATGGGGGGCATTTCGGCCGGGCTTTTGTCCGTCTGGGACAGGCGGATGGAGTAGAGTTCGATTTCCTTGGCGTCCAACTTGCCGAACACCTGCTGGATGTATGCCGTGGTCTTGTAACCGAGGACGGCGAAGATAGGCATCATCGGGACGATGATCAGCACGGGGAAGGACTTCAGGATATTCAGCTGCGCGTTGATGAGCAGGAAGATAATCGGGATAACCGTCAGCAGCAGACACCAGAACAGGCGGAACATCGGGGAGACGTTGGCGTCCTTGTCCAGGTGCTTGGTGGAGATGCTGGCCAGAGAGTAGGACGTACCGTCAAGGGTGGTCACGGTGAACAGCACCATGGCAATGAGGTACACGGCGGTCATGGCCAGCGGGAACGGCGTTTCGCCGAAGATGGCTGTCACCAGCGCGGTGGGCTGGTTGTTGTTGATGAAGCCAACAGCATCAAGGGCGCCGGTGTTCATGAGGTCCATGGTGAACGTGCCGCACACGCCGAAGATGATGCTGGTGCCGAGGGTGCCCGCGCCGACCAGTACAAGGATGAGGTCGCGCAGCTTGTGGCCCTTGGCAATTTTGGTGATGAACACACCAAGGCCCGGAGAGTAGGAAATCCAGTTCGCGAGGAAGAAGATCGTCCAGTACTGCGGGAAGAAGGAGTTGCCATACGGATCGGTGTTGGTGCTCATGCGCAGGTACTCGGTGAGCATGATGCCGATGCCGTTGGTGGTGTTGTTCATGATGAGGGCCGAGGGGCCGATGATGAACACGAATCCAACAAGACCGGCGCAGATGTACACCGTGGCATTACTCAGGCGGGCCATGCCCTTCTCGATGCCGATGTAGGAGCTGAGCGAGAAGATGACGGACAGGCCAAGGATGATGCCAATGCCCATGGTCAGGCTGTCCGGGATGCCGGTCAGGTGGCTGATATTGGACGAAATCATCGGGATGCCAAGGCCGAGGGTCAGCGCCGTGGCCGCCAGCGTAGTGATGATGAACAGCAGGTCGATGAGCTTCTGCGCCCACAGGGGCAGGGCATCGTCAAACATGCTGTTGACAACACCGCTCAGGCTCATGCGGCGGCTCTTCTTCACGTAGAACACGATGCAGAAGGGGATGGCTACGATGAGGTACATGAACCAGCCCGCAGCGCCCCAGTGGAACATATTGAAGGCGGCGGCGTATTCCATGGACAAGGGCTTGTCCACAATGCCGAACTGCGGATCCATGTAGTAGTACACGGCTTCGATGAAGCCCCAGTACATGGTGCTGGCGCCCATGCCGGCGGACAGGGCCATGGTGAACAGCTGAAACTTGCTGAACTTGGGTGTGTCGCCGCCAAGGCGGATGTTGCCGTATTTGGACAGGGCAAGATACAGCAGCATGGCAGTGGCGAACATGGCATACCACAGGAAGCCGGAGCCAAGGTTCTTGACGGTGAAGTCAAGCATGCTGCCCATGGTTCCTTTGGTGCCCTCGGGGTACAGGACGGCCACGACGCCAAGGGCGACAACGGCCGCGAAGCTCGTCAGGGTGAGCCTCAGGTCAACATTGGATGCGTTGAGTTTCATCGGTGGTCCCTCTGTTTACTCGAAGCTGTACGTGGCGATGGAAGCGGCCTTTACGGCGTCCCAATCCATTTCAACGCCAAGGCCTGCGCCTTCGGGGGCGTGGACGAAGCCGTCCTTGTCCGTGCGGATGGGCGTGGACTTGCAGGCCAGCTCAAAGCTCTCGTAGGGGTAGAACTGCTCGAAGTACTTGCAGTTGTGGTGGGCAAGAGCCACGTGCAGGTTGGCGGCCTGTGTGATGGTGTAGCCCATGCTCTGGATTTCAAGAGGCTTGGAGTGGCCTTCGGCAATGGCGAAGCACTTGTTCAGCGGGGTGATGCCGCCGCAGACCGTGGCGTCCTGGCGTACGTCGGACCACAGGTCGTTGGACAGGGCGTGAGTGACTTCCTGCAGGGTCAGCAGGCAGTTGCCGTGGCTGGAGATTTCCAGATCGGTGTTGGCCACAAGGCGCTGGTATGTCTTGTAGTCGTAGTCGGACACGGGGGCTTCCAGCCACTCCCAGTTGTACTCGTCCAGCAGTTTGGCCATCTTCATGGCCTCTTCGGGCGTGTAGAAGGTGGCGGTGTCCAGCATGAAGCGGACGCCGGAGTCCTTGTAGCGCTGCTGCACAGCGTTTACGAGAGCGAGGTCCTTGTGGAACACGCAGTAGCAGTGCAGCTTAATGGCGGTGAAGCCGTGCTCGATGCAGTCGTCGAGGTAGGGGAAGTACTCTTCGACGGTGTCGAACATGGGGGTGGAAGCGTAGGAGAGGATCTTGGTGCGTGCGCCGCCGAGCAGCATGTACACAGGCATGTTGGCCTTTTTGCCCTTGATGTCCCATGCGGCGATGTCCACCGGAGACTTGGCGGGCAGGCCGCCCCAGGAGCAGCGGGCCATCAGCCAGGAGTTCAGTTCCTCGGTCATCAGCGGGTTTTTGCCGATGAGGCCGGGGACGATGGTGCGCATGGATTCAATGATGCACTTGTCGAAGTCGTTTTCGGTGTAGCTGATGGTGGCGCCAACGCCTTCGGTGCCGTCCTCGGTGATGAGGCGGACGATGTTGTTGGTGTACAGCAGCGGTTCCTGATTGTCGGCCCAGGGGATGGGCGGTGCTTCACGGTCTGCGACGGCGTAGAGTTCTACTCGGCTGATCTTGCAATTGTCCATGATTCCTCTCCTTTTCGTGGCGTGAACGGGGTCCGTTCGTGAGGTTGTACGAGTTATAAGGCGCTGCCGTTGTCGATCATGCGGCGGCGTATCTGCTGGACGTCAACGTCTTTGTACGTGCACCCGCCCTGCAGCATGAGCGCAGTGGCGATGGCGGCGGCGTGCCCGTATTCAAAGCATTGGGCCGTGACCCTGGCGGAGGCCAGTGCTTCGTGGTCGGCGCTGAGGCTTCTTCCGGCAACGATGAGGTTGTCGGTTCCCTGCGGGATAAGGGTGCCGAAGGGGACTTCGTAGTAATCATCCACCAGCCAGTGGAGCTTGGAGACGTCGCCCGCGTGCAGCTCAATGGGCCACGAGGAACGAACAATGCCGTCCTCGGCCTTGGTGCATTGGACCACATGGTCGTTGGTCAGGCGCGTTTCGCCCTGAATGGTGCGGGTCTGGCGCACGCCAACTTCCGGTGCCATGTCAACAAGCTGGGAGTTCTCGAAGCCTTTGACGTTGTCCTTGAAGAAGCGGTGGTACTCGCGGGCCGCCCTGCGGCCGGAGATTTCAGCGTAGGTCCTGTCTTCGGGGTTGATGACGTTGAGCATCTCGCCACATTGACCGGCAAGTTGAGTGCAATTCATCAGGAAGACGGATTTCTGAGAGGTAGGGAAAACCCAGATGCGATTGCGGGGGGTGGCGTAGGTCTTGGACTCGTATGCCTCGGTCAGCCGTTTCGTTAGGTCGGGCGGGCATATTGTGTCAACACCGAAGTAGTCGTAGAAGTCTTCTTCCACCACATCCGCAAGGCGGAACATCATTGTGGGGTTCTGGATGGCGCCGTTGCTGCCGTAGGTGTAGGGCAGGCCGGACTTGGCAACCAGCGCTGCGTCGCCCGTGGCGTCAATGAATGCCTTGGCCTTGACGAAGGTGCTTCCGGCTGTGGATTCCAGACGGATGGCGGTGTAGGCGCCGTCCTCCTTGCACACCTCGGTAACTGTGGTGTGGTAGAGGCAGGAGACGCCGGCTTCCTCAAGGATGTCGTCCGCGGCCTCGCGCCAGATGTGCGGGTCGAAGGTGACGACGTGGGTTTTGCCGTAGATTTGCGGGTCGGTCAGGCCGCCCTTGTCCGCGATGCGGGCGCGAAATTCTTCGGCGAAGCCAAAGACGATCTGTTTGGGGTCGGCATTTTTGATGTCCTGCTGCGCCTGAAACAGGCCGCAGATGGTTCCGGACAGCCCCGCAACGGCAGCGCCGCCGCAGTATCCATTCTTCTCCACCAGCAGAGTGTCCAGACCTTGGCGGGCGCAGACAGTAGCGGCGGCAACACCGGCAGGACCTCCGCCGCAGACAACAACGTCCACTTCGCGGAGAACAGGGGAGGCTTTGTCTGCGAAAGCGACCTCATTCCAAAGTTTCATGCCTTCTCCAATATTGGTATATGTTACTAAAATCCCGATTGGCGGGGTTTAACGCCTGTTCTTGGTGCGTTCAGGCACCGTATGGGGATGGCTTGTATATCAGCTGATATTTCAGCGCAAGTGAAAAATGGGATTTTCGTCAACTGGACACCATTTTGATGGGGTCTTGGAGGGGTGTTGGGGGAGTTTTTTGGCGTAAGATATGCCAGAAGGTTTCAGGGGTGAGTTGCTATGGTGTTATGGAAAAAGCAAATGATATAAGACTGTTGCTGTATATTGTCGAAGAGATTGGGGCGCCCCCGGGAGGGGCGTGGCAGATTGGGTGGGTGCGTTGAAATATTTTCTGTGAGCGTGGTATCTTAAAAGGGATTGACGGTCTGATACATCAACTGCTGAGGAAGAGGGGAGGATCGGCTGGGAGGGACGCTGGCGCTGGATGATAGGCTGTGGGCGGGGCTTTCAAAGGCATTGCGCCGCAGGCGCGACCTCTGTATGGTGATGTAGCCTTAAGGAGGGAGGCCGCGGCACAGTTTGCCACATCCATGGCAGGCTGCGGCTGTGGGTGCCCCGCCGGACAAGGCGTCCATCCCGTACAACTCACCACCAAGCACAGGTTATGCACGAAAAGACACAGTCAGAAATTGCACGCCTTGAAATTGAGCGGAAGCTCGTTTTTGGGGAGATTGATGTATCAGTTTTGTATTCCGAGAATAAGCTTTCCCAGATGCTCGGCCTTGGGCGCACCCCCGTGCGCGAGGCGCTGCAAAAGCTGGAGCAGGAGCACCTGCTGAAGATTCACCCCCGCAAGGGTGTTGAGTTTTTGGCCATTACGCCCAAGCAGCAGATTCAGCTGCTGGAGGTGCGCAAGCAGATTGAGCCAATCTGCCTGAAGTTCGCCATCATGCGCGGCACTGTGCAGCAGAAAAAGCAGATGCTCCGCCTTGGCGAGGCTATTGTCGAGAGCACGGAACGAAACGACGAGGAAGGGCTGCTGCACTGCCTGCAGGACATCCACTCCCTTATTGCCGACGCCACGGGCAACCCGTACTTCCACCACACCATGGAGCAGGTGCAAAGCCTGTCTCGTCGGTTTTGGTTTGCCAACAAGGAGAAGTCGGACAACATGAAGGGGAGCCTGTTGCATAGGAGCATCATGCAGGCCGTAGCCTATGGCAACGAAGAGGAGGCCCTGCACTACTCCCGTAAGCTCCTTGAGCACCTGACGGAAGCCGCCTACCGCAGCATCCCCTGAGTGTTCTCCGCCATATACAGACGCATTCGCCGCGCTGGACCAGAAGGTCCGGCGCGGCTTTTTTTGTGTGCGGGCCGGTGCATTGTGTGTCCTTGGCCCGCTGTGTGGTTGACGAGTGGAAACAGGCTGGGTGCGGTGTCGCTGGGGTGCGGGGATAATATGCAAGGGTAGGTGGACAGGGGGGGGGGAGAGATGGTTTGCGCGGTGCTGGCGGTGCTGGCGGTGCTGGCGGTGCTGGCGGTGCTGGCGGTGCTGGCGGTGCTGGCGGTGCTGGCGGTGCTGGCGGTGCTGGCGGTGCAGGCGGCCGTGCGTTGCGCCTCTGGCGTGCCGAGTCGCGCCGCGCCCTGTGCCGCATTGGGTGTTGGGCCGCTGGCGGCTTGTGTGTGCTAGGGGCGGGTGAGGCCGTTTGTCAGACCATTGCGCCATGGCATGGCGTCCTGCGGGCGGTCCGTCACAAGGCCCGTCACGCCCCAGTCGGTCAGGCGCTGCATGTTGGGGATGGTGTTGACGGTGTAGGGCGTAACGGCAATCCCGGCCCGTCGCGCCGCGCTGACCGCCGCCTTTGTCAGCCCCCGGTAGCCGGGGTGCCATGCGTCGGCGCGCGCATCGCGAGCGGTACGCACTGGGTCCGGGTCTGCCGTGTGGGGCGTCAGTGCGCCGGTGAGGATGTGCGGGGCTTTGTCTTTTATGGCGCGCAAGTACGCGTGGTTGAAGGACGAGATGACGACGCTGCGGTCCATGTCTGCCTTGGCCACCTCGCGCAGGACGGCGTCCACTATGCTTTGGGCGAGGGGGCGGGGCAGGGTTTTGGAGACGTCCTTTATTTCAATATTCACCCACATGCCTAGCTCTGCGGTTAGGGCAAGGGCGCCGCGCAGGGTGGGTATGGCGGTGTCGGCGGTGGGGAGGCTGGCGCGTGAAATGGCGCCCGGATGCGCGCACGCCGCAGCGGCCCCGCGTGGGAAAAGTCCCGCGCTGAGTTGCGTCAATTCCGCCAGCGTAAAACGCCACGGCACGAGGGGCGGGGTGCGTGATATGGCAGGATGCGCCGCCGCGTTGGTGGTGCGCAGGAGGCTGAGGTCATGCAGGACGATGACTTCGCCGTCCTTGGTCAGTTGGACATCAAGCTCCCAGCCGTCGGCACCGGTGGCATGCGCCTGACGGAGCGCGGCAAGGGTGTTTTCCGGCGCAAGGGAGCGTCCGCCCCGGTGGGCCCAGATGAGTGGTGTGTCGTGAATCAGCGTCAGGGAGGGCATGTCGGCTCCTGATTGAAGGGTGCAGGCGTCCCGCGTACCGCCGCGGGCGGCGCGCGTCAATGTCCGGGGCTGGGGAGGGAGTGGTGTGGCGCGCTTCAGTTTTCTATGTTGGCGTTGGTGGCGTCGCCCCGCCCGAGTTATCGGCCATGTCCTCAGCGGCAAGAGGGGCGCGAGGGCGGGCGCATGTTGATTCCCCCCTGCCGTGTGGTGTCAGGAAGTATACTACGGAGAAAGAGGCTTGTACGCAGCGTGATTTTTCTGGCATGGTGCGTTGTGCATCTTCGCAACAAACTGCGATACAAGGAGAAGTCATATGCTTAACTTCACATTTCATAATCCCACGTGTGTCCACTTTGGCACGGACAGTATCGAAAAAATGGGCCCGGCCATCCGCAGCGCCGGGGCCGGAAAAGTTCTGCTTGTGGCCGGTGGCGGGAGCATCAAGAAAAACGGCGTGCTGGACCGCGTGCATGCATCGCTGAAGGAAAGCGGGGTGTCATGGGTGGAGCTGTGGGGCATTCAGCCCAATCCGGAGCTGGTCACCGTGCGCAAAGGTGTGGAGCTCGCCCGCGCCGAGGGTGTGGACGCCGTGCTGGCCGTTGGCGGCGGCAGTGTGATTGATTCCACCAAGGCCATTGCCGCTGGCGTCAAGGCGCAGTGCGACGTGTGGGAGCTGTTTGAGCGGCGTCGGCCCGTTGAGGACGCTCTGCCGGTCTTCACTGTGCTCACCATCTCCGCCACAGGGTCCGAGATGAACGCGGGCGCTGTTGTCACCAATGAGGCCGAGCAGAAAAAGTGGGCCCTTTTTGGCGAGCCACTCCATCCTGTGGTGTCGGCCATTGACCCGTCCGTTCAGGCGGGGTTGCCGTGGTGGCAGACCGTTAACGGCGCGGTGGATACCCTCTCGCACGTGATGGAAGTCTACTTCACGGGCGGCGACAGCGAGGTCACGCTGGCTATGGACGAGAGCCTCATGCGCACCGTTGTGGCCATGACTGACCGCCTCAAGGCCGATGAAAGCGATTACAACGCCCGGGCGAGTCTGGCATGGGCGGCGACGCTGGCTATTAATGGGTTGACGCGGGTTGGCCACGCCGATGGTGGCGACTGGGTGACCCACGGCATTGAGCACGGCATCAGCGCCGTGTATCCCAAGATTTCCCACGGCGCGGGCCTTGGCGTCATCGAACCCGCGTGGGTGACCTACTGCGCGGACGCAAAGCCGGACCTGTTCCGCCGCTGGGCGCGTGAGGTCTGGGGCGCGGACTCCGTGCAGGAGGCCGTAGACGCATGGAAGGCGAAGCTCCGCGACTGGGGCCACCCGACCACACTTGCTGAACTGGGTGTGGATATGGCTCGTATGGATGACATCGTCAAAAGCGCGGTGGGCTTCGGCCGTATGGGCGTGGTGAAAAAGCTGACGGCCAAGGACTTTGAGGCTATTTTGAAGCTTGCGCAGTAGCTTGCCGGCGCGGCAACTCCACGCCGGAATCGAAGGCACACACCATGGGGCGGATGCATTGGCATCCGCCCCTTTTTTCGTGCTCCGTTTCGTGGCCCATCCAGATGGAGCCTCTGCGTCTGCGTCCTGCTGTCTGTAGTGGTTTGTCCTGGCGTCTGTGGCGCGGGGAGGCTGATTTTATGTGGCACTATGTCGCGCAGGTGACGTTTTGTTGTGTTGGCAGTAGAAAAAATGCACAAGGCGTCTCTTTGAAGAGTTTTGTCTCTTGCCTTTTGCTACAAAAGGTGACTAGGTTCTCGTCTTTATCGTTACTGCATTGTTTTGCGGACGCAATGGATTTTCATCTTCCGGTGACACGGCTGTGATGAATATGTCGTCGCCCGCTTGTATGGTACAAGTGCGGCCTCGGCATGGGCGCAATACGTCCAGTGCTCCGATGCGCTGTTGAATGCGGCGCGCGCAATGCATGAGTGATGGAAATACACTGGCATGAAGTATTTTGAGGGACAAGACTCTGCCGTGTTACGCCCGTGGTGATGCGGACTGCCGCCTGCAGCGGTGGCAGCGGCAATGGAGCAGTGCGTGAGGGGAATATGAGGCCTGCTTAGCTGGGCGCTCAAAGAGCCGCACTGCATTCCTGCGCTGATGAGGTGTTAAACCATACCAATCGGGGAGGATATCGTGATCCGTAAGTTGACGATCAACATCAGGATTCAGCTCATCGTTGGCATTTTATTCCTGCTTCTTGGAGTGATGCTGTATTCGTATTGGGATACGTCCCGGTATTTGGTGCAGTCCAGCGTGGAGCATATCAAGGCGTCCAAGCTGGAGGACGTGGAGGAGGAAATCAGCGTCGTTACCTCGGTGCTGGCCAATTCTCTTGCGACACAGCTTCGCGGCGTGACGGACCGTGACGAGCAGTACGCCATTGTGCAGCGCAATTTGGACGCCATCCGCTTTGGTGAGGATAACTCCGGCTATTTCTATGCCTACCGCGGAACCGTTTGCGTGGCGCACGCCACCATGTCCCGTCTTATCGGGCAGGACCTCAGTGGCCTCAAAGGCCCGGACGGTGCCTATCTTATCCGCAATCTATTGGGCATCGCCCGCTCCGGCGGCGGCGTAACGGAATTCCCTTGGGAGAAGCCGGGCGAAGGCGTGCAGCAGAAGATTGGCTCCGCCGTCTACATTCCCGGTACGGATATTTGGATTGGTACCGGCGCGTATCTGTCCAACATCAAGGCCGCGGAAAACCGTTTGCAGCAGGCGCTGGTGTCCATTACGCGTCCGCGCATCATGATGACTGCCGGGGTGTTTGGCGCAGTGGGGCTTTGTATTGTTTTGCCCCTGTGCGTCTTCATCATCCGCAGCATTCTGCGCCCACTTTCGCAGGCGGTTGTCGGGGCCAAAAGCATTGCTGACGGCGCGCTGGACGTCAGCCTGCCCGAGGACGGCAAGGACGAGTTGTCCGAGCTGATGCGCACCATGAATACCATGGCCGCCCAGTTGCGCCGCAGCTACAGCGAGTTGGAGGATGCCATGAAAAGCGCCCGGCAGGAGGCCCGCGAGGCCGCCCGCGCCCGCTCCGAAGCTGAGACCAGTCAGGGCCGCGTGGAAACGTCCCTCAAGGAACTGCTGCGCACGGCCAGTACGCTGGAGCAGACCGTGGTGCAGGGCAATTCCGTGATGGTGACGGTGCAATCGCACATGACGGGGCTGGATGAAAAGTCCGGCGGTCAGCAGACGCAGATGGCGGAGATTGAAGCCGCTATGCAGAGCCTGAGCGAAGCCGCGTTGTCTATCCGCACCATGGGCGATGAAGCCATGCATCAGGGCAAAAGCGAGATGGAAGCCGCCAACGCCGGTGCGCGCTCCGTGCAGGATTCCGTGACGGCCATCAAGGGCATCCATGTCCGCGCGCAGGAATTGCGGGCCGAGATGGAAACGCTGGAGCACCACGCGGAGTCCATTAACGAAGTCATGAACGTGATTTCCGACATCGCGGACCAGACGAATTTGCTGGCCCTCAATGCCGCAATCGAGGCCGCCCGCGCTGGCGAGGCCGGGCGTGGGTTTGCCGTTGTCGCGGATGAGGTCCGCAAGCTGGCGGAGAAGACCATGCTCGCCACCAAGGAGGTCGGCCAGACCATCCACGGCATCCAGCAGTCCGCGCAGGACAATGCCCGCGCCATGTCGGACATCGCGGCGGAAATCACCCAGACGGCAGAGCTTTCCGAGAAGTCCGGGGAGGACCTTGTCGCCATCGCGCAGGATGTGCAGATGGCGTACGAACGCTCCTCGCGCATTTCGCAGGCCGCGGAGGCGCAGGCTTCGGCAACGGAGCAGGTGGCCGCCGCCCTGCACAATATGGAAGAATTGGTCAGACAGGCAGAGCAGGACGTTCAGGGCTCCAATGGGGCGGTGTCCACGCTGTCCGGCATTATGGATAACCTTAATGACGTCAGCGCCTCGCTGCATAAGCGGGCGCAGGCGGCTGGCTAAGCCTTGGCGCGGGGACGCGCCATAGATACATACCACCACCGGGGCGGCTGTCTATGACGGCCGCCCGTTTTTCGTTGCGCGCAGGCTGGGGCGCTGCGGGCGGTGGGCTGTGGAGACGCGGGGCCGTGGCGAGGGACGGGGCTAGGCCCGTGTGCCGTCGGGGCGCAGGGCGTGTTTTTCGCCCCAGTCCCGCAGGGCATTGATGATGGGCGCAAGGGTGTGGCCCTTGGCCGTGAGGGAATATTCCACGCGTGGGGGCACTTCCGGATAAGCGGTGCGCAGGATGATGCCGTCGGTTTCCATCTCGCGGAGTTGGCGGGTGAGCATGCGCCGGGTGACCTGTGGCAGTTCCCGCTGCAGGGCGTTGAAGCGGATGGGGGCGCGTGCCGCCATGAGGTGATACAGAATGATGCCCTTCCACTTGCCGCCGATGACTTCCAGCGTTGCCTCAACCGGGCAGCCTTGGTGGCAGCCGCTGAATGCGTGTTTCTTCTTCATGGTGCCGCCGAGTATACTATGGGTCGTTTATGTTCGCTCTTGCTGAAATGTCAGCTGTTGATACCGTAGGTCACACAAGCATAATGACGACCAACCTGCAAGGAGCAGACATCATGAAGACAATACAGGCAAGAGGCGGTATGCCCGCCGGAGATGAAGGGGCGTTTCGCAGTGTGGAGCAGGACAGGCCGTCTCCCGGCGCGCGCGATATTGTGGTGCGGGTTGTGGCCATAGGTATGAATCCAGTGGATACCAAGGTCCGCCAGCGCATGGAGGGCGACAAGGTCCTTGGCTGGGACGCCGTTGGCATCGTGGAGGCCGTGGGGAGTGAGGTTCGGGGATTTGTCACGGGCGACCGGGTGTTCTACGCGGGCGATATCACGCGCCCCGGTTGCAACAGCGAATTCCACCTCGTAGACGAGCGGATTGCCGCGCACGCCCCGGTCAGCCTGAGCGCCGCTGATGCCGCAGCCATGCCGCTGACTTCCATCACCGCGTGGGAGGCCCTTTTCCTGCGCATTGGGTTTACGCCCGAGGCTGGAGCTAATGCCGGGCAGAGCGTCCTTATCATTGGCGGCGCGGGCGGTGTTGGTTCCGTGGCGACCCAGTTGGCCGCATGGGCGGGGCTGACGGTTTTTTCCACGGCTTCGCGCCCGGAAACCGCCGCGTGGTGCCGCAAAATGGGTGCTGAGACCGTATTGAACCACAGAAACAACCTTGCGACCGAGTTACAGGAACAAGGCATGCAGACCGTCGACGCCATTTTCTGCACGACGCAGATGGAGCGTCACTGGCAAGCCATGGCCGAATGTATCCGCCCGCAGGGCACCATCGCCCTCATAGACGACCCGGACAATCCGCTGGACCTGACCCTGTTCAAGCAAAAGAGCGTCCGCATCGCGTGGGAATTTATGTATACCCGCTCCATGTTTCAGACCGAGGACATGGCGGAACAGGGCGCATTGCTCGGGCGTGTTGCGTCGCTGCTGGACGACGGGCACCTCGTGTCCACCCGGCAGGAGACGCTACATGGGTTGACGGCGGAAAACGTTCAGGCCATGCATGTGCGGCAGGAAAGCGGTACAATGATGGGCAAGCAGGTGCTTGTCGTGGACGAAAGCGCCGCGTCGTAAGCGGGCAGGCGCGCCTGTGCGCGGGCCGTGCGATGGTCGGGGTGCCCTGATGGTAGGGGAGCCTGACATCTGGGATGTCCGGTTGAGGTGTCCCGGCGGGAGGGCCCGTTTGGGATGCCGACATACGGCGGGTGTGTAAAAGCCCGCTCAGGCCGCACCACGCCTCAGGCTGCGGCGTAGCGGTAGGGTTTCACGATTCTGCGACAGCGTTGTGAACGCCACCTGAGGCCG
This sequence comes from Desulfobaculum sp. SPO524, assembly GCF_044987625.1. Lineage (NCBI taxonomy): Bacteria > Pseudomonadati > Thermodesulfobacteriota > Desulfovibrionia > Desulfovibrionales > Desulfovibrionaceae > Desulfobaculum > Desulfobaculum sp. SPO524. Next base: position 1,228,677 of record NZ_JBJDSB010000002.1, on the reverse strand, counting down.
CTTTTCTGGCGACTCTTCAGAAGGCGAGGATAGGCCCAATGCGCAGCATACCTCAGCCAAAAGCGCGGGGTTTTGCCCTTGGGTAGCGCTCCCGTTTGGCGTTTCAGCATAACGTTCACAGGAGGACGGCATGTGGCAACGCGTCTTTTCTCTCACAACCTCGGCAATCCTCTTCGCCCTTGGCGTCGCCTGCATCATCGCCTACCGCATTAAGGGAAGCACCGTTGACGACACAGGCGTCCTGCGCGAAGCCTTCGCCTTCATCCCCATAGGTTGGCTGTTTATCATTCTTGGTTTGCTGGTCATGGCCGGATGGTACCTGCGGCGCTGCTTCTGCCGCAGGCCATAGGGACGAGGCCCATAATCACGCCAAAGCACAAACCGCCGTTCTCCGTGAGGAGGACGGCGGTTTTTTGGGCGATGGAGTGACGCGCCTTTGCTATTTGTGACGCATTTCCTGCAAGGCTTCGTTCATCTTGAACAGCACAATAAGAAGCTCGCACCATATCCTTGCGCCGACAGCTCCACCAATGATGGTAAAAAGCCCCCCAAAGAAGTTGCCTGCACTGAATCCGCCGTACCCGCTGAACATAATCCCTACCCCACCGAACACAGCACCAACCAGCATCAGCCAATAGATAAATGTAATAATGTTCGGGGTGATCATTTTGTTGAAAAACAACAGATTCTTCATGCCTGTCTCCTTGCGAGTGTTTCCGAATGACACCGCCTCCCTGTGCGCCATGAAGTTGTTCATAGGCGTGTCAGAGAGCGGTGCTACGCATTCTTTACGAAAAGTGCGGCAATATGATTGTGAAAATCGGAAAACACGTACACCTTTGCTTTTCGACTCGCAAGAGAGAAGAAAGGCGAGTTGACGACACAACGTGGCTTTTTTGTGCGAGGCAAGGCGCGCATTTAGTGGAGAATGTCAGTGGGAGAACAAACGAAACGGGAAGAGTAGAATGGGCAAAATTATGTCGTCGTTGGGAAGGCATGTCAGGACACTGCTTATTGCCTCGTCTGCTGATATGTAGGGATGTCTTGCCGTTTATAATGGCGATAATAGCCAACAATATTGCTCACAAGGAATAGCGCTTCCATCAGGACGGCGGTGGGGGAGTGGGCGAGGGTGTTGTGGAGGAGCCAGAAGAGGGTGCCGATGATCATGAGTTGGCGGAGGCGTTTGTCGTGTTGGGCGAAGGCTCCTGCTGTTTGGAAGGCTGAGCCGAGGTAGCTGATAATGCTGAGGAGTCCTTCATAGGTCCATGCTGCGGCGAAGGTGGAGAGGGAGAGGAAAAAGCCCATGGCGCGGCGTGAGGTGGTGAAGACGCTGGTAAGATAGCGGGTGGTGGCGATGAGCATAAGAAGCCCCGCCGTGCTGTGTCCCAGCAGGAAGAAGTGTGACGAAATGAGTATGCCCGAGAGAAAGAGGCAGAAGACAATGCGTCGCCGGTCCTTGAACTGGAAGGACAGGATGTCCGTAATAATGGCGATGCCGACGAGGATTTGCGACAGAGTGTATGGGGTCATGCGGTGGTACTTCTCCGGGAAAAAGACTGGGAAGGCCGAACTGTAGGGAAGGTTTACGTGAGGCGCAACAATTCCTTGTTTTTTGGTCCGAATTTAAGGATGTGTTTCGTCCTTCGTCTTCTCCCAGTGTCTTCCTTTTTCCTAGGAAAGCCTCAACTCTCTGTACAACACGGAACATGGGTAACACTTTTGTCCGGGAACAGAGGGAACAGGTTATGGCGGTACAGGTTGCCCCCTCCCTCTCCAAATTTTAACAATACAAAAAACCCCCGGCTGGGCCGGGGGCGTGGTGGGGGAGTGGTTGGGGTGGTGGTTATTCTATGGTGATCTGTTTGGTTTCAGCGTCTGGTGCGTCCTTGCGGGGAAGGGTGATGGTGATGACGCCGTTGTCCGAGCGGGCGGTGATGTTGTCCGTGTCGGCGTCCGTTGGGACGTGCAGGATGCGCTGGAAGGCGCCGTAGCTGCGTTCAACGCGGTAGAATCCCTTGTCCTCGGAGCTTTCCTCCTGCCGCTTTTCGCCCTTGATGATGAGCGAGTCCCCCTTGAGTTCGATGGAGATGTCTTTTTCGTCCATGCCGGGGAGTTCGGCGGTGATGGTGTATTCCTTCTCGGACCCGGCAACGTCGATGCTGGGCTTGAAGGCCGTGCCCGCAAGGCGCGTCAGGGCGCTGGGGCGGGAAAGGGGTGAGTCGAATCCGAATCCCCTGAACGCTTGGTCAAAGAGCCGGTCAATCTCCGAGTGCAGGCTGGCAAGGGAGCCGGAAGCGCCCCGCTTGTCGTCCTCGTCTCGCCGGATAGGAAGCAGGGGAGCCTGCTCGTCTTCCTTCTTGAACCAGTTCCAAGGATTCAGCTTGGTCATATCCATAACATCCTCCTTTCATTAGCGGTTTTTCCCTTTGTGATTGAAAAAATAAGCAGGCTTTGCGCGCTGTCAAGAGGGCGTTACGGACTATGGTGCATAATTTTTTGGGCGGCGTAGAGCGCTCGCGTAGCGGCTTTGTTGCGCCCCTCCCGCGTTTCTTCTGGCGTTGTGGAGGTGGCGGGATGAAGGCGGCATATTGGGCATAGAATTCCCATGCGGGCTGAGGCTCAATTGGGCTTCATAGCCGGGCGGATCACTCATAAGCCAGAAGGCCGACATGGTTCCGCATGCCGGAGCTGTGGGCGCCATGTTATCCTGCTACAGAGTTTGGGAAGGGGACTGAGAACGCTCTGAGAAGTGGATGCTGGGCCGCATAAGAAAAGCCGGAAACGCTGGGCGTTTCCGGCATGCTTTTGCTGATTCCAAGCGCGCGGTGCTGAGTGCGTACGCGCATGGGCACACAACGGACCGCCTTGCAAGGCGGCTTGCGCGTATGCGCGGTTTACATTGGCTTAAAGGCGTCCTTCACGTTGCCCGACAGGTCGGGGTTTTGGAAGTCGAGCGTCATGGGGGCGTTGCCTTCGCTCATGTCCATCTCATTCAGATTCACCCAGCGCTGCTTTCTGTTATGCAGGGTGTGGATGTAGACGGTTTTGTTTTTCATGTCCGTGATAAGGTGCCAGAAGGTGCAACCGTAGTCGAAGAAGGGCGGAACGGTCAGGTTCATGATGGCTGCGGTGGCCGAGGCAAGGGCGTCTTCCGTGCTCTCGGGCGTGGGGATGTGGCGGGAATAGTATGCACCGCGCACAAAGCGCTCCAGGGGGTACTGGCCGCCGGGGATGGGCGTTTCGCCGCCGAATTCGTGGTAGGCCTTCAGGTCCTCAATGGACTGGCGGTAGGGGGTGTTGGTCAGGATGGGGACCTCGGGGTTGCGGATGACGTCCAGCTTGCCGTCAATGTACTCAATGATGGCGCTTTGGCCTGATGCGTCGTGCACGAAGAGGTGCAGCTTCAGGTCCACGGCGGTGGGCATGGAGGTCACGCGGTACTCGCCGCTTTTGAGGTCCGCGATGAATTCCTCCACGGTGGCGAAGCGGTCCACAGCGTACTGGACGAAGGAGGCCACGTTCAGCACGGTGCCGCCAGCGCCCTGTGGCAGGACGGAATCCGGCAGGTAGTAGGTGCCGACTTTGAAGCCCGCCTCGTTGATGCCGTCCACGCCCGTGAGGCCGGAGGTGCCGTCTTCCAGCGGCATAAAGGCGCTGAAGGTGATGTTGCCGTATTTGGCGGTCCATTCCAGCGGGGTTTCGTCCTCGTGGAAGGTGAGGGTCTGCCTGTCCACGCCGCGCGGGGTAAACAGGGCCTGCCCGCCGCCGAACATGAAGTCAAAGGTTCGGGCGGAAACAGGATGCGCGCCGCCCACAAAGATTTCCGAGCAGGCAAGGGCGGAGGTTGCCCCGACGAGGAGCAGGCAAAGGGTCAGCGCCAGCATATTGGCGCGGCGAAGAAGAGTGATCATCATTGTATACTCCATATGGGTTGTACGGAAGGTTCCGCAGTGAAGGCCATTGCCGCCTATAAATGATTTTCTTGAGGAATGGCAGGTGTTTTGTGAGTAATTGCCAGACGCGTGATTGCGCTCGCAGTGCTGGCCGTATGGAGGCGGGAAGCCATATGGGGCGGCGGCGGAGGTTGACCGGGCATGCCCCGGCCAGTATCAGGCTGTGCGGTTCTTTTTTACGAAATATGTTCAAGGTAGGGTCGATGGTGACGGGAAAAGAGGCTGGGAGACGTGAGCGGGTGGCGCGCTGGGTCTGCGCCGCGCTGTGCGTGGTGGTGTGGACGCTGTGCGCGTCCTCCGTACAGGCGCGGCAGGTGGTGCGCGTAGGACTTTTTGAGGACCAGCCACAGATTTTTGTGGATGAAAACGGACGCCCACAGGGCCTGTTTATCGACGTTATCGAGCATATTGCGCAGCAGGAAGACTGGCAAATCCGATACGTGTACGGCACGTGGGCGGAGCTGATGGCGCGCCTGCGTCAGCGCACAATCGATATCCTCCCCGCCATGTATTATTCCGAGGACCGCGACTCGGAGTTTGTGTTCAGCGCGGAGTCGCTGCTCATCGACTGGGGGCAGATTTATGTATCGCGGCATTCGGACCTGCGCACAGTGCTGGACCTTGAGGGCAAGCGCCTTGGCGTGGTGAAGGGCAATGTGTTCACTGAGCCATTTCTCTCCATGTTGCGGCAGTTTGAGGTGACGTGCGACGTGGTGCGCTATGACGAACATGGCAACCTGTTCCGCGATGTAGAACGCGGCGACGTGGACGCCATTGTGGTGGGGCGCTATGCGGGGTTCCTCAAAGGCCGCAAGCGCAAACTCAAGGCCATCCCGTTTATCTTTCACCCCACCAATATTCACTACGCCGCCCTGCGCGGCGGTGGTGAGCCATATATTGCGGCTATTGACCGCTACCTTGGCGACATGAAGGCCAATCCGGATTCCGTGTATCATGCCTCCCTGCGCAAGTGGTTTGGCTACGCCGATGAATGGCGGCTGCCCGCGTGGGTGGTGCCGTCGGCCATTGCGGCGGCCGGGGTGCTGGTGCTTCTGTTTGTGCTCAACGTGGTGCTGAAGCGCCAAGTCTCGCTCAAAACGCGGGAGCTGTCGGACGCCAACCGCGAGCTGGAGCGCTCCAACAGGCAACTGCGGGCCTCGCGCGATGAGATTCGGCGGCTTATTGTCTACCAGCAGGCGAGGCTGGAGGAAGACAGACGGCACGTGGCGCGCGAGATTCACGATGAACTGGGGCAGGACCTGACAGTCATCAAGATTCGGCTGGCTTTTCTGGAAAAGGCGCTGGATGAGCCGCGTGTGGACCTGGAGGAAAAGGTGGGCTTTTTGCAGGCCATGACGGACCGGGCCATTGATTCCGTGCGCAGCATCGCTCGCAACCTGCGCCCCGGCCACCTTGATGACCTTGGACTGGAGGCCGCGCTGCTGTGGCACGCGCGCGATTTTGCCGAGCGCACGGGCATAGCGGTGGATATGCAGGGCCACGCCGATGACGCAGGACTAACGCGTGAGCAGAAAACCGGCGTGTATCGCATTTTTCAGGAATCGCTCACCAACGTGGCGCGCCATGCGCGCGCTGGTGGGGTGCGCGTGCGCCTTGGGCGGGCGGGCGACGACGTGCATCTGTCCGTACTGGACGATGGCGCGGGCATAGACGCGGCGGCCCTTGCACGGACGGACGCCTATGGCCTGATGGGTATGCGCGAGCGCGCGCTGGCCATTGGCGGAACCATTGATATTCGCGCTCATGAACATGGTGGCACGCTGGTGGACCTGCACGTGCCCGCCGCCGGAACGAAGGACGGGGAATAATGCGGTTTTTACTGGTGGATGATCACGCCATTGTGCGCAAGGGGATTATGGATGTGGCGTCGGATTATGCCGAGGGCATTGTCTTTGTGGAGGCGGGCAGCTCGCGCGAGGCCATGGAGCAGGTGGCGCGCGAGGAGCTTGACCTTGTGCTGTTGGATATTTCCCTGCCGGACGAGAGCGGCCTGAGCACGCTCAAGAAGATTCGCCGCGTCCGCCCGGAGCTTCCCGTCCTCGTCCTGAGCATGCACCCGGAGGCCGAGTACGCGGTTATGGCCCTGCAAGCCGGGGCCAATGGCTACATTGCCAAAAACTCCGCCACGGATGAGCTTGTGGACGCCATCGGCAAGGTGCTGACGTCCGGGCAGTACGTGAGCGAGCGCTTTTCGGTGAACCTTGTGCGCGAGATGGCCCCGCGAGACAGCGCCGACCCGCGTACGCTCCTGTCCGAGCGGGAATTGCAGGTGCTGCTGCACATTGCCGAAGGGATGCGCCAGACGGACATCGCCGACAAGATGGGCGTGAGCCTTAAGACTGTAGGCACCTACAAGAGCCGCGCCATGAAAAAGCTGGGCGTTAAGAACAACGCCCGGCTGTATGAATACCTCATCAAGCATAGCCTTATCTCGCCGTTTTAGGCGGCGCGCGGCCTGACTGCCGCTGCTGAGGCTGTGTCCGCCGCCGCGCATTCTTCCGTACGCGGGGGGGCGCGGTGGGGGCATCGTCCCTGCGCGGGGCGGCGAGGCTGTAAGCGCCATTATCTCTGCGCGTGGCCTGGGGCCTGTGGGAAGGGCGTGACGTGCGCCCGAACCCCTTCCCCTGCCGCCGGGGATTGTGCCGCGATTCCCTTTCGCCTCGGTTTGCCTCTTTTCCCCTCTTTGTTTTCTCCCCATATTCCGAATGGTTCACAGGTCGTGTCGGATTTATCCGACACGGTGTGAGAATCTTCCTACAGATTTTGCTCCGTTATGCTTTTGCCATAGAGCACTCCCAAGCTGTGAAAAAAATCCCGTGCACCGCAGGGGCGGACCTCGGGACGAGCCACGGCCAAGACCACCGCCAGGCCCACAGGGCCGGGCGTAACGTACCGGGAGACCCTATGGACGAAACAACCATGCAGAACCTTCTGGCGCTGCGGAATCTGTTCTTTGCGCAGCATGCGGCCGACCTGCGCCGCGCTGTGGATGCGCTGCCTGCCACCACGCGCCGCAACTTGCCCCCCGTTCCGGATTGGGACGAGGAAGAGTACGCCTTCAACAGCCTGTTTGTCGGCCCAAAGCATGTTGAGGCCCCGCCTTTTGCCTCCGTGTATTTGGATGAGCCGTCGCAGGTGATGGGCGAGGCCACCATGGACGCGCGCGCCGTGTATTCCGCTCTTGGTCTGGAAAACCCCGACCGTAATACCTTCCCCGACGATCATGTCAGCTTTGAACTGGAAGCGCTGGTGCATCTGGCCCATGCGCGGCATCAGGCCCCCGGCAAGGCGCAGGAGGAACTCTACTGCTTCTTCGTGAACGACCACCTAGGGGTGTGGATACCGCTTTTTGTGGACCGGATTCTGGCCTCAGAGCACGCCACCGCGCTGTTTCGGTTTGCGGCGGTGCTGCTGAAAAGGGAACTGGCTGGTCTGTGCTCATGCACGGTGAACCTGCAACGGAGAGAAACGATATGAAGAACGAGAACGGCTCGCGCCGCACATTGACGCGGCGTCACTTCCTTCAAGGCCTCACCGCCACAGGCGCGATGGCCATGGTTCCTGGGAGCCTGCTGCGGCCCGCGGCCACCCGCGCGGACGCCTTTCGCGTCCAGGACTATGTTGTGCGGACCAGCGCCTGCCAGCGCAACTGCTACGATACCTGCTCCATCAAGTCCTATGTGAAGGACGGCGTGCTCAAGTTTGTGGAGGGCAACCCGCAGTCTACGTTTACCTCGTCCGGTCTGTGCGTGAAGGGGTTTTCCTATCCGCGGCGCGTCTACAGCCCGCACCGCATCAAGTACCCCATGGAGCAGGTGGGCGGTAAAGGCTCCGGCAAGTGGAAGCGCATCTCGTGGGATGAAGCCATTGACCGCATTGCCAAAAAGATTCTGGAAATCAAGAAACAGGACGGCAACCTGCTCGGCGTGGCGCTGGAAAAGAACTCCGGCAGCGAGGGCATCACCAACTGTTCTGTGATTCAGGGCTTCTTCTCCGCCATTGGCTACACCACGCGCATGGAGGGCAGCTCCTGTTGGCCCGCTGGCTATGACGCCCAGCACTTCGACTTCGGCAACATGGTTTGCAACGACCCCGAAGACATGGCGAACAGCAAGTACGTCATCGTCTGGGGCGGCAACCCGGCGTGGACGTCCGTGCACAGCATGAAGTTCATCTACGCCGCCCGCGAGCGCGGCGCCAAGTTTGTGGTGGTGGACCCGGTGCTCAGCCAGACCGCCGCCAAGGCCGATGAATACTTTGGTCCCAAGGTGGGCACTGACGGCGCGCTGGCCCTTGGCATGGCCCGTCATATTCTGGACCACGACCTTGTGGACAAGGCGTGGGTGCGCAGAAACGCCCACGGCTTTGAGGAGTTCGCTACCTACCTGCGAAAGAACATTACCCTTGAGTGGGCAGAGGCCGAGACGGGCATCCCCGCCGCGGATATCGCCCGCCTTGCCGAGGAATTCGCCACCGCCGACCCGGCCACCATTTGGATTGGCTACGGCATGCAGCGCCACACCAACGGCGGCGTGGCCGTACGCGCCATTGACGCCCTTGTGGCCATGACGGGCAACATTGGCAAAAAGGGCGGCGGCGCGCGCTACGGGCAGGAATTCACGTGGAATTTCAACTACTGGCCCAAGTGCGAACTACAGCCCCCGGCAGGCTCCAAAGGCTGGGTGGACCCCAAGGCCGCCAAAAGCGGCAAGCCCGTCACCCCGTCCAACCGCTCCCTGAACCGCAATCAGGAAGCCCGCAACATGTTCAAGGCTAATCCGCCCATCCGCATGATGTGGGTGTCGTGCAGCAATCCCATGAGTCAGGCGCCGGACCGCAACGCCATGGAAAAGGCCTACCGCCAGCTGGAGATGACCGTGGTTGTGGACCACTTCTTCACCCAGACGGCGGAATTGGCGGACATTGTGCTCCCCACCACCACGCAGTTTGAGGAATGGCAGGTGGACGTGTCCTACTGGCATTACTGGCTGGCCATTAACGAACAGGCCATTGAGCCGCTGTACGAAAGCAAGTCCAATACCGACATCTCCGCCATGCTCTCCAAGCGCATGAATGAACTTGAGCCCGGCTCCTGCACCTTCCCGCAGGATTTGACGCCCAAGGAATGCATGATTCGCCAGTTCAACGACACCATTCATGAGGAGTTTGGCATTTCGTCGTGGAAGGACCTGCTTGACGGCCCCGTGAAGTCGAAGCGCAATCCCGTGGCGTGGGCGGATGGGCGTTTTGAGACGCCGTCCGGCAAGTACGAGTTCAAGTCGGAAATCGCCACCCGCTACGGCAACATGGCGCTGCCGGAATACAAGGCTCCGCGCAAGCCGCATGCGCCGTACAAGGTGCTGACGCCGCACACCAAGTTTGGCCTGCATTCCCAGTTCGTCAACTTGGACTGGATGGAGGACTTCAACCCCGAGCCGTGCGTGTACGTGAACCCCGCCGTGGCGCGGGAGAAGGGCATCCGCGACGGCGACAAGGCCCGCGTGTTCAGCCGCCTTGGCGAGCTGACGCTGACGGCGCGCCTGACGGACAACGTCGCCCCGGACACGCTGCTGATGTACGAGGCGTGGTTCAAGAACAATTCCTTCAACGTGCAAAACGTCGTGGACGACACCCTTGCGGACATGGGCGCCTACAAGTTTGGCGGGCATCCCGGTCTGGCGACGCAGGAGCACTTCGCGGACATTGAGAAGGCATAACGGGAAAGGATGACGAAAATGAAACAACTTGGATTCTATGTCGATAGCGACAAGTGCATAGGCTGCTTTTCCTGCGCCATGGCCTGCAAGAACCAGTATGGCAGCCAGCCCGGTGTGAAGCGCCGCCGCGTGTATCCCCTTGGGCAGGATGTGTACCCCCACTTTGAGCGCGGGTTTTTGTCCATTGGGTGCAACCACTGCGAGCATCCGGCCTGTTTGGAAGTCTGTCCCGTTGGCGCGTACGAAAAGCGCGAGGACGGCATTGTGATTCACCACGAGGACAAGTGCATTGGCTGCCGCAACTGTGTGCGCTCCTGCCCGTACGGTGCGCCGCAGTTCGACCACGTGGAAAAGCACGTGGAGAAGTGCAACCTGTGCTACGAGCGCCTCGACGCCGGACTGCGCCCCGCCTGTGTGCAGGCCTGCCCGGTCCACGCGATTCACGTCGTGGAGATTGACGCCTTTGCCGAGGTGGACGCCGTGCAGTATCCCGCAGGCTTTCCCCGTATGGAGAAGATAAATCCCTCCATCCGTTTTAAGATGCCCTCCCAGCCGAACATCGTGAGGAGGAACAAGTAATGAATAGTATGGAACTCCCTCTGGTTTTCTTTACCGTCCTGAGTCAGATGGCTGTGGGTATGACCGTGTTCGCCGCGCTGGTCCCGCAGGAAGCGGCAGCAGGCGCGCAGACGCGCCGCACGGGCGAAATGGCGGCAATTGCGCTCCTGTGCGCCGGGCTTGTGGCCTCGGTGTTTCATCTGGGGCACCCCCTTGGCGCGCCCCGCGCACTGGTGAACATTGCCCATTCGTGGCTCAGCCGTGAGATTTTGGCATTTGGCGCATTCGCATTTCTTATGATCGTGTCCATGTTCGTAAGGAGTCGCGCCGTGTCCGTGGTGGTCCCCGTTGTGGGCTTGGCCGCCCTTGGCACATCCGCACTGGCGTACATGGCGCCCAGCATTCCCGCGCTCGACAACGCGGTGCCGGGCGCCTTGTTCGCCGTGACCGCCGCCATGCTTGGCGTTGCCGGGTTTGGCGCGCTGCTGCCCGCTGCCGAACAGGAGCGCCCCGCCCGCATTCTTGGCGGCATTCTGGCCCTCGCCCTTGTGCTGCATCTGCTCATCCCGAGCATTTGGCTCTCCGGCAGTACGCCCATGCGTATGACAGGGACGGCGTGGCTGGAATCCTCCCTGTACTGGGTACGGGGGCTTGTCGGGCTGGCGCTGCCGCTGGCCTTTGTTCTGCGCACCCGGCGCATCCCCCTGTGGCTGCCCGCTCTTCTGCTGGTGACGGAACTGCTCTTTCGGGTGGTGTTCTTCGCCGAGAGCGTTCACACCGCATCGCTCATCGGAACGATGTAAGGCATAAATCCTCCTCCCGCTTCTCCCGGCGGCGGCTGGCCCTTCGGCAGACCCCGCCGGGACGTTTTCCCTCGTCACTCTCCTGAGGGACGTGCGCCCGCGCCGCTGGTTTTCCGCTCTACCGGAAGCCGCGCCGTGGGCGCACTTTTTTTTCGTCCTGCCTCCCATAACACAAGAAAAGCCCCCCGCGTTGGCGGAGGGCTGGATGGAGCATGTGCATGTCCGGCGTTCTGGGGTGGGCTTACAGCTCTTGCCACGAGTCGGTATCCACGGCGATTTGGATGGCATCGTGCCGCCAGTATTCCATGTCGCAGTCGATAAGTTTGCCGTGTTGGTCGTAGTTGACGCGGGCAATGTGCAGAATGCTGCTGCCGTCGGCAATGCTGAGCATATCCGCAATGTGGCCCATGGCGGCGGTGGGGGTGATGGTGAATCGCGAGCGGCCATACCGTACGCCGTAGCGGCTTTCGTACAGGCCGGTGATGGATTGGGTCAGGTCCAACTCCAACAGGTCGGGGAAACGCTGAGCGCAGACCACGTGCTCCACATAGAGCGCGGCGCGTCCGTCCAGACAGCGCTGGCGGCGGATGTGGTGTACCCGCGTAAACGGCGGCAGGTCCATCTGCCGACACATGGCCGCCTGCGCGGGGACGGTTGCGGCGGCCAGCACCGAGGTGACAGCGCGGCGCTTTTGCCCTTGCACCATCTCGTGAAAGTGCGATTTGGTCATGGGGTTATAGATGAGCCGGGGCGGCGAGACGAACCATCCCCGCCGCTCCTCGCGGTAGATTTTGCCCTCGGCCTCAAGGACGAGCAGAGCTTCCTTCACGGTGATGCGGGTGGTTTCGTACAGCTCGCTGAGGCGGCGCTCCGACGGGAGCTTGTCCCCGACGGGAAGAAGCCCCCCGGCGATTTGGTCTGCGAGGGAGTCGCGGATGGAGAGGAATTGTCTGTTTGTGTGGTGTTTCATGCCGTGGTGTGTGCGTTGATGGTGCAGGGGCTAGGCCGCGACCCGTTTCCAGTCCAGCACGCGCCAGCCCCGGTGGCGGGCGTAGCGGCGCAGGGCGTCGTCCGGGTTGGTGGGGATGGGTACATCCACAGCATCGAGTAGAGGCATGTCGTTATGGGAGTCGGAGTAGAAGATGCTTCCGGAGAGACTGCGCCGCTCGGTCATGATCCAGTCGTGCAGGCGGGTGACTTTGCCCTCGCGGAAGGAGAGCGTCCCGACGGTTTGCGTGGTGAAGCATCCGGCGTCCTCGGCAAGGCGGATGGCGATGACGTTGTCAACGCCCAGCATGGCGGCGATGGGCCGGACGAGAAAGTCGCTGGTGGCGGAGATGATGATCACGGTGTCGCCGCTTTCCTCATGCCAGCGCAGGCGCTCCCACGCCTGTGGGTAGACGATGGGGCGGATGCATTCCTCGGCGAATTCGTGCGCGCGGCGCGCTACCTCGTCCATGGGCAGCCCTTCCAGATGGCCGGCGCAGTGGCGGATGTAGGCCTTCATGTCCAGCGTGCCGGTGCGGTAGTCCTGCATAAGCTGTTCTTCGCGGTCGAGCGCGGTGGCGGGGGCCCAGCCTTTGGCGACGCTATGGCGGAGCCACATGGTGGCGCTGTCGCCATGAATGAGGGTTTCATCAAGGTCAAAGAGGGCGAGGGGCATTAGGCGACCTCCCGAAGTTCGTTGCGGTTGAAAAGAATTTCCAGCTCGGTTCCGGCCTCGAATAGACGGCTGGAGGAGCGGTTTAAGAGGTCCACGGTCAGTTCGCACCCGCGTGAGAGGAGTTGATAGCGGATAACGTTGCCCAGCAGTTGGTGGGAGAGGACCGTGGCTTCCACTGGCGTGCTGACGCCAAGGGCGTAGTTGCGGCCCGGTTCGCGGACGTAAATGGACTCGGGCCGGACGGCCAGCTGGCCTGTAATGTCCATGCCCAGCAGAGCCTTGGCCTGCTGGGCCGTCAGCAGGTTGGAGTTGCCGATAAAGCCAGCCACAAAGGCGTTTGCCGGGTCCGTGTAGATGGATTCGGCAGAGCCGCTTTGCACGATGTCGCCCCGGTCCATGAGGAAGATGCGGTCCGAGAGGGTCAGGGCTTCCTCTTGGTCGTGGGTGACAAAGATGGTGGTCAGACCCAGCTCGCGCTGGATGGAGCGAATCTGTTTGCGCAGGTTGCGGCGGATGCGGGCGTCCAGCGCCGAGAGCGGTTCATCAAGCAGCAGAATGCGCGGGTGCACCACCAGTGCGCGGGCAAGGGCCACGCGCTGGCGCTGACCGCCGGAGAGCTCGTGCGGGTATTTGTCCTCATGTCCGCCCAGCTCCACAAGGGCGACGGCTTCGGCCACGCGGCGCGTGGCTTCGCCGCCTGCGATGCGTTTCATCTTGAGGCCAAAGGCGATGTTGGCGCGGACGGTCATGTTGGGGAACAGGGCGTAGCTCTGGAAGACCATGCCGATGCCCCGGTTTTGGGGTTTGACGGCGGTGATGTCGTCCCCGCCAACGCTGATGCGTCCGCCGTTGATGGGCGTGAGGCCCGATAGACAGCGCAGAAGCGTGGACTTGCCGCAGCCGCTGGGACCAAGGAGGGTGACGAGCTCCCCTTTGTTGATGGACATATTCAGGCCGTCGAAGACGGTGACGGAGCCGAAGCGTTTGGTCAGGCCGTGGGTTGTAACGTAATGCATAGGAGTTGTGCTCTGTGGGGATTATCGGTTGAAGCGGCCCGCGCACCACGTCAGGACAAGGGTCACGATGAAGTAGGACATGACCAGTGCGCTGGTGAAGTGGCCGCTGGTGCTGCGCATGTTGTTCAAATACACCTGAAGCGTCTCGTAGCGCGTGCCCACGAGGATGTTGGCGAAGACGAATTCCCCCAGCAGGAACGTGAAGGAGACAAACAGCGACGCCATAATGCCCCGCCGCAGGCCCGGCAGGATGACCACAAAGAACGCCCGCATGGTGCTGGCTCCCAGCAGGTGGGCGGCGTCCATCAGGGCGTGGACGTCCAGCCCTTGCATGGCGTTGGCGATGCCCCGGTACAAAAACGGCAGCGCCACGGTGAAATAGGTGCCGATGAGGATCCATGGCGTGCCAATAATCGGTAGCGGCCCGTCCGCGTACAGTTGCAGCAGGCCAACGGAGGACACCACAGGCGGCACCGCAAAGGGCAGCAGGATGAGCACGTTCATCAGGCCGTCCAGCTTGGGGAAGATGTAGTGCACGATGAATATGGCCGGTATGGTCAGCACTGCACACAGTGTGAGGCTGCCAAGGCATACGGCCAGCGAGTGGCCGAATGCGGCCAGAAAGCGCGGGTCGCTCCACAGCGCGATGTACCATTTGAAGGTGAAGCCGCTGGGCAGGATGGTTGCGCCCCACTGGCTGGCAAGGGAATAGGCCAGCGTGGCCACAAGGGGAATGCTGAGCAGGGCGATAAGGCCGGAGACGATGATGGTGTTGATGGGCGTGGTGCTACGCATGGACGTTCCTCTTGAGGAGCCAGCGGTTGATGATGGTCACAAGGCCCAGCAGCGTTACCAGCAGGACGGACAGCGCCGCGGCGAGGTTTGGCTCAAGGAACAGGTCCCCGGCCACAAGGTTGGCGATGCGGATGGTGACGAGGTTGGCGTTGCCGGATGTCAGGGCGTAGGCCGTGGCGTACGCGCCCATGGCATTGGCCAGCAGGATGATGAACGTTCCGACCAGTGCAGGAGCCAGCACGGGCAGACCAATGCGCAGCCAGTAGCTGGCGGGCGTGGCTCCCAGAAGGGCAGCGGCGTCCTGCCAATCGTCATCAAGGGCATTGAAGGCCGGAAAGAGCAGCAGCATGGCTAGGGGAATCTGGAAGTAGGTATAGACCACGGACAGGCCGCTGATGGAATAGAGGTTAAAGCCGCTGATAAGCCCTAGTTCGCGCAGGATGATGGTCAAACTGCCGTTGGCGCCAAGGAAGATGATAAAGGCAAAGGCCAGCGGCACGCCCGAGAAATTGCCCACCATATTGGTGAAGGCCACCATGAACTGGCGCAGTTTGCCGCCCACGCGGCGCAGCGCCGCCGCGCCAACCGTGGCGAGAGCCAGCCCGCCGAGGCTGGACCAAAGGCCGATGGTCAGGCTGTGGCCGAACGCCTGCCGCATAAAGGCGGAGGACAGTATTTCGCGGTAGTGCCCGAGGCTGAAAGCGCCATCCACGTTGACGCTGTGGATGAGCACCCAGCCCATGGGGGCCAGCTGAAACAGCCCCAGCATGGCGAAAAAGGGCACAAGGCCTGCCGCCGGCATGAGCGGAAAGCGGCGTGTTGTGGAATGGGTCATGAGGCGAGCAGCTCCTTGCAGTGGGGTTTGCCATGGCCGGGGAGGCCCAGCAGCTCGCAGACAAGGCCGCAAAGCTGGGTCTGGGCCGGGCAGGCATTTGGATTCATGGAGAAGCGGCTCCCGGTTACATAGAGGGGAACGCGGCGTTCATCGTCCGTGGTGCCGCCGTGCATGCGGTCCGGGGCCATGCCGTGGTCGCTGGTGATGATGACCTGATGCCCTGCATCCTGCCACTGGGGCACATAGCGCGAGAGCAGACTGTCCATGCGCCGCGCGGCGGCACGGTAGCCGTCCCCGTCGCCGCCATGCGTGTGCCCGGCGTCGTCTACGTTCATGGGGTGGAGAAACAGCAGGTCCGGGGCGTGGCGCGTCAGCAGGTGCTGGGCGTCAGCAAAGAGGTGGCAGTCCGGGTAGTGGTCCACGTTGTAAAAGATGCCGTGCTGGATGGGCAGGGCCGGGTCATCGGTATAGCGGTCACGCGTGGGGTCGTAGGGGGCGCGGTTGTAGAGTTCGCTCACCCAGTGGTAGGCCGCGGCGGCGGTGGTTCGCCCCGCGCCAGTGGCAAGGGAGAAAATGCTGTCGTGCCGGGAGCGGCGGACGATGCCGTTGTCCACAATGCCGCTGGCAATGGGCGGCACGCCGGTAAGAATGCATTCATACAGGGGCCGGGACAGGGAGGGCAGTTCGCACGTCAGGGTGTAGGACTGCGCGTGCCCGGCGTCCACGATGGCCTGAAGGTAGCCCATGCACGCATGGGCTACCTTGGCGCTGAGGCCATCAACAAGAACGAGGATGACGGTGTGTGACAAGAAAAACCTCGGTCGGTGGTTCTGTGGTCGATGGGGTTTCGGGATTACTGCATGTGGATGAGCACGCGCTCCTGCCACAGGCGGGAGAGTTTGCGCGCGGTGCGGTTCCAGGTGTCAAAGTCGCCGATGGGCTTGGCGTTGGAGTACTGCTCGTTTGGCAGCAGCATGTTTTGCACGTCGGCGGGGAGGGTGATGTTGGTGCGGATGGGGCGGGCGTAGCCGCGGGCAAGGTTAATCTGCCCGGCGTCGCTCAGGATGTATTCGCGGGCGAGTTTGGCGGCGTTTGGGTGCTTGGCGTATTTGTTAATGACGGTGGCGTAGCCGGAGATGATGGACCCATCACGCGGGATGCTGACGGTGAAGCGGTCGTGGTCAATGCTGTCGCGGTAGTTGAGGGCATTGAAGTCCCACAGCAGAGCCATTTCCACTTCGCCCTTTTCAAGGTTGGCGAGGCTGGTGTCGCTGAGCGACAGGCGGCCCTGCTTGGCCAGTTGGGCGAACAGGTTCAGCGCGGGTGAGATGTCTGCTTCGCTGCCGCCGGTGGCAAAGGCGCAGGCCAGGACGGCGTTGTTGGCCTGTGCGGCGGAGCCTACGTCGCCGACGGTGACCTTGTAGTCGCCATCCAGCAGGTCCTGCCACGTTTTGGGGGGATTCTTGACGATGTTGTTGTTGGAGATGAACGCGATGGTACCGGTATAGCCCAGCATCCAGTGCCCGTCCTTGTCTTTGGCCCATGCGGGGATGTCGTCCCATGTGGTGGGCTTGTAGGGCAGGGTGACGCCTTTCTTTTTGGCAATGGGGCCGAAGGCGAAGCCTACGTCGCCGATGTCGGCGGTGGCGCTGTTTTTCTCGGCGGCGAATTTGGCGATTTCCTGCGCGGAGCTCATGTCCGTGTCCTGATGGGAGAGACCGAATTTCACCTTGAGGTCGCGCCAAGTGTCCTTCCAGTTGGCCCAGGTGTCGGGCATGCCTACGCTGTTGACCTCGCCTTCGGCTTTGGCGGCACGAAGCAGGTCCTGCGGGACGGAAGAGGCCGCACTGGCGGCGGTGGCGGTCAGAACGAGAGCAAGGGCGAAGGCCCAGATGTGGTGTTTCACAGCAAGACTCCTTTGGTATAGTCCAGTTTGTCTGATGTGGAGGAAGTAGCTGTGAAATGTGTCGGCGCTGTGGCGGGGGCGTCGTTTTTGTGTGGCGGCTGCGCCTTGTGCGGTGCGCGGGATGGACGAGATGGGCTAGCCGGGCACCTTGTGCGGCGGCGGGTGCGTGCTAGGCCGGAGCCGCGTCGTCGGCGTTGTCCAGCGGCGTTACGGGCAGGTCTATGGTGAAGGTGGTGCCTTCTCCGGGGGTACTGTGCACGCCAAAGCGGCCACCGTGGGTGGAGGTGACGATGAAGTACGACACCGAAAGCCCAAGGCCTGTGCCAACGCCCTTTGGCTTGGTGGTGAAGAACGGTTCAAAGATGCGCGAGCGTGTGCCCTCGTCCATGCCGGGACCATTGTCCGTGATGTCGATGCGCACGCGCCCGTGCTGGTGGCTGGTGGTAATGGTTATGGTGGGTGGGCCTGTGGAGCCGTGTTCGGTCATGGCCTGCGCTGCGTTTTTGAAGAGGTTGAGGAACACCTGTTCGATTTCCGAGGCCGAGCAGACCACGGCAGGCAGCCCTTCAGCGTAGTTGCGCTGGATGGCGACGGAGCGGAAGTCGTAGCTTTTTTTCAGGTCGTAGTCCGTGGAGGCCAGCTCCAGCGTGTGGTCCAGCAGGGTGTGGATGTCCTCCTTGGTCATGGTGGCCTCGCTGCGGCGGCTGAACTCCAGCATGTTCATGACGATGCCAGCGGCGCGTTCGCCGGATTCGCGGATGCCGTCGAGCATGCTGAGTATCTTGCGGCGTTTCATGTATTCATGAATGGTCTCCAGCGGGCAGGCCAGCTCCTCGGCAACCTTCTGGTTGGCCTTCAGCTCCGGCGAAACGCGGCGCTGGATGTTCTGCACGCCTTGCAGGATGCCCCCGAGGGGGTTGTTGATTTCATGCGCCATGCCTGCGGCCAGCCCACCGACGGAGAGCATCTTCTCCGTTTGGATCATCATTTCTTCCATTTTGCTCTGCTCGGTGACGTCGTCCATGCGGATGACGGCCTCGACGCGTGACTGCGACGACAGCGGATAGACCATCAGGTCAATGCGGCGGATTTCGTTGCCGCGCTTGTAGGGGACCTTTTCCAAATACCGCGGGGCGCGGCTTTGCAGGGCCTCGCTGATAAGTGGCGTGTGCGGGTCCATCTCCGGGTAGACGTCGCCAAGGTAACGGCCCTGCACGTCGCTGTCGGTCATGCCGCGTTCATGCTCTGCGGCCTTGTTCCAGTGTGTGATGCGCAGGTCCTCGTCCACGGCAATGAGGATGGAGGGCATGGAGTTCAGCACGTCGCGCACATATTGGCCTGCGCGGATGATTTCCTGCTCCGCGCGTTTGCGGTCCGTGATGTCGCGCATGGTGCCCTCTATGCGCCGGGGGGTGCCATTTTCATCGCGCACAAGGCGGGCGTGTATCTCCGCCCAGATAAGCGAGCCATCCCGGCGTTTGATGAGGTGGACAAACTGCGTGATGAACCCCTTATCGTACAGGGCGGTGAGCAGGTGCTCCCGGTCCACAGGGGAGTGGTAGACGTCGCGCCCTATGTCGCGGACTTCCTTAAGAAGCTGCTCGGGGGATTCGTACCCCAGGAGCTTGGCCTGTGCGGGGTTGGCGGCCAAAAAACGGCCGTCGGGCGTGGTTTGGAATATGCCCTCCAGCGCATTTTCAAAAAGCAGGCGGTAGTTCTCCTCCGCCGCGCGCAGGCGGGCGTTGGCTTCCTCCAGTTCCTCGGCGTGCTGGCCGAGCAGGTTTTCCCGCTCCTCGTGGTAGTTGATGCGGCGGATGAGGTCCTCGGGCGAGAGGTGCATATTCGCAAGGATGTCCGCGTACATTGTGGAGAGCTCCTGCGCCTCCTTGGTGGTGAACAGGGGGCGGCGGCGCATGGCCTTGTGCGCCATGGCCGCGCCGATGGCTCCGGTGAGGATGGCTTCCACTTCCTCGTAGAAGCGGGCAAGCTGGTCGATGGTGACGTATTGCAGGCCAAGAAGCTGCGCGCGGCTGACGCATTGCCGCCCCAATTGTTTGGCCCGAAGCGGCGTGTAGTATTCTGCAAAAAGCTCCTCAACCATGCGCTTTTTGGGCCCAAGCTGAATATGCGGGTCAAGGGACGCGCCGCGGGCGAAGTCGTGGCGCTCGTCATCCATAACATTGATGAAGCGGTAGCCCTCGGATTGTTCGCGCGCGGTCTGCGTGGCAAGGGAGAAGATGATAAAACATCCCGTGTTGAGCAAGAGCGACCAGAATACGCAGTGCGTAAGCGGCGTCATACCGTGCAGGCCAAAAAGGTGCTCCGGGTTCAGCAGCCCCAGCCCGTCCGGGCCAGTGGAGAGGAGGGACGGCGGCAGCCAGCCACCGTTGACGAAGGCGGGGAGCAGCAGGGTGTAGCACCACACCATGAAGCCGACGGTCAGCCCCGCCAGCGCGCCCTTGCGCGAGGCGCGGGACCAGTACAGCCCCCCTACAAGCGGCGGGGCGAATTGCACCACAGCGGCAAAGGCAACGCGTCCAAGGCTGACCAGCATATACGAGTGCCCAACCATGGAGTTGAAGGCAAAGCCAAGGCTGATGAATACGCAGATGACGCCCCAACGTAGCTGCAAGAGCCTGTTACGGAAGCCGGAAAGCGCGGGGAGGCGCTCCATCAGCGGCAGTAGAAGGTGGTTGGTAATCATGGTGCCCATGGTCATGGAGGTGACCATCACCATGCCGATGCCTGCGGAAAAACCGCCAAAGAAGACGGCCCCGGCAAGCCACGGGGCGTTGTGCGCAATGGGAAGAGCCAGCACAAACATGTCCGCTTCCTGCGGGGGCAGCCCTTCCAGCAGGCCGCTCATGGCCATGGGCAGGGCAAAGATATTGAACAGCACCATGTAGATGGGGAGCATCCAGATAGCGTGCAGGATGTGCCGTTCATTGGAGTTCTCCACCACGGCGACATGGAATTGCCGCGGCAGAACAAGAATGCCTGCCATGCCCAGCACCATGCCAGTGGTCCACTGCGAGTAGGCCGGGGTGTCCAGAGCAGGAAGGCCCGTAAGCGGCGCCCATGGCGTTTCGGCAAAGCGGGAGAACAGATCGGCAAAGCCGTCGTTGAAGATGTAGGTAATGGTGAACCCCACCACAAGGATGGCGCCCAGTTTGATGAGCGATTCCACCGCAAGGGCCGCCACCATGCCATGGTGGCGCTCCGTCGGGTCAAGGCGGCGCGCTCCGGCAAGGATGGTGAACAGAATCATCACCGAGGCAAGGATGGGATCAAGCCCCGAGACGAGGAAGGAATCCGGCTCTCCAAGGGCCGTTACGATGTGGTGGAGCGATTGCTTCACGGCCTTCACCTGGATGGCAACATAGGGCAGCGTGCCCACGAGGGCGATGGTGGTCACCAGTCCGGCCACGCCTTGGGAGCGGCCATAGCGCGCAGACAGAAAGTCCGCGATGCTGGTGATGCGGTGTGTGGACTTGATGCGGACAATTTTGCGCAGCATGAATGGCCACAGGCACAGCCCAAGGGTGGTGCCAAGGTGGGTGGTCATAAAGGTCAGCCCTTCGCTGGCGGCCTGTCCCACAAGGCCGTAAAAGCTCCACGTGGTGTTGTAGATGGTGAGGGAAAGGGCGTAGATGATGGGCTGGCGGGCGCACCAGTCCTTGAGGTTTGCATTGCGCTCCACCCACAGGGCAATGCCGATGAGCAAGGCAAAGTAGGCCGCAAGGCCAAGGCCGAGCAGGCTGGTCACGCTCATGAATTGTCCTCCGTCTTGGCGTAGGGCGGCGGAGGTGGTTCGTTTTTGGTGGACAGATTGGCGCTGGGGGGCGGGGCATGAGGCTGCGGAGTCACGCTTGAGGGCTTCGCGTCATCAGAAAAGCCAGACAGGCCTATGCCAAGCAAAATGGCAATAAGCAGACCCCAAAGGGTGAACAGGTAGATGAATAGATGTGGCCCGCCTGGAATGTTGGCAATGGATACCAGCGGCCACCCAAAGACCAAACACCCAACCACAAAGATAAGGATGTGGAATTCCTTGCCGGAGAGGATGGTGCGCAGCTTGCTCATGGTCTCTCGGCCTCGGGACAGCGCGTGGCGTCCGGTTGGGGTGTTTGTGGAAGCTTTGACGCGCTGCGACCTTGTGCGCTGCGGCCCTGCCAAAACGACGGATGCGCCTTAGCATAGCGCGTTTTGCGGTGGAAGGGCAATGAATACACATGTCCGCGGGACAGGTGCACGCCACCACAAAGAACCGCCCGCTCTGCGACGAAACAGAGCGGGCGGTCTTTGCATCAAGCCCAAGAAGGAGGAGGACTTGAAAAGCGCATCCGGACCCGTCATGGGCGTGGCGGGAATGCCGGAATGGTTGTCGGATATGTGTGTAGGCGTTGGGTCTATGTATCAGGCGATACTGAAAAAGGGAAGAACACATGCAAAAAAAATGAAAGGCGAAGGGAAGCAGGGGCGAACTGCGCGAAAAGCGGGGAGTGGCGGCAAGAATGCGGGTTAGGCGGTTTCTGTTTCCTCGTGCAGTGGGGGCTGGTAGATGAGGGCGATGATGCGCCACCCGGCAGCCGGTGTGAACCGGGGCGTCACGGTAAAGGGGAAAATGCGCCCCGCAGGGGACACCGCAAACAGGGGCGTACGGCGTTCGCCCCCCTCGCTGAAGGTAAGGTAGTCTTCGTAGGTGAATTCCTCGGTGAGGGGGGTGGTGCGCAGGATTGCGCCGTCTTGCAGGTTTTGCCGCAGGGCGGAGTAGGTGACGGACTCGTCAAACAGGTCCGTGCCGCCAAATCGTAAGGCGGCCTTTTCGTCGGCGGTGGTGTTTTCCGCGCGGTGGGTGCGCACGCTGTAGATATTTTCCGGGCCGAATTCCAGCCGGTAGTACTGTGCGGCAAGGGCGTTGCGCTCCGCGTAGGGCGTCAGCGCCAGCAGTTTGCCAATGCCCGTGAGGTCCAGGTGACGCTCCGCGTGTTCGGACACGGGGTTGCCCCAGTAAGCAGGCAAGCCGTGCAGGCGGGCTTCCACAACTCTGTCCCAGTTCTGGTCGGCAAGCATGACGTGAAAGCCGTTGTCCACCAGCTCCTGCGCCACGGTTTGCGCCACGTTGCCCGCGCCGATAATCAAAAAGCCCTCCGGCTCCGGCTCGGCAACGCCCAGCCATTTGGCAATGGGCCGCGCCGTGGCGCTTTGCAGAACCACCGTGCCGATGATGACCAAAAACGTCAGCGAGACAAGGCCGCTGGCATCGGCGTAGCCCATCTCCTGCAGACGGATGGCAAACAGTGCGGAAATAGCCGCGGCCACAATGCCGCGCGGAGCTATCCACGCGAGCATATGCCGCTCCGGCATGGAGAGCTTGGAGCCTATGGTGGAGGCCATAACGCTCAGGGGGCGGGTCAGGAACTGGATGACGCCAAACACCGCCAAACCGCCCCAGCCTAGTGCCATGAAGCTTTGCGGATTCATGCGCGCCGCAAGGATGATGAACAGCATGGAAATGAGCAGAATGCTCAGGCTTTCCTTAAAGTCCAAAATCTCGCCAAGGTCCATGCCGTCCATGTTCGCAAGGCAAATGCCCATCACCGTCACGGACAGCAGGCCGGATTCCATCTCAAGGACGTTGGACGCCGCGAACACGGCGCAAACAAGGGCAAGGGTGGCGAAGTTTTGCAGATAGTGGGGAATCCAGTTGCGGACAAACGCGGCGCGCAGGAGCGCGCTGGACACTGTGCCGAACACCGCGCCAATGACGACGATTTTGCCAAAGGCCAAAAAGCCTGCGGCAAGGCCCCCCTCCAGACCACCCGCCACGATGAATTCATACACCAAAACGGCCGTAATGGCCCCGATGGGGTCGATGAGGATGCTTTCCCACTTGAGGATATGCGCCACGTTTTCACGCGGGCGGACCGTGCGCAGAAGCGGCGCAATGACTGTTGGTCCCGTAACCGTCATCAGCGCGCCAAACAGGAACGACACCTCCCACGAGAAGCCAAGCAGGATGTGCGTGGCCACGGCTGTGATGCCCCACGTCATGGCAACGCCGTAGGTGATGAGCCGGCGGATGACGCGTTCCAGTCCCGGAATATCCCGCAGACGCAGGGTGAGGCTGCCCTCAAACAGGATGATAGCGACAGCCAGCGAAACGAAGGGGAAGAGCAGGTCGCCTAAAAGCTTGTCCGGCACCAGCCAGCCTAGAACAGGTCCGGCAATGATGCCCGAGGCAAGCAAAAAGATAATGGCCGGCAGCCGCACGCGCCACGCCAGCCATTGGCAGGCAAAGCCAACAAGGAGGATGAGAGCGAGTCCGGTGACGGCGTGTTCGTGCATCTGTTTGGCCTTGCTTCTCTGTTCAGTCGTGGAAATCCGTTGCGTTTTGGAGACGTTTGGATGAGCGGGATGCCCTTTGCGAAATGGCATCGCCGCGCCGAGGAGAATCCGCTGTGCACTGTTGAACGGGCTGTTTTTCAGCGCACAGGTGTCGCTCTTTGCGAGGGCGCGCGTACAAAAACGCCCCGGCGGGATGTCCCGCCGGGGCGTTATGCGCGGGAGCGTGACTACTTGGCGGCGTTACGCGCCTTGGTCAGCCAAGTATTCCACGTCTGTTTGTTTTTGGCGATCCATTCGTCCACATGCTTGGCGATGTCGCGCTCGGACTTTTCGCCTTCGTTCATGCGGGTGTTCTGTTCGTTGATGTCGTTCAGGGACAGGGTGAACTCTTCCATGAACGTTTTGGCGGCGGGGTTCTTTTTCAGGAACTCCTTGTTCGCCACAATCTGGATGTCGCTGACCACGAAGCCCAGCTTGATGGGATCGGTGGCTGCGCCTTCAATGCCGGAAACCGTCATGCGGTCCTTGGCCGGGGCCTGCGCCTCGGAGGGGATGATTTCGGGGACGTTAATCCACACGACGTCCTTGCCGGGCTTCAGCTTAAAGATGGTCCAGTTGGGCGCCCAGGTATAGAAGAACACGGGGCCGCCGCTCTTGTAGGTGCCAAGGGCGGACGCCATGCCTGCCTCGTAGGAGGCCTTGATGAGGTTGATGTCGTCACCAAGGTCATAGACCTTCATGTGGTGGGAGATAACGTTCTCGCAGCCCCAGCCGGGAGGGCAGGCCGTGAGGTCGGCCTTGCCGTCGCCGTTTTGGTCAAAGGCCTTTTTGACTTCCGGGCGGCGGAAGTCGTCCAGCGAGGTGATGTTGTACTTTTCGGCCTCGCGCTTGGACACCAAGTAGCCCTGTAGGCCGCCAGCCTTCACCACGTAGCCGACCTTTTGCGCGTCGTCATAGAAGCCGCGCGGCAGCTGGCTGTCGTGGTTGGGGAACCAGCCGTTGGTCCAGTAGTCCACGTCACCAAGGGCGACGGATTTGTAGAAAATGGGGTTCTGCAGGTCCTTGGGGCGGTCCACGTCGTAGCCCAGCTCCTCCAGACCGCGGCGGACAAGGGCCTCCTGGAAGAAGCCGGTGTTCCATGTGGCGCGGGCGGGTTTGACGGTGACGCCTTCACCCGGCTTCATGTCCGAAGCCATGGCCGACGTGGCCAAAAGGGCCACGCAGAGAATGGTGAGAAGTGCATGGTGCAGTCGCATTGAGCCTCCTGTGTTTTAGGATTTTTTGTGCGCCATCGACTGTGTGATCCTGTCGAGCACAATGGCGATGAGGACGATGGCGAGGCCGCCGATGACGGCGCGCCCGATATCCAAAGTGTTCAGACCAAGAATGACTGGTGAGCCAAGGCCGCCCGCGCCAATGAGCGCGGCAATAACGACCATGGACAGCGCCATCATGATGGTCTGGTTCAGCCCGGCGAGAATGGTGGGCATGGCAAGGGGTATCTGAACCTTGATAAGCACCTGTGTGCGCGTGGCGCCAAAGGCCTGCGCCGCCTCCACCAGCTCGGGGTGGACGCCGCGGATACCAAGGCTGGTCAGCCTGATGATGGGGGGCAGGGCAAAGATGATGGTTGCCAGAACGCCCGCCACGTTGCCCACGGAAAACAACATCACAATGGGCACAAGGTAGACGAAGGCCGGTGTGGTCTGCATGGCGTCAAGGACCGGGCGTATCCCGGCCTCGAACTGGTCGCTGCGGCCCGCGGCAATGCCAAGGGGAATGCCCGCAAGGGCGCAGAACAGCACGGAGGAGAGCACCATGGCGAGGGTCGTCATGGACTGCTCCCACAGACCAAGCAGCCCCACAAGCACAAAAGTGATGATGGAGAAAATGGACAGCTTGTAGCCGGAAAAACGCCACGCGGCAAAGGCCACCACCGCAATGATGATGAGCGGGTGTAGAGCGTTCAGTCCGGCGTCAAAGCCGTTCAGCGTTTGTTCCACGGGCCATTTGATGCTCTGGAAAATGTCTCGGTAGTTATCTACCAGCCAATCGACGAACTGGGTGACCCAGGCGTCGAGGGGGATAATCTGTTCGTTGAACATGGAGTATCGTCCTCGCTGTTATGCGGATTGTGCTTCTTCGATGTCCTCTTCCGTACGGTGCAGCGTGCGCAGGAAGCGGTTGCGCGAAACAACGCCCTTGTACACGTTGCCGTCGGCAACGACGGGGACAGGCCAGCCCCGCGCCGCAAGCGAGGGCAAAAGCTCCTGCATGGAGTCGCTGACATCCACAGGCGTGACATCGGGGAGGAAGGCTCGGCGCAAGGACTTGTCGCCGTCGCTTTGGGCGGCGTCCAGCGCTTCGATGACGGATTCGGACGAAACCATGCCAAGGTAGCGGTGGCGCGTATCCAGCACGATGCCGTAGTCGCGTTCGCTGCCGCTGAGGAGCTCGTGGGTGGTGCGCAGGTTGCCCTGCTTGGTCATGACGATGGTGGGGTACGTGTCGCGGGCAATGTCCCCGGCGGAGATGACGCCGGTGGGGTCCACCCCGCGGAAGAAGGCGCGGACGTAAGCGTTGGCCGGGTTTTGCAAAATTTCTTCCGGCGTGCCCACCTGAATGACGCTGCCCCCTTCCATAATGGCGATGCGGTCGCCAATGCGCAGAGCTTCGTCAAGGTCGTGCGAGATGAAGACGATGGTGCGCTGGTCTTCCTCCTGCAGCTTGAGCAGTTCGTCCTGCATTTCGGTCCTGATGAGGGGGTCGAGGGCGGAGAAGGCCTCGTCCATGAGCAGGATGTCCGGGTCAACGGCCAGTCCGCGCGCAAGGCCCACGCGCTGCTGCATGCCGCCACTGAGCTGGTTGGGGTAGGTGTCTTCCCAGCCCGCCAGCCCCACTTGCTCCAGCGCCTCGCGGGCGCGGGCGTGGCGCTTTTCCTTGTCGATGCCGGCAAGCTCCATACCGAAGGCGGCGTTATCCAGAACAGTCTGGTGCGGCATAAGCGCAAAGGACTGAAAGACCATGCTCATGTTGTGCAGGCGGAACTTGACGAGTTCGTCCTCGCCCATGGCGGTGACGTCTTGGCCGTCCACTTCCACGGTGCCTGCCGTGGGTTCGATGAGCCTATTCAGCATACGGACGATGGTGGACTTGCCTGAGCCGGAAAGCCCCATAATGACGAAGATTTCGCCAGACATAACGTCAAACGACGCCGAGTTGACGCCAACGGTCATGCCGGTCTGTTCGAGGATTTCATCCTTCGCTAATCCCTTCTCCAAAAGCCGCAGCCCCTTTTGCGGATTGGGGCCGAAGATTTTGGAGAGATTGCGAACGCGGATTTTTTCCATGTTTACTCCCGGTCTAGTGATGCTCTGTGGCAGGAAGGTGTACTTTGGTGAGTAAAGAGCAATGCAGACTTTCTTTTTCAGTGTCGATTGTGTGTCCTGCCGCCAGACGAAATGAATGCACTGCAGTAGTGTTAAATATAAATACTCGAATGCTGTTTTTTGTCAAGGTTTGGCTTTGGATCAACGTATGCGCGCGGGAATATCTTCGATATTCCTTTGCTCGTGGCAGTGTGCAGTGATGTTGTGTCGATTTGGGAGGTTATATTCCACACTGCGTAACTCGTATTTCGTCGCGGGGGGATTGTGCTGGTGTCTGTGCACTGGGTAGGCGGAAAAGCGTTGGCTGGTGGTGCGCCGGGCCACAGTGGGGAGAGCGCGCCGGGTAGGGCGCTGTGCCGCGGGAGTGGGCGCGCAAAAGCGCGGGGAAAGGCGAAGTTTTCCACAGCGTTGGCTGCTGGGGGCGGCGTGGCTGTGTAAAACGAAAGCCGCCCCGGTCAGGCGGCAACTGACCGGGGCGGCTGAAGGCGCGATGTGCGGACGAGGGCGCTATTCGTCCGGACTTGCGAGGGGGCCGAAGGCGGCCATGGCCACAAGGCCATAGAAGCCCGTACCGGCAAGGAGGAGGACGTCCGCAGCCTTTGGCAGGCGGCGGAATCGGCGTCTGTGGAGCGGGATGTAGAGGAGTATCGCAAAGAGACATCCTGCCGCGGACCACAGGGGGTAGGCAAACACATCAGTCGGCGCAATGCCCGCAAAGCGGCTCAGCGGACTGGATGTGGTGATTTTAAAAGGCAGGAAAAAAGCGACAAGCTCGGCGCGGCGCTCCTTGGTCGGGTTGTATATATCATTAGAGAGGCTGTGGACCTCGGACCACGTGGTATCAAGGGCAACGCTACGCAGCGTGGTCGGCGTTTGCTGTTGCACCATGATGTTCAGCGGTGTTGCGAGAATGCGAACGGAGTCGGTATCCGGCGAATAGCCCTTAAGGGGGAAGGTCATGCGACGGTAGCCGTCGCAGGCAATGGCGTGGATGTCCGTCTCCGTGACCACAAGGGCGTAGAACTCGCGGCGTTCTGCCTCGGCGACGATGATTTTGCGCACCGGCTGGTCAAAGCGCTGGCCTGTATTGCGGCAGACCGGCTCGCCCTTGACCATCAGCAGGTGGAACAGCCGGCCGGTGCCGTCCAGCAGAAACGCGCCCCAGTCAAAGGGCTTTTGGTTGGTGGGATTCATGGCCGCTAACACGCCGGGGAAGGTGAAGCCCGCGTCCTTGAGGGCGGCGGTGAAGCGCTGGGATTTTTCGGCATTCACGCGGTTGGTTTTGCAGTCCAGAAACTCCAGCCTCTCCCCAAGGCGGAACATATCCGGGGGATACTCCAGATTGGTGCCGCGCGGGGAGGACTCCATAAGCAGGCCAAGGGGTGGCTCTGGGGTATTGATATCGCGCGGGGACAGACGGATGAACTGCATGCGCCGGGCAATCTGTTCTGCGGTGAAGGGCTGGCCCTTGACCATGCCGTCCCACTGCCCCCACTTGGCAAGGTTGCCGTGGAACATGAAGGGCAGGGCGCGGCAATAAGCCACGTAGTCAAGGGGCGTGCCGTTTTCGTCAAAGCGCTCAAGGCCGCTGTCCGTGCTTTTTTGCATAACAAAGCGTTCCAGCACGGAACTGTAGAAGACCACAGGCGTGCCGGAGCGGGTGCTGGTGGCCTTATGCGCCACAATGGGCAGGGTGCTGGCAAGCACAAAGATGATGATGGCGAGCGCGCAGGCGCGGGCGAGGGCTACCATGTCGTCCCCCTTTTGAAGCGGTGGGCCAGAAGGTCAAGCGGCAGAAGCCATAGCAGGCACAGAACCGCGTAGCCGGGCAAAATGGGACCATAGGCCGCCGGGACGGGGTTATCAAAGAGCGGCAGCAGAAACAGGACAAAAATGGCGCTGAGGAAGAGCTTTCGCGCGGGGCGGGGTTCCATGATGACGAGTGCTGTCCCCATATATGCGGGGATGCCCGCCAGCAGCCACGGCGCAGTGGTCATCATGGCGCTTACAACGACCTCTGCGGGCAGATATGCCGCCACAATGGCCGCCACGCCCGCCAAAGTGAGTGCCGCCACGCCAAGGGTCGCCCCAAGGCCGATGGCGACGATGGAATAGATGGCCTTGCGGTGCGGCACGGGCAGGTGAAAGAGCAGGCGCAGGCGCTTGCCCGAACACTCCGGCACAAACTGAAACAGCGCAAACCAGATGCCCGAGAAGGCCGTGACCAACTGCACGTGGTTGTAAAACACTTTCTCGTAGAAGACGGCGTCCAGCCACAGCATGACCGGGCCAATGACTTCCGCGACGTGGCGAAAGCTGACCAGCGTGTAGCCAAGGGCGAGAGCGGCAACAGCCAGCGGCACCCAAAACACGCGTCGCAGCTTCAGCCACTCCTTGTATGCCAATGCAGAATGCATGCGTTCTCCAAATGGCGGGGGCGCATGCTGCGCCCCCGCGTCGTACTTAGTATTTACCGGTGATGCCGATGAAGGCGTCTTCGAAGTCCATGGGCATTTCCGTCAGGTCATCCACAGCCACACCTGCCGAGGCAAGGGCGGCGCGCATCTCGTCATAGGCCAGATAGCCGTAGATGCTGGTTGTCGCGGCGCTGTGCTCCACATTGGCAATGTGCCCTGTGGGGCGCAGGCGGTCCGTGACTTCCGTACGCGGCAGTCTGTAGCCGTGGAAGGAGTCCAAGAAGTCTTCCTTCCGTCCGGTGACAAGGGTCTTGCCGCTTTGGATGATGACCATCCGGTCAATGAGCTTGTCGAGGTCCTGCACCACGTGGGAGGTGACAAGCACGGTGGTGCCGCGCTCGGCTACATATTCCTGAAGAAACTCAAGGAACAGCCGCCGATAGCCGACATCCAGCCCCATGGAGTAGTCGTCCAGCAGCATCAGGCGCGGGGTTTGGGCCATGATGAGGCCCAGCACCACCTGCGAGCGCTGTCCGCAGGACATACGCGAGATGCGCCGCGTCACGGGAACATCCAGCCGTCCGACAAGGTCATAGAACACGTCCCGCTCCCACTTGGGGTAGAAGGCGGCGTGAAAGCGCTCTATCTCCTCAATGGACATGAAGTCGTACTGGATGAACCGCTCGTGCAGCAGGCCGATGTCGCGCCGGGTGGCCGGGGCAATGTCGTTGCTTGGCTCGCCGAGGACGCGGCACTGGCCGGACAGCGGGCGCAGGAAGCCCATCAGGATGTTGATGGTGGTGGTCTTTCCCGCGCCGTTCTTGCCCAACAGCCCAAAGATGCTCCCCGGCTCCACGTCGAAGGTCAGCCCGTCCAGAACGGTCTTCTCCCCGTAGCTGTGCCGCAGGTCGCGGCAGGATATGACTGGTCCGCTGTGCATCTTAGAACTCGTAGGTCATACCGGCCCAGAACTGCCGACCGGTCAGGCGGTTGCCGTCGCTGTCCACGATGGACGTGGCGTCAAAGACGTTGGTCACGGTGAGGTTTAGCGTCAGCAGCTGGTTCTTGTACTTCCACGCCTCGTAGTCGATCTGCCAGTCGAAGGTCATGGCATCGGAGATGTTTTTGTCGTCGTACTTGTAGTACCTGATGCCGTCGTCATCCGTGTAGGTGCCGTCTTTGGAGATGGCGCGCATGCCCGTGACGTAGCGGGTGGTGTTGGTGAAGGTCAGCTTGTCGTAGAAACGGCCGCTGTAGATAAAGGTCAGCACCCACGGACGGTTGAAGTTGGAGGCGGGCAATTCATCACGGTTGATGAGTTCCCCGTCGTAGTAGACTTTGTCAAAGTCGTATCCGGCCATGAAGTCGTTGTTGGACGAGTCAAGAAAGTCGTTGAAGTTGGTTTCGTTTTCAGAGTACGTGGCGCCAATGCTGAAGTAATGGTTCTTGACCATCTTCTCATAGCTGATGGTGTATCCGGTGTATTCCGTTTCACCATCGTTGGTCATGATGTACTCTTTGCCAAACTTGCCGTCGCGGTGCGAGGCGAACTGGTCGTGCCCTTCACGCTTGACGTACTCAAGGGAGAGGGTGCCGCCCCAGAGGTTGGCCGTGCCGCCCAGCATCAGTTCATCCGAGTAGGGGGTGTCCAGCCCGGTGATGTCGTAGCTGTTGTTGCCTTGGGACTTGAGATGGTTCCATGGACCGGGAGTATTGCCCGACAAAGAACGCCAATACATTTCAGTCGGCTCATCAGAGCGCAGGGCGTAGGTGAGAAGCGGGGCCCCGTAGTAGCGGTTGGCACCACCAATGATTGTATAGTCGCCGTCACCGAAAATGTCGTAGGTGGCCTTGAATCGGGGTTCGAGGTTGGTGTTTTCCATGAAATCGTCATAGGAGAGGCGGATCCCCGGGCGCAGGGTGAGGTCGCCGATGCTCATTTCGTCTTCAACATATGCACCAAGAAGGTTCAAGGAGGCGGAGCGGGAGGTTGCCCCCTTGACGCTTTTGAATTTGGTGTACTGTTCGTCAGCGATGATGCCGCCGCTGCCGTTGTCGATGACCCCAGCTTGCAGGTCGGGACCATAGTAGGCGATGCGGTCGTCTTTCTGTTCGTATTTGCCAAAGACGTTCTCATGCGCAAGGCCCATGTTCAGCACATGGGTGGTGGAGCCGAGGGCCATTTCCCGGGTGCTGAAGTCCAGCATGGAGGACAGGGAGCGCTGCTCGTTATATGCGCTGCCGAAGCCGCCTTCTTTGGCGAGTTTGTTGTTGTCACCCCACTGTGTGGAGGAGTTGTTCTCTTTTGTCCAAGTGGTGTGGATATTGTTGTCCGCGTCGCGTTCGGTTCGCATTTGGGAGTAGCCGGTGCGGAATTCCACGGTGCCAAGGTCCATGGCGTGCTCAAGGCCGAGGGTGAAGGACGAGCCGCCATTGGTGATGGTGTATTCGGAATCCTTGTTGCTGGCGGTAAAGCAATCCGCCGCGTAGGGGGCGTAGATGGCGGTGAAGTCAATGGACGTATCGCTGTCGATGTCGTGCACAACCTTGGCGAGGAAGTTCTGGCTGACGCGCGTCTGGTCCTTTTCGCCGTCCATGTAATACAGCGGAATGGTGGCGTGCTTGACGTCGTAGGCAAACAGGGCGCTGGTCTGCTCCGAGATGGGCACATCCATGGAGAAAGAGCCTTCGTATTTGCTGAACCGGGGCTGGTTGTCCGGGGAGGAGGACTTTTCAAAGGCCTCGCCGTCGGCAACGCGCTGGTTGGTCCATTTGTCGCGGGTGTGGCGGACTTTCACCTTGCCGCCGAACTCGCCTGATGGATCGCGGATTTCCGCATTGACCACACCGCCGAGGAAGCCGCCGTGCTTTGCGGAAATGTTGGAGGTGTAGACTTCGACTTTTTCCAGCAGGTCGGTGTCCAGGAACATCCCTTGCGCGGGGCTTCCTGGGAAGGCCGAAGGGTTGCTGTGGTCAAAGCCCGACGGATCAATGCGGTTATTGATGCTCAGGCCGTCCACAGTGAAGGCGTTCTGATAGTATTTGCCGCCGCCGATGGAAATCTTGGGCGGCGTCAACTCTCCGCCCTGCGTGGAGGAGCCGAAGCCGTCGTCGAACTGGACGTTTGGCTGGGTGCGCAGGGTTTCGGTGATGCTGGATGAGGTGGAGGGCAGGCGGTCCAGCATTGTGCGGTCAATGACGGCTTTGCCTTGCTCATGCTCTTCTGCCGTGATTTTCATCTCTTCCATGGTCAGGACGCGCTCGTCCTGCTCGGTGGCGTTTGTCGCGGTTTCGGTGGGTGCGGCGTCTTTGGTGGCGTTTTGTGCGGGCGCGGCGTCGCCCGCGTATGCCGCGGGGGCGGACAGGGTCAGGACCAGCGCCAGCGTGGCGATAATGCGGCGCATCCTTGTGCTTTTACGAAACGGTTTCTTCACGGGTGCTCTCTCCTCAGAAGGTGCCGGATACGCTTCCGGCAAGGTTTTGAATGTGAATTTGAGAATCGTTATCAATCAAAAGGGTGTAAAAAAGCCCCGGCCCGAAACCGGGCGGCAGTGCCGCCCGGCCAGGAGCGGGGCTGTTGTGCCTAGTTGGTCGCCGCCTTGGGGGGCAGGACGGTGAAGACTGCCGCCTTTTCAGGCTGAACGTAGGTCTGTGCCAGAGCGTTGAGGTCCTCTGCCGTGGTCTGTTTGAGGAAGCCGTCGTACGCCTTGGTGCGCTCGAACGCGCCGGGGGCGGTGTAGGCTTCCTGATCCAGAAGCATGCGCCAGAAGAACGCGAGGGACATGAATCTCTTGCGCGAGGTCTGCATCTGGCGTTTGGCGCGGGAGACTTCCTCTTCGGTGATGCCGTCCTCAATCAGGGTGGCGAACACCTTTTTTAGCTCCCGTTCCACAAACTGCACCTTGGCTCCGTTCGTGGTGACAATGGTGTACAGCATCCCGAAGTCCGGGAAGGCCGTCATTTGCCGGTACGCGCAGAAGGTAGAGTAGGTGGCGCCAAGATCCTCGCGGATGTGGATGCGCAGGCGGTCAGAGATGACGCTGCTCAGCACGGCAATCTGCGTGTTGCGCAGGACGTCGCCCTCTTTGATGGGTGCGCCCGCTGCGCCAACGGCGCCGGGGACGGGGTAGCCGATCATGACGGCGGACTGGTCAAGATCGCCCTTAAGGCGGTAGCTGCCGCGCTGTCCTTCGGGGAAGTGCAGCTCCATGGGCTTCGCGTCATTGTCCTTCGGGGCGATGCCCTCAAAGGTGCGTGCCACAAGGCTGACCAGCGTGTCCGGATCAAAGTCGCCGGAGGCGGTGATGACCAGCGGGCCAATGGCGGTCTGCTCCTTCACAAAGCGGCGTACGTCGTCCAGCGTGAAACCTTTGACGTCGTCCAGCGTGATGGGAGCAATGGCATTGGGGCGGCCGGACAGGAAGCGGGGCACTTTGGTCATCATGGCCTGCTGGGCCGTATCCGTGCTGCGTTTGGTTTCCACTTTCAGCGTGGACATCGCGGCCTGCATGGCCTGCGGGCGGATGTGCTGGTCGCGGAGCATGGCGCGGACAAGGTGCAGGGAGGTTTCAAGGTCTTCGGGCAGGCAGGCTGCGCTAATGCCCATGGTGTCCGCGCGGGACTGCCAGCCGATGCGAATGGCTTTGCCGGGCAGGATCTGCGCCATCTCGCTCCGGGTCAAACGTCCGGGAGCGGAGTTGGAGACCACACGGGCGGCCAGCCGCGCCAAGGCTTGCTCACGCTCGGACATAAGAGCGGTGCCAGTGCCAAAGCCAAGGCCGATCATGATGGTGTTTTTCTGCGTCTTGCGGGGTTTCATGAGCAGGGTGATGCCGTTGTCCAGCTTCACTTCGCTGTAGGTATACGGCTCGCCAAGCTCGGTGTGCTGTACGTTGGAGACAACCTTGGCAGGCGTCTTGGGGGTGGCGAGGTAGGGGAATTCCACATCAACGGGCGGTTCGTAGGGGGCAACGTCGTCCTTGGCGCTCTTGTCCCACTGCGCTTTGATGAGGGCCTCGGGGTCCTTGGCGTCAATATCCATGCCCGTGACGGTGAGGATGCGGTTGCCGTCCTTCCACGCATTGCGGAAGGCTTGTTCGATTTCCTCGGTGGTGATGTCCTGAATCATGGGGGCGTAGAGCGCCTGTGTCTGCTCGGCGGACTGCACCACGTACCCGGCGTTTAGGGTGGTGATGATGTTGGCGGCAAGGGACTTGGAGTCCGTGCTGGCCTCTTCCTCAACGCCCTGTGTGATGATGGTGCTGTACACCTCTTTGGCTTTGGCGATTTCCGCATCGTGGAAGCCGTGCTCAAGGGCGCGGCGCAGTTCGTGCTCCACGGTGGTCAAGGCGTTTTTCCACTGGCCGGGGCGGCACATGCCCATCACGCGGGCGTTGTCGAACAGGTCAAAGGCTTTGCCCATGCCAGCCATGCCGCGCAGGATGGGAGCATCCTTCTGCGTGGTGAGGCGCATCAGGCGAAGGCGCAGGGCCTGAGAGGCCAACTGCTCTGCCAACTGCTGGCGCTGGCGGGCCTTGGTATCCACGGTCCACTGGCGCTGCTTCAGGTTCTGCACCATGACCATGGGCGAAAAGCCGGAGACGGGGTCGTAGTGCACGGTGAGGTCCTGCTTCGGGGTGATGTCGCCCCAGCTGGGGACCTCGCGCTTGGGGGCGCGGGGGCCGAAGTCGGCAAAGGCCCAGCGTACCATCGGCTCAATGGCCTTGGGGTTAAAGTCGCCTACCATGACGAGGATGGTGTTTTCGGGGCGGTACCATGCGTCGTAGAAGCCGCGCAGCAGCGCTGCGTCCGCGCCTTTGATGACCTTTTCGGTGCCGATGGTGGGGTTCACAAAGCGGGTGCCGTCGTAGATGACGTCCAGACTACGCTGACGGGCGCGGGAGCCGACGGTATCACGCGCGGTTTTTTCTTCCAGAATGATGCCGCGCTCTTTGTCCACCTCTTTGGGCAGGATGAGCGCGCCGTGCGCAAAGTCCGCCAGTACGGTGAGGCCGCTGGAGATGGACTCCGGCGTGGAGGTGGGCAGGTCCAGCTTGAACACCGTTTCCGTAAGGGAAGTATGGGCGTTGGTGTCGCCGCCAAAGCTCATGCCGTGGCGCTGGAAAAACTTGATGAGTTCGCCCGGGGCAAAATTTTCGGTGCCGTTGAACACCATGTGCTCAAGGTAGTGTGCGATGCCTGCCTCGTTGTCGCGCTCCATGAGGGAGCCTGCCTGCACGTCTAGCTGCATGGCAGTGCGGCCTTCCGGCTGGTCGTGGTGCAGGAGAAAATACCGAAAGCCGCTTTCAAGGCGGCCATAAACGGCGTCTTCGTGCTGAGCGAGGTCGCTTTTTTCATGGGGCCACTTGCCGTCCAGCCAGTAGGCTTCGCCCTGGGCCTTGGCCGCGTGCGCAGCGCCGGTGCCTGTGACCATAAGGGCCGCAAGGCAAGCCAGCAGCATGCCAGCGCGAAAACGCCGCGTGAGCGGGGCGAAACTCCCGGCCTGTGTGTGCTGATGTGTCATAGTGTTCTTCATACCTGTCGCTTAAGCGGTTTTTTGAGGATTGTCAGTCGTATGGAAGCACGGTTAGAGCAGAAAACACCCCGAGTCAAGAATGAAATTCACTTTCATTTGCAACGTGGCGCACGCAATAATTGCCTCAAGGTGTGGGGTGAAAAATTCCCAATTGGTGGGCTGTTATGCTCTAATACGCGTATGATTGGCATTGAGAAGTTGGGTGAAAAAATGCTGAATCACTTGACTTTGATTTTCAACATCGCCTACACCGCCCCCTAGACGTTCATAAAATTTTGCTGTGGCTCCTGCGGCCTTGCCATGAGGAGTCGGCACTTTTGGCTGAATTGACCGCACGGCACGTTCTGTGGACGAAGGCCTGTTGGCCTGCATGCGCCCGGTGGTGTGTGCCCTGGCCGGGGCCGTTTTGTGCCAGCATTGTAACCCATTGGACCTGATGTATGACCTCACGACTCTGGACTCTCCTTTTGACGGTTCTCCTTGCCTTTCCCGCGGCTGTGACGGCGGCGGAGCAGCATGCGCTGAGCATAGGCGTGGACCCTGCGCTGCCGCCGGGCTTTACGCATTATCCCTATGCCAACCCCGACGCGCCAAAGGGCGGCACCCTGCGCCTTGCGACGGTTGCGGCCTTTGACAGTTTCCATTCCTTTATCGCCCGCGGCATCCCCGCACCGGGTAGCGGGCTGACCACGGCGCGGCTTGGGGATTCCTCCCGCGATGAACCGTTTACGCAGTACGCGTCTGTCGCCCGCTCCTTTGAGGTTGCGCCGGACCGCTCCTCCGTCATTGTGCACCTGAACCCCGCCGCGCGCTTTTCCGACGGTGTGCCCGTTACCTCCGCCGATGTGGTGTTCACCTTCACGGCGCTGACCACCAAGGGCAGCCCGACCTACCTGCGCTACTACAGCGATGTGGAGTCCGTGAAGGCGCTGGATGCGCACACCGTGCGCTTTGACTTTGTGGAGGCGAATAACCCGGAGTTGCCGTACCTCGTGGGGCAGGTGCCTGTTTTGCCAAAACACTGGTGGGAGGGACGCGACTTTGCCGAGCCTACGCTGGACGTGCCGCCCGGATGCGGTCCCTACAAGGTCAAGAGCTTCCGCCCCGGCTACAGTATTGTGTACGAGCGCGTGCGCGACTGGTGGGGCAAGGATTTGCCCGTGAACAAGGGCCGCTATAATTTCGACATCGTCCGCTACGATGTCTACCGCGACAGGACCGTCACGGCGGAGGCCTTCCGCAGCGGCGAGTTTGACTTCCGCGCGGAAAGCAGCGCCAAGGCGTGGGCGCAGGACTACACCGGTCCCGCCATCCGGCAGGGGCTTATCAAGCGCGCCGAGTTCACGCATTCCCGCCCGGCGGGTATGATGGGCTTTGTGTTCAACACCCGAAACGGTCTGTTTTCGGACCGGCGGGTCCGCAAGGCCCTCGCGCTGGCCTTTGATTTTCAGTGGACGAACAAGGCCCTGTTCTACGGCCAGTACAAGCGCTGCGACAGCTACTTTACCAATTCCGTCTTTGCCGCGCAGGGCCGCCCCAGCGCGGCGGAATTAGCCATCCTTGAGCCGCTGCGGGGCAGCATCCCTGCCGAAGCTTTTGGTCCCGCCGTCATGGCGCCGCGCACCGATGGATCGGGGAGATTGCGCGGCCAGCTCCGTAAGGCCCTTGCGCTGCTGCGCGAGGCCGGATGGACCCTGAAGGACGGCACCCTGCGCAACAAAGCGGGCCAGCCGTTCGTCTTTGAAATGCTGCTGCGTTCGCCCACCATGGAGCGCGTGGCGCTCCCCCTTGGAAAGAACCTCGCCAAGCTGGGCATCACCATGAATGTCGCCATGGCCGATGCGTCGCGCTATGTGCGCCGTGTCCGCGCCTACGATTTCGACATGATTTCCACCGTCATCCGCCAGTCGGATTCTCCGGGGAACGAGCAGCGGTTCTTCTGGACCTCCGACGCCGCAAAAACGCCCGGCACCCGCAACCTCGCCGGGGTAAGCAGCCCCGCCGTGGATAAACTGGTGGAAACGCTTATCGCGGCAAAGGACCGCGACACTCTGACCACCTGCGTGCGCGCCCTTGACCGTGTGCTGCGCAGCGAGTGGTACGCCATCCCCGGTTGGTATTCCCCCGTGGACCGCTTTGCGTATTGGGACGTCTTTGGCATGCCGCAGACGCGTCCGTCGCGCGGGCTGGATATCTTTTCGTGGTGGTACGACGCGGACGGCGCGAAGCGCGTTGCGCAGGCCGGATTCCGGAGCGGAGGCGAAAACAGTTGAGCGCCTACATCCTTCGACGGCTTGCGCTGGTGGTGCCGACGCTGCTTGGCATCATGGCGCTGAACTTCTTCATCATTCAGACCGCCCCCGGAGGCCCGGTGGACCAGTTTCTGGCCCGCCTCTCCGGGGAGAGCGGCGCGGTTATCGAGCGCATTGGCGGTTCGGCCGGCGACGGCGTCAGCGCCCAGATGGACGACCCCGCAGGCGGCGACGAACAATTGTCCGCCACGCGGGGCTTCTCCCCGGAGCTGGTGCGCGAGGTGGAGAAGCTCTACGGCTTTGACAGGCCCCTGCATGAGCGTTTTGTCACTATGCTGTGGGACTATATCTGCTTTGATTTTGGCGACAGCTTTTTCAAGGGCCGCAGCGTGCTTGAACTGCTGCGCGACAGCCTGCCCGTGTCCATCTCCCTTGGGGTGTGGAGCACGCTTATTATCTATTTGGTGTCCATTCCCCTTGGCATCCGCAAGGCCGTGACCCACGGCAGCCGCTTTGACGCGGCAACGGGAGTCGCCGTGGTGGTGGGCAACGCCGTCCCGGTGTTTTTGTTCGCCATCCTGCTGGTGGTGCTGTTTGCGGGCGGCAGTTACCTGAAGTGGTTCCCCCTGCGCGGCTTAACGTCGCCGGGATTCGACCAGATGACGCTGCTTCAGCAAATTGCGGACTATGTGCGGCATTTGGCCCTGCCCATCACGGCCATGGTGATTGGCGGCTTTGCCACCCTGACCATGCTGACCAAGAACTCCTTTCTGGATGAAATCGGCAAGCTGTACGTGGTGGCGGCGCGCGCCAAGGGGCTGACCGAGTCCCGCGTGCTGTACGGCCATATTTTCCGTAATGCCATGCTCATTGTGGTGTCCGGCTTTCCTGCCGCGTTTGTGCATATGTTCTTCACCGGGTCACTGCTCATCGAGGTCATTTTCTCCCTGAACGGGCTTGGCCTGCTGGGGTTCGAGGCCGCCATGCAGCGCGACTACCCGGTGATGTTCGCCACGCTGTACATTTTTACCCTCATCGGCCTGCTGACCAAGCTGGCCAGCGACCTGACCTATATGCTCATTGACCCCCGCATCGACTTTGAAACACGAGGAGGCGGCCATGCCTAGGATTTCGCCTCTTATGCGGCGCAGGTGGCGCACGTTTCGCGCCAGCCGCCGGGGCTATTGGTCCCTGATACTGTTTGTGACCCTGCTTGTGCTGTCGCTGTGTTCGGAGTTTATCGCCAACGACAGGCCCATCCTTGCCGTCTACAAGGGCGAGGTTTTTGCGCCGGTGTTTGTGGAGTATCCGGAAACGCGCTTTGGCGGCGACTTTGACGCGCCCGCCGACTACCGCGATCCCTACATTGCGCAGAATATCAATGCCGAGGGCTGGATGCTGTGGCCGCCCATCCGCTTTGCGGACGACACCATTGACTACACGCTGGACGTGCCCGCGCCTGCGCCGCCTTCACGCGCGCATTGGTTGGGCACGGATGACCAAGGGCGCGACCTTGTGGCGCGTCTGCTGTACGGCTTTCGCGTATCCGTCCTGTTTGGCCTGCTGCTGACTGTGCTGAGCAGCATCATTGGCATTGGCGCAGGGGCCGTGCAGGGATACTACGGCGGCCGCGTGGACATGGCGGGGCAGCGGTTCATGGAAATTTGGTCCGGCATGCCCGTTTTGTACTTGCTCATCATTTTGTCGGACATGATTCGGCCCGGCTTTTGGTGGCTGCTTGGCATCATGTTGCTGTTTAGCTGGATGGCGCTTGTGGGCGTGGTGCGCGCGGAGTTTCTGCGCGGGCGAAATCTTGATTATGTGCGCGCCGCCCGGGCCATGGGCGTGAGCGATGCGCGCATCATGTTCCGCCACATCCTGCCCAACGCCATGGTGGCGGGGCTGACCTTTTTGCCCTTTGTGCTCAACGGCGCCATCGGCACCTTGACTTCGCTGGACTTTCTGGGCTTTGGCATGCCGCCGGGCTCGCCGTCCCTTGGCGAACTGCTGGCGCAGGGCAAGGCGAATCTGCATGCGCCGTGGATTGGCCTCTCCGCCTTTGTGGTGCTGTCGCTGCTTTTGACCATTCTTGTCTTTATTGGCGAAGCCGCGCGCGACGCCCTTGACCCCAACCGGAGTGTCACCTGATATGCAGACTTCCCCCGTACTGACCGTGCGCGACCTTGGCGTGCGTTTTGGCGACAACGCCGCAGTGGACGGCGTGTCCTTTGATATACGTCCCGGCGAGACCATGGCCCTTGTGGGCGAGTCCGGTTCCGGCAAGTCCGTAACGGCGCGGGCCGTGCTTGGGCTGTTGCCGCCGGAGGCGCGCATCACGTCCGGAGCAGTAACCCTCAGCGGGACCGAGGTTCTTGGCGCGCCGGACGAGACGGTGCGCCGCCTGCGCGGCGGTGTGGCCGCCATGGTGTTTCAGGAGCCGCGCCCAAGCCTGAATCCCTTGCACACTGTGGAAAAGAGCATTGGCGAGACGCTGCGCTGGCATGCCGGACTCTCCGGCGCGGCGGCGCGGCAGCGAACGCTGGAGCTTTTGGACATGGTGGGCCTTGACCGGCCGGAGGAGCGCCTAAGCGCCTACCCGCATGAACTCTCGGGCGGGCAGTGCCAGCGCGTGATGATTGCCGGGGCGCTGGCTGGCGAGCCGCGTCTGCTCATTGCCGATGAGCCGACCACCGCGCTGGACGTTACCGTGCAGCGGCAGATTCTGGACCTGATGGCCGAGCTGTCGCGCAAGCTGCACATGAGCGTTTTGTTCATCAGCCACGACCTTGGCCTTGTGCGCCACTATGCGGACCGCGCCTGCGTTATGCGCGGCGGACGTGTGATGGAGGAGGGCGACGTGGAGCAGCTGTTCACCGCGCCCCGGCATGAGTACACAAGGATGCTCATCGGCGCGGGCGCGACGGGCAAGCCCGCGTGCGTTGCAGAGGATGCGCCGGAGATATTGAGCGTGGACGACCTGAAAGTGTGGTTCCCCATCAAAAAAGGTTTTCTGCGCCGCACGGCTGGACATGTGAAGGCCGTTGACGGCGTGTCCCTGCGTCTGCGCCGGGGGGAGTGCCTTGGGCTGGTCGGCGAGTCCGGCTCGGGCAAGAGCACCCTCGGGCTGGCGGTGCTGCGCCTGTTGCGGGGGCGGGGACGCGTCGTCTTTTGCGGCGAGGACATCAGCGGCCTGAGCGAGAGTGACATGCGCCCCATGCGCCAGCGCCTGCAAGTGGTGTTTCAGGACCCCTTCGGCTCCCTCAGCCCTCGCATGAGCGTGGAGGATATTGTGGCGGAGGGGCTGTACGCCCATGAAAAGCTGGCCCGTGAGGACGCATCCGCGCGGGTGTGCGAGGCCCTGTCCGAAGTGGGGCTGGACCCCGCAGTCCGTCACCGTTATCCGCATGAGTTCTCCGGCGGCCAGCGCCAGCGCATTGCCATTGCGCGGGCGTTGGTGTTGCGTCCGGAGCTTGTGCTCCTTGACGAGCCTACGTCCTCGCTGGACCGGAGCGTGCAGTTTCAGGTCATTGACCTGCTGCGCGACCTGCAGCAGCGGCGCGGCTTGTCCTATCTGTTCATCACGCACGACTTGCATTTGACCCACGCCTTCTGCCACCGCGTTCTTGTGATGCGGCAGGGGCGCATTGTGGAGGCCGGGCCTACGCGTGAAGTCTTCTCGTCGCCACAGGAAGAATACACCAGAACCCTTGTCTCGGCGGCGGCGCTGTCCGGGTGCTTGTCCGGAACAGGGCTGGAGCGCTGCGCCTAGCCCGGCGACGCACTCCGCGCACAAATGCTGTGAAATCATTGCGAAAGCCACATTGCGCGGGGACGGGAGTGAGGGTATGAATTTGTACGGC
Organism: Desulfobaculum sp. SPO524; assembly: GCF_044987625.1. Taxonomy (NCBI): domain Bacteria; kingdom Pseudomonadati; phylum Thermodesulfobacteriota; class Desulfovibrionia; order Desulfovibrionales; family Desulfovibrionaceae; genus Desulfobaculum; species Desulfobaculum sp. SPO524. The sequence goes on along the minus strand of NZ_JBJDSB010000002.1, from coordinate 1,186,606 downwards.
ATCCAGTAGAGAATGAAGGAATACAGTATGAAACAACACGGAAGAGGCTTGTGGTTGGCGGTTATGTGCTGCGCCGCGCTGGTTTGGGGCGGCGCCCCGGCCATGGCGCAGCAGGACGCCGAGGGGTTGGTCAAGGACGCCATCGGCACCGAGGTGGCGGCGCAAAAGGAGAACGAGCGCTGGCAGGCCGAGCGCTCTGCCATGCTGGAGGAGATGCGCCACCTCGACAATGAGACACTGTGGTACACCTTTCAAGAAAAGAAATATTCCGGCTACGTTGATGAGTTGCAGACAAAGATTGACCGTCTGGAGCGCACCCGGCGTGAGCTGGACCGCATGGAAAAGGAACTGGAGCCCTACCTGTACGAACTGGTGGAAACGGTCACGGCCTTCGTGAAGGAGGACCTGCCGTTTTTGCAGGAGGAGCGCTCCCGCCGCGTGGCGTTTTTGCAGTCCTCGCTGGACGACCATGAACTGCCCCTTGGCGAAAAGCTCCGCCGTATCCTTGAGGCGCTGGAAGTGGAGGCCGCTTACGGCCAAAGCGCCGAGGTCACGACCGAGACGGTGGACCTTGACGGCACGCCCTCGCATGTGACTGTGGTCCGGGCCGGACGCCTCGGCCTGTATTGCCTGACGCCCGACGGCGAAACCGCCGGCCGCTATAATGAGGAGCAGGGACGCTATGTGACTTTGCCCGGTGCTTACGTGCGCTCCGTGGCGCACCTGCGCGACATGGTGAAGCAGAAGCGCTTTACCGAGTTGGTCGCCCTGCCTGTGAAGGAGGTGGAGTAGATGTCCGCTGTATATTCCACCGCGCAGGCGCGCCGCACCGGCCGCGCATGCTTTGGCTTGTCCCGCATAGCCAGTCTTGCCGTGTGCGCGGCGCTGTGCGTGGTGCTGGCCCTTCCGGCTTCCACCATGGCCCAGCAGGCCGCGCCGGAGGAAGGCGCGCCGTCCACCGCATGGAAAGAGACCGTGCAGGGCGTGGAGGGCCTTCGTGACGATGCGCGCACGGAAGCACGCCGTACCAAGCGCTCCATCCGTGAGGAACGCGCCGCACTTCTGCAGGAGCTGAAGGCCAAACGCGCCGAACGACAGCGCATGAAGCGCGAGTACGAAGAGCGCGTCAGCCAGTTTAAAACCTCTGTAAAGACCGAGGCCGAGGCCCGCCGCGTTCTTGCCGACCGCCGCGAGGAGATGAAGCTCCTTGAGGGCACGGTTCGCGGCGCGGCGCGCCAAATGCGCGAGCGCGCCCTCAACAGCCCCGTGACGCCCGAGTATCCCGAACGCCTTGCCACGCTGAATGCGCTGTTGGATACGGACCGCTTCCCCGGTCTGGACGGTATCCGCTCGCTGGCTGGCGTTGCCATGGACGAAATGAAGGCCTCCGGCGAGGTGGTGAAGCACCCCGGAACCTGGGTCAGCGCCGACGGCAGTGAACAGTCCGGCACCATCGTCCGCTTTGGCGCGCTGTGCGCCGGGTATGTGGGCGAGGACGGCGCCGGGTATTTGCGTCCCGCTCCGGGCGGCGTGCTGGAGGCCGTGGTCGGCGACCTGAATGGCGCTGTTAACGCCGTTGAGGAATTCGCTGATGGCGAGCGCGCCGATGCGCCCCTTGATTTCAGCGGCGGCGAAGTGTTCCGGCGTTTCCAGAAGGACAACGGCCTTGTGACCAGTCTGCGCAATGGCGGCCTGTTGGTATGGCCCATCCTGCTGGCCGGCGTCATTGGTCTGCTGCTGGCGGGGGAACGCTTCTGGACGCTGTGGCGCATCCGCGTGTGCCCGGAATGCCGCATGAACAAGGCCTTTGTCTGGGCCGGGCGCGGCGACCTGGAAAAATGCGCCTCGTGCCTTGGCACCAAGGGCAGCACGCCCACATGCCGCGTGCTCAGCCACGTTATTCTGCACTCCGGCGGCACGCTGGTGAGCATGGAAAAGGGCCTGCAGGAAGCCATCCTGCAGGAACTGCCCAAGCTGGAGCGTTTCCTTCCCACCATGAGCATACTGGCCGCAGTTGCGCCGCTGCTTGGTCTGCTTGGTACTGTGACGGGTATGATTGATACCTTCCGCGTTATCACCGTGTTTGGCGCGGGCGACCCGCGCATGATGTCCGGCGGTATCTCCGAGGCGCTTATCACCACGCAGCTTGGTCTGGCTGTGGCCGTCCCGCTGACGCTTATCCAACACTTCCTTGAACGCAAAGTGGACCGCATTGTGGCGGACATGGAAGAGAAGGGCACGACCCTTGTGGCGCGTCTTGTCTCCTCCGGGAGCGACAAATGATCTCAGGCAGCGGACTGTGGAACCATCTGATGGATGGTGGGTTCGTGATGCTGCCCATTGTGGCGCTGTCGTGCGTGATGTGGTGGCTCATCTTCCTCAAGGCGCGGGAGCTGTACGTTCTGCTGCGGCAGAACCACGCGGCGGCGGATGTTGTGGAGCGCAAGGGCAATGGCTGGCACAAGGCCATCGCCCACGACTACATGCGCAGCCGCTCCGGGCGCGAGGAACTGGACACCGAGCTTGCCAAGGTGCTGGTGGACCGCCACGCCGGACGCGCGGAAAAGGGCATACCCACCATCATCGTGCTGGCCGCCGTTGCCCCGCTGCTGGGGCTTTTGGGCACGGTGTCCGGCATGATTGATACCTTTGACGTCATTGCCGAGTTTGGCACCGGAAACGCCAAGGGCCTTGCCGGAGGCATCTCGCAGGCGCTTATCACCACGCAGAGTGGGCTGATGGTGGCTGTGCCGGGCATGGTGGCAGGCGGCCTACTGTATCGCCTGGCCATTAAGCTCCGGCGGCGGATGGAATTGTTCCTTGGCAGAGTGGAGCGCATCGTTTCGGGAGGAAGCACGGCATGAGTGCATATTCGCCGTATCGCAAACAGCGGCGCAAGTCGTCTGAAATCAATATGACGCCGCTTATCGACATGGTGTTCATCCTGCTCATCTTCTTCATCGTGACGACCAGTTTCGTGAAGGAGTCCGGGGTGGACGTGGAGCGTCCGGTGGCCAACACCGCGCAGAAAAAGGAAAATGTGAGCGTGATGGTTGGTGTGGATGCCACCGGTGTGGTGTGGCTGGATGGCCGCAGCATTGACATCCGCTCCGTACGCCCATGGATGGAGCAGTTTCTGGCCGAAACCCCGGAGGGCGCGGTGATGGTTGCCGCGGATACCCACGCGGAGAGCGGCATACTCATTCAGGTGCTGGACGCCTGCCGTGAGGCGGGCGTGAAGAACGTGAGCGTGGCCGCCCGGAGGCCGCAGTGACACGCAGACGGTACCTCTGGTGGGCGCTGGGCGGGGTGTTTACCCTTGGCGTGAACCTTGTCCTGTTCGTTTTGCCGCTTTTGGTGGCGGCTCCGGAAATGCCGGAGCCGCTGCCGGAGATGATGGGCGCGGTGCGCCTGTCCAGCCTGCCGGAGCATGAGCAGCGCGACTCGCAGGAGAAGATCAGCCCCGAGGACGAAATCACCCCGCAGGAGTTCACGGAAACCATGCCCCAGCCGGAAATGGATACGCCGGATATGCCCCAGCCGCAGCTGGATATTGATATCCCCCTTGCGGAGCTGGACATCAATCCGAACCTTGTTGACGGCATGGCGGTTCCCGCTCCGTCCCAGCCCGCTGTGGCGGCGGCTCCGGCCCCGTCTTCGGCTGGCGGGTCGCTGACCATTGGCGAGCTGGACGATACGCCACGCGTGCTCTTCAAAGTGCAGCCGCCGTATCCATTCCAGGCGGAGCGCCGCGGCGTGACCGGACATGTGCTGGCAAAGATGTTCGTGGACGAAAAGGGCCATGTGACCAAGGTGAAAATCCTTGGCGGCAAGAATGTGGAGGTCTTTGCAGAGAGCGTCCGTAAAACGCTGTTGCGCTGGCGCTTTAAGCCCGGAACAAAAAACGGCAGGCCGGTACGCTGGCACGTCAATCAGAAGCTGACCTTCAGCAGGTAGGGACACGTCATGCGAAGTTGTCTTTTGGCACTTATACTCACCGTGGTGGCGGCGTGCCCGGCGCTGGCGGAGTGGTCCCGGCCGCTTTCGCCGGCGGCGGGGCGCGTGTTGCATCAGGCCCGGCAGCTTGAGGAGCGCGGCGAGGACGCCCGCGCCGGTGAGGTTTTGGCGGAGTACGTTGCCTCGTCCAAGAACCCGCACCCCTACGGGTGCCTGCTCTATGGCAATTGGCTTATGCGCCATGACAAAATGGTCGAGGCCGCCCGCGTCTACGAGGACGCCCTGCAGCGCGAACCGGACAGTCCGGACATTGCGCTGAACCTTGGCGTGGTGCGCTACCATCAGGAGCGCTTCGTCGATGCGGGGGACCTTTTCCTCCGCGCGGCCGATGCCAGCGAGAAGCCCCGTCACGGCTGGAAATATCACGCCGCGGCATGCTACTACAGTGGGGAGGAGTTTGGCCGTGCGGCCACCGTGCTGGAGGGTCTGCTGGCCCAGCCCAAGGTCAAGGCCGGATGGGTGAAGCTGTACGCGCATTGCCTCGTCTCCCAAGAGCGCTGGGCCGAGGCGGAAGCCACGCTGCTGCGCTTTTTGCGGGTGCGTCCGGAGCAGGCCGAATACTGGCGTTTGCTCGCGTCCGTCCGCTCCGAGCGTTCGCATTACAAGGACGCCGCCGCCGCGCTGGAAATCGCCTATCGTCTTAAAGCGCCTTCGCATTCGGAGCGCGAGACACTCTCGCAACTGTATGCGTACGTTGGCGCGCCGCTGCTGGCCACCAAGGCCCTTGAGAAGTCCTTTGCCGAAGCGCCGTCCGCCAAGGTGTGCGAGCGTATGGCCCGGACCTATATGATGGCCGGCCGCCGCGCCGAGGCCGCCAAGGCGCTGGAGCGCGCCATTGCGCAGGAGCCAACAGCCCAGCGCTGGCTGTGGCTGGGCCGCATTCTGTACAAGGAGCGTAATATGGACGCCGCACAGAGCGCCCTTGGCAGGGCCGTGGCCCTTGGGGAAGAGACGGGGCAGGCCAGCTATCTCCTTGGCCTGTTGGAGTGGGACCGCCGCAATTGGAACGCCGCGCGCCGCCATTTCTGCGCGGCGGGCAAGTGCCGGAAGTTCAAGCGTCATGCGCAGAACGCCATTGCGTCCCTTGACGCCTTGGTCGAAGCGGAGCGCGAGGCCGAAGCCGCGGCCACCAAGGCCACGCAGACCGCACAGCAGGACCGCCCTGTTTCCAGCAACGCGACAAAAGCCAAGGCAGGGGCCAGCCCCAGCTAACGTCACTCCCGTCTTCGTCCGTCCGCGCCTTCGCGCGGTATCATCACACATATCTGGCCCGCCGGTTGTTTCAGCCGGTGGGCTTTTTGTCATTGCACGGCGCAAAAAGCGTTCTTCCCTTGAGTGAGGGGTGAAAAAACGGTACTCTTCGGGTGATTCGCTGGGTCCTTTTTCCTGTAATTTCAAGCAGTCCAAAGCCGCATGTTGCGCGGGGATTCCCCGCGTGCGTGTGGTGATATTGGATGTGGAGTGTTGCGGCCATGGGCATTGCCTCTGACCTTATCGTCATCGTTGTTACATCGCTGCTGTGCGCTATCGTTGCGCGGCGCATCGGGCTTCCCCTCATTCTCGGCTATATTGCGGCGGGTATTATTCTGGGGCCCTTTACCGGGGGCTGGACCGTATCCACCGCGCACGAGATTGAATTGCTGGCCGAAATCGGCGTGGCGCTGCTCCTCTTTGTCCTTGGCATTGAGTTTTCGTTCAAGGAGTTGCGCCCCGTGCGCATGGTTGCGCTTTTGGGGACGCCCATTCAGATCATCATTTGCGTGTTTCTTGGCCTTGGCGTCGGGCAGATGCTGGGCTGGGAGGTGACGCCCTCGCTGTGGCTTGGCGGCGTTCTTTCGTTGTCCAGCACCATGGTGGTGCTCAAGACCCTTGAAAGTCAGGACCTGCTGGGGACGCTGTCCAGCCGCGTGATGATTGGCATGCTCATCGTGCAGGACCTCGCCCTTGTGCCGCTGCTCATCATTTTGCCCAAGCTTGGCAATCTGGGGCAGGAGCTTGGCACCCTTGGCTTCGCCATCGGCAAGGCCGTGGTGTTCCTTGCGGGTATGGTCATCATCGGGCGCTACGTTATTCCCCCGCTGATGCGCCGCGTTGCCAAGTGCGGCTCGCGTGAGTTGTTTTTGCTGACGGTGTGCGCCCTTGGTCTCGGCATCGGGTATGTGACGTATCTGACCGGGCTGTCCTTCGCCTTTGGCGCGTTTGTGGCGGGCCTGATGCTTAGTGAGTCGGAATACGCCGAGCAGACCCTGAGCAACGTGCTCCCCCTGCGTGATATCTTCGGCCTGCTCTTTTTCGCCTCCATCGGCATGCTGCTCGACCCCAATGCCCTTGTAGAGGAATACGGCGCTATCCTGCTGCTGCTTGGCTGCGTCATCGTGGGCAAGGGGCTTATCTTCGCAGTACTGGCGCGCGTTTTCCGCTACGGCAACATTATTCCGTTGGCCACCAGCCTTGGCATGTCGCAGATTGGTGAGCTGTCCTTCCTTATCGCCAACGCGGGCGTTGCCGCCGGGGCGCTTAGCCGCGAGCAGTATTCCATCATCCTACCCACCGCAGTGCTCAGCATGATGCTCACCCCCGTGCTTTCCAAGCTTACCGCGCCGCTGTATCGCTTGAAGCAGCGTCTCTTCCGCATGCCGACCCTGCAGACCGTCAACATTCCGGACAACGCCCTGCGCGGGCACGTTGTGGTGGTGGGCGGCGACAACATCGGCGGCTTTGTGGCCGACATTTTGGCGCGCTTCGGGCACAAGTACGTTGTGGTCGAGGCCGACTATCACAATATGGAGAACCTCAGCCGCGCCGGGCATCCCGTCATCTACGGCGACGCCGCGCATGAGGTGGTCCTGGAGGCCGCACGCGTGGAGAGTGCCAGCATCATCCTCGTCACCACCCCTGCGCCGTCCGTCGCGCGCGAGGTGGTGCGCCTCGCCCGCAGCCTGAAGGAAGACATCGTCATCATTGGCCGCTCCGATGGGCGCGACCAAATCAAGGAGCTTTCGCGCTGCGACGTCGATATGGTCGTTGAGCCAAGCCTTGAGGCCAGTCTTGAATTCATCCGGCAGGCCTTTATGCAGCTACGCATTCCCGCCGACGAAATCATCCGGCTGACCGACGCCATCCACAAGGACGTTTACGCGCCCTTTACCGATGACGACGCCGAAGCCATCGTCCCCGGCAGTTTGCGCCTTTCCAACAGGCTGTTTGATCTCTCGTGGGTGCAGGTCGAGGACGGCTCGCCGCTGCTTAAGACGTCCCTCGCCGAGGCCGACATCCGCGCGCAGACCGGGGCCTCCATCCTCGCCTATATTCGGGACGACACCCTGCACGTCAACCCCGAACCGACCCTGCACTTTGCCCCCGGAGACGTTGTCGCCGTCATCGGAAGCGGCCCGCAACTCGCCGCCTTCCGCGATCACTACTGCATGCCCGGCACAACACACGAGGACATGCAGGATACGCCTGTGGCGACGGCCTAGGGGCAGAGGAAGGCAAAGAGGAAGAGTGAAGAGGTGCTCCGCAGGCTTAAGGGCCATGAGCCCTTAAGAATCCCAAGGTTTTTGGGCCTGGAAGCCAGCCCCAAAAAGGGTTGAGTGACGTATGTAAGCGAGGTAACCTTACGCCCTAACCTCATAAACCCTTTCTTAGGAAACCGGCTTCCGGTTTCCTAAGTTGTAAGGATTCTTAAGGAAGTTATTTCCTTAAGCCGCCGGAGGCAAAAAAAAGGCCCCCCTGAGCAATCAGGGGGGCCTTTGTGATGGCGTTATGCCAAGCCGCCACTGTGGGCTTACAGCCCCAGTTTTTTCAGGTGCACTTCAAGGCAGGCGATGGCGGCGGGGGTGATGCCGGAGATGCGGCTGGCCTGCCCGAGGGTGAGCGGTCTGATTTCGGTGAGTTTTTCCACGACTTCTCGGGTAAGCCCGGCGACGGTGGTGTAGTCGAGGTCGGCGGGCAGGGAGACGTCTTCGAGGTGGTGGAAGCGCTCCACGAGTTGTTCTTGGCGCTTGAGGTAGCCTTCGTACTTGATGATGGTCTCGGCTTCCTTGAGGGCGTCGGCGGGCGTGTCCGCGATGGCCTCGTGGAAGACGGCGAGGGCGTCGATGCTGACGGCGGGCTGGCGGAGCACATCGGCAAGCATGACGGACTTTCCGGGGGCGGCGGCGCCAATGGCGGCAAGGGCGTCGCGCGTGGCGGCGTCGGGCCGGATGCGGATGGTCCGCAGGGCGCTGAGCGTCTCGGTGATGGCGGTCTGCTTGGCGGCGTAAATCTGCCAATGGTCGTCGCGGACGAGGCCGAGGGCGCGGCCCATCTCGGTGAGGCGGGCGTCGGCGTTATCCTCGCGCAGCAGCAGACGATGCTCGGCGCGGGAGGTAAACATGCGGTACGGCTCGTTGGTGCCCTTGGTGACAAGGTCGTCAACGAGCACGGCCATGTAGGCCTTGTCGCGACCGGGGAGGAAGGGCGGCAGGCCGTTTTGCGCGCTGAAAATGTTGAGCGCGGCCCACAGTCCCTGCGCGGCGGCTTCCTCGTAGCCGGAGGTGCCGTTGATTTGGCCTGCCAGCCACAGACCGGGCAGAACCTTGGCCTGGAGGGTTGGGTCCAGCTGCGTGGGCGGGCAAAAATCGTACTCGATGGCGTAGCCGGGGCGGACGATTTGCGCGTTCTCCAGGCCGGGAATGGTGGCAATCATGGCCTTTTGGATGTCCAGCGGCAGGGAGGTGGGTATGCCGTTGGGGTAGACCTCGGGGCTGTCCAGTCCTTCTGGCTCCACAAAAATCTGATGCCGGTTCTTTTCGGGGAAGCGGGCGACTTTGTCCTCGATGGACGGGCAGTAGCGCGCGCCGGTGCCCTTAATGACGCCGGTGAACATGGGCGAGCGGTCAAAGCCGCCGCGGATGGCCTCGTGCGTGGCGTCGTTGGTCCACGTGACGTGGCAGGGGAGCTGCTTGAGCGGCGTGAACGGCTCGTGAAAGCTGAACGGACGCGGTGGATTGTCGCCGGGCTGAATGTCCATCTTGGAAAAGTCGCAGCTGTCGGCCAGCAGGCGCGGAGTGGTGCCTGTTTTGAGGCGTCCGAGCTCAAAGCCGAGATGGCGGAGATTTTCGGACAGGCCGGAGGATGCGGGGTCGCCAAGGCGGCCACCGCTGAAATTGCGTTCCCCGATGTGGATAAGCCCGTGGAGGAAGGTGCCGGTAGTCAGCAGTACGCTGCGGGCGTGGAAGCACTCGCCAAGGCCGGTACGTACGCCTGTGGCGCGGCCGTCCTGTGTGAGAACCTCGGCGGCCATGTCCTGAAAAATCCACAGGTTGTCCAGATTGAACAGGTCTTCCTGCACGGCCTTGATGTAGCGGTCGCGGTCAATTTGCGCGCGGGAGGCGCGGACGGCGGGGCCTTTTCTGGTGTTGAGCACGCGGAACTGAATGCCCGCTTTGTCGGCCCAAACGCCCATGCGTCCGCCAAGGGCGTCTATTTCGCGGACCATGTGTCCCTTGGCAAGGCCGCCGATGGCGGGATTGCAGGACAGATGGCCGATGCGGTCCACATTGATGGTGAGCAGGAGGGTCTTCATGCCAAGGCGGGCACTGGCGTACGCGGCCTCGCAACCGGCGTGTCCTGCGCCGACGATGATGATGTCGAAAAGATCGGGGAAAGGTGCTTTCATGCTTTGAACCAGCCGCCGCGCGCCCGTCTGGGCGCGCGGCGGCGATGGATTGTTGACTGATGTGGCGTGCGTGCGCCGCGTGAAGTCATGGGTTATTCGGAGAACAGCATCTCCGCGTAGACTTTGGCATCGCCCAGTTGGTGGGAGACGCGGGCGCGTTCGTTGGGCTGGTGCGCGTTGGATTCCTGCGTGGACCACACTACGGCGTCCAGACCGGCGCGGCGCAGGAATGCGGCCACGGTGCCGCCGCCAACGCCCACGGGGCGGGCTTCCACGCCGTAGACGGCCTTGACGGCTTCGGCCAGCTTCTTGACCACGAAGGCGTTTTCGCTTGTGGCGGGAGCGGCCTGCTCACCCTGCAGGATGTCGTATTCGCAGCGTACGCCGTGCTCCATTTCGATATCCGCGCCCATGTCCTTGATGGCGCCCATGACGTCGTCAAGGTCGTAGTGCGGCAGGATGCGTGCGTCGATGTAGAAGACGTCCTTGCCGGGGATGGTGTTGATATTGGGGACGTTGGCGTCCTTCTTAGTCGGCTCGAAGGTGGAGACCGACGGCTCGAACAGGTCGTCGTTGTCGGGGAACATGTCGTACAGCTCATGCACGCGGGTGATGAAGTCCGACGCGGCGATGAGGGAGTTGACGCCTTCCAGCGGGGTGGACGCGTGGCACTGCTTGCCGATGACGGAAACCTTCACCCACATGGAGGACTTTTCGGCCACCTCAATCTGCGTGGAGTCCGGGGCGCCCATGTCGGGCACAACGATAAGGTCGTCCTTGCCGAAGATGTCCGCGTGGTGCTCGGCAATGTAGCCGAGGCCGTACCTGCTGCCGGTTTCCTCGTCCGCCACCAGCATGATGCCGAGGTTGACGTCCGGCGTGGCGCCGGTTTCGAGGATGGCCTTGGCAAGAATGAGGCTGGGGACGATGCCTGCGTGGTCGTCCTCCACGCCGCGGCCGTACATCAGGTCGTCCTCAACGCGCAGGGTGTAGGGATCGCCGTCCCACAGGCTTTCGTCGCCGGGGGGCACGATGTCCGTGTGGCCGATAATCCACAGCGTGCGGTCCGGGTTCGCGCCGGGGATGATGGCGGCGATGTTGGGGCGGTAGCCCGCTTCGGCGCGCTCGTCCGGGGCGCTGAGTTCGGTGATGTTCTCCAGCCCGATTTCGCGCATGTATTCCATGAGGAAGTCGGCCTTGGCCTTTTCGCCGGGGCCGTCGTTGTCCGGGCCAAGGGCGGGGATGGCGACCAGCTTGCGCTGCAGGTCAAGCAGGGCGTCGCGCTGGGAGTCGATGTATGTAAAAATTTGATTCTTCATGAGTGCTCCGTTGGGTGAGAGGAGGCGAAAGAGCGCTGGCAGGGGCGTGCCCCAAGCTGTGCGCCGCGTCTACGGAATGTGGGTACCGCGAATCGCCGTGGGCCGCCAGTAAAAAGGGGTGGGGCCACGTGGTGGCGAGAAGGGCGCAGTGTGGATGCGGCGCGCGCTGGTGTGGCGTAGGCCTCAACGGAAAAGGGCGGACCTTTCGGCCCGCCCTTTTGATTCCTCGTCAAATGCCGACTAGCGACCTTTGGCGGCGCGCTTGGAGGCCTTGAGGGGGTTGACTTTGACCTTGCCGGCCTTGTCCTTCTCAGCGCGGACATGGGTAGCAAAGTTACAGACGCCGCTGTGCCACTTGAGTTCGGGCTGGGCGTAGGTGGTGCAGTAGTTGCCGGACTCGTGAGCCACGACACGGTCGCACCCTTCACACTTTTCGACAACCTGCTGCAGGGCAACACCGTTGTAGGTGAGGCCTTCGTCAGTCATGACGGCGTCGTCGATGATGGTCTTGCGATGTTTTTTGGCCATGAAATATTTCTCCTCTCTAAATACGACCCGGAAACGGGAAGTGTTTCCTTGGCTGTCTCTCGAAAGCGGGTGAGTATTTATTGATATGGGCGTATTTGTCAAGCCCCAGAATGGGGTTTTCCACTACGGGCCGTATCCACCCACTCCGACAACCTTCGCGCGTTGGCGCGGAGTTCCTCGGTGGTGATGTTGGCGAATGTGCCGTCCGCATAGAGGACGCGGCCGCCAACCATGGTTAGGGCGACGTCGTGCCCTCCTGCCGCGTACACGGCGTGTGAGATTGGGTTGTATACAGGACAAAGGGCTGGTTCGTCGAGGGAAAGTGCAACAATATCTGCGATATTTCCTTCGCGGATGCTGCCGAGGCCGTCCCAGCGCAGGGCGCGCGCCCCGTTGACGGTGGCGGCGTCCAGCACTGCCGCGGCTGGAACGGCAGTTGGGTCGCCGCTGGAAACCTTGCCCAGCATGGCGCAGGCCGTCATTTCGCGAAAGAGGTTCAGGCTGTTGTTGCTGGCCGCGCCGTCAGTGCCAAGGCACACATTGACCCCGGCGGCAAGCAGGTCGCGCACACGGGCAATGCCGCTGGCCAGCTTCATGTTGCTGCGCGGATTGTGCGCCACGCTGGCCCCGGATGCGGCGATGCGCTCAATCTCGCCGTCGGTCAGGTCCACACAGTGCACGAGCACGCTGCGCGGCGACAGGCACCCCGCATCACCCACAACCGCCACGGGGCGCTTGCCATACATCTCAAGGGATTGCGCGCATTCGGCGGCGCTTTCGCTGAGGTGAATCATCCACGGCATGTCCATGTCCTCGGCGGCGCGGAAGGTGTCCTTCAGGATGTCCTCGCTGGTGGTGTAGACGCCGTGGGGCGGCATGCAGACGCGGATGGTGTCCGTATCCGCCACGGCGTCGCGCAGGGCGGCGGTCAGCTCAATGGCCTGTTGCGGCGTGTCGTACGAGCGGGTGGGAAAGCCAAGAATCCCCTCGCCAAGCATGGCGCGGATGCCCATCTGCCGGGCGGCGCGGGCTGTTTCGCTCTCCAGCATATACATATCCGCAAAGCAGGTGGTGCCGGTGCGCAGCATCTCGGCGCAGGCCACGATGGACCCGGCATGCACGAGCTGCGGCGTCAGGCCCTTTTCCATAGGCCAAATGTGTTCCTGCAGCCAGACCATAAGGGGCTGGTCGTCGGCGAGGCCGCGAAAGGCCGTCATGGCCGCGTGGGTGTGGCAGTTGATGAGGCCGGGGAGCACCAGGTGCCGCGACAGGTCGATAACGCGTGGTGCACCTGCCTGCTGCGGCTGGAGGGCCTCGCGCGGGGTGAGCGCGGCGTCAATGTTGGGGGCAAAGGCGTCGCTGATGGCGGACCAGTGGTCCACGGCAACGATGTCGCCGCCGGAAATGGCGATGCCCGCGTCCTCTATGACGCGGCGGTCAGCGTCCTGCGTGACGAGGATGCCGGCGCGGATGATGGTGTCTGCGTGGGGGAGCGTGCTCATTTGTTGGCGGCCTCCGCTCCGGTCTGCTTGCGGATCCACTCGGCGGCGTCGCGGACTTCCGCGCACAGGGCGGGGTAATCCACCGTGAGGAACGCGCCGTCGCGGTACAGGACGTGCCCGTCCACCATGGTGAAGCGCACGTCGCCGCCGCCGGCGGCGTACACCGCGTGAGAAATGGGGTTGTAGATGGGCATCAAGCCGGGCTGGTCAAGGTCGAGGGCGGTGAGGTCCGCGGCCTTGCCCGGAGCAATGCTGCCGATTTCCTCCCACTGCAGGCAGGCCGCGCCGCCGCGCGTTGCCATGTCCAGCACTTGCTGGGCCGGGGCGGCTGTGGGGTCGAGGGTGGCGACCTTTTGCAGCATGGCGCAGGAGGCCATCTCCGCGAACATGTCCAGATTGTTGTTGCTGCACGCGCCGTCCGTGCCGAGGCCGAGGCTGACGCCCGCCGCCTGCATGTCGCGCACGCGGGCGATGCCGCTGGCCAGCTTCATGTTGCTTTCGGGATTGTGCGCCACGTGGGCGCCGGTGCGCGCGAGGGTGGCGACCTCGTCATCGGTGAGGTCCACGCAGTGCGCGGCGAGGGTGGTTGGGGTCAGCAGGCCGAGGCTGTCGAGGTAGGCCACGGGGCGCTTGCCGAATTTTTCCAGACTCTGGGCGGTTTCCGTTTCCGTCTCCGCGAGGTGGATATGCAGCGGGATGTCCAGTTCCTGCGCCAGTTCGTGGGCGCGGGTGAGGAGCTGCGGCGAGGTGGTATACAGCGCATGCGGCATGACGGCGGTGCGGATGCGCGGCGTGTCCGCGCTGGCGGCGTGCATGCGGCGGACCACGTCAAAGGCGGCGTTTTCATCAGCGTAGGCCGGAGTGGGGAAGGAGAAAATCACCTCGCCAATGCGCGCCCGCATGCCTGTTTCGCGCACGGCGTCAGCAACGGCCTCCTCCATGAGGTACATATCATAAAAGCAGGTGGTGCCGGTGCGCAGCATCTCGCAGCAGCCGAGCAGGGCGCTTAGGCGGACAAGCTCGGGCGTCAGCTTTTGCTCCACGGGGAAGATGTGGTCCGTCAGCCACTGCATGAGCGGCAGGTCGTCGGCAAGGCCGCGCATCAGCGTCATGGGCGCGTGGGTGTGGGCATTGACAAGGCCGGGCAGCAGCAGGCTGGGGCCAAGGTCGATGGTCTCCGGGGCGGACCAGTTGGCGGAAATATCCGCGAACGGGCCGACGGCGGCAATGACGCCGCCCTGTATGGCCACCGCGCCGTCCTGGATGACGTCGCGGGTGTCGTTTTGCGTCACAATCCAGTCGGCGCGGACGAGGGTATCGCATGTATGCATAGGCCTACTCCTTTCGCATGAGCGATGAGGCGTTGTGTTCAAAGGAGAAGTTGTACGGCAAGCCCGTGGTCCCTGCAAGGCGGCGCTGCATGTTTGGCGCTGGCGGGGGCCGTGGGCGCGGCGAAAAATTGCGGCAAAGCGGGGCAAGATATGGCATACTGCCTTGGTGTTCCCTCCCGGCGCCTTTGCCGGGGCGGCACCGCCCCAAAGAGGGAAATACGCGCAGCGGGAAGGCCGTTTATGTCACCTTTGCCCAAGCGACCGGGTAGAGAATGGTGAGAAGGTATACCCGACTAAAACAGTCCGGTCGGGGTGAATTAGGGTAGGCGGAAGCGGCGTGATATGGAGTATCGCGAGGATTCAGGCTGGCTAAAGCCCGATCGGGTACTTGAAAAATGACAAAAATGTCGCTAGCCTCCCCACCTTCTTCATATCTACGAACCGTCGCACGCATCACACACACATCCTGTATTCGGGAAGCGCTCTTCTTCCCATTGGCGACACAACAGTTGGAGGCACTTTGATTGATAAGGAACCTCATACGCAGTCACAGAAAAGGAATTGGCTAGAGCTTGATGTCAACCCCTATGTTTTCTACATTTCCGCAGGGCTAATCGTCTCGTTTGTTGTCTTGGCCATCTCGTTCCATCAGGCCATCGGCAACTGGTTTGAGACGCTGCAGTCCAACATTGCGAACTACGGGGGCTGGTTCTTCATCTGGACCATGAACATTGCCCTCGTCTTTGCCATCACGCTCCTCCTTGGCCGATTTGGCGATGTCCGCCTTGGCGGCGACGACGCCGAACCAGAGTTCAGCACAACGGCGTGGTTTGCCATGCTGTTTAGTGCGGGCATGGGTATCGGTCTTCTCTTCTACGGCGTTGCGGAACCGATGTTCCATTTTGTGGCCTCGCCCTTTGCGGAGCCTGGCACTCCCGAGGCCGCACGTCTGGCGATGGACCTGTCCTTTCTGCACTGGGGCTTCCACCCTTGGGCGCTGTACACCATCGTCGGTCTTTCCCTTGCTTTCTTCTCGTTCAACAAGGGCTACCCGCTGACCATCCGTTCCGTGCTTGCGCCGCTTCTGGGTGATAAGGTCAACGGCCCGTGGGGCTACACCGTGGACATTATGGCCACTGTGGCCACGCTGTTTGGCGTTGCGACCTCCCTTGGCCTTGGTGTGCGGCAGGTGAATGCCGGTCTGCACCACCTGTTCGGTTTGCCGCAGACCCCCGTTGTGCAGATTGTGCTTATCGCCTGTATTACGGCCATTGCCACTGTCTCCGTGGTGAAGGGACTGGACGCGGGTATTAAGCGCCTGTCCGAGCTGAATATTATGGTCGCCGCCGCGTTGATGTTCTTTGTGCTGGCCGTTGGCCCCACGCTGTTCATCATGAACGCGCTTATCGAGAATATTGGCTTCTACCTGCAGAATCTGCCCCAGCTCTCCACGTGGAGTGAAACCTATGAGAACACGTCGTGGCAGAATGGCTGGACCGTGTTCTACTGGGGCTGGTGGATTGCCTGGTCTCCCTTTGTGGGCATGTTTATCGCCCGCGTGTCCAAGGGCCGCACCATCCGCCAGTTTGTGCTGGGCGTTATGCTGGTGCCGTCCTTTGTGACCTTCCTGTGGATTACCGTCTTCGGCAACAGCGCCCTGAACATTGAAATGTTCGGCTCCGGCCAGATTGCGCAGGCGGTGCAGGAAAACATCCCTGTTTCGCTGTTTGTGCTGCTGGAGAAGTTCCCGCTGTCCGGCTTTACGTGCCTGCTGGCCGTCATCGTCGTCATCACCTTCTTTGTGACGTCGTCGGACTCCGGCTCCATGGTTATTGATATCATCACCGCCGATGGCAACCCCGACCCGCCGGTGTTCCAGCGTTTGTTCTGGGCCATTTCCGAAGGTGTGGTCGCAGGAGCGCTGCTGCTTGGCGGTGGCCTTGTGGCGCTGCAAACGGCGGCCATTACAACAGGCCTGCCTTTTGCGGTGGTCATCCTCCTGATGTGCTGGAGTTTGTATAAGGGGCTTGATGAATATGTTGGACCGCAGCGCTTCCGCGTGGAAAAGCGGCCCAAGATTAAGGTGAAGCTCAAGACCAAGCCCAGCCCCAAAACCATCGCACGACTCAATAAGAAAAAAATGCGCTAACGCGTCGTGGGCCGGGTTGCACGCCCGGCCCACGCTTTGCTATCCCGAAAGAGACTATCGGCGTTCCGTGACCAACCAGTGTAACCGGAGGACAGCCATGAAACTCTTACGCCCCATAGCCCTGCTTGCCATTCTCCTCAGCTTTCTCTGTGTCCCCATCCATGCCGCGCATGCGGATGGCGAGGCACCCCTTCGGCTCGCGTATGTGAACTGGAAGACCGAGGTCGCCAGCGCCAATCTTATCAAGGCCGTTGTGGAAACCCGGTATGACCGCCCCTGCGTGCTGACGGAAATGTCCCCGCGCGAGATGTGGGCGTCCGTTGCCGAAGGGCGGCAGGACGTTTTGGTGGGTGCATGGCTCCCCCGTACACAGGCCGACTACTACCGCGAGTTTGGCACCAAGGTTGATGACCTTGGCGCAAACCTTGCCGGAGCGCAGTTGGGGCTGGTTGTGCCCGATGTGAATGTTGGCCGTCTGCCCAACGAGACCGGCCAGCGCAACGCCCCCTACATCCCGGTGACCAGCATCCCCGAACTGAAGGATTACGCGAAGCGCTTTAACGGGCGCATCATCGGCATCGACCCCGGTGCGGGCGTGATGCACAGAACCCGCGAGGCGCTGAAGGTCTACGGGCTGGACAATATGCGTCTGGTTGAAGGCGACGAGGACACCATGCTGGAGGAGCTGTCACGGGCTATCCAGCGGCAGGGGTGGGTTGTCGTTACGGGGTGGACGCCGCATTGGATGTTTGGCGTGTGGAAGCTGCGCATGCTGGAGGACCCCAAGGGAGTCTTTGGCACGGCGGAGTCCATCCACACCATTGCCCGTAAGGGCTTAGAGCGGGATATGCCAGACGTGTACGAGTTTTTGGATCATTTCCATTGGACGCCCAAAGAAATGGGTCTGCTCATGACATGGATTGAACTGGACGATGGCCTTGACCCCTACGGTAAGGCGCTGCGCTGGGTGGAGACCCATCCCGCGCAGGTGAATTCGTGGATTGGCCGCCGTCCCTAACAGATAGGATTTGTTCACTATGTTCGTTTCCGCTTCTCATAAGTACCAGCACGCGACGATGATGCTCATGCGCCAGCACGGCGAGGGTGGTGCCATTTTTCTTGGTACCGCTTTTATCTGCCACAGCGAAGGCTTTCTGCTGACCGTCAAGCACCTGTATGGTGATAATCCCGACGACCTCGTTGTTGTCCCCGCCCGTTCCACGGACGAATACCAGACCATCGTGCGCGAAGAGGTGACCCCGCTTTCCGTGCAAGTGGTGGCTGAGGACCCGGGCAGTGACGTGGCGCTGCTGCGTTTTGAGCCTGCGTTGACCTTCCAGACGCCGGACCATCTGATTGGCAACAGCGAGACGTTGGCCATTGGCGCTAGTGTGCTGAGCCTTGGCTTTCCTTTCGGCAACCAGCGCCTGCACAGCCTCGCCGCTGTGTCGTCCATTGTGTCCAGCAAGGTCATCATGCCCATGGGCTATCAGGAAATCCTCATCGACTCCCGCGTCCATATGGGCGACAGGGGCGGTCCGGTTATTTCCGTTGAGGACGAGCGCATCGTCGGCCTTGTGTGGGGACGCTTCTGCCCCATGCGCGACGGCTCGGACATCCGCGGCGCCATGTGCGAAGGCTCAATGGACACCAATATCTCGGCCGTTGTGCCCATCGAGTACGGCGTGAACCTCATGGAGGAACAGGGACTGGAAATCTTCTAGCCCTGCACAACTGAGTGAAAATGACGGGACGGAAGGCTTTGGCCTTCCGTCCCTTTTTTATGCGCTGTGGCCGTTAGGCGGGCTTTTGTCCGGCAAGGAGCAGGATGCCCGTGGTCGGGGAAACCTGTGCGTGGAGGTTGGTCAGCCCTGCGGCGTGCAGGTGCCCGAGCATGACTTCCCGGTCAAGGTGATGGGTGGGGTAGCCGCTGAGGACGGTGAGAAACTCCGTAAACGCCTGCGCCGGGTGCCACGCCTCATCTTCTGGGCGGGCGCAATGGCAGGCCACAAACCATCCGCCCGGAGTCAGGGCGGCGGTCACTTTGCCAAGGATGGCGTCCATGGCGTCGTGCATGCCGTAGAGCACGTGCGAGGCAAAGACGAGGTCGTAGTCTGCGCCAAGGGAATCATCTGTGCGCAGGTCCATGGAGCGGGTGGTCATGCGGTCCGCGTAGCCCTTTTCGGCGTGGAAGGCGCGGATGGTGTCCGCGACGCTTGGCAGGTCGCACACCGTTGCCGTCAGGCCGGGATTTTGGTCCAGCAGGGCCATGCTGTAGTAGCCGTGGTTGCCGCCCACGTCGCACATGGTCCTGAATCCGGAGAATCCGGGCAGTGCGGTGATGAAGGCCGTGGATTCCTGCAGCATGCCGCAAAGGGCGTAGTTGCCAAGGCTTTCAAGGGCGTCGCGGCTGGCCCAGCCTGTGTCGGTGCGGTCGCGTTCCTTGTGGTCCGGGTGCATCATCCGCTCGGTGATGCTTTGGGAAAAGGTTTCGTAATGCCTCTGTTGCAGGTCCAGCTCCGCGCCGCGGTAGGCCGGGGAGGTGGAGGCCAAAAACTCCTGCGCCGTTGGCGTATTGTGGTAGGTGTCGCCCCTGCGTTCAAGAAGACCGATGGCGGCCAGCACATCCAAAAAGCGCGCGCAGACATCCGCGCGGCATCCAAGGTGTGCCGTAACGCCATCCGCTGTGGCGGGCAAATGGTCAAAAACGCGCATCTCAAGGGCAGCGGTCAGCAGATTGCTGAACTGGGACTGGATAATCAGGCGCTCAATGGGACGAAAGTCCGCGGTAACTTCGGGTACGAACATGGTTCGCTCCTTCCCCCGCAGTGCGGGGAGGTCAGGTGTCGTCGAGATAGTTGTCCATCCAACAGTCCATCTCGAAGAACAGCTGCTTGACGATGCGGCGCTGGTCGGCATCCAGCCCTTCAAGGAAAGCCAAGAAACGCTGGTCGCGCTGGTCGTGGAAGGTGTCGTGCGCGGCGGCGACGCGCTGGCCCTCCTCGGTGGGGTGGATGAGCATGCGCGAGGTATTGGCCGGGGCCGGCGCCTTGTCCACCAGCCCTTTGTCCGTCAGGCGCGCCACCACCTGCGACACTGCGCCGCGTGTGACGGCGGTCTCCCGCGCAATTTCGCTGACGTAGGAGCGTCCTTTGCCGGTGATGAAGGCGAGGGTATGGATTTCCACCGGGTGCAGGGCGTAGCCGCCAAAGTCGTAGGCGCGCTTGGCCACCCGGCTGAATTTGTGCAGGAAGCGTTGCAGGTGCTGCATGTGTAGGTCTTTGGGGTAGTTTGGCATGGGTGAAGTGTATAGGGGCTATACACCTTTTGGCAAGCACGAAGTGACTTTTTGCGGATGCATTTGGCGGGAGGGCGCAGGCTGTGGCATAGTGGGAAATTGGTGGGGGTGGACTGTGGCGCATCGGCGGCGGCTGTCGCCGTGGTGATGCGTCAAAAAGTGTTTCCGTCCTATACACCGGATGCGATACTTGGTATCGAAAAAGTGTTTGTCAGGTGTGGTTCCTGGTCTGTTTGCACCCGTTTTGGTTGGCGGGGAACCCTGACGCAGCGAAAAAAGCCGAGTACCGGCAGATATCCCAAACCAAAGGAGTCTCCCATGCAACGTTACGAGCGGTACTACAGATCGCTCTTCGCCGTGGCGCTGGCCATCAACTCCAGTCTGGATTTCAAGGAAGTCCTGCTCACGGTCACGCTGAAGGCAACGGAAGCCCTGGAGGTCAAGGGGTGCTCCCTGCGGCTTTTGGACCGCACGGAAAAGCAGCTCCTGCCCAGCGCCAGCTACGGCCTGTCGCAGAAATACATGCGCAAAGGCTCGGTGGAGGTGGAAAAGAGCGGCGTGGACCGCGAGGCCCTTGCCGGCAATTCCGTCTATATCGCGGACGTCACCACCGACGAACGCTTCCAGTACAAGGAGCAGGCCCGCGAGGAGGGCATTGTGTCCCTGCTGGTTCTTCCGCTCAAGGCGCAAAAGCACAACATTGGCGTGCTGCGCTTCTACTCCGAGCGCCCGCGCGAGTTTGACGCGGACGAGCAGGAATTTGCGCGCAGCGTTGCCGCCCTGTCCGCGGTGGCTCTGGACAATGCCCGTCTCTACCAGACGCTCAAGCGCGACTACGAGACGCAGACGTCCTTTGAGTACAGAATTTTTGAGGACTAGCGCCCCATGGCGTCCAGCCGTGTCCGTGCCGCAACGTATGGCGGGGCTGGGCATGGGCGGCACGCGCGTAAAAAAGAGATGCAACATCCCACTAATCCGGATGCGAGGGGCGGCAGACCCGCGCGGCATGGTCCGCGCGGCGACTGAGGGCGGCGCCTCATGCGCAGTGGCCAAGGGCGCCCCGGCCCACTCAGGGCAATCGGCGTACCACAGAGGCCCCAGCGCGCCCCCATCCGGCAGAGGAGATTGACGTAATGAGTACATGGAAAATCGGCATCAACGGCTTTGGCCGAATCGGTCGGCAGGTCCTCAAGGCGGTGCACGAGCGATGGAGCGACCAGCTGGAAGTTGTCGCCATTAATGACCTGTTTGACGTCGGCACCAACGCCCACCTGCTGAAGTACGACACCAACTACGGCCGCGCGCCTGTGGATGTCGGCTTCAAGGAAAGCGACGGCGGCCTGTCCACCGGCAGCATCCAGTACGGCGACTGGGACGTCACCAGCTTTGCCCTGCGCGACCCGCGGGATATCCCGTGGGGCGACCTTGGCGTGGACATTGTGGTGGAGTCCACCGGCATCTTCCGCACCGGCCCGCAGGCCAGCGCGCACATGAACGCCGGTGCCAAAAAGGTCATCATCTCCGCCCCGGCCAAGGAAGAGGACCTCACCGTCGTCCTTGGCGTGAACCATCAGGACTACGACCCGGACAAGCACCACATTGTGTCCAACGCCTCGTGCACCACCAACTGCCTTGCCCCTGCGGCCAAGGTTATCCATGACGCGTTCGGCATCGACTCCGGCCTGATGTGCACCATCCACTCCTTTACCAATGACCAGCGCATTCTTGACCTGCCGCACAAGGACCTCCGGCGGGCGCGCGCTGCGGCGCAGAATATCATCCCCACGTCCACAGGCGCGGCCAAAGCCGTGGCCCTTGTTATCCCCGAACTCAAGGACCGCATTGACGGCTACTCCCTGCGTGTGCCGACGCCGACGGTCTCCATCGTGGACTGCGCCCTTGTCCTGAATAACGACGCCACCACCGAAGACCTGCGCAAGGTGCTGAAGGAAGCCGCACAGGGTGAGCTGAAGGGGATTTTGGACTACAGCGGCGAGGCCCTCGTCTCCATGGACTTTAAGGGCAATCCCAATTCGTCCATTGTCGAGGAGCAGCACACCCTTGTGAAGGGCAAGCGCCTTGCCAAGCTGGTGACATGGTACGACAACGAGTGGGGCTATTCCTGCCGCGTGGCGGACCTCGCCAAACTCATGAAGGATAAGGCATGACAGCAACACCGCGTCTGAGTTTGCCCAAAGTGGCAGTTGTTGGCGTTGGGGCTGTGGGTATGGCCTTTGCCTATGGCGCGGCCATGCGCGGCCTTGCCCGCGAAATCGTGCTGATGGACATTGATAAGGAGCGCGCGGCGGGCGAGGCCATGGACCTCTCCCATGCCACGGCCTATTCCCGGTCCGTCACCATCACCTCCGCTGGCGTCACGCCCGAGGATTACGACACGGCGTGCCGCGGCGCGGATATCGTTATTGTAACGGCGGGCAAAGCGCAGAAGCCCGGCCAAAGCCGCATGGAGCTTTTGCAGGAGAATGCGGGCATTATCACCAGCATTGTCAAGGACATACAAAACGTGTCGCCAACGCCCATTATCATCATCGTCACCAATCCGGTGGACGTGATGACCGCTGTGGCCGTGCAGGCCTCCACCCTTGCGCCCGGACATGTGTTCGGCTCCGGAACGGTGCTGGATACCGGGCGCTTTCGGCGCCAGTTGGCCAACCTCTGCGCGGTGGACGTGAAGAGCGTGCACGCGCATGTCCTTGGTGAGCATGGCGACAGTGAGGTGTGCGTGTGGAGCCGCGCCAATGTCTCCAATGTGCCCTTGGAGCACTTCTGCCAGCAGCGGGGCATAGTCATTGACGACGCCACCCGCCAACGCATTGATACCGACGTGCGCCGCGCCGCGTATGAAATCATCGACCGCAAGGGCGCCACGGCCTATGGCATTGGCGCGTCCCTGTGCCGCATTCTAGAGGGGATAATTCGCGACTCCAAGACCATCCTCACGGTGTCCGCACCGGCAAAGGGTCTGCATGGTCTTGATGACGATGTGTGCATTTCCCTGCCGTGCGTCATTGGGGCCAGTGGCGTGGAGCAGGCGCTGGAGACACCCCTTGCGGAGGCAGAGCTTGCGGCGCTTCAAAAGTCCGGCGCGGTGATTCACGAGGCCATGACGTCCCTGAAGGGCGCGTAATCCCCGTCCTGCCCATGACGGGCGGAAGTCCGCGCCACGGCGGCATCTTTGGAGAAAGCCTTGACAAAGGAGAAAGTTCGGACGATGACCATAGGTCTTGCCGACCTTTCGAGGCATACAATCTTCCCAGTTGAGAACCCGCCGGACGCGTACCGTCCGGGAAGGTTCGCCGGTTTCAGGCACACTGATTCCATGTGGCTTCGCGCCCCAAGGGATCTTTGCATATTGTGACTATCAGCGATTCGTCACAAGACCCCTCGCAATACGGCTCCCTGCTGCACACAGGGAGCCGTATTTTTTGGGCGTGAGTCTTGGTTGATTCAGTGCCGGAAGGGATTATGCCGCGCCTGTGTCCGCTTCTGTGGGCTTAGCGGCGCTTTCGGTGTTTTGGGCATTTTGACGCTGTTGTTCTATCTGGTTGCGGTGGGCTGTGGACTCGTAGCCTGTATGGCGGAAGAGGTTGTCGTAGCGCTCCTCCACAAGGTTGCGCCCAGCGCGGCGCGAGTCCACCACAAAGCTGTGCAGACGCTCCAGCGTATTGAGGGACAGGGTTTCCAGTTCGCAGGAGATGTAGGTCCGAAAGGTCTCGCCCTTGGACTCGAACAGGGCCGGATAGCGGCTGTGCATCTCTCGCATCCACGCCATTTCCGTATCCACTATTTCATCAATGAGCAGGGACTCGCGGATGGGGGGCATGCGGCCTTCCATGCGCGCGTATTTCTCCACCATGAGGTTGCGGTCGTAACCTTTGGCCTCCTGCAGGTCGTCAAGGTAGGCGTCCAGCACGTTTTGCGGCATGACGGAGTGCGTCATCCAGCGCATGGCGCGGAAGGTTTGCAGGTGGTCCTGACAGGGCGTGTGGACGCTGGAATAGACGGATTTGAACATCTCCAGCTCCAAATCCACGATGCGTTCTATGGTGCGCTGTCTTTGCGTATCCTTCATGGGTGTCGCTCCCGTGGGCGGCGGAAAGGCCGTCCGCTTAAGGATTCTGCGCGCCGCGTGTGCGGCGTATGTGGCGGGGGCTTCGCCCGCGCCGTGGTCGAAGCGCCTGCGTCCCCCCACAGGGGCGCGCGGCGGGCGATGCGGCCTAGAACGGTGTGTTCCAGCCAAGGAAGCAGAACAGGCCGTAACTCTCGGCAATGTCCTTAAAGTGGTTCATCTGCTCGTCCGTGGGGGCGGTCTGCTCGGCGTAGGCGTAGGTGCGCCCTAGCTGGCGGTACTTGGATTCCCCAAGGCGGTGGAAGGGCAGGAAGTTGACCACATCAAGGCCGATGTCGCGGATGAAGGCCACCGTGGCTTCAATGTTCTCGTCCGAGTCGTTGGCACCGGGGATGACGGGCATGCGCGGGATGAGCGCGCCGTTCCAGTCGCTTTGGGCCAGCAGGCGGATGTTTTTGTGGATGAGTTCATTGCCGACGCCGGTCAGGCGTTTGTGGCTGGCGGAGTCCATGTGCTTGAGGTCCGTGAAGATCCAGTCCACAGAGCGGGTGGCCTTCAGGTAGAATTCGGTCTCTATGCAGGAGGTGGTTTCAATGCAGGTGTGCATGTAGTGCTCTTTGCATGCCCGTAGCATGGCAAGGATGAAATCCTTCTGCATGAGCGGCTCGCCGCCGCTGAAGGTGACGCCGCCGTTTGCTCCCCAGAATTGCCTGTCGCGTTGGAGGATGCGCATCAGTTCGTCCACGGTGAAGCGCTCGCCACTGACGACGAGGCCCTCGTGGTAGCAGGTGTCCAAACACTCGTGGGTGGTGCAGCCGTCGCACTTGGTTCTGTCGAAGACGAGCACGCCGTCCTGCACCGAGGGCGCGCCAACCGGGCAGGTTGTAATGCAGTTACCGCAGCACTGGCACTGGCTGGACCGGTGCATCATCACGGGCGAGTGGAACAGCCCTTCTGGGTTGCTGCACCACACGCAGTGCAGGGGGCAGCCGCTGAGGAAGACGGTGGTACGCGTGCCCGGACCGTCGTGGACGGAGTGCCCCTGTACGTCGAAAATCAGTCCGGTGGGCTGCGGCGTCAGGCCTGCGGCTGGTGTTGGTGACGTCTGGGGATGAATAACCTTGTACATGTCGCTTCCTTGGGGCTTGGTATGGTTCAGGCCGGGGCGCACACGCGTGCGCCCCGGTGGTCAGTCTGGTTCAGAAGGGGTTACGCCTGACTGGCGACCTTCTCCCCAGCGTCAGCGGGCTGTGTGGCCAGCGGCAGGGTGGAGGCCAGCAGCATGGAGACAATGAAGGAGCCAAGGGCAAACAGGATGGAGTAGGTGTAGCTGCCCGTGGAGTCCTTGAGGTAGCCACCGATGAGCGGACCGATAAACGGTCCAATGCCCATCACGATGAGCGTGGCGAGGCCCCATATCTTGCCAAGGGTCTTGCGGCCATAGACCGCGCCCGTGTAACCCACCACGCCGCCGGGAACCACGGCCCAGTAGATGGCGAAGATGAAGCAGGCCAGAATGCCCAGCAGGGTGGTTGTGGCGGTCTGCATCAAGAGCAGGCCGCAGGCGATGGCGCCGGTAAAGGGGCCGAAGATGAGCATGCGCTTGCGTCCCTGCGATTCGCACTTGGACGCCTGCACCACCTTGTCCGCCACAATGCCCATAAGCGGCATGGAGAAGATGCCCACCACGCCAATGGTGACGTAGAGGTTGGTGGCCTTGGGCAGGGAGATGCCCAGGTCGGCGGTCCAGTAGCTGACCATCTGCGTCCACACGAGGAACTCGGCCAGCATGCTGGTCAGGAAGGTGAGGATGACGCACCAGATGGGATAGGTGGAGAAGGCCTCGCGGATGCTCCACACGTATTCGGCTGCGGACGGCGAGCAGGAGGGCACCTCGCCAAAAGGCTCCATGCCGTAGTTTTCGGGGTTGCGCTTGGCCACGATGGTGGCCAGCAGCAGGCAGCCAAGGGTCAGGATGCCCAGCAGCTGCATGGCGGAGCGCCACGCGTCGCCCTGCGCCCCGGCAAGGCTCTCCTTGACGAACAGGCTCATGATGACCTGCGACATGGGCGCGCCCATGAAGGCGAGGCCGAACATTTTGGCGTAGTCCTTACCCACGTACCATTTGCGCACACTAATGGTGGACGACACCCACAGCATGCCCGTGGCGATGCCCGCCAAGACGCCGTAGGAGAAGTAATAGAACGGCAGGCTGGTGGCGTAGCTGGTGACGTAGAAACCCGCCGCGCCAAAGATGGCCGCGCAGAAGTACACGGGCTTGGTGCCCCACTTGTCCAAAATCATCCCGCACATGAAGGCGAAGATGGCGTAGAACATCATCATCAGGGAGTAGCCAAGGGTGACCTCGGCCTGGCTCCAGCCCATGTCCGTGCTCATAGGCACCTTGAGGATGGAGAAGGTGGCGCGGTAGCCGAACAGGCAAAAGAGCGCCAGCCACGAGGCGACAACCACGGACCATCCGTAGAGTTTGTTCTTGCTTTGCATAGTGAACCTTCTTCTTGAGGGGGCGGCTGGCCGCCCGGTGGAAAAAGGCCGGGAGGATGTTCCTCCCGGCCGCTCGTGGTGGGGCTATTTGGCCTTGAACATCTCGCAGGTGACTGCCGTCATGTCGCCGTACGCCATGAACTTGGGTTCCTGCTGGCTGGCTTGGCAGACGCCGTCGAAGGTGTCCGTGCCCTCGTAGTTCGCGCAGAACTTGCACTTGGGCAGCATGGTGTAGCCTTCGGGCGCTTCGGCGTCGCCCTTGACCATTTCGCCGGTGAGGCGGTCCAGCCCTTTGTCCACGTCAACGGGCACGAATTCACGGGTGTCGCGGTATTCCAGTTTCATGTCTAAATCCCCTCGTATTCGGTTCTTGCGATGAGTTCGTCCTGCACGGACTTGCCGATTTCCACCCAGTACTGGGTAAAGCCCGCCACACGGACCATCAGGTCGCGGTATTCATCGGGCTTGTCCTGCGCGCGGCGCAGCATCTTGGAGTCCACCACGTTGTACTGCACGTGGAAGCCGCCCTTGCGCATGTAGGCCTGCGTGAGGTCTACGAGCTTGCGGGAGCCTTCCACGCCCTTAATGGCACTGGGGTGGATCTTGATGTTGAGCTGCGAGTTCTGCGACATGGAGTGGTCCCATACCGAGGCCGAGCTCATGAGGGCGAAGGGACCGTTGCGGTCCGTGCCGGGGTAGGCGGACAGGGATGCGTCCGCGAAGGTGGTGCCGGACAGGCGGCCGTCCGGGCTGGCAATGGTGGCCGAACCCATGGCTCCGTGCGTGGAGACGGAAATCTGGCACGCGTAGAGCGGGTGACCGTACAGGGACTCGTAGTTGTAGCAGTCCGGGCAGAAGAAGTTCTCCCAGTCGAGGAGGATTTCGTCCGCGTAGGGGTCGTCGTTGCCGTACTTGGGCGCCTGCAGGCACTCAAAGTGCAGCTTGTTCCACTGGCCCTTGTCGTCGTCGCGCTTCTGCTGGTCCGCGATGGAGAAGGAGTTGACCTCGTGCGCGGTGCGGAAGCCGAAGTTCTCCAGCATGGCGGTGCGGAAGGTATCGAGGTCCACCTTCTTGTCGTCGAACACCAGCTTGCGCAGGGCGGCCATGGAGTTCACGAACGTGATGGTACCGGTGGACTCCACGTTGTAGGTGGCGTTGTAGCGGTAGCCGAGCTCGTTGATCAGGTGGCCGGAGTCCAGGCAGTCGGGCTTGAGCATGGACTGGAAGACGCCCATGTTGTTCTTGCGCCAGACGTCGTGCTGGATGTTGTTGGTCAGGGTGAGGACGTCCACGGCCTCCTGCCAGTACAGCTTGAACTGCTCCCAGATTTCCTCGTAGCTCTCCAGCTTCTTGCCGTGCGGGGCAAACACACGCTCGCCCGTGCGCTGGTCCAGACCGTCAAAGAGGGTCAGTTCCAGAATCTTGGGCATGGAGACGAAGTGCACGCCAACGCTGGTGGGCTGGCCGCAGCCGCCGGGAATCCAGTATTCCTTGCCGTTCAGGTGCAGGGGCTTCCAGCAGCCTGCGGAGGTTTCAAGGCAGCCGCCAATGGCCCATGCGCGGGCTTCCTCATTGGTCATGCCTTCGGGGCCGTAGTGCGCGGTCAGGAACTCCAGAGCAATCTGGTTGTTCATGAACGCCGGGTAGCCAGCGCCCGTCTTGATGACTTCCGCCGCCAGAACCAGGAAGTCCTCGGGCAGCTTTTCGTCGTAGAGCAGGGCAATGGTGGACTGCGGCATGGCGTTGGACGCCGCGGCCTTGAGGATGAGGTATTCCAGACGGTTGGTGGCGGGGCGGCCAAACTTGTCCAAGCCGCCAACGGACACCGTGTTGAACGTGTTGCCGGACAGCACGCCGCCCACAACGCCCATGGAGGCGAAGCAGTCGATGGAGGTCTTGACGATGCGGTCCAGTTCCAGCAGCTCAAGGGCTTCGTCTTCGGTCAGGCGGCCGGCGGCCATGTCCTGCTCGAAGTAGGGGTACAGCACCTGACCAATGCGGCCCGGGGACATGCCGGAGATGGCGTCCTCGTTCAGCACGGCAAGGTGGACCGTTTCAATCATCTGGAAGGCCTCGCGGAAGGTGCGCGGCGGGTTGTGGGCGATCCATTCGAGGCATTCGGCGATTTCAGCATATTCTGCGCGCTGGGTTTCGTCCTGCTCGACGGATTCGAGGCGGCGGGCTTCCTTGGCGTAGTTCAGCACCCAGTTCTGCACGCCTTCCACAACATTGATGACGGCCTCGTAGTTGTAGAGGCGGTTCATGCCGACCAGACCGTCGCCGTCGGCGCGTCCGGCCACCTTGTCCTTCAGCTCGCGCGCCATCTTGATGATGCCGTCAAAGCCGTATTCCAGCGGATAGTAATAGTTGATGACCTCGCGGCCCTGCGGAAGAGTGTAGCCGGAGTCGAACATGCACACGATGCTGCGCATGATCTGTTCCTTGGTCTCGTAGTTCGGGACCATCTTCTCGTACTTGTTGCCGAGGTCGTCCACGGACTTGCCCACCCACATCTTGGACAGCTTGACCAGTGCGGGGATTTCTTCCTGCCGCATGCCGAACTTGCCCGCGATGGAGATGACTTTGCCAAAGCTGGCGACCACGTTGCCGCCGCCGGAACCGAACTTGGAGTGCTCGTCAGCGGAGGCGGAGCCGCGCTTCATGGCTTCCTGATACAGCTCGTCTTCCTGCGCCACGTAGAAGCCCTCGGACAGCCACGGCATGGGGAAGGAGCCACGGAAGTAGTGCGCCTTGTGCATGACCAGCTTTTCACCGGGGAAGATGACCGGGGTGAGGTTGCTGAACGCGCGTTTCAGGGCCTTGGCCCGGCGGACGACGGGAATTTCGTTGTCCAGCTTCACGTACTCGCGGGTGTACCAGTAGGGGAACTCGTTGTTTGCGGACGAGAGCGTCTGCATGAAGATGTTCTTGAGTTTCTGAACCCGCTCGTGGGGCTCAAGGACGATCTCGCGGTCCACGATTTCTTGGGGTGCGGTGCCGCACGCCTGGAAATCCATGGAGATGCCAGCATCTGCCATAACTTCCTTGAATGTTTTAGCCATGTGAGGCCTCCGTTTGAGTGGTGAATGAAACTGTGTGTCGCTTCATGACACCCGGAGCATTACAGGGAGTGTGCCAAGGCCTCTGCGGGGGAAGGGTTTTCAAAATTTATCAAGTATTTCAGTGTTTTAAAATACTATGGAAAGTGGACTCCTGTGCTATGGAATGGCGAAATGTGTAACCCAGCGTGACACGCCATCGCGGTGGGCCGTGCGCTCAAAATGCCGGAAATCGAGGATTGACAAACTCTTCACATATGTGTCTGTGTGTGACACGGGTGTCACGCCGCGTTACACCCATTGCGACACGCTTGATGTGAACCGTGACTAAATCTGGAGGACACTCATGCAAGGGCTGAAGGTCGATTCCCGGAATCTCAAGCGGGCAGGTCTGCTGGTCTCTCACGCGCTGGATGGCAACACGTTGGATGTGGAGTCGTTCCCCAAGGGGGTGGACGTTCTGAGTGGAGTGGAACGGTTCGCGGACATCAAGCACCTCATCGAATTTCAGCGCAAGATTATCGACTACTGTGCGGACGCGCTCATGGTCGTTGATACGGAAGGGTACATCATCTACATCAACGACAGCTTTTGCGAGGTCCACAACGTCCGCACATGCGAAGTGCTGGGGCGGCACGTGACCGAAGTCATAGAGAACACTCGCATGCATATCGCCGCGCAGACCAGCGAGGCGGAGCACGATCACTTTCAGGATATATGCGGCAAGCCGTACGTGGTCTCGCGCATTCCCATTGTGGAGAAGGGGGAGTGCGTGGGCGTGGTGGGGATGATCCGCTTCCGGTACATGGAGGAGGTGCAGCTCCTCACCAACAAGATCAAGTCCCTGCAAAACAAGATTAAGGACCTGCGCCAGTTGCGGTCCGCGCACACGGATACGCGCTACACCTTCGACCGCATCGTGGGCGTGGCCCCGAAGCTGCGCCACGCCAAGAGCGTTGCCATGCAGGCCGCGCAAACGGACGTGACCATGCTCCTGCAGGGCGAGTCCGGAGTGGGCAAGGAGGTCTTTGCTCAGAGCATCCACAACCACAGCCTGCGCGCCTGTGGTCCCTTTATCCGCCTCAACTGCAGCGCCATTCAGGAAACCATTATCGAGAGCGAACTGTTCGGCTACGAGGAGGGCGCATTTACGGGCGCGCGTAAGGGCGGACGCAAAGGCAAGTTCGAGTTGGCGGACAAGGGGACCATCTTCCTCGACGAGATTGGCGACATGCCGCTTGCCGCGCAGGTGAAGCTGCTGCGCGTTATTCAGGAAAAGGAAGTGGAGCGCCTTGGTAGTGAAAAGCGCCAGAAGGTGGACGTACGCATCATTGCCGCCACCAACCGCAACCTCAAGGATATGGTTGCGCAGGGCACCTTCCGCGAGGATTTGTTCTATCGCCTGAATGTCATCCCGGTCACCATCCCGCCACTACGTGAGGTGCTGGAGGAGATACCCCGCCTCGCCAAGCAACTGTGGCGCGAGATATCGCGTGAGCATGGCATCTTTCATAAGCGCCTGACCCCGGAATCCATCCTCGCCCTGCAGCACCACAGTTGGCAGGGCAATATCCGAGAGTTGAAAAACGTGCTGGAATGCCTGCTGGTTATGGTAAAGCATGACCGCATCGGCAAAAGTGATGTTCAGCGCGTGCTTATTCAGAACTCTGTCACCCCCCGTCCGGATGAAGACCTGCTGGACGATGATTCCTTCAGTCTGTGTTCCATGGTGGAGAAGACCGAGCGCCGCGCCATTCGCTCTGCGCTGGCCACCGCCGAAGGGAATCGTTCCAAGGCCGCGAAGCTCCTCGGCATATCGCGCCCGCTTCTGTACAAGAAGATAGCCAAGTACGAAATCAGCGACATGGAAGGGCGCCCACAGTGTACGGAGCGGGAGCCTGATCCCGCCGTGTCATAACTGGACGTGTGAGCGCACCGAGCCGGAGCCGCTGCGGTCCGTCGGGCTTCCTCGGCCCCGTGACATGCTTTGCGCGCGTTGTATGGCAAATCGTAGCATTTTCCGTACGCCCCGGTCCTTCTTTGCCCTTTTGGACGATGGAGGGGACCGGGGCAAAGCACGAGGCGCGTGCGGGAGCGCGCAGGACAGGGGACAGTGCCGGGCGAGAGTGCGGCTGAGAGGTGGCCGCTCTGCCTGTGAGCTGGCAGCGCTTGCCTCTGCGCGTTCGGGGCGGCGTCCCCCGAGGGGACAGCGCCGGGGACGCGATGGGGGGCTTTCGGCCCCTTGCGCGGTGGGCGGTCACGGGCTATCTGTAGGGGTATGCCTACACAGACAAAACACCGTGATGCCGCCGTGTTGCTTCTGCATGGCTTTGGCGGCGAGCCGTACGAGATGCAGGGGCTGGAGGGCGTCTTTCAGGCGGAGGGGCTTCCG
Source organism: Desulfobaculum sp. SPO524 (assembly GCF_044987625.1). Taxonomy (NCBI): domain Bacteria; kingdom Pseudomonadati; phylum Thermodesulfobacteriota; class Desulfovibrionia; order Desulfovibrionales; family Desulfovibrionaceae; genus Desulfobaculum; species Desulfobaculum sp. SPO524. The sequence goes on along the minus strand of NZ_JBJDSB010000002.1, from coordinate 1,154,754 downwards.
GTCTCCGTTCCGCTGCTTCCCGGCCATGGCACCAGCGTGGACGACTGGTGCACAACGAATTTTCACGACTGGGCCGTTGCGGCCCATGACGCCTACGCCGACCTTGCGCGCCAGTACAAGGCCGTGTTTGTGATGGGGCTGTCCATGGGCGGGACGCTGGCGCTGCATATCGCCCAGCGCTTTGACCCGGCGGGCATCGTCACCATGGCCGCGCCGCTGTTTCTGTACCGCCTGTATCCCTTTGTCTGCACAGATTGGCGACTGCCTTTTATCCCCCTTCTCAAAAAGGTCCGGCCCATGTGGCCCACAAGCCGCCGCCGTCCCGAGTCCGTGGCCATTGCGCCGTGGCGCGGGTATGAGGGCGTGATGGCCCTTGGGCCGCTCCACAGCCTGCTTATGGGGATGCGATCCACCCGGCGACGGCTGATGGACGTACGCGCTCCGCTGCTGGTGATTCAGGGTGAAGGGGACCGGACTGTCCCGCAGGAGAATGCGTGGGAAATCATCACCAAGGTCCGCTCCTGCGAGCGGGAGGTGCGGTTGTTGCCCATCTCGGAAACGGTGACCAGCCGCCACGTGCTCACCACCCACCGGGAAACGCGGTCTGTTGTGGAGCGCTTGGCGCGTGATTTTGTGCTGCGGCGCATTGAGCGGTAGATGAGTCGCCTTGGCTCGTGTTGGCTGGCGATTGTGGAACAGGCCCCCACAGCGTGGTGGGCTTGGGCTTGCCGGGCGCACCCGGCTTCTTGTTACGTCTTACGCCGTCCAGCTTTTGGGCGGCGTTTTTTGGTTGCGCGCTTCATTCATGAGTCCTGTGGCGCGCCTTTTTGGCGCGGGCGGCGACGCTGGGCTACAGAACGTCGGGCACGCCGTCTGTTATGACGTCCCGGATGGTTTCCGGCGTCCACACCACGCCAACGGACGTTTCGTGCTGCGTTACTTGGCGGGCGGCGTCCACGGCGTAGAGGCGTCCGCTGTACATGCCCAGCCACTGGTCCACGATGGGCGTGCGCGAGGCGACGTGCTGCGGCCCATCCTGCGCGCTGCGCATATACCCTCCAAACTCTCGCGCCATGGCGGGAGCACCAGAACACCCCATATCCATATCCCCTGAAATGAGCAGAAAACTGCGCTCCGGTGCGTGCGCGGCAATGGTGGCGCTGACGCCTATGGGAGCGCCCCAAAAGTCGCGCCCGCCGGGATAGCCATACAGCAGAACGGGTTTGCCCACGGGCACGGCCATGTCGTCCACCAGCGTGGCTCCGTCATCCACCCGCGGCAGGTCTATGCCGGGGAGCGACCAAAAGCGCGCCGCGCGCGAGGCGCCCACAGCATACAGCGTGAGCGTGTCGAAGGGGATGCAGGCCACGTCGCACCAGTTGGCGCGCTCCGGCGCGGGGTGGCGCAGAAAGATGCTGATGCCGCGTTGGTACAGGGGGAATTCCGCGATGACTTCCGCCCCGTGGCGGATGCTGCCCCGCATGGGCGGGGGCATGGTTTTGGCGCGGAGCCGTTCGCGCAGGCAGACGCCGCCGCTGAGACTGTGGAAGGCCGTAATGACGCTGGGGCCGCCTGGTCCTGCCACCACGAATCCGCTGCCTACGGCGTGCCCGGCGTCGCCAAGGTTGAGGATGATGCGCACCACGCTGTCCCGCGCCGGGTCGTCGGAGGAAGCGGCGCGGGAGGGCTGCCCAGAGTGGGCGGTGAGGCTGTGTTTTGCGTGAAAGCTGTCCATGGGCGTTCCTGCGGGGTGCGGCGGGCCTTAGCCGAGAAGCGTGCCGCGTTGACGGAAGATATGACCAAGCTCACTGCCGATGGCGTCTACCCCGCCTGGGAGCATGCTGGCGGGGATGCGCAGGGAATTGGCGGACCCGCCGAGGCCGAAGGTCAGGGCAAGGCGCCGCCAGAAGTCCAGCCGCTCCACGCCCCGCTCCGTGAGGACGATTTCAATGGAATCCGTCAACAGTGTGCGGCGGCGCCGGACGTTTTCTACGTCGTCCCACCGGACGATGGTGGGGCCAAGGATGGAGCAGTCTATGAAGACCTCCATATTGGAGATGGCAAGGCTTGGTGTGTTGCGGAAAAAGCGTTGCAGGGCCGGAACCAACGCGGCGGCGGCTCCGGCGATAAGTGGCAGGAGCGCCAGCACGCAGACATCCGGCGATGGCTCGTAAAAGTCCGGGCGCGTCAGGCGCGCCCACAGCACCCCGAACAACAGTCCCACGATGCCGCCGCGAAAGGCAATGATGCCCAGCAGGCGAAAACGGTCTGGATACACATCGTTCACTGCTTTGCCCTCCCTTGGCTCCAGCATACACCACCGTGGGCACGGCGCACAACGGGCAGTGTGAAATTGCCCGGACCTCAGGCTCTTGAGGCCACGGAGCAGTGTGGGGGGCAGATGCAGGGCAAAAGAGAAGCCGCGCCATCCAGAGGGTGGGGATGACGCGGCTTTTTGGAGAGGGGGTGGCGGCCGGGATGTCGCCGGTCCCGGCCGCCTGTTGAGGATGCAGTCGTTAGGTGAAGAGGAGAGGTTCACAGCGCGACGAGGGGGGAGTCGTCTTTTGCGCCGTGACGGGTTAGTGTTTTTAGAGAGCTGTGGAGGTGGCTTATGGTCCGTCAACCATTGCCGTTGTCTTCTCTCTATCAATCCCCGTGCCAAAAATGAAAGTCAAATAAATGCGCGGTGTTAGAGAAAAGCTCAAAAAAGATGTGCCAAGTGCGGCGCGCGTGTTGTGCACCACGTTGCACAACTTGTGAGGGGCTGTGTTGCACAAGATTGCACAATGTGTGCACATGTTGCCAAGGGCGATGTGCACAAGCAGGGCGGGCCGTTGAGGGTGGAGTCTCTGTATAACTCGGAACATGGGGAACACCTGTGTCCGGGAACAGATTATGGCGGTATGGGGGGCACGTGTTTCGCCCTTGTCGCAAGGGGCGCGGGAGCGGTGGCGAGTTTTTCAGTTCTGGAGCAGTGGTTAAGGCGGCGGGAGAACGGCAACCGTGTGTGGGAGGGAGAATGACGCACAAAGCGGACAAGGGCGCGTCACAGGAAATATCGCCCGCGCCGGGCGGTGGCGGCAACGCCGCGCGTCAGGATGCACGTCATGACGCGCGTCTGGGCGCGCCTCGCCGTGACGAGCGCGGGGCGCGGGCGGCGGCGCGGCTTGTGGCGGCGCTGTGCGTGGTGAGTGGCGCGGCGTGTCTGCCGCCGGTCTTTGCGGCGATGTTTATGGTCCCCGGCGAATCCGAGCTTGCGGTGCTTGGCGTGGCGGGTGGCCTTGGCCCGGCGCTCATCGTTGTGGGCGCGGCGCTCTGGTGGCGCGGGGCGCGGATGCCACGGACTGTGGCGGTGCTTTTGGGGCTGATGGTTGTGCTGTGGGCGGAGCTTGGCGCGCGGACGGTGGTGCGCTCCGCGCCCGAGCTTGCCGCGCCGTGTGAACGCATCGCCCGCTCTCTTGACGCATCGGGGGCGCTTTTTCAAGGGCAGGCGCTGACGCACTTTCGCGGGCGAAGCGGGCGGGTGTATTATCCCGACGCACAGGTGCTCAGCCGCGGGGTGCCGTTTAACGCGTACGGTTTTATCGGGCCGCAATGGTCGCTGGCGAAGCCGCAGGGCATCGTGCGCGTGGCGTGTCTTGGCGGTTCCACCACGGCTACGGGCTACCCCCGCGCGCTGGAGGACATCCTGAACGCCGCGCCCGGAGAGACGCGGTACGAGGTGCTGAACTTTGGCACAGGCTATTGGACCAGCCTGCACTCCGTCGTGAACTATATGCTGAACGGGCAGGCCTTCGCGCCGGATGTTGTGGTGTTCCACCATGGCTGGAACGAGATTGAGGCCGTGGTCAATACCCGCACCATGCGCCCGGATTATAGCCATGCGTACAAGGCCTATGCCCCGGCGCGTCCTCCGGCGAGCCTGCGGCCTCTGCTGCGGATAAGCGTGCTGGCGCGTCTTGGCGTGTGGCGTGTTGGCGCGCCGGATTGGATGAACTTGTGGCATGCCATCTATCAGCCGCGCGAGCGGGACCTGACCCTGATTGACCGCCCGGAGCGTTGGCGGCCCTATGAGCGGGCAGTGCGCACGTTGGCCGCGTTGGTGCGGGCAAACGGGGCGCGGCTGGTGGTGGTGACGCAGCCCCGTTCCACATCGGCGCAGGCCCGGTACGCCGAGGAGGCACCGGCCATTGACGCGGCCAATGCCGTGGCTCGCCGTGTGGCGGCGAGCATGCCGGAGGTGACGCTTCTTGACCTTGCCGAAACCCTCACCGGGCAAAATGATTTGTATACGGACCTCGCTCATATGACAGCCGCAGGGCAGCAGGCCAAGGCCCGCGCCATTGCGCGGACGGTTGTGTCCGCCCTGCGTGGCGACGGCGCAGAAAGCGTAAGAGCGCCCAGAGAGGGCGCGGCGGGTGTGGCCCGCTAAGTGGCGTTGGCTGGTGTGGGAGGCGTAACGGTGGCGCGGAGCTTGCCGTATATTTCATAATGAGCAGAGGAGGGCGCTATGCGAAAGGTTGTGCAGACGGTGGTGCTTGCGCCTCTTGTCTATGCGGGGTGCGCGTATGTGGTGCATTGGTGGTACGGCATGCCCATGCAGGAGCTTGTGTACGAAGCCGCGTTTTTGACCCTTGTGGTGCTGCCCGTGGTTCTTGCCGTTTTTGATGCGCCCCGGCGTAGGCGCAAGGCCGCGGAGAAAAAAGATATGTAATTTATGGCATATGGCACATGTGCCATTTTCCCGTGGCGTGCCCGTATAGACAGACAGAACGCGGCCGGAATGAATCCCGGAGTGAAGCCCGGACGGCGGAGCTGCCGGAGGCCGCGCCAGTCTTTTATCATGCAAGGAAAATGGAGAAAGCTATGCTGTATTGTCCCAAGTGCGCCGGAGAGTCGTCGGTATTGCGGTCCTTTGATGATGTGCGCACAGTGTCACGCCTGCGCCGGTGCAAGCGGTGCGGGTATGCCTTTACCACCACGGAGATTATTAATGTGGATATGCAGTCCTTTGTGGAGGTTCATGCCCAAAAGGTGAAGGACGAGCAAAAGCGCGGCGCCTCGTCCATGACGCAGGACTACATCGACGCCGTGGGCCGCGCCTATCGCGACAGGCAGCGCAGCGCGCCATGCGCCATGTGAAGCCGCCTGCGGGAGGAGCCACGGGATGCGGAGCGCGCCGCCATTGCTGGACGCTCCGCAAAAGAATGTGCGGCAAGGGCTAGACAACCGTACGAAATTTTAGGACAAAGAATGCCGAGGAGCGAATGAGGCTTTCGCGACGCGTTGCGCAGAATATCGTGAGTATGCGGGAACTTGGGAAGGTTCTGGCAGAAGATTGGGCGCGGCGCGGTCAACCATGCGGCGCGCTTTGCGCCGCTCCAAAAGCATTGGAAAAATGGAGGAAAGCCCATGTATTTTAAGCAGATTCAAGTCAATGGCCTTGGGTGCCTGTCCTATGTTCTTGGTTGCCCACAGGCCGGTGAGATGATTGTCGTCGACCCCAAGCGTGATATTCAGGACTATCTGGACATCGCCCGCGACGAAGGCATGCGGGTTACGCATATCATCGACACCCACGTCCACGCGGACCACGTTTCCGGCGCGCATGAGCTGGCGTCGCGCACTGGCGCGCCCATTTGCATGCATCCCGAAACGCCCGCCACCTTCACCTTCACCCCCCTGCCGGAAGGGCACACCCTCACGGCGGGCAACGCCAAGCTGGAAGTGCTCCACACTCCCGGCCACACGCCGCATTCCATTTCTCTCGTGGTCACGGACCGTGCCCGCGCAGAAGAGCCGATGATGATTCTCACCGGCGACCTGCTGTTTGTGGGCGACGTGGGGCGCCCGGACCTTGCAGGCAAGGAAGAACTGCAGGAGCAGGTGCACAACCTCTATACCTCGCTGTATGAAAAGTTGGGTAAGTTGCCGGATTATCTTGAAGTGTACCCCGCGCATGGCGAAGGCTCGCTGTGTGGCAAGGGGATGAGTGCCAAGCCGCACTCCACCCTTGGCTTTGAGCGTGGGCACAACCCGCGCTTGCAGTACAGTTCCTTTGATGCCTTTGCCGAGGTGATGGGGGCGGATTTCCCCACACGGCCCAAGAGCTTTAAGTACATCATCTCCACCAACGCGTCCGGCGCGCCGCTGCTGGACCGGTGCCCCATGGAGCGCGCCCTGACCGTGGCCGACTTTGAGGCCGCCATGGAGCGCGGGGCAACCATTATCGATACGCGCGACGGCGCGGCCTTCGGCGGGTGCCACATCCCCGGCGCGGTGAACATCGGCTTTGAGAAGCAGCTTGCCAACTGGGTGGGCATGGTCATTGCGCCGGAGTCAGAATTGCTCCTTGTGGTGCAGGACAGACAGGCCTACGACGCAATGCGCACCGAACTGCACCGCATCGGCTACGACAACATCATCGGCTACCTGTCCGGCGGCATGCAGACGTGGATTTACGCGGGCAAGCCGGTGGAGAGCCTGGAGCAGGTTTCGGCGCACCAACTGTCCCAGCGTCTGGAAACCGGCACGCCGCCGGTTCTGCTGGACGTACGCACTCAGGCGGAATGGGATGGCGGGCACCTTGAAGGCGCAACGCATATGCCCTTTACCGAGATTCTGGACGCCTGCTGCACACTGCCGACCTCCGAAGAGGTGGTGGTCTACTGCGGCACGGGCTACCGCTCCAACATTGCTGGCTCGTATATGAGCGCGCATGGCTACACCAACGTCAAATCCCTTGCCGGCGGCATGACGGCTTGGGCCAAGGCCCGCGCAAAGGCTCCCGCAGCGTAATCAGCACACCACGCTTCGTCATGAAGCGTTTGAGGACCGCACCAGTCAGCTGGCGCGGTCCTTTTTTTGCCACGAGAGCGTGGCGGAATGCACTGCGCAAAATAATTTTGTGCCAGCACAGTTGCGCATGCTATAATTCCATAACGATATGTTTTGCCGGGAGATTTTCTTCCCGTTTTTTGCGCTGCGGCCTGCGCTTTTTCGAGGAACTTCGGCATTTTGTTCGTGCTTTCCCTTGCGGTTGTCTGCTAAAGAAATTGACAGGATTCCGCAGGGGGAGAGTAAAGGAATTCTGTAACTGGCCGATATTTCAGCCATGCTCGCAGTGCAACTTATGTGAGCATTCGTTCAATCGTACGGTGCTTTTGCCGTGTCGTCCGTCTGACATCATGCGGCGCGGGTTAAAGGCCGTAACATGAGGAGGATCCTTTATGCTTCGCAGGTTATCCATTGGCTTCCGCATTTTTTTCGTTCTGGGGGTCATGGTGCTGCTCTTTGCGGGGGCGATAGTCAGTTTTTACGCTATCTCCGCCCAGCTCGAGAGTATCTCTGTCACCACGGTTCAGGAAAAGATGCTCAAAGGGCACAAGGACAAGATTCGCATCTCAACACACTCTATGGCACTGACGCTTGCTGACGCCGTCCGGGGACTTGATACGGAGCAGCAGAAGATGGACGCCATCCGCGAGATGACCAACGACATTCGCTTTGAAGATGACGAATCCGGATACTATTTCGCCTACAAGGGCACGGTGCCGTTTTCCGTTCCGGCAAAGACTTCAGTTGAGGGGAAGGACTTGTCCGGCGCCAAAGATGAAAACGGCATCTACTACGTCCGCGAGCTTGCCAAAAAGGCGCAGGCCGGTGGCGGGTTTGTGGAATATGACTTTGTGAAGCCGGGCATGGGCCTGCAGCCCAAGCTGGCGTACTCCGAGATGGTTCCGGGGACCAACCTGTGGCTGGGCACGGGCGTGTACGTTGATAACGTGCAGGCCGAAGGAAAGCAGGTGGCAAACGCCCTGCACGATGAAGCCATTACGCAGTTTACGCGCATGCTCATCACCCTTGGCGTGTTGCTGCTCATCGTGGTTGTGGGCTGTATTGCCATCATCCGCAGCATTGTCCGCCCCATCAACGGCGCGACCGAGGCCGCGGAGTCCATAGCCGATGGCCAGTTGGATGTTTCCCTTAAGCCGCAGGGCACTGACGAGGCCGCCAAGCTGGAAGAGGCGCTGCTCATCATGTCCCGCACGCTGAAGCAGAACATGGCGGACATTGAGGCCAAAACCCGCGACGCCGAAGACAAGGCCCGTCAGGCCGAGGCCGCAACGGAAGAAGCCAACGCCGCGCTGGAAACCGCCAAACGCGCCCGCAGCGAGGGCATGCTCATGGCCGCCACCAAGCTGGAGGACATCGTGGGCCGCCTTGCTTCCGCCACCGCGCAGATTTCCGCCATGTCCGAGGAAATCAACAACGGCACCATGACGCAGCAGGAGCGCATCAGCACCACGGCCACGGCCATGGAAGAGATGAACGCCACAGTGCTGGAAGTGGCCCGAAACGCCTCCATGGCAGCGGATGCCAGCCGCGAAGCCCTGAACCGCGCGCTCAACGGTCAGGACGTCGTCCAGCATTCCATGACGGCCATGAACGCCACGCAAACGCAGACCGAAGCCCTGAAGACCAGTATGACCCAGTTGCAGGATCAGGCGCAGTCCATCGGCAACATCATGGGCGTTATTACCGACATTGCGGACCAGACCAATCTGCTGGCCCTCAATGCCGCCATCGAGGCCGCCCGCGCGGGCGAGGCCGGACGCGGATTCGCCGTTGTTGCGGACGAAGTGCGCAAGCTGGCGGAAAAGACCATGGTGGCCACCAAGGAAGTTGGCGGAGCTATCTCCGGCATTCAGAAGGTGGCCGAGGATAACATGCAGTCCATGGAGGACGCCGTTTCCGAGCTGATGAAGGCTGTGGACTACACCAACCAGTCCGGTGAAGTGCTGAGCGATATTGTTCAAAGCTCGCAGTCCAGCGCAGAGCAGATTCAGAGCATTGCGACGGCCGCAGAAGAGCAGTCCGCCGCCAGTGAGGAAATCAGCACCTCCGTTGATGAGGTTAACCGCATCACCACGGACAACGCCCGTGGCATTGCCGAATCCACACAGGCCGTGCGCGACCTTGCGGATCAGGCTGATGGATTGAATCGCCTTATTGAGGAACTCAAGAACGACGCCAACCAGAACTAGCCTCACCCGCTTACGCGAAAAAGAAAGCGCCCCCGGACCAATGTGGTCCGGGGGCGCTTTGCGTTGTGGTGTATCTGGCGGCGGGGAGCGCCTATCGAGTGCGGCGCAGACGCCCCCCGCAGGTCACAAGTGGCAGGGTTTACTTGTCGTGATCATCCCGGGGCGCGCTCGCCCCCTTGGACTTTGCGGTGAGGTCTCTGCCACAGTTCGGGCATTGCTTGGCGTAGTTGGAGACAACATACGCGCAATTGGGACACGGACTGGCTTCCATGGCATTTCCTCCTTAAACAGACTGTTGTGACTGACAATTTTCTACCAAACAGGTGTTGTTTATCGCAAGGGGAAAGTGCGGCTGGATGGTGCTTTTGCGCATTGGGCAAGGCTGCTGGTGTGAGTCTTGGTGTTGTGGTGATGTGGTGTGTGGTTGTGATTTGCGCAAGTTTGTGTAGTGCAGTCGACGTTGATGGGTATTCATTGATTGAACAGTCAGTGATGTATGCTTACTTGTTGTTGTGCAGATTGAGTGTTCAACCAGTATGGTGCTCTGTAAAGACGCCGTGCGTTGCCCTGTCCGCATCCGGGCGCTTGCGGTGTGAATGCGGGCGGGGGGCGTGCTCCAGGGAAGCAGCGGCGTGGCTGGGGGGTGATTTCTTTGGTTGCCGGGGCGTGGGAGCGTTTTTGCCGCCACATATGTCGCGGGGGTGGTGGGAGTATAATGTCAAACAAAGGGCTGACGGCGGTGCCGTCAGCCCTTTGTTCTTTAGGCGGGTTTGGGGGGGATGCTTTTGCCGTGGGGGTCTGTGGTGGGATGCCCCAGCAGGCTGTCCAGATAGTCTATGGCGCGTTGGTCCTGAATGTGTTCGAGAATGTGAGCGCGTTCGTGCACTTCTCCGGCGGGGGTGCCGATGTGCTCCAGATAGCTTTCCCACAGCCGGTGCGCGCGCAGAATGCGGCTGGCCTCCTGCGCGCCCTTGGGGGTGAGGGTGTACTGGGCGTTGGTTTCGGTGATGAGTGCATCGTGTACCATGTTTCCCAGCGAGGCGCGCAGGCGTTTGCCGTCAGCCACGTAGGGGCGGATGTCGCCCGCTGTGGCCGGGTCGCCTGCGCGGCGGATGAGCGCGCCAAGGATGTCTTCCAGCACATGCTGGGGCACGGCGTGGCGCTGCCTGAGCCAGCGCGCGATAAGTCCGTAGCGTGGGGCCAGCGTGAGCACGACGATGAATTGCAGGGTGGAGAACACCATAATTGCGCCTCCGCCGGCGGTGTCGAGCCACACGCACAGGTACAGTCCGCCCACCACGCTGGTCACGCCAAAGAGCGCCGCCAGCGCCATCATCCGCGAGAGCCTGTCGGACAGCAGATAGGCCGTAGCCGCCGGAGTGATGAGTAGCCCCACCACAAGAATGACGCCCACCATGCTTACCGCGCTCACCACCACAAGGGAAACGCAGGTGGTCAGCAGGTAGTCCAAAAAGACAATGGGCAGGCCAATGGATGCGGCCATAACCGGGTCAAACGCGGATATCTGAAAATGGCGGAAGAACAAGATAATGCAGGACAGCACCGTGGCGGCCACAAGGGCGCTGACCCACAGGTCCGTATCCGAAATGCCCAGCACATCGCCCATGATGAAGTGCATGAGGTCGATGTGGATATAGTGGCGGAAGATGGACACCACCACCACGCCAAGGGCAAAGACGCCCGTGTACATGATGCCGATGGCTGTGTCCTCCTTCACGCGGGACACGCGGGAGACGAAGCCGATAAGCCCCACGGTGAGAATGGCCGCAATGAGTGAGCCAATCAGCATGCCCGGAGCGTTGGCCTCCAGCCCAAAGAGCATCTTCATGACAAGATAGCCCCCGGCCACACCGGCAATCATGGCGTGGGAGAGCGCATCGCCCAAGAAGGCCATGCGGCGCAGTACCACAAGGCACCCCACAACGCTGGCCACCACCGCAACGATGCTGGCCCCGATGAGCGACTTTTGAAAATACGCCTGCGAGAGCGGGTCAAGAAACGCGTGGCTGAGGAAATCTATCACGGCGTGGTTTCCTCCTTGCGGAAAACATCCGAAAAGACGCGGAGCTTGCCTTCGTACACCTCGCTCAGCAGGTCCTCGCGCAGGACCATTTGCGGCGTGCCGTAGGCAAACAGGCGCTGTTTGATAAGAGCGAGGCGGTCAAAGTATTCGGCGGCGGTGGCGAGGTCGTGGTGCACCACGACAAGGGTTTTGCCTGCGGACTTGGCGCGCTCCAGCACATCAAGAATGGCGCGCTCCGTTGCGGCGTCCACCCCGGCGAAGGGTTCGTCCAGCAGCAGAATGTCCGAGCCTTGGGCAAGGGCGCGGGCCATGAACACCCGCTGCTGTTGGCCGCCGGACAATTGGCCGATTTGCCGGTCCGCAAACTCCGCCATACGCACCATGTCCAGGGCTTCGTCCACGGCGTCGCGGTCTTCAGGACCGGGATTGCGGTACCACGGAATGAGGTTATAGCGCCCCATCATGGCAACCTCGCGCACGGTGATGGGAAAGTCCCAGTCCACAGCGCCGCGCTGGGGCACGTAGGCCACGCGTCCCTTGGCCTTTTCTGCGTCGATGCCGTCGATGCGCACATGGCCGACATCGCGGTGCACAAAGCCCAAAATGGCCTTGATAAACGTTGACTTGCCCGCACCGTTTGGGCCGATGACGCCGACCAGCAGGCCGTTTTCAATGGAGAGCGTCATGTCCAGCAGGGCGGGCTTTGGTCCGTAGCTGACGGTGAGGTGTTTGACCTCAATGACGGTTTTGCGCTCTGTGGTGGTCATGAATGGTCTCCGTCGCTGGCTGCGGTAAAGCGCAGGGTTCCGCTGACGCTTGCGCCGCCGTCGTTCCAGAAAGTGGTTTCCGCTGTGGGCTGGCCGTTTCGCAGGATGCGGACGCGCACGGCATGACGGGTGCCCCCGGCGGAGACGGGCGGCGCGGCCTGTACGTAGATTTCGTTTGCCCCCTGCACCACGCCGGGGACCGCGCGCCGCAACCACGGCTGGCCGGGGCTGATGTCGCTTGGGATGGCCCCAATGGATGCGCCGTTAAGGGTGACGGTTATGGCTGGCGTGTCGTCGTCCGTGGTGCGTAGGGCAAAGGGGTCGGCCTGCGCGGAGAACGTTGGGGTCAGCTCAATGTCGTACACGGCGCGGGCCGCTTCGGGCGCGGCTTCGGCAAGGGCAGGGGACGCCTGCCCGGAGTCGCGCAGGTGCATGTACACCCCAACCCCGCCGACAAAGGTAATCCAAATGAAAATGGTAAGCAGGAATCGAAGCATGGTGCCTGTATCCTTTTTCCGTTGATGACATGGTGCGCTGGGCCGGTGTGAAGCTGGTGAACGTCGCCGCCCTGAAGCGCGTGCGAGAAGCTCTCACCTGATGCGCCGGTCCTTTGCGCGGGCGTTGAATGGTTTTCCGCCCTACATCGCCGCCTCGTTTCCCCGCCGGCATGGCTCATTTGCGGGGCGTTGAGGGCGCATTGCTGCGCACGTCAGCCCTGTTCGTCCCCGTTGGTCAGCAGGGAATTGACGATGAGCAGGACGTTTTCCCGCATCATGCCGATGTAGGTTTCGCCTGCTGTGTCGGCCTCTCCCATGGAGTCCGAGTACAGCTCGCCGCCAATGGCAACGCCCGTGTCGCGGGCAATTTCGCGGATGAGCTTGGGGCTGATGGTGGTTTCCACAAAGATGGCGGGCGCGCCGGAATTGGCGATGGATTCCACCACCACCCGCCGCCGCTCGGGCGTCATGCCCGCGCCGACCTCGCTGCCTGTGGACCAGCCCACTGGGGCGATGCTCAGATAGTTGTTTCTCTCATTGAACTTGAACTCCCGGCAGAAGTAATTGAACGCGTCGTGCGTGGTGACGAGGATGCGGCGGTGGGGCGGAATACGCGCCACCTGCTGGCGCACCCATGCGTCCAGTACGCGCAGTTGCTGCAGGAAAAGCTGGGCCCGCGCTTCGTACTGGCGCTTGCCGTCTGGGTCCAGCCGGTTGACGGCGCGGGTGATGTTGTTGACGTAGACGGCGGCGTTTCGCGGTGAAAACCAAGCGTGAGGATCCGGTATGGTTTGGCCGTCCTGACTGATGTCCAGCGGCTGGACGCCGTCGGTGCAGGTGACAATGGGCTTGCCCGCATCACGTGCGAGGGTGCCCATCCAGTCCTTGCCCTCCAGATGCAGGCCGTTTTGCAGGCACAGGTTCGCGTCGAGGACGATATGCACGTCGTCCGGTGTGGGCTGGTAGGTGTGCGGGTCCGCGCCCGGGGCGAGAATGCAGTGCACTTCTCCCCGGTCGCCGACGATGTTGCGGGCAAAGTCGGCAATCTGGGTGGTGGAGGTGACGATCTTCAGGCCGTCCGAAGCACCGGCCGGGGCGACGAGGGCAAGGCATGTCATGATGCTTGCCAGCCAGATGCGGGCCGTTTTGAGAACGTTGGAATTCATGATGCCTCTTGTGCTGTGTTGGCGTGGAACGACATGGGCGCATCAATAACCATCCGTAAATGGAACAAATAACAGACCCCTTGTCCAGAGGTGGTGGTGTTTTGGCAGGGTGGATTGCGCGTGGTGGCGGCCGGCGAACGCGCGGAAGTGCAGGTGTGCGCATATGCCCCTCGCTGGAAACATGCGGCTTTTCTATGGTTCGCGCGTTGTGATTCACCGCAAGGACCAAAGGAGGTCGAATGTGAAGGACGAGAAAGCGTTGTATCAGTCGCGGACATTTTGGGGCGGTATGGTTGCCCTTGTCTGCGCCGTGCTCGCCATTGCGGGTGTGGACGTTGATGAAGGCACGCGCGCCGATATGCTTGAGTGCGGCATGCTGATTGGCTCCGCCCTTGGCGGCGTGCTGGCGGTGTATGGCCGCATCCACGCCAGCAAGCCCGTTCGCGTGCGGCGCATGCGCCGCGCGTCCAGTACGGGGAGTGAAGGGGCAGAGGCCGCGCCGGGCGAGGGGCAGGACAAGCCGGGCAAGGCGTCCGGTGCACGTCGCGGTTTGCCGCTGGTGTTGCTGGCTGTGGCGTTGCCGCTGTGCTTGCAAGCCTGCGCCATGCGCGATTTGACGCCAGCGCAGAAGGCGCTGGCCGTGGGCGAGGAACTGCGCGTTGCCTATGTGGCGCTGTATGAGGAATACGGCGCGCTGCACGCCTCCCTGCCGCCCGAGGATGTGGCGTATCTGGAGCGCGAGGTCGCCCCGCGTATGGACGCGGCCAAGCGCCTGCTGGTGGCGTACCGAAGCGGCGCAGTGGCTCTGCAAAGCGGGGAGAACGCGGCCACCCGCGCGGAACACGCGGCGCAGGCAGAGGATGTGCGGCAGGTATTGGCGGAGTGCGCCATGAAGCTGGCAACAGCGAAGAACAGTGACTCGGGAGGGGAATAATGACCGAAACGACCTTGATGCTGGTGTCCTCGGGACTTCGCCTTGGCCTGCAAGCGCTGGAAGCGGCCATGCGTTTGAATAAGGAAGGCTACGCCGTACCGGAGCTTGAGACCTTTATGGCGCGGACCGATGCGCTCCGGGCCTTGCCCGATCTGACGCCGGGCGCGGAAAGCGGAGCGGATGCGCCGCAGACGCCCTCCACGGCGAGCGCGCAGCGCGCCAAGGCCGGTCAGAACGCCGAGGGCGTGGCCCCCGCGGAAGGCGGCTCCGGTGACGGCGAGCAGACGCCCGAGGGCGTTGGCCTGTTTGGTCTGCGGCGTCACGCGGAGACAACGGAGCGGTAACGCGATGCATGAAAAAGAGACCATCGTGTCGCTTCTTCAGCTTATGGGCGGCTTCGTGCCGCCCGTTTTGCTGGCTTTGGCTGGGGGAACCGTACGTGTTTTGCGTGGTCCGGAGCCATGCTCCGTGCGACAGGTGCTGGCCACAGTGGTGACGGCGGCGTTTACGGGGTACTTGGTGCATCTGCTGCTGGAACCCGCCACCTTTGTCCCCGAGGGCATGCGGCAGGCCTGTGTTGGTGTGGCGGGCTATGCGGGCGGGCAGTTGCTGGACATCATCTCCGCACGGATGTGCGCGGCGGCAAAGACCTTTTCGCCGTTGGACAAGTCTGACCCGCGCGGCTAGTGGGGCCTGTGATTGAAGGCCTTCGGATATTTCCCCCGCGATTCTGCGCAAGGCGCATGAGCGTCCGGTGGCCCGCAGGAAAGCATTGAAAAAAGGAGTGAGGGCTCTCCCTCACTCCTTTTGTGCGTTTGGAAATTCGGTGTGAATACCATGCCGAACTGTGGAAAATTCAGCCTGCTCTTTTCCACAGGCTGGCACCCTTGTGTGGATAACATGCGGCATGGTCACACCGACCGCATCAATCCCCTCAGGAGTGGGTCCCCTTCCCGTGCCGAAAACAGCGGACAGAGGTCCCCCCAATGGGAAGATGGTGCGGGGGCTGCGGCGCATTTGACCAGAGGAGCAGTGGCCCCGCGGCTGAACGTCTGAACCTCGCGGCATTCCGCAACAGGGCGTGACTTCCTGCGCCCACGCGAGTCAGCAAGCCGAGCACGCAACGCGTGAGCTTGCCAGCATACAGAACGCACCACATCCTTGCGCGAAGGGCGTCTTCCCCTTCCCCCGCGTGGGGGGGAGGTTGGGCGATACGGTGTTCTGTTTATGTCGTCTCGTTTGTTTCGTTTGCCTCGCACGTGTCGTCCGTCTCGTCGGAGAAGGCAAACTCCTCGGGCGGGGCGACGTTGCCGATATTGTCCGCCGTGATGGTGGGGCGGTCGTTGGCTATTTTCTTGACGCGATTGCGCAGCTCGTACTTTTGGTAATGGTCGAGATAGTCGCCAAGGACGGTTCGGCTGTGGCGCAGGAGCTCCCGGTCAATCTCGTGGGGGATTTCCCAGCCGCTACCGGACTGAATTTGGTAGACGTCGCGCGGTGAGCACTGGTCCACAAAGGTTTTGGCGATAAGCTCAATCTTGGCGTCTTCATCCTCCGGCAGGTCCGGCCGTGGCGCGGCCTCGGGCCTAGGCGTGCTGGGGACGCTGGGCGTGCTGGGGCCGGCCGGCGCGCCGTTTCTGGCGCCATTGTGCGGTGCGGGGGAAATTTCGCGCGCCAACGGAAAGTGCTGCGGGCTGGCAAAGGAGCGCACAATGTCATCGGACCAGCTCCGCTTGCGGTCGACCTCTGCCGCAAGGTGCGGGGACGTTGCGTTGGAGGGACCAAGGGTGAGCAAGTGCACCCGCAGACCAAGGTTCTGCGCCGCGTCAATGCCCGGGGCAAGGTCGGCGTCGCCGGTGATGAGAAGGGCGTCGGAGATGGCGCCGTTCTGCGTCAGGCTGATGATGTCCGCAATAATGAGGCCGTCCACGCCCTTTTGGCGCCCTGTGCTGTTGCGGGTGCCAAGGCGCAGCTTAAAGTCGTCCAGCTCTTCAATGCGGGCGTGTTCTTCGGCTTTGCCGTGGTTGCCGGGGCCGTCGTACCAGTAGGCACGCAGCAGGCTGGCGTGGGGGAATTCTTCGGCGGCGGTGTTGAGCAGTTGGCGGCGCAGTTCTTTGTAATTCAGCGCCACGCGGCCGCGTTCCGTCATGCGGCCATGAATAACCGTAATAGTTTGACACCAGAAGTAGCCGGCGTCGACAAAAACTCCAAGTCTATGCATATAAAATACCTCATAAATAAAAAAGACAAAGGGAGGCGCACAGCACCTCCCTTGTCACATATCGATGCTTTTCTGCATCCAGAATATGAATGGCATGTTTGCTATGCCGAATAGTTATAAAAATCACATACACCTCGGTCCCGGTTATGTCAAGACATTATGCAACATTCTGTATTGCTGCATCGGTGGCGATGTGGTGCAACATCGGTGGGTTGAGGCTTCGTGTCTGTCTGTGTAGGGTACTCCGATGCATACACAGGACAAGGAAAAAATGACACGGAACATGCTGGTTCAGCATGGCGAGCTCTGCGGAGCGGATGTTTTGGAGATTGGATGCGGGCCGGGCCGGGTGACGGCGGATGTTGCCGGGTGTGCACGCCGCTTGTGCGCCGTTGAAGTGGAGCACGATGCGCTGTGCGTTGCGGCGGCCACGGTACCGGGCTGTCAGTTTGTCCGGGCATCCGGGATGGCCCTGCCGTTTCGCGATGGCACGTTTGACGCGGTGGTCTTTACCATGTCCCTGCACCACCACCCGGACCCGGAAGACGCTTTGGCCGAGGCCTTCCATATGGTGGGCGAGAACGGACGCATTCTTGCGCTGGAACCGGTGCAGGAAGGCGAAATCCAGCAGTTGTGCAGTATCTTTGGCGACGAGGGCGACGCTTTGGCGCAGGCAGACGCCGCCCTGCACGCGGCCCCTGTGACCCGCAGAGTGCGGCGCGAATTCACCACCCGCTGGCGTTTTGACGATGTCGCCTCGGTGGATGACTATGTGCTGGGGTACTACGGCGTCCCGGAAACCGCTGAAAACATCGCCAAAATCCGCGACTTTCTTGGCCCGCGTGATGAGCGCGCGCCCCTTGAATTGACGGATACCCTGCGTTTGACGTGCCTCTATCCCTAGCAGGAGGGGAGACGGCGGGCTGCTGCGTTTGTGCAGAGACGCCGGGCTGGCGCACCCATGCAAGGGACGTCTGCCTCTTGCGTTTGTGTGTGGGGGCGTGCGTTCCCCCTGTGTTCTCGTTTGTCTCCTTGCTCCCCCAACCTGTCTTGAGCCGTGTGTGGCGCAGACGTCGTAGCCATTCTTCTTGATGGGCGCTGCACGGCTGCATTTTGGGCCCACTTTCAGGACACTTCTGGGCGCTGGCGGCGTCCATAGCCTCATGCGTCTGCGCCCCCGTGGGTGTTGATTTTTTGCGGAATTATACCGGGGGGAGCCTTCTCAAGCGGCGCACAGCGCCAAGACGAAGAGGTCATGATGAAAAGCGCTGGAATTCCAGCGCTTTTTTTGCGCTCTGCGCAGGGGGAAAGGGGCAAAGAATCCGCTGGAAAGACAGGTGGTTGCCACATTGTGTAAACGAAGCGCCCTCCAAAGGATGGAGATACTTGTTAATCTGGCGAAAATTCAATTCTGGCGGGCAAAAATGCGAAATTCTATCGCCATGGAAACCAGAATGCTGTAGTGTGAGGTGAACTGGGAAAACCTCTACTTTTGGTGACGGGGAGCTGGAAGCACATGCGAATTTCCGTTCCGGGGGTAGGGGGAAGAGTGGGCCGCCCAAAGGGGTGGCAGATTCGGGAACCATGCGCCTTGGGGAAATCCTTCCGCCAGACGCGCGAAATTTTACCGGAGACAATCATTATGCGGTTCAAGCATGAAGCAGGGCGCGATCCGCCCGGAACATCGCCACCTCAAGCCATACCCTACACATGAGCCCCCGCGTTCAGGCCGAATGATTCGGCATGGAGCGGGGGCTTGCTTTGCTACATAAACAGCATGTCGATATCAAAGCCGATGTCGGTCTTTTCCTTCTGCTTGTTTTCAATCTGCCGCTCTTGCGCGGCCTCCAGAATTTCGCCAAGGCGGGTTTCCTGCTCCGGGGTAAGTTCCCCGAGCAGACAGCCGATTTTTTCCTCCTCCACACGGGCAACGGTGAGGGTGAGGTGTTTCAGCTCCGGCGTCACGCCGTTTTCGGTGAGGTGCAAAATTTTGGCGGGGATGGACGCATCCATGGTGAAGGTTTGCTCCTGCGGGCTAAAAGCCACAGACCCCATACTCAGTTCCGTAATGGCAAAGTGGTCCTCGTAGCCGGAAAGCTCCAGCAGCAGGTCCGGCACCCAAAAACGGACGGCCTCGCGCCGGTCCGCGCCGTCCGCCTCGGCCTTGGCGCGATCCTTCGTGGTTTGACTCCAGCTTTTACCGGTGAGGTTCTTCCACAGTTTGCGGGCCTGCGGCGCGTCGTCATTGGCGGCAAGGGCGAGTTCCAGACGTTCCTTGGCGGTATCCCCTTTGCCCACATGCGAGAGCGCTTCCGCACTGCCAATGAGAAGCTCGGTATTGTCCGGGTCCAGAATGAGAGCGCGTTCGTACAGCCGGGCCGCTGGCTCGTAGTCTTCCTTTTCCGCGAGGGCGCGGGCGCATTCGGCAAAGGGGCTGGGGGCGCCCGCGTCGTGGCGGCGGTGCTCCAGAAAAAGCTTTTCCGCCTCGGAAAATTCTCCGTTCTCCACGTGCACCTTGCCCGCTGTCAGGAGGAACTGGGCAAATTTATCGTCCTGCTTTTTGGCTTTGCAGGCGTAGGCGAGGCCGCGGAAGGCGTCCGCGCTTTTGGGGCTGGCCTTCACGGCTTTGGAAAAATAGGCAATGGCCTTGTCCGGGTCGCGTTCGTCCAACGCCTTGAACCCGGCATCCAGCACCTTTTGGGCGTCCTGACTGGTGGGGGCGGGGGCCTGCGCCTTTTTGGCGGAGTGCGAAATGGCTTTCTCTACTGTGGCCAGCAGCGTGTCCTGCGAGAAGGGTTTGACCAAAAAGGCGGAAGCACCGGCGCGGGCGGCGGCGGTGACGATGCGCTTGTCCTTTTTTGCGGACATGACCACGACGGGGAGTTTGCCGATTTTGGGCGACTGACGGATGCGCTGGAGCAAGGCGACCCCGCTGTGCTGCCCCACCACAAGGTCGCAAATGACGAGACCGATGTCCTTTTGTGTGAGGATATTCCACGCCTCTGGGATGCTTCCGGCAAGGAGCACGGCGTTGTACCCTCCGTCATGCAAGTGGCGGGAAATGATCTTTTGCAGTGACGGGTTGGCGTCAACAGCCAGAACGAGGACATCCTTTCTCTCTGTCATTATGAACCTCTGCATTGCGGCAGTATGGTGCAAGCGGGCTAAGGCCGCGCATTGAATGAGCACAATCCTTGTGAATCAGGGACTTATGATGCGCTCTATCATGCAATGACTCCCCTTAGCAAGCGTGCTGATGGGGCGGGAATATGGATCGGTAGAGAGGGAAAGTGAGGCATGGCCGCGCTGCGTGCCCATTGCGACAAGACGCGTGCATTGTGCGTCTACAGGATGCCCTTAGCGCGGATGGAACGCGAGAGTTTTGCGTAGTCCACGGGTTTTTGTAGAGCTGTCAGGGCTATTTTACGTTCTTCCCGCAGGCGGCGGATGAGGCCCTTGAGCTGGCGGGGGTGGCTGTGGCGACGGATGCGGCGCTCGCGCTCGCGGAAAATTTCCATAATCAGGGCGCGGTGGTAGTCGCGTGCGGGGCGCAGGCGGGCCTTAAGCTCCGCTCGCTCAAAGATATATGCGCCGCCACGTGGTCCGTGCTGCACCGCGGTGCTCCACAGCACTTCGCGCAGAATGGCCGGGTGGCGGGAAGGGTCGATGCCCGTGCGCATGCGGATGTCGCGCAGGGTGGGGGTGTAGTAGTTGTTGTGGATAAAGTCGTCCTGCAGGCGCTCGAACAGGCCGGGGTAATTGTCCGCCACGCGCCGCCATTTAGTGGGCAGTGTGCCGCGCGTACTGCCGGTATTGGCCGCGCCGCCTTTAAGGCGCCGCGCGAGGCTGGGGGCCCTGTGGTCCAGATAGCGGATAAAGCGCCGAACCGTGCCCTTGCGCGAGGACATCTGATACTTGCCGTAGGATGTGCCGCCGTCGGGGTCGTAGCCAATGGCGCGCGAGCCGTGGATGCCGGATTCAAACAGCGCGCAGAGCTTGCCCAGTTCCCGCCGTTTGGCCAGCTTGGCGCGGATGGCGTCAAGGCGCGTTGTGGGCGGCGCTATGGCCGAGGCCGGACGCGGCTCAAGGCTGGCGAGGTCCGGCATGGTGGTGGGCACGGCGGCGAACATGCGCCGCAGGTTGGACGAGGTGCTGGCAAAGGCGAGGAAGCGTTCCTTGTCCAGCGGGTGGAAGGCCTGCTTGTCCACGGGCATGCGGACAATATGATGACGCACCTTGCCGCGGACGGACGCCATGAGCGGCGCTGTGGGGAGCATGGCCGGGGACACGGCCAGCAGCGGGTGCGGCGCGCGTGCGGTGTGGACCACCTCCGCAAGGGCGGCGTTGGTGCGCCACGGCGCGCCTAGCGTCTGCGCCCGCGTAAACGAGCCTACGGAGAAGCGTACGTCCTGCGTGGCGGGATAGAGCGGCAGATACCGCTTCAGCATGGCCTGCTGGTCCTGCGACATCTGATGGAAGCGCGCCACCTGCGCTATGGGGGCCGCAGGCGCGCTGAACTGAATAAGAGCGTATTCGGCGCAGAAAAGGCTAAACACCGCCAAGGAAATGACGGCTGGGTACAGGCCGCCGCGTTGCCAAATCTCGCCGCGGCGCATGGCGTGGCAAAAGCCCCGTGCGGCGCGGCGTATGGCGCTGGCGCACGGGAGCAGCAGCACGCCAGGAAGCCGCGTAGGCGGCGTGCTGCGCGCAAAGGCGATGAGCGCCGCGCTCTCCTGTGGGCTTAGCCTGCGCAGGGCGCGGGGCCAGACCCGCCGCAGTGTGGCGGCAAGGGAGGGGGCGGACGCAGCAAGGCGTGCGGAGAGGTTCGGCAACGGAGTTCGGGACCGGTTCATGTATGTTGTATCGTCAAAAGTGCCAGAAAGTTGTGTGTTCATGGCTGTCTTTGCAAAACTCCTGCCGTAGACGTCGAGTCGGAATCCAAGGCGCGCGAGGCGCGCCCGGAGCAGGCGAAGCTGGTTCATATGATGTTGCACCTGCTTGGGGCGCGTGTCGAGCTTCTGGCAGGGAATGTTGTGCAAAGTGGGGCGTGCCAGGCGTTATAACAGGACGGCAACGCCGCCCCGTACGCGGAGCGCTGTGGCGGCGTATGCCTGCGCGTGGCCGCCACAGCATGCGCACTTAGAACGTCAGCGAATGCCCGCCGCCAGTGGGGTGGACCTTGCCGGGCAGTAGTTTTTCCAGCGCTTCAAAGCCGCGTTTGCCGGTGCAGTGCGCGGGATAGATATGCTGAACGCGCGCCGCCTTGAGGGCGTCCACGCTTTCACGGATGGCGGAGTCCGGCGCGTCCATAAGGTGCGTGCCGCCGATAACGGCGTAGATTTGGTCCAGCCCGAAGCGCTCGCGGATATGACCGAGGGTGTTAGCCATGCCGCTGTGGCAACAGCCAAGGAGCAGGACCATGCCCTTGGCGGTGGGGATAAGCAGGCACGCGTCGTCGGGTACGGAGTCGGGCTGCGTGCAGTCCGTATCCGTATAGAAGTCCTTGGTGGCCTCGTATTGGCCCGGTTCGCGGTGGATATCCGTCACCACGGTGATATCGTCGCCGATTCTGAAGCCATCTGCTACGCCGCGCACGTCCGGGCGCGGCAGATGGTCGGAGAGCTTGGGGACGCCGATATATCGGGACTCCTCGCCGGGGTGGCAGGAGTAGCGCTCGCGCTGGTAGGCGGGGTGCGCGTACACGGCGCCGGTAAAGCCGCGTTCCAGAAGGGGAGCGAGTCCGCCCGCATGGTCCCAGTGCCCGTGCGAAAGGATAATCCCCCGCGCTTCGTGCGCCGGAATGCCGAGGGCATCGGCGTTTTTCAAAAAGGCCGCGCTGGCGCCGGTATCCCATAGCCACAGGCTGCCGTCAGCCGGTGTAACGGCGCAGGAAAATCCATGCTCATGAGCGAGGTGCGGAAGATGGGCCGTGTTGTCGATGAGGAGTGTGATGGTAACGCTCATAGTCGAGGCTCCTTGGAGCGCAGGTCGTCTGCTGTGCTGTCAGCACCGGGCGCGGGGTGGCCGCGCCCGGTGGAGAGAATGACTACTCCCCGCTGGCGGGCGCGGCGGGAAAGTGCTTGCCGCCCACGGGGAACTTTTTCGGATCGTCTTTGAACAGCTTGTAATTGATGGAATCCACAAGCGCCTGCCAACTGGCGTGGATGAGGTCATAATGCACGCCAACGGTGGTCCAGCGGTCCGTGGTGTCTGCGGATTCGATGAGAACGCGGACCACGGAGGCCGTGCCGTCGGAGTCGTTTTGCGAGCCGGGCAGCACGCGGACCTTAAAGTCCACAAGGCGCATCTCGTTGAGATTGGGGTAGAAGGGCACCAGCGCCTTGCGCAGTGCGGAGTCCAGCGCGTTGACCTGACCCTGCCCCGTGGCGGCGGTGTGCTCCACCGTGCCGCCCACCTTGAGCATGACTGTGGCTTCGGCGTAGGGCGCGGAGTATTCCGGGCGCATGGAGCCGACCACGTTAAAACGCACAAGCTGGAAGTAGCGCTTGGACCAGCCCATGGCCTGAAAGAACATCAGCTCGAAGGAGGCTTCCGCCGTGGAGTACTCGTACCCCATGTTCTCGCGGTTTTTGACCTCGGCCAGCAGGTCGAGGACGGCGGAATCGTTCTTGTCCAGCTCGTAGCCGTATTTCTTGGCCATGAACAGAATATTGCTGCGGCCGGAGAGGTCCGAGAGCAGCACGCGCTGCTCGTTGCCCACGGTTTCCGGGGGGATATGCTCGTAGGTTTGGGGATTCTTGAGTACCGCGCTGACGTGGATGCCGCCCTTGTGCGCAAAGGCGGACTTGCCCACGAAGGGCTGGCGCGTAAAGGGGCGCAGGTTGCAGATTTCCGAAACGAACTGGCTGGTGGCGGTCAGCTTGCGCAGGCCGCCGTCCGGCAGGCAGCGGTATGCGCCGTTACTTTTCAGCTCCAGATTGGGAATGATGGAGCAGAGGTTGGCGTTGCCGCAGCGCTCGCCGTAGCCGTTGATGGTGCCCTGCACCTGCACCGCGCCGCCGTGGACGGCCTCGACGGTGTTGGCGACGGCGGTTTCGGAATCGTTGTGCGTATGGATGCCAAGGCTGGCGTCGCCGGGCAGGGCGTCGCGCACCGCGGCGACTATGCCGCGCACCTCGTACGGCAGGCAGCCGCCGTTGGTGTCGCACAGCACCAGCACCTGCGCGCCTGCTTCGTGGGCGGCTTTCAGGCAGGCAACGGCGTAGTCCGGGTTGGCTTTGTAGCCGTCAAAGAAGTGCTCCGCGTCAAAGAAGACCTCGGGCACGTTGGCGCCCATATGGGCGATGGAGGAGCGGATAAGCTCCAGATTCTCCTCGTGCGAAACACGAAGGGCTTCGGTGACGTGCAGGTCCCACGTCTTTCCGAAAAGGGTCGCCGCGTCGGGCGCAGCCGCGATGAGGGCGGCGAGGTTTGGGTCCTCGTGCGCGGAGCACCGGGGGCTGCATGTACTGCCAAACGCGGCGACCTTGGAATGCGATAGATCGTATTGACGAATCTCCGTAAAGAAGGCGCGGTCGGTCTCATTGGAGCCGGGCCAACCGCCCTCAATATAGTCTACGCCCAGCGCGTTAAGCTTTCTGGCAATGCGAATCTTGTCGCCAGTGGAGAGGCTGATTTCTTCGGCCTGGGTTCCGTCACGCAGCGTGGTATCGTAGATGGAGATCTTCTTCATGGCGTCAACACTTCATTCCTTCTTTCTCCAGTTCAAATGATTCGTGCAGGGTGCGCACGGCCAACTCGGTGTATTTTTCCTCGATGAGGCAGGTGACCTTAATCTCGGAGGTGGAGATCATCAAAATATTGATGCCTTCCGCCTTGAGGGCCTGGAACATGCGTGATGCAACGCCGGAGTGGCTGCGCATGCCAACGCCAATGACGGACACCTTGGAGACGCGCTCGTCGTACAGGGTCTGCCGCGTACCGAGGGTTTCCTTTATTTCATCAATAATTTTGATGGTCTGGTCAAGGTCGGCGCGGGGCACGGTGAAGGTCATGTCGGTTTTTTCACCGTCGCGGCTGGTATTCTGGATGATCATGTCGACGATGATTCCGGCGTCGGCAAGGGGCGAGAACAGCGACGACGCCACACCGGGACGGTCATCAACGTCCAGAAGTGTTACGCGGGCCTGGTCCTTGTCATATGCGATGCCTGAAACCAGAACGGCTTCCATGCTTTCATCCTCCTGGGTTACGTACGTTCCGGGACAGTCGGAAAAAGTCGACCGGACGTGAACGGTCATGTTGTATTTTTTGGCGAACTCCACGGAGCGAATCTGCAGGACCTTGGCGCCCATGGAGGACATTTCGAGCATCTCGTCGTACGAGATTTTGGGGATCTTTTTGGCGCGGGAGACGATGTTGGGGTCCGTGGTGTACACGCCGTCCACATCAGTGAAAATTTCGCAAAGATCGGCCCCAACTGCAACGGCAAGTGCAACGGCGGACGTATCCGAGCCGCCACGGCCCAGCGTGGTGATGCGGCGCTGGTCGTCACAGCCCTGAAAACCAGCCACGACCAACACATCGTGGTCCTCAAGCTGGCGTTTCATGTTGTCGGCGTTGATGTCCAGAATACGGGCGCGGCCATATTTTTTGTCTGTGGTGATCTCGGCCTGAAAGCCCAGAATGGAGCGGGCTTTGATCCCTGCGTCTTTCAGCAGCATGGAGAAGAGGGCAACGGAAACCTGTTCGCCCGTGGAGACGAGGGAATCCATCTCGGCTGGGTCCGGGGCTGTGGACCATTCCTTGGCAAGGTCGATAAGCCGGTTTGTCTCGCCTGCCATGGCGGACAGCACGACGACGACCTTGTACCCGTCGGCGAGGGCCTTTTCCACCTTGGTCTGCACCTTGCGCATGCAGTCGAGGTTGGCGACCGAGGTGCCGCCGAACTTCTGAACGATGATGGCCATTGAAGCTAAGCTCCTCACTAAGTGTTGGGGTGTGTTGCGCGGCGCCTTGGGGCACGCGGGGCGGCTAGCCCTCGTGCGTGGCGGCGCGGAGAATCGCGGTGGCGGTTGCGCCCTGAGCCGTCAGTTCCAGCGTGCGGCCCGTTTGGGCGGGCTGCCACGTTAGAAGCAGATAATCCCCCGGCCAAAACTCGCGGTCGAGGTACTGCGACCACTCCACAAGCACAAGGGTCTCATCGTCGGCGAGGAATTCCAGAAGGGACTCGTCCGGTTCCTGAAATTCAAGACGGTAGAGGTCAAAGTGCGCCGTCTCGGGAGTGGTGGGATACAGGTTCATAATGTTGAAGCTGGGGCTGGAGACGCGGGCGTCTTCGCCCCCGGGCAAGGCGGCGACAAGGCCGCGCACCAGTGTGGTCTTGCCTGCGCCAAGCTCGCCGCAGAGTAAAACGTTCAGCCCTGTGGCGTCATCCGCCACCGCCCGCGCCAGGCGTTGGCCCAGCGCGAGGGTGGCGGCTTCGTCTTCAAGATGCACGGTGATGGTCATGACGCGCTATTCATCGTCCTCGGACGGCTGGGGGATGAGGGTGCGCAGGATGTCTTCCTTGCCGATAACGCCCACAAGATGGGTGCCATCCACCACGGGCAGCGTATGGAAGCGCTTTTCCACGATGATGGAGGCGACCTCGTCAAGGGAGGTCTCGGGGCTGACCGTGACGGGCGATTCCGTCATGGCCTGAGCAACGGTCATGGCCGTCATCTTTTCCATCTCGCGCTCAAGGTCGCGGGTGGAGGAAAAGGGAATGATGCCGTCCAGCAGGGTGAAGACCGAGGGCAGATTCAGCTTTTTCTGCTGGGCCACAAGGTCGCTCTGGCACAGGATGCCCACCACGCTGCCCCCTTCGTCCAGTACGGGCAGGCCGTTGATGCCTTTTTCCAGCATGGTCTGGGCGGCGACGGTGATTTCGTCGTCGGGGTAGAGCGTTATGGGGTCCTTGGTCATGATGTCTTTGGCTTTAAGCATCGACGGTCTCCTTCAGCGCACGCGGCAGGGCGTGGGCGATTTCGCTGGCGGTGTTGCCACGGGCGGGGTAGTCCGCGCCGAGCAGGTCTCCGGCAAGGCCGTGCCAGTACACGCCAAGACAGGCGGCATCCTCGGGGTCCGCCGCACGGGCCATGAGGCTGGCAACCAGTCCGGCAAGCACGTCTCCAGAACCGGCAACCGCCAGATTGGATACGGCAAAGGGCGAAACAAAGGCGCGGCCATCGGGCAGTGCGATGATGCTACCCGCACCCTTGAGCACGGTGACGCTGTCCGTGTTGTGGGCCAGCGTCAGGGCGTGGCCAAGACGGTCGGCCTGCACTTCGTCGGTGGTGCAGCCGAGCAGGCGGGCCGCTTCGCCGGGGTGGGGTGTGATGACGGCCGGGGCGTCCATGTGCTTGATGAGGCCGGGAGCCTCGGCAAGCCAGAACAGCGCGTCGGCGTCCAGCACCACGTTTGGCAGGTCCAGTTCCGCAAGGGCGCGCAGGAAGCCGAGGGCGCGTTCATCGCGGCCCATGCCGGGACCAATGAGAATGGTGGTAAAGCGCGGCAGATGCTCGCGCAGGTCGTGGGCCATGCTTTCGTTCCAGTTGGAACCGGAACCCAGCGGCAGGGTCATGATGTCCGGGGAACCGGCCTTGACCTCCAGCGCGAGGGCGGCGGGGCAGGCTACGGTGACCATGCCCGCTCCGGCGCGCAGCGCGCCAAGGGCAGCCAGATGCGGCGCGCCGGTGAGTCCGGTGCTGCCGCCAATGACCAGCACGTGCCCTGCGGTGCCCTTGTGCATCTCGGGATGCGGGGTGGGCAGCAGGTCCAGCACGCCGTCGGTGAGCATGCCGAAGGTGGCCGGGGAGGAGTTCTTGATAAATTCGGGGATGCCGATGCCGCAGACGTGCACGTCGCCGGTGTATTCCGTGGCAACGGGCAGGGCGAGGCCAAGTTTTGCGGCCTCAAAAGTGACGGTGACATCGGCGCGGACGGCGACGGGACACGGCTCGCCCGTGAGGCCGGAAAGGCCGGAGGGCGTATCCAGCGCCATAACGTAGGAGTCCTCGCCAAGCAGGTTGACGTCCTCGACGATGCGCAGGGCGTCCTCGCGCAGTGCGCCGGTGAACCCGGTGCCCAGCAGGCCGTCGACAATGATGTCCGGCATGCCGTATTCCTGCGAGATTTCAATCAGGCTGTGCCCGGGCGCGAGGAATTCAAGCTGGATGCCCATCTTCTGCGCAAGGCGCATATTGACGGCGGCTGCGCCGCGGTAGGCCTTTTTTTTGCCGGTGTGCAGCACCACGACTTGCGCGCCGGAGTTGGCCAGATGGCGGGCGAGGCAGAACGCGTCGCCGCCGTTGTTGCCGGAACCGGCGACCACCAGTGCCAAAAGCCCCTCCACGGGGCCGATGGCCTCTTCCAGCACGCCATAGGCGCCAAGGCCGGCATTTTCCATCAGCACTTCCTGCCTCAGGCCGAAGTCCTCAATGGTTGCGTGGTCCCAGGCGGCCATTTCTTCCGGCGTGGGCAGGGGGACTGCGTGGTACATCTCCATTCTACATCTTCTCCAAAACGACGACGGCGGCGGCGATGTCGCGGCCATGCGTCAGGGTGATATGTGCGTTGTCCGCGCCAAGGGTTCTTGCGCGGTCTTTGGCCGGTCCATGCAGGACGAGGCGCGGCTGTCCGCTGGCCTCGCGCTGCACTTCCATTGTCTGAAATCCTACCCCCTCGGCGATGCCGGTGCCAAGTGCCTTGGCGGCGGCCTCCTTGGCCGCAAAGCGCGCGGCCACGTAGGGGACGGGTGTGTGTGCCGGCATGGCGTCTCGCTCTGCCGGGGTCAGGATGCGGGCGAGAAAGCG
The DNA here is from genome assembly GCF_044987625.1 of Desulfobaculum sp. SPO524. NCBI lineage: Bacteria > Pseudomonadati > Thermodesulfobacteriota > Desulfovibrionia > Desulfovibrionales > Desulfovibrionaceae > Desulfobaculum > Desulfobaculum sp. SPO524. Next base: position 1,126,262 of record NZ_JBJDSB010000002.1, on the reverse strand, counting down.
CTCGGGGTGCTTCTCCAGCATGCGCTCAATGCGCGAGAGTTCCACCACATCCAGACCAAGCCCAACTATCATCGGCGTTCCTAGTCCACGAATCCGCGGACGATGTCGTTCATTTCGCGCACGGCCTGCGTGATGCCCACGTAGGCGGCGCGGGCGATGATGCTGTGCCCGATGGAATATTCGTTGATGCCGGGAACCTTGGCAAAGGGCAGAATGTTCACATAGTTCAGCCCGTGCCCAAGGTTCACCTTCAGGCCAAGGTCCTGCGCAAGGCGGATGCCTGCCAGAATTTTTTCCAGCTCGGCCTTGGCCTGCGCCGGGGTTTCTGCGTCGGCGTAGTGGCCGGTGTGTATCTCAATATACTGGTTGCCGATTTTGGCGGCGGCTTCAATCTGCTTCGGGTCCGCGTCGATGAACAGGCTGGATTCAATGCCCTGCGCGTGGATTGGCTCCAAGTAGTTGGACAGTTCCTCCACGCGGGAGGCCACGTCAAGGCCGCCCTCGGTGGTGAGCTCCTCGCGCTTTTCGGGGACGAGGCAGATGATGTCCGGGCGCGTGCGCAGGCAGATGCCCTGCATTTCATCAGTGGCGGCCATTTCAAGGTTCAGGCGGGTTTTGACGGTGGCGCGCAGCAGGTCCACGTCCCGGTCCTGAATGTGGCGGCGGTCTTCGCGCAGGTGGCAGATAATGCACTGCGCACCGGCCAGCTCCGAAAGGTGGGCGGCGGTGACCGGGTCCGGCTCTTTACCGAGGCGGGCCTGACGAAGCGTGGCGATATGATCGATATTGACTGCAAGTGAAGGCATATTTCGATCCTTTCTGCGAGGTGATTCAGAGTTGAGAATGAGGTGGGGCGGTATTGGCGCCCGCAGGAAATTGTCGCCAACACTGGCCGAAAGTCAAGGGAAAGCTTGTGTTTCCGCGCCAAACCGGGACTCGCGGGGGCGTTTTGCGGCGCTGCGGGGCGTGGGCCCGTGCATTGACTTGGCCGCCCCTGCGCGCTATTATTCCGTCTTTTCTCGCTATATCAAAAGAAATCCCCAGAGACGAAGCACCAAACGAGGTTTGGATACATGAATGTTTGCATAGTTGGTACTGGATATGTCGGGCTGGTCAGTGCGGCCTGCTTTGCCGAGATGGGCAACGCCGTCTCCTGCGTGGACGTGAACCCCGCCGTGGTCAAAACCCTTGAAAGCGGCAAGGTCCACATCTACGAGCCGGGTCTTGAGGAAATGGTCAAGCGCAACAACGCCGAAGGCCGCCTGCGCTTCACCACCAGCCTTGCCGAAGGCCTTGAGGATGCACAGGTCGTCTTCATCACCGTGGGCACCCCCTGCCGCGAGGACGGCAGTTGCGACCTGAAGTACGTGCATCAGGTGGCCCGCGAGATTGGCCAGTATATGAAGGACAAGAAGATTGTCGTGGACAAGTCCACCGTGCCCGTCGGCACCGCCGATCAGGTGCGCGCCCTCATCAGCGAGGAGCTGGAAAAGCGCGGCGAGTCCATTGCGTTCGACGTGGTCTCCAACCCCGAGTTCCTCAAGGAAGGCGACGCCGTCAGCGACTTCATGAAGCCCGACCGCGTCATTCTGGGCACCAACGATCCCGAGACGGCGGAAGTCATGCGCTCCCTGTACTCGCCCTTTGCCCGCAGCCGCGAAAAGCTCATCGTCATGAACGTGCGCAGCGCGGAGATGACCAAGTATGCCGCCAACTGCATGCTGGCGACCAAGATCTCCTTCATCAACGAAATCTCCAACATCTGCGAGCGCGTTGGCGCGGACGTGGGCGACGTGCGCCTTGGCATCGGCTCCGACCACCGTATTGGCTACCACTTCATTTACCCCGGCGTTGGCTATGGCGGCTCCTGCTTCCCCAAGGACGTGAAGGCGCTCATCACCACCGCTCTGGAAAACGGCCACACCCCGAGCCTGCTCCAGTCCGTGGATTCCGTGAACGACGCCCAGAAGTTCTCCGTGGCCCGCAAGATTGAGGACTACTTCGCCAATCAGGGCGGCGTGGAAGGCAAGACCCTCGCCCTGTGGGGCTTGGCGTTTAAGGCCAATACCGACGACATCCGCGAGGCTCCCTCGCTTGTCACCGTGCGCTACCTGACGGAGCGCGGCATGCGCGTGAAGGCGTTTGACCCGGTTGCCGGGCCGAACTCCCGCAAGGCGCTGGAAGGCAACGACCTTGTGGAAATTGTGGACGAGCAGTACGCCGCGTTGGAAGATGCGGACGCGCTGGCCGTGGTGACCGAGTGGAACCAGTTCCGCAAGCCCGATTTCCCGCAGATTAAGGAAAAGCTGAGCGCCCCCATCATTTTTGATGGCCGCAACCTCTATTCCCCGTCCGAGCTTGCCGCTGACGGCTTTGCCTACTTCAGCATTGGCCGCCCTGCGGCGAAAGCCAAGAAGTAGCGCAGCCCCGCCTTGTGCGTGGCGCTTTTTCGCATTCAGAGGAGCCGCTGGACGTTGCGTCTGGCGGCTCTTTTTTTGTGAGCAGGAAGGAGCGGGCAGGGCGGCGCGCCGGGGACCGGAGCGCCGCTTTCGGCGGACTTTCGTAGCCCGCGCGCAAAAAAGCCCCCGGTCCATGTGGAGCGGGGGCCTTTCCGTCAATGCAGAGTGAGAGAAATGTGGAGATGCAGAAATTTTGAGCCGGTTGGCTAGCTGGTGCTGACGCAACGTTTGCAGGTGCGGTATTGGAGTTCCTTGAGGATGATGCGTTCGTATTCGATGTGTGCTCCGGCTCCTGCACTAAATTCATCTTGAAGGAATTTTTCCAGATATTGCGCCTCTTCCCAAAAGTCGAGAAGCTCTTCGTCGCGCAGGGTCTTTATCTGATCCTCCAACGCGTAATTCGTTTTATGTGGTGCGAATTGTGCCATGCAGGGGTCGTCCTCCTTGTGATCTGCACGCGCCCGGAACCTTCCCTGACGCGCTCGCGGTACGATAATGAACGAGGGGCGCAAGCGCAACAGATTTTCACGACAAAAAAGGTCAAGTATTCGGAGCTGTTGCCGATAAGGCCTGTGTAAGTGCCCAGAGTCCGATGAAAAAGGGCCGTCCGCGCGTTTGTGTTGCCTTATGCGCGGTTTCGGATTATTTATGTGTTATTGGCGGAATGATTGGCGATGACTTCCATGCCGTCGGCCATTCTCATTCACACCACAGGAGAACACTGATGGACGAGACCCAAAAGAGACAGGATGCTGAGCTGATACAGCTTGTCACATTCAGCATCGGGGAAGAGGAATTCGGCGTCGATATCCTCAAGGTGCAGGAAATCATCCGCACCATGGAGATTACGAAGGTCCCGAAGGCTCCTGCGTTTGTCGAGGGCGTCATCAACCTTCGCGGCAACGTCATCCCCATTATTGATTTGCGCAGGCGCTTCGGCCTTGCAACACGGGATCATGATAAGCACACGAGGATCATCGTCATTGAGATCAATAACATGATCGTGGGCTTTATTGTCGATTCCGTTTCTGAGGTGCTCCGCATTCCGGCAAACACGGTCGAGCCGCCGCCGCCCGTCGTTTCCGGCCTGGAATCGGAGTACATCAGCGGTGTGGGCAAGCTGGAAGACCGCCTGCTCATCCTGCTTGATCTGAACCGTCTGCTCTCTAACGAAGAGAAGGACGTTCTGGCTCAGGTGTAAAAACAGCCTTTCAGTTGTTGCGGCTCGCCGCCTGACAAGGCATGATGACCGCCGCTGCGCTGTTGCGCGCGGCGGTCTTTCGTTGTGCGTATTCGTGGAAACGAAAAAACAAGGAAACAAACCAGTTGCTTTTCCCTCCTGAGTTGCGGGAGTTCGCTCAATCCGGCCGCATGCTGTCGCCGGAAGGGGCGGCGCTGTCCCGTCGCGTCTACAAGTCCGGCCCCGGTACACAGGCGGCAATTGCCGCAGGCCTTCTTGCCCGCTCCCGCAGTGTGGTGATGGTTGTTCCCGGCACCAAGGAACTGGTGCAGATGCAGGCGCTGCTTGGCCTGCTGACTCCGGGCGACGGCCCCTTTGGCGGTTCCAAGTGGGTGACCTTTCCCGCCTATCCCGCCAAGTCCACGGACCCGGGCCGCTGGGCCGCGCGCTGGGCTGCGCTGTATTCCCTCGCCACAGGCTCCGGCGCACGCGGTATTTTGCTGACGCCGGACAATCTGCTGCCCAAGTGGCCGCCGCGCCGCATTCTCGACACCCATCACCTTGTCCTGCCGCGGGGCGAGGAGATTCTGTCCGAGAGCATTCTGGAGCAGTGCGCCAGCTGGGGCTACGAGCGTACGGGCATGGTGACGCGCCCCGGCGAAATGGCCATGCGTGGCGATATTTTGGATATTTTTGCGCCCGGCTACCCGAAGCCCTTGCGTCTGGAATTCTTCGGCGACACGCTGGACGACATCCGTCTGTTCGACCCCATGTCCCAGCGCTCCAGTGAGGCGCTGGACGAGGCGGTGCTCCTGCCTGCGTCCCCCTCGGTCTTTACGCCCGAGGAGTGCGACGCCGCCCGCGCGCGGTGGGAGAAACTGCGCGGCATTGGCGAGCTGGACCCCGGAGCGCAGCAGCATCTGAACCGGATGCTGGACGAGGGCACCGGCTCCATCCGTCCGGGGCTGTTTTATGATGATGCCGTCACCCTGGACGAATGGCTCCCGCGCGATGCCGCGTGGGTGCTGTGCGGCGCGGGGCGTCTACGTACGCGCATGGAAGAGGTGGAATGGGACTGGACCGAATCGCTGGATGAGGAGGCCGAGCGCCTTGGTTGGCGCAGGCCGCGCAACGTCATCATCCAGCAGGCCGAAGGCGCGCGCAAAATGTGGCAGGACAACGCGCAAATCCACTTCGAGGACCTCACCATAGGCGAAAAGCGCGACGGCATCGAATTGCCGGAAAAGAACTACGCCGCCTTTGAGGAGTTGTTCTGGAAGCCGGACGACCGCAACCGTCCATGGCAGGCGCTGATGGCGGCCATCAAGAAGTGGTCGCAGGAGCGCGCGCAGGTCATTTTGTCCTTTCGCACCGCGCAGTCCCGTAAAAAGTTTTTGGCGCTGGCGGAGCAGGACGGCGTGACGCCCGCCACGTCCTATGTCCCGGACCAGCGCGGCATTTTTGCCCTTGTCTCGTCCTTTAAGCAGGGCATCGAATTCGGCTGGAACGGCTCCATCATCCTTGGTGAAGACGTTATCCAGCCGTCGCGCACCCGCGCGGCGCTGCCCGGTGCGGCGGACTTCAAGGGTCTCAAGACCTATGAGGACCTGTCCGAGGGCGACCTGCTTGTGCACCGCGAGTGGGGGCTATCCCGGTTTGGCGGGCTGCACCGCCTGAACCTTGGCAGTGTGAGCAACGACTATCTGCTCCTGTACTACTCCGGCGACGATAAGCTGTATCTGCCTGTGGACCGACTGGATGTCATCCAGCGCTACAAGGGGCCGGAAGGCGCATCCCCCGCGCTGGACAAGCTGGGCGGGGCCGGATGGAACCGCGCCAAGGCGCGCGCCCGCAAGGCCATTGAGAAGATTGCCCGCGAACTGGTGGAAATGTATGCGTGGCGCAAGGTAGCCAAGGGCTACTCCTATTCGCCCGTAGACGACATGTTCAACGAGTTCGAGGCGTCCTTTGGCTTCGAGGAAACGCCGGATCAGGAAAAGGCCATCCGCGCCGTGCTGGCGGACATGGAAAAGCCCGAACCTATGGACCGCCTCATCTGCGGCGACGTGGGCTTCGGCAAGACGGAAATCGCCATGCGCGCCGCCTTCCGCGCCGCGCTTGATGGCCGTCAGGTTGCCATTTTATGCCCCACAACCGTGCTGGCGGAGCAGCATTACCAGAACTTTAAGCGCCGGATGGAGAGCTTCCCCCTCACGGTGGGGCTGCTCAGCCGCTTTGTTCCGCGCAAGCGGCAAAAGGCCGTGCTGGCCGCTGCCGCGCGTGGTGAGGTGGATATCCTTATCGGCACCCATCGCCTGCTGTCGCAGGACGTGCACCTGCCCAACATCGGCCTGCTCATCCTCGACGAAGAACAGCGCTTCGGCGTCAAGGATAAGGAGCGCCTGAAGCAGATGCGTAAGGATATCGACGTCCTTGCCCTGACGGCAACGCCCATCCCGCGCACCTTGCAACTGTCCATTTCCGGCATCCGCAGCCTGAGCGTTATGGAAACGCCGCCCGTGGACCGTAAGCCCGTGCAGACCTCCATCCTGGAACGCGACAAGGAGCCGCTGTGCGCCATTGTTCAGCGCGAGTTGGACCGCGAGGGCCAGATATTCTGGGTACACAACCGTGTGCGCAGTCTGCCCCGCGTGGTTGAGTACGTGCAGGAGCTTGTGCCCGGCGCGCGTGTGGGCATGGCACACGGTCAGATGCGCGAGCGCGAGCTTGAGGAGACCATCCACAAGTTCTGGCACGGCGAGATAGACATACTCGTGTGCACGGCCATTGTGGAATCCGGCCTTGATTTCCCGCAGGCGAACACCCTTATTGTGGACCAAGCCCAGTTGTTTGGCCTTGGGCAACTGTATCAGCTGCGCGGCCGTGTGGGTCGAAGTGCCACACAGGCCTACGCCTACTTTGTGGTGCCCTCGCTGGATAAATTACCGGAGAAAACCCGTAAGCGCCTGCAGGTTATCCTTGATATGGACTATCTTGGCGCGGGCTTTCAGATTGCCATGGAGGACCTGCGGCTTCGCGGCGCGGGCAATATTCTTGGCGAGGTGCAGTCCGGCAGTATGGCCAAGGTGGGCCTTGATATGTTCCTTGAGATGCTGGAGGAGGAGGTCCGCCGCGTGCGCGGCGAGGACCTGCGGCGCGACACCAGCCCCGAGCTGAATATCGTCTTTGAGGCGCATATCCCCGAAGAATACATGCCCGAAGCCCGCGAGCGTCTGCGCTACTACAAGGCGCTGTCGTCGGCGGACTCCGCCAGCGCGCTGGAGGAACTCATCGGCGAGATTCGCGACCGCTTCGGCGTGCCGCCCCAGCAGATGGAGCAGTTCTTTGCGCTGCTCCGGCTCAAGCGTCTGCTTGGCCGCCTGCAGGTGACCAAGGCCGATGTGTACGAGGGCCGCGTGGTGATGACCTTTGCCGAAGACGCCGCCGTGGTGCCGCCCGAGCGCTTGGTGCAGTGGGTGCAGGAGAAGGAAGGCTCTGTGCGTATGTTGCCGCCGGACAGGCTGGAGCTTCGCGTTGCCGCCACGGGCGTGTGCGAAAGCCTCGCCGCAGTGGAACGGGAGTTGGCCGCCTTGCTTCCCGCCGATACCACAGCACAAGACCATACCGAACGCACTGAAACGGAAAGGACATGATGAAAAACAGCAGGATAGGCGTCGTCTGCGTCCTTATGGCGCTCGTTTTCGCCCTTGGCGGATGCTCCGGGGAAGGGGAGCAGCAAGGCGTTGTGGCGCGTGTGAATGGCCGCCCCATCACCTTGGACCGTCTGGAACTGAAATATGACTTTATGCATCTGGATTCCTCCTTCGACGCCGCGCCCAGTGTGGCGCAGTTGAAGGAAGACTATGGGCACCTGCTTGGCGACCTTATCGTGCAGGAGCTTGTGGACGAGGAGTTGGAGCGCCGCGACCTCGGCGTGACGCAGGAGGAAGTGCAGGCCGCGGAGGACGAAGTCCGCGCGGACTACCCTGAGGATACCTTCGAGCAGGTCCTCGTCGAGGAATATATTGATATCGACTACTGGCGGCAGGAGCTGCGCGCCCGTCTCGCTCTGGAGAAGTTTTTCAGCGAGGTTTTGCGTCCCGGCATTTCGCTGGGCTACGAGGAGGCCGAAGCCTACTACCGCCAGCATATCAATGAATTCTACCTGCCGCCCCGTCTGCGCATTTATCTCGTCAGCGGTCCCAGCCGCGACGCGGTGCAGTCCGCCGTGGACCTGTACCGCAAAAACAGCAGTGTGGACGCCATCGAAGGAAAATTTGAGCAGGTGGAGGTCCGCGAGCTTCGCGTGCGTGAGGACCGGATGACCATTGCCTGGAAAAATGCCCTCAAGCCGCTGTCCCCCGGAGACGCCACCCCGGTGATGACCAGCGAGTCGGACTTCCAGAGCCTTATCTATCTGGAAAAGAGCCCGGCCAAGGTGCTGGACCCGTCTCGGGCGTACCCTGTGGTGGAAAAGGTGCTGGTGGAGCGCAAACTGCGCGAGGCCTTTGACGCGTGGCTGAGTGATGCGCTGGCACATGCCAGTATTGAGGTCAGCACCCATCTGCTGGACGACCACGGTATGCCCGTGCAGGACGATGCCGCCGCAGAGCCGCAGCCGTCCACAGCGCCCCAGAACGCCGCCCCGGCCAAGGATGAAAGCGCCGCAGAAAATGCCACAGAAAACGCCACGTCCGCAGACGCTGCGGCGACGGCGGAAGAGGGCGGCAAAAAGGCCGAAAAATAGCCACACGCCGGAAGATTAAACCACACAGGGAGGAGTGCCGCGCGCATGCCTCCCTGTTTTGCTTTCGGGGGAATGCGCCCTTTGGGCATTTTTTGGGGTAAGCCGTGGCACAGTGGCGTTGCATTATGGCGTGAAAGCTATTATCGAAAGGCAACTGCGCCAAGTGAGCGCAGGGCAGTTCTCAACCCTTGTCCGGCGGGGCCGGACCATCATTTTCGGAGGAAATCCTTGCACCGACTTTCCAGATATATTCTTGCCGCTGTATTGGTTCTGGCCACCGCACCCGCTGCCTTCGCGGGACAGGTTGTGGACAGGGTCGTTGCCGATGTCAACGGCGAGATCGTGACGCTTTTTGAGTTGAATCAGCGTGTGAAGCCCTACCTTGAGCGGTACAAGGGCCGCCAGCTGACCGAGGCCGACAAGGCGTCTATCATGAAGCTCAAGCACAAGCTGCTGGACGGCATGGTCAACAACATCCTCATCCGTCAGGAAGTGCAGCGTCTGGGCATCAACATCTCCGACGTGGAAGTCGACAACGAGATGGAGTCCTATAAGACCCGCGCCAACCTGAACGGCACGTCCTTTGAGAAGCAACTGACGCTGGAAGGCATGACTGTGGATGAGTTCAAGCAGAAGCTGCGGGACGACATCCTGCGCCACAAACTGCTGGGCTACATGGTCAAGCGCAAGGTGGCCGTCACCGATGAGGACATCCAGCGCTACTACGACGAGCACAGCTACCAGTTCCGCGGCGACCGCACCGTGGACCTGAGCCTCATCGTCTGCGCCGAGGGTGTGGATGTGGACAATCTCCGCGACCGCATCGCAAAGAAAGAAATCAGCTTTGCCGACGCCGCCGACCTGTATTCGCAGGGTCCCGGAATGGGGCAGGGCGGGCGCATTGGTGAAATGAGCTGGGGCGACCTTGCTCCGGAATGGCAGTCCGCTCTGGATGGTCTGGGCAAAGATGAAATGTCGCAGCCGTTCTTCATTCAGGGGCACGAAGCGTTGCTTTACGTGAACCAGGTGGAGTCCGAAGGTACCCAGCCCATTGAAGAAGTCCACGACGCCATCTATGACGCCATCTACCAGCAGCGCTTGGAAGAGCGCTTTGCAGAGTACATGTCCAAGCTGAAGGAAAACGCGCTTATCGACATTAAGCTGTAACCAGTACCGATTGAAGCCACTACCGCAGTCCGCACCGGGGAATCCGGGCGGACTGCGTATCCCTGTGCGGCTCCCCGCACGGGGCAAAGCGACCGACTTCCCGGAATCGAATACGGAGTATCTGAATGAATCTGCAGGAACTGGGCGACCTGTTTAGACAGGAGCGGGAACGTCAGGGTCTGACCATCGACGAAGTGGTGGAAAAGACCAAAATCAGCAAAATCAACATCGAAGCCATTGAAACGGCCAATCCGGACCTGTTGCCGCATCCGGTCTATGCCAAGGGCTTTGTGCGCAACTATGCCCGTCTGCTTGGCCTTGATGTCGAGCGGCTGGCCGGGGTTATGGCTGTTGAGTACCCCGTGGAGAGCGACGCCCCCGGCGAGGAGCTTGACTCCGAACCCGCTATGCGCGCCGCGTCCGAAGCCCTCGACAACGAAAACCGCCGCAAGACGAACCTGATGGTCTTTATCGCCGCCATCGTGGTCATCCTTGCCGGTTTTGGCGGCTACATGGCCTACGACAAACTTGTCGCCAAAAAGGCTCCGGCCGAGCCTGTACAGCAGGAAGAGGCCGCCCCCGCCGAGGTGGAGCAACCCACGCCGCTGGACCAGTTGGCTGAGGAGTCCGTCAAGGAAGCCCAGCCCGAAGCTGTCGCCGAGCCTGCAGCAGAGGAGGCCGCCACGGCCGAGCCCGAGGCTGAAGACGCCGCCCCCGCGCAGGCCGAAGAAGCCCCGGCGCAGGACGCCGCAGCGACTCCGGCCGCGCCTGCCGCTCCGGCGCAGTCCGCCCCCGAGCAGACTGAGGCCGCTCCCGTTGCTTCCGAACAGCCCGCGCAGGTCGCCGAGGCGCGCCAGCGTGTGGAGATTGTGGCGAAGGACGTGTGCTGGCTGCTGGCCAAAGTGGACGGCGGCGAGGAAAACGGCGGCGTGACCGTGGACGTGACCCTGCGCCCCGGCCAGCAGAAGCTGCTCCGTTTTGCCGAGAACATGACCGTGAAGCTGGGCAACGCCGGTGGCGTTACCGTGACGCTCAACGGCGCTCCCTACGACTTTAAGGGCGAACCCGGACAGGTTCGCACCCTTCGCTTTACGGCGGAATAACAGCGGGTCTCCCTGCCAATGCAGGATTTTTCGGACAAAGCCATCATCCTGCGGGTAGGGCGCTTTCGCGAGGCGGACCTGTGGCTGCGGATGTTTACCCCCCAGCATGGTCTGCTGACCGCGTTCGCATTTGGAGGCAGCCGGAGCCGGAAACGGTTTCTTGGCTGCCTCGATCCGTTTAATCTGGTTCATTTTGGATTTTCCCGCAGCCGCAGTGGGACGTATCTTTCCCTGACGGAAGGCACATTGCTTGACGGCCACCGCGGGTTGCGCAATGCTCCGGCCCGCCTTGGCCCCGCAGCCAACTGCATGAAGTTCTTCGAGGCCGTGCATGTGGAACCGGAAACGTCCGCCGCAGGCTTTTCTCTGCTTCGCGATACGCTCGACGCCATTGAGCACTGCGAAACGCTTTCCCCCATCTTTCCCATACTTTTCCGGTTGCGCGTGGCCTTTGAGCAGGGGTACGGTCCCTGTCTCGGCACTTGCTCTCAGTGCGGAAAAGACTTAAAGACTTCGGTTGCCCCTTCGCTTTTGGTGGAAGCTGGCTGCATGATCTGCGAGGACTGCTCTCCCGGATCGGGCCGCCGCATTGCCATGAGCCGGGGGGCTGTGGCCGTTCTGGAACAGGTCCGCACCGAAGCGCCGCTGACGTGGGGCTCCCTGTCGCCGCAGGGCGCGGACCGCAGAAGCCTGTATGATGCGGCGGACAGCTTTGTCCGCTGGCACCTGGGGCTGAAGTGGGAAGACGGCCGTTTCCTCAGAATATGAGAACAGACGATTTCTCCGGGCCTTATGTCCGGTTTATGTAAAGAAGGAGAAGATATGCATTTCCAGGATGTTATCTTGACCCTGCAGCAATTCTGGTCCGAACGTGGCTGCGCCATCCAGCAGCCGTGCGACGTTGAGACCGGCGCCGGAACGTTTAACCCGGCGACCTTTCTGCGGGCCATTGGTCCCGAGCCTTGGCGCGTTGCCTATGTAGAGCCATCGCGTCGACCCACGGACGGCCGCTACGGCGAGAACCCCAACCGCCTTCAGCTGTTCTACCAGTTTCAGGTGCTGCTGAAGCCGTCCCCCGACGACGTGCAGGAGATGTATCTCGACAGTCTGCGCGCCCTTGGCATCGACCCGGCAGAGCATGACATCCGCTTTGTGGAGGATAACTGGGAGTCCCCGACGCTTGGCGCGTGGGGCCTTGGCTGGGAAGTCTGGCTGAACGGCATGGAAATTTCCCAGTTTACCTACTTCCAGCAGGTTGGCGGCATCGACATGGACCCCGTCAGCGTGGAGCTGACCTACGGCCTTGAGCGCATCTGCATGTACCTGCAGGAAAAAGAGTCCGTGTACGAACTCTCCTGGAATGACCATATCACCTACGGCGATGTTCACCATCAGGGCGAAGTGGAGCACTCCCGCTACAACTTCGACCTTTCCGACCCCGATATGCTGCTGAAACTGTTCGGCATGTACGAGGCCGAGTGTCTGCGCCTGTGCGAGGCCGGTCAGCCTTGGCCCGCCTACGACTACTGCATGAAGTGCTCGCATACGTTCAACATGCTGGACGCGCGGGGCGCCATCTCCATCACGGAGCGGACGTCCTACATCGGCCGCGTGCGCAACGTTGCCTCCCGGGTTGCCCATCTGTATGCCGCCCAGCGTGAAGAGCTGGGTTATCCCATGCTCGCCAAGTAAGTCGGAAAGAGGAAGGTTCCCATGTCCCGATTTGTCCTTGAGATAGGAACGGAAGAAATTCCCGCACGTTTTTTCCCCCGGCTTCACGAAGAGCTCGGCGAGCTGGTGCACACCGCCCTTGCCGAAGCCAAAGTGGACCATGGGGAAGTGAAGACCTTCGCCACGCCCCGCCGTATCGTCCTCTGCATCGAGGACGTCTGCGCCCAGCAGCGCAGGGAAGAGGAGCTTGTTACCGGACCGCCGAAGCGCATTGCCTACGGCGAGGACGGAGAGCCCACCAAGGCCGGACTCGGCTTTGCCAAGACGCAGGGCGTGAGCATTGAGGATTGCTACATCCTCGAAACCGAGAAGGGCGAATATCTGGCCGTTCGTAAAATGACCGGTGGCAACCGCACTGCGGACCTGCTGCCCGCCATCTGCGAAAAGGCCGTCGCGTCCTTGCAGTTCCCGAAGAAGATGCGCTGGGGCGCCCGTGAGTTCGGCTTTGGCCGCCCCATCCACTGGTTTGTGGCGCTCCTTGACGATCAGGTGATTCCCTTCACCATCGCGGACGTCACCTCCGGCCGGTCCACCCGCGGTCACCGCGTTATGGGTCACGGCCCCTTCGAGATTGCCGACGCATCACAATATTTCGACGTCATCCGCGACAAGTGCCAAGTGGTGCTGGACGCGGATGAACGGAAGGCTCTCATTCGCGCCGAAGGCGACCGCCTTGCTACCAGTGTTGGTGGCTCTGTGGTTTGGAATGATGATCTGCTGGACGAGGTCTGCGGCCTTGTCGAACATCCGGTTGTCATACTGGGTGATTTCGATGCCTCGTTCCTCGACGTTCCCCGCGAGGTTTTGCTCTCCAGCATGGAAGGTCATCAGAAAAGCTTTGGCGTGGAGGCCTCGGACGGCTCGCTGCTGCCGCACTTCATCCCCGTACTGAACATTGAACCCAAGGACCCTGCGCTGGTCAAAAAGGGCTGGGAGCGCGTTCTGCGTGCCCGCCTTGAAGACGCACGCTTCTTCTGGAAGGCTGACCTCGAGACCGAAGCCGACACCTGGCTTGGCAAGCTCGACAATGTCATCTTCCTCGGTCCCCTTGGGAGCATGGGCGACAAGACGCGCCGTTTGGAGCGTCTGTGTGGATGGCTGGCGAAACAGACCGATCCCTCCATGGAAAAGGACATTGCACGCGCAGGACGTCTGTCAAAGGCGGACCTCGTTTCCGACATGGTTGGTGAGTTCGACGAACTGCAGGGCATTATGGGCGGCATTTATGCCGCAAAGCACGGCGAATCGGAAGCCGTGGCCAAGGCCCTGTACGAACAGTACCTTCCTGCCGGTCCCGACAGCCCCGTCCCATCCTCACTGAGCGGTGCGCTCCTGTCCATGGCTGACAAGGCGGACACCCTGGCAGGCTGTTTTGGCCTGAACAAGGTGCCCACCGGTGCGAACGATACGTACGCTCTCCGTCGCGCGGCCCTCGGCATCTGCCGAATCGCGCTGGAGCACAACCTGCGCATTGACCTCGACGCGTTCCTGCGTCAGGCGCAGGAAGGCTATGGCGACATCAATTGGAAGCTCTCGCACGACGAGGCTTTCGACAAGATGAAGGCGTTTTTCGCCAATCGACTGAAGGCATACTTCCAGGGCAAGGGCTATGAGACCCTCGTTGTGGAATCCGCGCTTGGCGCTGGCTTCTCGGACCTGTGGGCTGCTGCTGCCCGTGTGGACGCCCTGTCCACCTTCAGCAAGGCCGACGACTTCGAACAGGCCGTGCTGACCTTTAAGCGTGCCGCCAACATCATCGTCAAGCAGGGCAGCAAGGGCGACATCGCCCTCACCGGTGACTACACCGAAGACCTGCTTATCGAGGACGCCGAAAAGGCACTGGCAGCACGCCTCAAGGAAATTGCGCCCAAGTGGGAAGAGCTGTGGGGCAAGGACGACTTTGCCAGCCTCATGGGTCTGCTGCGCGACCTGCGCCCCGACGTGGACGCCTTCTTCGACAACGTCATGGTCATGTGCAAGGAAGACGACCTGCGCACGAACAGGCTCAACCTGCTGACCGCGCTCGTTTCGCGCCTTGGACTGCTGGCGGACTTTTCCGCACTGCAAGTCTAGTTGACAGTTGGAATGCCGGAGCGCCCCGGGCTGGCGCGCCTGAGTTCTCCCAATTTCCCCGCCGTTATGAGCAAAGACGGCAGGCTAGGGGCAGGGCAAAGGCGACACAAGCACCGGATTTTCGCTCCGCAGAGGAGACGGGATTGGATGTAGGCGTTGCGAAATCCCTTGACAAAGGGTACGCTACCGTTTATTGCACCAATCTCCTTGAACGCAAGAACCGCAAGATAATGTAGAAATATAAGTTTTCTCAGGAGGAAGAACCTTGGCTAATCACAAATCCGCCATTAAGAGGCACCGTCAGAGCCTGAAGCGCAACGCTCGCAACCGCACCGTCAAGACCCGTATCAAGAACGTGGTCAAGTCCGTTCGCCAGGCTGTGGAAGCCAACGACAAAGAGCAGGCTCAGTCCGCTCTGAAGTCCGCCGTCGTCCTGCTGGACAAGGCCGCTTCCAAGAAGGTCCTGCACGCGCGCACCGCCGCCCGCAAGATCTCCCGCCTCTCCCTGGCCGTCAACAAGCTCGCCTAGAGCCTACTGACGAGTCAGAAATACGACCCGATACCCGCCGCGCCCTGCGCGGCGGGTTTTTGTCGTTTCCCTAGCTCCTTCCTTCTATCCTTCCCCCCCAAATTCATCTCCCCGCTCTTGACAAAACATGTTTCGTCAGGCGGACTAGCCTGTTAGGGCGATTGGTGTGCCGTGGCGCAGTGCTTTTTTGTGGTGACGCATAGCGTGCGCCCGTGGCAGACGTTGGTCTGACGCTATACATGTATTCCCTTCGGGGACTTAAGGATTCCATCCTTAAGAATCCGATATTGGGGGAAGGTATGTTGGGGCGCGGCGGGTGGCTGGTTAGGGCAGAGGGCTGGGGTTGCCCATGTTGTTGACTCTAGGCCCCGTACCCACCCCAATGTTGGGATTCTTAAGGGCAACGCCCTTAAGCCGCCGGAGGCTGGGTCTTGCATGCGGCGCAGCGACCCGGCCCGCTACAGCGCCCCTGTGGCGTGACGCATAGCGTGCGCCCGTGGCAGACGTTGGTCTGACGCCATACATGTATTCCCTTCGGGGACTTAAGGATTCCATCCTTAAGAATCCGATATTGGGGGAAGGAGTGTTGGGGCGCGGCGGGTGGTTGGTTAGGGCAGAGGGCTGGGGTTGCCCATGTTGTTGCCTCTAGGCCCCGTACCCACCCCAATGTTGGGATTCTTAAGGGCAACGCCCTTAAGCCGCCGGAGGCTGGGGCTTGCATGCGGCGCAACGACCCGGCCCGCTACAGCGCCGCCAGCGCCGTGACGCATAGCGTGCGCCCGTGGCAGACGTTGGCCTGACGCCATACATGTATTCCCTTCGGGGACTTAAGGATTCCATCCTTAAGAATCCGATATTGGGGGAAGGTATGTTGGGGCGCGGCGGGTGGCTGGTTAGGGCAGAGGGCTGGGTTTGCCCATGTTGTTGCCCTATGCCCCGTACCCACCCCAATGTTGGGATTCTTAAGGGCAACGCCCTTAAGCCGCCGGAGGCTGGGGCTTGCATGTGGCGCAACGACCCGGCCCGCCACAGCGCCCCTGTGGCGTTATGCCCGGCGGGCCTAGTGGTGCCCTTGGGTATGATTTTTGGGGGTGCAGTCGGCACTGGATTTGAGTAGGGTTTTCCAGTAAGGGTGCCACGACACAGTTTCCTCTTATCTTTTGGAAAAAAGCGAGCGAACCCTTGAAAGTCATCATCATCGGCGCGGGCGAAGTGGGATTTCACATTGCCCGGCGGCTTTCCACAGAGTCCAAGGAAGTTGTCGTTATCGACAAGGACGCGAATGCGCTCAAGCGCATTACGGAATACTTGGACGTCCAGACCGTTGCGGGTTCTGGCAGTGATCCGGCCATCCTTGACGCTGCTGGCGTTGCGGAGGCGGATGTACTGCTTGCCGTCACGGACAGCGACGAAATCAACATCATAGCGTGCACCTTTGCCAAGGCGCTGGCTCCGGACATCGTGAAGCTGGCTCGCATCCGTAAGGACGAGTACATCGACTTTCAGGAGACGCGCGGCACGGTGGTGCTGCCCATTGATAAAATCATCAATCCTGATGTTGAGGTGGTGAAGACCATTGAGCGCATCATCAGCCTGCCGGACGCCGAGGAGGTGAACGAGTTTGCTGATGGCCACGTGAAGCTCATTGGCCTGAACGTCTCCGAGAACAGCCCCGTGGTGGGCAGTGGGCTGGCTGGCATCCGCGACGAGATGGGCGGGGTGGATATCATCATCGCGGCCATTGTGCGCGGCGAGAAGCTGATTATCCCGTCGGGTGAGGATTTCATCCACAAGGGCGACCTTGTCTATTTTGTGTGCCGCGATGAAGACCTGCCGGCCATTATGAAGCATTTTGGCAGCCTTTTCCGCCCGGTGCGCGATGTGCTTATCATCGGCGGCGGCGACATTGGTCTGCGGCTGGCCCAGCGGCTGGAGCGCATGAAGAATATGCATGTGAAGCTGGTGGATCAGGGCGCGGATTCCTGTCAGGAGCTGGCGCAGATTCTGGACCGGACGCTTGTCCTGCGCGGCGATGGAACGGACCAGGAATTGCTGCTGGAAGAAAACGTGCCGGACATGGATATGGTTATCTCGCTGACCGGCGATGAGGAAACGAATATCCTGACGTCGCTGTTGGCGAAGAACCTTGGCGCGGCGCGCGCGGTGACGCGTATTGACAAGTTTGCGTACTTTCCGCTGGTGCGCGCCATCGGCATTGAGAATACCGTGAGTCCGCGGCTGTCCGCCGTGAATTCCATCCTCCAGTATATGCGGCAGGGCAAGGTGCTGTCTGCGGCGTCCATCAAGGGCGAAGCCGCCGAAGCGCTGGAGGCCGTTGCGCAGGAGCACTCCGACATTGTCGGCAAGTCCGTGAAGGACCTGCACCTGCCCAAGGGCGCGCTGATTCTGGCGCTGGTGCGTGGCGAGAAGGTTATCTTCCCCACGGGCGATACCGTTATCCATCCGGGCGACAGAATCATCCTGCTGAGTACGGCCAAGAATATTTCCCGTGTTGAAAAACGCCTGACGGTGAAGCTGGAGACGTTCTAAATGCGCTGGCGCTACACCCTGCACATCGTGGGGGCCATTTTGCTCAGTGTGGGCGTTTCCATGCTCTTTGCACTGGGCTTTTCCCTCTACTACGACGATGCGGGGACTCTGCCGCTGATGAAGGCCATCAGCGTGGCGGCAACCTGTGGTGCGGGGCTGTTCTATCTGTTCCGCGATACCGAGGCCGCACCCATGAACCACCGCGAGGGCATGGCCATCGTGGCATTGGGCTGGCTGGCGGCAGGATTTGTCGGCGCGTTGCCGTTTTGGTTTGGCGATATGCTGCCGACCTTCACGGATTGCCTGTTCGAGTCCATTTCGGGCTTTACGACGACGGGCGCGTCGGTGCTGTCGAACATCGAGGCCGTCCCGCGCGGCCTGCTCATGTGGCGCAGCCTGACGCATTGGCTGGGCGGCATGGGCATTATTGTGCTGTCGCTTGCCATTTTGCCGTTCCTCGGCGTTGGCGGCATGCAGCTATACAAGGCCGAAGTGCCGGGACCCGTCCCGGACAAGCTGAAGCCGCGCATTAAGGATACCGCATCGCTGCTGTGGAAGGTGTACGTGCTGTTCACCGTGGTGGAAGCCGTGCTCCTGCTGCTGGGCGGCATGGATATGTTCGAGTCGCTGTGCCATACCTTCGGCACCATGGCGACGGGTGGTTTCTCCACGCGCAACACGTCCATTGCCGCATACGACAGCGTGTACTTTGATGTGGTCATCACGGTGTTCATGCTGCTGGCCGGCGTCAATTTTTCCCTGCATTACCAGCTGCTGCGTGGGCGTCCGCTGCTTATGTGGCGCGACCCGGAATTCCGTTTCTTCATGGGCATCTTTGGCATTTTTACGCTGGTGTCCACGTTCTCCGTGTGGGGCGTGAATTATGAATCGTTTTGGGAGTCCCTGCGGTATACGTCCTTTCAGGTGGCGTCCATCGTCACCACCACGGGCTACGCCACGGCGGACTATGAAATCTGGACGCCGCTCCCACAGGCCCTGTTGTTTACGCTGATGTTTCTTGGCGGCTGCGCCGGTTCTACGGGCGGCGGCATCAAGTGCATGCGCGTCCTGCTGCTGTTCAAGCACGCCTATAACGAACTGTACCGCCTTATCCATCCCCGCGCGGTGACGCGCGTGAAGCTGGGCGGCAAGAACGTGCCCCCGGAAGTGATGAACTCCATCACCGGATTCTTTTTGCTGTTCCTTGGCCTGTTCATCCTGTCGTCGTTTTATCTGGCGGCCATGGGCGTGGACATTGTGACGGCGTTTTCGTCCGTGGTCGCCTGTATTGGCAACATTGGCCCCGGTCTTGGCGGCGTGGGCCCCACGGACAACTATGCGGAGATTCCGCAGCTGGGCAAATGGCTGCTCGTCTTCTGCATGCTGCTCGGGCGTCTTGAAATCTACACCGTCATTATCCTCTTCGTCCCGGAGTTCTGGCGAAAGTAGCTGCGGCGCTTTCGTGGAGGAGAACTCATGCTCCGAAAAAAGACACCAACGTTTCTGTTCCCCATTGCGGGTTTTGCGTTGACCATCCTTGCGGGGACCATACTCCTGCACCAGCGGTTTAGCCTGACGGGCGAGCCGCTGGGCTGGGTTGACGCGCTGTTTACGGCTACGTCCGCCACGTGTGTGACCGGCCTTGCCGTGGTGGACACCGGCACCGCCTTTTCCACCGCAGGGCAGAGTGTTCTGCTGGCGCTTATTCAGCTTGGCGGGCTGGGCATTATGACCTACACCAGCCTTATCTTTTACCTCTGGCGCAACCGCATTTCCCTCACCGACCGCGAGGCGGTAAGCCAGACCCTCCTGCACGACCCCAAATTCAGCCTGGGGCACTTTCTCAAGCACGTTGTGCTGGGGTGCCTGCTTATCGAAGCCTTTGGCGCGCTGGCGCTCTTTCTGCTGGACCCGCAGGGCTTTGCGCCGTTTTCTGCGCTGTTTCACGCTGTGTCCGCCTTCTGTAACGCCGGGTTTGCCCTGCAGTCGGACAGTTTGATGCACTGGCGCGGCAACATCGGCGTCAACGCCGTGTTCATGGGACTTATCGTTCTTGGCGGGTTGGGCTTTGTGGTGCTGCTGGAGCTTGCCGAGCACGCCACCGGCAAGCACATCCGCGCGGGCGGGAGCAGTTTTCAGCCTGTGGGGCGTTTGTCTTGGCATGCGCGGGTGGTGTTGAGCATGAGTGTATGGCTCATCATCGGCGGCGCGCTGGCGATACTCGTGGTGGAGTTTTTGCTTCACTCGGGCCAGTACGCTCCCGGCGAGGAGCTTCTAGGCTCGCTGTTTCAGTCCGTGACCTGCCGCACGGCGGGGTTCAACACCATGGACATCGGCACGCTGAGCAATGTTTCGCTGCTGGTTATGATGTTTTTGATGTTTGTGGGCGGCGCGCCGGGGTCCTGCGCGGGCGGTGTGAAAGTCACCACCCTGCGGGCCATGACGGCGTTTTGCGTGGCGCGCCTGAAGGGGCGGCATCAGGCTGTGGTCGGCAACTTCGCCCTTGACGAATCCACCATGAACGGCGCACTGACACTGATGATGCTGGCCACGGGCGTTATCGCGCTGGCTACGCTTATCCTTTGCGTCAGCGAGACGGGCGCGGTGCCGCATGCGGCCACGCGTGGGCAGTTTTTGGAAATCCTTTTCGAAGTGGTCTCGGCATTTGGTACCGTTGGGCTGTCCACGGGCATCACGCCCGAGCTGTCCACAACGGGCAAGCTGACGCTTACGGCTTTGATGTTTGTGGGCCGCCTTGGGCCCATCGTGTTTTTGCAGGTGCTGCAGGAACTGTATACTCAGGAGAAATTCCGCTGGGCGGAAAAACGTTTGCCCATCGGTTAGCGCAGGTGCACCCCTTGTGTTGCGCCGTGGATATGGAGTGAAGAATGGATAAGCTGGAAGTCGGCGTCATCGGCCTTGGCAAATTCGGCTTTTTTCTGGCCCAGCGCCTTATGGAGCTTGGGCACGACGTTATCGGTGTGGACTCCAATCCGGACTTTGTCCGCCGCGCGCAGGATGAACTGACACGGGTCTTTCAGGCCGACGGCACGGACAGGACGGTTCTGGAACAGCTCGGTTTTCAGGATTTATCGCACGTGGTGGTCAGTGTTGGTTCCGCCATGGAGGCCAGCATTCTCATCTGCCTGCATCTCAAGGAGCTTGAGGTGGAGCATGTGTGGGTGAAGGCCATTAGCTGGGAGCACGAAAAGGTGCTCACCAAAATCGGCGCGGACGAAGTGTTCTTCCCCGAGCGCTACGGCGCGCAGCAGCTTGCGCTGCGCATGACGCATCCTGGTCTCATCGACTATTTGCCCTTTGGCATGGGCGTGCTTATTCAGCGCCTTATTGTGGACAAGTGGGCAGGCAAGACCCTGCGTGAACTGGACCTCACCAACCGCTACCGCGTGCAGGTGGTGGCCGTCCGCTCAGAGGACGACGCCGCCTTTGAATTCCTGCCCCGCGCCGACACTGTGCTCACCAAAGGCGCGGAGCTTGTCGTCTTCGTGGAAGAGAAGATGCTCAAAAAGCTGACTCCATAGCAACGCCCCTTCAACAGCCCCTCAACGCCGCAAGCGCGCAACCGCGACGCTTGCGGCGTTTTCTATTGTGCATGGCGAACTCGGGCGGGAGTTGTCAGGGGTGACGACAGTCCATTCCGTGAGCACCCGGCCTGTGCGCACACAGGATTCTTAAGGACGAAGTCCTTAAGCCACCGGAGGTAACAACAGTGCGGCACCGGCGCACGGTTAACTCCCGAGGCTCGGGCGGGAGTTGTCAGGGGTGACGACAGCCCATTGCGCATGCACCCGGCCTGTGCGCACATAGGATTCTTAAGGACGAAGTCCTTAAGCCACCGGAGGTAACAACAGTGTGGCACCAGCACACGGTTGGCGCACTTGAAGCCCGACGGGAGAAAAAGCCCAGCGTGGGGCGCCATCTTGTGGTATAGGTGGAGAAAGTTCAGGAGGTTTGGAAGCGGGTATGACACAGCGTGGATGTGGAAAAGGGTGCGGCGCTGGTGCGTGGCGGGTGCTGCATGAGGATGAGCCTGTGCAGGGCGACGACGCGGCTGTTTTGGAGCGGCCGGAGGAGTCCTTGGGTGGTGGCGGCAACAAGATTGTGTGCCGCGCGTGCGGGCAGCGGATTACCTCTGCAGGCGCGCGCATTCAGGTGCAGGGCAAGCACGAGCATGTGTTCTTTAATCCGTTTGGACAGGTGTTCGAGGTAGGGTGCTTTTCCTTTGCGCAGGGGCTGGTTACCGGCGGAATGGCAAGTGCGGAGTTTACATGGTTTCCCGGTTATACGTGGCAGAATGTCGGCTGCGCCAGTTGTGGGAGCCACCTCGGGTGGGCGTATACAGGCAGCGGCGGTGGTGGCTTTTATGGCCTTGTCCTCACTGCGCTTCGTGAAGTGGCGGAGAAGGAAGACTAAATCCCATGGGCGAGGGCGAAAATAGGGCTGAGAAAAGCCGGGAAGAGCGGCCTCATCTCCATGTGCCACTTTGCACATGAATGACGCCTGAAGGCGCATGGTTGCGCCGTTTCCTGTGGTGTTTCCCGCAAGGGATTCGTGGAAAAATTCACGATGCGGCAAATGTAAAAAAATGTGGAGAAAGTGCTGGACTCTCACTTGTGAGAGGTCTATTAACGCTCTCCGTCACGCGGACTGTTTGGTTGACCAAACAGTCCGCGTGGACCTCAAAGCGCGTCCGCAGGACACAGAGCGCGATGAGGGCAAGAATGTGACAGCATCCACCGCCCCCACACGTGAAGTTGCCCGGAATACGCCCTCCACAGCGCCTGCACAGGCGCGGGCGGGAGAGTCCGGGAGACGACTCGCAGGCATGCCTCCGAGCCACCATGAAGCACGACGCGCGAGAGTATCGCCACACCCCCGGTGTTTGGTTTGTCCAAGCCGGGAAGAATAACGTTTCATGAGATGGGGCGCAGAGCGCCTCCGAGAGGTATTTTAGCATGTTTCATATTGTTGTCGCTTCACTGTTGCCGCTGTTCGCAATGATTATTGCCGGGTGGTACGCACAGCGTAGGGGCATTCTGGGCGAGGGCAGCGCCACGGCGCTGAACGATTTTGTCTATTATTTTTCCTTGCCTGCGCTGATGTTTGTTTCATTGGCCACCACGCCCATTGAGGAAATATTCCAGTTCCGGTTTATTGCCGGATTCACGCTGGCGATGTTTGCCTCCTATGTGCTGATGTTTTTTGTTTCGTCGCTCTTTTTCAAAACGCACCGCACCATCAGTTGCCTGCGCTCCACGTCTGCCAGCTTCCCCAACTGCGGGTACCTTGGCTTTCCCATCATGCTGTCGCTCTTTCATGGCAGCAGGACGGCGTTTGTTACCAGCACGCTTGGTGTTTTGCTGCCAACGCTCATTGTCATGATTGTTGTGGCGGAGTTTGAGTTCCACCGTGCTGGTGGCCGCAGGAACACACTGTCCATTGCAGGGCAGGTGGTGTGTACCATGGTCAAAACGCCTATCATTCTCGCATCGTTTTGCGGTGTGGCGGCGTCATACTTTGACCTTGGCATGCCGGACTATGCCGCGCAGGGGCTGAAGAGCTTCGGCATGGCGTCCGTGCCGTGCGCGCTGTTTGCCGTGGGCATGCTGATGGCGCGGCTGGAGCGCAACCTGCGCCTTGGCAGCGTGCTGTCCGTGAATGTGGTGAAAATCATTGTCCAGCCATTGCTGGCCCTTGGCTTTTTGCTCCTCTTCGACGTGAGCGGCGAGTTGCTCGTCATGGGCGTCCTGCTGGCAGGCATGCCGACGGCGGCTGTGGCCTGCATTTTGTCTCAGGTGTATGAGACGTGCGAGATGGAGACTTCCGCCACGGTTTTGGTGTCCATGCTCCTGTATGTTCCGGCCTTTGCGCTGACGCTTTTGGTCGCTGAAGGCATGGGAGTCGCCATCGGCTAACACCTGTCCCGACGCAATCTTTTCTCGATAAAACCGCTCCGGCCCGATCCCCTTAACCCCTCTGTGCGATACTGCAACGCATTCCCCGGGTCGGAGCGTTTTATATATTTCTTCCTTTCCCTTTTCTTCCTGTCTTTCATTTCGCTGCAACAGTATAAATTTGTTGTCATTTTCGCATTTTATCCACTGCTTCGTTCTGTGGATATCGCATTGGCATAATCGTTTCATTTATATTACACTCGCAACATTGCCCTCCCTGTAATGTTTGCATTTCGGGGTGACGCAATTCTTGGCGCGGCAGATACTGGTCTCCGCCCCGTTTGCAATTGCTCGCAACACGCACGGGCAAGTTCGATTGCCCTAAGGGACGCACAGGATGACGGGACTCGACACCCTCCTCGTATCCAACGAAGACTGGCTGATGGACCGGATACTCCATTACGCCAAAGAACACGACTATACCCGCTATACCTCCACACTGCCGGAGGCATGGCGGCTTTCTATTTCGGGGCTGACGTCGTCTATAACCGAAGCCTACGCCAAGGATCCTTCACTGTTTGAATTTGATTCGTCCGAAAATTACGAGGAGGACCCCGTTGCGGCTTTCGGTATTCTGGAGGCCCGCCGTCATCGTGAACGCGGGATAGACCTTGGCATGTTCTTGGGGCTTCTTAAGTATTACCGCCAAAGTTACCTCGATTTGGTGATGGAAAAGGGGGATGAGAACAAGGTCCAGCCATGGTCCAGCTACATCCTGCGCACGTTCGACCGGTTTGAGCTGGCCCTTGCCGTTGAATGGGCCAAAACGGGCGACGAGGAACGCATGCGCGCCCTGCAGGAGCGCATGCGGCAGATGACCAACGAAAAGAACCTGTACCTTACCTTGTTTGAAAGCGTCGCCCTGCCGGTGTTCGTGTTGGACGATGCATGCTGCGTTCGCAACGTGAACAGGGCGGGGCTGAGTTTTTTGGGATTTCCCGCTGCAAGCGGAGGTTTGTATTACCTGCTGTCGGACGCCGCGAACGGCAATGGGCAGAGTGTTGGGCCCGGTGCGGAGGTGCTGGGGCAACCCTGCGCCGATGTGCTGCCGTGGATAGCGCCCGATGTGCAAGAGTTCCTGAAAGAGGGGAAGCAGTATTCCGTCTCGCGCCGCGAGGCTGTCGTTCATGATTCCCCTCGGACGCTGCTCCTCTCCATGAGTGCCATGGCCGATGTTTCCGGGAAGTTCGCCGGGATGACCGTTGTCGTCAACGAACAGGCCGAAGCGCATGCAGAGGTCGAGCAGTGCGAAGAGCAGGGCCTGACATCGCGCCTGAGCAAGGTGCAGATGCTTGCGGGCGTTGGCGGCTGGGAGTGGCACATCAAAGAAGAGCGGCTGGAATGGTGCGATGTTGTCTATAAGATTTTTGGTATGGGGCCAGAGGGCGAGTCGCTGCCGTTTCAGGTTTTTCTGGACGCCATCCACCCCGCGGATAAGGAGCGGGTGCGGGAGGCTTTGGACGCCGCCCTGCGGGGTGAAAGCAAGTATAACCTCGATTACCGCATCGTGCGTCCCGATGGCGACGTGCGGTGGATAGCCGTGACCGGGACTGTGTATCGCGATGATGACGGCGAACCGGACCGGATGCTCGGCATGGCCATAGACATCACGGACCGCAAGAATACCGAACTCTCCCTGCAGGAAACCTGCGACGCGGCCGAAAGCGCAAACCAGGCCAAGAGTGCCTTCCTCGCTAACATGAGTCACGAAATCCGCACGCCCATGAACGCCATTGTCGGCATGATTCATCTGTGCCGCAAAACCAAGCTCACCCCGCGTCAAAAGCAGTATCTGGAAAAAGCCGAGTCGGCCTCACGCACGCTGCTTGGCGTCATTGGCGACATTTTGGACTTTTCGCGTATTGAGTCCGGCAGTCTGGAATTGGAGGACATCCCGTTCAGCCTGCAAAGCGTTATGGACCAGCTTGCGGACGTGACGGCTTTTTCCGCCCAGCGCAAGGGGCTGGAGTTCGTCATGGCCATCTCGCCGGATGTGCCGGATAACTTGCAGGGCGACCCGCTCCGCCTTGGGCAGGTGCTCCAAAATCTTGTCGGCAACGCGGTGAAGTTCACCAAGCGTGGCGAGATTTGCATTCAGGTGGACACGGAAAGGCGCGAGGGCGACCGGGTATGGATTCGTTTTACCGTGCGCGATACGGGCATCGGCATGGATAAGGCGCAGATTCAGCAAGTGTTTGAACCGTTTTTGCAGTCGGATATCTCCACCACGCGCCGCTATGGCGGCAGCGGCCTGGGGCTGTCCATCTCGCGGGCGCTCGTTGATATGATGGGCGGCGAAATCACCGTCAACAGCACACCCGGCCATGGGAGTACTTTTGCCTTTAGTGCGGCATTCCATAGCGGCAAGAGGAGCATCGTTGATGACCTTGCAATGCCCAAGGACCTGCGCAACCTGCATGTGCTTGTGGTGGACGACAGCCTCACCAGCTGCGCCTACATCAAAAA
The DNA here is from genome assembly GCF_044987625.1 of Desulfobaculum sp. SPO524. NCBI lineage: Bacteria > Pseudomonadati > Thermodesulfobacteriota > Desulfovibrionia > Desulfovibrionales > Desulfovibrionaceae > Desulfobaculum > Desulfobaculum sp. SPO524. The sequence continues at coordinate 1,100,282 of NZ_JBJDSB010000002.1, read as the reverse complement.
TTGCCTTGAGTCCCTGTCGTTTCAGGTAAAGACCGCGACGTCCGGCCCGGAGGCGCTGGAGCTTCTGCGTGCATCGGTAGACCATCCCTTTGACCTTGCCATTGTCGATTGGCAAATGCCGGAGATGGATGGATTGGAAGTCGCGGTGCATATCCGGAACGATTTAAAATTGCCCAAAATCCCGGTCATCATCATTATGACCGCGTATGGCCGGGAAGAGGTTGCCCGACAGATTGAGGACATGGACCTTGGCGGATTGTTGCTCAAACCCGCGACGCCTTCACTGTTGTATGACGTAACCCTGCAGGCTTTTGGCAAGGAACTCCGCGAAGGAGAGGAGCCACAAGCGCATCAGACGCATGCACCGAGCGAAGTGGAGACCCTCAAGGGCGTGCGGGTTCTGCTGGTGGAGGACAACGAGTTCAACCGCGACCTCGCGCGTGAATTGCTGACATCCGTCGGCATTGTCGTGGAGGAGGCGGGCAACGGCGTACAGGCCGTGGAGTACGCCTCAACGCGGGAATTCGACATCATCCTTATGGATATTCAGATGCCGGAGATGGATGGCTACGAGGCCACACGGCGCATTTCTGCCTTGCCGGACAAGCGGGGAGACGTGCCCATCATAGCCATGACGGCGCACGCCATGCGTGGCGACAGGGAAAAGAGCCTTGCCGCCGGGATGGTGGCGCATATCTCCAAGCCGGTTATTCCGCAGGAGTTGTATGACCTCATTGCCTATTGGGCAGGGTGGGGGAGCCGCGAAATGCCTACGGAAATGAGTAATGGCAGCAATACGTTTGAAGACCAAGAGCTTCGCCAAGCCATGACTATCGACTCCACCCTTGGCGAAGGCGACCAGGAGGAAGCCATCCTCTCCACCCCCGCCATGGAGACGCTTCCGGACCTTGATGTCCCGAGCGGGCTTATCCATTTCATGGGGAATAATACGCTGTACCAAGACATGCTCGGGTCCTTCTGTGAGCAGTACGCAGGTATGGCGGACGACATTGCCGCCAAGCATGCCGAGGGCGACTATGAGGGCGCAGCCGCCCTTGCCCACAGCCTTAAAAGTGTGGCCGGAAACATTGGCGCGCATGGCTTGCAGGATGCGTCCTACCAGACCGAGATGTGCTTCCGCGAGCAGCGCACGGCAGAGATGACCGAGAAAGTGGAAGCCTTCCGGCAGGCGCTCCAGACCGTCCTGTCATCCATCGAAATGTACCTCATGCAGGAGACGAGCGACGTGTAATCCGCCGCGAGCGTGCCTTTCCCTGCTTCCTTCCTCTGTTTTTCCCGTGTATGGCGGCTTTCCCCCGGCGCGGGGCCAGAGTCCCACGAAACCTGCGTGTCCTTCCCGGGGGGTGTCTTGGGCGCGCTATTGTGAGGGCGGCGTCTTTTTCCGCGCTGTTCGCTTGCCGCGCGCTTTGCTGGGGTTGTTCAATGTTTTCAGCGGGCGGGGTCCATGGTACAAGGACCCATGCCTATCCCTCTACTGCTCGATATGGACAATGCGTGCGGCATCCCAGCCGCGGATGTGGATGATGCGCTGGCCCTTGGGCTGGCGCTTGCTTCGCCGGAGCTTGAGCTTGTGGCCTGTACGGCGTGCGCCGGAAACTGCCGCGCAGCCGAGTCCTACGCCGCAACGCGCTACATGCTGCATCTAGCCCGGCGCGAGGCCGTACCGCAGGGCCTTGGCACGGATGCGCCGCTTCGCCGCGACAGGACGCGGCATTTTCAGTATCTGGACAGCAAGCGCGATGCGGCGGCCTCGCTCCTGTGGGAAAACGTGCCGCCCATTCCCGCCCCGTCAGTTGTTCCGCCCGAGGATTCCGCCACCGCCTGCATTATTGAAGCCGCGCGGCGGCACCCCGGAACGCTCGTTATCGTCGCCACCGGATCGCTGACGAATCTTGCCCTTGCCATTGAGCAGGAGCCGGAACTCGTTTCGCAGGTGGCGGGAGTTGTGCATATGGGTGGTGCGTGGCCTAGCCCGGAAGGCGAGGCGGGCTGGGAAGACTCCACACCCGACATCCCCGCCGGGGTCTGGCGCGATGTGTTGCGCTTTAATCCGCTGTACGATCCCGAGGCGTCGCAGTTGGTCTTTGCCTCCGGCATTCCTGTGACCATTGTGCCCGGCAATGTCACCATGCAGTGCGTCATGCCCCCCAGCGCTTTGGAGCCATGGCGGGACGGCGTGGACCCCCTTGTGCGCTTTTTGCGACGCGCCGCCGAGCCGTGGATGCGCTGGAGCCACGATGTGCGCGGCCTGAGCGGTATGCACATGCACGACCCCCTCGCCCTCGCCGTTGTCCTCTGGCCCGACCTGTTCACCACGCGCACCATGCATATCGACGAAGCCCGCCTTCTGCGCCCTGACGCAACCTTCCTTACAGACTTGGACAACGGCCCGGCTGTGCACGCTGTCACCAGTGCTGACCATGACGCCTTTCTTGGGCGCTTTGTGGGCCGTGTGCGGTCCTTTGAGCCGTAAGGCCGAGGAAGGGAAGAGCACGCCTTAAGCAGGGTGCGGGGGCTGCTTTTGAACACCTTTCAGATGTGTTGCGTCACATGCTGACGCCACAAAGGCCCGCGCCAGCACCCCATGCGCCCCGCAATGAAAAGGGCCCCCTCCCGTCACGGTGGGAGGGGGCCCTTTTGCCGGTGGCCGCTATGGTCTGTGTGCTACAGGTAGTTGGCAGTAATGATCAGGATGCCACACAGGAAGCTCAGGACGAGAGCGGGGCGGCCGCCGGCGACTTGGAAGACTTTGTCTTCGGCGTTGACGCGCATCTTCCAAGCCATGACACAGGGAAGAAGAATGGCGATGACGCTGAGTGCGGTTCCTGCGTGTGCCAGCGCGCCGATGAATCCATCCGGAGCGAGCAGGGACGCGCAGAGCGTGGGGATGAAAATCATCGCGCTGGTTCCGGCGCGGCCGACGCGGTCGTTCTTGCGGTGGAAGGTCTCGGCCACAAAGTCAAAGAGGCTGAGGGATACACCGATGAACGAGGTCAGCAGGGCAACAAGGGCGAAGAGGGAGAGGACATTCTGTATCCACGGCGTACCTTGACCGAGAATGCCGATAAGTTGGTCCACGTTGCTCAGGCCGGCCAGCGCATCCGGGGTGACGCCGCCGAGGGAGACCATAAGCCACGCCAAGTAGCACACCAGCGGCAGGGTGCTGCCAAGGGTAATGATGATGACAAGGGGCTTCTTCTTGGCTCCCACAATGTTCACCACGCTGGGGATGGACGTCTGGAATCCAAAGGAGGTGAACAGCACAGGAATGGCAAGGAGAAAGATCCGTTGGTCCGCATTGCCAAGCCTGAGGTTGGAAAAATCAAGCGTGGTGCCCAGGCAGGTGAAGCTGAGCAGCATGGAAATAATCATGGAAATGAACAGCACGTTGTTGATGGAAAGGATAGCCTTTGTTCCGGCGTAAAAGACAATGGCGCTTATGACCGTGAAGAGGATGGACGCCACAGGCTGACTGAGGCTGGTATTGCCGGAGATAAGGCTGCCCATGCCGGTGATGTACGCCACCAGCAGACAGTAGAGCAAAAACAGCACGCTGATGGTGGTGATAATCTGACCGGGCCTGCCGAGCACGGCGTAGGACATGTAATTCAGGTGCACGCCTTTGCCAAAGTCGAGGTTGATCTCCAGCAGGAGCAGTCCGGCATACGTGGCAATAATCCAGACCAGAAAGAGCGCCAAACTGCCCATGGTAAAGCCGAGACAGCCAATGCTCATGGGGAGTCCGAGCATGCCCGCGCCAATGGAGGTCCCCGCCACGATGCACGTGGCGCCGAGGTATTGGGATTTCATGATGTCCTCTTTTGTACAGCTCTTGGGGTGGTAGTAGTGGGTTGGAAAGCTGACGGTGCCTTATCGTGGCCCGAGGCAACAGGCCGATGGGCCAGTGGGGTCTGAGCTGCTCAATGGTGCTTTGCGCGCAAGCGATACGTTTCCGGTCTGGGTCTGTGGAGCGGGACCTGCGCCGCAACGTGGCGGCGCAGGTCCCGTGGCTGAATGTTAGTTCATGATCTTCTTGATAAAGAGCTCAAGGGCGGTGGCGGTGCGGCCGGTCTTGCCGGTAGCGTGCTCATGGACGGCCTTGAGGGCGTTGTAGATGGTGTTGGTGGTGTCTTCAAAGATGGCTTCGGTGTTGAGGTCCACCTTGGCGCTCATGAAGTAGTTGAAGGCTCTGGCCATGCCGCTGTTGGCGATGAAGTCCGGAATCACACTGAAGTTCTGGTCCGCAAACTCGGCGGTGGGACCGTAGAAGATTTCATTGTCATCAAAGGGCACGTTCGCGCCACAGGTGATGAGCTCCAGTCCACTGGCCTTCAGGGCCTTCAGGTTATCCATGGTCACCAGACGGGAGGCGGCGCAAGGCATGAAGACGTCCGCGCCCACGTTCCATACGAGCTTCTGGGTCTCCTCGCAGGAGAGGGGGTGCTCGGCGTTCAGGGTGTTGCCGTCGCGGTTCAGGAACAGCTCGCGCACCTGCTCGAAGGTGAGGCCGTCCTTTTCCACAAGGCCGCAGCCGCGGTCGATAATGCCCACGATCTTTGCGCCGTTTTGGGCGGCGTAGTAGGCGGCGGTGGCGCCCACGTTGCCAAAGCCCTGCACGATGACGCGCTTGCCCTTTATGGACGAGCCGTACAGCTCGTAGAAGATGCGGGCGGACTCGGCCACGCCCCATCCGGTAATGAGGTCGGCCACGCAGTAGCGGCGCGAGGTGTCCGGGGAGTACTGCGGAGAGTACACGGGCAGGGACACGCCGCCGCGCAGCTGGCCGATTTTCTGGATGCGCAGGTCGTGGTCGTCGGCAAAGTGGCCGTTAACCACGCCTTCCAGCGGATGCCACAGGCCGCACATTTCAGTGAGAGGGCTGACTTCCTTCAGCTCGTCCACGTTCAGGTCGCCGCCGGTGCCGTAGTAGGATTTCAGCAGGGGCGAAACAGCCTTGTACCAGCGCCTCAGGACGTCTTCCTTCCTGGGGTCTGTGGGGTCGAAGTTGATGCCGGACTTGGCGCCGCCAATCTGCGGGCCGGACACGGCGAACTTGATTTCCATGGTCTTGGCAAGGGAGACAACCTCATGCTTGTCCAGTCCCTTTCTCATGCGGGTACCACCGCCAGCGGCGTTGCCGCGCAGGGAGTTGATGACCACCCAACCTTGGGCGTCGGTTTCGGAATCGTTCCATTCAAAGACGATGTTAGGAGTGTGCTGTTCAAACTGGGTCAGGAGTTCTTTTACGTTGCTCATCTGGCTTCTCCGTAGAATTAGAAGTGTTTGAGATCTTTCACCAAGAGGCAAACTTAACAGCAGTGACAGCAGGGAACTTGATAATTCCGGGCGGGCGTCCGAGACGTTCGTCCTGAAGCCTCTCCCTGGGGTCAGTCGTCAGTCTCCGCTTTTCTCATGCGCTCTGCGGCAAGGCGGGCCTCCAGATACAGGGCCAGCGCGGCTACGCCGTGGTCGCAGGTGGAAAAGACGGGGATGCCGTACGATTTGATGGCATCGCGCATGGGGTCGAACAGGCGGCCGCCGTCAATGATGCCGATGACCGGTTTCGTCCATGTGCGGGCCTTTTCGCCGATGATGGAGACAATGCTCCCGGGGTCGGCCATGTCGAACATGGGGTTGTCTGTATCTTTCAGCGTGTGCATGGACGGACCCATGGGGCCAAGGCCAATGACCAAGGCGTCCACGTTGGGGTCTTCCACAAGGGCTTCGGCCAAGGTGGCGTGGGCCTCGTCGTCGCTGGAAGGGGTGATGTCCAGAGGGTTGGCAATGGAAACAAGGCTCTGGAGGCGCTTGGATTCCAGAATTGCGCTGATTTTCTCCTTCGTCTCCGGGGCGTAGGAGGCAAGGCGCATGGCGTAGTCGTCGGAGTGGATGGAGTCGGCCATGCCGACCACCTCAAAGCCCGCGCTACTGACGGCGGCAAGGCGGTTGCCGGTGACGGCTTTGCCGGAGAGGTTCTCGGCCAGCAGGAATATGTCCTGAAATTCCGAGAAGGTGCGGGCTACAGTAGCGCCGGCGGCGCGCACGCAGGATTCGCAGACCATGTAATCCCCGGCGAGGGAGGCCGTGTGTCCGCTGGTGGCGTTTTTTCCTTCCGGAGTGCGTCCGGCCTTGTAGAAGATGACTTCCTTGCCCGCGAGCACGGCCTCGCGCACGGCGGCGCAGAATTCCAGCCCGTCAAGGTCGTTGAAGCCCTCGGCGTACACGGCGATGACGTCCACCTCGTCGGAATCCATGAAGTATTTCATCAGATCGCCAAGGGTCAGGTCCGTCTGGTTGCCGATGGACAGCATGTAGGCGGGGTTCAGCTCCGGGCACTGGCTGATGCGGTGGAGCATAAAAGCGCCGCTTTGGCTGATGAAGGCGGAGCGGTGGTAGGAGCGCTCGCGGTCCTTGGGGAGCTTTTCGTCGGGGATGAACCATGTGTCGTACTTGCCGGGGTGCGAGACCACGCCCATGCAGTTGGCGCCGATGAAGACCGGGCCGCCGCCTTCGGTGGCGTGGGCGTCGTTGATGGCCTCGATGATTTTTTCCGCGCGCTCGCGGCTTTCTTCGGTTTCGCCAATGCCGCCGGGGATAAGCATGACGCTGTTGGCGGCGTCGCGCTGGATCACTTCATCCACAAGGTCCGGCACATGGGCGGCGGCAATGGCCACCACCAGCAGGTCCAGCTTGTGCGGCAAGGAGGCGATGTCCGGGTAGCAGGGGACGCCCCCCACTTCGTCCGCGCCGTCCTTGAGGACGCAGACCTTGTCCTTTGGGAAGCCCTCGGCAAGGATGTTGTCGAGGATGATGCGCCCAAAGTTGCGCCGCTTGGTCGAGACGCCGACAATGCCGATGCTCTCGGGATGCAGGAGGTTGTGGATTTTCGCCACGGGGCGGGAGTTTTCCGGCGTATCGGGGTGCGAGAAGCGGCACATTCCGTCCAGCGGCACCATGAGGAAATCCGTAAAGGCGTAGGGATTGATCTCCATTTCTTCAATGATGAAGGGCGCGTCCTGGTTGGCGGCGGAGTAGTGACGCCCCATTTCAATCATGGACGAGAAGCATTCCATAAGCTGTTCGTCCGTGACCACCCGGCGCTGGCCGCGGGTAAGGCCCGCCAGCTTGCGGTACGAGATGGTGCGCTTGAACTGCTCAAAGAATTCCTCGCCGGTCATAAGCTCGCACGAGGCCGCGACAATGGCTTGGCCCTTGCGGAAGCGCTTGGCGTAGAGTTCGGTATCCGTGCCACCCAGTCCGGCGCTGATAACCATGCCGAATTCGCGCGTGTTGCGCAGGCCGACGATAAGCTCGTTGCCAAAGGCGCTGGAGTCCGGGGGCATGAATTGGACCATCAGCACGCCCTTGATGTCGCTATGGATGGCGCTTTCCAGCTCCTCGCCGGAGAGGCCCTCGTAGGCTTTTGGGGCGTGGGCGGGATTGGCCGTGATGTCCTGCGCGAACTTGCGCGGCACGTCGTAGAGCATGCGGCGCACGGCGGAACGGATGGCGTTGGCGTCCTTGTCCACAACGCGGACGCCGCCGACTTCGGTCTTGTGGACGATGTGCTCCGAGACGATTTTGAGGACGACCTTGTCACCGGGCAGGGCGAGCAGTTCGTCGTCCGAGGTGCGCGCGCCGGTGGGAAGCAGCACGCACTTGGGCGGGGTTTCCGCTCCGGAATTGCCGAGCAGGTTATACACCTCGTACTCGAAGAGGGTGGAGCGCCCTTCACGGTGCACGCCTGTGAGCAGGTCCGTGATGGCGTCGAAGTCGATGGAGGTGCCCATATTCATCTTCATGTCGGTTCTCCTGATTCTGCGTGGGAGGTGCGGGCAGGTGGCCGGAGGATCAAGCCCCCCTGCCCGGCGGCCTCTAGAGCATGTCTCTTCCGGCGTTGAAGGCCGCGTAGTTGGCGGCCCAGATGGCGGGCGTGGGGCTGACCTTCTGCAAGGCGGCAAGCCACAAGTCGGCCGGGAATTCCTTCCACGGTCCAAGGGTGCTCATGGCGCCTATCATCACCACGTTGGCGCTGCGGCCTGCGGTGTCGCCAAGGTCCATGGCCTTGCCCAGCACATCCAGATGCACAACGTTGTAGCCGTCAAGGGCGGCGCTGAGTGCCTCGGCAGAGGGGTAGTCCTCGCGCCCCGCACCGTAGGGGAGCACCTGCGTGCCTGCCAGCAGGATGGTGCCGTCCGGGCGCAGCATGTCGAGGAAACCGGGGCGGAGCACTTCGCTTTGCTCCATGCTCACCAGACAATCCGCCGTGCCCGGCAGAAGGATGGGCGAGCAGACCTTGCCGCAACTGAATGTGGAGATGACCGGGCCGCCCATCTGGGCCATGCCGTGGGTCTCGCCCTTGACGACGTTGGTGTCGTCGTATCCGGCAAGGAAGGCAAGCTGGGTGAGAACGCGGCCAAAGAACAGATTGCCCTGACCGCCCACGCCGCGGATTGCGACGGCGATTTTTTCCGGAAGGGTAAGGGACGAGAGGTCGGGCGTCTCTACCGATTCGGGGGCGGCGGGCAACTGTGGCTTGGCGGATTGTGATTTGTCAGACTTCTTGAGGGGCGAAATGGCCCCAACGGGACACATCTGCGAGCAGGCGGCCGTCTGGCTGACGCAGCCTGTACACAGGTTGTTGAAGGAGGGCAGACCCTCGTCGTCGGCCTGAATGCCGGGGCAAATCTGGCACATGCCGCAGCGCTTACACAGCTCTGCGTCCACGGTCATCTTGGTGCCGTAGGCGGATTTGGGGACCTTGCGGATGCATGTGCCCTTGACCACAAGGGTGGTCAGGTGGCCGTCTTCAGCGTCCTGCAGGGCGGCGGTTAGGGCTTTGCGGATGCTCTTGCGGTCGTAGCCGCTCACTTCCACAACCCGTGCGCCGTGGGCCTTGAGGGTGTCCTGCAAATTGAAGGTATTGGGCGTGCCTGCGAGGTTTTCGGGCGAGGTGGGGCCGGGCTGACCACCGGTCATGGCGGTCCACTCATTATCAAGTATGACCTTTACGCCCGGAACTTGGTGAAAAAGGGAATTTCGGGTACTGTCAAGACCGCTGTGGCACTCCGTGCCGTCGCCGAGAAGGCTGATGCATTTCGAGGCCTTATCCGGATTGGAGAGAACATACCCGGCGCGGTTACTTTCGCTTGCGCCCATGGCGACGCAAGTATCGACGGTATCCATGAAGTACAGCAGCGTGTTGCAGCCAATGTCGCCGAAGCAGGCCTCAAGTTTCCCCTTCTTGCGCAGGCTCTTCACGGTTTCGCCAAACAGGCGGTAGGGACAGCCCGCGCAAATCATGGGCGGCCGGTTCAACGGCGCGACGGACAGAGACTTCTGCTTGGGAAGCTCCAGTCCCAGCGTCTGGGCCACGGCTTCTGGCGTCCACTCCGTGCGGGTGTCCGTCGGCGCCTTGCCAAGGACGGAGAGTCCCGCGCGCTGCAGCTCTTCCTGCACGTAGCGGTAGCCGTCTTCAATGACGTACACCGGGCCGTCGATGGCCTTGCAGAATTCGGCGATACGGTTCATGGGCAGGGGATTGGTGAAGCCGAGGGACAGAATGTCCATGTCCACGCCAAGGGCGAGCTTGGTCTCGCGGACCATGAGTTCCGTTGCGCCGTAGGTGATGACGCCGAGCTTGCCGTTTCCCTTCTCCCAGCGGTTCAGGGGGCTGTTTTCCACCATTTCGATAAGGCCGGGCATGCGCCCCGTCAGGACGGAATCATAATGCCTGCGGGCGGTGACGGGCAGGGTGTTGAAGGCCTTGAGGGGAACGTCCGGTACGAGACGTTCGCGGGTTTGCTGCTCTTTAAGTCTGACAAGACCTTCGCTGTGGCACAGGGTGCCGCTGGGCATGACCACCACGGGGGTTTTGAACTCGCGGCTGATGTCCGCCGCAATTTCCGCAACCTCGTGCATTTCCTGATGGTCTCTGGGTTCGATGATGGGGGTGAAACAGCTTTTGATGAAGGGGCGTGGGTCCACAAGGTGCTGGGTGGAGCTGGGCGTAAAGTCCGAGGCCACATAGTACACGAGCGCGCCGCGCTGCTTGTCAAAAAACGCTGCACTGCTGAAGGTGTCGCCTGCTTGATACAGGCCGGGAATCTTCATGGTGACAACACTGTCCTCACCGGCGAGGCTGTGTCCGAATCCCACGGACGTTGCCGTGGCTTCACTGACGGACCAATGCGTGGAAATCATATCCTGAACATGGCGTAGGCCCTTGTCGATGACTTCAGTACTTGGCGTTCCGGGGTAGCCGTCCACGGAGTGGATGCCAGCCCGTACGCAACCAACGGCGAAGGCGATGTTGCCCTGCATGACCACAGCGTCGCCAGCTGGTCTGGTACAGAACTCTTTAATGGGATTCATGACTCATTCTCCTTGAGAAGTGGCGCGTTAAGAAATCGTAGCGTGAGCCCGTGATCAGCTTGTGTTGAGTTCAGGACTATTTAAAGTATGACTTTTTGTCAACGGGCTGACAGATTTTTTGTGATTAATATGCTATTTTCTCCATTCAATATTCGAACTTGTTTGGTATAGAATTAATAAAAAGTCTTTAATGCCGGTAACTTAAAAGAGAAAGGCGGGAGGTGGAGAAGGCGAGTGCGGCATTAAATTAATTGTTTGACATAATGCCTATGATGTATCAGTTTACACTGGAAGGAGATTGACATGTCAGAGAAAAGCACGGTGGAGGTGAAGGTGCGCAGCGCGACACGTTGCGATGATATTGTGGCCTCTTTGAAGCAGGATATTCTGCTTCAAAAGTATGTCCCAGGAGACTTGCTTCCCAAAGAGGAAGAGCTGGCGCACAGCTTCGGGGTAAGTCGCCCGATGGTTCGAGAGGCCCTCAGTATTCTTAAGACCAAAGGGTATCTGATTTCAAAACGCGGAAAGAATGGCGGAACGTTCGTTCAGAATGTCGTGGAATCCAAGGAAATGGGCAGTGTGTTTGAGGATCTCATCCTCATGGGGCGCATGAAGATAGAACATCTGCTCAGCGCGCGCTTGCTTATTGAACCGGAAGTGGCGCGCCTTGCCACGATGAATGCAACAACGACGGATTTGCAGCATCTGTCAGACCTTAATGAAAAGGTGGCAACAGGCGACGACCTCGCGGAAAAGACAGACAACAACATCGCATTTCATGTTTACCTTGGTAAACTCAGCGGAAATCCGTTTTATGAAGTCTCCATAAGGAGCTTTATGAACTTTACCCGCATGTTTTCAGAGATGGTGGAATTTACCGAGCCGTATGTACATAACGACAAGGCACATAAGGAAATATTCCAAGCCATGATGCGACGCGACCCGCATCTTGCCTTTGAACGCATGTTTGTGCACGTCTCCAGCATGAAGAATGCTCTTACTTCGCAGGAGCATCTGTACCGCGACGTGCATTTCTCGTAATTTGAGTTTCGTATATGGAAGGGAATACGGGAGCAGGCTCTGCCTGTTCCCGTATTTTTTGTTCTTTTTAAAAAGTGGGGACGCACCGTAGACGCAGTAGCGTTATACATTCCCATCATCAAAGTATGACGTTATCCCTATAAAAAGACCCATATTCCCCCGTGTCCATTCCCCGCCCGCACTCGATCCTTCGCATCACGCCGCATCTACACACAACAATTGAGCCTTCGCCTTTCGTGTATTGGTTATGTATACCGTTACATAGCCAGAGAAAACACCCCGTTGCGTTGTAGGGCATAGAGTACGGATTGACATATTTCACGCCACTCCTCACAGCGTGCCAGCTACGCCTGTTGTCATCCAGAATGCCGAGTTTATGGAGTTGTGATGTCTTTAATGTCAGACTTCATACGAGGTGGGCATGCCTCCGGCGGGTAAAGGGAATGATTCCCTTTACAATCCCCAGATTTTTGGGTGCGGAAGCCGCCCCCAAAAAAAGGCTTTCCCATAGGGCGGGAGTTGTCAGGGGTGACGGCAGTCCCCGCTACGCGCACCCGGCCCGTGCGCACGCAGGATTCTTAAGGACAGTCGTCCTTAAGCCACCGGAGGTAACAAAAGCGCGGCACCAGCACTCGGTAGGCCACAGCCGGCGTCACCTGACGCCGCGCCGCTCCGCGCTGGGCCTTAGCGGGAGGCTTTGGCGATGTCGGCGTAGGTGGCGGAGGTGAGGGCGAGGAGGTCTTTGGGGGCGAGTTCGATATCCATGCCTCGGCGTCCGGCGCTGACGAAAATGGTGTCGTGCTGCTCTGCGGAGGCATCAATGACGGTGGGCAGGCGTTTTTTCTGCCCGAGGGGGCTGACGCCGCCGAGGATGTAACCGGTGGTGTTTTGGACGACTTGCGTCTCCGCCATGGCGATTTTTTTGACGCCGAGGTGCTTCGCCAGCGCCTTGAGGTTCAGATGCTGCAGCACGGGAACGATGGCGACGACGAGGTCCTTGGTGCCGTGCGCGGTGACGAGCGTCTTGTAGACACGTTCTGGGGCAACGCCCAGCTTTTCAGCGGCTTCCGCGCCATAGGACGTGGCCGAGGGATCGTGGTGATACTCGTGAATCTGGAAGGAAATCTTGGCCTTCTTGGCTGCTTTGATTGCGGGAGTCATGGCGGTGTTCGTGTGATGGTTAGGGTGAATGTCCGGGGCCTGTGTAGGGGCATATAGCGTCTTTTGCGACAGCTCCGCAAGCAGGTGATACAGGGCAGAGGGTGAGGGGATTGCGCCGCGTTTTGGGGCGGATATGTATGAAAATGTGCTCATGAAAGCATTTGGGGGATTGGGGCGGCATTTTGCGGTGTAATAATCAATACCGCAATGATTTCAGGCTTGATGCGTTGAGGGTGTTGATATAGGTTGCCGCGTCGTAAATTTTCAATCGTAAGGAGTGAGTATGCAGCGTTATTTTCTGCTGGCGTGCTGCCTGGTTACCGTTGTGTTGGCCTCTGGCTGCGCTACGGTGTCCAAGCCGGATGTCCAGAAGGTGCCAAAGTCGAAGCCGGTGGTGAGCAAGACCATTCAGGCGGAAAAGGCCTCGCCGTACAAGGGACTGAAGCGCAAGGTCGCCATCGGGCGCTTCTCCAACGAAACCAAGTACGGCCAGAGCTTCTTTATCGACAAGGACAACGACCCCATCGGTAAGCAAGCCGTGGACATTTTGTCCGCTGTGCTGCTTTCCACGGAGAAGTTCATCCTTCTGGAGCGTGCGGACCTGTCCAAGATTTCCAAGGAGCTTGAGCTGGGCGACGCTTCGCCCCTGAAGAACATGGCCGACTACCTGATTGTTGGCTCTGTGACGGAGTTTGGCAGAAAGGAAGTCGGCAAGGTCGGCATCTTTAGCCGGACCAAGGAGCAGGTCGCCTTCGCCAAGGTCCACATCCGCTTGGTGGACGTGCGCACTGGCGAAGTCCTGTATGCGGAGGAAGGCGAAGGACTGTCCTCGTCCGAGGCTGGCTCGGTCTTTGGCGTTGGCGCGCGTGCCGGGTACGACTCCACCCTGAATGATAAGGCCCTTGAGGCCGCCATTGTGAACCTGTCCTCCAACGTTATTGAGAACCTGATGGACAAGCCGTGGCAGACCTACATTCTGACCAAGGCCGATGGATACTACGTGATCGGCGGCGGCGCGACGCAGGGCATTAAGGCGGGCGATATGTTCCGCGTGATGCGCAAGGGCAAGACCATCACGAACCCGCAGACCAATATGCCGGTGACGCTGCCCGGGAAGGAAATCGCAACGATTCGTGTGGTGACGACGACGGGCGATACGCCCAAGAATGAAGTGTCGTTCTGCGAGATTGCCAGCGGCTCCATCGCCAAGGGCGTGGACTTTTCGACCCTGCTTGTTCAGGAATCCAAGTAAGGATGCGTTTGATTATGAAAAAGACACTCGTACTCATCGCTTGCGCGGTGGCGTTCTCGGCCCTGTGCCTTGGCGGCTGCGGCTATAAGGAAGGCACGGTCTCCCCGGATCCGAAGGCGTATTTGTGGTTCACGGGCGAGACGGAAGGCGTGCAGGCATACATCGACGGGCAGGGCCCTGTGGAACTTGGCCCGCATTACTATACGGATTCCATGGGCAATAAGCGGGCAAAAAGCTCCGAAGTCCATTACGAAATCGACCCCGGCAAGCACACAATCCGCTTGGTCCGTGACGGCCAGACGATTTTGGAACGTGTGCTGTTGCTTGGCAATCACACCACCCGGGAGATTGAGGTTCCGTAATGAAAGCGACCACGATTACTGTTCTCGCCGCTGCACTGGGCATCCTTATGCTGGCAGGCTGCCAAAAGACCGGAATCTACTACTGGGGCGATTATTCGGAAACATATTATCAGTATATGCAGTCTCCTACCGAGGAAACGCTGGCGACGCATGTGCAGAGCATTGAATCCGTTATCGAGCAGTCCAAAAGGCTGAACAAGGCCGTTCCGCCGGGCATTTATGCGGAATATGGCTACTATAAGCTCAAGGCCGGGCAGACCGACGAAGCCGTGAAGTACTTTACGCTGGAGAAGGAACTATATCCGGAGTCCCGCATCTTCATGGAGCGCCTTATCGCCAAGACGCAGATCCACGAGGGCGACGCCGAAGAGCAGGCGACTGCCCCCGCAGGCGAAGAGCAGAGCGAAGCTGGAACGGTTGCGCAGACCACTCCCGCGAAAACCACGGCAGAAGCACCTGCCGGCGATAAGTAGGGGAGTGAGGAAGAATGAAAATGCATATGTCTGTTCGGCTTATGGCTGTGGTCCTGTGCGCCGTGCTCCTTGGCGGCTGCGCCAAGACGGTGACCAAGCAGGACCGCTTTCCCGGTATGTATGAGGAGGAGCCGACGTCCATCCTTCTGCTGCCGCCCATGAACCAAAGCACCGCGGCGGACGCCAAGCAGTATTACTCCACCACCATTCAGGAGCCGCTGTCCCAGAGTGGGTACTACACGTTCCCCATGCCGATTACCGATGAGATTTTGAAGCAGGAAGGCGTGTACGACACCGAGATGCTGTACAACCTGCCTGTGAATAAATTCAAGGAATACTTCGGCGCGGACGCCGTGCTGTTTACCACCATCCGGAAGTGGGACCTTGTCTACATGGTCATCGCGGGGAACCTGACGGTGTCCTTTGATAGTGAAATCCGCTCCACCACGACCAACCGCGTGCTGTGGAAGTACAACGGCACCGTGGTGGTGGACCTGTCTGGTGGCGGCGGCGCGGACCCCATCTCGTTGGTGTTCAAGGCCGTTGTGACGGCCGTGAACTGCGCGGCGGCGGACTATGTTCCCTATGCCAAGCTCGCCAACTACCGGGCCTACTCGGCGTTGCCGGTTGGCAAGTACCACGCTCGGCACATGAAGGACCAATCCGACAAAATCATCGACCAAGGCGCGGTGCAGCAGCCCAAAGCGGCTGAATAATCCACGCCCGGAAGACGAGAGCAAAGGGGACGCGCAGTGCGTCCCCTTTTTTTTGTGCGTGTCCGCCCCATGGGCAAATGTCGCGTCTGCTCTGCTTCTCCGTGCTACTTCCTCTTGCCCCTTTCTTTGTCCCGATTCTCCTTCATCTGCGTGCATGATGTGGTACCCTGTGCACAAGTGCCTTTGCACAATGTGTGCAGTTGTTCGCACATGGTGCACATTTGTGCGGAGTGCTTGTGTTTTAATTCTGACTATAATAGTCGGGAATGCGGACGTTTTCTGCCGCTGGCATGGATATTGGACTTGGGGCGGCAAAGGGAGAGATTATGAACGTATTGAAAACACTGTCGAATCCGGCGGCGCGGGGAGGGGTTGTCCTTGCCCTGTGCGCCGTTTTGCTTCCTGTGCTGGCATCCGCGCAGGGGGAGAATGCCACCCCGGCTGACGCCGCTGCGGTGGGCCAGAACATGGCCGCGCGCGGGGAATTGCGCGAGCTGCGCGCGTATCTGATGGAAGCCGCGGAGCGCAATAATGAGCTGCGCGCGGCGTTTTCGTCGTGGCGTGCGGCGGTGGAGCGGGTAACGCAGGCCGAGAGCTTGCCGGACCCGCGCCTGAGCTTTGCCTACTACACCACACCGCTGGAAACGCGCGGTGGCCCCGCCCGCTACAAGTACGGGCTGTCTCAGTCGCTGCCATTCTTTGGCAAACTGAGCCTGAAGGGGCAGGTGGCGCTGCGTGAGGCCGATGGCCTGAAGGCGAAGTTCGACGCGCTTAAGCTTGCAACCTTCGCCAAGGTGAAAAAGGCCTACTACGAGTATGCCTACCTTGCCCGCGCCATTGAAACCACGCGTGAGGCCATCGAGCTTATCAAGTACATGGAGAAGATTGCCACGGTCCGCTACACGGCGGGCGCCGCCGGGCATGGCGAGGTTATTCGCACGCAGGTGGAGCTTGGCAAACTGGAGGACCGCCTTCGGTCGCTGCGCGCCCTGAGCAGGCCGCAGGCCGCAACCCTGAACGCGTTGCTGGACCGCCCCGCCGGGGAGGAGATTCCTTTGCCGCCGTCGGTTCCTGTGATGCGCATCACCGAAGACAAAGAGGGGCTTGTGGCCCAGCTGGCCTCGCAGAATCCCGAGCTTGCCTACTGGGACACGGTGACGGCCAAGACGGAAGCCGGAAAGCGCCTTGCGGAGCGCAATTACCTGCCGGACTTCACTTTTGGGCTGGAATCCACGGAGGTGGACGACTCGCGCAGTCCCGGCATGACTGGTGACGGCCAGAACCCGGTGATGGTGTCCATGTCCGTGAATGTGCCGCTGTGGCTGGATGCGCGAAAGGCCGCCGTAGATGAGCAAAGCGCCAAGCTGCGCGCCGCGCGCCGCAGCCGCGCCGGGCTGGAGCGTCAGCTTCGGGCGGACCTGGAATTGGCGCTGTACAACTACGAGGACGCAGGCCGCAAGATTGACCTGTACAAGAAGACCCTCATCCCCAAGGCCAAGCAGGCGCTGGGTGTGGTGGTGGAGGCCTTCATGACCGGGAACGGCTCCGCGCTGGACCTAATCGATGCGGAGCAGACCATATTGGAACTGCAGCTTGCCTACTACCGCGCGGTGACGGACCAAGCCCAGCGCATGGCGGAGATGGAAACATTGGTGGGCAGTGAGTTGCCGTGCGAGTTCCACGGCTCTCTGCTCCCGCAGGACGGATAACCACTGTGCTCCGGCTTAAGCGCTGGAGAGGGTGAGAAAGGATAGAGAGTATGTCTGTAGTGGGTTCAAAACGACGTATCGCCGTAGTGGCGCTGGTGCTGGCGGCTTTTGCCGCTGGCTACGGCTTGCGCGGCGCAGACGTGTCCGGCCCCGAAGCGGGGCCTCAGGACGCACAAAACGCCACCCAGAGCCACGAAGGCCACGGCGTGGACGTCAGCGTAACGGAAGAGGGGGAGGTCGTTTGGACCTGTTCCATGCATCCGCAGATTCAGCTTCCGGAGCCGGGCAAATGCCCCATTTGCTTTATGGACCTTATCCCGCTGGAGCGCTCCGGAGACGGCGACCGCGCCAGCCTGCGCGAGATTGCCCTCTCGCCGGAGGCGCGAAAGCTGGCCGGGATAACCGTGGACGAGGCGCGGCGCATGGATGTTGCCGTGCAGACCCGCATGGTCGGTAAGGTGGAATACGACGAAACGCGCGTTGGCAACATCACCGCGTGGACCGGGGGCCGCATTGACAGAATGTATGTGGACTACACCGGCAGCGTTGTCAAAAAGGGCCAGCCCATGGTGTCCATCTACAGCCCGGAATTGCTGACGGCGCAGGCCGAGCTGATTCAGGCCATCAAGGCCGTGCGGGAATTGCAGGGCAGTTCCCTTGACCTCGTGAAGGAGAGCGCCGCGCGCACGGAAAAGGCCGCGCGGGAAAAGCTCCGCCTGCTGGGACTGACGCGGGCGCAGATAGACAGGGTCGCACAGCGCGGCGAAGCCCGCGACCACATCACCCTGTACGCGCCGCAGGGCGGCGTGGTCATTGGCAAGGATGTAAACGAGGGCCAGTACGTAAAAACCGGCGCCAGCATCTACTCCATTGCCGACCTCTCGCAGGTGTGGGTGGTGCTGGAGGCCTACGAGACGGACCTGCCGTGGGTGGATATCGGCCGCATGGTGGAGTTTCAGACCAAGGCCTACCCCGGCAAGGTCTTCCGCGGCGAGGTGGTCTACATTGACCCCTTGGTCAACGAAAAGACCCGCACCGTGCGCGTGCGTCTGTCCGTCCCGAACCCGGACGGCAGCCTGAAACCCGGCATGCTGGTGCACGCCACGCAGAAGAAACCCGGCACGGACAAGGGTGGCGCCAAGGCGCCGCTGGTCATCCCGGCATCCGCGCCGCTCATCACGGGCAAGCGCGCCGTGGTGTACGTGGCCGACCCCGCGCGCGAGGGCGTGTTTGAAGGGCGCGAGGTGGTCCTCGGGCCGCGCGCCGGCGAATATTACATCGTCAAAAGCGGCCTCAAGGCCGGTGAGCAGGTCGTCACCAAGGGCAATTTCAAAATTGACAGCGCGGTGCAGATTATCGCCCGCCCCAGCATGATGAATCCTGAAAACCCGGCAACTGCGGCAGGTGAGGTTCCGCCGTTGTTCGCCTCAAAGCTCCTTCTGCTGGACAAGACTTTTACGGACCTGAAGCAGGCCGTTGCGTCCAAGGACCTCAGCCAGACCCACCTAGCCTTTGGGCGCTTTAACAAGGAGCTGCGCCTCATCGACGGCAGCGACCTTGAGGGCGACGCCGCGCGCATTTGGCGCGAGTATTCCATGCGCCTTGGCAACGACGCCATCCTTGGCGCGGAAGCCGCCACCGAGGAGCGCTTGGTGCACATCTTTGCGGAGATGCAGGGGCATTATGCCGCTGTGCGGGCGGCCTTTGGCGTTGGCTCCGCGGAGCAGGACCTTACCGCGCCGCAGGCGTTCCGCACCGGGCTTGGCGAGGCCTACGCGCATTACGACGCGCTGGCCCAGGCCCTTGCCGAGGACGACACCGACAGCGCAAAAGCCGCCGCAGCACGCCTTGCCGAGGCGTTGACCAAGCTGGACGCCGCCACCCTGAGCGGTCCCTCGCACGCGGCGTGGACGCAGGCCCTTGCCACCATGACAGGTGGCCTGGACACCATCCGAGACGCGCAGGGCTTGGTGGACATCCGCGCCGGGTTTGAGCCGGTTTCCGCCGGGCTGACGCAGGCCGTGCAGAAGCTGGGCGTGGCCGCTGACGGCCCGGTATACGAAATGTTCTGCCCCATGGCCTTCGATTATGAGGGCGCAACATGGCTCCAGCGCAATGAAACCGTGCGCAATCCGTACTTCGGGACTGCGATGCTCCGCTGCGGCGAAGTCACCCGGCAGCTTGCGCGGTAGAGGAGGGGAAGTATGACACAGAAAAACGACTCCCCCCTTGAAGCGCGAACACTGGCGGACAAGGTTATCCGCTTCTGCCTGGAGCAGAAGCTGGTGGTCATGCTGCTGGTGCTGTTTACCCTTGGCTGGGGCGTGATGGTTGCGCCCTTTGACTGGAACGTGCGCGACATGCCGCGCGACCCCGTCCCCGTGGACGCCATACCGGACATTGGTGAAAACCAGCAGATTGTCTTTACGCAGTGGCAGGGCCGGTCTCCGCAGGACATGGAGGATCAGGTCACCTATCCGCTCACCGTGGCGCTTTTGGGCATTCCGGGCGTGAAGACGGTGCGCAGTTATTCCATGTTTGGCTTCTCCACCATCTACGTCATCTTTGATGAGGATGTGGAGTTCTACTGGTCGCGCTCGCGCTTGCTCGAAAAGCTGAACAGCCTGCCACCGGGCACTTTGCCGCAGGACGTGCAGCCCACTCTTGGGCCGGACGCCACCGCGCTTGGGCAGGTGTACTGGTACACGTTGGAAGGCCGCGACAAGGACGGGAACCCCACCGGCGGCTGGGACCCCGACGAGCTTCGCAGTATCCAAGACTGGTACGTGCGCTATGCACTGCTGTCTGCCGAAGGCGTGAGTGAGGCGGCCTCGGTGGGCGGGTTCGTCAAGGAATACCAAATTGACGTGGACCCGGACGCCATGCGCGCCGCCGGGGTGACGCTTCAGGATGTGTTCTCGGCGGTGAAGGCGTCCAACCTCGACGTTGGCGCGCGCAGTATCGAGGTCAACAGCGTTGAATACCTCATCCGCGGCATCGGCTTTGTGAAGAAGCTGGGGGACATTGAGAAGGCCGTCATCAAGGTGGTGAACAACGTGCCCATCCGCGTGTCGGACGTGGCGCGGGTGTCCCTTGGCCCTGCGCTGCGGCGCGGCGTGCTGGACAAGGGCGGCACCGAGGCTGTGGGCGGCGTCGTGGTGGCGCGCTACGGCGAGAACCCCTTGCAGGTCATTAAAAATGTGAAGGCCAAAATCGACGAGATATCTCCGGGGCTGCCCTCCAAAGTGCTGGAGGACGGCACAGTCAGCAAGGTGACCATCGTCCCCTTCTATGACCGTTCCGGCCTAATCGGCGAAACCCTTGGTACCCTGGATACCGCGCTGACGCAGGAGATTTTGATCACCATCCTTGTGGTGCTCATAGCGGTGATGCATTTGCGCAGTTCGCTGCTGATCTCCTCGCTACTGCCCATGGCGGTCTTGATGTGCTTTATCGCCATGAAGCTCTTTGGCGTGGACGCCAACATCGTGGCGCTGTCCGGCATAGCCATTGCCATCGGTACCATGGTGGATATGGGCATCATCATTTGCGAGAACATTCTGAAAAAGTTCGAGCATGCGCGCGCCGGTGAGGGGCGGCTCGGCCTCATCTACAAGGGCGCGTCCGAGGTGGGCGGGGCCATTATGACTGCCGTGGCCACGACCATTGTCAGCTTCCTGCCCGTGTTCGTCATGGACGGGCCGGAGGGTAAGCTGTTCAAGCCGCTGGCCTATACCAAAACCTTCGCCCTTATCGCCTCCATCATTGTGGCGCTGACTGTGCTCCCGGCCCTCGCGCACCTCATCTTCCAGCGCAGAAAGAAGCCCTGCACACGCTTTGGCGAGTGGATGCGCTGCGCGCTGATGCTGGCCGCCGGTGTGACGGTGAGTGTGCTGGTCACGTGGTGGCTGGGGCTGCTGTTCATCGTGCCGGCGGTGCACAGGCTGATTGGACCGGCACTTCCGCCGCGCATTGAGCGCCTTATAGGCTACAGCGAGAACGTTGGCGTCATCCTGCTGGTGGGCATTGTGCTTGCCGAAAACTGGATGCCCCTTGGGCCGGAAAAGGGCGACCTGCGTAATATCATCTTCGTGGCCGGACTTATCGGCGGCGTGATGCTGTTCTTCCAGCTGTTCCAGCGTGGGTATCCCCGCATGCTGCGCTGGGTGCTGGACCACAAGGCCGCGTTCATGAGCCTGCCGCTCATTCTGGTGGCCTTTGGCGGCATGATTTGGCTGGGCGCCGCGCCGCTGACCTCGTGGATGCCGGACAGCGTGCGTGCCTCGCGCCCGGTGGCGGCGCTGACGCATGCCTTCCCCGGGCTTGGCAAGGAGTTCATGCCGCCGCTGGACGAGGGCGCGTTCCTGTACATGCCCACCACCATGCCCCATGCCTCCATCGGCGAGGTGCAGGACGTGCTGTCCAAGCAGGACATGGCCATCCTCGACATCCCGGAGGTGGACACCGCCGTGGGCAAACTGGGCCGTGCGGAAACCCCGCTGGACCCTGCGCCCGTGTCCATGATTGAGACCGTTATCAATTATGCGCCGGAGTACCTTGTGGACGACAGCGGCAACCGCTTGCGGTTTCGTTTTGACCCGACCCAAAAGGACTACTTTCGGGCCAAGGACGGCGCGCCGCTGCCTGCCGGGGATGGGCTGCCCTACCTTGTGCAGGGCTACTACCCGCGTGATGGCGAGGGCCGCTTGATTCCGGACCCCGAGAACGGCAAACCCTTCCGCGTTTGGCGCAGGGCGCTGGACCCGGCGCTGAATCCCGGACGCGAGGCATGGCCGGGCATCCAGACGCCGGACGACATCTGGCAGGCCATTACCGATGCGGCAGAAATGCCGGGAACGACCTCCGCGCCGCGCCTTCAGCCCATTTCCGCGCGCATCGTCATGCTGCAATCCGGCATGCGCGCGCCCATGGGCATCAAGATTAAAGGCCCCAGCCTTGAGGCCATTGAGGGCTTTGGCCTTGCACTGGAGCGGCACTTGAAGGAGGTCCCCTCCATTCAGCCCGCCACGGTCATTGCCGACCGCATCGTGGGCAAGCCGTATCTGGAAATCGTCATCGACCGTGAGGCCATTGCCCGCTACGGCATCAAGCTGACCAAGGTGCAGAGCGTCATTGAGGTGGCGCTGGGCGGCAAGGTGCTGTCCACAACCGTAGAAGGGCGTGAGCGGTACCCTATCCGCGTGCGCTATATGCGCGAGCTTCGCGACAGCATCGAGTCGTTGGATACCGTGCTGGTGGCCGCGCCGGGCGGGGAGCAGATTCCCCTGCGCCAGCTTGCCCACGTGCGCTATGTGCGCGGCCCGCAGATGATCAAGAGCGAGGACACGTTCCTTATCGGCTACGTGCTCTTTGACAAGAAACCCGGCCACGCGGAAGTGGACGTGGTGGAACATGCGCGGGACTACCTGCAAAGCCTGACGGATTCCGGCGAGCTCACCGTGCCGAGCGGCGTGTCCTACGAGTTTGCGGGTAACTACGAGAATCAGGTCCGCGCGCAGAAGCGGCTGGCTCTTATTCTGCCGTTGGCGCTGCTTGTCATCGTTATCATCTTGTATCTGCAATTCCAGTCCCTTGGGACGACGCTGATGGTGTTCTCGGGCATTCTGGTGGCGTGGTCCGGCGGCTTTTTGATGATATGGCTGTACGGGCAGGAGTGGTTTTTGAACTTCTCCGTGTTCGGCACCAATATGCGCGACCTGTTCCAGGTCGGCCCCATTAACCTGAGTGTGGCTATTTGGGTGGGCTTTCTTGCCCTGTTTGGCATCGCCTCCGACGACGGCGTCATCATGGCGACCTATCTGGACGAGAGCCGCACCCGCCGCGACATGTCCACAACTACGGCCATCCGAAACGCCATTGTGGACGGCGCGCGGCGGCGCATCCGCCCGGCGCTGATGACGTCGGCCACAACCATCCTTGCCCTTATCCCCGTGCTCACATCAACGGGCCGGGGTGCGGATATTATGGTGCCCATGGCCATACCGTCCTTTGGCGGCATGACCATCGCCATTTTGACTGTTTTTGTTGTGCCGGTTCTGTACTGCTTTGCCGAGGAAGTCCGCATGCATAGACGCATGCGCAAGGCCAAAGCGGACGCGGCACAGCAGAATGAACCCCAAACCACGGAGTAGACCGAAATGAAACGTATGACCCTTATCGCCCTGACCATAGCCCTTGGCGTGCTGACCGCCGGATTTGCCTTTGCCTCGTCCCATGGTGGACATGACGGCCACGGAGAAATGAACGGCAAGGCCGACATGCATCAGGGCATGATGACCATGGAAAAGAATCTGAACATGATGATGCAGGACGTTGAGGCCATGATGGATGCCGCCATGGATTCTCAGAACATGAAGTCCATGAACAAGCACATGATGGACATGCACAAAGGAATGATGGAGGTGCAGAAGGCTGCGGAGCAGTCCGGGCACGCCATGATGCAAAAGGCCATGAAGAAGGTGGACAAGCACATGATGTCCGCCATGAAGGGCATGGGCATGATGAAGAAGGACCGCGAGTCCGCCATCCCCATGATGAAGGACAGCCTGCATAAGATGATGGGCGAAATGCAGCAGATGAAGCAGATGATGGACATGTAGCGCCTGATCCCGGCGCAGAGGCCCGGACGCCCGGCGTCCGGATAAGGCGTGGCCCCACGGTTGTGGGGCCACGCCCTTTTTTATGCGGAAGCAGGAGAGATGCGCAGCAGGCGGGCGTTGATGGCCACAATGACTGTGGACAGCGACATCAGCACCGCCCCGGTGGCAGGATTCAGCACAATGCCCCACGGGGCCAGCACGCCTGCGGCCAGCGGAATGGCAAGGGCGTTGTAGGCCGTGGCCCAGAAGATGTTTTGCAGCATCTTGCGCCGGGTGCTGTGGGCCAAATTGATGATGGCCGGAACGTCACCGGGGTTGCTTTTCACCAGCACAAGGTCCGCCGTTTCCATGGCGACGTCCGTTCCCGCGCCAATGGCAATGCCGACATCCGCCTGCGCAAGGGCCGGGGCGTCGTTGATGCCGTCGCCCACCATGGCGGTAACAATGCCCTTGTCCTGCACCTTTTTGACCTTGTCAGCCTTGCGGTCGGGCAGCACCTCGGAAAAGTAGTCGTCCAGCCCGGTTTCGTGCGCCACGTTGTAGGCGGTTTTGTCGTTGTCGCCGGTAATCATCATGCACTTGATGCCCATGGATTGCAGCTTCTGGATGGCAGGGCGCGCGGTTTCACGTACGGCGTCGGCAAGGGCAATGGCTCCGGCGGGCTGGCCGTCCACCAGCACATGCACAATGGTGCCCTCATGGTCCAGCGCCTCCTGCGGCAGGTGCTGGGCAGGGTCGATGTCCTGTTCTTCAAGGTATCCGGGGCTGACCACGGCAACTTCCGCGCCGTCCACCGTGGCGCGTGCGCCTTTGCCCTTGATGGCTTCAAAGTTTTGCGGGGACGCGGGAGTGATGCCGCGTTCCTCGGCGGTGGCGGCAATGCCCTTGGCAATGGGATGCTCCGAATGTCCCTCCACGCTGGCGGCAAGGCGCAAAACGTCGTCCTCTTCGCGTCCGTCCACGGGGTAGACCGCGTCAACGCGGAATTCACCAAGGGTGAGGGTGCCGGTTTTGTCAAAGAGCACCGCGCCGATGCGCCGCGCCTGTTCAAAGGCCGTCCGGTTGCGGATGAGGAACCCATGCTGCGCCGCAATGGATGTGGACACGGCGGCAACCAGCGGAATGGCAAGGCCAAGGGCGTGCGGACAGGTGATGACCATCACCGTCACCGTGCGCTCTAAGGAAAACACAAAGTCGCGCCCCGCAATGCCAAACCAGAACAGCAGCGTCAGCGTGCCCGAGGCAATGGCGATAATGGTCAGCCACAAGGCCGCGCGGTCTGCAAGGCTCTGGGAGCGGGACTTGCTGTCCTGCGCCTGCCGCACAAGGGAAATCACCTGCGACAGGTAGGAGTCGTCGCCGGTTTTGGCGACCTCGACGGTGAGGGAGCCTTCGCCGTTGACCGCGCCGCCGATAACGTCGTCCCCCGCGCTTTTACCTACGGGCACGGATTCGCCGGTAATCATGGCCTCGTTGACGGAGGATTCGCCTTCGGTGATGCGTCCGTCTGCGGGGATTTTTTCTCCGGGCTTGATGATGATTTCGTCACCGGGGGCAAGGTCGGAGACGGGCACGTCCTCAACATCGCCGCCGGATGAGCGCCGGTGCGCCGTAGACGGCAACAGCGCCGCCAACTTCTCCAGCGCGGACGATGCGGCCATAACGGAACGCATCTCTATCCAGTGCCCCAGCAGCATAATGACAATAAGCGTTGCGGCCTCCCAGAAGAAGGTCTTGCCCGGCAGGCCAAGGGCCACGGCCGCGCTGTAGCCGTAGGCCACCGTGATGGCCAGCCCCACAAGGGTCATCATCCCCGGCGAGCGCTTTGCCAGTTCATCCCGAAGGCCCGTGAGGAAGGGCTTGCCGCCGTAGATGAAGACGGCCGTGGCAAAGGCCAGCAAGGCGTACTGCTCAAAGGAAAAGCGAAGCATATCCCCAAGCCCGACAAGGGATTTGAACGCAGGGGACAGGGCAAGGATGGGAATGGTCAGCGCAAGGCTGACAAAAAAGCGGGTGCGGAAGTCCTGCGCCATGTGCGCGTGATGTGATTGGTGTCCGTTCGAGTCGTCTGCATGATGATCGTGATTCATGATTCGTCCCGAGAGGTTAAAGTTCCAAAGCAGATCGTGCCCCTACGGTACAGCATCATGTATCTGTTGCAAGGGGCTTACATTTTTGATTTGCGCGCCACGCTGGAAACCTTCCATGGATTCCACTTGTCCCGGTAGGAGGCATGGAAGAACAGTTCCATGACGTGGGAATAGGTCCGGATAATGCGAAGGTACCAGCCTGTGTAAAAGGGCATGAGTGGCAGATAAATGGCCCGCTGAAGTTCGGCATGCCGCAGCGTTGGCCCATAGAGGAGGCACGCCATGAGGAATTC
The DNA here is from genome assembly GCF_044987625.1 of Desulfobaculum sp. SPO524. Lineage (NCBI taxonomy): Bacteria > Pseudomonadati > Thermodesulfobacteriota > Desulfovibrionia > Desulfovibrionales > Desulfovibrionaceae > Desulfobaculum > Desulfobaculum sp. SPO524. Next base: position 1,074,170 of record NZ_JBJDSB010000002.1, on the reverse strand, counting down.
AATGCTGTTGCTCATGGTGTAGAGAATGATGTTTATGGTGAGGACATAGTGGAGGACGTCCTGATTAAAGAACAAAATCTGGCCGATATATATCCACCATTTGATGTTGAAGACGAAGTTGTAGAGGATGTTGTCCACAACGGTCAGCGTGTTGAAAATGTTGAAGTTTTTGTTCCGGAGCGAGAACAGGTCCTTGTGCTTGCGGAACCGAAAGCGGATGAGGGAGCGCTCCCAGCGGTAGCGCTGTTTGGTCAGCTTGCCGAATGTGGTAGGCACGTTGGTGTAGCAGGCCGAATCCGGCGCATGCACAACCTTGTAGCCCATTTTGCGGATTTTGAGGGTGATGTCGCCGTCCAGCCCCGGACCGGGGTCCCAGCCTTTGAGGCGATGCAGCAGGTCAGCGCGGAATGCGCCGTACGCCCCGGAAACAATACGCAAAATGCCAAGGGTGGAGGCCACGGTGCGGCCCGTGGAAAGGGCCTTCATATACTCAATGCACTGCAGTGACGCGCACAGCGAGGCATCAAGGTTGGCAACGCGGATGTCGCCGCCAACAGCGCCGATGCGGTCGTCCATGTAAAATGGCGCGATGATGCGCTCCAGCGCGTCGCTTTTCAGGTGCGAGTCCGCGTCCAGATGCACGATGAACCGCCCCTTGGCATAGCGCAGGGCAAGGTTTGCGGCGGACGCCTTGCCGCCGCGGTGCGAGTTGCGGAAAAAGCGCGTGATGTGACCCTGCTTGTACAGGCGTTTGCAGATGTCGTAGGTGTTATCATCGGAGCCATCGTCGACGATGATAAGCTCAAAGTTTGTATAGGTTTGCTCCTGAAGCGAGGCCACCAGCCGTGGGATGTGCTTGCCCTCATTGCGTCCGGGCGAAATGACGGAGATAAGCGGACGCTCGCCAAAAAGCATGCCACGCGCCGTGGTGAATTGCCGCGTATGCACAAGGCGCTTGGACAGAAAGGCCATGATGACGATGCCGTCCAAAATGACGTACCGCGTGAGCTCAAACAAAAAGAAGTACCAGAACAGCGAGAGCAGTTCCGAGGCGGAGCGCGAGCCGATGAATTCCAGCAGGTTATTCAGCATTGGCGTGGTCCATCACGCGTTTGATGAGTTCTGCGGTTTCTTCTTCCGGGTCCAGGGCGAAGGCGTGGGTGCGGATGTCCGCGTCGTCGGAGATATTGGCCTGCACCAGCGCCGAGATGTTTTCATCCAGCCGCCTGGTGGCAATCTGCGCGCCATTGAGCGGCGTTTCTGCCAGCAGGGCAAGGTAAGTTGTTTCATTGAGGGGGCTGACGACATCAGACGTACGCAGCGTTCCGGAGACCACGTCGGAAAGCTCGTTGAACACGGCTTTGGCGTTGTCGCCAAGTTCCATATGCAGGGTGCCAAGGTTGCGGATGGTGAAGTAGATAACGCTGGATTCCGACTTCTTGTACCGGCGGATGCGGTTGCGTTCCACCTCGGCGAAGACCTTGAACGTTTCAAGGTCAACAACATGCATCTTGCCTGTGAGCACCTCGCGGAACAGTGATTCCAGCCCGTGCATGGCGGCGTTCTCCCCAAGGGCAGTGATTTTGTAGCGGCGTATGGTTTGGTGGGTCATGTCCTCCGGTGGCGCGGAAAAGCTGCAATTAAAGCACACTGCCGAGACGTCCGGATCCTGAAAAATATGCCCGCAGTCCCGGCAGGAATAGACAAGGGAGGGCTTGTCGTAATCCGTGCCGAGGCCTGTAAGCTCGCGGCTGCATTTGGGGCAGGCCATGGCATTGCCCTGCTTGAATTCCGGCTCAGGGGCCACGTGGCCGCACCGGAAGTGGTGGACAAGGTCGTCCACCTTGAGGTTGGCGGAGTGGCAATGCGGGCAGGTTTCGCGAAAATTGAGAAAATTACAACCGCAGCGGGCGCAGGCGTAGGCCTTGTCGTGGAATTGCCCTTCAATAAGCGCCTGCGATTCTAGATACACAAGCATCTTGGTTACGCTCAGGTCGTCGTAGTCCAGAAACATGGACAGCTTGGGGTAGTGGTAGCCGTAGATGGACCATACGCCGCGAACGGGCAGGATGTCCCCGCGCCGCACGTACATGTAGCGCAGAATGCGCACGCCGAGGTTGGCGTCGTGGGGCGGACCTGTCTCGGCGCCGGATGTGGCGGACGCCATGGAGCGGATTTGGCGCAGGCGCTTGAGCCATGCAGTGAACTTTTCGCGGATATGCAGGCCGCCGTAGGAGCAAATGGTCTCGCGCGAGGCAACTTCGTCGGCGGCCTCCACAAGGCGGGTGGAGAGTTCCGTCTCATCGCCCATCAGCACCACAGGCATGGGGTAGACATCCGGCGAGCCATTTTGGCGCACCGCCGCCAAGGCAATGAGGGCAAACTCCTCCTGCCGCGCTTCAATGATGATGAGGTCCGCGTCCAACGAGCGCAGGTTGCGCACTGCGCCCGGAGTCATGACCTCATAGTCCACTCCGTCGCAGATCTTGAGATCCTTGCGGTCAGAGACCAAAATCAAACCACTCACGGTTCACCCTTATGTTGATGTCCATGCTGTCGTACTTGTGCCAGAACAGAAAGTCCTCGGTATTGGGGGGCAAGACTTCCACCTCAACGCGTGCGGGCGTGGTCTGTCCCGGATCGGGCGCGCTGGCCCGAGAGCGCGATGTGGAGGCGAATATCTCGCCGATGCGGGCGTGGATTTTGCGCCCGTCGGGAAAGAGCAAAAGCACGCCGCGCCCGGAGGCGAGGTGCTCCAAGTCGTCAATGTCGAAAAAGGCGCGGATGCGCACCCGCGCGCCCGTGGGCACAATGGCCATCAGGACGTCTTCTTTGGTCAAAAAGTCCCGTAGCTGCTTGAAAACAGCCACCACGGTGCCGCTGACGGGAGACGTCAGGGCGGTTTCCGTTACCGGACGAGAGGGCAGGGGGACGTTTTGCGCCGCGGTCTGAAGCTGGGCGAGGTAGGCCTCCTCGTGCCGGATGTCCGCGCCAAGTTCCGAGGCGCTGTAGCGCAGGTCCTCAATGTCCCGCACCAGGCGCTGGGTTTCGGTGTTTTCGGCCAGCCGCAGTTCCAGCGCGCGTTCGTATTCCTCTTGCTTGAGCATGCCGCGAAGGCGCTGCTCCTTCTCCCGCAGACGCGCGGTAAGCAGCCCATGGCGCGAGCGCATGCGGGCAAGGTCGTTCATGGTGCCGAGGATGTCGCGCTGGATGGGCGTTACGGAGGTTACGCCGCGCTCCTCGTTCGGATTGAGCGTCAGCGACGCCACGATTTGCCCGGCGGAGACCTTTTCCCGCTCCGTTACGTGTACCGCGCGCACGATGCCTTCGCTTCCCGCGCCGACGAAAACGCGGGTCAGTTCCACGCGTCCAACGCCTTCAATGGTTAGGATGCGCATGGCCGCAAAATGCGCCACATAGATAAACAGTCCCACCAGCAGAAGAATATACGCCACTGAGGTCACCCGGATGAGCGGCTTTTTCGGGGGCTGCCCTTCGCGCCCGATGTTGAATCCCGACTGCTTTTTCCTCAGTTTCATGGACGTATCCGTGCGGTAAGGTTCAGGTAGCCTTCAAGGTCATGCAGGGCAAAGCGCGCCACACCGGAGGAGTCCGCCAGTTCCGTCATGGCGGCTTCAAGGGCGGCTTCGTCTTCAAAATCAGCGGGGCGCAGGGCCACCACGCATGCGCCGGGGGGCAGGTTCGTGCGCTCAAGCACGCGGGCGATGGCTGCGGGCTGGGGTTTGCCGTAAATCATGACATACAGGCTGTCCGTGTGGTCAAGAAGGCCCCGCGCTGTCGCCGGGGGAAGGCGCGGCGTAATGGACATGCTGAGGTGGACATGACGCGGCAGGCGCTGGCGCAATGCCCGCGTGAGCGTCACCAGCGCGCGCTGGTAGCGGCGGGTGTTTTGCGCATAGTCCGGGAGCGTCCACGGCTCAATGTCCAAATGTACGTGCCCGGTGATGGCGGCGTCGCGGGTGATGCGCTCCAGCGCTCGGGCGTGGTTTTCCGGATGAATCCAGTCGTTCACACTATACATAAGCGCCACGTCGATGCCGCGCTTTTGCGCCTGCGTCAGGAATCGCGCCAGCTTGCCGGGGTGGATGCGCTGGCTTGCGGAAACAAGGGCGCGGGTGATGTTCTTGATGCGGAACAGTTCAAGAATGTAGTCACTGGGCGTGGCGTTGAACACCGTGGACCAGATGTACACGGACCGCTCGCCGCGCCGGGCTGCGGGGGCGCTGTGCTTGGGCTGCCACAGGGCAACCATGTCCGGGCTGTAGGCAAGGCCCGCCTCGGTGAGCAGTTGCAGCAGGCGGCGGTATAGGCTTTCCTTCACACCCAGCAGTTCAATCTGCACCTTGAGGACTTCCGTCGCCTGCTTGCTGACCAGCAGCAGGTCCGGCCCAAGGTGCTCCCTGCCGGATTGCGGGGCAAGGGTGTGCGAGGCCAGCGCGCGGCGCAGTCGCTCCTTGGTGAGGAGCAGGCGGTGGTGCATGACGATGGCGTCGGTCAGCTTCTCGCGGTAGGAGCCAGCGCGCCGCAGCAGGTCGAGCCGCTGGTTGCGCCGTGTGGAGGCGAGGGCGACGCGCTCCTTGCGCATGGAGGACCGAAGGAGCCTCTCGCTGCTCGTGGCGATGGGAATGCGCAGGTCCAGCCCAAGGCGGAAGTCCTCGTCCCGGCCATCGCGGTCCATTTGCGAGCCGATGTCCGAGAAGACTTCAAGGTCGATGTCGTAGGCCTTGTCGTATTTGCGGCGGAGGATAGACTCCTGCAGGGCCAGCCGCTGGCCGTCCTGCGTGGCGATATCGCGCAGGCCGCGAGCGAGGGCGTCCATGTTCAGGTCCAGCACCGGGGGGCGGTGGGCCTGAAGCGGTGGCTGGTACTGCGGTAGCTGGTCCAGCGCGTAGTGGATGGCGTTGATATGGGCGGTGGTTTCGGCAAGCTCGCCCTGCGCCTCAATAACGTCATCCAAAAACACACGGCCTGAGTGGTAAAGGGCGATAAGTTCGTCCAGCCGCGCCTGCTGGAGCAGGCGGAGTGCGTCAAGGGGACCAAGGCGCAGTGCGGCAAAATGCATGGCCATGAGCACGTCGCGGTAGATGAACCGCTCCCCCTGCCGCGAGGCGTTGGCGTCCATTTGCGCTAGCCGGAACCTGTCGTGATAGTCCTGCGCCTCGCGCCGGGTATCCAGAAAACCGTCAGCGACGACATCCCAAATAACGCCGAAGCGTATGGCGTTTTCGTCAAAGTGGTGATTATCCGTTTGGCTGTCCCATGCGTTGTTGCGCCATGTGGCCCGCAGGTCCACGCCAAGGTCGCGCGGCGTTTCCTCGGCAAGGACAAGAAGGTTGTCGACGGTAGCGTCGGTAATGCTCAGTCCGTCGCCGTCCATCGTCATAAAATGCTCCAGCAGGGCGTCGCCGTCCTGCGCTTCCTCCGCCGGGGCGTCCAGCAGGCGCTGCGCCAGCACCAGTACCGCGTTGCGCCCGTCGAGGGGCGGCGAGGACGCGGGGGGCGCTTGTGCGTCAAACGCCTGCGGCCGGGCTGGCGGCGCTGCGTCCTGAGGGGGTGGCGCGGCGGGAGGCGTGTCCTTTGGGCGCGGCGCAGGCGCCATGCCTGGGGCATCCTGTGCATCCTGCGGCGCTGGCGAGGACGCAGCTTGCTGAGGCGTGGTGCGGGGACGTATCGCCACAGAGGCACGGTGTCCTGTGGGCGTGCTGGGTGCGGGGGCCACCTCGCTGGGGGCTACAGGCTCTGGTGCAGGGGCTGGACGGGGGGAGGTCTTTGCCGCTGGCGCAGTATCATCCGCGCGGCGCTCCTTTTTGGGGGGCGCGTGCGGCGGGGACGGTTTGGCCGAGGCGGCGCGGGGTGCAGGCGGGTAGAGCCGCACCTTAGGAGCAATGCGCAGGCGCTCCGCCTTGATGGGCGCGTGGCGCAGGACCCAGTCCTTCTTGTGTTCCTCCAAAATGGCCGTGATGGCGGCTGTTGATGCGCGGCCCCGGAAGTCGCCAATGCGCAGGGCATAATACTGTCCCACCCGTTCTACGCGCAGCAGGTCGTGTATGCGCTTTGGAAGTTGGGTTTTCAAGGTGCGGTACATGCTTCTTGCGCCGGATTCGTGCGAGTAGCTCCCAACTTGTATAGTGTAATATTCCCGGATGGTTGCCGCCTGCGCACTCGCGAGGAACACACTCAGCACAAGGGAAATGCTGAGTGCGGCGGCGCGGCGGACAAAGGTGGCGGAGCATACCCGGATTTTTCTCATTATCCTTGGATTGTACTACAAAACCATAGGAGAACAACTGCCTCACGGGACTTATGGCAGAAATTGGTATGGTTGCATGCGGCGCGTGGAAAACAGCGCCGCACAACGGGAAAAAATACTGGTGCGGCAGGGCGAATCACGGCGCGCGCCATACAACGAAAAGGCCGTCAGGTGGATCCTGACGGCCTTATGAGTTTCTGTGTGGCGTGGGGGAAGCGGCGTTTGGCACTCGTCCGGTACGCGGCATGCGGAGGGGGAGGTGTCGCTTGCTCATTCCGCGGTATGATGCGGCGTGTGGCGCGCTGCGTCTGCGTCACGCAAGACGCGGCAGACACAGAGAATGCGGAGACAGCGGGCGGCGCTAGGCCATAATGTCCAGGTCCTTCATCTTCTTCCACAGGACCTTTCGGCTTATGCCCAGCAGCTCAGCGGCGCGCTGCTTGCGGTTGTCCGTGGCTTCCAGCGCCGCGATGATGCGCCCGCGTTCATATTGCATCACGCCTTCCTCTAGGGAGAGGGTGCGGTCCTCGGAGACTTGGGGGGCGTAGTGCGGGGCGGCGCCTTCGCAGACGCGCTGGGGCAGGTGCCCAAGGCGTATCACGCCGTCCTGCGCCAGCAGAACGGAGCGCTCCATAATATTGCGCAGCTCGCGGATATTGCCGGGAAAATCGTAGTGGAGCAGGGCGTTTTGGGCCTCTGGCGACAGTTGGACGCCTTCCTTGCCGTGGCGGGAGGCGTAGATGAACAAAAAGTGCTGCATCAGCTTGAGGATGTCGTCCCCGCGTTCGCACAGTGGGGGCAGGGTGATGGGGACGACGTTGATGCGGTAGTAGAGGTCCTCGCGGAAGGAGCCGTCTTCAAGGAGTGCCTCCAGGTCTTTGGCCGTGGCAAAGATGCTGCGTACGTCCACGGTAATGGGCGTATTCCCGCCAATGCGCGTAATTTCGCCATCCTCAAGGACGCGCAGCAGCTTCACCTGCAGCGCGGGCGGCATGTCGCCTACTTCGTCAAAGAAGAACGTTCCGCCGTTTGCGGCCTCGAACTTGCCGATGCGGCGCTTGTGTGCGCCGGTGAACGCGCCCTTCTCGTGCCCGAAAAGCTCGGACTCCAGCAAATGTTCCGGCAGGGCGGAGCAGTTGATTTTCAGGAAGGGCTTTTCGCTTCGGCGGCTGAGGTTGTGCAGGGCGTTGGCGACAAGCTCCTTGCCCGTGCCGCTGGGACCAAGGACCAGCACTGGCGTGCAGGCATCGGCCACGGCGCGGATGCGCTCAAAGACCGGCTGCATGGACTGCCCGCCAATCATCTCGTCCAGACCGTTGCTGGTTTTAAGGCGCGTATTTTCCTGCTTCAGGTCGTGGTAGTTGAAGTAGCGCTCCACGGCGATGAGCAGCCCCTCGTTGGAGAAGGGCTTGCACAGGAAGTCAAACGCGCCAAGGCGCATGGCTTTGACGGCAAGCTCAATCTCCGGAAAGGCCGTGATGAGAATCATGCCCGTACCGGGGTGCAGCTCCTTCACCGTGCCCAGCATGTCGAGGCCGGATTTCCCCGGCAGGCGCATGTCCGTGATGAGCAGGTCAAAGCTGGTTGACGCCATGGCCCGCAGGGCGCTGTCCGCGTCCTCGAAGGCCTCTATGATATATCCTGCCGCCGAAAGGGTGTGCTGGATGCCGATGCGCATCGACAGCTCATCCTCCACAACGATGATGCTCCGTATCATGTGTCCTTTCCCGTGCGCGGAAGGTGTATGGCAAAGATGCTTCCGCGTGCTGTGGATTGTACAAGCTCAAGCCTGCCGCCGTGCTGGTCCACAATGGATTTGGCAAGGGCAAGCCCAAGTCCTGTGCCCTTCTCGCCCTTGGTGGTGAAGAAGGGATCGAAAATCTTGTCCTGAATGGCCTCGTCAATGCCCGGTCCTGTGTCCGAGATGATGAAGGTAAAGCTGTCGTCGTGTAGCTGACCCTCCAGCGTCACCGCGCCGCCCTCCGGCGTGGCGTGGATGGCGTTGAGGAGGAGGTTCACCAGCACCTGCTGAATCTTGGTGCTGTCCATAAGGATGGGCGGCGTTTCGCCCGGCAGGAGGGCGCTGAGGCTGACGCGCTTCTTTTGGCTGAACAGCTCTAGCAGGGACACGCTTTTGCCCACCACGTCGTCCACGCCCGCCTGTTGCATGTTCAGCGACGACTGGCGGGAATAATCCAGCAAATCGCCCATAATTTTGCGGATGCGCGAGAGGCCGGAGTTGATGACCTCAATGTGCTGCTCGCGCCCGGCGTCGTCCAGATTGCCCTTCACCAGATTATTGAAGCACAGCATCACGCCGCCAAGGGGGTTGTTCACCTCGTGGGCGATGCTGGCCGTCAGTTGGCCGATGGTGGCCATCTTTTCCGTGTGGAAGAGCTTTTTCTTGGTCTGCGCGCGCTCCTGCTCCTCGCGCCGCAGGCGCTGCACCATCCACTCAAAGCTGTGCTGCAACTGGCCGATTTCATCCTTGCGCGGCGGCAGGTTGGGGAACGGCTCCGAAAAGTCGCCGTGCACCGTAAAGCGGACCATGGCGTCGGACAGCTTCTGGAGTGCGGTGATGAGGTATTCCGCGCCAAATCCCACAATAATAAGGGAAAAGAGCAGCCATCCGGCGGAGATGGCCAAAATTTCATTGCGCACGGAAATGCGGGCCTTCTCAATGTCGCGCAGGGAAAAGAGCAACTGGCATGCGCCCCATGTTTTGGACTCGATGGACAGCGGTTCCTGCACGGCAAGCACCGCGTCCGCGCCGGTGCCCAGCAGTTGTACGCTGGCCTCTGCCGGCACCTGCGGCGAGATGCGGGGCGCGGCGGCGTGGTCCCGGCCTGCGTGCGCCGCTTTGCTGACCACCTCCCGCCCGTGCTTATCCACTACGGTAAAGGCGAGAATGCGCGGGTCCGTGCGCATAACGTCCGACACATAATATGACAGGTAGGCGATCATGTCTGATTCATCCAACATGTCCAACTCTTCATAGATGAACGTGTTGGTGAAGAGGATGGCCGAGGCTTTGGTGAGCGATGTTGCCTGCTGGCGCGCCGTCTGCATAAGGACGTCGCGCTCCTTCTCCAGCATATAATAGGCGGTGGAGAAGATGGTTCCCGTCAGGCAGAGCAGCACAATGCCGATGAATTTGAAGCGCAGCCCGCGCGGGGACAGCTTATGTCTCGTTTCCGTACCCATAAGTGATCGCGCAGTCTCGCAAGGTTCGTATTGATGCATAGTCATGGTCGGAAACCGGGGCAAAGCCGTTACGCAAAAGGGGTGTCCAGCGTCCGGCCAAGGCGGCCATGGCTGGGGTGGAAAAGTCCGTACGCAGCAAAAGGTGCTTCAGGCGCTGAAGCTCGGGAACACCGGCCTTGCGGGCCACCAGCACAAAGCCGGGGTGCGGCCCGGTCTTGGCGATGGCGCGCAGGCCACTGTCCGCAAAGCGTTCAAAAGTCGCGACGGAGATGGCTCCGGCGTCGTGATTGCCACGGGTGACGGAGCGGACAACGGCCTCGTGTGTGCGCAGGTTGGTGGCGGTGGCAAAGTCCTGCTTGCTGACGCCGTGGGCGCCCAAATAGCACAGCGGGTGCAGGTAGCCGGATGTGGAATGCTTGGACGCAAAGGCAAAGGCCTTGCCGCGTAGGTCGCGCAGAGTGGTAATATCCGTGCGGGCCTTGGTCGTAAAGATGATGGTGCGGTGGGTGGGCGTGCCGTCCGGGGACAGCACCGCGCACAGCGGGCTGACCTCGGCGCTGGCCTCGCGTGCCTCAATGTAGGAAAAGCCGCCCAGCAGGGCGATGTCTATGCGGCCGGAGGTCAGGTCGTCAATGATGGTGGCGTAGTCCCGTGCCAGCACCAGCTCAACGGGAAGGCCCATCCGCTCCGAGAGAAAATCGGTAAAGGGCAGGTACTGCCGGTACATCATCAGCGGATGGTTCAGCGTGATGACGCCAAACGTGATGCGCCCGGACGGCGGGGCCTGCGCGCTGGCCGGTGCGGCAAGGGCAAAAAGCAGGCAAACGGTGAAAAGGACGCGTCGTATCATTGCATATGGCGCTTGTTGTAAGGGGTTAACGGATTTGCCTCACATCGCAGGGGGCCTTGCGGCGCAGACAGCTGGTGAGGCTAAACGGGTTGGGGCGGCTGTGCTTGCTGCCCACGATGAGCATCTGGGCGTCGTTGTCCCGTAGCTGCTTGAGGATGCAGTATAGCGGCGACTGCCAGCCCACATGCAGCCTGTAAGGAATGTGCATGGCCTCCGCCCGCGAGATGAGGCGGGCAAGGCGGCGCTCCACCTCGGGCATCTCCTGCGTGCGGGCGTGGCGGATAAAGTCGTGCCGGTCGCCCTCGGTGGCAAGGGAATCTACCAAGCCATAGTGCGAAAGGCTAGACTCCACAACGTGAACAATGCCGAGGGATGCGCTGTTTTTGGCGCAGTAGGCCAGTGCGTAATCCTCGGCATTCTTGCAACACTGCCCGCCGGTGGTTGCCAAAACGATGGTACTTGTCTGCATAGTCCCTCCCAAAGGGTGTTGGGGAAGCGCTCCCTGATGCGCTCCCCCAACGTTCGTCATGAGTCGGCCTAGTTCATAATGATGGCCACAAACACCAAACCAATGCCGAGGAGGCAAACCATAAGGTCCTGTTTGCGGCTGGCCGAGAGGTTCTTTAATGCACGCAGCATGGCTAACTCCCTACGTTAATTCTAATTAATGAAGTAGAGCACCGCGAGCAGGGCAAGGCCTGCCTTCAGCGACGCTACGGTAAAGCCCACAAGCACGCCGGTGAAGCCCGCGGCCTTGAGGTCGGCCAGGCGGGTGGTCAAGCCGATGCTGGCAAAGCCGAGCAGGAAGGCCCACTCCATGAAGGTCTTGGCCGTCTTTACGGCAGGATCGCTGATCATGCCCGCCGTGTTCATCAGCACAACGATGAGGAAGCCAAGGACAAACACCGGGAACTTGGAAACGATAATCTGCCACTTGTTGATGGGCTCGCAGGACAGCTCGGAGGAGCGCTGGCAGGCCATGATGGTCAGCATCAGCACAACAAAGGGCAGGAAGATAACGCGGCCAATGTTGTACACGCCCGCGATAACGCCTGCGTCGTCGCTAAAGCCAAACCCGGCGGCTAGCACCTGCGCGGAGTTGATGATGCCCACACCCGCAAACGCGCCATACTGCGCGTCCGTCAGGCCCAGCCACTGGCCCAGCGGCGGAAACACCACCAGCGCCAGCAGGCCAAACATCAGCACCACGGCGATGGAGTAGGCCATCTCTTCCTTTTTGGCGTTGACGGCCGGGGCCACCGCGATGGTGGCCGAAACGCCGCATACCGACAGCCCAGCGGCAAGGCACGCGCTCAGCGAGGTGGAGATGTTCATCTTCTTGCCAATCCACATCAGCACCACAGCGGAGGCGAAGAGGAAAAAGGCGATAAGCCCCAGCGCCTGCCCGCCAACCGTTACCAGCCCCGCCAAGGAATACTTGGCGCCCATGACGACGATGCCGGTTTTGGTGAGGATGGTGGAAAACCGAAGCCCCGGGCGCAGCACATTGGGAACTCCCACCGTGTTGCGGATGGCGATGCCCACCAAAATAGCCAGAATAAAGTCCTTAATGGTCAAGTACGTTCTGAAAAACTCATAGTGTTTCAGAAGCGGCGCGGTAACGTGCGCGAAAACAGCTACAGAGATTACCAGCAGAAATCCCGGTATACTCTCCAGAATTTCCTGGAAAAAATCCCTGCGCAGTGATCCGTCCATTGCCTGAGTATTCGTTGACATGCAGTCCTCCCGTAATCGTGATGCATTTCACTAAGCAACTTGCACGCCAAGCCGCCTTGAGGCCACAACATCTTGTTTTTCCAGTCTTTATTTTGTCAGTCATTCCTCAGGCAGGGCGAAATCGTTCCCGCGCGGGAACGCCGTCTCCCTCGCCGTGTTCCCACTGGGGAACACTTGCGCAAGCTCCCGCCATAAGGGCTCTTTCGCATACCGTCCGCCCTCGATTCCCCAAAAGACCGCCCCAACAGCGGGGCAACGCATTATGAGCGCCGTCTGGTTTCTCAGTACAAAAAGCATGGGTGCCGCAGCCTCGGGCTGGCGCAGAGCGGAAGCGCAAGTTCCCTTTTGTGAAAAGAGGATCCTGTGGTTCCCCCTTGGGGCGCGGGGAGGGCGGCGCAATGGACCTGTGGGGCTTGGAATTATGGTGATCCCTTTCGCAAGAGAGGCTGTGTGGCACGGAAGCGGTCCTTTCGCTTCCGCTTTGTGGTGGGGTGGTGATTAAAAAGTGTTATATTTTAGGTGGTTATATTTTGGCGCATCCCTTGCTGTTTGGGCAGTGTCCCATGGTGGACGCTTTGGCGCGCTTTTCGGCTGTAAGGCGCGTTTTCCCATAACGGTTGGAACGGTCCCGGCGGTGGTGGCTCAGCCCCTGCCATCAGGGCGGACAAGGAACGATGGAAGACATCATCGAACAGGAAGAGCGCCCTCCCTTGGGCACAGGGCAGGCATGCGCCGCTCACGTGGCGCAACTGATTGAACAGACGACCGGGGCGACTGCGCCGGCAGAACAGCGCCGCCGAAAAGGGCCTCATATGGCTGTTGGGACGGCGTCGCGTGCATTTCGTGACGCGCATTTTCCCGGCGTCAGCGACGACACATGGTGCGACTGGCGCTGGCAGATGCGAAACAGGCTGACCAGCGTTGTGGATTTTGCCCGCATGGTGGGCCTGAGTCCAGAAGAGCGCATGGCGCTGAGTATGGACGGCCTGCGTCTGCCTGTGGCCGTGACGCCGTACTATGCCGCCCTGCTGGCTGGAGGTGACGGGGCGCAAGCTTTGCGGCGCTGCGTTATCCCCGCGGAGGCGGAGCGGATGACAGCATGCGGCGAATGCGGCGACCCGCTGGCCGAGGAGCACGACAGCCCTGTTCCGGGCATTGTGCATCGCTATCCGGACCGCGTGCTGTTTTTGGCCACGGACATCTGCTCCACCTATTGCCGATACTGCACGCGTTCGCGGCTGGTGGGACAAAAGGAGACCCGCACCTTCCACATGCGGATGTGGGACGGAGCCATCGATTATGTGCGCCGAAATCCCCAGGTGCGCGACGTGCTCATCTCCGGCGGCGATCCCTTCATGCTGCCGGACAGCGCGCTGGAGTACATTGTGTCTCAACTTCGGGCGCTCTCGCATGTGGAGATGATCCGCATTGGGACCAAGGCGCCTATGGTTCTGCCCCAGCGGGTGACGCCCGCCCTTGTACGGATGCTGCGGCGGTATCATCCGCTGTTCGTCAGCATCCACTGCACGCACCCGGCGGAGCTGACGCCCGAGGCGGTGCAGGCGTGCGGACGTCTTGCCGATGCCGGAATTCCCCTTGGGAGCCAGACTGTGCTCCTGAAGGGCATAAATGATGACGAGCAGACCATAGGCCGGCTGATGCGCGGGCTGCTGCGGTGTCGTGTACGGCCATATTATCTGTACCAGTGCGATCAGGTAGCGGGGACGGCGCATTTTCGGACGCCACTGGCGCGCGGGGTGGAGATTATGCACTCCCTGCGGGGGTTCACCTCCGGCTACGCGGTGCCGCATTTTGTGGTGGACCTGCCCGGCGGTGGCGGCAAAACGCCTGTCCTCCCCCAATATCTTGTGGGGCGCGATGGGCAGGAGCTTGTCTTTGAAAACTACGAGGGACGGCAGTTCCGCACCCTTGACCCTGCGCCCGGTCCGGTCCCGGCAGCCTAAGGCGCTCAGGAGAATACTGTGAACATCGGCATGACGTACGACCTGCGCAGCGACTATCTGGCGCGGGGCTATTCCTTGGATGAAACGGCGGAGTTCGACAGCCTGCGCACCATTGAGGGCATTGAATCCGCCCTCGTTGCCGCAGGCCACGCCGTAGAGCGCATTGGCGGGATTGACGCCCTTGTGGAGCGGCTTTCCGGCGGACGCAGGTGGGACCTTGTTTTCAATATCGCCGAGGGGCTGCACGGCTTCGGGCGCGAGGCAGCCATCCCGGCGCTGCTGGAAGCGTGGCGTATTCCGTGTACCTTTTCGGATTCCCTGACGCTGGCCGTGTGCCTGCATAAGGCCACCACCAAACGCCTTGTCCGTGACGCGGGCATCCCTACGCCGGACTTTCGCGTGGTGGAGCGCCTGGGCGATGTGGACGGCTTTTCGCTGGAGTTTCCGGTGTTTGCCAAGCCCGTTGCCGAGGGCACCAGCAAGGGCGTGACCGGGGCGTCGTTGGTGGAGGACGAGCGCGCCCTGCGCCGCGTGTGCGAGTGCCTGCTTCTGCGTCACGCGCAGCCGGTGCTTGTGGAGCGGTATTTGCCGGGGCGGGAGTTTACGGTGGGCATTCTTGGCTCGGGCGGCAGCGCCCGGGTGCTGGGCGTCATGGAAGTGGTGGCCGACGGCGGCGGCTCTGGCGCTGTGTACAGCTACGCCGCCAAGCAGGAGTATGAGGAGCGGGTATCCTACCGCCTTGTCTCGGACCGCGAGGCCATGGCTTCCGCTGAATTGGCTGTGCAGGCGTGGGCGGCCCTTGGCTGCCGCGATGCCGGCCGCGTGGACGTGCGCCTCGACGCGCGCGGCGTGCCCATGTTCATTGAGGCCAACCCGCTCCCCGGCCTCAACCCCGATGACTCGGACCTGCCCATCATCTGCCGTTTGGCCGGAATCAGCTATTCGGATTTGATTACCGGCATTGTGCAGTTGGCCCTGAAGCGGCAGGGCGAAGCGGTGGAGCCTATGATGGCGCACGCGGAGGCATGGCGGTGAGGCTGGCTCTTCTTTACAGTCCGCCGCCCGAGCACTGCGGCGAGGACGACCGTGATGCCCTGACGCAACTGCGCGCCGTGGCCGATGCGGCCCAAGCGCTGGGGCATGAGGCCGTGAGCGTCCCCTTTACGCTGAACCTGACCGCCGTGCGGCAGCAGTTGGCCGAGGTACGCCCGGATGTGGTCTTTAACCTGTGCGAGGGGGCCGAGGGGCGGGGGCGGTTTATTCATTTTGCTCCGGCGCTTCTCGAGGAAATGGGCCTGCCCTTTACCGGGGCGGGCAGCACTGCGATGGCCCTGTCGTCCAACAAGCTCATGGCGAAGGTCGTGATGCGTGCGGCAGGACTGCCCACCCCGGCGTGGCGCAGTCTGCGGCAGCTTGAAAGTGGCACCCGCGACGTACAGGGGCGGTTTATCATCAAGTCCGCGTGGGAGCATGCCTCCGCCGGGCTGGAGGCCGACTGTGTGGTGCAGGTGGGCGGGCGTAAAGCGCTTCGTGATGCTGTGCGGCGGTTTTGTACACGCCTTGGCGGAGAATGCCTTGCGGAGCGCTATCTGGATGGCCACGAATACTGCGTGGCGCTGCTGGATTCTCCAGATGGGCCGGAGGTTCTGCCAGCGGCGCGGATGTGCTTTGAGGAGCAGGTCGGCACGGTGCGCATTATTGGCTACCGGGCCAAGTGGGACGTCTCGTCCTCGGAGTATGTGACCGTGCGGCGCGACTTTGACGTGTGCCAAAGGTGCCCGAGCCTGAATGCGGACCTGCGCACCACAGCGCTGGCCTGCTGGCGGGCCTTTGGCCTGTCCGGGTACGCACGCATTGACTTTCGGACCAATACCCGTGGCGAGCTGAATATTATCGACGTGAACGCCAACCCGTGCCTGTCGCCGGATGCAGGCTATGCCGCCGCCCTTGAGCGCGCGGGCATTGCTTACACAGACGCCATTGCGCGGATTCTTGCCGCCACTTCGGTGGCAGGGAAAGCATCTGCCCTGGAGGCAATACAATGAAGCCGGAAATGGATGTGGTTCTCCGCAGCTGTGTACACGCAGACGATGAACAGGCCGTGCGCCGCATTGTGTCGTCCAGTGGGTTCTTCACCGACTGGGAGGAAGACATGGCGGTCTCGCTGGTGCAAGAACACAGGGAAAGGGGCGCGGAAAGCGGCTATGAGTTTCTGTTTGCCGAGGTTGGCGGGCAGGTGGTCGGGTTTGCCTGCTACGGCCCGTCGGAGGATAACCCGGCGCTGTTCGACCTGTACTGGATAGGCGTCCTGCAGGAGTACCGGGGGCGGCACGTGGGGCGCATGCTGCTGAATCTTGCCGAGGATATGATCATCTTTGCCGGCGGACAGACCGTGCGCATAGAAACATCCGCGCGCGAGCAATACGCCCCGACTCGCGCGTTCTACGAAAGCTTTGGCTACGTGGTGACGCGCGAGGATGCGGACTTCTACGCCCCCGGTGAATCCCGCCTCACCTACACGCGCGAGCTCGCCACAGGTTTTGAATCCGGCGATGCGTATAACGCGTGGGGAGAGTATTGCGCATAGGGCGCAGAGTCGCTTTGAGAGTGGATGACATAAAACCTGCCAAAATGAGAAGAAATGTCTTGGCGTAGGGTTCGAATTGCTCTATGTGGCTTTTCCTTCCGAGGAATATGTCCACAATGCGCCTTGTGCGTATGCCACGTATCCCGTGGCGCCACGGTGTGAGCCGGACTGTTCCACGTTTGAGACACATGGATTTTCAGGCCGCGCGGAGGGGGAATCTTCCGCGCGGCATTTTCTTGTGAGGGGACCTTACAGGCTATGGAGAAGACAATCATTGGTTGGCGTGAGTGGGTGGCCCTTCCCGAACTCGGCATCCCCGCGCTCAAGGCCAAAATGGACACCGGCGCGAGGACTTCGGCCCTGCACGCCTTTGACCTGGTGACCTACGAGGCGCAGGGCGTGCGGTACGTGCGTTTTGGGATGCATCCTTTGCGCAGGCATGCGCGGGTTGAAATATGGTGCACCGCCCCTGTGGTGGACACACGCACCATTACCAACTCCGGCGGGCAAAGCGAGGAACGTATCGTCATCGCAACGCCGCTGCGCATTGGCAATGTGGTGCGGCCTGTGGAAGTGACACTCACCAACCGCGAGGGGATGGGCTTTCGGATGTTGGTTGGGCGCACTGCCTTGGAAAATCACTTTCTCATCGACTCTGCTGCGTCATATGTGTGCGGCAAGCAACTGGCCGGAGCGTACCTCCGGGGGGCTGGAAAAGCATGAAAATTGGCATTCTTTCGCGCAGGCCGCAGATTTATTCCACCCGCAGGCTTGAAGAGGCCGCGCAGGAACATGGGCACGAGGTGCACGTTATCGACCCGCTGCGGTGCTATGTGAACATCACCTCGCACAGCCCCGCCGTGTACTACCGCGGCGAGCGCCTTGAGGGCTTTGACGCCATCATCCCGCGCATTGGGGCGTCCATCACCTTCTACGGGACGGCCGTTGTCCGTCAGTTTGAAATGATGGGCGTGTCCACGCTGAACAAGTCCGTCGCCATCAATCGCTCGCGCGATAAGCTGCGCAGCCTGCAACTGTTGGCGCAGAAGGGCATTGGTCTGCCGGTGACCGGGTTTGCCCATTCCACCAAGTTCACGCGCGAGCTTATCGACCTTGTGGGCGGCGCGCCGCTGGTGGTGAAGCTGCTGGAAGGCACGCAGGGCCTCGGCGTTGTGCTGGCGGAAACCGACAAGGCGGCGGAGAGCGTTATTGAAGCCTTCCGCGGACTGAAGGCCAACTTTCTTGTGCAGGAGTACATTGGCGAGTCCAAGGGCTGCGACATCCGCTGCTTTGTGGTCGGCAAAAAGGTGGTCGCGGCCATGATGCGCACCTGCAAGGAGGGCGAATTCCGCTCCAACCTGCACCGGGGCGGCACCGCCATACCCGTGAAAATCACCCCGGAGGAGCGCTCTACAGCCGTGCGCGCGGCGCGCATTATGGGCCTGAATGTGGCGGGCGTGGACATTCTGCGCTCCAACCACGGCCCGGTGGTGCTGGAGGTCAACTCCTCGCCCGGTCTGGAGGGTATTGAAAACGCAACCGGCAAGGACATTGCCGGGAGTATTATCAAATTCGTGGAGGACAACGCGGCGAGCTGACCGCGTCTGTTCCCACCACATCTGCAAGGGTGCGCGGCAAGAGGCCGGGCGCCCTTTTTTTGGGCGTGAGGGCGGAGGATAAAGGCGCGTTGCAGGGCCGCTGTTGCCGCTCTATGGACGTGCGTGTTGGGAGGGTAAAGGAGCAGGGAAGCGATGGGGGAAAGGCGGGCGGCCTCGTCCGTTGTCACAAGGCGTTGCATCCTGCGCCCAATATCATACAATGCTGTGTTGATTGGTAAAGAGAATGACCCCGAGGACCGGGAGGACGTATGCACACAGCAGGAATGGTAAGCTGGGCGGCGCGGGCATTTGTGGCGGTACTGCTTCTATGGCTGGCGCTCGCGGTGATGCGATGGTTCAAAAAACGTCAAGGTGAAGACGATGAAAAAGGCCTGCTGCGCGCTCTGGCAAACGCGCTTCAGCCACGCCTTGCGCTGTTTATCGTGTGCGTGGCGTCGCTCTTTGTGCTGACGCTTCTCGTCCCCTTCCTCGGGCTTACGGACGGGACGTGGCATGGGCTGGTGAAGGCCTTGGACGTCTTGTGGGTTGTTATGGCGGCGTGGGCGGCAACCCTCGCCTCATGGGCGCTGCGGGTTATGGTGGACTGGAAGTACGACCTCAGCACGCCGGACAACCTTGTGGCGCGGCAGGTTCATACCAAGATCAACATCCTGCAGCGCATTGTCATCGTGCTCATCTGGATAGGTGCCTTTGCCGCTGCGCTGATGTTGTTCGACAGGTTCAGGATGCTAGGCGGGACGCTTCTTGCCTCTGCTGGCGTTTTGAGCATCGTCATAGGTTTGTCCGCGCAGAAGACCTTTGGCGCTATTCTCGCGGGCATTCAGGTGGCGCTGTCGCACCCCATCAACATCGACGACGTGGTCATCGTCGAAGGCGAATGGGGGCGCATCGAGGACATCACTTTTACGTATGTCGTTGTTCGCATTTGGGATTTGCGGCGCCTTGTGGTGCCGGTGAACTACTTCCTTGAGACGCCGTTTCAAAACTGGACGCGGACCAGCGCGGAAATCATCGGTTCCGTCTTTTTGCATGTGGACTTTGCTACGCCCATCGCGCCGCTGCGCGCAGAGCTGGAGCGCTTGTGTCAGAAGTCCCCGGACCTGTGGAACGGCGCAACCTGCGTCCTGCAGGTGACGGACACCGCCGCCGACTGCATGACCCTGCGGGCGATTATGAGCTCCCCCAACGCCTCCAAGGCGTGGGACCTGCGATGCAAGGTGCGCGAAGGGCTTATCGAGTTCCTGCAACGCCAGTATCCCGAGTGCCTGCCGCGGCGGCGGGTGGTTCTTGAAGCGCGGCGCGAGCAGGGCGGGGGAATGATGGACGTGCCCATAGGGCCGGATACGAAGGGGCAGAGTTAGGAAAAGACGAAAAAAGAACGGGCCTTTCTCCCGTTGGCTTGACGCCGCAGAAGAAAGGCCCGTCACAAAGACTCTCCCGTAGTGGGATTAGTCCTGGCTTTCGTAGGCAACGGAGGTTTCGAGCTCGCCCGATTCGTCCGCTTTCTGCTTTTCAAAGTACTTGCGCGTTTCCGAGACCACAACCGGCGTCAGGAACAGCAGGCCGATAAGGTTCGGGATGGCCATCAGGCCGTTCATGGCATCAGAGATGTTCCAGACAAGGCTGAGCTTGGCCACAGCGCCAACACCCACGAAGCAGATGAAGACGATGCGGTAGGGCAGGATGGCCTTAACGCCAAACAGGTACTCAATGGACTTCTCGCCGTAGTAGCTCCAGCCAAGGATGGTGGAGTAGGCAAAGAGGATCAGACCAAGGGTGACAATGTGCTCGCCACCGGAGAAGCCGGCGGCAAAGCCCATGGTGGTCAGCTCTGCGCCTGTTGCGCCGCTGGACCATACGCCGGTCAGCACCAGCACCAGACCAGTCATGGAGCACACGATGATGGTGTCGATGAACGTCTGCGTCATGGAGATGAGCGCCTGCGTCACAGGACAGTTGGTCTTGGCGGCGGCAGCGGCGATGGGAGCCGTACCGAGGCCGGATTCGTTGGAGAACACGCCGCGCGCAACACCCATGCGGATGGCCAGCATAATGGTGGCACCGGCAAAGCCGCCGACGGCAGCCGTGGGGTTGAAGGCCTGCTCCACGATGAAGACGATGGCGGCGGGAACTTCGGCGGCATTGATAAGGATGATGTACAGCGCGCCAGCAACGTAGAACACAATCATGATCGGCACGAAGAAGGCGGTAACCTTACCAATCTTCTTGATGCCGCCAAGGATAACGGCGGCGGTACACACCATCAGCACCAGGCCGGTCACCAGCGGGGAGATGCTGTAGGTGGCTTCCACAGCGTCGGCCACGGAGTTGGACTGCACCATATTGCCAATTCCAAAGGCCGCAAACGATGCGAACACGGCAAAGGCAACACCCAGCCACGGCAGCTTGAGTCCCTTGGAAATGTAATACATGGGGCCGCCGCTCATCTCGCCGTTTTCGTCCACCACGCGGTACTTCACAGCCAGCACGGCCTCGGCGTATTTGGTGGCCATGCCCACAAGGCCGGTAATCCACATCCAGAACAGCGCGCCCGGACCACCTACGGCGATGGCGGTGGCAACACCCGCAATGTTACCGGTACCAACGGTTGCGGACAGCGCGGTCATCAGTGCCTGAAAGTGGGAAATATCTCCCTGCTGGTCAGACTCGTCTTTGCGTTTGACCAGTGCAAGGTAAAGGGCATGCCATAATTTTCTGAATTGCAGGCCGCGCAGTGCGATGGTGAGCACAAGGCCGGTTCCGACAAGCAGAATGAGCATCGGCACGCCCCAGGCGAAGGCCCCTGCTTTAGCCACAATTGCATCCAATGAAGTCATAAAGTCCATCTTATCCCCTTGGTTTCGAATCTCAGAGTCCCATATACGCGACTATCGAAAATTCCCCTTGCAACCGAAAATCGGCATGCCCCCGCCCACAAGAGCCAAGACTAAAGGCACGGCGACGCCAGTGGCGACAGCCTTGTCAGTCTCCAGTTCAAGGGCGCGGCAGGCCGGTGCGATGGCGCTCGTCCCACGGAGCGGCCTTGTCCGACCTTTGCGTGCAGTTTCGATTACTTAGGGGAGTGTTGCTCTGCTGACGATCCTCGCGCGTTGCGGATAACGCGCAGCATATGATGGGGCTACGAAATAAAGGCCAAAGTTGTCAATACTGTTTTCGGATATGAAAGCTCACAAGGCACTAAAATACCTGCATTTTTGCTTCGCCCTGCGTTCTTTCTGTTTGGAAAATATGCGCTCCTTTTTCTTTCGAAAACTTAAAGATTAAGCCCTTATCTTTTCTACTTGCTACTATATGGTCCCAAACAACCCACGAACCTGCTCCATTCCTACACTCCGCAATCTACCACTCACCTTTGACCATTGCACCCGCCACAAACCCCCGCTATCCAACAAATATCGTAATAGAAAGCCCGTTGCCGGGAGAAGCGACAGGCATTGGGCAAAAAAAGGGGAGGAAAAGAGCAAAAAAATGAGGGTAAGAAGAGGAGAAAAGAGGGGCGTTCAGAGCTGCGAAAGAGGACGTCGGAGAAGCTTCGGCTCGCTTCTTTTGGGGAGGCAAAAAGCACGTAAGTTGCAAAACCGAAAATCGACTTACGTGCATTGGGCTTAGCTCGATTTTACAACTTTTTTACAACCCAAAAAAGCCCTTGGACGGATCCAAGGGCTTGATTTTGTTGGGGTATCTGGTGGAGGCGGGGGGAATCGAACCCCCGTCTTAGGGTCTAACCTCTTGTATTGCTTTGTGTTTTTTGAGGCGTTCACCACCGATTCACCACCGGGCGCATTTTTCCCTATTTTTTGTCCTTCAGCTTTATGACTTTTCCTTGGATCTTTTGGATGACCTTCGACATCCGAATAGCCTCCACATTCTCGGCCTGACAGTAGCGGTCAAAAGCTTTGTTCGTACCATGGTCAGTTGCGACTTTCGCTGAGTCTCTTCCTACCTCAAGCGAGAGGGCCGTGGTGGTACTATGGCGTGTTCCACCGTAGAGGTCGACATTCGGAACACCTATATCGCTACAAGCCTTGCGCCAGTACTTGTAGAAGACTTTAGGCCCAAAAGGTTGTCCCGCTCTTGTATTGTTGCCTTCGCCGCCGTGCCACCGGAAAAATGGAAGGTGCGGCATAGCGGTAAAGGTCTTCTTCATTTCCCGGATGAGTTCAACGTGATCCGGCATCAGGACAACGGTCTTGCGCTTGAACTTGCCGCGGGTCTTCGTCGGCCGCCAGATCAGTAGATAGCCGCCACGCGCGTCCACATCCTCTTCGGTGAGGCGTCGCAAATCGTCCGGGCGCAGGGATATGTAGGTCCGAAGGATATCAATGCCGAGCCATATCTTGGGGTTCAGATCCCACGTGTTTTCCCGAACCTGCTCCACGATCTCGTTCTGAGTGGGGATGTCGACGATGTTTCGATAGCCGAGCTCGTAGTCAATGGAAGGGAAGCGTGGGACGTCAGAAAGCTTGATGTATTCCTCGTCCACGAGGAATGACACGAAGAAATGGTGAAGAGTGGAGCGGTAGTTGAAGCGGGTCTTGTCCGAGACCTTGAGAGAAAAGAGAAACTTTCGGATATGCCTACGCTTGATCTCTTTGATGTTCATGTCGCCAAAGTACGCCTTGGCTTTGGTCATATGATTCCGAACCGATCGATATGACTTCAGATGCTTCTTTTCTCGCAGGAAGGCGTCAGCTAGGGTCGTGAACGCATGCGGAGCGCCGCTTTGATAGTCGTCGGCGTCGAAGGTCCCTTCGTAGGTCTTGAACCGAAGACCATTCAGGAAATAGAGCGCCTTCTCGTAGGTGCTGAAATGGCGGTTCACTTCACGTCCGAACTTGACGTAAAAGCTCTTTTGCGCGTGCTGTTTGGGATGCTCTTGGCAAAAGAGGCCATTACGGCGCGGATCATGAACCAGTCGGCCTCCACAGAGTGGACACTTTTCTCGTGAATAAATCTCCCCAGTCATGCATAACTCACCTCCGTTACGGACACGGGAGACGAGATTACCACGTGGGTGATGATTTCTCCAAGGTGACTGGAACATGTTGAATTGCTACACCTTGTTCATTTTGTTTATCGATAAAGGCGAAACGTGGGTGCTGGGGAGGGAGTGGATATCCCGTATCCGGCAAGCGGTTATGTGCGAGTAGCAAAGGATGGATTCTGGTTAGATTGCCTGCAAAACCTTGTTGATACGGGTTCCTATCCATTGGAGAACGGGAATGGCAATGCTGTTTCCTAGAGCCTTGTATCTTGGCCCGTCAGGGCAGCGCTGGTCTTGGGCCCTAGGTCTCCCGAATGGAATGTCGGTAAAGCCATCAGGAAAGCCTTGAAGGCGTTCGCATTCAAGTGGCAATAACCGTCGAACCCGTGAGCTTTCAAACACATGTTGCTCAGTGCCTGTTGCAATAGTCATGGCTTGATTACGGCTTTCTAAATATCCTTTCCCTCCGCCGTCACATCCACATCGAATTTTGAAGGTTACTGGTGTGTGCATCACGAGAGGCAGATTGCCACCGCCTGTCCCCGCTTTGGCGTTGAGTTGCGGAAAAACGGTCTTGATACTTTTGACTCTGCTGTCTTGCATATGGTGTTCAAATGCGAGGAGAAGAGGCGACTGGTTGTGAACACCTTTGCCTAGATTGCAACGCGTAAGGCTAGGAAGCTCCAATGCTCCTCCTTCAGCATTTCCTACATAGTGGGTGATGATGTCCGGCCTTTGAATAGGGCACGGAGAGTCGCCGTTGCGGCCGGGCACTGATTTCTTAAGTGGTCCGTGTTGAGTTACAAAGTTGTCAGAGTCGGCTCGATGACTGTTGCTAGGGCGCGCTCTAAGTGTTTTGGCAGTGGACGCTTCCTTTCCCGAGCGCGGCGAAGAATCCCTTGGCACGCTTTCGGGCTCAAAAAGTACCGCTCCGGGATTGAGTCCGTCACGAGTACGGAAGCTAACGAGGAACACACGGCGTCTACGCTGGGCCACTCCGAAATATTGCGCATCAAGGACCCGCCATGCGCATGTGCGCTTAGGTCCGGCAACCAGACCTGCACGAGGCCATCCTGCGCGTTTAGTTGATACGAGGGGGCGCTTTGCTCCAACCAGCGCAGCGAGGAAGCAGCCGAAAGCGTTGTCTCGCGTTGAAAGGACTCCTGGGACATTCTCCCATACGACAACAGGGACATCTGTTTCATGCGCGAGCTCCACGAATTTCAATGAGAGATTGCCGCGTTCGTCCTGAAGGGATTGTCTCTTTCCTGCAATTGAAAAGGCTTGGCATGGAGTTCCGCCAACGAGCACATCGATCTTTCCGCGCCAAGTGCGACCCTGTATTTTATTCACGTCGCCAAGATTAGGGAGGTCGCCCCACACAGGAAGTTGCCTAATCTGCCGACATGCAGCTTCTCGTTGACGGGCTTCTTGAGGTGTTGAGGCCATTAGTGGGTTAGGCATGGCTTGGGGCCTCGTGGCTCCCAAGCGGTGACAGAGGATAGCGCACGGGAAGGGATCGATTTCAGACACGAATGCGCAATTCCACCCAAGTGGTTGCCATGCGATGGAAGCGGCTTCAATTCCCGAGCAAATTGACCCAAATCTCACCACGCACCCCGCACCGGTGATCCTGCCAGTCCGCAGTAGCCTCGGGCGTCCTTGCGTACGGTGTTGGGATCGTCGGCGGCGTTGATCATGTCGAGGGCGAATGGGGTCCAGCGCCAGGCCATGCATTTGTGGCCGATGCAGAGGGCTTGCTCGGTGATGTGGGCTTGTTCTGAGGCGGAGTGGTAGCGGTTGAATGGGCCTTCCAATTCGTCGTCGCGGGTTTCGGCGCAGCGGGTGAAGGGGCACCATTTGGTTTTGGCTTGGTCTTCCGTCAGAAGCATGTGGCCTCCAGTTTGTTGAGGACGAGGCGTTCCAGCTTTGCCGCGCCGGCTGCGCTTAGGCCGTCGAACAGTTCCGGGGGCAGGTCGCTGCCCGCTTCCAGTCCCCATTCGAGAATCTCGTCATACAGCGCGCCGAGGCAGTAACAGCCGAAGTTCTGGCCGAGTTGTTCGCATTGCAGGCAGACCTTTCTTGTGAAGAATGCCCCGTCGAACTTGCCTGAACCGGTGATGTACCTTTCGTCGGGCTGAATCTGTTCCCCGCATTCCTCGCAGACGTGCGCCTTGCGCGCCGTGACCGTTCGCTCGCAATAAAACTGCGGGCTCTCATCGCAGTAGCAGGAGCATTGGAGTGTCATGCTCGCTCTCCTTACGGCTTCTCAATCTTCCCCAACAAATCCCCCATCCGCACAAAGCCTTCCCCCGCCACATGCACGCCCCATTGGCCGTTGTCCTTGTCGTAGGTGACGGACGAGAGGGCGAAGCTTTTGCGGTGGTCGCCTGAAGCGGTTCGTATCCGGACGCGTTCCCCGCGCTGTATGTCGGGGAACACGCCCGGTAGGGGAGAGGGGGTGAGTGCCGTGGTTATGCGCATGCTGTGGGCTCTTCCTTGCGCAGGTGGTGTTCCTCGCATCCGGCCTGTTCGCGGAGCAGGGCGCGGGGCGGGTTGCTTTCCAGTTCTTCGGCCAGCTCCTGCATCTGCTCGTCCGTTTCGATGCGGTCTGCGGCTTCGCGCAGGGCGTCGAAGTCGGCCAGTTCGCCGGGAAGGGATATGGCTCGCTCCAGCGCGGTTTCCGCCGGAGTCAGGGCGTCCACGATGTCCCAAAGGGTTGAGCTGACGTCGCTCGGCAGGGCCGCGCCGTGGATGGCCAGAAAGCGGGAGAGCGTCCGGGCCTTGACCACGCCGACCACGATGTCGGCAACGTCGTGAGGCGTCATGGTGCTCATGTGGGCCTCCGCTGGCCCCGGTCCGGTGAGAGGGAGCCCGGACCGGGGCGGGTTAGAGGTGGTGGGGCAGATGGTGCAGTCATGCCCCGTGTGCATGAATCCGCATCACGAAAGGATACGGCTGGAGGGGCTAGCGGATGTTCAGGCTTTGGCGCTCCTCGATGTGCGCGCCCGGCACGGTAGTGCCGTTTTTGATGGCCGCTTTGATGTCGGCCTTGCGCGCCTTGTATTCCACAACCTCGTCGCGGAATGCCGCGGGCAGGTCGGCCGGAGCGACGTCGAGGGCGACGGCCTCGGAGCGGCGCAGAAACACGGTGTACTTCTGGCCCTTCACGTTCTGGACGCCGAAGCGCTTGAACGCCGCTGTGATGGCGGCCTTGAATCGCTCCACGTTGTTTTCAATGGCCTTGGCCCGGTCGGTGAGCCGCCGTGCTTCCTCGCGCAGGAAGGTGGCCTCGTTGAGGCGGTGGCGGATCACGAATGCGTAGCGGTCTGCGTGCTTTGATTCTTCCTTGGCGAGCAGGGTGGCCTGTTCTTCCAACGCGTCGAAGATTTCAGCGCGGTCCTCGTCAGTGAAGTCCTCGGGCCGGGATGCCAGTTCCTCTGCGGCGTCAAAGAGGTCATGGATTGCTTGCTCCGTGTCCAAAATCTTAAGCATGGGATTCCTCCTAATACGGGACGTCGTCCATTTGGCCCGTGGCGTTCGGAGCGGTCAGGGTATTGGCCTGCAGTGCGGAAATGACGTTGGACGCCTGCCGCTTTGAAAGCTCGCTCAGTTGCTCCACGGACGTGCCGTTGAGGTCGTTGGCCGCGGCGACGGTGGTGGCGTAGTCCCATCCCAGACGATCCAGTACCAACCGTTCAATCATCTTGAGCTGCTTGTCGGATGCCGCGGCGTTCTGGCCGTTGCCGCCTGCCGCGCCCTGCGGATGCTGGCGCGGTTCCGGGCCGGACGTCGGCGTGGCGTTCTCGTCGCCGCCGAACAGACCGGGGTTGTCTTCCAAGTCCTGCGTGAAGATGTCCGATGCGGCGGTGGCGGTGAGTGTGGCGTCCACAAGGGCGCGCTTCTTCGCCATCTTGAGGCAGGTATTGTAGTAGTCGGCGGGGTTGTCGTGCTCCACGCGCTCGAAAATCCGCCACTCCTGCCCGCCGTTCACGCGCACCTTGCGCGGCGAGAACTGGCTTCCGCCCAGAATCTTCGGGTCGCGCGTGTCCCAGTATTCCTTGGGCACGGGGTTTCCGGTGTCCTGCGTGCGGAAGCGGTACTTGCTCTCGGTGGTGGAGCAGGCGCCGACGCCCTGCCCGATAAGCGCCTCCGTCACGATGGAGCGCAGTGTGGCGACGATGTGGTATTCGCGGTGGCCGTTTGGCAGGTCCGTGCGCTCGATGTCGTAGGTGGGGGCGAGGCGGAAGGTCATGGCCAGCTTTTCCGCGCCGGACTTGAGCAGGATGGGCTTGTTGCCGCATCCGTTGATGACGCCGAAGTGCTCGCCGTTCTTCATGACGCTGTGCATCACGTTCTGGATAAGCGCCACCTGCCCGCGCAGCTCCTCGGTCTTCATGGCGAAGAGTTCGATGGCGTTGTGTTGCCGGGCTGGGTGCTGGTTGCCGGTGCGCGCCGGGGCGTTGGATGTTGTGGTCATTGCAGCACCTCCTTGATGTGGGGCGTGCTGCGTGCCCATGCGGGGCGCATAGAGTCCGGGCAAGGCAGGTGGGACCTGCGGCAAGC
The DNA here is from genome assembly GCF_044987625.1 of Desulfobaculum sp. SPO524. Classification (NCBI taxonomy): domain Bacteria; kingdom Pseudomonadati; phylum Thermodesulfobacteriota; class Desulfovibrionia; order Desulfovibrionales; family Desulfovibrionaceae; genus Desulfobaculum; species Desulfobaculum sp. SPO524. Next base: position 1,046,367 of record NZ_JBJDSB010000002.1, on the reverse strand, counting down.
GGCGTAGACGGTTTCGCGCATGGCTTCCTTCCACTGGTCGTGCGAGCCGAACCAGTAGCATCCGTGCGCGGTGCAGAACAGAATGCCGTTGTGCCGGTTGAGCCGACGGCATTGCGACGTGGCAAGGCACTTGGGGCAGAGCTTCTTTTCCATCACATACCTCCGGTGAGGATGTTTCCCATGAACCAGAACAGGCCAAGGGCGAGGACGAGGAGCGTAGCCCAGAGGTAGAATTGCAGAGCATCCCAGATGAGGGCGAGTAGGGCGAAGATGGCCCGCCAGCGCGCATTGCGGCGCTGGAGTGTTTCTGTGCGGATCATGGTCATGCCGTCATCCTTTTACTTTGGATGAGGGCGGCATACTGGGCGCGCAGTTCGCTGAGACTGTGCGCGACAATCTGCATGATGCGCCCGTTGCGGGTTTTCACGAACGTCATCAGAAGGTGTGACTTGCTGTCATAAATCCATTCCATGACGGCCTCCGTTGCCGTGCCGGGGCTTGGGGGGAGCCGGGAAGGACATGCCCGTGCCTTCCCGGTGAGGAGTGACCGCCAGCGGCGCGCGCTCGCGGGTGAAGGAATCCCCTTGGCAGAGCGGTACGCCAGCTTTCCTTCGGCGGCTCTCTCTCCGCAAACCCCGGCTGTTCAAAGAGGGGTGAGAGTGTGGTTCTCGTGGTCGCCGTCATCCCTGCTGTGCAAAAGATTTCAGCTTCCGACACCTGCGGGTTCCCTACTTGAGCGGCCGTGGCGCGCTGTGCTTCGGGAGTGCAGGCAGGAACAGCCGGACTTGTTTGTCTGCATGCTGTTCTTGGTAATATATTGCCGCTTGGTAATAAATTGGTCAACAAAAATATTACACGCCGGAAATAAAAAAATTAACAAAAGGGAAAAAAGGCTTAGAGAGTGCGGGCTAACCACAGGGCTTTGCCAATGAGCCTGATGTTAGTGTGATCATTGAGGGGGATCTCAATGGGGCTGTATGAAGGGTTGTCAGACTTGAAGATGAGGACTCCGGGCTTGCGTTCTATGCGTTTGATAAGCAACTCGTCATCAATGCCCACAGCCCAGAGTTCGCCTGTGCGCGGGCTCAGCTCGTCGGAGGTGGTGACAAGAATTGTGTCCCCGTCCTCGATTGTTGGGCTCATGCTGTCGCCTGTCGCGTCGAACATTACCAGCTTGTTCTTATGGCTCCCCCACATATCAAGGAAGTCTGAACGAAAGGCGTAAAGGCCTTTTACATTTTTTTCGACCTGGAGAGAGCCGCTGCCACAGCCAAGCTTGGCGGCAACCTTAGGAATAAAGTCGTATTCCTGAAGGTTAGGGGTCATGCCAGAAAATAAATCGTGAGGGTGCAAGTCTAGGGCATCTAAGCATTTAAGGAATATATCCAGCGAAAGCTTGGAGCGGTCTCCCTTCATCCAGCGGGTGATGGTTGGGGGTTTTACGCCAATAAGCTTGGCGGTGGCCGCATAGCTCTGCCCTTCGCGTTTGAGGGTTTCAATACGGTGAATGATGAGGTCCACAATGTTGGAGTATTCGGCGAAATATCTCATATCTTACTACTTATGCTCTTTTTAGTTTCCAAGGGGAAGTGTTTCTTGATTAAGTAATTTCCAGATGGTAATTTATTGCGCATGAACGCACTTGAACGTTTCCGACGGGTGAATTCTTTGACCTATGAAGCCATGGCGCAGTTGGTAGGGCTTCGGGCTCCATCAGTTTGGCGTCATTGTCAAGGTGTACGCAGGGTTAGCCCGGTAGCAGCCAAGAAATATGAAAAAGGAATTGGAATTCCGGCCCATGAGTTGCGCCCGGATGTGTTCGATGCCCCGTAATGAAAGTGGAGCCTTATCTCCTCTCATTGCATGGCGGGTCGAGGACTTCGATGAAGAGGTTTTGAATCCCCAGGCGATCATGGTTTGGGTCTACCTCAAGGAGGCAAACGCAGTTTCCCCCATACTGCTTTGCGCAGGGCCACTTGCCTTTCGGAGAATTGAGGTGCTCTTGCCAGCGTCGGGAAAAGTCCTCTGTTTCGCCAACATAAAGAGGCTCAATGAAATTGGGGCGGCTTGGCAAATCCATCAATTCACCGAAGATGTACACCCCATTTATCTTTGGGAACTCTGATTCTGGACTGAAAACACTGAATGCGTAGGGCGGCGGGTCGGCAAACTCCGGTTGGAAAATATACTCCCTGAATAAAAGCATCTTCCGCTCCTTGGTGAAAGGTTAGGGATAACCTTTTCACACTAACAGAACGGAGAGCTCGATAGAATATTTTTCAGGATATGAGTTTAGCAATGAGTCGGCATTGAACAAGGATAACCTCTCGGAGGGTTTCCCATGCGATACCGTTCCATACGTCCCGTGATTAAGGCCGTCCATGAAATGGTCCACAGCCAACAGGACCACACCATGGAAGAACTCGCCGAATCCGTCGGCATCGCCGCCAGCTCGCTGTATTCCAAACTCAACCCCTACGATGAACGGGAACTGAACATGCGTCAGTTCCTTCTTCTTATGGATCAGCTCGATCCCACTCCCGTCCTGAAAGCCTTTTGCGTCCGCTACGGCTTCAAATTCATTCCCGCAGACTGCCCCATGCCCGACGGGGCAAGCATTCATGAGGAGATGGTTCACGACCATCTGGCTCATGCCGCGTTCGCTACGGCCATTCAGGATGGCGCTCCCGTCGAAGTAACGCGCGAGCTCGCCCTCAAGGCCATTCGTGAAATCGAAGAGACACAGTCCATGCACGAGCGCGCCATGTACCGTCCCCGCCCCGGTGAGGACGAGTAGGGCGGGAACGCTCGGCAATGCTTTTCACCTGCTCCCATGCCCGCAAGCGGATGAGTGAGCGGGGCATCACACGCAAACAGGTAGAAAACGCCGTCTGCTACGGCACGCCGCACGAACAGCGGGGTGGACGCTTCCGCTACGACCACGGGCGGCTTGTCGTCATCACGGACGGCGCAGGTCTTGTCATCACGGCCTGGCTGGAGCCAAAGCGCTCGCGCCAGACGTCGTGGGGGCACCGCCGCCGGGGCGGGGCAGGACACGGGAAACCGCCCCGCTCCCGGCGATAGAAAAGGCCCCCGGCACATGCCGGAGGCCGTGGGGAGATAGAGGATGATTTGAATCCTCTACCGTGGTTCCGCGTTGAACCAGACAAAAGACGATTGCGTCAAGTGGAGTGCCTATGCGGTGGTTCAAGCACATGACACGAAGCCACGCGGATGAGTTCCTCGCCGAGGTGCTCGATGTGTTGGGGCTGGAAGGCTACGGCTGTTGGTTCATTATTCTGGAAATGATTGCCGAAGAAATGGACGAAACTTGCCGAACTTTTGCCCGTTTTCACCGCAAAACTTGGGCAAGAAACTGCCGGATTTCGCCCAGAAAATGGCTGAAATTCGCTGAGTTCTTCCAAGAAAAAGGCAAAATTTCGCTGGAAATTTCCGGGGAATTCATCACCGTGGATTGCCCCAAGCTTGTGGAATACCGGGATGAATGGTCACGGCGCAAGCGCAAAAACTCCGGAGTGACTCCGGAGTACAAACGGAGCAACTCCGGAGCGGCTCCTGAGCTTCTTACAGAAGTAGATAAAGAAGAAGAGAGAGACTCTCCCCCCTATAGTCCCCCCTCTCCGGAAAAATCGCCACCCACTCCGGAGCCGAAGTCCGCGCCGGAGGCCCAGCCGCGTGCCACGGGACCGCCCCGGACCGTGCCGGGCTACTCGCTGGAGTTTTTGCAATTCTGGGAGGCCTACCCGAAGCAGGTCGGGCAGGACGATGCGTGGCTGGCGTGGTGCGAGGTCTGCGCGCGGCTTGATTTTCCCGGCCTGAGCGCGCTTCTCGCCGCACTCGGCCAGCAGGAGGAGGGCGAGGATTGGCGGCGTGACGGTGGGCGCTACATCCCCTCGCCAGCCAAGTGGCTGCGCAGTGGGCGCTGGAAAGACCGCCCGCCACGGGCAAAGCGCCCCGGAGCCGTGACGACCCTCGACGAGTGGGCCAAGCAGGGTGACGCCAGCGGAGTGGCCGGAGGCACGCAATGACGCGGCAGGACTTCGCCAGCTTCCTGAAAGGCCTGTGCAGCTACTACGGGCGCACCATGGACCTCGCCGACGAAACTACGGCCGCGCAGGTGGGCCTCTGGTTCCGCGTGGTGCAGGAACTGCCCGCCGAGCCGCTGGACTGGATCGCCCTGCGCATCCAGCAGGACTGCGATTTCTTCCCCCGCAATCTTCCCAAAACCGTTCGTGCCTACTGGGCGCTGTGGCTCAAGGAACACCCGGAGCGCCAGACATCGCACACCGAGAGTTCCGGCGCACCCTGTGCGGAGTGCATCGGCGGCGTGATCTACGTCCAGCGCCTGCACCTTGGGCGTGACGGGCGACACGTGCCGTATCTCGGCCCGGATGGCCGGGAGCACGACCGTATCCAGACCGCGGCGTTCGGGTGCGCCCGGTGCTGTCGTGGCCCTGCAGGAATGCCGCTGGCCACGGTGAATCAGCTTCTGGACGCGGGGTGGGAGCTGCAGGACACCATGCCGCAGATGCGCCAGAACCGGGCCGTTCGAACGCCCGAGACCGAAGGCTGGGTGCCGCGAGGTCTGGAGGGCGGGGAATGAATCCCGAGGATGTCCGTCGGCGCTTTCCCGAGGCGTGCCGCTATTGCGCGGCGAACAGGCCGCATTTCGGCAACTGCTTTGGCGAGATCATAGACGGGCGGTGCATGTGGGACGAGGAGGGCATCCGGGAGCGGATACGGGTGATTCGTATGCGTGAGACCGAAAAGGGCCGCACACGCGGCGCAAGGGAGAAACGCTGATGGCGAGTTTGAATCGGGTGTTCATCATCGGGCGCTTGGGGCGGGATCCGGAACTGCGCTACACGCAGGCCGGACAGCCCGTCACAACGCTGAATATCGCCACGGATGAATCGTTCACCAACCAGCAGGGCCAGCGCGTGGAGCGCACCGAGTGGCATCGGGTGGTGGTCTTCGGCAATCAGGCCGAGCCGTGCGCCAACCATCTCGCCAAGGGCAGTCTGGTGAGCGTGGAAGGGGCGCTGCAAACCCACAAGTGGCAAGCGCGGGACGGCAGTGACCGGTACACCACGCAAATCAAGTCGCGCCGGGTGCTCTTCCTGCAACGCGCCTCGGGAGCGGGACAGCAGTCCCGCCAGAGCGCGCAGGAGGCGCAGGGAGCGCGGCCCCAGCAGGAATCGGCGGCGCAGCCGCAGCAGGCTCAGCAAACTGACTGGAACGCGTCGCCGCAGGAGGACCTTGGCCCGGCGTTCCCGTCCCAAGCCTCGGGGATGGACGATGTCCCGTTCTAAGAAGCTCTACGAAACAACGAATTGGCGGCAGGTGCCGGGCGGGGGCCGAAACTACGAGATTTGCGACCAAGGCCTTGTCCGGCGCAAGGACGTGTGGACCGGCGAGGTGCAGTGCTATCTCGTGCCTCTGCGCAACGGCTCCCACGTGTTCTACAAGCTCACCATCAACGGCAGGACCAAGTCGTTTGACGTCGTGTCCCTGCTCCGCGCCATCAAGAGCGACTTCACGCCGGATTACATCTGGGTGGACCGCATGCGGCCCAAGGTGGAGGCGCTGAACGCCGCCATTCGCGCGCGGCGCAAGAAGGCGCGGGGCGGCTCGCATTGTCCCGGCTACCGCGAACCCGGCGAAACGCGCAGACGGCGCAACGTGCCCAAGGATCCGTGGGACAACGGCACGCTGAGCGGCACGGCATCACAGATTGTGGACCCGAATCTGGGGTTCTAGGGGGCGATATGAAGCGTGTGCGGATTGGATGTTTTGAGGATCCATACGGCGGCGTGAGCTGGCTGGAGTTGCCGGAACAGGATCATGTTGTCCCCTCGGACGCGGCACTGCTCCGGCAATGCGCGCGGCAGTTCCGGGCGCTTCGGGACCTCGCGCTGGACGGGTTGGCCTCAGGCTTTGTGGTCCACGCGATTTCGCAGGACGCCATGGAAGCCCTGACGCGGGCGGGATTTGGTAGCGATGACGACTGAACGCTGGAGCGCCAAGGAGGCGCGGGAGTTCTTCCGCACCGGGAAGAGACCACGCGGGGCGCAGGGCGGGCAGGAGGGCGGGGGAAAAGGCGACCGGAGACATGGTTGCCCCTCACGAAAGCCGCCAGCAACGCGCGTCGGAGCCAGCGAGCATGAGGAACAGGTCGCGCTGTTTCGCTGGGTGCGCGAGAACGAGGCCGCTGTGCCGGAACTGGCGCTTCTCTACGCGGTGCCCAACGGTGGCCACAGGCGGCGCCCTGTCGCGGTGAAGCTCAAGGCCGAAGGCGTGCGTCCGGGCGTGCCGGATATTCATCTGCCCGTGGCGCGCGGGGGATTTCACGGCTTGTGGATTGAGATGAAGGTGGGCCGGAACACAATGACCGGCCACCAGAAGGCGTTTGCACAGCGGCTCCGGGAGCAGGGGCATCGGGTGGAGGTTTGCTACGGCGCAGAAGCCGCGGCGGAATGCATCCGGGACTACCTTCGCGCTCCAAACACTCAACGCTCAGGCGAGGCGACATGCGTGGATTCCAAGAGCTGATGGGCTTTGAGGAGGCATACCTCTTCGTCATGAAATGGGAGGGCGGGGAGCGCTTCACGCAGGACCCGGACGACCCCGGCGGGGCAACCAAGTATGGCGTGAGCTACCGCTTTCTCAAGGGGCTGCCCCTCAGGGATGCGGATGTGAACCGCGACGGACGGGTGACGTGGCAGGACGTGGCGGCCATGAAGGAACGCGATGCCCAGCGCATCTACCGAAACTACTTCTGGCGGCGCCTGCGGCTGGACGACGTGGTGCGCCTCGTGGAGCCGCTCGGGCTGGTGCTCTTTGATACGGCGGTGAACGTGGGGCGGCTCCGGGCCGGGCGCTGGCTGCAGGAGGAGCTAAACCGCAGAACGCGGGGGCTGGGCCACTGGGACGGCGCGCTTGCGCTGGACGGCCTTGTCGGCCCGAAAACCCTTGAGCGGCTGGAGGAAGCCAAGGTCTCAGGAAACGCCTTCTACCTCACGGAAGCTCTGCTCCTGCGCCGAACCAGACACTACACGAACCTCGCCGCACGCCGGAGCTGGGCCAGAAAATACCTACTCGGCTGGCTGAACCGAACCATGAACCTGCAGGAGGCCACCTCATGATGAACGAAGAACGCGCAATCGCCACCTGGGAAGAAATCTGGCGCCGCCTCTTTCACTACGAAACCCACCAAGGCCCAAAACCCTTCTTCTCCCTCACCAAACTCAGAACCACCTACGCCCAAGACCTCTTCGACTCCGGCTGCCTCTTCAAAATCCGCATAGGCCGACGCCGCCAAACCGTCGTCATGGCCTGGCCCAGCCGCGTCCAAGCATGGATCCGGCTGAAGGTCGAGCGGGGGGAGTTGTGATGGAGGGGTAGGGGGTTGATTATCTTGTGATTTCCGTTTCAAACGTAATGCACTGGCTACGTGTTACAATAGCTCGTTGAAAGGGCGCGATGATTCGCGAGCCTTGTTCAGGAGCTTTTGCCGGACAGAAACTGATATGTCTTTCTTTTGTGCCATTATAGTAGTGCTTCGAGATAGGTCTCTGTTCTTGTTCTGACGCGGCAAACGTCTGCAAAACGGAGTATGTCGCTCACACGGATTTTCCCGCCTGCTTTGTACATGCGAAATGCCTCGACAACGGTGTCTACACCGACCGAATTCCGAAACTTGACGCAGTCTGCCAGCGTTTTCTCCGGGGAGTAGACCTTGACGGTAACCCCGTCAATCTCGTGCTCCTCAATCCCCATGGTATAAGCCTCACCCGAGAACCGGTGTATGGATACCGGGGGAAAGGTGACGTGAGGAGGCGTCTTGTCCCGAGGGATAGCGACGTGCACCTCGTGGGGGATTTGGGTCGTAATCCCATGGAAGGATAGGGCAGAAATGAGGCAGACGACGCCTTTTGGCACAGGGGCGGCAACGGTTGCGAGGTCAGGGTTTTCCATCTCGGGGCTGCTGGCAAGCCGAAAAAGCCCACGGCTGAGCTGTTCGATTTGACCGGTGTCGCGCAGGCGATACAGCACAGCAGGATGGATGCCGAGCTTAAGGGCTTCCCCTGTGCGCAGCATTCCACCTCTTTCCTTAAATACTTGGATTGCTTTGTGTAGTGATGATTTTGTGTCAGCTTTAGTCATGATAAAAAACGGTCCAGGTTTTGATATCTGGCGTTGTTTTTATCATTTCCATGGTGGAAGGCAAGGGTGAATATAGCCGAACTCCGGGCGCCATGTTCGTTGAAGAAGGAAGCGTGAGGCTACGAGTGGGAGCATTTGGCAGATTCCGGTAGAGGGGGCCTGTTTGTGTGGCAGGATAAGAGCGAGTTAGGCAGTGGCAAAAATTTGTCATTCCTGCCAAACCCAAACCAATCCAGATCCAAAAACTCTTCGACTCGGCAGCCTCTTTAAAATCCGCATAGGCCGACGCCGCCAATCCGCCGTCATGGTCTGACCCTGCCGCGTCCATGCATGGATTTGACTGAAGGCGGAGCGGGGGGGGCGGGAGCTTGCAAATAACTTTTTAAGCTGACATCTTAGCCAAAAAGTTTTGCCATATTTGGATATAAATTTATAAAGAAAGGTAACGCGTCAGATGAATAACTTAGAGAATTATTTAAATGGTGAATACAAAGTTGTCGATGATGAGCGGAGGAGGGTTCGCAAGACTTGCGAGGAGGTTTTTAGGTCTCTGATGAACGCCTGCGAGAACGATCAAGAATGCAAGGATAGCTATGCATGGCCTTATGAAGTGGGTGTTGAAGATGGTACCGAAGGCCATTCAAATAATAAAGCGCCCTTTTCAATTAGTACGAACTCAATGATACTCTACTCAATTTTGGAATATAAAAGACCAAAGGATTCTGATTATAAAGATTTGATCCAGAAATTGAAAGGCGTATACAAAAACATTTATCAGACCGTGACTGAAGGTGATGACGACAAAAGTAAATGTAAGGCTTGCAGTAAAGAAGATACAAAAAAAGAACCAAGCAAAACATGCTTTTGTGTTTGGCCAGATTTTGCCCCTTGTAAAGGAGAAGATAACGGAAAGGCAAAGGTTCATTCGAACACGTATGGGTTAGACGACCCTCTCTCATTATTCTGGCTTTTTGCTTTGAGCCATGATTTTGATACATTAAAAATAGACATCGGTGATGTGCATTCATCTGAAATTGAAGAGTATGTTTTAAAAGTATTGCATGAGCGTCTTGTTGGTGTAGATGGTTCTGGAAAAGAGTGTAAAAATTTAGAACTAGACTCTCGCTCGAAGTGTCAGCAGAAATATAAAAATGATCATGCTTTCATTGTGCTCTGGATTGCAAGATTGCTCCGTTTGTATAAAAGGGAAAAAGGTGAAGATAGTACATTTTCAGATGCATATGGTAAAATTTTTGAGTTTTGTGAGCGTGTATTACACCAGCAACTTTCATTTTATAATATACCAGATAGCAGATTTGATCCAGCAGAGCTGGCCTTTAGCCTCGAAGGAATGTTGCTGTGTGATAAAAAGCGCGTAAGCCGAGAGGTTCAAGAAAGGGTCTTTGATGTTTTAAAGGGATACCAGAGTGCTAGCCCATATTGGCGGCCTGTGAAGCCAATTTATTCCACCAAGGGGGGAGAAGTCCTTTTACCCTTGAGCGTCGAAGTGGTGAGTTCGTTGCTGGCGACGTGTGAAATTGTAGATGAAGACACACAGCACGATTCTTTCTTTGTGAAATATGTTGACTTGTTTAAGCGATACAAAAAATGGTTAATGGCACAATACTGTACTGTTGAGTCAAAGAAAGGTTCGTTTGAAGGTTGGACGTCCGAACATGCGCCACATGATGGAGCCATCCACCTCTGGCAGACGAGCCAAATTTTTGGATTCTTGGATCGTTACCAGTCGATGCTCTCCAAAATGATTGCTCGGACCGCGCTGGAATATTCTGGGCTTGATGTTGTCTCAACAAAGGACATGCAAGATAAAGAAGAAGAGAAAGACGATAGCAAGCCAAAGGGGTGGCAAAAAGAGATTTTAGGAGATGCATTATGTTCCCTAGTTGAAAATTCTGATTGGCGGATAACCAGTGTTATTTATGATGACTATATAGCTCCTCGAGAGGATGCCACACCAAGATGCGTACAGGGTAAAAGTGCTGCATCATCTTTGTGCTCCTTCCTCCTTTATGGACCTCCTGGAACGGGGAAAACGCGTTTTTCTAAGGAACTGGCGAAGGAACTTGGATACCAGTTTATCACGGTGACTCCGAGTGATTTCTTGGCTGGCGGTGCTGCTGAGGTTGAGCAACGAGCCAAAGCAATTTTTCAAATGTTAGAACAACAGGATGAGTCCGTTGTTTTATTTGATGAAATCGATCATTTCCTTTTGGATAGGCAGTCTGAAGAGTACAAAGGTCAAACTGGTATTTTTCAGTTCATGACGCCTGGAATGCTTCCCAAGCTTCAGCGGCTGAGAGACTCTGGCAAAGTCATTTTCATTGTAGCTACCAATTTTGCAGAACGAATAGACAGTGCGATTAAAAGGCAGGGGCGAATAGATGAACACCTTTTATTGCTCCCGCCTTGTCGAATGCGGCGTGAAAGCATATTGAATGAGTTACTCATGGATAGAGGAGTGAGTCTTGACGGTATTGACTTAGGCGATGCTCTTGACAACACGACTCTCTGGACTTTTGGGGAATTAGCTAAAGCGGTGCAGAGCCTCAAGAACTTTAACCCAACTGACATTGAAAATGATTTAAGGGCCTACACAGAAGATAATTCTTCAAGCATTCAGCTCGGGAATTACCGTTCAAGGTTTTTTGAAGGGAAGGAGATCAAGGAGTCGGTTAAACAGACTCCTTGGGTTGAGTATTTCTGGCTTTATTTATTGAAAAATGAGCAAGCGAACAACGAATTACGTTCATACCATAATTTGAAATTAAAGGAGATTGAAGACTCTTACAAGCATGTTGTAAGCGGGTGCAATGGTGATAGACACGATTCAAAAGACACAAAGAATGTAAGTGAATGTTCTGATGAGGTTGTTGCGGGGGAGAGTAAAGATACAAAGGGTGTAAGTAAAGACTTTGATGATGTTGTAGGGGAGGTGATAAAGAAGTGTCTTGGACAGAAGGTATAGTTTTTTGTCACAAAACATTCTCTTAGGAGATTCTTGATGAATGTCAGACTGGAGCAGATAGAATCGATTGTTAAGGCATACTCATGTGCAGTGCCTCCAGAAGGTGCGATTTATGTGAGTACACCAGTGACCAATGGCCCCCGAATTATTTCTGCTCTAAAAAACAACCCGCATATCATGGACCAGGCGGCAGAACAGGTACAACGTTTCAAACAAGAAGAAGTAATAGTTCCCAATTGCAAAGCGGCTCAAGCGTTTGCCAACAAGCTGAGGCGGGAAAGGGGAGAGGTTGTTATCGACCCTTCATGCTTTTTTGTAGAAGGTTGGAGTCAACAAGACTATCTCGATTTATGGGAGAAGGTTATTTGTGAGTTTGCCTCCTTGGTTATATTCAATGTGGGATGGCAATATAGCAATGGGTGCGTTTACGAATTCTCTGTTGCGGTAAATCAAGGGTTGCCAACATATGTCCATGACGGGAGCGTTGTGGATGTGGATTGTGCGATTCCAATGATACTCAAAGCAGCGACAGAGCTGGAAGACGTTGGTGTTGAGACCTCAACACTGAGAAGACTGGCAAGTCAGTTGAAATCAACAAAGATTGCATTATGAATTTAAAGAAAAATAGCAAGGCCGAACAAAATCATAACGGATTATTTAAAGATTTAGTGCTGGATAAGCTCGCGGACACGACAAATGTTGCGCAGTTTGTGAGCTTTTCTCCAAAACTCGAGCAAAGGTACGCACGAATTTATGGTTTCCCCCCCAATTATGCATTTGACTCGGTAGTTGAATCTGTATCGGCTTTGCTTGCTGCCAGCCCAGAGTCGTCCGTGAACATTCGGTCTTTTTTACCTGACCAACCTCAAAGCCATGAATTTATTTATGGACTTAAGTCTGTAGAAGAGGTTGTACAAAATTTACACCGCATTTCTTCTGAAGGACTCTATACAATTGTAAATGAAACAGTTGATGTAGACGACGGTGGTGTGTCAGGGGTTTTACAGGGGGGGCAGGTTGAGTTTTCTCCTGGGGTTGTTCCTAGATTTGTTGAGAAATCGTCTGCTGAGGCTGTTTCGTCTATTCCGTTAGATGTAACGGTCCAGATGCTGCGGACTGTGTACGGTTTTGAACCTGAAATAGCGCACTATAAATACAACATGCGGGTTGAGTTCAGTATCCACCCCAAAAGGCGCGGTTGGAAGAGAAGTCATACTATCATATGGGAAGAGGAAGAGTTTTCTTCTCATGCTATTGAGCCTTTTTTCGTTTGGCCGACCTCCTTCAGTAAGTTCATTGGAGATAAGGCATATGGTCTTTTGGTCGCTCATTGCCTTGGTTTTCCAGTTCCTCGAACCACGGTGTTCGCGCGGAACGAACTGTTAGGTATCTTCACTTTTGGAGTGCGCACTGACAGTTCCGAAATCTGGATGCGTACGTGCCCATCCGAGCAAGTCCCAGGTCATTTTATTACTGCTCGAGGGTGGCAAGACCCTTATGTATTAATGGAAAAGGATGATCCAGAGGGTGACAAAATTTCTTCTTGTTTGGCGCAGCAAGAAATTCCTGCTCAATATTCTGGTGCCATGCTCACAACATCAGAAGGGGCTATTTTGGAAGGAGTTAAAGGGTTTGGCGATCTCTTTATGCTTGGAAAAGTAGCCCCCAGTGAATTGCCTCAAAGGATTAAAGACGATTTAAAGCAGTTACACGGGCAATTAGTTGAGACTTTCGGGCCTGTTCGTTTTGAATGGGTCCATGATGGGCAGTCCCCCTGGATTGTGCAGCTCCACACCGGAGTTGTCCAAAGTTCAGAACGGGTTATTTTCCCTGGTGATTTTGATTGTGTCCTAGATTTCAATGTTGAAGAAGGACTCGAGACCCTTAGGGGCCTGGTGAAAGAAGCAAAAGAGACAAATTGTTCAATACTGGTTCATGGCAATATCGGGATGTCCAGTCATATCGCAGATGTACTGCGCAAAAGCGAAGTTGCGTCCAGAATTGTATCTAAGTAATCAGTTTCATGTGAATGAAGGCGCCTTGTTGATGTCTTAATTTGCGCCGGTTTTGTGATTGATGACCAGCGCCAGGCTACAATTATCTCAGCATTATCAAATTTTCAGGGGGGGATGTCTCGTTCCCCCCCCCTCTGACTCCCTCCATTGACATTCGCTCCTGACCTAACCACCTGCTAACGCTTCCACAAACGGGTTTTCCCTACTGTGCGGAGCGCGTGTGATGGCAGGTTTGAGAGCTTTCTTTCAGCACTACGGCAATGAGGCTCATGTCTACTGCCGGCTGTGCTCTTTTCTTCCGAAATCCAGTGCCAGACTGCTTGCCCGTGCGTGGGGACGATTCTTTGGTCCCGGAATCTACAGACGCACGAGGTAGACCATGGAAGCGCTCTTTGCGTGGCTTCTTGCCAATGCCGACTGGCTTATTCCCACGTCGCTGCTGGTGGCCGATAAGGTCGTGGCGGCGAGTCCCACCAAGCATGATGATCTGATCCTTACTGCACTGAAGGGCGCGCTTCGCGCGCTGGGGAAGTTGCCCGGTGCGAAGATGCTTCTAGTGCTCCTCGTCACCGTCGTTGCCCTGAGTACAGGGTGTGCGGCGAAGCAAGGCAGTGGCGGGAATTCCCAGCTTCCGCCGCCTGAGGAGGTCAGCCTTGCTGTGGCGCAGGCGGAAGCCGCCTATGAAACGGCGTTGGCCGGGTATGAACTGCTTCTGGATGAGCTGGACGCCGACGACGCCGCAGGACTCCGCGCCAAGGTCGATCCCATCCTGACCAAGGCCGCCACCATCTTTCCGCTTCTCCGCCATGCGGCTGAGCTCTACGCCGCCTCGCCTTCCCCTGAAAACATCCATGAACTGCTCCTGCACCGAAAGGAACTGGCGGTTGTCATCCGCGATATTGCGCGCATCGTGCGAGCGATACGGGAGGGCTGACGCTTATGACGCCGCGAAGCGAACGGGGTGGTCTCCAGCCTGCGTGGTGCGCGGTGATCTGGACGCTTATTGCCGCGCTCCTGACCACCGCCATCTGGATTGGCGGTATCTGGCGAGATGTGGAGGCCAACACCGCCTTTCGTGAACAGGCGCAGCCGCGGCTGGAGCGCATGGAGACCATTCTCGAACGTATGGACGGCGTGCTGCAGCGGCTGGAGCAACAGTTCTGGGAGCAGGGCCGAAGCCAGACCAGCGGCCACCCCGTGCGCCCACCGGCCCTTCGCCTCCGCCCCGGCCAAGCCCCGGTCCTTACAGCCACGACCGGCCCACGGAAGACCGCTCCCTGCCAGCCCCAAAACCACCCGCAGACCACGGACGGGAAGTAGCCCATGCCGCGCTCCGCAAAGCCCTCAAAACGGCTCACAGAGAAGCAGCGGCGCTTCGTTGAGGAGTACCTTGTTGATTTGAACGCCACACAAGCCGCTATCCGTGCGGGATACAGCGAAAAAACGGCGTATTCGGTGGGGTTTGAGAACCTGAGAAAACCTGAAATCGCCAAGGCCATCGAACAGGCCCAAGCACGCCTTGCCCGGCGCACCGACATCACGCAGGAGCGCGTGCTTCAGGAGCTGGCCCGCATCGGGTTCTCGGACATGGCGGATTTCCTCTCGTGGGGACCCAAGGGCGTTGAGCTCACAGCCTCGGACGGGCTGACGCCGGACCAGAGCGCGTGCGTCAGCGAAGTGAGCGAGACCGTGACGCAGTTTGGCGGCTCTAGGCGCATCAAACTACACAGCAAGACGCGGGCGCTGGAGCTTCTGGGGCGGCATCTGGGGCTGTATCCGGCGCAGCGGCACGAGGTCAGCGGCCCGGACGGCGGGGACATTCCTGTGGAGACGCGCAACGCGGTGCTGGAGAGGCTCTTGATGGAGATTGCCGGAGAAGGACGCGCCGATGGATTGCCCAACCTCACTCAAGAGAAAATTGGGGAATAAGTGGTGGAGGCTGAACAACCTCTACTGGATCATCGACGAGTCTGGCCGGCGGGTGAAATTCCGCCCCAACTGGGCGCAGGAACAGCTCTACGACAACCTCTGGTACTGGAACCTCATCCTCAAGGCGCGCCAGCTTGGGTTCACCACGTTCATTGACATCTTCATCCTGGACGACTGCCTGTTCATCCCGAACCTTGAAGCCGGGATTGTCGCGCACACCAAGGACGACGCCATCAAGATTTTCCGGCGCAAGATCAAGTTCCCGTACGAGAATCTGCCGGATTGGCTGCGCGACCAGCGTCCGCTGCTTTCGGCGAACATGAGCGAATTCCAGTTCGGCAACGGCAGTGTGGTGGGCGTCGGCGTCAGCGCGCGTTCCGGCACCCTGCAGCGCCTGCACGTCTCGGAGTTCGGCAAGATTGCCGCCCGCTATCCCGAGAAGGCCGAGGAAATCGTCTCGGGCTCGCTGGAGGCGCTGCACCCCGGCTCCATGCTGTGGATTGAGTCCACGGCGGAGGGCAAGGCCGGACGGTTCTTTGAATACACGGAGCACGCCCGGCGCATGCAGGGCGAGGGCCGGGACCTGACGCGCCTCGACATGCGGTTTCATTTCTTCCCGTGGTGGCGGCACCCCGGCCGGATTCTGGCCCCGGACGAGACGGAGCGCACCGTCATCGACAAGGAGCACCGCGAATATTTCACCCGGCTGGAGGAGGACCACGGCATCACGCTCAGCACCGGCCAGAAGGCCTGGTACGTGAAGAAGGCCGCAACCCTGACGGACAAGATGAAGCGCGAGCACCCCAGCACGCCGGACGAGGCCTTCGAGGCATCCGTCGAGGGCGCGTACTACCGCAAGCAAATGGCGTGGCTGCGCCAGAACGGACGCATCACGTCAGTACCGTGGGAGCCGGGCATTCCGGTCAATACCTTCTGGGACCTCGGCATGCACGACGAGATGCACATCTGCTTCCACCAGCGCGTGGGCAAGGAGAACCGCTTCATCAATCACATCAAGAACTCGGGCGAGGGGCTGGAATTCTACTGCGCGGAACTGAAACGCCTCGGCTACCTCTACGGCACGCACTATTTTCCGCACGACATGTCGGTGAACGAGCTTGGCACCGGCACCTCGCGCCTCAAGACGTTTCAGCGGCTCATGCCCGGCGAGAAGACGCAAGTGGTGGAGCGCATCACGCACATGGCCGACGGCGTCCACGCCGTCCGAAACATCCTGCCGACGTGCTGGCTCGACGCCGCCAACTGCAAAGACCTCATCGACTGTCTGGATAACTACAAGCGGGAGTGGGACCCGGTGAACGGATGCTGGAAGGACAAGCCGAAGCATGACTGGGCAAGCCACGGGGAGGCGAGCTTTCGCCAGTTCGCCACGGGCTATGCGCCGTCCGGTGCGTCGGCGTGGAGGCCGCGCCGCACGGCCCGGCAGATAGGCCGGAGGAGGCGCTAAGCATGCCCCTTGGGAAGATTGGCGTGAAGACCGCCCTCAAGTGGGTGTCCGATGCCCAGTTCGCCTCGCGGAATTGGCGCGCGGAGTCGTGGCGCGATCAGGAAATGTACGACGGCGACCAGTTTATGGAAGAGGACTTCCGCGCCTTTGCGGAAAAGGGCATCGATCCTATCCCGGTGAACCGCACCTTTCCCGCCGTGAACCTGCTCCTAGGCCAGCAGTCCGTGAACCGGCTGGACATTCAGGCCAAGGGCCGTACGCAAGCGGATTCCGAGCTGTCCGAGGTGATGACGGAGTGCATCAAGTTCGTCATGGACCAGTCGCAGGGGCAGTTCAAGGTCGGCACGGCCTTCCGCGACAGCATCGTGGCCGGCGTGGGCTTTCTGGCACCGGGCTTCAGCCTCGACCCACGGCGCGAGCGCGTACGCATCGCCCTGCGGGACTGGAAGGAAATCTGGTGGGATCCGTTCAGCGACCCGTGGCTGGAGCCGGAGAGCTGCCGCTACATGTTCCACCGCCGGTGGATGGACCTAGAGGACCTGCAGGCCGTGTTCCCGGACAAGGCGCAGGAGCTCAAGGAGAATTTCAGCGACCTCGCGGGCAGCAGCACGGCGGAGTCCACAGGCCTGTTTGATGACGAGGCCACCCTTGTGGAGGAGGAGCGCCGCAGCTTCATGGGCTCGCAGTGGGCGGACAGCAGGCGCAAACGCGTGCGCCCGGTGGAGCTTTGGTATCCGGTG
Source organism: Desulfobaculum sp. SPO524 (assembly GCF_044987625.1). NCBI lineage: Bacteria > Pseudomonadati > Thermodesulfobacteriota > Desulfovibrionia > Desulfovibrionales > Desulfovibrionaceae > Desulfobaculum > Desulfobaculum sp. SPO524. The sequence continues at coordinate 1,029,042 of NZ_JBJDSB010000002.1, read as the reverse complement.
TACGAAAGGTGCCTGTTTGCGCTGTTTGCCGACGGACGCGCCATTGAGGTGGGCGACGGCGTGCCCCCGAACGAGCTGGTGCGGATCGTCAATACCGCGCAGGAGCTGGTGCCGGCCATGGTTCGTAAGATGCGCACCATGACCTTCCTCGGCAAGCAGGTGCTGCAGGACATGCCAAGCCCGTACCCGCACGATCAGTACCCCCTTGTGCCCTTTGTGGCCTACACGGACCGGTTTGGCTTCCCCTACGGCGTGCCGCGGCAGATCCGCCCGCAGGATGAGGAAGTGAACATCCGCCGCAGCGTGGGCCTTGCACTCCTCAAGACGCGCCGCGTGATGGTGGAGGAGGGCGCCACCGAAGATTTGGAAGGCTTCTACGAGGAGGCCAACAAGCTCGATGGCTTCATGGTGGTGGCGGGCGGCGCGTTGCGCGATGGCAGGGTGCGCGTGGAAGAGAACGCCGGACTTGTGACGCCGCAGGTGGCCTTGCTCAACGAGGCGGAGAAGGAAATCCAGCAGATCAGCGGGGCCAATGACGAACAGCTTGGCTATTCATCCAACGCCACCAGCGGCAAGGCCATTGAGCGCCGCCAGATGCAGGGCGCAACCATCACCGCGCCGCTGTTTACGAACTACCGCCGCAGTCTGCACCGCCTCGGCACGCAGCTCTACAGCCTGATTCAGGGCTCATGGACCGGGGAGAAGGTCCTGCGCGTGACGGACCGGCTGACCAAGGCCGAGCGCTTCGTCACCGTGAACGAGCGCGTCACCGGCGCATCCGGGCCGCAGGAAGTGAAGAACAACATCACGCAAGGCACCTACGACATCATCATCAGCGACCAGCCCGCCACGGACACCATCCGCGAGCAGAACCTAAACCTCATCATCGAATGGGTGAAGAAGTCACCGCCGGAGGTCATCCCCATTTTGATGGGCATGGCGTTTGAGATGTCGAACCTGCCCAACAAGGAACAGCTTCTGGCTAAGATCAAGCCGCTGCTGGGCGGCATCCCCGGCGAAGAGGACATGAGCCCCGAGGAAGTGAAGGCCGCGGTCATGCAGCAGCTTGAACAGCAAAAGGCGCTTCAGGCGCAGGCCGCACAGCTTGAGCAGGCCAAGGCCGGGCTGGAGGTGGAAAAGCTCCGCCTCGACATTGAAGAGCAGCGCGCCAAGATCGCCGAAACCCTTGCGGCCATCCAGAACGCCCGGTCCAAGGAGGAGCGCGAGTCTGTGAAGGATGGCGTGGACGTGGCCCGCCGGGTGCTGGGCGAACAGGGAGGACAGCCATGACGCGGCAGGAGGAACTGGCCTTCGAGCGCAAGGCCGAGAAGCATTTCAAGGGCCAGCGGGAGCTTTTGCCGGGGCGCAACTTCCTCTGGAACAGCTTCCATTCCCGCACCAAAGAGGACCTTGCCAGCTACCGCAGCAATTTTGACCAGATACGCTGGGAGAGCCCCGCGCCCGGCACGGGCGTGTGATTTTGTCGCCACCGGCGGGCGAGACCGCCGACCGCATACCTCGGGGACCCGGCCCCGTCACCAACCGGAGAATCGTCGAGTCAGGACGTAAAAGGAGACGCACATGGACAAGAGTCATGAGCACAACGCTCAGCAGGCAGAGGCGCAGGGGCTGGACGCGCAGCCGTCCTTTGATGCTCCCACCAGCGGCCCAGAGGCAGACCACGACGGGCAGGACACGGACACCGAAGAGGTGCCGGACTGGCTCGACGAAGCCTTTGAGGACGATGACGAGGAGCAGGAGGACACCGGCGCGGCGGAGGCGTCCGATTCGTCAGGGACGGAACACGGCGAGGCGTCCCCGCCGACAGACGACACGGACGACAGCGCGCAGGACGGCGCGGATCAGCCGGACACCACTACAGACGACAACGCAGGCGGCAAGGACGAGGCGCAGGGCCAGCGGCCCCCGGACCGCTATGTGCCCATCGGCGCCCTGCACGAGGAACGCAGCAAGCGGCAGGACCTGCAACGCAGGCTGGAGGAGCTTGAAACGCGGGTGCAGAAGGCTGGCGCCAAGGACGAGGACAAGGCGGAGAAGCCTGCATCCGTGGATATTCCGGCGGAGCTGCAGGCGGAACTGACGGCCCTTGAGCGGCGCAGCCCCGAGGCCGCGGCCATCGCCCGCGAGGATTCCGAGGACGGCAAGCTCCTGCGTGAGGTGCTCTCCGAGTACGGCGCGCTGGACGCCCTGCGCGATGCGCGGGGGATGCTGGCGGACCGCCGGGTGACGGACGCCGAACGTAGGCAGGAGCAGGCCGAGGCCACGCGCATGAGCCGCGAGGCGGAGGACTACATCTCCGGGTGCATGCAGCGCATCAGCGAGGCCGTGCCCGGCGCCTATGACGAAGGCAGTGCCGTCCCCGGCGAGCTGGCGAAGTTTGCCATGGACAACGGCATGCACAGCGATTTCCTCGCCGCCGTCACCAATCCCGGCACCCTCATTCAGCCGCCGGGCTCGGAGCAGGTCTACTACATGGGCGACGGCGCCGTTGGCGTCTGGACGCTCCTGCATACCCTGAATGAGGCCGGGAAGAAGGCCGCTGACCCGGAAACGCTCCGCAAGGAGCTGAAGGCGGAAATGGAACAGGAGATCACGCAGCGCGTGACCAAGGAACTGACGCAGAAGTTCAAGGGCGCGGAGGCGTCCGGCTACCGCAGTCTTGGCGACGGGCCCGGCAGTGGCGACACGCCGGTTTCCGGGGCGGATGCCGAGAACATGAGCGAGGAGGAGTGGGCCCGGCTCCCAGAAGCGGAGCGCGAGCGCCTGCTCAAGGGCGAATAGCCGGATAGCGGCCGCGCCGGAGGAGATGAGCCATGAGTATCCCAACCGAGTTTCCGGTCAACCATCCCAGCGCGCGAAAACGCTGGGGCAAGGACCTCGCCGTTGAAACGCTGAAGTCCCAGTATTGGAGCAAGTTCATGGGTTCTGGTGAGGACGACATCATCAAGATCCAGAACGAGCTGAAGAACAAGGCCGGTGACAAGATTACCGTCGAGCTGGTGCGCAAGCTCTCGGGCGACGGTGTGGAAGGCGACAGCACCCTTGAAGGCTCGCAGGCCGAGGAAGGGCTGGACTTCTTCCACGACGCCGTCTTTGTGGACCAGCGCCGCAAAAGCACGCTGAACAAGGGCAAAATGTCCGACCAGCGCGTGCCGCACGATATCCGGCTGAAGGGGCGCAGCGCCCTCAAGACGTGGTGGTCCGAGGACTACGACGAACAGATCATGATGTACCTCGCCGGCGCGCGGGGCATCGATCCCTCGTACAAGGTGGCGCTGGACTGGACCGGGCGTGCGGGCAATCCGCTGACGCCGCCGGACCGGCTCATCTATGGGGGCGACGCCTCGGGCAAGGCCGACCTTGACGCCAGCGACATCATGCATCTGTCCATGCTGGAGCGCCTTGTGGCCTTTGCCGAAACCACGGATCCCATGATCCGCCCGGTGAAGATTCAGGGCGAGAAGAAGTACATCCTGCTCGTTCACACCTTCCAGGCGTACCAGTTGCGCACCGGCACTTCGGAAAACGACTGGCTCGAAATCCAGAAGGCGACGGGCGAGCGCGGCAAGAAGAACAAGGTCTACCACAATGCCCTTGGCGAATACGCCGACTGCATCATGCACAAGCACCGCAACGTCGTGCGCTTCAGCGACTACGGCGCTGGCGGCGACCTTCCGGCGGCGCGGGCGCTGTTCCTTGGCGCGCATGCGGGCATCATCGCGTGGGCCAAGAACGGCAATATCAACCGCATGAACTGGTACGAGGAAGAGGTGGACCGCGGGAACGCTCTGGCCATCGCGGCCAGCGCCATCTACGGCACCAAGCGCACCGTCTACACCGACAAGGAAGGGGCCAACCCCATCGACTACGGCGTCATCGCCGTGGACACCTACTGCAAGGACCCCAACACCATCTAGCCAAGGCGGGCGGGGCCTTGGCTCCGCCCCCTTTCCCATGGAGGCCGATATGCCTGATGTCCTTCTGAAATACCGTGGGTTCAAGGCGTCCCTGCATCTGCGCCTTCCCGCCCTTGAGGCCGAATACGAATTCCTGCCGGAAAACAGCCTGACTTGCGCCGTCAGCGCCGCCGATGCCCGCCTGCTGCAGGACGCCAATCCCCGCATGTTCGAGGTGGTGGAGACGCCTGACGTGGAAGACCTTGTGGCGTCACAGAATGGCGAGGACCAGCAGGGCGACGAGGAGGGGGAGTCCAACGACGACACGCCCCCGGAGGAGGGCCGCGAAGCCTACGTGCGTTGCCGTTTGGAGGAGCTGGGCATCAAAGTGCCCGGCACGGTGAAGAAGCTGGAAACCCTTGAGCAGATGCTGGACAAGGCCGAGGCGGAGTAGGCGGTGCAGGTCAAGGACATCTTCCTGCTTGTGTCCGGCGAGCTACAGGACCTTGGCGCGGAAAAGCGCTGGCCGTGGGAGCTGACGCCGGGGCGCGTGAGCCTTGTGGACCTCATGAACGCCGCCGTGCGCGAGATTGCCCTCAACAGGCCCGACGCCACTGCCGTGACTGAGGCCATACGGCTGGAGCCCGGCGGGCGGCAGATTATCCCAAACGTCGCCACCCACGGCGCAAGCCGGGATTCCCTGTGCCTGCTGGAGTTGGTGCAGAACATGGGCGCAGACGGCGAAACACCCGGCGAGCCCGTGTTCCGCGTGGAGCGCAGCGCCCTTGCCGCGGCAGACTGGACGCTGACCACGGCTGGCGACATCGACGAATACGCCTACGACAAGACCGCCGACCCCAACGTCTACCTTGTGCATCCTGCCGTGGCCGCTGACGCGACCATCTATGTGGAAGCCACCTACAGCGCCGAGCCTGTCACCGTCACCGGACCGGAGGACGCCTTTCCGCTGAGCGCCACCTTTGCCGGGCCAGCGCGGCTGTGGATGCTGTGGGAAATCATGAGCGGCGACAACTCAGAAGCGAATTTCGTCAAGGCGCAGACCTACCTCAAAGCGTTCTATCAGGCCCTTGGCGTCAAGCTGAAGGCGGACCTGTTCTTCCCGGTGAAGGTCGCCAAGGAGGGCATGTAGATGCCGGAGGTTTCCATCCTTGTCCCCGAGGTCCGCGCGGATGTGGCCGGATGTCCCAAGCAGACGGTGCTTGCCGCCATACGCCGCGCCCATGCGGAGTTCTGCGACCGCTCCGGCATCTGGCGCATGACCCTTGAGTCGCCGGTCTACTTTGTGCGCGGCGTGCGCGAGGGGCAGGCGCAGCTCCCGCCGGAAACGTCCATTGCCCGCATTGTTTGGCTGCGGCGGCAGGGCGCGCCTTTGGAGCCGCACGAGTACAGCCCTTCCGGGCGGGACATCGTCCTTCGCCAGCCGCCACAGCAGGACTTTGAAGCGCAGGCGCGCGTTGTTCTGCGCCCGGACCCGCACGCTACGCGCATGGATGACGCGCTGTACGCGCGCTGGTCCGAAGCCATTTTCCACGGGGCCTTATGGCGGCTTATGAGCCGGGCCGGGCAGCAGTGGACCAACGCCGAGGGCGCGCTCTACCACAAGGCGCAGTTCGACCGCGAGATAGGCCGGGCCAGCGCCCGCGCGGCGCAGGATTTCTTCCGCAATACCGACCGAAGGCGTTCACGGAACGGGTTCATGTAAAGGAGCAGACCATGTCCGCACCAACCGTGGCAGTCACCATCCGGGCCAGCACCGACGACGGCCAGCCCATGGCCGGTGCGCGCGTTATTGCCCGGCTCACCGCTGTGGAGCGGTATCAGGGCTTTGTGGTGCCCAAGCTCATTGAGGGCGTCACCGATGCCGCGGGCGTCTGCGTCCTCGATCTTTTCCCTAATGAGCTTGGCTCCAGCGGCAGTGAATGGAGCATCCGCATTCTGCCCACTGGCGGCGCCACCAGCGTGGTGGCCGTCACCTGCGCTATCCCCAATACGAACTGCGAACTGCACGACGTGGCCGGACTTCCGCCGTATGCCCGGCAGGGCGCGGCAGAGGCCTTCACCACGGAGATCCTTGCCGCACGTGACGAGGCGCATAGCGCCCGCGACGCCGCGCAGTCGGCGGAAGCAGGCGCGCAGGACGCGCTGGCCGCAGCGGAGACAGCGCGGGATAGCGCGGCCACCGCGCAGGGCGAAACCGAGGCCGTACGCGATGCTGTGGCGGCCATGCAGAGCGCGGTGGAAGGACTGGAGGCCAGCACGCAGGCCGCCCATGATGCCGCTGTCACGGCGCGAAATGAGGCGCAGGCGGCGCAGACAGCCGCCACGGACGCCCAAAGCCTTGCCGAAGCCGCCAGAGACGGAGCGCAAAGCGCGCAGGACGCGGCGGAAACGGCGCGGGATGTGGCTGTCACGGCCAAGGATGACGCCCTTGCCGCCCGTGATGCGGCGCAGTCTTCAGCGAGCGCCGCGTCCTCGTCCGCAACCGCCGCTCAGGATTCAGCAAGCAGCGCAGGCCTCTCCGAAAGTAACGCGGCCGTTTCCGCCGGCGCCGCCGCCCAAAGCGCCACAGACGCCGCCACCGCCCGCACCGGGGCCGAAGCCGCGCGCGATGAGGCGCAGGCCGCGGCCTTGAGCACCACGGCGCGCCCCCGGAACCTGCTTCCCAACGCCTGCTTTGGCGTGTGGAGCAACGCCACGGCCAAGACCTTCGGCGGGGCACTCAGCATGGCCGATGGCATCACGGGCGGAGTCTGCACAACGTCCAATACCCGCGACGTTACTGTGGGCGACCTTGTCCACTTTGTCACCGGGACCTACGCGGGCCGCGCCTTTGAGGTGGTGGCCGTGACGCCGAATGTGAGATTCACGCTGGATAGGCCCATTACCTGCGACTTTTGCACCGCCTACGAAATGGTCCCCCACTGCGCGGAGGCGAACTCCAAGGCGCTGGACGGCTGGAGCAAGAGCAACACTCTTGCGGTGGAACGCACGCGCAAGGACGTCACCGGCAACGCCATGTACGGCGTCATCATGCACCCCTCGCAGGCCGGGGACGTCCTCAATTCCGACGTTCCGCCCCAGCACTGCCGGGGCCGTACCGTCACCCTTGGCGCGTGGGTGAAGACCAGCGTCGCCGGGCACGCCAGCCTGCGGATTTTGGACTCAAACGGCAGCACCATGAGCGCCCAGCATTCCGGCTCGGGGAATTGGGAGTGGCTGGAAGTGACGCGCGCCATCCCCCAAGGCGTCACGCGGGTGTGTGTGGGCTTTGTGTTGGCGCAGGCATCCGGGGACGTAAGCGCGTGCTGTCCTATGTTTGGCCTTGCCGATTCCCTTGGCGCGGGCGCGTATGAGCCCGTCCCCGGCGAGGTGCTGTGGCTGGAAACGCCTGTACCCTTTGCCTCACTCTACGGCGGCACCTTCAGCTCCGATGGCTGGAACCAGACCAGCGTGCAGGCCGAGGCGGGCGGCAGGCTCCCGGCCCATGCCAAGGCCGTGTTCATGTACGTGAACTGCCGGGACTCGGGCAGCGCCGGCGCGGGCAACTATTCCTTTCTGCTGCGCGGGGCCAACACCAGCGCGGATTTCGCCTGCATGGTGGCCGGACGCACCAACGACGCGCCCCAGCTCCTGTCCGGCTGGGCATCCTGCGACCTCTCCGGACAGATCCAGTACGACATCAACGCGTCCGGCTCCAATACCTTCGACGTCAGCGCCCTGAATTTTCTGGGCGTGCAGTTGCGATAGGAGGCCGAAATGATTGAAGTGGTCAGCATCAGAGAGCGCCCGGACGGAGACCGGCTCCATGTGGAGTTTGCGCTGGACGGGCGCGCGTGGCGGTGCGGCGACGTCCCGGCGGAGCTTGAAGGCGACACGGCGGGCATTATGGCGCATTTGGAGGCGCGCACCGAGTCCTTTACCGTGGACCGGCACCGGAGCGAGTATCCGCGCGCCGAGGTCATACCCGGCACTGGGGAGAGCGAGGTGGAGGCGTGGGCGCGCGTTATCGCGGACGGCTACGACGACGAGGGGACGCCCCTTGCCGAGTGCGCTGGGGAGCTGTAATGCCGCGCCCCATCGTCATACCGGGCTTTCGCGGAATGCGTCCGCGCCGACGCGGCCATGACCTTGACCCCGGACAGGCGCGCCTTGCCCGCAATTGCGATCTGTCCCGCGCGTCCCTGCGCCCCATGGCCGGACTGGAGACCATTGACGTGCTGGAGCAACCCGGCGAGCTGGGGAGCATTGCGCTGTTTGAGGGCAAATGGCTTGCGTGGCCGGGGGATGTGGACGTGGTGGCCTCGCCGTACCCAAGCGCCCGGCGCATCATGTTCACGGGCGACGGCTACCCGCGCCAGACGGATGCGGACATGGCCTTTTCCGGCGCGCCGGAGAGCTTCCCCACGCAGACCCTGCGCCTTGGCATTGAAGAGCCGCCCTCGCCGCTGAGCGTGCAGCTTCTGGGCGCGGCAGGGGAGGAGGTGGCGCGCAGTACCAGCTATGTCTACACCTACGTCAATGAATGGGGGCAGGAGTCCGCGCCCTCGCCGCCGTCGGCGGTGCTGGATGTGTCGGACGGGCAAAGCGTGCGCCTGACGGGCTTTGCCGCGCCAACGCTCCCCGGCGTCAGCGCGGCCTCGTACCGCGTGTACCGCCTTGTCACGGGCGCTGGCGGCGCGGCGGACTATCAGCTTGTGGGCGAACCGGACGCCGGAATCACCCAGTACGACGACGCCAAGACCGATGACCAGCTTGGCGAGGCGCTGGTTACGGAGGATTGGACGCGTCCGCCGGACGCCCTGCAGGGGCTGCTCCTTGCGCAGAACGGCATCTGCTTTGGCTTTGCCGGGCGGGAGCTTTTTGTGTCCGAAACGGGCATTCCCTACGCCTTTCCCGAGGCGTGGATCCTGGAGGCGGACGAGGACATCGTGGGCATCGGCTACTACGGCACCACGGTGGTGGCCTGCACCACGGGGCGGCCGTGGATTGCCACGGGCATTGAGCCTGCGGCCATGGCCTTTGTGCCCCTTTCCTTTGAGCAGGCCTGCGCTTCCAAGCGCAGTGTGGTCAGCGTGCCCGGCGGCGTGCTCTACGCCGGAACCGACGGGCTGGCCTTCATCGGCCCGGAGGGCGGGCGCATCCTGACGCAGGAGACCTACACCTCGGAGCAGTGGCAGGTGCTGGGGCCGCAGGACATCATCGCCTGCGTGTTCGAGGGCGCGTACATGGCCTTTTTTGCGGGCACGGGGACGGGCATCGCCGTGGAGCTTGCCACCGGCGACGTGCGCGAACTGCGTCTGCCGCGCACCGTGCATGGTCTGCACCACGAACCCGCCGAGGCGCTGTACCTGCTTACCTTTGACGGCACAGATTGGCGGGTGGAGCGCTGGAAGGGCGGCACTGCCGCGCTGGAATACCGCTGGCATTCGCACACGGACCGGCAGGAACGCGCATGGAACCCCACGGCGGCGCAGGTGGTGGGTGCGCAGGATTCCACCACGCCGGTGACGTTCCGCCTCTACGGCGACGGGGCATTGCGGCATGAGGCCGCCGTGCCCTCAAGCGAACCCTTCCGGCTCCCTGCAGGCTACGCGGCGCGGGAAGTTGAAGTGGAACTTGAAGGGCTGGCCGAGGTGGACGCCGTGCGCGTTGCCGCCAGTGTGGAGGAACTGCTCCATGGCTGACCGCAAGCTCGCCCTGCCTGCGCTCCCGGCCATTCCGGCCAGCGCCGCGCCAGACGTCCGCGCATGGATGGAGGCCGTGGCCGCCGTGGTGAACACCCTGACCGGAACGCTCCCCAACGCCGAGCGAAACCGGGCGCTCCTTGTGCGCGACCTTGCCACCATTGGCGTCCAGCCGTCGGCCTTTGTGCGCGCCACGGGCGCTATGTTCGACTTTGCGCGGCAAGCCACGGACGACACCGTGCCCAACCCGCCGCGTGATTTCTCCGTGCAGAACCAGATTCTGGTGAACCGCCTTTCATGGACCAACCCCACGGACCCGAACCTGTGGTTTGTGGAGGTCTGGCGCTCCGAGACCGCCTCGCGGGATGACGCCGCGCGGGTGGGCATCGCCACCGCGCCGGTGGCCGTATTCCGCGATACGGGCATCTCCACGCAAAAGGACTACTGGTACTGGATCCGCGCCGTGACGTGGAGCGGGCGGTACAGCGTGTGGACGCCGTCGGACGCGCAGGGCGGCTACGTGGTCCCGGCGTCGTTTCCCGAGACCATCAACAAGGCCCTTGCCACACTGGCGGATGATACGCGCTACGAAACCGTCCACAAGGTTGTGGCGGACTCCTTCATGGTGCTCCAGCCCGAGGCGGGCGTTGCCGAGCCCAAGGCCGTGTTTGTGGTGGGCGACATTGACGGCGAGCCCAGCGTGGGCATTGCCGGGGATATGTTTGTAGACGGGACCATTGTCTCGCGCATGCTGGAGGCCGGAACCCTCACCGGCGGCGAAATCAGCGCCCTTGCGGCCATACGCCTTGCTGAGGGCGGCTTTTTGCATGTGGGGGCCGGAAACCTGCACCTGACCTCGGGCAACGCCGGCAACAACCACGGCAAGATTCTGTGCGGCCCGGACGGAGCCATCAACGAGGACGGCAGCGTCAACGAGGGGTTCGACTTTGCGGTATTCGACGCCGGGGATTTGTTCTTCTACCGCTGGCGCGACGGCCAGCACCGGCTGTTCAAGTCCGTCAAGAACGTGGAGCACCTCACCGCCGTGCCCAACAATCAGTGGGCGGACCTTGGCTATTTCCTCGCGGAGCCGCGCGTTATGGTCTCTCCGGCCAACCTGCAGTGCTACGACGGCGCGTACGGCAACCAGAACCAGTTCTTCCACCTTGGGTTCGAGAAGCGCCGCAAGGCCGGACTCACGGACTTCTGGGAGGTCCGGCCCGTGGCGCAGCTCACGCTGGATCCGGCGGGCGGCAACCAGTCCGTGGGCCTGTCCAGCTCCTCGACCTCGGATGGCGTCACCTTCTCGTCCGGCACCGCCAGAACGCCCGCCAATTGCGACCAAGTCACCGTGCATGTGCGTCTGAAATCCGTGACGCCAACGGGCACCAGCAACACCTTCTACGCCAAGCGCATCCAGTGGCGCGTGGTGGTGGATGGCAGTCCCCGCGCATGGCGCACCGTCACCATCGGCCCCAGTCTGGATTACGTCAGCGACGCCGCCACCGAGGGACTTACTGCCGGGGAACACGACATCCGCGTGGACGCGCGCGGCGAGCTTGCGGGCGGCACGTTCACCGTCTCCGAACCCGAAAAGGACTGGACCACGCGCACCGCGCAGGTCAGTCCCGGCACGGCGCTTAGTCTCAACGGCTCGTCGGCAAATGGCCCCACGTCCACCAGCGCTGGGGTGTCCATGCCTTCGGTGAATACGGCCGGCTGGAACGTCCATTCCGTGGACTACACGTGGACCTTCTCCGGGCAGGTGGACGTCACGCAGGCCACGGTGGACGGCGGCGGGGCCAGCGTCATCGCGGAAGTGCGTCTGTCCGGCGTGGGCCAGTGGTACACCACGTTTGGCGGCGGCTCCACGTCCGTCAGCCGCAGTGAAAACGATGGCGCGGGCTCGGTGCTGTCGTCTTCGTCCTTTGAGCTGGCCTTCACCTCGCTCTCCAACTGTGCCGCGTCCGCGTCGCTGACCCTGACCAGCGTGAGCGTTTCCGTGTCCATGTGGCGCTACGCAACCAATCCGTCCCAGACCACCAACGATATCCAATTTGATTCCTTCGACTTTCACCTTGCCAGCGCCACGGTCCTCGCCAGCGGAGACGTGAACATCATCGCCATAGGAGACTGACCATGCCCCAAACCCTCGCGCAGCGCCGCCAGTCCCGCCGTATTCTGCATTTTCTGCGCGGCGACACGGACGCCGCCGCCCTTGTGCATATGGTCAGCCACATTTCGCAGGTGTGGGACGACATTATCGACGGCGACCGGGACGTCCCGTCCGAAGCCGTGAACCGGGCCTTTTGGTACGCGCTGGTGGAACTGCCGCGAAATCCCTTCTACGCGCGGCATTACGCCAAGCTGGTGCCGCTGATGGCCAGCTATATAAACGCGTGGTTCGACGCCAACCGCTTTGAGGAGAGCGGGCGCGGGCATGAGATGCACGTGGCCTTTGTCCTGCGGGACATGGCCGGGGACATCGTGAACATGTGCGCCTACATCGTGGGCGGCTACGACTGGATGCGCACGGTCAGTCCCGAGATCCGGCGCATGATCCATGACGAAAGCCTCGGGAGCTATCTGGAGGAGCGGTCATGAGTCTCGATACCGGCAAAAACGTTGAATACACGGCGCAGGACCCGCAGGCCGCGCGGCGCATGGCGAGCATTGCGGAGAAGCAGGACGCCCGCGCGGATGACCTGTTCAATATCTATCTGGACCACTTCCTGCCCTATGAGGAGCAGGTTGTGGGCGCACACCGCGACCTCTTGCCGCAGGAAAAGGGCCTTCGCAGCGCTGAACTCTCGTCGCAGTCGGAGCTGTTGCCCCTGCGCACGGAGGCGGCGCGCCTTGGGCTTCAGGAGCAGATGCGCGACATCACCGAAGGCCGCGCCGTCAAGGACGCCCTGCGTGAAACCCAGCTTAGCGAGCTGGAGGCCGCCGCTCCGGTCACGGAAAAATTCTACGCCGAGGCCGCCAAAGGCCCGGATGTGGCCGGAGCCATGGGGCGCGCGTCCGCGGACGTTGCCCAAAGCTTTAAGGACGCGGGCGGTGCCGTACGCCGGAGCGCCGCGCGCATGGGCCTCACGGGCGGGCGTACGGCGGCGCTCCTTGCGGATACCGGGCTGGACAAGGCCCGCGCCATGGGCGGAGCGCGCACCGTAGCGCGGGAGCAGGAGAAGGACCGGGCGTTTTCCAAGATGACCACGGCCATGCAGGTGCGTGGCCGGGCCTCGGGCCTACCGGGGACGGGGGATACCGGCGGCATGGCGCTGGCCGCGATGCCCCGCACCCGCGCGGATATGCAGCGGATGCCCGTGCATAACGCCGGGGACATGGCCCTTGGGCTGTCCTCGCAGGCCATGGCCGCCAACAACTCCGGCATGCAGCCGGTGAGCGTCCGAACCACCGGCAAGGGCGGCGGAGCAGGCAATGCCGCAGGCGGCGCCATGGGCGGCGCGATGATCGGCACGCAGATTATGCCCGGCTGGGGCACCGCAATTGGCGCCATGGGCGGGGCAGGCCTCGGCCTTTTGGGAGGAAGCTAGCCATGGGATTTGACGACTGGGTAAAGCTGGGAATGGTGGGCAGTCAGGTGGTGAAGGACGCCAAGGCCGGCATGTTTGAGCGCGACGTGGACGACCTTATGCAGCGCCACAGCGGCGGCTATGGTCCGCAGAAACGCCCGGACGACGTCAGCCCCAAGGTGTGGGACGAGGCCGCGCGGCGTCATGGCAGGGCGCAGTCTGCCCAGCTTGAGCAGGCCGCCCAGCGCCTTGGGTACGACGCCGCCAAGCTCCGCCACGAGATGACGCAGCTCTCGCGCCAGCGCGATGACGCCGTGCGCAAGGTCATCCTGTCCGACGGCGACCCGCAGGTGGTGGCGCAGGTGGCCTCGGAGATTTTCCCGGACGACTACCGCTACGAGGCCGTCACGGGTGAGGGCGAGGCCTTTACCCTGCGCCCTTACCGTCAGGGCGAGGACGGGGCCAAGCAGTACGTGGAGGGCGGCGACATCCGCTTTGCCGGACCCGGCGACGCGGTGCAAAAGGCCGCGGCCATGCGCTCGCCCGAGGGCTTTCGCTCCTGGCTCAACGCGCGCTTTGGCACGGCCAAGGAGAAGGACCCGCTCATCCGTAATGTGGGCGGAAGCCTTGTGAACATCGTCAGCGACGACGCAGGCGGAATGCGCGCGGTGCCCATCCCCGGCGCGCAGGCCCCGCGTGAGGATAAACCGCCGAAAATCTACACCGTGGGCGGCTCGCTCTACACGGTCCAGCCCGGTGAGGACGGCCCGCGTGCGGTCCCGGTCAAGGGCGGCCAAAAGCCTGCGGCGCCACAACCCAAGACAGCCGAAAGCCCCGGTGGCGTGTGGATTATGCCCGACGGCTCCACAGTGTCCTCGTGGGTGGACTTTAAGCGCGCATGGGACGCCATCGCCAACACGGGGCAGAAGGACGTCTGGGGCAACCCCGTCACCGTGGCGGCCTCGCCGGAGAACATGAAACGCTTCGGCATCCGCTTCCTGCCCGATGGAATGCGCGGCAAGGGGCTGGAGCCACAGCTTCAAGACCCCGGCATCAGCGGCGGATCCATGGTCCGGGCCAAGGTGCGAAAGCCGCAGGGTGGCACGCCTCAGCAGGCCACGCCCATGCCCGTGCGTGAGCAGCCGCCAGCACAGCAGGAGCGCCCACAGCGGGAGCGTGGCTATGGCCTGCGCGTGGACGGTACGCCCAAGGGGAAAGGCTTCCTCGGCGAACTGGAGCGCCCCGGCGGCGGCATCTCCACGGAGCTTTCCGTCGGCGTGGAATTCGACGGCAAAGAGCGCGAAATCCCGCTTCTGGTGCCAACGCTCAGCCGCGAGGAAGTGGACCTGCTCCTGCGCGGCGACAAGGCTACGCCCCAGATTCTCCAAAAGGCCGTCCACCACGCGCGAAAGCGCATCGCCGCAGGCATGAGCCCCTTTGCGCAGGACGGCGAGGGGCTGACCATGTCGCAGGCGGGCGGGGCCGACTTTGTATTCAATCCTTCGACCGGGACCTTTGAATGATGGTCAGAGTACGCATGCCGGACGGAAAGGTGGTGGCGTTCCCCGACTCCATGAGCAGGGAGGAGATGGTTGCGGCGTCCCGGCAGTATGTTGCCGGGCTCGACGGCTTTCAGGGCGAGCCGCAGGGCGAACAACAGCCTGCGCCGCAGGACGACAGTGCCGGAGGCTTCCTTGATGCCTACGTGAAGCCCGCGGCGCGGCTGCTTGGGCGCATCCGACCCGTAACGCCCCTTGGCATCGGCCTTGGCGCGTGGGGACGCGGCGAGCTGGAAGCCCCGGAACCGGGGGCGGATGCTCCGCCGCGCCGCACCGTGGGCGAGGATGTGGGCGCGGCGCTGGCGCGTGGCCTTGTTCTTGATACGCCGCAAACCTTTGCCCGCGCGGCGCGCACGGCCCTTGGCAGAGCCGGGGACGATACGCAGAGCGGCCTGCCGTCCCGCGTTATTGCTGGCACGGAGCGGGCCGAGCGTTTGCCGTTCTTCCAGCCGTCCACGCAGGCGCGCCAGAGTGAGGTCCGGCGCGCGTTGTACGAGGGCGCGGCGTCCGCACCGGTCTCCATTGCCGCAGGCCTGCCCGGCGCGGTGGCGGCTGTTCCGGCCGGTCCTGCAGGAAGCCTTGTGGGGTACGCCCTTGGCGGCGGCACCGTGCTTGGCGCGGCGGAGTACGATCAGTTTCTGGAGGAAGCACAAAAGCAGGGGCTGGACCCGCAGGACGTCAAGCCCGAAGCCCTGGCGTCCGCCGTGGCCGAGGGCGGCGGGGAGGCGCTTTCGGACCTCATCGGCGGGGCGCTCCTTAAAGTAACGAAGCCGTGGTCGCGTCCGGCCTTTGATTCCGTCCGGAGTACGCTGAAAACCCTTGCGATGAACTACCTCAAGGTGCTCCCCGCCGAAGAGGCGGGCGAAATGACCACCGCAGAGGTGCAGCAGGCCGCACGGCGGCGCGCAGGGATGGACGCGCTGGAGCCGGGGCAGGGCGCGCGGATGGTCTTTGGGCCGACGGCGGTGGCGGCTGGCGGCTTTGCTGGTGCGGGCACGGCTGTGCGCTCCATGCACCACCAGCCCCGGCAGACGCCCGAGGTGGCAAAGCCGGAGAACGAGCCACACGCACCAGACGCACCCGCCGAGGTGGTGGACCTTGTGGACGTGGTGCCTCGGGAGCGCCCGGCCATTCCCCTCACACAGGACCGCATCCGCAATGCTGACCTTGGCGCCCTGCGCAAGCATTACCGCGCTGAAGAGGAGCGGGCGCGGCAGGACGAGGCAAAGGGCGAGACGCGGCGGCGCATTGAAGCCCTGTTCCCCCTTGCGGACAAGCGCGACGGCGGGCCGGACATGGTGTCCGCCTTTGCCGAGGAGGAGCTTGAGCGCCGCAGACGTGGCCCCGAGATTGGCCCGGATGTGGAGCCGCCCGAAGCGTCCGATATTGACTACGACTTTGACGCCGCGCGGCAGGACGTTGCCCGCCGCCGCTGGCTGGAGCAGGACGAAACGCGCCCGGAGCCCGCGCCAACCGAAACGGGCCGCAGGGCGGGAGAGCGCCTTGAAGAAGCGCTCCACCCCCGGCAGGAGGAGCCAGCCAAAGAGCCAACGGCTCCCCCTGTCCCGGCGCTGGAGGAACTCACATCCGAAGGCCTGAACGCCTTGCCCGTGGCCGAGGTGCGCCGCATTGCCTCGCATCACGGCGTTGCCACGCGCAAAGGCTCGCGCAATCTGCCGCGTACGGCCATCGCGCGCGCCCTGCTCCGCCGCCGCGAGGAAGCGGGCTTCTACGAGGAAAACGCCGTCCAGCGGCGCTATCAGGACGCCCACGCCGACGTCTTCCCGGCCCGTCTGGATACCCTGCCGGAGCAGGCCGGAGCCGAAACCGTGCGCCTGAGCGAAGAGGCCGCACAGCGCGCGCAGGCACTGAGCGACGTGGTGCACCAACTTTCCGGCATTCAGGACCGTACGCAGGAGCAGGAACGCACGCTGGCCCACGCGCTGTGGGAGCTGGAGCATATCCGCAATGCCACGCCCACGGCGCTCCCGTCCGGGCAGGGCTTTGACCTTGTCCCGGATTGGAAACGCCGCGACCTGCCCGTGCCCTCACAGGCCATTGCCCTCGGCCCCGCCGAAGACGCGCCGCAGGCTGAAGCGCCAGAGGTGGAGGCGGTGCAGGACGTGCCTGCGGACATGCCCGTCCCGCCTACGTCGGAGACGCCTCAACAACCTGAACCGCTTTCCCTTGGCGACGCTGAAGGCGTTCCGCAAGCGAGGCCCACGCAGGTTGAGCCGGAAACGTCTCCGGCGGAATTGCCGGTTCAAGAAGCATCCCCCACGCCGGAAGCTCCGGCAGTTGACGACGCCACGCCCTACACCGTGGCCGCCCATGACGCCTTTCTCCAGCGCCTGCGCGAGGGGCAGGTTTCGGCGGAGGATGTTCGCGGGCAGGTGAACCGGCTGCTTGAAGCGGAGGAGGCCATCAAGGCGGAGCTGGGCCGCCAAACCGTGGAGACACTGCGCAAGCGCCTTGGCCTCAATTCCCGGCGCGGCGCACGCCGCAAGCGCGACGTGGTGCAGGCTGTGTATGGCGATATGCTCATGGACTACGCGCTGGACGGCTCCCTGAGCTATCAGGTGCTTGGCGATATGCCCACCAGCCGGGCCACAGCCCTGCGTGACAAGGCCGCGAACTATACCGATGAGGACGTGGCCGCCTACGCACAGCGCGTGCAAAAGCGCCGCGAGGAAGGGCAGGAGCTTTACCAGCGCTATCGCCGCGCCATGGACGACCCGCAGACGCTGGACGACTTCCGCATGCTCTTTCGCCTGCGCGGCGAGGAGGCCATGACGCCAGAACAACGTGAGCGATACGACGAATTGGTCGCAAGCGCCCAGCGCGAAAAGCGGGGCGTAGCGCGCCCGCAATCCGTGCAAGACGCCGCCGGGACGCAAGGCGCGCAGATGTCCATGCAGCGCACCAAACACACCCGCGACGGCTACGACCTCTTTGTAGTGCGCCTTGACCGCCGCGTGGACCGCGCCGCGTATCGGGAACTCCTCGCGCGGGCCAAGCGTCTGGGCGGATGGTATTCGCGCTACGCCAAGGGCGGCGCAATTCCCGGCTTCCAGTTCAAGACGCAGGATGCGGCGGAGCAGTTCATGGCTACCGCAGAGGGAAGAGCGCCGGAGGAGGGCGCGCCAAAGGCTGAGAGACAGGAGGAGAAAGCGCCGCCAGCCAGCGCCAAGCGGGCGTCCCGCCTGCGCGAGGTCGCAGGGCGGCTGCATGAAACGGCGACGCAGTCCCTTGCCGCAGAGCGCAGGACCAACACCGCCAAACGGGCGCGCGAGGCCGCCGCGCAGGAGGATTCCGCACGGCGCGAACTGGCCCTTGCGGCAACCATGCAGAGCATCGCGGACGCCATAGAGCGGGGCGAAACCACGCATTTGGGGGGCATCAGTCAAAAGGTGCAGGTCCAGACCCTTGTGAGCGCGCTAAAACGCGCCGCATACAAACGTCCGTCGGGAAAGCGCTCCGACCGGAGCGATGAACGGTTCGAGGCTGAGGACATCACCTTTGCCGAGCTTCCCAAGGTGCAGGCGCACCGCGAAATCCTGCAAAGCCTCGCAGAGCGTCTGAACGGCGTCCGTGGTGGCAAGGGCCTCGCCAAGCGCCTGCGGGCGCGGGCTGCGCGCACCGATGACCAAGGTACCTATACTTTTGCGGGAGAACAGGAACTGGACCTTGCCCGGCAGGTGGTAGCCAAGCTGGCCCCGCTTGGGGACAAGTACCTCGGCTGGCAGCTCCGCGAGCCCCTGCAGGTGCGAAAGCGCCTCTCCGGTATGGGCATTGCGTCAGACGAGGCGCTCCGGGCGACTCTGCGCGAATTCCTCAGCCACTATGTGCCGCCGGGACAGGAAAGCCCCACGCGGCGCGCCGAGCGCGAGCTGGTCGGCCGCAAGATTCCGGGGTTCTTCCCAACGCCCGCCCCGGTGGTGCGTCAAATGTTGGAGGCCGCCGACATCAGGGGCGGCATGCGCGTGCTTGAACCAAGCGCGGGCAAGGGCAATATCGCCGACGCCGTGAAGACGGCGCACCCGGATGCCCACCTCGACGTGGTGGAGACAGTGGACGCGCTGCGCAGCATTCTTGAAGGCAAAGGGCACACCCTTGTTGGCCGTGATTTCCTCAAGCACAGCGGCGCGCCCTATGACCGCATCATCATGAACCCGCCCTTTGAAAACGGGCAGGAACGCGAGCATGTACGCCACGCCTATTCCCTGCTGAAGCCCGGCGGGCGGCTGGTGTCCGTCATGAGCTCTGGCCCCTTCTTCCGCGAGCAGAAGGCCGACGCCGCCTTCCGGGACTGGCTGGAGGAGCAGGGCGGCATTCACGAGGCGCTGCCGGACGGTGCATTCAAGGAGAGCGGTACCGGTGTTTCCACACACCTTGTGGTGCTGGATAAGCCGGAGGCTGTGACTGAGATAGAGGCAATCACTATCCATCCGCACCAGTTGCCGCCGGGGTCGTTTACTGTGTCCTACGGCTACAACGCCGAGAAGGGGCAGGGTGAGCTCTTTGCGCGCAAGGCACGAGAGGAAGGGCAGGGCCAGTTGGTGCTGTCCGTGGAGGCGGCCAACTCCCCCGAGCTGAAGGCCGTGCTGCAGCAGCTCACGCAGTCCCTCTACAGCGGGAAGAGCGCTGAGGATGCCGTGGACTCGCTCAAGAGAACCGCGCCAGTGCGCATCAAGGCTGACGACGCCTCGGACACCCCACCATCCAGAGGCCGCGCCGACTACCACTACCGCCGTGAGGCCCGCATAGAGAAGTACGAGCGCGCGGCCGAGCGCGCCAAGGACCGGAGCGAGGCGAGCTTCAAGGCGTCCAGCGATTTGGTTTCGGGCATTCCCCTTGGTCAGCCCGTACAGCCGGTGGGGCACCATTCCCGTAAGGGGCATCTGCGCACGCTGGAGCGCTCGCGCCTCAAAATGGACAAGGCCGTGGCCGAAGGGCGCAAGGCGGACTACTACGCGGACAAAGCCGCATCCGCTCAGGCGAACACCGCCATCTCGTCCGATGACCCGGAAGCGCTGGTGCGGCTGGAGGAGAAGATTGCCGCCCTTGAGGACCTGCAGGAGCGCATGAAGACCATCAACAAGGCCTACCGCCGCGCCAAGGGCGACGTGGCGAAAATGGATGTTTCTGAAAGCATGCGGGCCGTGGTGCGCAAGTGGAAGGAGAATAAGCGGGACTGGGAGGGCGACCAGCCCTTCCCCGGCTACGCCCTGAGCAACAACTCCGCAAAGATCCGTCAGGCCAAAAAGCGCCTTGCGTCGCTCCAGCGTTCGGACAGCACCCCCGGCGGCGAATGGAGCTTTGACGGCGGGCGCATCGTGGACAGTACCGAAGACAACCGCGTGCAAATCTTCTTTGACGACAAGCCGGACGCCGAGATGCGTGGCCGGCTGAAGCGTAGCGGTTTTCGCTGGGCGCGAAGCGTTGGCGCGTGGCAGCGCGTGCGCTCCCCGCGCGCCCTTGAAGTGGCGAAAAGCGTTGCAGGCGTGGAAAATCCGGTGGTAGACTCCGGCCATGAGCAGATTCAAGGACGAAAAGGAACGCGACGAGTTTCTCGACCTGATGGAGTCGATCGACTGGAGCAGCCCGGACGCGCTGTACCAGTCGTTTCACGACGCGAAGGACGAGAAGAAAGTCGAACTGAGGCAGCAGAAGGAACTGGAAGACGCCGAGCCGCCCACCAAGGCGAAGCAGTAACAGTCCTTCATGCTGAGGGTGAAGACCCTGCCCATTACGAGGTTCGCGACGCCGCGGACATCGTGCCCTCCCATAGTGCCCTGCACAATTTCCAAAAGAATCCCAGCTATCCCGACGGCGTACAGGAACGCCCCTACCATTTGGACCCGGCAGAGCAGCAGAAGGTCCGGCGGAATGCCGCCAGCCTCGATCCGCGCTTTGTGGTCTCCGACAATCCCGACGCCATAAATGGCCCGCCCATCGTCACGGATGCGGGCGTTGTCCTTGGCGGCAACTCCCGCGCCATGTCCATCCAGCTTGCCTACGACGCAGGCGGTGCCACCACGTACCGCGACGCCCTGCGGCAGAAGGCCGTACTGTTCGGGCTGGAGCCTGAGGCCGTGGACGGCTTTGAACGGCCCGTCCTCGTGCGCGTTGTGGAGGGCGACATGGACGCGCAGACCATGGCGCGCCGGGCGCGGCTGTACAATCAGGCCTTCACGCAGGGGCTGGACGCCAAGGCCGAGGGCGTCAGCCGTGGGCGCATGGTGTCGGAGCGCTCCATGGGTATTTTGGCCCAAGCTCTGGAGGGGCACGCTACGCTCCGGGAGTACCTGAATCAGCCCGGCTCGCGAAAGCTCATCGAATCCCTTGAGGCCGACGGCGTTCTGGAGGCGTCCCAAAGAGGGCGCATCCTGAATAAGGAAACGGGCCTTCTGAGCGACGAGGGCAAGCGGCAGGTGGAGCTGGCCTTGCGCGGGCGCGTCGTGGACGACTTCGACCTGCTGGACGCCGCGCCGGCGGCCGCCCTGAGCAAGATAGACCGGGTGCTCCCCGCCGTCGCCAAGGTGCAGGTGCGCGGCGACGAGTGGGACATCTCGGACAAGCTTAAGCACGCGCTGCGGCAAATCGTGCGTATGCGCGCGCAGGGCATGGCGGACCTGCGGCAGTATTTCGCCACCGGGAGCCTGCTGGAGGATGATACGTCCAAGGGCGACCGTTATGTGGTGCGGTTGGCGTATGCCCTCGACGGTATGAAACCCACGGCGTTCAAGGCCGCATGGGACCGGTACGCCAAGGATGCCGTCGCCAGTGTGCGCGGGCAGGGGCGACTGCCCGGCGTGGAGACGCCCACGGCGGAGGAATCCTTTGAACGCGAGTTCGGGGACAAGAAGAAACGCTTCAGCCGCCGCCATTGGGATCCTGCCGCGGGCAAGGGCATTGGCGCGCGGCGCGTGCGGCGGGCGGTGGTTGCTCTTCAGGCGAGGGCCGTGAATGCGCTGCCCCTTGAGGTCGTCCAAAGCGTTTCGGATCTGCCGGAGGATATTCAGGCCAAAGCCCGGCGTGAGCGCGGCTTAGGACTTGTAGAGGCCGTGTATGACGGGGAGGCGGGCACAACCTATTTCATCGCAGAGAACATCACCTCGGAGAACCGCGCGCTGGCGCTGTGGCTCCACGAACAGGGCCTGCACCACGGCCTACGCGGCCTGTTCCCGGACGCCGGACAGCTCCGGCGCATGCTCAACGCTGTAGCGCGCTCCGCGCCGCGTGATGCCATGCGTCGCATCATTCAGGAGCACGGGCTGGAGAATACGCCCAGCGGCCGCCGGGAAGCCGCAGAGGAACACCTCGCGCGCATCGCGGAGCGGGTCAGCCTTGGCGAGGTCCTCGCTCAGCAGGAGAAGAACCTGTGGCAACGCGTGAAGGCCGCGCTAAGGCGCGCCGTCCGGGCTCTGGTGGGCCGTCACCGGATGCCGCTTTCCGAAGGCGAGATGGGGCAGATTGTGGCCGACGCCGTGCGCTGGACGGTGCATGGCCCGCGCGAGGCGATGGGCATGAGCGGGGCGCACCGCTTTTCCCGGTCGTTCGAAGCTGAGGACTTTGTCTTTCATGTTGCGGAGGCCGAGGAGGGGAGCTTCTGGCAGGCGGCGCGGGAGCTGCGGCGTCAGCGGGTTCTGGATGACAAGGACATGGGCCTGCTTGAGCGCGTCATCCGCCAGCCATACTGGGTGGCTAAGGATCATCCGGAGTTTAAGCCCCTCATGCAGATTGAACTGCGCCGGGAGGAGGCGCGCAGCGAGGCGGTTTTGCGTTCCTGGGAGGGCGTGCGCGAGCATTTCGCAGGGCTTGGCCGCAAGGACAGGGAGCTGCTCTCGCGCGTTATCTGGGCCATTGAGGGCCGCAAGCTCAAGGGCGTCACAAAGCCGCGCACGCAGGTGGTGGGCAAGGACGAAAACGGACACGATATCCGCCGCGAGAACCCGGAGCATTACCGCCAGCTCGGGCAGGTGCTCATCAACCGGGGCGTGCCCATGAAGATTGCGCAAGCTGTGGTGGCGATCCGCCGGTCCTTGGACGCCGACCAGCTCGTGGTCTACAACCGTTTGCGCGCTATGCGCGAGATGCAAAGCGCCCCTGAGTCCATCGAGGGCTACCGGACGACCATGGGCCGCATCCACAACTATTTCCCGCACGTACGGCGAGGCACGCACTTTATCCGCGCCACCGACCCGCAAACCGGGGAGACGCTGTACCGAAAGCACTTCTATGCGCGCCTGCTCCCGGACTTTAAGGCCGCACGCCTCATGCGTCAGGTAACGCGCGAATATCCGAATGCAAAGTGGGAGTATGGCAAGGCGCAGAGTCTGCCGGAGGATGTGTACGACCACGCTATCCCGGTGGACGCCATGGAGCAGGTCATTGGGGCCGCTGTCCAGCGCACGGGCGCGGACAAGGACAAGCAGGACGAACTGCGCTCACTGCTCCATGAGTCCGTGTCCGACGTCCTCAAAATGCGCGGGTGGGGGCGGCATACCATCCGCCGCATGGATATTCCGGGCTTTGAAACGCAGGACATTGAACGCATTCTGTGGGAGCACAAGAGCGGGCTGTACGGTTGGCTCACCAAAATGGATGCGGCGCGGGCGTTTACGGATGCGCTGTACAACATCGACGCCGCCAAACAACCGCGGCTCTACGGCTACGCCGCGCGGTACGTGCAGGACATGCTCCAGAACTCCGACCGCGTGGACCACATCATTCAGGGTGTGAAGTCGCTCATCTTCCTCAAGTACCTCGGCTACAACCTCAAAACCGCGACACTGAACTTCACCCAGAACATGGTGGCTGGCGTTCCGAGGCTGTCGGCGGATACGTCGTTTGCCACGGCGCATTCGTATTTCACGTCGGCCATGGACTACGTTGTGAAGGAGGTCGGGCGGGCTGGAGCGCTCAAGCAGGATGAGCGCAAGCTCCTTGAGGACTTGTACTACACCGGCATCACCAATGACCTCATGATGCGTGAACTGCGCGGGCAGGTGGCTGGGAAGGCGTATGGCCTCTACGGAAAAATCGTGCAGACGGCGGGCCTGCCCATGTCCGTGGCGGAGCGCTTCAACCGGTGTTCGCTGGCGCTGGCGGCGTACCGCATCGCGCGGGATGGGAAGGTGCGGGCAAAGGATGTGCTGGAGGCGGCAGGGTACAGAAAAGGGCAGAAGTGGCGCTACGAGGATGCCCGTGAATACGCAGAAACCGTGGTGCTGGACTCGCATTTCCTCTACGGCAAATCCAACCGGCCGGAGCTGTTTCGGGGCGGCACCGGCAACAAGTTTCTGAGCACAGCGTACACCTTCCGGACGTTCACCCACGGGCTGCTGAGCCTGTGGCGGAATCTCCTCATGAAGAAGGGCTGGCGAGGGAAAAGGGCAGTGGCCATGTCCCTTGGCGCGACGGCGCTGTTCGGGGGTGTCACGGCGTTGCCGCTCTACAAGATGTTTGCGTCCATCGCGTGCCAGTTCTTCGGAGAAGATCCGACAGAGATGGTCCGGAGCCACTTCGAGAGCCCCGAGGCGCGCGACGCGGCCACCTACGGCGTGCCCGCGCTGCTTGGCGTCAACCTGTCCGGATCGCTGGGCATGGAACTGCCGGTGTTTGAGCGCATCGAATACGACCAACAGCTCACGGATCAGGTCCTCGACAACAGCCTCGAAATCCTCGGCGTCCCCGTGGCGCTGATAGAGGACATCGGCCTTGCTGCAGGATACCTGCGCCAGGGCAATACGGGCAGGGCGCTGGAAGAAATACTCCCCGCAGGCCTCGCCAACATCCTCAAGGCCCACCGCCTCACCACCAAAGGCGCCTACACCCGCTCAGGCCGCCCCATAGCACTCCCCGGCGAAACCAAAGCCCACCGCCTGACCGCAGAAGAAGCCATAGCCCAAGCCATCGGCTTCCAACCCCTCAGCCGCGCCAAAAGCTGGGACGCCTACTCCACAGCCGAAGACCTCAAGAACTTCCGGCAAAGCAAACAGAAACAGCTCGTCTACGACTACCTACAGGCCGTCAGATCAGGCGACGAAAAAGCACGACGCAAAGCCATGCGCGAGCGCCTTGAATGGAACAGGCGCATGCACGAGGCCGGGAAGGAGCAGTTCATGATCAAGCCGCTACCGGGGTTGGTGCGGGGGAGGTGAAGCATGTTCGGATGCGAGAGGAGGCGTCAGGGGGACTCCTTGTATAGACTAGCGCACTTGCATTTTGTGCTCACGTATGAAGATGAGATTCAGACACTGGAACATTGTTACTGAGTGTGCATAAGGCGGGAGAGAGTTATCATGAATCAAAGAAGAACAAGTTTTATTGGAATAAAAAAACCAAATCATATTTTCTATATTGTCGATAAATGGACCAAGTAATAGAGAGCAAGTTAAGAACTTGACCAACATCGCTTCAATATTACAGTAATCTCCAACAAAAAACACACCTAGGTTATCATATGATCGTGGATGGTTTGCAATATTTTGAAATGCTTTAATGTTTACAATAGCTTGTTCTTCTTGTAATAACCTCTTGCCTTTATTGAATTTAACCGAGGCAAGAGGGAATGACTTACGAACAGTATATCCAGCAGATTGAGGAAAATTCAAAAAAATTAAGTGCTGTAAAAAAAACGATAATCAAAAGTCTTTGGGGGAGTGATGATGCCTTCCCCAAGAGTTGGGTAGCGAGCTCAGAGCTACTCGAATTGACATCTCAAAAATATTTTGATCGTAGAATTAGAGAATTAAGAGATGAAAATGGGTGTGACATTGAAAGTCAACCTGTTAATGGCCAGCATTCTTACAGATTAAAATCCAGCATTCTTAAAAATGCACATATCCGAACTTATCTTGGCGAAAAAGAAAAGAAATTTCTCTTTCAAAAACATGAGTATACTTGTGCCATATGTGGCAAGTGGATAGAAGCTGGCGTAAGAGGACTACAAGCTGATCATAAAATTCCACTTATTCGGGGAGGAAAGCATAGCTTAGGGAACTGGCAACCGTTATGCAATGTTTGTAACGTTGGTAAAAGGAAAGCTTGCGCGGAGTGCACTGATGATTGTGAGCAATGCCCTTGGGCTTTTCCTGAAAAATTTGGTGTAATTACAATGTTGCCAATCCCCGATGCTATCAATAGAAAATTGCAATCAAAATTTGATAACAAGAAGGATATAATCCGTTTTCTTCAAAATATTTTGAAGAAAGAATGCGATGAATAGAGTCATATTTCACAGCGGGCGCCCCTTTGAACTGCACTCTCGAGGGGTTCTGTGAACTTCTTATTTAGACTTCTTGAGCATATCAAAAAGACATCTAGCAACTGCGCCAGCAAGTCGTGGCGGAACCGCGTTGCCTATTTGCTTTGCAATTTCTATTTTTGAGCCTTCAAAAACAAAGTCGTCAGGAAAACCCATCAACCGAGCTCCTTCTCGATGTGTAATGGGCCTGTCTTGGGCTGGGTGAAGATACCGGCCTTTTTCTGGTTTGAAAAATTCAGTACGAATCGTTGGAGAAGGCCTGTCCCACCACATTCGTCCAAAAAGATCAGTCCCACCAGATTTTTTTTTCAACCAGCAATTCGGAGTGATTTCAGGAGCATTTCGCTGCAAATCAAAACGGTTTCCTCCGGGAGGTACAGCCTTGTAGCGCTTTAAACTCAACTCAGTGGGATTACGACCAAACTGCAAATCATAAGGGGGAGGTACATCGCGAATACTCGTGCCGACAGGCGGGGCTAGATCCCCTATAGCCTCTTTGACAGTTGGCCATTTGGGTAAGGTGGAATTTTTTTCCGGAGCTGCATGTGTGGGAGTAGGAGGGAAAAGAGGTGGCATTAGTTTGTTGGCTTTCCAACCAATAACAAAGGCTCGTTTTCGCAGCTGGGGTACTCCGTAGTCTGCCGCGGTTAATACTCCTGATTTAATTGAAAAACCAATCTTTTGAGCTTGATTTGTTATGTTTTCGAACTCTATGGACTTCAGCAGGGCTGGAACATTTTCCATAACGAAGCATAACGCACCAGAAGCTTCAACAATTTCTAGATACGGTTGCCATAACGCTCGCCTAAGATCTTCTTTACGGTTTCGATTTAATAGGCTGAACCCCTGGCAAGGTGGACCACCAATAACCACATCGGCTTGAGGAATTGAGACGCCACTCGTTAGAATTTCTTCTATCTCAGCAAGAATACCTTTATGTTTAAAGTTTTTATTATAGGTTTCAATTGCTGATTTGTCGGAGTCTACGGCAAAAATTGATTCAAAATTGCCGCAAAACCGATCGTCGACAAAGCCCAAAGTTTTGCCGCCTGCGCCACAAAAAAGATCAATAATCTTTATTTTTTCCATAAATTTCGAATAATTGTAAAAAGGGAAAGACTGGAATTCAGAAGAGAATACCCTACCGCTTTGGCGCTTGTTAACCTGTGACGGCGTAAGAATCAATGGTTGACAGAAACTATGTTAAATTGAGTCAAACTGGACCGGTAATCCCCCCGGAAAAGAGTGGTTCTGAAAAGTAGAATTTTCTCGTAAAACTAACCGAGGAGATTCGACATGAAGAAATCGCGTTACACAGACTCGCAGATCTTGGGGATTCTTAAGGCGTTTGACATCAGCCAGACCTGCTATCGCTATGAGCCGAAACTCTCGGCTGAAAACGATTTGATTGCAGACTGGCTCATACTGAAGTAGGCCCCATTTTGACCGGGGTATGCATATGAGTATCCGAAGTGAAGCCCCTTCTAGGAGGTAGTAGGAACTACCTCCTAGGTCCTACATTGTAGCAACAATCAAGCATCCTCTACGTCCCATGCTCTAAGGCCATCGTAGCTGAACCCAACGTAGAATCTAACTCGCAGATTCTCGGACTGTCCACTTGAATACCCAGCAACACTAGGAACAAAGAATGCTTTCATCCCACCAACTTCGATTGTCCCTTTTTCTGGTCCCCGGATTTCCGAAATAACACCTTCCATTTTCACTAACTTAGTTGTGTTGCGCCAAAAAGCTAAGTCGCGATTCCACTCTCCCAGTGAGCTTTGATGGACCAGTTGTTTGATTCCTGCCCCACTTCCGGCCCACTCAAAACTTCTCAGGCGATCCCGCCTGCGTTGTGCTTGATGTTTGCACTTCTCAAGGTGCTCATAAGACTTGCTCACAGCAACGGTAGAACCAGAAAAGGCTTGAAGCGCATACAAAACATATAAATAGTACGATGCATCCAAGTCGTCGCTGACCGCGCTCCAGTATGCAACTTTTTCAATGACTGTCTCAATGGAAGGGGGGAGATCTAACTCCCTTACAGCCTGTAACCAAAGTCGCAAGTTATTAGCTTTGCCAGGTTCTTCCTCAATATTGGCTTTCAAAAGATTAACGATGCGGTCTACATCTCGCTTTGCCATGGTTCCCCAGTCTCGCTTGTGTTTGGACAACAATGTCCAGACAATTTGACGGCGTATCGGCGGAGCATATGTCACTTGCTTATCAAGCAAGTTCTGCCACGCTTGCAACGCCTCCCCATGGTCGCCATAAAGGGCATCAAGGTTAGCTCGACATCGTAATTCGTGATCGCTTGGTTGCTCAGTTTGTCGCAGGAGTCTCAGTTCGGACAAAAGATTCTCTGCTCGTTCAAAAGCCCCCCTCACCCACTCGTCGCTCGAATTTGCAGCGGCAAGTAGCGGCCTGCTAGAAGCCTCTTTTCCACAATAATCCAAAAGTCTAATAATCGTTTGCGATTCACTTACATAGCCATACTCATTTTCAGGGTTGATTTCCCTTGACTCAGTAAAGCTATCAGAGGCCTGTTTTGCTTTTTCCACAACCTCCTTGATGTCACTTCCCTGCTGAATCATATCGTCTAGTTGACGTCGAAGAGCCATACCTTTCATATGGTGTATCACGTGGTCAGAATCATCAATTTCTAAAGCTCGCTCCAGGGCGGCTATAGCATTGGCGTAGTCTCCCATGTGGTGACTATAGAATCTACCCAAATGAGCCCAATAGTGATGGTTTTCAGGAAATGATTCCGTCAAACGCTTAAAGATGCTTAATTTCCCTTCATCGTTTGGAATATCGGATATTATTCTTGAAAACAGTTCCCTACCGGACTGCTCAGTTCCCAGCATAGTGTTGTTATCTCTATAGATAAAAACTTGCTGTAACAGCTCCATAATATGTGCCCAAGCCTTTTCCCCTCTCGAGCAGATGGATATAAATTTTTTTGCCCAAATAACTATGAACTGTTTCCACGTTCGCCCTTCAAAACCCTTTGGCTGCATTCCAATTTCTAAAACTTTTTCAGATATAAGGTAATGCAAAGGCCGCCATTTAGAGCCCTTTTCATATGTAATCAGGTTAAGCGCAGCAGCATCAAAGACACCTTGAAGATCGACCGGTTTGTTTGGAGGGAGACCTAAATAATCCGCAAAAAATTGTGCTTCCATTGAGGTCTGGCCGTAATAATGTGCCATCGCCAGGCAAATCAAAATGGTTCTTTGTTTCTCGTTCATTTTAGCTAAATGACGGCGAACAAAATCTTCAAGTGAAACATACTCTTTTTCAAAAGCAACTAGACCCAGATAAAATAAAGTTTTTTCAGCTTTTTGAGAGCCTTGCGCGGCCCGCTGTATGTCGTCCGCTCGTTTCGGAACATCTCGGCATAGTACATGCGTAAAAATGGGCAGTTCTCTATCTGACAGTTCCGCAGGTAGAAAAAGGAGGTTGTCGCCCCTTGTTGTTTTTTCGTAACGCCTTTGAACGATAACGAAAGTTGTCGGTACATTTCTTGACGCAAGAATCTTGTTTAAGTCGTTCGATTGTGCCTGTGAGACTTTGTTCCCATCAATCAGGACTAAAACAGGTAACTTAGAAATTGAATACAATTTCCCAATACGTTCCGCAGTATTTTGTGAGGAAGAACTGCTGTTCAATCGTACACAAGGGTACTCATGTTTCATGTCCCATAACAACCGGCAACCAATGGTCGTGCCGCCTGCTCCTGGCTCATGGTATAAATTAATTCTTTCAGCCCTTCTTCGCGTTAAAGATTCACGGACTTTTCTTTCAAGCTTTCTTGACAGGTCTCGATCTATATCAAGTCTCAAAGCTAAGTCGTACCATGAGACAGTTTTTCCACGCCTATAATCATTGGTTGTCTCTGTCTCTGGTTCAGGGCTATTCCCTATCCCCATGTGTACAATTTCTAATTCTTCACTAAGCCAAGCTATTTCTTCGTGATCCAATACCAATGGAGCACCTGAGCTCGACGGTATGGACGAATCTTCTGTTAATGCGTCCTTAGGTCGAAATTGATGCAATCCTCCAAGTAATTGGTGAAGAGGTAAGGAGAAATGGATAGCATCAAACAATTGGGCAATATTTTTTGCTTCATCAGAATTATTAGATACAATAACAACATCGAGACCGTCCGATAACTCTTCGTATGCAATTTCGAGAAAAGACCTCATATGTTCGTGCATTTGCTCGTCGTACAGTAAGACAACAATAGTAATTGGCCTGTTTACGACATTAGATACCTTGGACATTTTGAGTCTGATATCTTTAACGTATTTCGCCTTCCAGTCGATCCATCGACCTATCGAAATCGTGCTGTCCCGACCATCGATTCCTCGTGTGTAATACCAATATGTTGAAGTGGTCGGACAGTAATTCACATCGTCTTCAATTGTCATCTGGTGTAAGGCTCTTCGCTTTTCAAAATCTGTCTTGACGTGTTTTAAGGCTCCGGAAGAGGAGCTCTTGTGGTCAAAATCTGCAACGAAAGCCCAATTGATAGACCCTAAATATGACAGGTGGCCGTTTGCTTCCTGTGGGGAAAGTGCTGTTGTGGTCAATATGTATGACCGCCTAGGGTCGAAGCAGTCTACAGCATTTACAAATGGATCCCATGTATTGGAAGCGTATTGACTCAAGGCTTCTAGTGGTTCTGAGTTATGCAAAAACCACGCGAACACATCTTTTTCTTCCTCATATGTTGCGATGTCATTCTGAGTTCCCCTCCGTAGATACAAAGTCCTTTCTTTGAGGATGTTATTTGCTCTCCCCGTATAGAAGAAAGGTCCATGATCGCGGTACGGAGGAATCGTGATTATTCCAAAAGTACATCCGTCAATTATGACCGTTTCGTATGCGAACTGCGGCATCGGATGCACACATCTATGAAGCTTACTTTGAAGATCTGCATCGTCGATGTAATCTTCAATTCCCAAGAGGTCATTACTACCATCTGGGTGCTCCTTTACGCCCAGAATGATTCGGGACTCAGAGTCTCTAGGCGTATTGGCCATGCTGAGAATATCTTTAACAAACTTTGATCGCTTGTACCGCTTCTCTTTTTTGTCTGCACCGGAAAAATCGTACATTTCGGCCTTGAAGTCTAATTGAAAGCTTTCACTTTTATCACATAAAGCCTTGAAGTCGCGATCGTTCATACTATTTCACCTAGAGCGATTTAAGTGTTTCTTTGTGACATTACTTCTTGCCAAGTCGACCGAAATAATCCTGCCACACAAAAGTGGATAGTCAGTTAAGCCACTTTCTCCATGAGCTAACGTGTTTAAAATTCTGGCAATGCCTTTACCTGTTTCCGGAGGGCCTTCTTCGACTGTTGCAATATGCTTTATATATTCAAAGAAGGCCTCTTGGGCTTTTTCCCTATTTGAAAACTCTCGATGCCTGATGAACTACGTTTTGAAGGTACGAAAGGTAGATTCAGCCTGGACGCAGTCCCCACCTCTCCATCCCCCGATGCTCCGCGGTTATGTCCGCCTGCCGCGCAAGAGCCCCGAAGAGAGGTTCTTTCCAGTCTCCATCGCCTACCTTAATCCCAAGCGTAGACCGCAGCTCTCCGGCGAAGATTCTTGGCTTGGCCGAGGCGGCGAAGTCCCAGAAAGAGTTAAAGTGCGTGCGCGCAGCTTTAAGGGTGTCGATACTGGGGATTTTGTCGGACTTCTGGGTGTTTATGCTGGGTTTGGCCGGCATGAGGTTCCAGAGGTCGTTATTGTAGAAGATGGAGTAGGGCAGGATGTGGTCCATGGCGAAGGTGCTCGCCCGGAGCTGGGCATTTGAGTAGACGCAGCTAAGCTGCCCGGTTCGGTCGAGGTACTCCAGGGCGACTTCACGGGCGAGGCTTTGGTCTCTGGACTCGATTTCCTCGGTCAGAATCGCCGGGAGGATGTCCGTAAGGCTTTTGGGGGTATCACGTCGCGCTGAGAGGCGAACGCTCTCCTGAGCCCATTTTACGGCGATTGCGTCGGACAGGATATTGCCGAAGACCTTCATCTCGAAGAAGAGATCCACGGGCACCCGAATGGCTCCGCGGGTGGATATATAATCGGCAAATGATGAAAGATTGCAGGGGCTCGCGTAGAAATGCTTGTCGGAGCTGATGAAAGTTTCCGGTCTTCCGGCGTGCCGCACGGGGCCCGTCATGATGACGGTGCGCAGGCTGGTCATGAGTTCACGCGTAAGGCCGTAAAACGGTGAGGACTTCTCAAATCCTTTCTTGAACTCCGCGATGAACTGCGTCATGGGGCAGAGGCCGAACTGCGACTTGGCAAGCTTCATTACTTCGCGCAGTTCATCCTCAAAGGCCATGTTCGTTCTGCGGGTAATCTGTGGAATGCCTTTCTCCACGAGTGGCCAGTAATACTTGATCCACTGAAGACAGACGAGTCCGTAGGGGATGAAGGCATAGTCCTGCCCATCCTCGGTATGGAACTCGACAAGCTCGCTGCTCAGGCCCGATGCGATGTCCACGAGGGCGCGAAGTAGGGCGATTTTGTATGTGGCGACCTTGTAGTCGTCGTAAAGAATGGACGAGATTGTTTCGATGCTGTTGTTTCTGGCTGGCAGAAACTGGAAGAGAAGCCCTTGGTCGGCGTCATCTATGTATTCAAAGCCATAGGTCCGAAGCAGGAGCTTTTCGGAAATGTCCCTTGGAGCGGCAAGAATTCGGTCTCCGCTCTGAAGCTCACGTGCTTTGGCATGCAGTTCAGACAGGGTGATCTCTGAAAGGGTGGCGGCAACGCCGTCAGGAAGCGGCGCAGACGTGCAGGTCATTGGTGCTCCTATGGCGCCAACGGTGAAGAGCTTGATGGCGTCTCGTCGGGTCGGCATGAACTGGTCCTTGCGAGGAGAATCAGAATGAAGGGCAGTCTCAGCTCCTCGACGAAGAGACTGCCGGGCAGTTGCGTCAGCAAGGCTATACGGGATGGCCTTCCCGTACCAGTTAAGGACGATATATCTTTTGAAACGCTATATCAATTCCCAACTCATTGCTTACGCAATGTTTGACACCAAGAAAAAAACCTTTTTGATAATATGATGAGAAGTGCAAGGGGAGAGGAATAGCCCTGAATGAGTGATCACTCAGAGGGCACGTGAAGGCGAGTCGGAGGAGCTTCGGCTCGCTTCATTTTGGGAGTCGAAATGCACGTAAGTTGATTTTCGTTTTTTCAACTTACGTGAAATGCCATTCACCACCGATTCACCACCAAAAAAAGCCCTTGGACGGATCCAAGGGCTTGATTTTGTTGGGGTATCTGGTGGAGGCGGGGGGAATCGAACCCCCGTCCGAGAATGCTCCACACAAGGCGTCTACAGGCTTAGTCCATCATTTGTGTCTTACCGATTGCCCGCCGACGGACAGGCTTGCGCACGGCCAGTTCACCTTGGTTCTCGCCCTGATTCCGGCGAACACGAATCAGTAGCCAGCCTGAAAGGGGTGTCACCGCTCCGATTTATCAGGCATCCATCGGTTAAGTGCTGGCTAATTAAGCTGCCAGAGCGTATTCGGTATCATTGGCATTTATAGCCTTGCCGCTTTTTTACGAGGCCAGCGGCGCCTCGGCCTGCAACCTTGGCTTCAACCATCCCCGTCGAAACCAGGTCGCCCCCAATCAAAGAGCTAGGGGGAATATAGGGACTTTTCAAGATTTGGCAAGGGGGTCGTGGGGAGTTCGGTAAAATTCTTTGTGTGCCGGGAGGATGTGACGCTCTGGGAATTTTGCATAAGGGGTATTCCTTCCGGCAGGATGCGTGTAGTATGTGACCAACTCCCCATCCTGCGTTCGCAGGTTGGGTCCACAAGTGGGCAGGGGGGCATATGCTCCCTGCTTTCGGCGTTCCAGCCCGCCGAAAGCGTGAATACCCCGGCCGCATCGGGACTCCAGCGGCCGGGGCTTCGCGTTTCGTGCCCTACAGTCCTTCATCAAAACACAAAGGGCGCGCCTGCTTCTTCGCAGACGCGCCCTCATTTTGTGGCTCACATTGTGCGTGGAGGCGTTTAGCGCTCCAGCGCAGTCAGGTCGTCGTAGGTCTCTCGGCGGCGCGCCACGGTGACGTTTTCGCCGTCTACGATGATCTCGCACGCACGCGGGCGGGAATTGTAGTTGGAGCTCATGGTGAAGCCGTATGCGCCCGCAGAGAAGCAGGCGAGGAATTCGCCGGACTCCACACGCGGCAGCTGCCTGTCGCGCGCGAGGAAGTCGCCGGATTCGCAAATGGGACCGACCACGTCCACATCTTCCTCCGGACGCCCGGCCGGGGCGACTTCGGCAATGCGGTGGAAGGAGCCGTACAGCGAGGGACGGACAAGGTCGTTCATGGCGGCGTCCACAATGACGAAGTGCTTGCTGGGCGTCTGCTTCGTGTAGACGACCTCGGTCACAAGGATGCCCGCGTTACCCGCGATGCTTCGGCCCGGCTCCAAAATGAGTGTGATGGGCAGGTCTGCAAGGCGCTTGGCAAGAGCTTCGCCGAACTCGGCAGGGTGGGGCGGCTCTTCCTCGTCGTAGGTGATGCCAAGGCCGCCGCCAAGGTCGATGTACTCGATGCACAGGCCCATGTCGCACAGCTGCTGATAGAAGCTCAGAATCTTCTCCAGCGCTTCAAGGAACGGCTCCACGGTGGTGAGCTGGGAACCGATATGGCAGTCGATGCCGACGGCCTCCACAGCCGGGAGTTCCTTGGCGCGGCGGTAGGTGGCAAGGGAGGTCTCAAGGTCCAGCCCAAACTTGTTTTTCTTCATCCCGGTGGAGATGTAGGGGTGGGTCTTGGGGTCGACATCGGGGTTGATGCGTACGGAAATGCGGGCGGTTTTGCCCATTTCCTGCGCCACAGAGCCGATGCGCTCCAGCTCCTGCTGCGACTCCACGTTGAACATGAGGATGTTTGCCTCAAGCGCCTCGCGGATTTCGGCAGTACGCTTGCCAACGCCGGAGTAGACGATTTTCTGCGGGTCCACGCCAGCGGCGAGGGCGCGGTGCAGTTCGCCGCCGGAGACAATGTCCATGCCAGCGCCCATTTCGGCCAGCAGCTTCAGCACGGAGAGGTTGGAATTGGCCTTGACGGAATAGCACGTCATGTGCCGCAGCGAGGTAAATGCCGAATCATACGCCTTAAAATGGCGGCGCAGGGTGGCGGCGGAATAGACGTACAGCGGGGTGCCGTACTCCTTGGCAAGGTCGGCGACCTTGAGGTCTTCCGCGTGGAGTTCTCCGTCCTTAAGAGTGAAGAAATGCATGCCGTTCTCCTGATATCCCTATAACGATTGAAGATTCAAAGAAGCAGTGTCATGGCGGTGTTGCTGTGCCAGTGGCGGGGCTGCGCCCCGGCTTCTCCGCCGGCATCGAACGCCATCGTGCGCCACTGCGAAAGGATGGCGCACATCTTCCAATGTGGCAAGCGGCCCTGTGCGGCGCGGCAGACGCCGGTTACGGAACCATCTGGACCTTGGTTGAGGTGCCCCGGATGCTTGTGTGGACATTGTCGGCGGTAACGCGCCACAAAAGCGGCTGGTCGCCCATACCGCAGGCGCGCAGGGTGAGGCTGCCACCGCTGAGGGTCATGTCCTTGGAAGCACGGGTAAATTCGATGCGGCGCTCGGGCGTAAAAGGGCACCCCGGGCAGTCTGCGGAGGAGACCTCCAGATACACGGCAGCGACCTTGCGCCAGTTGCCGGTGACGTCGGCCTTGACGGTAACGCAGCCGTTTTTCAGCGTGGCTGTGGCATTTTCGATGGCGAAGGTGTCCTGAGAGGTCTGCGGCTCGGGCCAAACTTTTTTGCCGCAGCCACCAAGCATGACGGCGCAGAGCAGGGCGGCCATCAGGCCGAGAAGCAGTCGAGACGTGCGCATGGGGTTAGTCCTTGTTGGTACCGGTGGCCTTCCACCGGTGTAAGAGGTTCAGGGCGTCAAGGGGCGTCAGGGCGTTCACGTCCAGTCCGTCCAGCTCATTGAGAACAGCAAGCCGCTCCGGCTCTATGCCCGGGCCGCATTCCTCGTCGGGGATGGGCGCATCCGCCGGGATAAGGCCGGGGAGCAGGACGCTTTTGGTCTCCGGCTGGGGCGGGCGGTTGCCGTTGGACTCGCGCGAGCGGCGTTCAAGGTCATGCAGAATGTCCTTGGCGCGGGCAACAACGCCGCGGGGCACGCCTGCGAGCTTGGCAACCTCGATACCGTAGCTTCGGTCCGACGGACCGGGAAGCAGACGGCGCAGGAAGATGATGTCGCCCTTGTGTTCCTTGACCGCGATGTTGAAATTGGCCACCTGCGGCATTTTGCTCTCAAGCACGGTCAGCTCATGATAATGGGTGGCGAAAAGGGTGCGGACGCCGCCCTTGCCGCGCGCGCACAGCTCCTCCACCACCGCCCAGGCAAGGGCGAGGCCGTCAAAGGTACTGGTGCCGCGGCCAATTTCGTCGAGAATGACGAGGCTTCTGCGCCCGGCTTGCCGCAGGATGCGCGCCGTCTCCATCATTTCAACCATAAAGGTACTCTGGCCCTGCGCAAGGTTGTCCGATGCGCCAACGCGGGAGAAAATGCGGTCCGCAATGCCGATGCGGGCGCTGCGCGCCGGGACGAAGGAGCCAATCTGCGCCATGATGGTGATAATGGCCGCCTGACGGAGCACTGTGGACTTACCCGCCATGTTGGGGCCGGTGATGACCAGCAGGCGCTTGTTTTCGTCCACGCGCACGTCGTTGGGGATATAGTTGGCGCTACCTTGCACGGCCTCCACCACGGGGTGTCGTCCGGCGGTGATGGACAGCTCCAGCCCGTCATGCATCTCCGGGCAGTTCCAGTCGTTTTGGGCGGCGGCTTCGGCCAGTCCCTGCCAGTAGTCCAGCGCGGCGATGCGCCCGGCCATGTCCATGAAGCGGTGCCGCGCGCCGGCGACTTTTTCCCGCAGCTCGTTGAACAGGCGGTATTCCAGCATCTTGCGCTGGTCCGAGGCCGACAGGAGCTTGTCCTCCAGCTCCTTGAGCTGGGGCGTGATATAGCGCTCGCTGTTGACAAGGGTCTGCTTGCGCTCAAAGTGGTAGGGCACCTTGTCGGACAGGGTCTTCGGAATGTCGAAATAGTAGCCGAAAACCTTATTGAAGCCGATTTTGATGCGTTCCAGCCCGGAATCCTGTTTCACTTCCTCCAGCAGCGCTTTGAGGCGGCCTTCGCCATGCTCGGTCAGGTCCATCAGCTCGTCCAACTCGGCATTGTAGCCGTAGCGGAACAGGCCGCCCTCGGTGATGAGGTGGGGCGGATTATCGGCAAGGGCGGTAGCCAAAAGCTGTGCCCAGTCCGAAAGGCTGTCCCAGCCTTTGAGCATTTGGTCCATGACGCGGGGCAGGGCGTCGCCTTCGGTGCCGCGCGCCTGCTCCAGCAGGTCTTCCACATCGGGGAGCACCGCAAGGGAGTTGCGCAGGGCGAGAAAATCCTTGGGCGTGGCGCGGTTGAGGAAAATGCGCGTGGACAGGCGCTCAAGGTCATACACGCTGTCCAGCTTTTCGCGCAGGTCCTCGCGCAGCTCTTCGCCGTGGAACAGGAAGGCGATGGCCTCCTGCGTAGCCATGATGGGCTTTTCGTCCTTCCACGGGCGTTGCAGGCGCTCCGCCAGCAGGCGTCCGCCCATGGGAGTCATGGTGCGGTCCAGAACGTGCCACAGCGTGCCGCGCCCGCGTCCGCCGTCCAAACGCCGAAAAATCTCCAGATTGCGTTCCGTGACTTCATCCAGCAGCAGATGCTTGCTGAGGCTCAGCGGCCGGAATGGCGCAAGGTGGGTGAGGTCGTGCTTCTGGGTCTGGCGCAGGTAGGCGAGGATGGCTCCGCAGCACTGGGTCAGCTGGGGCTTGTCGTCAAGGTCCAGCGCGTCCAGGTCGGCCACGCCCTGCGAATCCATAACCCGGCGCTTGGAGCCGGGCAGGTCAAAGAATGACTGGAGCGGCACGAAGTGGACCTTGGACTCAAGGTCGGTAAAGCGCTTTGGCACGTCGTATTCGCGGGTGAGCAGAATTTCGCGCGGGTCGGTCTTTTCCATCCACTGCCAGAGTTCGACCTCTTTGGTGCTTTGGATGCCGGACCATTCGCCCGTGGAAAAATCCACCCACGCCAGACCGCCGGCACCTGCCTTGGCGTCCCAGAAGAGGGCCGTCAGATAGTTGTGCGTCTTGGACGTGAGGTTAGAGTCCTCCACCACGGTGCCCGGAGTAAGGATGCGTGTGACTTCGCGCTTGACGAGGCCCTTGGCCTGCTTGGGGTCCTCCACCTGCTCGCAGATAGCGACGTTGTGGCCCTTTTCCAGCAGTTTGGAGAGGTAGCCGTCGCAGGAGTGGTAGGGCACGCCGCACATGGGCACGGGCGCGTCAGCGTTGGGATTGCGGGAGGTGAGGGCGATCTGAAGGTCGCGCGCGGCGATCTCCGCGTCCTCGAAGAACAGCTCGTAGAAGTCGCCCATGCGGTAGAACAGCAGGGCATCGGGATATTCGGCCTTAATGCTCAAATATTGTTCGAGCATTGGCGTCAGTTTTGTTTTGCTCACGTGCTCTTTCTATATGCCCGGCGCACTCCGGGACGGGAGGAGCCGGACGCGGGTTATTCGTTGATGAGGGTGCGGTACGTGATGGAGTGCCAGCTCTGGCACCGGGGGCACCGGAAGAAGACCTGCTCGCGTTTCAGGCCGCAGCGTCGGCAGACAAAGCGTTTCAGCCCGCGGGCATGTTTGACGAAGAACTCAAGCTGCTGGCGAAACGCCGGGGACAGTGGCTGATCGTCCATGCTAATGGCCAAAAGTTCAAGGCGTGCGGGCCAAAAGTCCGGATTGAGCACAAGGGTTTTTTCCAGCCATGCGCGGGACTTTTCGCTGTCGTGGCTACAGACCATCCATGCGGCGTAAAACTGCGCCAAGAGGTCCGGGTCGCGTTTTTCCAAAACGGAGAGAACCGCGTCGCACAGTTCTCTAGGCGGGTGATAACTGAAGGGTTTGTCCGTGTCGAGTTCGCCTTCCAGCGCGTCGTGCTGGCGGGCGGCGGCGAGGATGCCTTCAAACAGGACAAAGGCGAGGCTGTCGTCCACCTTACTGAGCGCCTTGTGCAGGTGCCTTGACAGGGTGGGCCAGTCCTCGTTGGCGAGGTCGTGCAGCAGATGGGCCTGCCACGCTTCAACGGAGCCGGGGTAGGTCTTGAGGGCTTTTTTGAGCCACTTGTTCCCGGCTGCGACGTTGTCGGCGTCGAAGTGGTCCTGCGCAAGGCGGACCATGTAGTGAGCCTCGGCAATGTCGTTGCCAAGCTGGGCATAATAGCGCGAGGCGCGTTCAAAGTCGCCTGTGTCGGCTGTCATGCGGGCCAGTTCGTCAACGATGGCGGGGTTGTCGCCGGAAATTTTGCGCGCCTGCTCAAAGGCGCCAAGGGCGCGGTCGATAAAGCCGCCGCGCTTGTAGTCCAGCCCCAGTTCGTACCATGTTTTGGCCTTGACGGCGTCGTCCAGACCGGGGCGGACGATGAGGTTTTGACGAATCTGTACCGCCCGCTCAATTTCGCCGTGCGAGCGGTACAGATTCCCAAGAGCCAGATATATTTCAACGGCGTCGGGATTGTCCTTTGCAACCTGACTCAGTTCCGCAATGGCGGCCTGAGTATCACGAGAGACCGGAGCAAAGCTGCCGGGGTCCGCGACCTCGGTGCCGCCGGAGAAGCTCTTGCCACCACGCAAGGGCAAGAGGCGAGTGAGCCAGTTCATGCAAATCCCTTGGCCGCTGCGGCCGTTTTTTACTGTGCTGCGGGAGTTTCGGCTTCTGCGGCCGGGGTCTCTGCCGGGAAGTTTTTGTCCTCCAGCGGCAGATTGCGCAGGGAGGTCACTTCCTTCTCAAGGTTTCTGAGCTTTTTGCGGCAACGGCGCAGCTCTGCACAGGTGCGGAACTTCTCATACAGGAAGTACAGCGTACACAGAATGCCACCCAGCACAAAAGCGGACAGAAGAATGAAATAGATGGGCTGATGGATCAGGAACAAATCCTGCCCGAACAGCGTCAGGCCAAGCTCAACCTGCTGCGACAGGGACTCCATGTTCTGTGCAAACAGCACCATGGTCAGGAAAAACAGGACAAGCAGGGCCAGAACTTTCAAGTAACGCATTAACTTTCCTCCTCCTTGGCGGATTGTTTCGTCTTAAACTCGTCAAAATAGGGTTTGAGGCTGGCATAGGTGTGATCAATATGTTCTGGGATGACGCGGGTTTCCGAGGCGAATGCCATGAAGGAGGAATCCCCGACCCATCGGGGGACGAGATGGAAGTGCAGGTGCTCTTTAATGCCAGCGCCTGCGGCCTCGCCCATGTTGACCCCCATGTTGATGCCTTGGGGGGAGAAGTGCGCTGTGAGTATGCGGGTGGATTCGTGCATGAGGTCCATCATTTCATGGTGTTCTTCCGGACGCAGGTCCACCAGACTCATGACGTGGCGGTACGGCGTCACCATAAGGTGGCCGTTGTTATAAGGGAAAATGTTCATGATGACAAAGGAATACCGCCCCCGGTACAGGATGCGGCGCGCGGCGTCTTCGTCCGTGTGCTTGGGCAGGCAGAAAGGGCAGGTGTCCGGCTTGGGGCCGAGGATGTAATCGAGCCGCCACGGGGCCCATAGTACTTCCATATGACGTACCTCTTGGTTGTGATTGCGCCCGGTTAGTGGGCGTCGTCCGCAATATGCCGCAAAGCGAGGTCCACGGCCTGCCGCGCCGATGTCGCGGCTATGACGCCTGCCATGTCCGCGTAGGTGCCAATGGCGATGACGGCTTTGCCGGCCTTGAGGGCAAAGCCCACCTCGGACAGAGTGCCGCTGCCGCCTTCCACCGCGATGACCACGTCCCCGTTGGCGACAACGAGGGCGTTGCGCATTTGCCCAAGGCCGGTGGCTATGGGCACGTCGATGGCGCTGTTTGCATCGTCCGGGCTATTCCCAGGCAGAATGCCGATGGTGCGGCCACCGAGGTTTTGTGCGCCTTTGGCGGCGGCATGCATCACGCCGCCAAGGCCACCACAGACAAGGTCGCACCCCGCATCAGCGATGCGGCGGCCAACCTCGCGGGCGACTGCGGCGGTGGTTTCGTCGCAGTGGCCGGACCCTATAACGGAAATCCGTGGGCGGCGCTTCATAGTCTTGTCATCCTACCGGCATGTTGTGCGTCACATACGCCGTGAAAGCGAAACATTTACACGGCATAGGCCGCAAGGGCAAGGGGCGCGCTGTGGTCCCCGGCCAGAGAGGCGGCGTAAAGTACCTGAGAACAGCATCAAGACTGTGGAGAAACCACACTCTCCCCGGCACAGACCGAAATGCACCACGCACCTGCGGCGTGTCCAGCGTGTCCGCCGCGCGACACTGCGGCGTCGTTGCCAGCGCCCTGCATGAGGCATGCGCCGCGCCGGCCATATTGCCCCGTGCGCCGCACGGATTACTCCGCGTCGGTCTTTGCCGCACTGTCTGACGCATCCTTTGACGTGTTCTCCCCTGACTTGCCCTCCGGCTCGCCCTCAGGTGCCCCCTCAGCGTCACCTGCTGATGAGGAATTCCCTGCGGCAACTTCACCGGATTGTGAGCCACCCGGCGTAGCGGGGGCCATTTCAAGGCCCAGATAATCCGGGTCGTCCACCAAGCGGTGGGCAAGGGCCAGTTGATCCTCGCGGCACGAGGCCTGCCCGTCCAGCATGGCGGCGCGCAGTTTTTTCAGCACAGTGCCAAACTCCGGCCCCGGCTTGAGGCCCATGGCCAGCAGGTCGTGCCCGTCTATTTCCAGCTCCTGCGTCTTGAGCTGGGTCAGGAACAAGGACATGCTCTTGCGGATGTCCTCCTGATTAAAGCGCGCCATAATGTACAGGATGCCCTCAAGGGGCAACGTCTCCAGCATAAAATACAGTTCGCTGGCAGGCCCGCCCCGGTGCTTCCATTTTTTGTAGGCGTACACGGTGTTGTTCACCTGCGTGCGCAGGGCCAAAAGCTCCGTGGACTGCCGTTTGGTCAGGTTAAAACGCGTGGCAACGGACTGCACGTCCTCCTCGGGCATGCCGTTGAGCATCGCCATGAAGAAAAGCATCCAGTTGTGCGGCAGGTCGCCAAGGTAGAGCAAGCGGTGCCAGTCCAGCACCTTTTTGATTTCCTCCAGCAGCGTTTCCTGCGCCGGGGTCAGCGTCAGCAGGGGGTGCATGGTCTCCAGAATCTTGTAATGCCGCATCTGTTTGAGGCATTCCACGGCGTTTTCCTCGTCAAAGATGAGGTTCATTTCGTGGAAAAGGCGTGTTCCGGAAAGCTTCGGGATCATGTCCAGTTGCATAGCGTTGCGGATAAGGCGGTCCGTCTGGCCGCCAATGCGGAAATTGTAGCGCTTGGCAAAACGGATGCACCGTAGGATGCGCGTTGGGTCCTCCACAAAGGACAGGGAGTGCAGCACGCGGATGACACGGTTTTTGATGTCGCGCTGGGCGCCGAAGAAGTCCACCAGCTTGCCGAAGCGGTCCGGATTGAGCTGCACGGCAAGGGCGTTGATGGTGAAATCGCGCCGGTACAGGTCCATTTTGATGGAGGAAAGCTCCACCGTGGGCAAGGCCGCCGGGTACTCGTAGTATTCAAGGCGGGCCGTGGCCACGTCGATACGCTGGCCGTCCTCAAGGATGACCACGGCGGTGCGGAATTTATGGTGCGCGCGGACGCGCCCGCCCAGCTTGGCCGCAAGGGCGCGGGCAAAGTCGATGCCGTTGCCCTCCACCACAAGGTCAAGGTCGGAGTTGGGCGTATGCATCAGGATATCGCGCACAAAGCCGCCCACGGCGTAGACCTCCATGCCCATGTCACGCCCAAGTTCACCGGCGCGGCGCAGGATGGAGAAGAGTTCCTTGGGCAGTCTGTCGCGTATCATGATGCGGATATTGCGCTCCCGGCGCTTCTCCGGCTGCAGGGACTCCGGAATACGCGCAGGCTCCTCAATAAGGATGTTGATCAGGTCCGTGCGCGTCAGCACGCCAATCACCAGCCCGTTTTCAATGACGGGAACAAGGCGTTGCCCTTGCCCCAGCACGATTTCCATCACGTTGTACAGGTCCGATTCCGGGGCGACGGTGGCGTTGCTGCGGGTCAGGTAGTCCGTGGCGGGCAGATGCCCAAGGCCGTGGGCAACCGCGCGGTCCGCGATTTGATGCTCCAAAATCCCTTGGCATTCCCGCGTTTCGGCCTGCACCACAGGCGCGGCCTTCAGCCCGAAGCGCGTCATGATTTCGCTGGCTTCGGTGATGGTCTTGTCGCTCTCGATGAGGATGGGCGGGTGCGACATAAGCTGGCGGACCCGTTCCTGCGGGGCAATGTGCGACAGCAGCAGGGCGAAAAGCTCGTCCTTCACCTGCGAGGGCGTTCTGTCCTTAATGCTGGCAGACGCCGCGGATGCATGTCCGCCGCCGCCGAATGATGCGCAAATCTGGCTGACGTCTACCTCTGGACTGCGCGAGCGCGCCACAAGCTGAATACGGTCGCCCATGCGGGCAAGGGCGAACAGCACGTTGATGTGCTCCATGTCCAGCATCTTGTGCGCCAGCAGGGCGAAGTCGTTGACGTACTCCTCCGTGCTGACCTCCGTGACCACCACGGCGGTGTTGCGGATGTCGTGCGTTTGTGCGGCCTCCAGCATGGTGTTGAGCAGGGCGACCTGATCGGCGCTGAGGTCGCGGGTGATGAGGTCCGACACAAAGGTGACGTCCATGCCCTGTTCCAGCAGCCACGCCGCAGCCATATAGTCATGTACGGTGGTGGAATTAAAGGTGAAGGAGCCGGTATCCTCATAGATGCCAAGGGCAATGATGTCCGCCTCGCGGTTCTCCAC
This sequence comes from Desulfobaculum sp. SPO524, assembly GCF_044987625.1. Classification (NCBI taxonomy): domain Bacteria; kingdom Pseudomonadati; phylum Thermodesulfobacteriota; class Desulfovibrionia; order Desulfovibrionales; family Desulfovibrionaceae; genus Desulfobaculum; species Desulfobaculum sp. SPO524. Next base: position 985,160 of record NZ_JBJDSB010000002.1, on the reverse strand, counting down.
GGTGATGCCTTTCCTTTTCAGCTCGTGGCAGAGGATGGTGGCGGTGGAGCCCCAGTTGTTGACGATGCCTTCCGAGTATTCCACGTCGTCCGGAGTGTCCGGGTGGTGGTCGTAGGCGTGGACAATCAAGCCCTCGTTTTCAAAAACCGGGGCCACGTGGTTCACGCGCGATTTTTGGCGGGTGTCCACCACCACAAGGGTGCTCACCGTGGACAGGTCAATTTCCTTCACGTTGCGGAAGTTGAACATGTACATCGCGCTTTGGATGTAAAAATTGCGCAGGTTGCGCTCCTGCGAACCGGGGAAGACAAGCGTAGCTCCGGGATACAGACGGCTTGCGGCTATCATGGCGGCAAGGGCGTCAAAGTCCGCATTCATATGCGTAGTGATGATGGTTGGGGCGCTGATTTTATTGGACATGGTATCCTGTGGTTCTGCTTTCATGCGCGGCAGTGGCGCGGTGTTGTCATACGTTGCTGCAAGGCTTTGATGCGGGGATGGCGCAGCCGCGTCCACGCAAAACATAAGGCGCGCGGGGAGGGTGCGCGGACTCCCTTACCGTACACGCTTCGGGGCGAGAAGCCACCAAACGCCCGGAAAAGGGGAGACCTGCCGAGGGTTATGGATTTCAGCTTTTTTTTCAAGCACCTAAGGGCAAACTTTTTGCGCCACGGCCTTGCTTTGTGCTTCGCCCGTCCTCTAGTATGGCACAGAATTGTCCCGCATTTCAGGCTGTTCACCTTTGCTCCGGAGGCACCGCATGCGCATTGCAGTCATTGGGCGAACCGGGAAACTCCTTGCGGCGGCGCGCCGCCTGCACGAACAGGGCGCGCGGATTCCCGTGGTCTGGACCTGTCCCCCGCAGGACTACGAAGGCACGCCGCCAGAAGCCTTTGCCGCCTTTGCCCGCGAAGCCGGGGCGGATTACCGCCTCAGCCCTGACCTTATGGCCCCAGAGGCGCAGGCGGCCCTTGCCGCGGCGCGGTGCGATGTCGCCATTTCCATGGGCTATCTCTACCGCATCCCGGAGGCCGTCCGGGCGCTGTTTCCCCACGGCATCCTCAATTGCCACGGCGGCGACCTGCCGCGTTACCGGGGGAGTGCGTGCGCCAACTGGGCCATTTTGCAGGGGGAGACGTCCGTGGCGCTGACGGTGCATCAGATGGCCAACGGCATTGACGCCGGGCCCATACTGCTCAAGGAATACCTTCCCATCTCGGATGGCACCTATATCGGCGACATTATGCAGTGGTACGAGGCGTGCGCGCCGGACCTCCTCGCCAATGCCGCTACGGGCCTCCTGCACGGGGACATCACGCCCCAGCCGCAACCGGCGGACCCTGGGCAGGCGCTCCGGTGCTATCCGCGCCGCCCCGAGGATGGCCGCATCGACTGGACAGCGTCCGCCGAGGCCATCTGCCGCCTTGTCCGCGCGACATCGCGCCCCTTTGCCGGAGCCTTTAGCCTATACGAAGGGCGCGAACGCGTTACGGTATGGCGCGCACGGCCACACCGCCCGGACCAGCCGTTTTTGGCCGTGCCCGGCCATGTGTGCCGTGTGGAAGGGGAAAATCCCGTCGTCGCCTGCGGCGATTCCCGCCAGATGGTGGAGATTGAAGAAGCCGGTATGGAAGGAAAAACGCCTGCCGAGGCCAAAGCGCTACTGCGGCGCAGTGTACGCGCCCGCTTCGTCTGAGGGCAGGGCCTCGGCCTTGCTTTGGCCGTTGGTTATGGCGTCCGCCGCATCCCGCATCACCACCGCGCCGCGCTGCGCCGCCGCGCAGGCCTCGTGGAACCACTCCCGCACGCCCGGCCCCTTGCCCGAAGCAACATGCCTATTGAGCGCGGCCATATCGTGCTGGTCCTTCTTGGCGCAGGCATAATGCGCCATGCTCTGCGTATTCAAATAGATATGGATGGGATGGAAGAGCAGAACCACCGGATCCTGCCTGTCGGCGTCGGCAAGGAGGTCATACGGAGTACGCAGGCCATATTGCAGGCTGGCGCCGTCGCCAAAGTGGATGGGAAACCGGACAAGCCCGGTGTGGTGGACGTAGGGCGGCACTTCGGGGGAATCGTGCGCCATGATGTTGCAATCGTAGGACAACCCAGCCTTGGCAAACAGATAGATGCTGGTGCTGTCCATCCGGTAGCGATGGTTTCGCACGCCGGCGGCGTCCGGGTACAGGTCCAGCAGATGATGCAAGGTGTCGCGGTCTGACGCGTCCGGCTGGCCAAAGAAGGGATGCAGGCCAACCTCGTGCCCTTGTTTGGCTGCCCAGTGCAGCGCGGGACTGTCGTTGGTGGCATAAAACGTGGCAGGGATGCCGTAGGACTCTACAAGGCGCACCGTGTATTCCAACACGGGTTCCGGTGCCCAATCCGCATCAAACGTCAAGGCTACGGCCATGTCTCTCCTCCCTGAGGTGTGGCAGGTCTCGGCCCGCCCGGATTGGCGTAGCCAGCGCAGGAGGACCGTACCACACCACGGGGGCTGTCGCAAAGCCCTCTATTTTTTCGCTTTCATGCCGGAACGTGGATGAAATTGACTGTGCATACGCTTCAGGCGGCCACTTTGCACATGGGTATAGATTTCCGTTGCCGTGATATCGGAGTGCCCAAGGAGGATCTGCACAGTGCGCAGATCCGCGCCCCCCTCCAACAAATGCGTGGCAAAGGAATGCCGGAACGTATGCGGCGAAATATCGCGCGTGATGCCTGCCTCAAGGGCGTAGCGCTTTACGCATTTCCACACCGCTTGGCGCGACAGCCCCTTGCCGGAGCGGTTCAGGAAAACGAAATCCTGCTTTGGCGAAAACTGGGGGCGCCAATGGCGCAGATATGTCTCCAGATACTCCTGCGCGGCGTAATGAATGGGCACCAGCCGCTCCTTCGCGCCCTTGCCAAATATCTTTAACACGCCCACTTGCGGGTCAAAGTCAAAAGCCTTGAGGGCGATAAGCTCGCTCACGCGCAGCCCGCCCGCGTAGAGCAGTTCAAGCATGGTTCTATCGCGGTAGCCCAGCTTTTCCTCGGTGCGCGGGCGCTGCAGAATGGCGGACATCTCCTCCACGGACAGCACTTCCGGCAGTTTGCGGGGGAGCTTGGGGTTTTCCAGATACTGCGACGGATTACCCTGCACCAGCCCTTCGTCCTCCAACCACGCGAAGAACCCGCGCAAGGTGGAGAGATACCGCGCAAGGCTGCGGCTTTTCACGCCCTTTCGCCGCAGGTGGAAGAGGTACAGGGACAGACTTTGCTGTGTCACGCCCTCAAGGGGAGCCTTTTTCTCATCCAAAAAGTCCGTAAATGCCGTAAGGTCAGCGGCGTAGGCGCTGAGCGAGTTCTCGGACAGGCCGCGAACCACCAGCAGGTGCTCAAGGTAGCTGTCCAGCCAGGGATGCGCCGTACGGCGCGGGGCGGTTTCGGAGGGTGTGGAGGTCATAATTTTCGTTGTGGTTGCAGGTTTTCCCATGTGCTCCGCGACGATACACACACGCGCGGCGCTCCTCAAGTGGCGGCAGGAGCTTTTGCGCAGGGGAGGGCGCACCCGAAAAGCGGCGGCTGTCCGTCACAAAACGACGATGACAATCACGCAGGCCGCGTTGGCGCGGAAAACGGCGCAATACAGCGCAGCGGGGCAGAATTTGCGCATGTCTTGGCCCGCAAAGGGGCGTCTTTTCAGCACTCGCGGGTTTTGCGGCGCGCGGCGCAGTTGACATAGCCTGCGGGGGGCGGTTACTTTTCGCCCTTTACCACAGGGAATAACTGGATACCGCTTGAACTGGAAAACACCTTTGAAGGAGACATCTCGTGTCTGAATTCAAGCTTGCCCGTCGTGTGGCCGACCTTCCGCCGTACCTTTTCGCCCGTATTGATAAGGTGAAAAAGGAAGTTGCCGCCCGCGGCGTAGATATCATCAGCCTCGGCATCGGCGACCCCGACCTGCCGACGCCGGATTTCATCATCGACGAACTGTGCCGCTCCGCACGGAAGCCGGCCAACCACCGGTATCCGGATTATGAGGGGCTGGACGAGTTCCGCAGCGCCGTGGCCAACTGGTATGGCCGCCGCTTCAACGTCTCCCTCGACCCCGCAACCGAGGTGGTGAACCTTATCGGCTCCAAGGAGGGCATCGCCCACTTTGCGCTGGCCGTCACCGATCCCGGCGACGTGAACCTGGTGTGCACGCCCAACTACCCCGTGTACCCCATCGCCACGGACTTTGCCGACGGCGAAACCGTGTTCATCCCGCAGCCGGAATCCAACAACTTTCTGCCCCTGCTGGACTCCGTGTCCGACGAGATGTGGCAGCGTGCCAAGTCCATCTACGTCAACTTCCCGAACAACCCCACGGCCGCCATGGCCACGCCGGAGTTCTTCCAGAAGCTGGTGGACCGCGCCCGCGAGACCAACACCATCATCGTGCATGACGCCGCCTACACGGAAATCTATTACGACGACAACAACAAGCCCCTGTCCATCCTTGAGACGCCGGGCGCCAAAGACGTTGCCGTGGAATTCCACTCCCTGTCCAAGACCTACAACATGACCGGCTGGCGGGTCGGCATGGCCGTGGGCAATCCGCAGCTCATCGGCGCGCTTGGCAACATCAAGACCAACGTGGACTCCGGTTGCTTCCAGGCCGTACAGGAAGCCGCCATCCTCGCCCTGAACGAGGGCGACGCCGCCGTTGAGGAAAACCGCAAGGTCTACCGCAAGCGCCGCGACGTGATGGTAAAGGCCCTTGAAAAGGCCGGCATTGAATGCCGCGTGCCCGACGCCACCATCTACCTGTGGGCCAAGGTGCCGGAAGGCTACACCTCCGCCGAATTCGTCACCAAGATGATTGAGGAGAAGGGCGTGGTCATCACCCCCGGCAGCGGCTTTGGCGAGCCGGGAGAAGGCTTCTTCCGCATCTCCCTCACCGTGCCCACGGAGCGGCTTGAGGAGGCGGCATCACGTATCTCCAGCCTGTAACAGCCTATATCTGCCTCGGTTCCAACCTTGGCGACACCGAAGACAACCTCGCCCGGGCCATCACGCGCCTGGGCGAGATTTCCGGTGTTCGCGTGGACAAGACCTCGTCGGTCTTCTTTACCGAGCCGCAGAATGTGAAGGAACAGCCGTGGTTTGCCAATCAGGTTGTGCGCGTGGTATGCGAGCCGGATGTTTCGGCGCATCGTCTGCTTGATGCACTGCTGACCGCGGAAAAGGACCTTGGACGTGAGCGCGGCGAGGCGGCAGTCCGCTTCGGCCCGCGCATCATCGACATTGATCTGCTCCTCTACGGCAATGAAGTGCTCATCACTCCCACGCTTGAGGTGCCGCATCCGCGTATGAAGGACCGCGCCTTTGTTCTGGTTCCCCTTGCGGAACTGGCAGGCGACTTGCTCTTTCCGGATGGCGACACCCTGCGCGACGCCTTGGGGCGCCTTGACTACCGCGTGGATGAAGCCAAAATCTGGCAGGACTAGCGCCGCCGCGCTCCTGCTGCGCGCTTTTTCAACCCCTTTAGCGACAGGCCGCGTTGTGGCCAAGTGGTGCGAACATGCTGAAATTCCTCATCGTCATCGTCTGCGCCTTTCTCCTCTTTAAGCTCATCAAGGGCGACCAGAAAAAGAAGGTCGCCAAGGAGCAGAAGGAAAAGGAGACTATGTCCGCCACTGGCGAGACCGTCAAAGACCCCATCTGCGGCACGTATGTGCCTAGTGACGCCAACATCCGCGTGAAAGACGGCAGCGGCGTTCACTGTTTTTGCAGCTACGAGTGCCGCGACAAGTACCTCAAGCAGATTGAGGCCACTCCGGCCCAGTCCAGCGCCGCCAAAGGCGAAGAGGGCGCGCCCGAGGGCGACTAACGCCGCCACGGCATCCGCGCGGGCAGGGCATTGCCTCCGCGCCCCGTGCCAATTCTACTCGTATCCTCCATCGCACCCCGTGCGTGAAGGGAACACATAGCGCGTGCGACTGCGCGCCCGAGAGGGCATCGCGCGCCGCGCCCGTAGGCCTTCAAACGCCCCGACCAGACGACGCCCCACGGGGTCAGCGTCCGGCCGGGGCGTTTTGCATTTGAAAACCGCGCCCTTTATGCTAGGTTGGCGGGAAGTTTCCGCTTTTTAACCTCACAAGGGAGCCATACATGCGTTTTTTTATTGATACGGCAAATCTTGAGGAAATCCGGGAGGCCAAGCGTTATGGCCTGATTGACGGCGTTACCACAAACCCGTCGCTCTTTGCCAAGGAGTCCGAAAACTGGCGCACTCTGGCAGAGAAAATTTGCAAGGAAGTCAACGGTCCGGTCAGTCTCGAAGTCGTCGGAACAACGGCTGAAGAAATGATAAAAGAAGCGCGCGACCTCGCTTCCATCGCCTCCAACGTGGTGGTGAAGATTCCCATGCTCCTCGAAGGCATGAAAGCGGTGGCTCAATTGTCGTCAGAGAACATCGCCACCAACGTCACGCTATGCTTTTCGCCGTCTCAGGCGCTCATCGCCGCCAAGGCCGGTGCGACCTACATCAGCCCCTTTGTCGGCCGTGTGGATGATATGTCCTACGACGGAATGGAAATGGTGAACCAGATTGTCACCATCTACCGCAACTACGACTTCAAAACACAGGTGCTCGTCGCCAGCGTGCGCAGCCCCATGCACATTGTGGAATCCGCCCTCATGGGCGCAGACGTTGCCACCATCCCCTTCAAGGTTCTCAAGAGCCTGTCCCAACACCCACTCACGGATATCGGGCTGGAAAAGTTCCTCGAAGACTGGAAAAAAGCCCCCGGAGCTTCCTAACGCCCCGAGTGGCGAATACAAACGAGCAAAGGACGCCCCCGCGCGAAGCGGAGGCGTCCTTTTTTATGTGTGGCAGGATCAGAGAGAGGCGGAGGGTGGGGGAGCGAGCGCGACGACCACCCCGGCAAAAAAGAAGAGGCTCCGCAGGGTTAAGGGCCGTGGGCCTCAACAATCCCGTTTATACGCCAGTGATGCGTTTCAGACGAGCGGTCTCTATCAGGCCCCGGCGTTGGCGCCACGCCTCCGCGGGCAACTGCCTAAGCATGGAAGAGGCCGCCCAACCCCTTTTTTCGGGCGGGCTTCCAGCCCGAAAACCTAAGGATTCTTAAGGACGTAGTCCTTAAGCCATCGGAGATATCCTCTTGACCCCGGCACGACGACCCGGCCTGCCCCAAGACACCCCTTCGCTACCCTTTGAGCGCGTCGGCAAGGGTTTCGCCGGCGTTGTAGCCCATTTCCATAAGGTCTTGGTGTGAGGAGATGATGCCACGATCGAACAGCGAGGGCACGGACATGGCGGAGACGATGTCATAGCCGAGCGCTTCAAGCGGCAAACGCAGGGCGTCAAGGGCGAAGCCGAGTTCCTTTTCGTCGGGTTGCTCGCCAATGATACCGATGACGGCTTTGCGCCCCTGTCCTGCGAGCCTGCTGGACCAACCGCGCGGGCGGGTGTCCTCAAAGTCATAATAACAGTACAGCCTGTCAATAAAGGCCTTCATCCATGCGGTAACATTGTAGTTATGCACTGGCGAGATGAGGACCAGCCCTTTGGATTCCTGAATGCGTGGGTACAAAAGGGTCATTCCATCCTGTAGGCGTGTACAAATCTTGTCTTTGCGGCATTTTTCGCATCCGACACAGGATTCGTAGCGGTAATCACGCAGATGCGCTGAATGAATATGCCGCCCTTTGTCGGCCGCACCGCTCAAAACGGCGTCGAGCAGTGCGTGCGAGTTCCCTTTTCTTCTGGGGCTTCCTTCTACTCCTAGAATCATATTTCCTCCCGCGATAGCCGATACATACGCATAATTTGCTGAATTGCGATGCTCTTTTATGCATTGTGCCAGCAGAAGCAAGAAAAGACCATGCTGCGAGAGGTGCATGCGGCGAATCTGTGTCGCCAATGGACACTGATGGCAGAGAACGTGCGAAGAGTTGACGGCGGCAACCTCACCAAACAGTACAACGAACTCTCCTGACTCCCTCCCTCTGCGTCCAAAGCAGAAACAGACTAAAGAGTCCCCGTACCATCCCCCCTCACTCGCCCAGCAACGCCTGTGCGGGCTTTTTCCCTCCCGCAGCAAGGAACACGTCACATAGACGTTGAAAACGCCGCACAAAGCGAATTTGCGCGTTTTGAGCTGCACCAAGCACTCACGACGCACAAAGAACGTCGTCAAAGTCAAAAAAGGATGGGCAGACAGGCCAGTAGGGGAGGGGAGGCAGCCTCGAAAGGGCGAACAACCGCCGTTCCAAAGCCTTTCGCCAGAAAAAAGGGGGGCAACATGGCTCAGAACACCAACTAGTGGCCCAATTCGAGTGTTCTTGACGCAGAATGCGTGCAACGTGACGACCAAAGGTCCAATAAGCAACGAAAAAGCGAAAGGCACAATGATACCAACACAAAACAGCCATTGAGAGCTGGCAGTAATCATCACAAGAAACCACATTACAGCGCAAAAGGCGTAGGAAAGCACACGCTAACGAGAAACAGGCGACATATTCACAGTCAGCAAAAGGAAATCCTGACGCAGACCCGATGCCAATGCGGCAAAGAGGCAACAACGCAGCGCCACGAAGCCGTCAAAGAAAGGGGAGCTGCATCAAATCAGCACCTCGAAGCCCTTCAAGGCGTGTGAATAACCTGTCGACGAACCGTGGAAAAGACAGTCACAAAACCACCTCGGCGCTGCTTGCCTAAGGCCTCAAAAACGCCGTGAAACATTATGGTGAAAGGAGGCCTAAACATACTTAGGACCGACCACCAAAGGCGGCGCAAAAGACGTAAAGGACACCTTCTGTGAAGCGAGAAAGATGAGACAGCACGCGGCATTGAGTGGCAAAGCCGCGCCTCTGAACAACGAGGCGCACAAGTCTGCAAGGCTGTGCACCACGGTCCAATATGGCGCGGAGTTCCGGCGAGAAAGAGCCGCCAGGTTCTGGGCGTAATCCGCCTAGTAAGTCGCATATCAATGCTGTGAAAGCTGTGGAATTCAGCAGGAAAAGCCCTCGATCAGAAACTCTCCGAAGTCAAAGACCTGAAACTCAGGGACCGAATCATGGCAAAAACGCGCCTGACGAAGCCGCTAAATACGGGGGCAAAATGCCAGGGTGAGAGTTCGAACGAGGCCCGTTTTCGACTTGAATAAAAGTCTCATAATGTAAATTATGTTAACTTTAATAAACGGAAGGAAATGCGGAAGCCTTTTATTCATGCGGGTTTTGTACTTTTGGCCCTGTTCGTGAAACACTTTTCACACGTTTCGCTTGAGGTTGAAGGATTTTTGGTCCTGCAGCCACTGCCCCGGACGGAAAACCTGCTAAGTGCTGACCTGCCTCACCAGCCATTCGGACAGAAACACCACTCGAATTCGACACCCATCTCCCTTCCAACACCTCTGCGGCTTCGTCTTTTACGCCGCCAGGAGTAGGCATATTTCGCCTGAGGACTCCTGCCTGGATGCGCATTTCTTTTAGCCACACGTTGAGGCCACATGCACGGGAGTCGCGCCTCGATTTCTCCCACAGAGCGTTAGGAGATCGCTTTCCTTTCAGGCTCTCTCCCCTGGCTTCACCGCAGTCAGCAATGCACAGACCTCCCGCCTCAGCCAGCGGAATCACTACGCATTTCCCAACTGATCAAGGTGTGAAACACGGCCTCCTCACAGTTCCAGCAGGAGCCATAAGTCGCGCTCGGATGAGTCCCTTTTTACCCAGGAACACGCCTTTTAATCCCGCCTGTCGCAAGACGGCCTCTGCGTAGGCGAACCGATGCTCTTGCCTTCTTGCTCGGCGTCACCCCACACTATGCGTGGAGCTTTCTTCAGCGGCTGGACAAAGGGAGGTAAGCCGCGGCGGCACTCCGCCCCGTTTCCGCGCGATGAAGCCCCTCAGGAGCCGCCAGAACCCTCTAGGCACCTTGAGCCCTCCAAATCCATATGAAGCGCATACGCAAGCCCTGAACGACGCCGAGACGAGAGGCAGGCGTGACATCTCCACCCCGGTGACGGAGTTATTTCCCAGCCAAAGACACGGCAGGGTCAGGCAAACATTCCTTCTGTGTCCGCTCTCTGTGTCTTTGCGTCTCCAAGCCCCACGCAAGCGGGAATACTCTGCATTTCGGCTCGCCCCATGCCGGAGCCACTCGAAGTCCAGTGGGAGGCCTCTCAAGGCTCAAACAACGGCCAGAGCACACCTTACGGCTTTACAACGCCTCGCACGCGCTCTCCGCACAAAAGATGAAGGAAAGACTGGTCGATAAGGCAGGCGAATTTATCCTAAGGGAGGATGGTCAGATAGGACGAGAAGGAGGGGATGTCGTGGTCATGCGAGCAGTGCTCCACGCTGCCAGTTGCACAACCTCTTCTTTGCAAAGCCGTTCAGTCTGCAAGGAGCATGGTGGCGGTTTGTACCGCTTTTCAAAACTTAAAGTTCTACTTAAAGCAAGACCAATAAGGCCTCGATTCTACTGGTTTTTATTCATCACTCACACTGCACAGACACCCGCTTCACGCCCTCTCGCTCCACTCCCCTTCCAGCATGCTCAGCCGTCCTCGTACGAAGCGTTCGGGCGGAGATTGCTCATTGCCACAATAAAGAGGATACCGCATGCCTTTGTTTATGATCACAAACTCTTGCGATGTTCTCCAAGTTTCGGTTGAATTTCTGATTCTACACGTTATTCTTGAGGAATATTTGAATATTATGGCATATTTCAAGCGTAAACTTTGCTTTACTCCTCGGGAGTGGACCAAGCTCCTTCACAAGCCACATCTCCTGCGCGCATATTCGGCTGCGACAGCACGACAAGTCCGCCACGCAAACACTGCTCAGTTCCTTGCACCTTCGTTACTCCATGAGCCCTTCTGGGTGTCAGGAACTCGGAGCTGCTTCAAAAAAAACAGATATCCCAGAATGATATGACCAACTTAAAGTAAAACTTTAAGCATCAAAAGCCGCGCAGACCCCCCTCTGGGCTACTTCTTCGTCATGCGATACACGCCATCCCAGCTTTCACCAGGCGGAACAGGCGGATTGTGCGCGTACTCTTCGCAGCGCTTCACATACACCTCGGAGGGCGTGGTCTTGCCTTCCGGAACGCGTTCGAATTCCAGCGCCTCGGTGAAGCGTTTTTTTGCGGGTTCCCAGTCCATATTCAAATAAAGCTCCATTCCCTCGTCAAAGAGGGTAAACAGGCGCTTCTCCTTCTCCGTCAATTCGCCCTTCATGGCGCACAATTCGTACACTTTCACAGGCTCGTCCTTGCCCACAACGGCGATGGTGTCGATAAAGCGCACCTCCACCATATCGCGCACCACAGCCCCCTCCCCTGCGGGCTGTTCAAGCACAAACTCGCTGATGAGATTATACACGCCGTACTGTTTGGCTCCAGATTCCAGACGCGCTGCCAGGTTCACGGCGTCGCCCATCATGGTGTAGTTCATGCGCATGGTGCTGCCCATGTTGCCCACCACAATTTCACCGGAATTGAGGCCGATGCGCGTTTTCATCTCGTGCACCACGCGGGGCCATTTATCGCCGGGGGCCCACTCTTCAGGCGGAAATCCCTTGAGGTTACGCTCTGGCTCGCCGGGCAAAATGCGCTCCGCCTGCCATTTGGCGCGTAGCTCCAGAATGCTGGCCTGCATGCGCACGGCAATGCGGCACGCCCGCAGCGCGTGATCCGGCACGTCCATAGGCGCGCCCACAAACGCCACAATGGCGTCGCCTTCGTACTTATCAAGGGTGCCACGCTCCGCGATAAGGATATCCGTCATGGCGGTGAGGTATTCATTCAGCAGTTCTACAAGCTGAGGGGCGGAGAGCTTCTCGGAAAACGTGGAAAAGCTCTGAATATCGGAGAAAAACGCCGTGATTGTCCGTGCCTCGCCGCCGAGTTCCGGCATTTCCTTGTTCTCGAACATCTCGTCGATAAGTTCGGGCGACAGGTAGCTGGCAAAGGTGCTGTGCAGGAACTTTTTCTGCCCCTCTTCGCGCCAATATTTCATCAGCGTCAGCAGGGCAAAATTCCCGCCAATGGCGAGAAAGATATACAGCGGCGATATGGAAAACCCACGCTCACCCATGGACCACAGCGCCCCATACCACGCCCCGGCCACGCAGACGCCAAGGGGGATAACGCTCAGGGCCGCGCTGGCCCACGTCAGCAGGACAGCCGCAAACACGCCCGCGCCAAACGTTAGCGAAAGCTCCATCTCGCGCGCCCATTCCGGCACATGCAGAAAGTCCTCCGTAAGGATGTTGTCCACCACGTTGGCGTGCACCTCCACGCCCGGAAGCGTGGCGTCAAAAGGGGTGGCGCGCAGGTCCAAAAGCCCTGCGGCGCTGGTGCCGACAAAAACGATTTTCCCCTCCAGTTCATGCTTTCCAAGGCTTCCGTCCAAAATTTTGCTGGCGGAGATGTAGCGGAAAGTGTGACGCGGCCCGCGATAATTGCACAAAAATCGCCCGGATGTGTCCACGGGGACAATGGTGCGCCCTATCTTGACACTCTCAAGGCCGTTTGCTCCTACCTTGAGTGTGGCTTGGCGCACGCCAGAGGCCTTCATGAGCGCAGCAAGGGAAAGGTTCGGATAAATTTCTCCCGCGTAATGCACCAAAAGAGGAATCCGGCGCACCACGCCGTCAGCATCCGTTGTTGTATTGATAAAGCCGGACATATCCACGGCCCGGCCCAGAACAGGCAGGTTGCAGACCACAGACGGCGCGCCCGTCAGGTACTGCTCATACTCGCCGGCACCTGAGGAGCGAATCACAGCGCGGGACAGTTCGTGCAAGGCGCAGTCCTGCGAGCCCGCACCCTGTGCCTGCCCGGCAAAATTGAAGAAATAGCCCAAAACAAAGGGCCCTTGCCCCAATACACTGGCAAAGACCCTGTCATTATCCATAAGCGCCTCAGGCATGCCCGAGAACTCAACTTCCACATTCAGATCACGCCGAAGGTCCTTTTTGAGCACCACGGGGGAGGTACGGTCCGCCTCGGCAAAGAGGATATCCAGTGCCACCACCCGCGCCCCGGCATCACGCAGCCGCGCCAAAAGCAGTGCCACGCGGTAACGCGGCCACGGCCACTGGCCATACTTCGATAGCGTCCGTTCATCGAGGTCCACCACAACCGGCACACCCGTTGTCGCCGGGGTATGCGTCTGCTGGAGCATGGCGTCATAAAGCTTAAGATCGAGCAGCTTAAGAAAATACGGCTGACGCACGTACAGCCACGCCACAAGCACGGAAAACGCAAGGCCTGTGATAAAAACGGGCAACCGCCCGCCCAGCAGACGTTTCAGCACCGTTTTGAAGCGCCCCTTCTCGGTCATGATGCCCCCTCATCGACTGGGGTGAAGGTGAAAAACGTTGGCTTGTGGCGATTCTCGGAGGCATTGTCTTCGCGCAGGGGTCCACTGCCTCACGCAAGGAGTCAAGCCCCTGAGGGCTTTCGCAGCCAATGCGGCGTCCATCCGGCAGTGACAGCAGGCCACAGTGGCGTCAGTCCACGAGTGCCATCGCCCAACAGACCAAGACGCCTCAGCATACCACTCCCCGCGCCAAAGGGCACCCCTTGGCTCGGAGAGCAGGAGGCGTTGCCTTCGTCGGCGGCAAACGCCCCATCACAACCGTTCGCCCGCGCTGTGCCACAAAAAAAGGCAGCCATTTGGCCGCCTTATACTTTTCTTTCAAGTGGAACTTCAACTTTGAAGCAGTGGTCCGGAGTACTGCCAGCCTTCCGGGGGCTGGGTCTTCCATCTGCGGTGCATCCAGTACCACTGATCGGGGAATTTGCGGATAATCCGCGTCACTGCGCCTGTGTAAAACTCTGCGGCTTTCTGGACACGCTCGTCTCTGGACCCTTTCAGGTCGCGGGTATCAAGGTAATCCTCAGTGTGGATAACATAGCCGCCTTTCTCATCGCGGAGCATAAAAATGGGACAAATGCAGGCCTTGGCGCGCACAGCAAGCAGCGCCGGCCCCATATTCACCGCCGCGAAGTCCTTGAGGAAGGGCAAAAACACGGCTTCGCTGGTACTGCAGTTATGGTCGACCAAAAAACCCGTCATTCCGCCCTGCCGCAGACAACGCAGCACCTTAGGCGCCGCCATGCGGTGCGCCAGCACGTCCACATCGGGCTTGCTGCGCAATTCCGTCATCAATCTATGCAGAGCTTCGTCCTTAGGACGCCGCACAACGATTTGTTTGGGGCTACGACGTATAAAGAGTTGGAAAATGCCCGCAAGAAGCTCCCAGGCCCCCATATGGGCCGTAGCGGCGATGGCAGGCCTGTCGAGATCGCGAATCTTCTGAAAGGACTCGGGCGTGGCGATGCTCAGCCGGTCCTGCACAAAGCGCCAATCCACACGGCTGGAGAGGAAAATCTCCAAAAACGATCGGCCACTGTTGCGGAAACTGCGGCGCGCTGTAGCCTCCGCAATGGGGCGCGGCAGGTCGAGGTGGCGCATCATGCCTTCCGTCGCCATTTTGCGGCGCTCGGGGAGCACGGTCCACAGCAGGTCGCCAAGACGCTCTCCTGCACGGGCCGCCGTCTCAAAGCTCATGGTCTGCCCTGCCCGGGCAAGCCCCTGGTAAACAATCTCTTTCATCTAGATTCTCATCCATGCGTAGAGGGCCGCTATGGTCTTGCGGCTGTAGATGGCAACGCGGCTTTTGAACCAGCTAGGGCCTTTTTTGCGGCGAACTTCCAAACGGCAGATGTGCGCGGGCGACGTTCCGGGCGCGACCGGGCCATTCTCCAACGTGAAGAGCAGGCGAAAACCTGCGGCCTGCGCGGCTTCCACTGCAATAGGATGCGCGGCGCCCCACGGCCAGCCAAGGGATGTCACCTGCGTGCCAAAGCGCTTTTCAAGGTCGCCACGGCTGGCGCTGAGGTTATCCTGAACGCGCGCGAAGAATTCGTCGTCCGTTTCCAGACGCTCCTTGTCCGCCAGATACAGATGGGCGGTGAACTCCGGCACCATGCGCGGCGGCTCGCCCTGCTCCAGCCCGGCATGCCAGCGCGCATAGGCCCAGTGGTCGGGCTTTTCCGGCTTCTGCCATGGGGGCATAACGCCCATGACGTGAGTTGTGGAATGACTCCCGATGGCAAAGGTGCCGTCCGCTATGATGGAGCGGATTTCACTCTCGCTCATCCACGCCCCGCGCGCGCCGGAGACCAAAAACTCCCGGTGCGCCTCGTGGGCGGTAATGGGCTCGTCCGTTCCGGGTTCATCCTCCGGGCGGATGCGGTTGTTGATGATGAAAACCGTGGCGTGCAGGTCATGTTCACGGAAAAACGGCGCGACGCGGGTGTACAGGTCTCGAAAGCCGTCGTCGAACGTGACGCAGACCGATGGCGCAGACAGCGCCTCGCCATCCAAAAAGCGCTCCAGCCGGTCCAAGCTGATGGTGCGGACGCCATGCGCCTTGAGCCACAGCATCTGGCGCATAAATGCGGCCCACGGCATGCCGTTGCCATCAATATTGTGATAGCACAGCACCGGCACGGAGGAACGCCCAACACACTTAGACCAGAGCATCCAGTTTTTCCTTGAGTTTACGGCGCTCCTCGGCCAGCACCTCGTCGGTGAGTTTGGCCTCGGACACGTGATACGGCTCGCCAAAGATGATGCGGCAACTGGAAAACGGCAGCGGCAGAATGAATTTGTCCCACGAGCGGTCAAAAACCTTGGCCCGGGAAGGGACAACGCGCGCCGGAACAATGGGCGAGCGCGCCTTTTGGGCCAGATAGAACACGCCGTCTTTCACCTCGTGCCGGGGACCGCGCGGGCCGTCAACGGTGATAAAGCCCTGCCTGCCCTGCTTTCGCACCATGCGGCATGCGCCCATCAGCGCGCGCACTCCGCCGCGGCTGGATGAGCCTTGGCAAATGTCCACGCCAAGGTGGTTCAGCATGCGCGTCGCGATGGTGCCGTCTTTGCTGAGGCTGACAATGCCCACCCACCTGCTGCGCGTACGTGCGCGCAACTTCGGGAAGATAAACAGCTCGTTGTGCCAGCACGCCAGCACAATGGAGCCTTCGCGCTCCCAAATGTCCTGCAGCGGCTCAATGTTCTCCGTACGCACCCGAATGGTGGCCGTCCACAAACGGTACAGCCACGACAACGGCAGGGAGACGACTTCAGGATTGAGAGGGATTTTCATGGGCTATTCGGCCTCGTCCGGGGCTTCGCCGGAAGGCCCGGCGTTTTTGAACTGCATGTTGTAGAGCTGGGCGTACAGGCCGCAGGATTCCAAAAGCTCGGCATGGGTGCCCTGCGCCACAATGCGCCCGCTCTCCATCACCACAATCTTGTCCGCACCAAGGATGGTGGACAGACGGTGGGCAATGACGATGCTGGTCCGGTTATGCATCAGGTTCTCAAGGGCGGCCTGCACCTTGCGCTCGGCGTGGGTGTCCAGCGCGCTGGTGGCCTCGTCAAGGATGAGGAGCTGCGGGTCCTTGTAGAGCGCGCGGGCGATGGTCAAACGCTGCTTCTGGCCGCCGGAAATCTTGGTGCCGCGCTCGCCAAGCACGGTATCGTAGCCTGAGGGCAACTCCTGAATAAACCCGTCGGCATAGGCCATCTCCGTACACTTTCGCACCACGTCCGGATCCGGAGAATCGTTGCCGTAGGCGATGTTCTCCAAGACCGAGGCATTGAACAGGAACGTATCCTGACTGACAATGCCAATGTTCCGGCGCAGGGAGGCCAGCGTGTATTCGTCCACATTGCGGCCATTTAACATAATGCGGCCGGACTGCGGCGTGTAGAAGCGCGGAATCATATTGACCAGCGTGGTCTTGCCCGCGCCGCTTGGGCCCACAAGGGCCACCTGCTCGCCCGCCTTCACGGACAGCGTCACGTTGTCCAGCGCAGGAGCCTCGCAACCGGGGTAATGCAGAGTCACGCCCTCAAGGTGGAGTTCCTTAAAGTCTCCCTCCAAAATGGCGGAGCCGTCCTGCTCAATGGTGTACTCCGGGGAATCGAGGATGTCGAATACGCGTTCTGCGCCGGCAAGGGCGCGCTGAATCTCCATATTCGCGCTGTTCAGCTTCTTTACCGGGGCGTACATGAGGCCCACCGCGACGAGGAAGGAAAAGAACGAACCCGGCGTGGTCGCGCCTTCAATAACCTGCGTGCCGCCGTACCACATAACAAATGCGGTCCCTACAGCGCCCACAAGGTCCATCACCGGGGAGGACAGCTCGCTGAACACGACTTCCTTTCCGGCAATCTTGACCAGCCTGTTATTTTCCTTGGCGAACTTTTCGGTTTCGCGCTCTTCGTTGGCAAAGGCTTTGACCACGCGGATACCGTTAAAGATTTCCTGCAGGATGACGTTGATATCCGCAATTTTGCTCTGGTTTTTGCGGCCAATTTTGCGCAGCTTTTTACCAAAGAAAACAACCGGATAAACGGCAAGAGGAAAACCCACAAGCGCGATGCAGGCCAAAAACGGCTCCTGATAAAACGCCACGCAGATAAGCCCCACCATCTCCAGCGCCTGCCGGATAAGCATGACGATGGACGGCAGGCTGTTGCGAATCATGGAGACGTCCATGGTGATGCGCGACATCAGGTTGCCCACCTGCTGTTCCTCAAAGAAGCCAACAGGCAGATGCATCATCTTGTCGTGTAGCTCATTACGCAGTGTTTCCAGCACCTTGAGGCCACACATACGCATTTCGAAGTTCTGCAGGTAACGGAAAACACCCTTAATGAGGAAAACCGCAACGTATGCAGCGGGGATAATAAGCAGGGCCTGCTCATTTTTGTTGCCGAAGATATCGTCGAAGGCCGGCTTGACGAGATATGCGGCCGCGCCGGAACAGGCGGCCACGATGGCCATAGAGATTACGGCCAGAAAAATGCGGAATTTGTATGGGGTGAAATATCCCAGAGAGCGCTTGAGAAGCGGGATGCTCTTGACCTTTCTATCGTATTGCTTTGCCACGTATACTCCCGAAGGATGATCTTGTCTTTGTGCGAGAACCGCAGGATGCGGCAACGCGCGCAAACGCGTACAGATAAAGGATTCCCGCCCCGAAATCCAGAGGAAATTCCGGAGCACGCCCGCTACGCCCGGGCATTTTGGGGTGCGAGCTTGTGCGCGAGGGGCCACGCGAGGGCGTAGCGGGCATGTCCTTAGATAAAAGAGGCTTCGCGGCGCAACCGGCGCATCCGCCGCCAGCCGGGGATATCCCTGCCCCGTGTCCCCCTACGCGTGCTCGCGCCCTGCCCTCCGGGCTGTCACGCGTTGGTGCGTAGGGCGGCTTCGCCACGCCCAACCACTCAGAGTTTCAGACAAGCGCCCGCGCCGTAGGGCTTGGCGCTGTTAGCAGGTTTGTCTATGCATTTGGCGTATTGCAATCGGAACTATCAATTTGACCCGCTGGCTTTCTCGCGTTTCCATACATGGATTAAGGAGACCCCGCATAATGACAAAGAATATACTCGACTGCAAAGGCCTACCCTGTCCGCAACCTGTCCTGACCGCCAAAAAGCACATAGAAGCCGAAGCTCCGGCCGAATTCTCCGTTATTGTTGATAATGAAGCCGCCAAGGAGAACGTAAGCCGGTTCATTGGAACCAAAGGCTATGCGGCTTCCGTCTCGGAGACCGAGGGTGGCTGGATGATTACCGGACGCCTTGAGGCCGCCGCGCAGGATGGCGCAGAATGCGAAGCCTGCCAGATTATGAGCTCCGCCGAGCTTGCCGCCGTGGACCAAAAGGTGACGGTGTTCATCCAGCGCGACGTGCTGGGCGGCGGTGACGACGAGCTTGGCTCCAAGCTGATGCTAAACTTTCTGGCCACCCTGCCTGAGTTTGGCGAGGAACTCTGGCGCGTAGTGCTCGTAAACGGCGGCGTCAAGCTGGCCATCGCCGGCAATCCGTGTTGCGAAAAGATTCAGGAGCTGGAACGGATGGGCGCAACCGTGCTGGTTTGCGGCACCTGTCTGGACCATTTTGGCCTGCTGAGTCAGAAGGCCGTAGGCGAAACCACCAACATGCTGGACGTGGTGACAAGTCTTCAGCTTGCCACCAAGGTCATTAACGTCTAGTTACGGGGCATGCCCAAGAACACCCCGAAATCTTCCGGGCGTCCCGCCTCTGCGGAGACGCCCTCTTCCGATTCCCCGACATTGCTGCGCATCAACCGCGCCTTAGCCATGGCCGGAGTCTGTTCCCGCCGCGCCGCCGACGAGTTAGTGGCCAGCGGAGCCGTGCGCGTCAACGGTCAGCCCGCGGACCAGCCCGGTCTGCGTATCGACCCCGCCACCGACGTGGTGGAGGTCAACGGATCCCCCGTGAGCATTCCCGTTCCCGGACAGGAAGAACACGTCTACCTCGTCATGAATAAACCCGTGGAGGTCGTCACCACCGCGCGCGACCCGCAGGGCCGCCGAACAGTGCTGGACCTGCTGCCCCCGGCCCAGAGGGGACGCCGCGTGTTTCCCGTTGGCCGGCTGGACTACTACTCGCAGGGACTTTTGCTCCTCACCACGGATGGCGAGCTGACCAACCGCCTCACGCACCCCCGCTGGCATCTGCCCAAGGTCTACAACGTCCGCGTCCGCGGCGGCGTTACCGAAGACAAGCTGGACGTGATGCGCAAAGGCATGACGCTGGCCGAAGGCGAACGCCTTGCGCCAGTGCCTGTTGAGGCCAGCCGCGACGGCGGCGAGGGAATTCTGCTGACCATGACGCTCATTCAGGGCGTAAACCGCCAAATCCGGCGTATGTGCCGCGACCTTGGCCTGACCATCCTCCGGCTGGAGCGCATTGCACAGGGCCCGGTCCGCCTTGGCCGTTTGCCCAAGGGCAAGGCCCGCGAACTCACCCACGCCGAACGCACGGCCCTGCTGACAGCCGTGGACATGCCCGCCCCGGCCCCGGCTCAGGGCGGCTCTCCCGCCGGTACGCCGTCGCCCCAAAAGTCCGGCCACGGCGGCAAACAGGGCGCAGGTCCCCGAGGCGGCAAACCACGCCGCACTTCAGGAGACAGCCGTCCGTATGGCGACGCCCCACGCGGAGGCAAAGGCCGTCCCGCAGGCCCACGCTCCGGCAGGCCAAACACAGAAAATTGGCGCGGCGCAGACCGCCCCGGCGATTCTGGCGGTGGCCGCCCACGCGGCGGACGCCCTACACGCCCGGCCAAAGGCAAGCGCTCCGGCGAACGCTAGCCCGTCCGCTCCTCACTTTTCACGCATCCAAACGACAAAAGGCACCCGGAATGGGTGCCTTTTGTTTATGCAAAACGTTCTGCGAAACGGCGCCGCACACAATTCACCCCACCGGATAGCGGATGATGATGCGGCGGCGCTGGGGGGAGGATTTTTTGCGGTCTGAGAGGTAGAGGCAGTGCAAGGGGCCGCATGGGGTAAAACCGCGTTCAGCAAGTGCGGCGCGCAGGGCGCGCACTGCTTGTGGCAGGCTGTCCGGCGGGCCAACGTGGAGCATCTGCATTGATGCCCCCTCCTCCAAGTACTCGAAGCGCACGTCGAGGATGTCCGAGTTTTGTTTGCGCAGGACGACCTCCGGACGCACGGCCTCCACACTGGGCGAGGAAACGAACTCCGGCATACGCAGCAGGAGTTTCCAGTTGCAGCGCTCCGGCGGGGTTTCCAGCACATCCGCCCCGCCATCGCCCCACCACAGGGACTCCAGCTTGGGCATGTAAAAATCGCGGCCTTCCTCGCGCGCCAGATGCTTCACGCCGTAGGCAAGGGCCGTCACTGCGGCGGCCATCCGCTCAAACTCGTGCCCGCCCGGCCTGCCCTGTCCATTGACGCACAGGTAGGCAGCAGGCGGAAAATCAACCAAATGCGGGCGAGGCTCCGCCGAGTAGTACTGCGGATAGGCCGTGGTCAAATCAAGTTTGCACACGCAGGGGCGCACCGTCCTATGGCTTGCTGTTCTCCACGATTTCCACGTCTTCCGGCGGCGTGAAGGTAAAATGTCCGTCCGGGAAATCTGGATTCAGATGCAGCTTGGTGAGGGTAACGTCGTTCTCGTTGCCAAAAAAGTCGACAATAACCACCCGGCGCAGCAAAAAGCTCTCCGGCGTCAGCCACAGATAGGCCTGCACAAGGTTGGATTCCGGCGTGTGCGGTATGAGCTCCAGCTTAATGTAGCCATCCTCGCGGCCTTGGGGCGTCACGTAGAATTCCTCGTCCAGCCGGGCCTTTCCGGACAAAAAGCGAAGCATGGTCTTGGAGCCGAGCACCTGCTCCACCGTGTAGCGGTAGACCGTTCCTTCCTCGGGGAAATAATCCCACACGGCGTCCTGCCCCACCACGAGGAGTTCCTCCTCCGGGGTGGCCGTCTGCCAGCGCACCAGCGAGGGATTCTTGAAGGCCAGCGCGCCGGTGCGCGTTTGCGTTGAACCGTTTGCCGCGTTGGTAAGGCGTTGCACGATGTCCGCAGAGAAGCCCGTCAGGGCCTCGTATTTCTCCTGCATGCGTGCGGTTATCTCCGCTGCATCGTCAGCGGACGCGCTTTGCTGTGCACAAACGGCCCCGCCCGATGCCCAAAGCATCAGCGCGACCAGTATCGCCACGATACTGCGTTGGCGCATGTGTCCTCCGAAGTTCGTTGAGTTGTTGCAGTTCATAGTGAAAAGCTGTAAAAATTACAGTGTGTTTCCCGACAGGAATGCACGGGTTTCGTCCAAATGTCCAGATGCCACACCACGTGGCATGGCGCAAGGACGGTGGCCCGCGCCACTTCGATTGGTCTTGTGCATTTGCAACCGGAGGGAATCCATGACACATCCGCCGCTATCCCAGTTGGAGCGTCGCCGGGTGGAGGCCCAAATGATGGCGCGCATGTTTGCCGTGCTGTCACAACGCTTCGGGGACGAAAAGGCCCTCGCCCTCATCGGAGAAGCCGTGGACGCCGAGGCGGAAGCCGCCGGAAAGCGCTTCGCCGCCGCCGCGCCCAACGGCCCCAGCCTTGAGCACTTTGCAACCTTCATCGACCTTATGCGCGCCGGGAATGCCTTGGATATCGACAGGCGCGAAATCCAAGGCGACGTCTTTGCGCTGGACATCACCCGCTGCCAATACGCGCACATGTACATCAAGGAAATGGGGCTTTCGCCGGAGCTGGCATGGACCATCTCGTGCCGTCGCGACCTTGCCTTTGCCAAGGGCTATTCCCCGCATCTGCAACTGGCCCGCGCCACCACCATCAGCACGGGCGGGGGCATGTGTCCCTTCCGCTATGTCTGGACCGAGGACCGCACCTTTAGCGACGAGGTCCCGCCCACGCGCGCGGCTTCGTCCTCGTCCTCGCCTCCGGCAAGCTAGGCGAAAGCGCGGCCCATACGGGCGGTCTCCGGCAGGACACTGAGCACCCATCCCAAACAGCCCGGAGCCAAAGCGCCGCGCCGTACACAACACAGCATGCACAGCGGCTCCCACACTGTGGGAAGTCGCCCCGCTCCTGATGCGCCAAGCGCCCCCTCCAAAACAGCAAACGGCCCGGCCACCATACAAAGGGTGACCGGGCCGTTTTATGTGTTTTCCAAAGCTCCGCCGCGGGGCGGCGCGCTTATTCGCGTCCCACAATAACCTTGCGGGGCTTGCTGCCGTCGGCGGGACCAACCACGCCGTCCTGCTCCATCTGCTCGACAAAGCGGGCCGCGCGGTTAAAGCCGATGCGGAAACGGCGCTGAATGAGGGAGATGGACGCTTTGCCCTGCTCCATCACGAATTCCACGGCCTCGGCGTAGATGGGGTCGTCGGGGATGCCGTCGCCGCCACCGCCGCCGTTGCCACCTGCGCCACCGTTGGCCGCGTCGCCGTCCTTGGACCATTGGCCGAAGTCGAGATCAAACTCGGGCTTGGCCTTGGCTTCCCAATACTCAATGATATTGCCGATTTCGTCCTCGTCCACCAGTGCGCCATGCACGCGGTTGTGCTTGCCGCCACCGGGCTTAAAGAGCATATCGCCCTTGCCCAGCAGATGGTTGGCGCCCACGCTGTCCAAAATGGTGCGCGAGTCCTGCGGCGAGGTCACGGTAAAGGCAATACGGCTGGGGAAGTTCGCCTTAATGAGGCCGGTCACAACGTCCACGGAGGGGCGCTGCGTTGCCAGAATCATATGAATGCCCGCCGCACGCGCCAACTGCGCCAGCCGCACGATGGACGTTTCCACTTCCTTACGCGCCGTGAGCATCAGGTCCGCAAGCTCGTCAATGACAATAACGAGGTACGGGATGGGCTCTAGGTCCTCGCAGCCCTCGGGGCGCTCGGTACCCAGCTTTTTCAGCTTGTTGTTGTAGCCCTCGATATTGCGCACGCCAAGGCGCGCCATGGCGTCGTAGCGCTTGTCCATTTCGTACACGGCCCAGTCGAGGGCGTTTTTGGCCAGCGCCATGTCCGTGACCACCGGGTGCACCAGATGGGGCAGCTTGGAGTACACAGACAGCTCAATGCGCTTGGGATCCACCAGAAGCAGCTTCAACTGCTCCGGTGACGCCTTGTACAAAAAGCTAAGGAGCAGGCAGTTCAAGCACACACTCTTACCCTGACCAGTCGCGCCAGCCACCAGCAAATGCGGCATTTTGGCGAGGTCGGCCACGCAGGGCTTGCCGTAGATGTCCTTGCCAAGGGCAAGGGTCAACAGCGACTTGGAGGACTTGAACGCCTTGGAATCGATAATTTCCCGCAAGAAGACCGTCTGGCGGTTCTCGTTGGGGATTTCCACGCCCACGGTGTCGCGGCCGGCCAGCGGCGCTTCAATGCGCACCGCACTGGCGCGCAGGGCAAGGGCCAAGTCCTCGGAAAGGTTGGCAATCTTGCTGATTTTTACGCCTGGGGCGGGCTTGTATTCAAACATCGTGACCACCGGTCCGGGATCGGCCCCCTTCACTTCGCCCTGAATGCCGAAGTCCGAGAGGCAGGTCTCAAGGTCGTTGGCCTTGGTTTCCAGCACGTCCTTGGGGATGACTTCCGCGTCCGCCGGGGGCGCTTTGAGGAAGTCCACCTTGGGCGGGCCGGAGGTGTCGATAGGTTTCTTAACGGGCTGAGGCTGGGCTTTCTTGGCCGCAGTGGCCTTGGTCGCAGGCTTCGCCTGCGCTTCCGGCTCACCCTGCGCCTCCGCTTGGGTGGCGGACAGGGACGGGATGTACTCGTCCTCGCCCTCAGCCTCGGCCTTTTTCTTTTTGCCAAACTTTGGCGTCAGCAACTTGCGGCCCTTGCTCTTCTTCTCTGCCTTTGTATCGGCCTTTTCGGCTTTTGCCGCTGCGTCGTCTTCACGCTTGCGGCGACGGCGCGCGGCGCGTTCGGTCAGCTTGGCGATGGCGTCCAGCCAGCGCATGCGGATGCGCTTGGCAAATCCGGCCCACGTGAGGCCGGCCATAAGCTGCAGCGACACCAAAAAGGTGAACAGCCAGACAAGAAACGCCCCAAGGGGGCGCAGATAGTATTGGGCTTCGTTATACAGGACGGCGCCAAGCAGGCCGCCGCCCGAAATGGCACCGATGCGGATGTGCTCGCGTGCCCAGTCCGACGCGCCAAAGCTATTGAGCGCCACAAAGAAGAGATAAACCCCGACCCAGCGCCACCACACAGGGAACAGCCGATGGACAAAATTGCCTGCGGCCAAGGCGGCTAAGGCGATGGGGAACAGGTAGCTTGCCACGCCAAACAGCATGACCAGCAAATCGGCCTGATATGCGCCAATGAGCCCTGCAGCGTTGTGGACCTTGTGCCCACTGCTCACCGCGTGGTTCAGGCTGGGGTCCAGCGGGCTGTAGGTCGCAAGGGAAATAAACAGCAACAGCGCCCAAAAGGCGAGTGCGAGGGCCATAATCTCCTTCAGGAGCTTGGCGCCGTTTTGTGTGCGTTCCTCCATGATATATGCGGGGGGCGGCGCGCCATGGCATCACGGCGCGCCGCTTCATTCCTTTTGCTTAGGATTCGCGGCCGATGTAGGAGCCGGAGCGGGTGTCAACCTTGATGGAATCGCCGATGTTGATGAACAGCGGAACCAGCACGTTAACGCCGGAAGACAGCGTGGCGGGCTTGGTTGCGCCGCTGACGGTGTCGCCCTTGATGCCGGGTTCGGTCTCGATAACTTCCATCACCACGGAGGCAGGCATATCGAGGTCGATGGCGCGGCCCTGGTAGACCATGATTTTCACTTCGGAGCCGTCCACGAGGAAGCCAGCGCTGGGGCCGAGCTGGTCGGCCTGCACTTCCATCTGCTCGTAGGAGGTCATGTCCATGAAGACCAGCGTCGAAGCGCCCTCACGGTAGAGGAACTGCATGCCGCGGGTTTCCAGATCGGGCTTGGCGACCTTTTCGCCGGAGCGGAAGGTCTTATCGATAACGCGGCCGTTGAGCAGGTTGCGCAGTCTGGTGCGCATGACGGCGGCCCCCTTACCGGGCTTGTGGTGCTGGTGCTCCAGAATCTCGTAAGGGGTTCCGTCCATTTCGATTTTCAGGCCGTTCTTAAAATCAGTCGTTGAGTACATTCATCCTCCCAATATAGCGGAATATCACAAAAAATTTTAGACATCACCCTGCGAGAGCCGCCGCACGACGGCTGCCACCGCAAGGGCGTAGGACTCGATACCGAAACCGGCGATGATGCCGAGGGCGTGTCTGGCAATGTGGCTCGTGTGGCGCAGCGGTTCCTGCCGCGCCCAAACATTGGAAATATGCACCTCGACAAAGGGGATGCCAATCCACGCCAGACAGTCCGCCAAAGCAAGGCTGGTGTGCGTATACGCTCCGGCATTGAGCACCACACCGTCAATACCCTGTTCCCGCGCCGCCTCCAGCCTGTCGATGAGTTCGCCTTCGCCATTTTTTTGGTCAAAGGTCAGCTCCACCTCGCTGGCCGCTGGGCCAAGAAGCGAGGCGACAAGGTCCGGGACGTCGTCCATGCCGTGGCTGCCGTAGATTTCGGGCTGGCGCACGCCAAGATGCCCGAGGTTCGGGCCGTTGAGCACGAGTATCGAATATTTTGCCATGTTCGGGTATCCTTTGGAAAACGACAATGACGGCCGCATGATGCGTCCGTCCTAAGCGCCTCTGTATTATATGTTTCCCCTGTGGTTGGCAAATCCAAAGAATCCGGGCATACTCGCGCCCCGCGACTGGCCGCAAACCATAGAACCTAACGAAAGCGCACCACGCGCAGGATAGCCCATATGCACCCGATGCTCGAACTTGAAAAGACAATCTACCTCATGAACCAGCTGGAGGAAATGCCCGCGCCACAGGTCGCCATGGCCGGACGCTCCAATGTTGGGAAATCATCGCTCATCAATAGCCTTGCCGGGCGCAAGAAGCTGGCGAAAATCAGCTCCACTCCCGGCAAAACCCGTAGTCTGAATTTTTACAAGGTCAAGCCCGACGATTTCTACCTCGTGGACCTGCCGGGATACGGCTACGCCAAGTGCTCCAAGACGGAGCGCGAAAAATGGGCCAAGCTCATCGACGCGTACCTGAAGCGCAACGAATGGCTGCGCGCCGTGGCCGTGCTGCTGGACTCGCGCCTGACTCCGCAGAAGATTGACCTTGAACTGGTGGGCTACCTGCAGGAACTGGGCATCGACATCATCCCCATCCTGACCAAGGCCGACAAGGTCAAGCAGAAGGAGCGCTCCCAGCGCCAGAATCAGTGGCAGAACATTCTTGGCGGCGCCAAGCCCATTATCAGCTCCTCCAAGACCGGTATGGGACAGGACCAAATCTGGACGGCCCTCCGCGAGGCCGCGCAGGACGAGTAGTCCACCCCGCCGCGCGACACCACTGCGCAATTCGACATAAAAAAACGCTGCCGGAGCATCACTCCGGCAGCGTTTTTTGTTGGTTCATCGTACGGCGCGCCCTACGCGTTTTGGCGTGTGGGGATAGCGCACCATATAAGGCGCGCCCCGGCAAGGGTGCAGAAGACAATATTGCCCAGCCAAGCGCCGATGGCAGGCGGCAAAACGCCGTTCTGACCCAGCGTCATGCCAATCATAAAGACCACATAATACGCAAAGGTCAGCACCAGCGACAGCGCAATGTTCAGGTAAATATTCTCCGACATAGTCACCAGCGCCATGGCAAGAAGTCCCATGGCAAGGATGGAGAATGCGTACGACCACTTGCTGTGCCACGAGGTGAGCAACACCTCCACATTGGAGCCGGATTCCTCCAGCTTGGAGATGGTATCGCTCAGTTGCCACAGCGGAAGCTGGGCCGGGTCCATGTCCGGGTCCACCGCCAAAAAGGCCTTGAGGTCCTGCTTGATGGGCACGGTCACTTCCGGGTGCTTCTCATAGCGGAAGGTCTGGGGGTTCAGCACGCTTGCGTCCTGCAGTACCCAGTGGCCGGGCTTGGCTTCGGCGGAAGCGGCGTCGTATTGATGGGTGAGGGAGCGGCGGTCTTCGCTCAGCTGATAGATGTGAACGCCGCGCGCCTGACGCAGCGCGGGCACGGCCTCGGCAATTTCGACAATATAATCGCCCTCTTTCAGCCACAGGTTGCGCATGGTGGTTTCCTCCACCACATTGCCGCGCACATCCTCGGCCCAGATACGGCTGGACATCTGCTGCCCATACACGCCCACAAACTGCGCGAAAACAAGCTGAATCACGCACCACAGCAGGGAGTAGGCAATGTAGAACGACGACAGGCGGCCAAAAGAAATGCCCCCAGCCCGCAGGGCCAGCAGCTCGCGGTGGCGCGCCATCAGGCACAGCTGGGACACCACGGACAGCAAAAACACCGCAGGCAGAATTTGCGAGATAATCAGCGGCAGCTTCACCCCGAAGTACGTCGCGATGGTGGACAGGCCAAGGCCCGCCTCCAGAAAGTCGTCCAACCTGTCGAACACGTCGGTCAGCAGGTACAGGCCCGCACCAACGGCAAGACATGTAAGGATATAGAACATGTTCTGCCGCAGCAGATAGGTATTGAGCGTCTTATGAAACATGTTCGGCCTTCCGTCCCAGCGTTCTCAGGTGTCGCATCCACTCCACCACGGGGATGGAGCGTTCATTGGCCGCTTGCCGCAGGCCGTAGAGTCCGGCGAAGAAGAACAGCACATCCGGCAGCCACAGCCCCACAACGGGGGACAAAACACCGGTTTCGCCAAGGGACAGGCCAAGGGACAACAGCGTGTAGTACGCAAGGAAGAAACCCAGCGCGAGGAGCAGCCCCCAGTGTCTGTGCAGGCCGCTGAACATGGACGCCATGGGAATGGCGAACAGCCCAAGCACCAGACAAGCCAGCGGCAGAACCACCCTCTTCTGGATTTCCACGCGAATTTTACGCGCCCAGTTGTCGTCCACGCCTTCGCTGATGTTTTTGTCATCCAGCTCATGCAGCCGTGTCCACGACATTTCCTTGGGGCGGACGTCTCCGGGCTTGTAGCCATGGAACATGCGCGAAAGGTCCATGCGCACCTGATAGGTGCCAAAGCCAATAACGCTCAGGCCATCCTTTTCGTGGCGGTAAATCTTGCCATTTTCCAGCTGGAAGACGATTTCGCCCTCATCCTTGTTGGTCTTGATAACGCCTGTGGGCGCAAGGATGGTTGACGCGCGCTCGCCGCTGGAGGCGTCCTTGACGAACACGGTTTTCAGCTTGCCGCTCTTGGTGTCCGCATTTTGGGCATAGAGGGTCAGCCCCGGAAAATCCATATTAAAGACGCCGGGTTGCAGAACAAGCTGCGTCTTGGAGCGCGCCAGCTCCAGCATAGTGGACCGGAAGTTCTCCATACCCCAAGCAAGGCCGGAAAAGGATATCCAAAACGTTGCGGCGGTGCACAGCAGCGCAAGAAGCAGCGGCGCGGGCAAAAGCTGGTACAGGCTCACGCCGGACGCGCGCAACGCCGTAATTTCGAGGTCCGTATTCATACGCAGCAGCGTCAGGAACACGGCCAGCATGCACGCGATGGGTATGAGCAACAGCAGAAAGAACGGGCTGAGGTAGGCGAACATTTTGAGGATGTCCACAAAACCAAGGCTCTGACTGATAAGGATATCCCGCAGTTGAAGCAGTCTGCCTATAAGAAGAAGCGACAGAAGCGACCCCGCACACAGCGCAAAGAGCGTGGCGAGTTCCTTGAACATCTGTCGTTGCAAAAGTGATGGAAATAGCGGATTACGCAGGGGAGTCGTCCTGTTTCTTGAGGTTCTTTCTGTAGAATTCCACGAGGAGTTCCTCGTCCTTTGGACCAAGGTTGAACCGCATAGAGGCCTCTTGCACAAGGGCGTGAATGTCCTTTGGCTCATCCTCAAGCTGCTCACTCAACCAACGAACCGCACGGCGCAGAAGTTCACTCTCGGGCATAATCGTCGTCATAGTCCCTCCTTCCCGCCGGGTTGCGGGGTTCACTGGCATCTACACCATCACCGGGGTGCTTGCAACTTGTCCACGCATGGGCTAGGCGCTGGTGACGGCGCATAACCGCCGCACATAACATATACTCTCAAGGAGACGAATGTGGAATCCATCGTCCAAGCCGCCATCCTTGGCGTTGTGGAGGGGCTGACAGAGTTTTTGCCCGTCTCGTCCACAGGGCATCTTATCATCACCGGGCACCTGCTCGGATTCACGGGGCAAAAGGCCAACACGTTCGAGGTGGTCATCCAGCTTGGCGCCATCCTCGCGGTGGTTGTTCTGTACTGGGAGCGCTTTTGGGGGCTTGTCCGCCCAACCGAGGAGCGCCGGTTTTCCGGAATATACGGCCTGTGGCTGCTGTTTTTGACCTCGCTGCCCGCAGGGCTGGCCGGACTGGCCGCCCACGACTTCATAAAAACCCACCTCTTTGGCCCCTACACCGTCGCCCTCGCCCTTGGGGTTGGCGCGCTGGCCATTTTGTGGGTGGAGCGCAAACAGCGCCCCGCGCATACCAACACCCTTGACGAGGTGACGCCACTCTTGGCCCTCGGCATTGGCGCGTTTCAGTGCCTTGCCCTGTGGCCGGGCTTTTCGCGCTCCGCCGCCACCATCATGGGCGGCATGATTCTGGGGGCGCGGCGTACCGTTGCTGCAGAATACTCCTTCATCGCCGCTGTGCCCATCATGTTCGCGGCCACCGGCTACGACCTGCTCAAAAGCTACGACCTGTTCACCGCGGCGGATATTCCTTTCATGGCCGTTGGTTTCGTCGTCAGCTTCATTTCCGCGTGGCTGGCGATCAAGGTCTTCATCAGCCTGCTTGGCAAGGTGACACTGCGGCCCTTCGCATGGTACCGTCTCGCCATCGCGCCAATCGTTCTTGTCTGCTGGCAGATGGGGATTTTTTGAAAAAATCGTATTTTTCCCTTGCATTCAATTTTGAAACTCCCTATAAGCCAATTCCCGACGCGGTGAGGCAAAACTCACAGCGCGGCACCCATAAAGTGGCGAGGTAGCTCAGGTGGTCAGAGCATGCGGCTCATATCCGCAGTGTCGGAGGTTCAAGTCCTCTCCTCGCTACCACTGATTGCACAGCCCCTTCTGCGAAAGCGGAAGGGGCTTTTTCTGTATTTGGGTGCCCAGTCCCTCCTCCCCTCTCCAGCGCAACGCGCCCATGCCCCCTCACAAGCGAGGCAAAGGCGCGAGAATACGCCTGCCCTGCCCCTTTCGCTCAAGGCCCCACCTCAGCACCAAAACGGACAGACATATGTCTGCCCGGTTTGGGATGCCTTGGGAGCCAAGGCGCTTAGGGGGTGGAGTTGGTGGCGTTTGCAGGTGGCCAAATGATGCTGACGAATTCCGGGCAGTCGATGAAGGGGTTGCGGTTGCCCTGCGTGAAGTGGACCCGCGAGTTCCGTGTCCGCTCCCAATCGCTGACGGGATCTTGCGTGTGCCACGTGAGAAGCTCGGCAAGGTTGCCCAGATTGGTGTCATTGGTGCTGGTTGCATTCGAGTCCACAAGCGTCAGGTTGCCGGTGTTGCCGAATGCTCCATCATACATCACATCCATATAGAAGAGTGCCCGCGCCACGTCGCCCTTGACCTCGTCAGGCGGCTCAAAGGTCGTTGCCGTCATCTTGTACGTTGTGCCGTTGAACACAAAGCTGGTTCCGCCCGGCGCAAAATCGTGGCTATCACGGTCGCGGTTGATTTTGCTGTTGGCGGGATACAAGTGATGCAGGTCCACCGCGGCTTTAACATGCCCTTCAATCCACTTCCTTTTTTTGTTGTCATTGCGCATCTTGCTGGTTGGCCAGAGGTGTTCTCTGTTCCAGCAGTACGGACTGGTGTAGGTATCGCTGCACTTGTCGCCTGTGGGGAGGATGTTGCGGCTATAGAGAAGACGCACCGTGGCATTGGGATAGCCGTCCGTCCAGAACAGCGAATTCCACGTTGAAGCATAGCTCCCAAATGTTGTGTTTTGATGGATGAAGGTATTGAGCGCGGTGCGCAGCTTTGTGCCATTGCCCTCGGTGTAGGCGAGGATGACAGCCGGCGGGTACAGATTCCGGGTTGCGACATCGAAGCATTGCGCCTGAATCGACGCATAGCAGGCCGCCAGAAGCGCACACAGGGCAAGCAGACTCCCGATGAGTTTTCGCATGGTCCCTCCAAGCCGGCGCTGACGCCGGGTGGCGCGCCTCCGGCATTATGACGTGTTGGAAAGCGCGGCCCGGTACAGGCCGGGCCGCGCGGCGGCTGCTAGCACTTCGCGGGGGTAATGGTCCACGCGTTGTCCGCGCCAAGGGTTGCCGTCATGTTGTAGACGTTGGGCGGGAACTCAACCACGGCCTTGTTGGTGATGGTTTCAACGTCCAGCACCTGCCCTTCCACGTAATCGCCGAAGGCCACCCAGTAGGTGGGATGCGGGATGAAGACTTCCGTCAGGTTGGGCTGCGCCTCCACGGCGAAGGACGCCTTGCCACCCATGGCGATGCCAACGGAGGCCTCGCGCAGCGGGATAGTGTCGTCCTGATGGATGTAGAGGTTGCCGGCCTGCGCGCCCTTGCGCTGGTCCAGGAAGGTGTACGCGCCGTCATAACGCGTGAAGTCCACATGGTTGGCGGTGACGAGGTCGGCGGGCCACAGCTGCTGGGCGTCAAAGACCACGCCGGGAATCAGCTCGCCCACTTCGCTCCACGTGAAGTTGTAGTCGATGCTCCACGTGAATTTCAGGCGGTAGTTCTTGGGATGGCAGCGCTTGGTCAGCCACGCCAAGGACAGAATGTTGGAGTTGCTCATGTCCGGCGGCGTTTGGAAAACGCAGAAGTCGCCACTGTTGGTGGAATTGTTCACGAACTGAATGGAATACTGCATGGTGTTGTCTCCTTGTAGGGTTGTTGTCATTTGCCTTCGGTTGCTTTTTGCTCCACGTGCCGCATGGGGGTATCACTTCATACGCACTCTCCTTGTTGCATCTCCTCCACTCGTTTTTTCTGCAGAAAATAGTGTTTTCGATATTGTCCGGGTGTGACGTGGAAGTGCTCCTTGAACTTGCGGCAAAAGTCCTCTTCCTTGGCAATGCCGAAGTGATTTCCCACCTGCTCCACGCGGATTTCCCTGTTGCACTCCAAAAGACGGCGCGCCCTGCGCATTTTTTCCCACTCAATGGACAGCCGCGCGAGGTGTCTTTTCTTTTCGCCGCACCGCTTGTTGTACAGGCGGCAGAGATGCGTCGGCGTAATGCCGATATCATCCGCAAGGCTCTGCACTGTCATTTGAGAAAGCTCATCGTCCCGTGCATTCATAATGCGAAACGCTGCTTCCTCCAGCCGGGTCCATCTTCGATTGTGATGTGAGTTCTTTTTCTGCATATCTGTATTGCGCCTCTGGATTGATGTGCCGTACTGACTGCATTAAATATCCGTCGTGCAATTTCTGGAACCCCGAGATATAGACAGGCCTATACCCTGCGCCACGCCACAGCGGCAATCAGGGCAACACACTGACGTGTAGGGAAATTCACCACGGTGGGTATGCAGAAAGACCGAACAGCGGCGCGCAAAGCGGCGCATGCAAATCCGTGCATCAAAAGCAAGGGCGGGCAGATGCGCCCATGTTCCTTCTGTGGGCGAACACGCCCCAGCATGGCGAAAAACGGCTTTTTTTTGGTGGATGCGCCAAGCGGCGCAGAGTCAATGCGTCGGATAAGGAGCGGCCATGAATGCAAAAATCCGCCTCCAGCAGTGCCGGAGGCGGATTTTTACGGCCAATGAATGGCTATGGATACGTCTTGAAAAAAGGCGCTACCAGCGTAGCAAGCGCCGTAAAAGCCCTATTCCCGAGGCGGCGAGCAGCATCACCAAAGCGGCGCACAGGGTGATGGACAGGAAATTCGTCTCCCCCGCCGTGCCCGCAAACTCCAAAAACAGACGGCCAACGCCAATGAGCAGTATGCTCCCCGCGCCCACGCCGCCCGTAAAGACGACAACGGCGAGGAAAACATTGCGCGAGCCATACACAAGGACAAGGATAAACAGCATCAAAATGCCGGTCAGGATGGTCATGGCGCTTTCTCCTTGTGCTTGAGGGAGGTTTCCGCCGCCGGGAGGCGCTGCGCGCACGCCGGGGCGTTCTCCACACATAGCAGATTCCGCGCTCCTGCGCCACGGAAACGGCGTGAGCTTGCCCCCTGCACTCGCCCTCACTCCGCGCCATTGGGCAAAAAAAAGCCCCCGGAGACCGGGGGCTTGGAGACACGTCGTCAGCAGCGCGCGAGGCGCATTAGCCCTCGATGTAGGGCGTAATGGCTTCCACGAGCTGGTCGGGACAGGATGTGGACTTGCGGCCACAGCGGATGCCGCGCAGGCGCTCCGCCACTTCGGTCAGGGGCATGCCTTCCACAAGACGGCCGATGCCGATGAGGTTGCCGGGACAGCCGCCCGTGAATTCCACGTTATGGAGCTTGCCGTCTTCAACCTCGAACCGGATCATCTTGGAGCAGACGCCCTTGGGGACAAAGACCTTGGCGGTATCGGCTTCCTGCGCGGACTGGGCCGCGCCGGACGGAGTGAGTTCTTCAAGATTCATGAGGCACTATCTCTTTACGTTACAGGTTCAACTTTGGCGGCCAACGTGACGTATGCCCTGCCAGCAAACGAGAACTATAGGCATCCACTGCGCCGTGTCAACACGGCCCGGCGTCCGCTGCCGCTTCCGCACGGGCATGGCGTCTTGGCGCTTGTGCGCGTACCATAGGGGCGCAACGCGGGCAGCGGCCCGCAAGAGCAAAAATCCGAGGGCGAGGCTGGGAATACAGGCTTCATGCCGCCTATGGTTGACATGGCCGCACGTTGGAGTATGAGCTTGCCCTTTGCGTATGGAAAAAACCGGAGTGCTACTTTGAAGCTCAAGAAGAAGTCAGAGATCGCGCTGATGCGCGAGGCGGGTCAGCTGCTGTGGCAGGCCCACATGATTGCCGCCGACATGGCGGAGGCCGGAGTCACCACCGAGGCCATCGACGCCGAGGTTGAAAAGTTCATCATCGGTCACAACGCTGTTCCCCTGTTCAAGGGTGTTCCCGGCGAAGTGCCCTTCCCGGCGACGTGCTGCATGTCCGTGAACGAGGAAGTTGTGCACGGCATCCCCTCGTCCCGCCAGTTGGCGGAGGGCGACATCATCAGCGTAGACATCGGCCTCAAGATTAACGGCTGGTGCGCGGATTGCGCCTGCACCCACGCCATTGGCACCATTGACGACGAAAAGCGCGCGCTCATGGACGCCACCGAAGAGTGCCTGCGCATCGCCATCAAAGACATCCGCCCCGGCGTAAAATGGAGCAAAATCGCCAAGAAGATGGCCAAGCACGCACGTAATTGCGGCTTCTCCGTCGTGGAATCCCTTGTGGGGCACGGCATTGGCGAAAGCATGTGGGAGCCGCCGCAGGTGCCCAACTACTTCTCGCGCAATTGCACGGACTTCCGCATCAAGCAGGGCATGGTCATCGCCGTTGAGCCGATGATCAATGCTGGCGTGAAGGACGTGGAGACCCTCTCGGACCATTGGACCATCGTGACCAAGGACCGCCGTCCCTCCGCCCACTTTGAGCACACCATCGCCGTCACCGCCGCCGGCGCTCAGGTCATGACCTGCGGCCCGAACGGCGAAGGATGGGCACTGG
The DNA here is from genome assembly GCF_044987625.1 of Desulfobaculum sp. SPO524. NCBI lineage: Bacteria > Pseudomonadati > Thermodesulfobacteriota > Desulfovibrionia > Desulfovibrionales > Desulfovibrionaceae > Desulfobaculum > Desulfobaculum sp. SPO524. The sequence continues at coordinate 950,103 of NZ_JBJDSB010000002.1, read as the reverse complement.
ACTAACTTTTTTGGACTTTTTCCCGAAAAGTGCTTGCAATATCCTGAGAAGTGCGTAGACGTCTTCTCCGCGGGTGACGGAACACGTCACACCAACAAAATGGCGAGGTAGCTCAGGTGGTTAGAGCATGCGGCTCATATCCGCAGTGTCGGAGGTTCAAGTCCTCTCCTCGCTACCATGATTATCAAACCCCTTTCGCTTCGGCGGAAGGGGTTTTTTGTTGCGTCAAGACACAAAGCAAAGGAGCTAGAGATGCCATCCTATGAACTCATCAACTGTATCACTGGTGTATTCACTGCCTTCGGAACGGTAGGGGCAACCTCCATTGCGGCATGGACTGTATGGAGACAATTGTCGCCCCACCTCAAGGGCACGTGCGATATTAGGTATGCACTATCTGGAGGAAGACAACCTCAAGAGGTACTCCTTATTAAGGTCGCCAACCTTGGTGAGAAAAAAGCCCGAATAGTAACATATGGTTATTCAATTGGTTTTTTCAGGAAAAAGCATGCCATAGTAAAAACAAACGGACCTCAATTTCAAAATTTATGCACAACAATAGAACCTATGGATGAATCTTTTGCAATGCTCTCGATCGAGGATTTTAAAGATAAACAGATGGAATTCTTCATCGAGAATTTATCAGAAGACAAAATGTGCAAGAATAAATTGTATGCTCATCTAAAATTAAAATCATCCAGATGTTATTTTAGAATAGCAAATAGAAATAGCGTGACATGTAGACTCGGTCCAAACCTCCAAAAGACTATTATAGAAGCCTTCTTTAACAAAAACAAATAGATCCCCGCCTACAGCCCGTACAATTGAATTTTCCGGTAGAGAGTCGCCAGACCGATGCCAAGGCGCTTGGCGGCGAGGCGTTTGCCGCTGGTGGACGTGCCGAAACGCTCCAAAGCCTTGGCTATGGCCTCGCGCTCCACTTCGTCCAGCGGGCGGATATCATCGGCAACCTCAAGGCGCGGGGCGTCGGTTTTGATGGCGTGCAGGAAGGCTGGCAGGCAGTCCGGCGTCACCTCGCCGCTGGCGGGCATCATATTGACAATAAATTCAATGGCATTCTCAAACTCACGGATATTGCCGGGCCACGGGTAGCTGCGCAGCATCTCCATGCACTGCGGCGAGATGTGCTCAAGGCGCTTGTTGAAGCGCTCCCCGTATTTGCGGAAAAAGTGCTCCGTCAGCATGTCCACGTCCTCCAGCCTGTCGCGCAGGGGCGGAATCTCAAAGGGGATGACGTTGAGGCGGTAGAACAAATCGCTCCGGAAGGTGTTGTTGGCAATCTGCTCCTGCAGATTGTCGTTGGTGGCGGCGATAACGCGGATGTCGATGTTGATGAGCTTGTTGGAGCCAAGGCGGATGACGGTGCGCTCCTGCAAAACGCGCAGCAGCTTCACCTGCAAATACAGCGGCATGGAGCCGATTTCATCAAGGAACAGCACGCCGCCGTTGGCCAGTTCAAACTTGCCCACGCGTCCGGACGAGCGCGCCCCGGTAAACGCGCCGCTGGTGTAGCCGAACAGTTCGCTTTCCAGCAGCGTATCCGGAATGGCCCCGCAGTTGATGGCGATAAACGGCTGGTCGCGGCGGTCGCTTTCCTTGTGGATGGCGCGGGCGAACAGCTCCTTGCCCGTGCCGCTCTCGCCCGTGATGAGCACCGTTGAAGACGACGTGGCAATGCTCTGCACGCGCTGTTTCAACTTGGTAATGACCGGAGACTCGCCAAGGATGGCTCCAAGCCCCTCACCGTGCGGCTGCGAGCTGATACGCGACATCCGGCGCATATAGTCGCGCTGGCTTTCAAAGATCACCAGCTTGGCAAAGCGCGCATCGTCGCCCACAAGCTCCACGGTCCGCGCCATAACCGTCAGTTCCACGCCGTTACAGCGCAGGTCGTATTCCTCGGCGTCCTCCACGGTGTTGCCGGTGGGCGTCATGTCCACCGCGCGGGGCAAAACGTCCTGCCGCAGCTTCATCATGCGCCGCGCGTGGGAGTTCACATACGTAATCTCCCCGTCCCTGCCGAACACGAACACCCCATCGGAATACGCATCCACCACGCCCTGCAGCATCTCCACCGTCTGCGACATGGCTTGCAGACGCTTGGTATCCGCAATGGACCCCGCAACCATGTTGGACATCAGCTCAATAAAGGTCAGGAACGAATCCCGTGTTTCCAGAATCCGCGCTCTGTCCTGCTCATTGAAGCAGATAATGCCAATAATACCCTCCACCTTGCCGTCCACCATGATGGGCGCGCACAGGGTGAGCTTTTCCTCGCAGGTATCGCGCTTCTTGCAGCCGTTGCAGATGGGGTGAAAGCGCGGCTTCTCCACATACACAGGATGCCCGGAGCGCCGCGCCGTGCGGTAAACCTGCCCGGCATCAATGATGCTGGTCCCCACCCCTTGGGCGTAGCGCCCCGTCCCCGCCACACGGGTAAAGGAGGAGTTCACCACCTCCACATCAAGCCCGATAACAATGGATATAACTTCCGCAATGCGGCGGATGGATGGCTCAATGGTCTCAATCATGCTCTGGCTCCGCTTCTCAAAATGAAAATAGCTTTCACGACATTTTTTGCTGGATGGAGGCTTCCGCCTCGGGGTAGTGGATGAAAAGCCCTGTCAAACAAGGCATTTTGGCTATAGCAAAAGTTTATTCTCGATACGAGAATTATTTTTCAGTTTGAGAAGCAAAACCGCAGCAACGTAGGGCCTTCAGATGCGGCATAATCCAGCAACGCTCTGGAATACATACACTTTTTAGAAATCGCTCCATGTTGGCACCCTCCTTGCCTTAGAGAGTTTCACATCACGTTGAAATCCAAGGAGGTACAATGAAAACCGTACTCAATACCGATGCGGCCCCCGCCGCCATCGGACCTTACTCCCAAGCCGTCATCAAGGACGGCACCCTCTACGTCTCCGGCCAGCTTCCGGTCGACCCCGCCACGGGCGAATTGGTCGAGGGCATCGAGGCCCAGACACGGCAGAGCCTTGAAAACGTCAAGGCCATCCTGAACGAGGCTGGCGCCACCTGTGACAACGTCTGCCGGGTGGGCGTTTTTCTGCAGGACCTGAAGGACTTCGGCACCATGAACGACATCTATGCCGAATACTTCACCGGCGGCTATCCCGCACGCAGTTGCGTTCAGGTTGCCGCGCTGCCCAAGGGCGCACTGGTCGAGATTGAAGTCATCGCGGACCTTTAAGGATTCAGGACACATGAGCACAACACGTTTCATTGCCAACAAAACGGCCCGTGCGGCCACACAGAAGGTCGATGTCGATTTTCTGTCCGTCAAGCATGCCAAAGTGGCGCGCGACTTTTTCAGCACCATTGACGGCTACGCCCCCACCCCGCTGGTGGGCCTGCCCGCCCTCGCCGCCGACCTTGGCGTGGCCAGCTTCCACGTGAAGGACGAGTCCAAGCGCTTTGGCCTCAATGCCTTCAAGGTGCTGGGCTGCGGGTTCGCCATTGCCAACCACATCTGCGAAGTGCTGGACACGCCCATCTCCGAGATGAGCATGGAAAAGCTCTGCTCCGCCGAAGTGCGCGAGGCTGTAGGCGAAATCACTTTCGTCTCAGCCACGGACGGCAACCACGGCCGCGGCGTCGCTTGGGCCGCCAACAAGCTGGGGCAAAAGTCCGTCATCTACATGCCCAAAGGCTCGGCCAAGGCGCGTCTGGACAACATCCGCGCAGAAGGCGCAGACGCCAGCATCACGGACATGAACTACGACGACGCCGTGCGCCTTGCCTGGCAGAACTCGCAGGAAAAGGGCTGGGTCATGGTGCAGGACACCGCATGGGACGGCTACGAGAAGATTCCCGGCTGGATCATGCAGGGCTACACCACCCTCGCCTTTGAGGCGCTGGAGCAGTTTGAGGAGCAGGAAGGCGCGCGTCCCACCCATGTTTTCCTGCAGGCTGGCGTCGGTTCCTTTGCCGGCGGCGTGCAGGGCCTTCTGGCCGCGCGCTACGGCGACGACAGGCCGAAGACCGTCATCGTTGAGCCGGAGCTTGCGGACTGCATCTTCCGCTCTGCGCAGGCCGCAGACGGCGACCCGCACTTTGTCACGGGCGACATGGCCACCGTCATGGCCGGTCTTGCCTGCGGCGAGCCAAACACCGTGGGCTGGGGCATCCTCCGCGACTACAGCGACGGCTACATCTCCTGCCCGGACTGGGTTGCCGCCAACGGCATGCGCATGCTGGCCGCGCCCAAGGGGAGCGACCCCAAGGTCATCTCCGGCGAGTCCGGCGCAGTGACCACCGGCATCGTGGAGTGCATCATGCACCGCCCCGAGCTTGCCGCCATCCGTGAAAACCTGGAACTGGACGAATCTTCCCGCGTTCTGGTCATCAGCACGGAAGGCGACACCGACCCCGAAATGTACCGCCGCATCACCTGGTACGGCGCCTACCCCGAAGTGGACGAATAAGGAGAGAGGCACGTGATACACGAGGAAGCAAAAAACGCCGTCGTCGCCCTGTGCGCCGATATTATCCAGCAGCCCAGCGTCTCCGGCGAGGAAGCCGGCGTCGTCTCCGTCCTTGAAACCTTCATGAAGGAGTCGGGCTTCGACGAAGTCACCATCGACCGCTACGGCAGCATCATCGGCTGCGTTAAGGGCAACGCCCCCGGTCCCAAAATCCTCTTTGACGGCCACATAGACACCGTGCCCGTGGACGAGCGCCGCTGGACCAAAAAGCCCTTTGGCGCGGAGATTGAGGACGGCCGCATGTACGGCCGTGGCACCTCGGACATGAAGGGCGCTGTCGCCGCCATGGCCGTTGCCGCCGCCGAAATGGCCAAGCCCGAGAACCGCAACTTTGCTGGCGAAATCTACGTCGCAGGAGTGGTGCACGAGGAGTGCTTTGAGGGTGTGGCCGGCCGCGAAATCAGCAAGAACGTGCAGCCGGACTACGTTGTCATTGGCGAAGCCTCGCAGCTAAACGTCAAGATTGCCCAGCGTGGCCGCGCCGAAATCGTGCTGGAGACCGAGGGCAAGCCCGCGCACTCCGCCTCTCCGGACGAAGGCATCAACGCCGTCCACAAGATGATGGAGCTGGTGCGCCGCGTAGAAGCCCTGACTCCGCCGGAGCATCCCATGCTCGGCAAGGGCACCAACGCCCTGACGGACATCAAGTCGTCCCCCTATCCCGGTGCATCCGTGGTGCCCTCCGGCTGCCGCGTCACCTACGACCGCCGTACGCTGGTGGGCGAGACCAAGGAGAGCATCCTTGAGCCCATCCAAAACGCCATCAACGCCCTGAAGGCCGAAGACCCGGACTTCAAAGCCACGGCAAGCCTCGCCATTGATGAGGCCCCGTGCCACACCGGCGAGACCATCAGCGCGGAGCGGTTCTTCCCCGCATGGGAATACAGCGAGGACGAAGCCTTTGTGCAGAGCACCCTTGAGGCGCTGCGCGGCATCGGCCAAAGCCCGAAGATCGACCACTACGCCTTCTGCACCAACGGCAGTCACTATGCCGGTGAAGCGGGCATCAAGACCTTCGGCTACGGTCCGTCCCTTGAGACGCTGGCCCACACCGACGACGAGTACATTGAGCTTGATCAACTGCACAAGGCCGTTGAAGGCTACATGGCCATCAGCCGCGCACTGCTGCACACCTAAGAGGGAGTTCCTGCCATGACCAGCACTTTCTATGTCATCCTCGCCTACATGGCGTGCATGATCGGTATCGGCCTGTGGGTTGCCAAGCGCAAGATTCGTGAATCCGAGGACTTTCTCCTCGCCGGTCGCCAGCTTGGCCCGGCCATGATGGCAGGGACTCTCGCCGCCGCCGAAATCGGCGGCGGCAGTACCCTGGGTGTCGCGGCCAAGGCCTATGGCGAGTGGGGGTTCTCCGCCGGCTGGTACGTTGTCAGCGCGGGTATCGGCATTTTCCTCGTCTCCTTTGTTGCGCCGTACCTGCGCAAATCCATGGCGACGACGGTGCCGGAAATCCTCGGCCGCCGCTACGGCCGGACCTCGCACATTATGACGACCTTTTTGTCCATCTCCGCGTTGTTCTTCGCCACTGCGGCGCAGGTCATCGCCACCTCCACCATCATCCACGTTGTGACGGGCATTGAACTGCAAAAGGTCATCATCCTTGCAGGCTGCGTCGTCACCGCCTACACCCTGATGGGCGGGCTTATGTCGGTTGCGTTCACGGACATCGTGCACATTCTCGTGATCACCATCGGCATGGCCATCGCAATGCCCATCATCCTGCACAATGCAGGCGGTTGGGACCATCTGGTGTCCACTCTGCCAGCACACCAGATGAGCTTAACCAACGTTGGCTGGAAGACCATCCTCGGCCTTATCCTGATGTACTTCATGACCTTCTCCACCGGTCAGGAAGCCGTGCAGCGCTACTTTGCCGCACGCAATGCCAAGGTCGCCAAGATGGGCTCCTTCATGTGCTCCTGCCTGATGGCGCTGTATGGCTTTATCCCGGCGGTCATCGGCCTTGTGGCCCTGTCCCACTTCCCCGACATCGACCCCAACAGCGCCCTGCCCACGGCCGCGCAGCACTTCGCGCCCACCATCATCGCGGGTGTGGTGCTGGCCTCCGTGGTCGCCGCCACCATGTCCAGCGCCTCGGGCAACATGCTGGCCGTGTCCACCCTGTTCACCAAGGACGTGTTCCAGCGTTACATCCGTCCCAATGCAACGGATAAGGACCTTATGACCTGGAGCAAGGGCGCCATCCTGTTCGTCGGCACCTGCTCCGTCATCATCGCCCTTGGCAACTACTCCATCATCTCGCTGCTCATTCTGGCCTTTACCATGCGTGCGGCCGGTCCGTTCGCGGCCTTTGTGTTCGGCCTGATGTACAACAACGCCACCGTCAACGGCGGCCTGTACTCCATCATCCTCGGCTCCGTTGCCGCCATCGCGTGGCAGCAGGCCGGTGAACCGTACGGCATCATGGCCATCGTTTTCGGCTCCGTTGTCAGTACGCTGTCGTTCTTCCTCATCTCCAAGATAGAGATCGCCATGGGCCGCAAGCCCGCCCCGCTGGCCATCACCAAGGAGCATGAAGAAGCCGCCGCAGCCGGAGAATAGTCCACCCCGCCGGAATGTCTCCTCTGCATCAGCCCTCTATCAGGGCCAGACAGCGGGGGCAGACATCCGGCCCAGCCAGCCGCCCCGGCGCACCAGAGCGCGCCGGGGCGGCACCCTCCGGCGGCAGGAAGCAGCCGCCGGACATATTTTACCACCTCCCCTTGCAGGCCGCGCATGTCCACGCGCCGCAAAGGACCAGAAAGCGGGACCACCCGCCCAAGGAGACCGACCATGAAACGACTCATCCACAACGCCACAATCATCGACGGCACCGGCCAGCAGCGCTTTGACGGCTGCGTCATCACCGAGGGCGAACGCATCATCGACGTGGTGCGCGGCCAGAGCGTGGAAGGCGACTTTGACGAAAAGCTGGACGCGCAGGGCAAGGTCCTCTGCCCCGGCTTCATCGACACCCACAGCCACTCCGACCTGCTCATCTTCCGCCAGAAGCACGTCCCGGCCAAGACCCGCCAGGGCGTCACCACCGAGATTCTGGGACAGGACGGCATCTCCGCCGCGCCCATGCCCACCAAGTACGAAAGCCCGTGGCGCAAGAACCTTGCCGGTCTGGACGGCGATGTGGAGGAGCTGGATTGGTCCTACGAGACGACGGACGGCTACCTGAAGCTGCTGGAAGCCAACGGCAGCGCCCCCAACGAGGGCTACCTCATCCCCCACGGCAACGTGCGCATGGAGGCCCTTGGCCTTGGCAACGTCAAAGCAACGGACGATGACCTGCTGCGCATGCAGGACATCCTGCGCCGCGAGCTTGAAGCGGGCGGCATGGGCCTGTCCACCGGCCTCATCTACATGCCCTGCGCCTACAGCGACACGCGCGAAATGGTCGCCCTGTGCAAGGCCGCCGCGGAGTTTGACCGCCCCCTCGTCATCCACCAGCGCAGCGAGGCCGACACCATTCTGGAGTCCATGGAAGAAGTCATCACCATGGGCCGCGAGTCCGGCGTCAAGGTGCACTTCTCGCACTTTAAGGTCTGCGGCAAGAACAACGCCGACAAGTACGAAAAGGTCCTGCAACTGCTGGACAAGTGCAAGGCCGAGGGCATCCGCGTGTCCTTTGACCAGTACCCCTACGTGGCCGGTTCCACCATGCTGGGCGTCATTCTGCCCCCGTGGGCGCATGACGGCGGCACGGACAACCTGCTCCAGCGCCTTGCGGACGCCGAAGCCCGCCAGCGCATGATTCAGGACATTGAAAACGGCATCGACGGCTGGGACAACTTTGTGCAGTTTGCCGGGCTGGACGGCATCTACGTCACGGACGTAAAGACCGAGGCCAACGCCGACTGCATTGGCAAGAACCTGACGGAAATTGGCGAGCTGCGTGGCATGGACCCGTATCAGGCCACCTTTGACCTGCTGCTGCAGGAAGATAACGCCGTGGGCATGGTGGACTTCTACGGTTTGGAAGAGCATGTGGAAGGCTTTATGCGCCGCCCGGAAATGAACGTCTGCACGGACGGCCTGCTTGGCGGCAAGCCGCATCCGCGTGTGTATGGCTCCTTCCCGCGCGTCCTTGGCCGCTACGTGCGCCAGCGCGGCAGCCTTGGCCTTGAGGAAGCCGTCACCAAGATGACCGGCCGCCCGGCGTCCGTCTTCAGCATTCCCGAGCGCGGCGTCCTGCGCCCCGGCAACTTTGCCGACCTTGTCATCTTCGACCCCGAAACCGTCGAGGACAAGGGCACCTTTACGGACCCCTGCCAGTACCCTGAAGGCATCCCGCATGTCTTCGTCAATGGCGAGGCCGTGGTCCAAAATGGCGAAAACACCGACGCCGCCCCCGGCACGGTGATTCGTTTATAGTTTGTGACTCTTTTATTGCGTCACAACCCCTCTGGGCCCCTCCGCTGCACACGGAGGGGCCTTTTTGTCTTAATTGGCGTGGTCGTCGCAGTACTTGGCACGGATATCTCGGACCGCATCCAAGTTATCAAGGAAGGCATCCAGCACCCGCGGTGAAAAGTGCACCCCCCTGCCCTCGCGTAGAATGCTCAAGGCTTTGTCCTCGGGGAAGGCATCCTTGTAGGGACGCTTGCTGGTCAGCGCATCAAACACATCTGCCACCGCGCAGATAAGCCCGCACAGGGGGATATTCTCCCCGGACAATCCCGCCGGATAGCCGGTGCCGTTCCACTTTTCATGGTGGGTCAGGGCAATGCTGGTGCCGATAAGCATATACTCTGAACTGCCCGCGCCAAGAATCTTGCCGCCGATGGTGGTGTGCGTCTTCATGGTTTCCCACTCCTGCGCCGTCAGCGGACCGGGCTTGAGCAGAATGTCGTCCGGAATGCCGATTTTGCCAACGTCGTGCATGGGACTGGCCCTGAGGATAAGGTCCACATAATGGTCATCCTGCCCCAAACTCTTGGCGATAAGCGCGGAATAGCGGCTCATGCGCTTGATGTGGGTACTGGTGTCCTCGTCCTTGTACTCCGCGGCGGCGGCAAGATGCAGGATGCTCTCGATGTGCGACGTATGCAGTTGGTTCAGCGTGCGTTGCAAGTCGGAAGTGCGCTCCTCCACCATGCCCGCAAGATCCTGCTGAAAGAGCTTGATCTCGTCCTGCTGGCGCTTCTGGCGCAGCATGGAGGCCGTGCGGACCTCCAGTTCAAAGGCGTCCACAGGCTTGGTGATGAAGTCATTGGCGCCAGACTGCACGGCGCGCAGCCGGTCCGGCTTGTCGGACAGCGTGGTTACGATAATGACGGGAATGTCCTCAGTCTCCGGATTGCTGCGTAGCTGCTCCACAAACTGAAATCCGTTCATTTCCGGCATCATAACGTCGGACAGCACAAGGTCGAAGGTGCGGTCCACAATCTGGAGCGCCTCAATGGGCGAACTTGTGCCGACCACCTTATGGCCCTGCTTTCGCAGCAGCTCCCGAAGCAGCAAAACGTTGTGCGGTTCATCATCCAGCACAAGGATGGTATGGCTGTGTCTGGTCATGGTGCGCCCTCAATGAAGCCAGCGCAGGATGCGGGCATCGTTATTGTAAGCCATGTTTCATCTGTTGTGTCGGACGTTTCCATAGCGATGTCATACTGCATGGCATCGGCCATGAGCTTGGCGGAATACGTGCCTAGGCCTGTGCCGCCTGTTTTGCCGTAAGTCTTGAATTTTTCGAAGAAATGCGTGCGCACTTCCTGCGCCACAGCGCCGCTGTTACGGACAACAGCGGTGAGTATCTCCTGCCCCTGCGTAATACTGATGGAGATGGTCCCCTGCCGGGGTGAGGCCTCTATGGCGTTGTCCAGCAGGTTGGAGAGCATGGTGTAGACGAGGCGTTCTTCACCACAGGCATAGAGACGCATGGCGGGCGTGATGGGTGCGCCGTCCAACTGCACGGTAGTCTCCAGCTGCTTCACCACCAGCTTCTGCTGCGACTGACCGAGCAGCTTACGGATAACGGCGAGGATATCCACATCGCCGGGGATGTACTCGTACTCGCCCAGTTCCATCTTGAGCAGATCCACGGAAATATCCAGCATATGCAGCATACGTTTGCCGGAGTCCTCAATGGCGCGGACGATTTCGAGTTGCTCCTCGGTGAGGTTCTCGTCCATCATCAGTACTTGCGGCAGGCCGATGAGGGTATTGAGCGGGGTTTTGAGGTCGTGGCGCATAATGCGCTCCACGTCCTGCTTCAACTGCTCAAAGTCCTTCTTGTCGGAGATGTCCTCCTTGACCGCCACATAGTGGGTGACGCGCCCTGCGTCGTCCACCACCGGCGAAATGGACGCCTGCTCCCAAAAGAGGGAGCCATCCTTGCGCTTGTTGCAAATCTCGCCGCGCCACGTTTGCCCGGCGGATATCGTCGTCCACAGGTCGGCGTAGAAGGCGTCGTCGTGCACATTGGAGCGCAGGACGCCCGTGGTCTGCCCCAGGGCTTCCTCGCGGGAATAGCCCGTTGCCGTGGTGAAAGCCGGATTCACATACTCAATAATGCCCTGCGTATCGGTAATGACCACGGTGGTGGGGCTGTTTTCGACGGAGCGCCAGAGCTTGCGGAGCTGGGTTTCATCGCGCTTGCGGCGCGAGACATCATATAAAATGCCATGAAAGTGCGTTATGTCGCCCCGCTCGTCGCGGATTATCCACGTCATATCCTCCATCCAGCGCATATCTCCATCACGTGCCACAACGCGGTACTCCTGCTTAAATTCGGAGCGCTTCGCCTCGCTATGCTGGCGGATTTCCGCGGCCACACGGTCCACATCATCGGGATGCAGAATGTCGGCGTAGGCAATATGTCCGCCCAAAAAGTCCTCCGGGGCATAGCCAAGGTCCGTGATGTTGTCCGACACAAACTCAACAGGCCAGCCCGGCTCATTTTTCCACACAAAGGCGTACAGAGGGCTATTGTTCAGGATAAACGCCAGTTGCTCATGTTTGTGCAGTGCCGAAAGGAGCTGCTGTTCGTGAGTCTTGCGCTCGGTGATGTCCGTCACACCCTCCAGCACATGCGTCACCCGCTGACCCTCGCCAAAAACGGGGGCTGAATAGACGGAAAACCATCGTTCCGTTTCTGGGGAATACCGCTCAAATGTCGTTGGTTCACCGGTGCGGAACACCTCGCGGACGCCGCAGGTCGCACACGGCTTTTCCATGCCGTAATAAAAGCGGTAGCACAGCTCGCCTTCCGGCTGACGATTCGGAAACATGGCGCGGACATGATCGTTGACCCATTCAATGCGCATGTCCTGACCAAGGAGTGTCAGACCCGTGTCCAATGAAGCAAGGATGGCGCTGTAGCGTTGGCGCTCCTGCTCCAGCGAATGGGCATAGGACTCGGGCAATTCAAGCCCCTCCGGCGCCCACGGGCCCGGAGCAATACAGTTGGCGGGGGACGGCCGGTGCGAAGCCGGGGCCGCCGCGCGGGGCTGCTTTTCCAGTTCCTGCACGCGGCGGCGGAGGGACTCGCACTCGCCGCGCAGGCAAAGCAGTTCCATCTGCTCCGCCCGCCGCTTGAGGGCGGCGTCTATGCGGAGCGACATTTCGGTTTTGTTCACCGGTTTTTGCAGCACGGCATCCGCGCCAAGGGCAAGTGCCTGACGCAGGGTTTCGTCATCCACAACGGCCGTCGTGATAAAAAGGCCCGGGGAATGGATGAGGTCGCATTCCTCCTCATTCTCCCCGGATTGTTCACCGTTGTGGCCCCCGTTATGCGCCCCCTTATGCGCACGGAGATGCTCCACAATGTGCTCCCGTTTCTCGCTGGCGATAGCGGCATCCATCACAATAATGTCCACATCTTCAGATATGCTTTCGGGGATGTCATCGTCTTCGGGGACGGCATGCACCGTGCCCCCAAGGGACGTGAGTACCGCGACCAAAAGGTGGCGGCTCATCTCGTCGTCATCAATAACGAGGAACCGGCTCATGGATATATGGGGGGTACAATCTGCCATATGCATCATCCTGCGAGGTCTTCATGGGCCGCTTGCCCGGCGGAGAGCGGTGCCCATGCACCACCCTCCGCGCGGGTGCGGGAAGGGAAGGGAAGGGATGCCGCCAAGAGCGCGGCTAATTCTTACCGTTTGTGCGCAGTTCGGCGATGAGGTCATTCAGCTCGCCGGACATGTCCGCCAGGCTCTCCAAGGCGCGTGAAGACTGCGACATGCCGTCTGCGGTCTGATTCACAATGGTTGAGACTTCCTCAATGGCCTGATTGATCTGCTCGCTGGCCGAGGACTGCTCCTCGCTGGCCGTGGCGATGCCGTCCACCTGTCTGGAGGAATCCACCACCAGTTCCACAATGCGCGACAGGGCGTCTCCGGACTCGCCGGCCAACTTCGTTGCCCGGTCCACGCTGGACACAGCCCGGTCCATGCTGGCCGCATTCAGACGCGCGGAGTCCTGAATGGCGCTGATGCTGACGCCAACCTCGTGGGTGGCGCTCATGGTCTTTTCGGCCAGTTTGCGCACCTCGTCCGCCACCACGGCAAATCCGCGTCCGGCATCGCCCGCGCGGGCGGCCTCAATGGCCGCGTTCAGGGCCAACAGGTTCGTCTGGTCCGCAATGTCGGTAATCACGTTCATCACCTGACCGATGGCTTCGGCCTGCTGCCCGAGGGAACGCATGCTCTCCTGCAGCTCCGAGGCGGACTCGTGCACTTCCTTAATGGCAGACACCGCGTCGCCAACAACGTTTGCGCCGCCCTCGGCGTGCTCGCGGGCCTTGCCTGTGCTCTCCGCCGTGTAACTGGCGTTCTGCGCCACTTCCAAAACCGTGGAATTCATCTGCTCCATGGCTGTTGCGGTTTCAGTCATTCTGTCGCGCTGGGTCATTGCGCCCTCGGTCACCTGCCGCACCTGTACGGCAAGATCCTCGGCCTGTTCGGACATACGGGAGGAAATGGCCTGCGCACGGCCTGCAATGTTTTCCATACGCCTATAGGCTTCCACGATATCCGTCTGGTCCACCACGACCTCAAATGCACCCACCACGTTGCCGTCGTCGTTCAAGATGGGGGATGCGCTGTACTTAATCTCAAGGTCATTGCCGCCAGGATGCGCGTCCGTTTCCGATGTGGCGGACTCCAGCGAATCCATGGCGCGGGTGCAAGAGCAGTTGGCTGTTTTGCAGTCGGAGGTCTTGAAGAAGTCGTAACACTTCCGCCCTTCCACATCACCGCGCTCCGCATTGCCAAGGCTGATGCCTACCTCGTTCATAAAGAGAACGTTGTAGTTTTTGTCGATGGCCATAACCGGAAGCGGCAAGTCGTCAATAAGGCCCACAAGGCGATCTGCAAGCCTATTCACCCCATCCACAAGCTGCTTGAATCCGCCCGAATACCCACTGGCATCTGTGCGGGTATGGAGCTTCCCGTGCGAGACCTCCTGCATCATCACGTCCATTTTCTCGGTCACGCCACCTACTGTGTTCGCAATGTCACGGATAGCAACGGCGATGCGGCCGGTCTCGTCCTTTTGGTCCACATCAAGGTGCGCCCGAAAGTCGCCCTTGGCCACGGCCTCGGCAAACGCAAGGGACTTGCGCAAAGGCCGCGTGATGGCGAGGGAAATTATCACGGCAAACAGAATGCCGAGGACTAATGCCGCGATGCCAGTTGTTGTGGCGAGGGTGACGGTGCGGCTGTTCTGCGCCTGCAGAGCAGGCCCCAAGGCGTCCTGATTCTTCACATAACTGGTCTGAATTTGTTCAATGCGGTCAAGGAGCTGAGGCCCCAGAGCATCCAAACTGCCGTGAAGGATCTCTTCTCGCTCGCTTTGCGTTGCGGCAGAGGTCATACGGTCCACAGATGCGGCATACTGCTTGGCCAAGGTCTCAAATTCCTTCAGCAGGCGAACGCGCTCCGGGCTGGTGATGCGCTCATGGGCCTCTCCAAGATGCTCCATCATATCCGCCCAGTTTTCTCTGAACGTCGGCAAAACCTCGTCTTCGCCACGGCCATAGTCCTTCATAGCAAGGCGCGCGTTGACCAGATGGTCGCGAACCTCACTGGAGAGGTTGGAATTCCGCGCCCAGTTTCTGTAGGTTTCAAACCCCTTGGCTCCGTGTTCAAGCCCTTGCAACGCCACAACGCCCATGACGACCATCAGGGCAAGAACGACGGCAAAACCACCTGTTACCTTTTTGGAAATCGACAAATCCTTAAGCATGATCCCCTCCCAAGGGTACTGACCTGCGGCGCATCCATTACCATCTGCAGTTTTCTTCAGAGTTCACCAGCACCACAATGGCGCTGTCCCTCTTGCATGCACTGCTGGTCAATCATCTTTCAAAAAGCAACAACGGTGCCACTTTTCGTGTCCACGGTACATTTCCACACGTTCTTGAATGTCAACATCTTGCGCGTGTGACGCGCCTTCCACAGTGTTTCATTCGTGTGACGAAAGTGCGATAAAAACGGAAACGGACGAGAAAATCGCACAAACTCCGAAAAAACCGGAAGACTGCACTTTCCAATCGGAAAGGCGTATCGCCATGACGCACCACTCCCACGGCGCTAGGCAACGCTACGCCGGGCTAAGGGCGCAGCCGCAAACCGTGCGCACGAAGCAGTTCATAGAGCCGGGTCTTGGACAGCCCGGAAAGGCCAAGCGCCCGCTCAAGCGAGCCTTGTGCCTCGTCCACAAGCATACGCAGGTAGTCCTTCTCGCCCCGGCTAACAATCTCGCGCCGAAATTCTGCAAACAAAGGCAACGCGCTGCGTTCGGCACCTTGGTGCCTGCCATTTTCCGGCTCCGCGCCATGCGTCCTGCCCGCCACAGCCGCGCGGAGAGGCCTCGGCAAGTGCTGTGGGCGAAGCTGGGGCGCGTCGTACGCGGCGGAGACCGCCCGCTCCATAGTTTGGACCAATTCGCGTACATTACCGGGCCAATGGTACGCCGAAAGGCACGCGATGAAAGCACGCGACAGCCCCTTTACATCCACCCCGGCGCGGCGGCAAAACTCGGCGCACCAGTGCACGGCAAGGTCCTCAATATCGCCTTCGCGCTCCGTGAGGGGCGGCAAGGCCAGAACAAATCCCTGTATGCGAAACAGCACATCGGCCCGAAAGCGCCCCGCGCTCACAAGCGCGTCCATGTCCTGATTGGTGGCGGCAATAAGACGAAAATCGCTCCGCCGCTCCAAATCTGCCCCCACGGGCAAAAAGCGGCGCTCCTGCAACACGCGCAGGAACAGACGCTGTACATCAATGGGCAAATCGCCCACCTCATCCAAAAACAACGTTCCGCCGTCCGCCTGCGCCACCAACCCTTCCCGTGGCTCCTGCGCTCCGGTAAACGCGCCCCGCGCATGGCCAAACAGCGTACTCTCCACCAAGGTTGGCGGTAGCGCGGCACAGTCCACAGTAACAAACGGCCCCTTCGCCCGCGCGCTATTGTCGTGGATGGCGCGGGCGAACAACTCCTTTCCCGTCCCTGTTGCGCCAAGCAGCAGCACGGCGGCGTCGCCGCTGGCGGCCTCTGCCGCGCGCTCTATGCAGGCAAGCAGCCGCGGGCTGGAGCCAATAATGGCATCACGCCCAAAGGCCGCACTACTTCGCCGCGCCGTTTTGGACGCCTTGTAGGTTAACGCGCGCAGCACCGTCAGGCGCAATTCGGCAAGGTCCACGGGCTTGCGGATATAGTCCCACGCGCCGCTGGTAATGGCCTGCTCAGCCGCGCGGCCGCCCTCCGCAGACGTGATGATGACCACCTCTGGTGCGGCAGGCAGCCCAACCCAACGGGGCAGCGCCTCCAGCCCATTGCCGTCGGGGAGCGACACATCAAGCAGCACCACATCATACACGCCGCGCAGCACCTCGCGTTCCCCATGGGCCAGCGTCTGCACCCAAAATGGCGTACAGCCCATCTGCTCCACAGTGCGTGAGAGTTGATGCCCTATGAGTTCGTCGTCATCGACGATGAGAACATGCCCCATCCTGCCCTCACATTTCTTCCCGCAGGCTCAGCTGGACATGGCTAAAGCACTCGGTAAGCTGCGGCAAAACGGTTTCCAACTCTCCCCATTGTTCGTCCCGGATAAGTCCCGTCGCCCTCTCCGCCAACTCCGCAAGACGCCCCGCACCAATGGTCGCGGCGTTGCCCTTAAGGGAATGCGCCGCCCGCAGGGCGTCCTCAACATCGCGCGCGCGGCAGGCGGCATGCAGCGCCGCAAGGCGCGGGGGCATATTCCGCAGGAAGATTTCAATCAATTCTCCAAAGAGCACCTCGTTGCCATCAAGGTGCGAGAGCACAGCCTCGCGGTCGATAACCGCACCCTTTTTGACGGCGTCCTCATGAGGGGCAGCAAGGCGCAGCGCCGCATCAAACTCCCGAAAGTTCATGGGTTTGGTCAAAAAGTGGTCCATCCCGGCCTCGCGGGCCTTTTCTTCGTAGCCGGAAACGGCGTGGGCCGTCAGCGCCACAACAGGCACCGTGCGCGCGGCCTCACCCGCCTCCCCTGCGCGAAGGCGGCGGGTGGCCTCCAGCCCATCCATCACGGGCATCTCAAGGTCCATCAGCACCACATCGTAGGCGCGCTCCGTAAGCAGCTTCAGCGCCTGTGCCCCGTCGCCGGCAACATCCCACGTATGCCCGAGGCGCTGGAGAAAAAGCCCCGCCACCTGCACATTTTCCTCGTTATCCTCGGCAAGGAGAATATGCAGTCCTGTCACCGGCGGCTCATCCTGCGGCGCTGGCTTTGCCGCCTGCCGCGCCTGGACCGCCCCCTCATCGCCCTTGGGCAAAAGCAGAGAGCAGGTAAACGCGGTACCGTCGCCCAGCGTGCTGTCCACGTCGATAGTGCCACGCATCATGGTCACCAGCTCCTTGACGATGGCAAGGCCCAGCCCCGCCCCCTCGCGCGCCGCCGAGGTATCGCTGCGGACCTGTACAAAAGCATCAAAGAGGGTTTCAAGGTGGTGCTTTGGAATGCCGATGCCCGTGTCGCGAACCTCCAGCACCACGTGCACATCCTCGCCGCTTGCGGACTCGGACGAGGCCAGCACCACCGTGACGCCACCGTGCGTGGTGAACTTGAGGGCATTGCCCAACAGGTTGGACAGAATCTGCCGAAAGCGTACCGCGTCACCACGGACCACAGGGGCGGCGGAGCACTCCGCCTTCACGGTCAGCCTAAGACCCCTGTTGTCAAAAAGCGTGCGGTACGCGTCCGTGACCTCGCGCAATTCGTCCCCAAGGGAAAAGTCCGCATCCGCAAGGACCAGCCGCCGCGCCTCTATGCGCGATATGTCGAGGATGTCGTCAATAATGCCCCGTAGCGACCCGGCGGAACGCTTGAGGATGTCCATCATCCGCCGCTGCTCCGCATTCAGCGACGTATGCAGTACGTTTTCCGCCATGCCGAGGATGGCGTTCATGGGAGTACGTATCTCGTGGCTCATCTTGGCGAGAAATTCGCTTTTGGCGGCGTTGGCCTCTTCGGCCTCGCGCTTGGCCTGCTGGAGGGCCATCTCGCTCTTTTTGCGATGGATAATGCGAAAGAGCGAATCCGCGAACAAAAACAGCTGGTTCACGTCCGAGGGCGTATAGTGCACGTCCTTGTTGCCGACACCAGCCACTGCCACCACACGCCCGCCAACAATAACGGGCACACTCATATGCCGGGTAATGGGGATATGCCCCTCAGGATAGCCATTCCGGTGCAGCGCGGCGGGATAATCATTGTGCACCACAGGCTTCCGCTTCCGCACGCAGTCAGCCCATATTCCGGCATGGTCGAGTGAATAGTGCTCGTTCATATCCATAGAGCACTGCTCGCGGGTCTTTTGGGACCACGAGTGCAGGTTGATTATACCGCTCTCCTCATCCACAAAATGCAAATAGCCTATGCGGCTGCGCGTCATGCTCACAGCCTGCTCCAGCGCGTAGTCCGCAATATCCTGCGCCGAGGCCGTCTCCATGCGCGCCAGCTCCACCAGCGCCTCCAGCCGCTGCTGGTTAAAGCGATTTTCAACACGCGCCTTTTCCAGCAAATCCAAACTCGCCAAAAGCTCGCGGTTCACGGCCTCCAGTGTCTGCGTCCGTTCGGCAACCTTGGCGTCCAACTTATCCGCCAGCTTTACCTGCTCCTCAAACATAAACGCACGCTTAAGGCCAAGGGTCACCACAAGGGCAAGGGACTCAAGAGTGTCGCGCTTGGCCGCAAAATCGCGGGGAACGCCGCTTCCAATACCCAATACGCCAATGACCTCGCCCTGCTCCATAAGAGGCAGCGACGCCTGCGAGACAATCCCCTCGCGCGCACAGAGCAGTCCCGTACAATCCTGTGTTGACGGCACATCATTGATAAACGCGGGCGTGCCCCGCGCCGCCTCGGCAAGGCACGGACACAACCCCTCCTGCTGCAAAATTTCGGACGCGGCGTCGGGGGAGAGGCTGAAGCCATGCATTCCGCGCGGGACAAACGCGCCATTCTCCTTGAGGAGAATCATCACAAACGGCACGGAAAACGAATCACTCACGCAACGCAGGATGGCACTCACCATCTCATCCAACCCCGGCGCGGCGTTCACCTCGCGCATGAGTTCGGCAAGGGCGACCATGTCCGTTATATCCCACGCCACACCGCCCACCAGTGGCGGACGGCCGTCCCGCTCGATGGGGAACTTGACCACCTGATGGACGAAGGACACCCCCTCCCGCGTGGTCAAACGCTTTTGCCCGCGGATGCTCTCGCCAGCAAGGACGCGGCGGGACTGCGCCTCCAGTTCACGGCCCACATCCTCAGGATAATACTGCGACGGGGTCAGCCCCGTGGGGGCGTCTATCCCCGTTGCTTCGCGGAAAAAGGCGTTGGCGTACGTCAGGCGGATGTCTTCGTCCTGCATGAAGACAAGGGCGGGAAGCTGATCCATAAAGAGTGCAAACAGATGCTCGGATTCCTGCAGGGCCAGTTCCGCGGCCTTCCGCTCCGAAATATCGCTATGCGTACCAACCATGCGCACCACGGCCCCGGTGTCGTCCGTCTCCACCACCCTGCCGCGCGCCTGAATCCACTTCCAGTCGCCGGACTTGGTGCGCATGCGAAATTCCACATCATACGCTTTGGACGCCGCAATATGGGCCTCAACCTCCCGCTGCGCGCGCTTCCTGTCGTCCGGATGGAGCAGGCCACTCCATGTCTCGTACGTTGGCTCCAGCTCGCCGGGGTCGTACCCCAGCATCGTGTTGTAGCGCGGGCTAAAAAACGCCCTGCCAGACGGCAGGTGCCAGTCCCACACGCCATCCTTCACGGCGTCGACAGCCATGGCAAACAGCCGCGCCTGCTCCGCTTCCGGCGAATCAGGATCCTCGCACTCCTGCCCCTCCGGAGCGGGAACGGCTGTCACAATGAGAACCGTCCGGCCATCCGGCCATGAGCTTTGGGCGGCGGTAAAGGCAAAAGTCTCACCCCCAACGGCAAGGCGCCACGATACGCCGGATTGGTCATCGCCGTCGCTCCACGCCCGCAGCATGTCAGCGGCGCGGTGGGCGCCGAGCACCTCGTCCAGCCGGCTGCCAACACACTCGCCGCCAAAGGCCGCCTTGGCCGCTGGATTGACGTACTCAATGCGCCAGTTTTGGGCATCCACCACACAGACTGGCGCTGGCATCTGCTCCACAACCAGCTTCCACTCTTGCGCGGCGGCGCCAAAAGCTCCCTGCTGACCGGACTTTGTCATGCATCCCCCTGCCAAACAGCCAGAACACCAGCATTCACCACAGCGCGCCACCTTGGCGCAAGGCCCGGAAAAATCGGCACCGCACCGGCCCCATTCCCCGAACACACAACACACTCGCCAAGAATAACATACAAAGGACGGACGAAGTCAACTTGCGCCCGTCACAGCTTTGGCGCAGCGTAGAGCACGCCAAAGACGCGTGGCGTTGCCGCGCACACGCAGGCTATGGATATATGGAAGAAAAGACGCACCCGGCGCTGAATATGCATTCTGCTTTCATAGAGGAGCCGCGGCGCAAAGAGGCAGGGCGAAATGATGCGCTTTCCTCAAAAAGTCCGCCACGATGCTCCCCTTTCGTGGATGCGTATGCTATTCTTGGTGAACGTCTGGGAAATCCGTCCCTGTACGGCGCATCCATCAGGCGGCACGGTTCGGCGCGTTTTGGACAATGCTCTGCGGAAATGTCGAAGCCATGCGGGAGGGCTTGGCATGTATCTGAACATCAAGGGTCAATACGAGCGGTACTACTTCTGCCACATCAGAAAATGCGGCGGAACGTCGGTGAACAAAATCTTTCTGAATGCCTTCGACAACGAAAGCGGCTTCCTGTTTCAGGAAATCAACAAAGGCAATGTTGTCTATTACAACGGCCTTATCTTCTCAGGCCACACCCTGAACTACCTGAAGGAAGGCAAGTTCCTCTACGCCTTCTCGCACACGCCCCTGCACCAAATCGAACTGCCCGAACGGACCTTCGTCTTCACCTCCTTTCGCGACCCGTGCCAGCGTGTGGTCTCGCACTACAAAAACCTGCTGCGCTGGCGCGAAATTGAGGACGGCAACCCGGACCGGGAAAAGGAACTCACATGGCTGGGGGACACGTTCTCGGACTTTCTGGACAACATCCCCAAGGAGCACCTGCTCCGGCAATTGTACATGTTCTCGCCCTCCTGCAACGTCAAGGAAGCCTTTGAGCGCATCCGCTCGCTCAATGCGTACTTCTTCCTGGAGGACATTGAACGCTCGCTGAGCATTCTGTCCACGGTGTTCAACACCAACCTGCGCAACGGCAACTACAACAAGAGTAAAATTGAGGTCAGTATCACCTCCAAGGAATCCGTCCGCCTGCGCGCCATGCTCAAGGACGAATACATCCTCATGAAGCGCCTGCGGCAGGGCTACAACACGCACTGCTTCCCCATGTCCGCCACCGCCGCGGGGCTGTAGCCTGCGCCTTGACGCGAGACAAAGACCGCAACGCAAAACGCCGCCCGGACCAGTGGTCCGGGCGGCGTCTGTATGAACACCTCGTTGCAACTCCAGCCGTTAACTCTGCATGGCGGCTTCGATGTCCTCAATGCTTTTGGGGATGCCGGGGCCAAGGATGCGTGCGCCATCGCCAGTGATAAGCACATCATCCTCAAGGCGCATGCCCCCAAAGTCCATATACGATTCCACGCGCGCGTAGTCGATAAAGGCTTCGTGCCGGCGTTCGGTCTTCCATTTGTCCAAAAGTGCGGGGATGAAATACAGCCCCGGCTCAACCGTCACCACATGCCCCGGCTGCAAGGTTCTGGCAAAACGCAGGGCAGACAGCCCAAACTGCGGAGAGCGCTCCACGCCCTCGCCATAGCCCACAAGGTCCTCGCCAAAGCCTTCCATGTCATGCACGTCCAGCCCCATCATATGCCCCAGCCCATGGGGGAAGAAGACCGCATGCGCTCCGGCGTCAACGGCATCCTCAGGATTACCGCGCATGATGCCAAGCTCCGTCAGCCCTTCGGCAATACGCCGGGCCGTCTTCAGGTGAATATCACGGAAGCTGACGCCCGGCGCGCAGGCCTCGCACGCGGCCACCTGCGCATCATGCAAAATGGCGTACAGCTCGCGCTGGCGCGTGTCGAAGCGCCCATTCACGGGGAAACTGCGCGTAATGTCCGAGGCGTAATGCTCCAATGACTCCGCGCCGGAATCGATAAGCAGCATGCGCCCCGCTTCAAGTACGCCATCATGGGCGTGCTGGTGCAGGGTCTCGCCATGGGTTGTGAGGATGGTCGGGAAGGAGTGCAGGCCCCCGGCGCGCGCCACAACGCCTGTCAGCGCTCCGGCAATCTCCCGCTCCGTCACGCCCGGACGCGCCATGCGCATGGCGACGTCATACATCTGGCGCGAGACAAGCTGAGCCTTTTCCAGCTCATCAATCTCCTCCGGCGCCTTGCAGCTACGCTGGTCGATGATGGCAAGAGCCAGCGCGCGCGAGGGAGCGGCATTGACGGCGTCCTGCGAAACACCAAGCATAGCGGCCATGCGCTCGCGGTTTTCGGCGCGATACTGCGGCAGCGTGTGCACCTGCCGCCCGCCCTTTCCGGCCGCGCGCAGCACGTCCATCAGCGCGCGGAGGGATCCACTGCCCTGCGCGCCCACGCGCTCCGCCCGCTGCGCCACGCTGGGCAGCGGGCCAGTCCAGATAATATCGTCCATGGTGGCATCCTCGCCCCACAGCACGGCTTCGCCGGTGTCGAGGTCAAGGGTGCCCCACAGGCCGGGAAGATCGTGCCCAAAGTAATACAGGAAGGTGCTGTCCTGACGAAAAGGATAACAGTTGTCGGTATAATTCATGGGCGCTTCAACATTGCCGGGGAAGACGGCAACGCCGGACAGGCCGCTTTGCGCAAGCCGCGCGCGGCGCGCGGCGTAGATGGTGCTGTCGAACATGACGGATTCCTTCTGCGGATTGAGTGGAGCAAAAAAGCGAGTGTCGCTGAATGCGCCACGATGTCAAGCTGGCGCGACACATCTCCAGCCAGCGAGGCACGTTACGCCCACAGCTCCCCACAGGCGGAGCTTGGCACCAGCCGGGCGCCATATGCCCCGGCTCCGGAAAAAGGACCGACAAGAGCCGGGGCCTTTGGCGTATGGAAGGTTCGCTTTGCGTCTCGGGTCCCGCTTCCAGCGCGCCTTACCCACACGCCCCAAAAGGAAAGGGCCGTGGTGTCCGCCACGGCCCTTTCCGGTTCCATAATCAACTGTATCATTTCCACATCGCTCAGAGGACGATTTGCCCCCGAACAAGCGACGCGGCGATTGCCCACATAATGGCGCAGGTGCACAGGTCCAGCACCTTCCACGCCTTGGCGCTTTGGAAGTACGGCGCCAAGAGGCGCGCGCCAAAGCACAGGGTAAAAAACCACATCAGCGACGCTGTGATGGCCCCAGCGCCAAAAACAAACCGTCCGTGCCCCTCAAACTGGCCGCCAATGGCGCCAAGCAGGACGATGGTATCCAAATAGGTCTGCGGATTCAGAAAGGTCACGCCAAGGGTGGCAAGCAAAACAGCCCGCAGGGACTTTTTCTGCTCCTGCATGACGTCCAGCGCCTTGCCGGAAAAGGCGCTCCGCAGGGAGCCAAGGCCATACCAGAACAAAAAGGCAGCACCGCCCCACCCGGCAATGCGGGCAAGGTCGGGATTATTGGCCACCAGCGTCCCTAGGCCCGAGACCCCAACCGTAATGAGAATGGCATCGCACATGCTGCACAGCAGGGCTATCTGCAAGGAATAATTGCCGCGAATCCCCTGCGACAGCAAAAAGGCGTTCTGCGCCCCGATGGCAATAATAAGACCCGCTCCGGTCCCCATTCCCTGAAGAAACGGCATAATGAACATTGGTGTACCTTGTCCTCCTACAAATGTTTGACTGGCCTCTATCTCTACGGTACCTGTTTAAATCAGTAAAACTCATTTTTTTCATCACCTATAAGTTTTGCTAATACTACTACGGAAGGACGCCAATGCTCGATTACAAGCACCTTGAGGCACTTGCGACGGTTATACGGGAACAGGGCTTTGACAACGCGGCCCGAGTTCTGCACATCACGCAGTCTGCGGTATCGCAGCGGGTGAAAGTGCTGGAGGAGCGCATGGGGCAGGCCCTTGTGGTCCGGGGGACGCCCGTCACGGCCACCGAGGCCGGACATAAACTGCTCCGGCATTTCGAGCAGGTGCGCCTGCTGGAAGAACAAACGCTCATGGAGCTGTCGCCACAGCTTGTGGAGGGGCCGGTGACGCTGTCCATTGGCGTGCACGCCGACAGTCTTGCGACGTGGTTTCTGGAGGCCGTTGCGCCGCTGGCCTTCCGGCACGGCATCCTGCTGGACCTTGTGCTGGATGATCAGGAGACGACACACCTCTTGCTCAAGCGCGGCGAAGTGGTGGGCTGTGTTGGCTCGCACGCATCCCCGGTGCAGGGCGGACAGACCTTTCCCCTTGGGCGTATGCGCTACATCCTTGTCGCGGCCCCGGATTTCGCGCAGATGTGGTTCCCGGCCGGCGTCAGCGAAAACGCCCTTTCCCGCGCCCCCGCCGTTATCTTCAACCGCAAGGACGAGCTGCATTTCCGCTTTCTGGAGCAGCACTACGGCCTCAGGGTGGGTGACATCCCCTTTCACATCATGCCCTCGTCCGAGGCCTTTGTAGAGGCAACCCTACGCGGCATGGCCTACACCCTTGTGCCGGAATTGCAGGTTCTGCGGGAGCTTGAACAAGGCCTGCTCATCAACCTCGCCCCGGACAAATGCCTGGAACTGCACCTGTACTGGCATACATGGGGGCTGGACGTGGACGCCGTAAACATCCTGACCCAGCTTGTGGTCAAACACGCCCGCACTGTGTTGCCGCAGTAAGCGGCACGGGGCGGAAAAGAGATGCGGCAGGCGGCGTCATAGCCCAAAAGCATGAGGGCAGACAGGAGCATGAGACGAGCGGGCGGCCCCTCAATGGGAGAAGGAACCAGTCCACAGGAGCACACAGACGGACAGGCAAGCCCCCCTGTTGAAAGGATAAAAAGACAAATGCGGAGGAGAGTTCGGAATTGGCAGCATGACACCCCCACCGCGCCCCTTTCGCCAGCCGTCATTTTTCAACACGCCAGACGCAAAAAAGACGGCCACAGCGCAATGCTGTGGCCGTCTTTTCATTTGTCACGGGCGGCAATACGCCTGGAAAAAGTACCGGCTGGAGTGGCCCGCTTTACGCCGCATCGCCCTCACGGGCGCGCAACGCTATCGCCCTAGGATGGTTGACGATACCGCCATACAGCGCCGGAACGGTCTGTCTGTGACCGCCACGAATATCTATGCCCGTTCCGCCAAGCTCCTCGGGCCACTGGAGTACGCGCGTGCGCGGGCGGTACATATCAAGAAAGTCAAAGTTCGCCGTGGTGAACCCGGACACGTCGTGCCCAAGGTTGCGGGCAATGGTCAGCGCCTTGAGGAAGACCTCGGGCATAAGCACCGCAGACCCGATATTCAGGAGCGCCCCGCGGCCCATGCTGGCGATGGTCTCTGTAATGATTTCAAAGTCCCTGAAGGACGTCGCCCCAAGCGCCGCGCCGTCGCACGCCGGGTGCTGGTGGATAATGTCGCCCCCCACGGCCACATGAATGGTGGCGGGGATGCCCAGCTTGTAGGCATTATACAGGACACTTTCTTCCTTATGTGGCAGGTTTTCGGCCTCGATGATGCGGCCAATGCCGTACCCGTAGCCTTTTCCCTCTGCCGCGGCCTCTCGGATAGCGCGGTTCATGAGCGCGCCGGTCTCCTCCACCATGCCAAAACTGCCATCGCGCAGGCCATTTGGCACATGCTCGGAGGTTTGGCCGATGAGGGCAATCTCAAAGTCATGGATGGACACCGCGCCATTGCCCGAAATGTGATCAATAACGCCCCGCTTCATCAGGTCGATAAGCAATGCGCCGCATCCTTCCTTGATGACCGCGCCGCCCATCATCACCACAACCTTGCCGCCTTCCGCCTTGGCGCGGAGCACATGCTCCACGAGGTCCGGCATATTGGGCACCGTCTCCGGCGCGGCGGCGTCACCGGCGCGCAGCATCATGCCAAGGTGAAACTTGTTCTCGCGTTCAGCGATGGGAAACGTCTTAATCTTGGAAAAATCGAGCATTACGGCCTTCTTTGCATCAGGAGGCTTGCGCCTTCCGGTGGAGAGTCTTCGAGAAAGGGCCTCGCGGCGCGCTGCGTCAATTCCGCCACGCGCATGAAAAAGGCCCCGGTCACAGTGACCGGAGCCTTGTCTGTATATCTCAGCCGAAACGCACGCCACAGCGCCGTCCCGGCAAGGTCTGGCCAGCGGGAGTGGTATCAGTTCCACGTCCGGCGGGCAAGACACAAGGCCGCCCGCTACTGCACCGCCGCAGCGGCCTCAGGCTGCGCCACCTCGGCAACGCCGGACTGCATAGTACCGGACAGGTCAAGGGAGGCGTCCAGCACATCGGAGCGGATACCCGCCAGTCCCACCAGCGTATGATAGATGAAGTCGTGCGTCACAGGCGTGCCCACAGCGGCCTGCATATGCGCCACGGTCTGCGGACGCGCGGCCTTGAAGGCGTCGCTATACCAAAGGAGGAACGGCACCTCGTACTGCTCCTGCTCCACGGTGGTGCCGTGCAGGAACACGCCGCGCTTGCCAAGGGAATCGCCATGGTCAGATGTGTAGAAGACCACAGCATTCTTATCCCGCAACGCGTCGATGACCGAAGCAATCATATCATCCGTCTTGAGGATGGAATTATCGTAAGCGTTGATGACGTTCTGGTGATATTTGGAAAGCTCCTCGTTCACGTAGTCATCAGGGACAAACTTCCGGTACTGGTCGGTATACTGATGCTTGTACGAAAAATGTGAGCCAACCATATGCAGCAGAACAAGATTGCCGGAGGTGTCGCCAATGGCCTCGTTCATATGCCGCACCAGCTCGATATCGCGCCCTTTCACGTACTTCACATGCTTGCTGCACGAAATCAGCGCGTCCGTCAGGTGGCCGCTTCGGCCCAGCTTGTTCTGGCGGGAAATGAAATACGTCTCATAGCCGTGCTTATTAAATAAGTTAATAAACGACGCATGCTGAGGCTTACGCTCTTTGATACGGGCGTCCGTCAGCATGCCGATAAGCGACACGCGGGTGGTATTGCCGAAGGACCGGCACACGCCATAATTCAGCAGGTTCGGCATGGCCGCAAGGCGCGGCGTGGTCTGGCGCTCGTAGCCATTAATGCCAAAATGCGCGGCCTGAGCGCTCTCGCCGATGATAAACACCACCGTGGGACGTTCATCTTCTGCAACCACCAGCTGCGACGGGGCATCAGCCGGGTTTGGCAAATCCAACAGTTTTTCGGACTCGCCCTCCTCATGGATATACATGCGGATGGCCTTGGGAATGGAAATGGGCGACACCCTGCTCAGCGAGATAGCTTCATACGTCGGCTGCCAGTCCATGTACTTAAAAAATGCCCAGCTGCCCTTGTACAGCCCTGCAACGGCAAGCAGCGCCACGCCAAACACGGCGGCGTACCGCTTGAGAGGAACATCTCCCAGCACTCGCTTTGACAGGCTGGCCTGTATAAGCCCCAGCAGAAAGCTCACGCCCATGAGCAGCGACAGCCGCCACGTCAGGAAGCTGTTGACCTCCATGGAGTTGGTCTCAAAGAGCCACGCCACGGAGTCATAATTCACTGTTACGCCAAATACGGTATAAAAATATGTCGTCGCGCAGCCAGCAAGGTTCATCAGGGTAAAGTACGCCCAGCGTACGCCCGGAATGCGGCCAAAGAGCATAGCCAGCGCGCCATGCAAAGCCACCACAACCACGACATCCCACCCAATGCCAAGGGCATCCAGCTTGTAAATCTGCGGGTTATATACCGCAGCGGACACAGCGCACAGCAGGCCAAACAGCCACGTCTGTAAGGTTCTCACTCTCTCACTCTCTCTTCTCTTAGCCAAACACAATACAACCCCACACCACAGCGGCGAGGGCCAATGCCATGAACACAGCGGCGGAGCCGAGGTCCTTGGCGAGCTTGGAATATTCGTTCCATTCGGAGCCAAAGCGGTCCACCACGGCCTCCACTGCGGAATTCAGCAGCTCCGTGATGATAACCACCATCCAGCTCCCAATCAGAAGCGCCCGCTCAACACCCGTCTCCCCAATCCATAGCCCCAGCACCACCGCCGGGACCAAGATGGCAAATTCCTCCTGCACAGCCTTCTCACTGCCCAGCGCAGCCCGCAGCCCCTGCATGGAGTATTTCGTCGCATTGACAATGCGCTCAATTCTGCTGTTCATTCCATTCTCCGATATTCACAAACAAAAAGCCCTTTCTCCTACGCCGGAGACAGGGCAACCGTCAAGAAACTGTAACACTTCGTGCGGCAGATGCCGCGCTGGCGCTCCTGTGGGTGGTTACGCCACACTTGTATTTACCTCCGGTGGCTTAAGGACTACCGTCCTTAAGAATCCTGCGTGCGCACAGGCCGGTTGCGTGTGGATAAACCTGTCGTCACCCCTGACAACTCCCGCGCCTCGGCCAACCCCTTATTTTTTGGACGGCTTCCGTCCAAAAAATCCTAAGGATTGTTAAGGAAATTATTTCCTTAACTAGCTCTGCTATCTTGATCTCTAAGGCCCTCCGTCCTTTCAGGCCGAAGGACCTAAGAGCTCAAGTCGCCGAAGGCATCTTCTCTTCTCATCTTTCCTCTCCACACTCCAACGCACCTGCCATCAGACGCAAAAAAGCCCGCAGTGTGTGCTGCGGGCTTTTGTCGTCTATGGTGCCGAAGGGGAGACTCGAACTCCCACGGCCTTTCGGCCACTACCCCCTCAAGATAGCGTGTCTACCAATTCCACCACTTCGGCACGGGGTATTGTCAGGTGGCGCTCTGCGCCGCTGACGGAGAGGTATCTATAAGATATGACGGCATATCGTCAATCATTTTTTATGGTTCAACGTCATTTTTCCCGCCATCAGCCGTAAAACGGGTAGAACCGGGCTGTTCCCAACGCATCACTTGCTCCCGGTGGCCGGTTGTTTCGTCAAGGCGTTCCTGCACCAGAGTGAAGCCGTGGCGCGCGTAAAAGCGGCACGCGGCGGTGTTTTCGGTGTAGACGGCAAGGCGCAACACGGATGAAAGGGTCTTGGCGTGGTTGAGCAAGGTCGTCCCCACTCTCCTGCCCTGCCACTTGGGCGCGACAAAGAGTGCGGCGACATATTCCCCATTCATGCTGATGAACCCGACAACCTCGCCTTCCTTTTCGTACACCCACGTCCGGGCAAGGGGCAGGTAGACATCGCGCATGGCTTGGACGTTTCCGCGCCAGAATGCAGCGTCGATGAATGCATGCGAGGCAAGGGACGCATCAAGCCAAATGGCGAGGACGGCGTCGGTGTCTTCTGTGCGGAATTCGCGGATCATGGCGCTTTCCTTTGGCCGAGATGGGGAATCAGTAAAAAAGGGGTACAGCAACCGCCGTACCCCTTGTTGTATCATCGTGATGCGCTCACTGCCGCGGCAGAGCCTGACTAAAAGATGCCAAGGCCCTTGAGCATGATGAGCACTGTCAGCACGGGGGTGACGAACTTCAGCACAAAGATGAACATCTTGGCCACACCATCAAGGCGCAGCAGGCCATTGTTGGTGAGGGCCTTGCGGAAGGCATCCGCCCCCCAAATCCACCCGGCGAACAGGCAAATCGCCACACCACCGAGGGGCAGCAGGATGTTCTGCGTCATGTAGTCGTACAGGCTGAAAAAGTTGAGACCGAAGAAGGTCACGTCGGACAGCACACTCTCGGAAAGCGTGGCAGGCGCGCCCACGGCGGCAAGCAGCAGCACGGTAAGAATGGTGCCCTTGGCGCGGGACATGCCAAGCGTCTCGGTGGCGAATGCGACGGGAACCTCAAGCAGCGACAGCATGGCGCCCGTGGCGGCCACACCGGTCAGGATGAAGAACAGCGCCTGAAACACGCCGCCAAGGGGCATGGACTCAAACACCTTGGGGATGGTCACAAACAGCAGGGACGGTCCGGCTTCGGGAGCCATACCAAAGGCAAACACCGCCGGGAAGATGGCGATACCGGCCAGCAGCGACACGGAAAGGTCCGCCAGCATAACGCGCAGCGTGGTGATGGGCACATTCTGGTCGTCGCGGTAGTAGCTGCCGTACGTGGTCATGGTCCCCATGCCGACGGACAGCTTGAAGAACGCGAGGCCCATAGCCATAAGCACGGCGGTGAAGTTCAGCTTGCTGAAATCCGGCGTAAACAAAAAGGTCAGCCCCTCGGATGCACCGGGCAGCGTCATGCTGCGCACGCCCATGGCGATGAGCAGAACAAACAGCACGGGCATCAGGCGCTTCACCGTGCCCTCAATACCTTTAGAGACACCCATCATAATGATGCCGCCCACAAAGATGAGGACGAACCACTGCCAAAACAGCGACTGGACCGGGTCCTTGACCAAGTCGGTGAACATCTTGGCGGTATCGACGTTTTCTGGCCCAGAGAAGAGCATGCCGATGCTTTTGAAGATATAGGCGAAAACCCAGCCTGCGACGTCCGAGTAGAACGCCATAATCAAAAAGGCAGAGATAACGCCGCACACGCCGATAAGGAACCACGGCTGGCCCTTGGGCGACAGGGTCTTGTAGCTGGTGATGGCATTGGCCTTCACATGGCGGCCAATGAGGATTTCCGCCACCATAAGCGGAAGCCCCACAAGAAAAGTGCAGAGGACGTAAATGAAGAGGAAGGACGCGCCCCCGTTCATCCCCGTCATGTAGGGAAATTTCCAAATATTACCGAGACCGACCGCAGACCCGAGTGTTGCAAGGGTCACGCCGATGCTCGATGTAAACCCGTCTCTGTTGCTCATATCACCCCTACCTCCGTCATCCCCCCCGGACAACGGACTGAACGTTGCGTACACGCTCCCAGCGACCATGCAAGGAGCCTACCTTGAGTAAACTGCGCCTTGTACCCTAGGACAACGCTGGAGTCAAACAACCCGCCTCGCATAACTCCCTGAAAAGATGCATCTTTATAACTCCGCCGTGCAACTGCAACACTACAGGACGCACACTTCTTTACCGCCCGAAGTACAATACAAAAATGAGGGGCGCGGCACGCTGCCACACCCCTCGTCAATGCACTACTTGTTCTCCACTTCACATGCATGAAGCGCTATGAGATATTGTCACAATTTTGTGACTTTTTATGACGCAAAACACACCGCAAAGCGCGCGCTGTGAGCGCACGTCTACAGAACGCTCCACTGCATTCCCGCGCTATGCCGGGCGAGTTTTTATACCGCGTCCTTCCATAGGACTGCTAAAAGATGCCAAGCCCCTTCAGCATGATAATCATGATGAGCACAGGGGTGACAAACTTCAGCAGGAAGAGGAAGCTATTTGCCACCTTCTCAAGGGGCAGTACACCGTTGTTGGTGAGGCACTTGCGGAAGGCCTCCGCTCCCCACACCCATCCTGCAAACACACAAACGGCCACGCCGCCAAGGGGCAGCAGAACATTCTGCGTCATATAATCATACAGGCTAAAGAAGTTCAGCCCAAAGATGGTCACATCGGACAGCACGCTTTCGGACAGCGTCGCGGGGGCGCCAGCAGCGGCCAGCAGCAGAACAGTCAGGGCGGTGCCCTTGGCGCGGGACATACCAAGCGTCTCGGTGGCAAAGGCAACGGGCACCTCAAGAAGCGACAGCATCGCGCCCGTGGCGGCCAGCCCCGTCAGGATAAAGAACAACGCCTGAAACACGCCGCCAAGGGGCATGGACTCAAAGACCTTGGGGATGGTGACGAACAACAGGGACGGCCCAGCTTCGGGGGCCATGCCAAAGGCAAACACCGCCGGGAAAATGGCGATACCAGCCAAGAGCGACACCACAAGGTCGGCCACCATCACGCGCAGCGTAGTCACGGGCACGTTTTGGTCGTCGCGGTAGTAGCTGCCATAGGTCGTCATAATGCCCATACCGACGGACAGCTTAAAAAACGCAAGGCCCATGGCCATAAGAACAGCCGTAAAGCTCAGCTTGCTGAAATCCGGGGAGAACAAAAAAGTGAGGCCCTCGCTGGCTCCGGGAAGAGACATGCTCCGCACGCCCATGACAATCAGCAACACAAACAGCACGGGCATCAAGCGCTTCACCGTCCCCTCAATACCCTTGGAGACGCCCATCATAATGATGCTGCCCACAAAGATAAGCACGAACCACTGCCACAGCAGGGACCGCACAGGGTCGGCCACCAACTCGGCAAACACGGCTCCGCTGTCAGCGGTCGCCGGGCCGGTAAAGGCCAGCACGATGCTCTTGAAAATATAGGCGAAAACCCAGCCCGCCACGTCGGAATAAAATGCCAGAATCAAAAAGGCCGACAGCACGCCACTCACGCCGATAAGGAACCACGGCTGGCCCTTGGGCGACAGACTCTTGTAGCTGGTGATGGCGTTGGCCTTCACCTTGCGGCCAATAAGAATCTCCGCAACCATCAGCGGCAGGCCCACGAGGAATGTACACAGCACATACACGATCAAGAACGACGCGCCGCCGTTCATGCCCGTCATGTATGGAAATTTCCAAATATTACCAAGACCGACAGCGGACCCCAGCGTTGCGAGGGTCACGCCAATGTTTGAAGTAAATCCATCTCTCTTCGTCATTTCACCCTGCCTCCGCCATCCCCCCAGGATAACGGGTTATGCATTACTTCCACACCTCCGTGACCATTTAAGGAGGTTGCCTCTTGCCGAACGCGCGAATCTAGCTCATGACCGCCCTAGAGTCTAAGTCCTCTTTGTCATAACGCCTTTGGCAAACAGCGGCTTTTTTCGCCACGGTGGCCCCTCGCCCGGCAGTCCCCCCCAGCACGGGGAAAATCCCCAAACGACTGCGCCCACCTTCCTCAAGCGAGGAAGACGGGCGCAGAATATCCGGCGATTTTCGCATCGCCCTAGGGTATGACACAGACTACTGATTGCGCAGGTTAGCGATAACCGCGCTCAACTTCTCTGCTAGGGGTACAAGCTCATTCACCGCGCGGGAGGACTCATCCATAGCCTGCTGTTCCGATGCCGTGTGCTGGTGCCGCACTTATATTCCCTCCGGGGGCTTAAGGACGACTGTCCTTAAGAATCCTGCATGCGCACAGCCCATTTGCGCGCAGAAAGGCCTGCCGCCACCCCTGACAACTCCCGCCCGTGCCCCACCCTTATTTTCTGGGCGGCTTCCGCCCAGAAAATCCTAAGGATTGTTAAGGAAATTATTTCCTTAACTAGCTCTGCTCTCTTGATCTCTAAGACCCTCCGTCCTTTCAGGCCGAAGGACCTAAGAGCTCAAGTCGCCGAAGGCACTCTTCCCTCCACTCCCCCTGCCTCAACGCCCCCCT
Organism: Desulfobaculum sp. SPO524; assembly: GCF_044987625.1. NCBI lineage: Bacteria > Pseudomonadati > Thermodesulfobacteriota > Desulfovibrionia > Desulfovibrionales > Desulfovibrionaceae > Desulfobaculum > Desulfobaculum sp. SPO524. The sequence continues at coordinate 916,589 of NZ_JBJDSB010000002.1, read as the reverse complement.
GCCATCAGACGCAAAAAAGCCCGCAGCGTATGCTGCGGGCTTTTGTAATCTCTGGTGCCGAAGGGGAGACTCGAACTCCCACGGCCTTTCGGCCACTACCCCCTCAAGATAGCGTGTCTACCAATTCCACCACTTCGGCGTTATGTCAGACTACTCTGCGCTTTCCTCGGCCGGGGCGACGGGGATGTCGTCCGGCTTGGCAGCGGGAGCGGCCTTTTCGGGAGCGGGTTCGGTCACGGCGGGGACGCTCGTCATGATAGACTCATCACCGGGCTTGGAGCTGGTGAGCACGTTGTAGACCAGCGAGGTGACCAAGAAGATTGCGGCGAGGAACGCCGTCAGCTTGGTCAAAAGTCCACCTGCGCCGGAGGAACCGAACACGGTGCTGGAGCCGCCACCGAAGATGACACCCATGCCTTCCTTGCCGGACTGCAACAGAACCAGCACGATAAGGATGAGACAGGCAAGAATGTGCAGAGTAAGAACTAAGGATTCCAAATCAAACTCCCTTGAATCCCGCATCTTTGGCGGGTCGTGTTGCTTATGCCTTGACGATCTGGCTGAAGCTTTCAGCCTGTAGGCTTGCGCCTCCTACCAGCACACCGTCAACATTGTCAAGCGCTATGATTTCCGAGCAGTTGGCAGGCTTCACGCTGCCACCGTACTGGATGCGGATTTCATGACCTTTTTCGCCAAAGAGGTCAACGAGGACACTCCGGACGAAGGCGTGAGCATGCACGATTTCGTCCGGACCTGCAACCTCTCCGGTACCGATAGCCCATACGGGCTCATAGGCCACGACGATATCTTCCGCCGGAACGTCCTGCGGTACGCCGGAAAGTCCCTTTTCCAGTTGTGAACGCAAAACCTCTTCCACACGGCCGGCCTTACGCTCTTCCAGCAGCTCGCCAACGCACAAAATCATGCGCAGGCCCTGCTCCAGGCCGTAGGCCACCTTGCGGCCGATAAAGGCATCATCTTCACCCATAACGTGACGGCGCTCGGAGTGCCCGGCAAGGGCGTAGGAGCAGCATGCGTCGCGCAGCATGGCCGGCGAAATTTCGCCCGTGAACGCGCCTTCGGCCTCGGGATAGAAGTTCTGCGCGCCAAGGTGGAATCCGGTTCCATGGTTCATGGCTCCGGCGACGGCGTACAGCGCAGTAAAGGGCGGAATAACCAATACCTCGCGTCCTTCCGGCACCTCGCCGACCAGCTTCACCAGCTCGTCGGCGACTTCGCGGGCTTCGCCGGCCGTCTTGTACATCTTCCAGTTGGCAGCCATCAGTTGCTTCATTGCGCTACTCCTTGAGTGCGGTGAATGCGGGCAGGTCCTTGCCTTCCATGAATTCCATGAAGGAGCCACCGCCCGTGGAGATGAAGGTCATTTTATCCGCCAGCCCCGCCATTTTGAGGCAGGAGCCAGTATCGCCGCCACCACCGATGGTCATGGCATCGGCCAGTCCGGCAACGATTTTGGTCAGTTCCATGGAGCCTTCGGCAAAGGCCGGGTTCTCAAACGCGCCGACCGGGCCGTTCCAGACCACGGTCTTGGCGCCCTGAAGCACCTCGCGGTAGAGGGCGACGGTCTTGGGGCCCACGTCGAGAGCCATCAGGCCGTCGTCTATGCCGTCTGCGGCGTCCACGGTCTTCACCGCTGCTGCGGCGTCCGGTCCTTCGCCCAGCACGAAGTCGAGGGGCAGAACCAGCTTCACGCCGCGCTCCTCGGCGGTGTGCATCACGCGCTTTGCTTCGTCCACAAGGTCCTTCTCCACCAGAGAGGCCCCAACGCCAACGCCCTGCGCCAGCAGGAAGGTGTTCGCCATGGCGCCGCCAATGATGAGAGAATCCACCTTCTCTAGCAGCTTGTTCAGGATGCCCAGCTTGGAGGACACCTTGGAGCCGCCGGAAATAGCCACGTAGGGGCGCTTGGGATCGGCCAGGGATTCACCGAGGAACTCCCACTCCTTCTTGAGCAGGAAGCCTGCGCACTTTTCCTTGGCGTGGGCAGGAATGCCCGTCATGGAGGCGTGGGCGCGGTGCGCAGTGCCAAAGGCGTCATTGCAGTACACGTCGCACAGCTCGGCCAACTGACGGCCAAAGGCGTCGTCACCGGCCTGCTCTTCGGGATGGAAGCGCAGGTTCTCAAGCATCAGCACTTCGCCGGGCTTCAGGTCGGCGACCATGGCTTTGACCTCGTCGCCGATGCAGTCGGGGGCCATCTTCACGGGACGGCTCAGCAGTTCGCCAAGGTGCTTGGCCACCGGGGCGAGGGAGAATTCCGGCTTGACCTGCCCCTTGGGCTTGCCAAGGTGCGCGCACAAAATAAGGGCCGCGCCCTGCTCCAAGGCATGCTGCACCGTGGGCAGACTGGCGCGGATGCGGTTGTCGTCGGCGATAACGCCGTCCTTGATGGGGACGTTGTAGTCCACGCGGATAAGTAGTTTTTTGCCGCTCAGGTCAATTTGATCGATAAATTTCAACACGGCATCTCTCCTTGCCTGAAAGATTTCTTTGTACGTATGGCTCGGGCATCCGGATGAGTTTAGCCCCTGCCGGATGATTTTTCCATATCCAGCGTCATGAGAAAGGCGTCTTCCCCTGTATCTGGGTAGTACTTGGGGCGCACGCCCACTTGCTCAAAGCCGAACTTGGCGTACAGGCGCTGCGCCGGAACATTGGAAGCGCGAACTTCCAAATGCGCGGCTTTCATGCCCATTTTAGCGGAAATTTGCAATATCATACCCAGCAGGTGCGAGCCGAGACCCGCCTCGCGCAGGCCAGGGCGCACGGCAATGTTCAAAATCTCGGCCTCGTCCGCCACGAGGTAGAGTGAGCAATAGGCCGCAAGGGCGTCGCCGTGCCTAAGTCCAAATACATAAAAGACTTTTCGCTCCAGGCCCAGCCGAAATTGCTCCGCTCCCCACGGATGGGAAAAGCACTCGGATTCCAGCGCGACAAGGGCGTCTACGTCGTCCGCGCCAAGCCTGTCGAAAACATATTTCACCTCAGTCACGAAAAAACCTTGTCTGAAAGTTGAATTTTCTCTCTCCCCTGCTATACACGGCGTATGCCGTCAACGCAAAACACCACTTTGTTTTCCTTAGGGAATACGACCCCGCCCATAAAGCACGGAAGTGTGGAAATCGTGGATGAACACGACAACCCGCTCTGTGTGATAGCACTGCCCGACGCCAGCCAGCAGACCCTGCGGCACCGGGCCGTCCTTGTTCTGGTCTACGATGAGCGCGGCCGCCTGTACCTGCAAAAGCGCTCCCGCAAGAAAACCCTCTACCCCGGACGGTGGGACCTCTCCGCCACGGGCCATGTTGAAGTTGGCGAATCCCGAGAGGACGCCGCCATCAGGGAACTGTATGAAGAGCTTGGCGTCCGTGTGACGGGCCTTCGCTTCGTGCACGATGTTCCGGCCAGCCACTCCACGGGCTACGCCTTTGTCTCGCTGTACTCCGCCGGGCGCGTCACCGCGCGTCTCAAGACGAATCCCGAAGAAGTCTCCGGCGGCATGTACGTTGACGAGGAAGAGCTCGCCCTGCTCGTGCGCGACTTTCGCGACCAGCTCACGCCCGCCATCGTTACCTTTTGGGAACTGGGCATGCTGTTCTAGCGCCCGCCCACGCTTCACACTCTCCACCACACCGCGTGCGGCCCACGACCTGTGGTCCGGCGCTCTTTGACGCGGCGCAGGCTGACACATCGTCCAGTCTGCGCCGCGTCTTGTCGTCTCTATTCGGTAATAAGGCTACTCATGGCCTCGTGCAGGGGGCCATTGCTGGCAAGAATGCCTCCGCCGAAGGTATAGGGCGTTCCCGCGTCAAAGGCGCTGACACGGCCGCCCGCCTCCTCCACCAGCAGCATACCCGCCGCGGTGTCCCACGGCTTGAGGCCACGCTCGTAGAAGGCGTCCATCCGCCCGCAGGCCACGTAGGCAAGGTCCACCGCCGCTGCGCCCATGCGCCGCACGCCCTGACACGTTGCCAACACGCGCTCCAGCGGCGCAATGATACGCGGCAGGTCTTCCTTGACGGTGTAGGGAAAGCCCGTCGCCACCAGCGCGCGCTCCGGGTCGGCCTCGGTGGTGACGTTGATGGGCGCGCCGTTAAGCGTCGCCCCCTGCCCGCGCACGGCGTAGAACAGCTCATCCATCACTGGCAGCGAGACAATACCAAGCTCAGGGCGGCCATCACGCCACAGAGCCACGGATATGGCGCACAGCGGGATGCCGTGGGCAAAGTTCGTGGTGCCGTCAACGGGGTCAACAATCCACGTCAACGCCTGCGGTTCAAGGCTTTCCGCACTTTCTTCGGCCAGCATGCCTGCCTCGGGCAAAATCTCGCCAAGGCGCTCTTTGAGCAAATTTTCCACGGCCACATCGGTTTCGGTGACGAGGTCGATGCGGCCCTTGTAGGTGATATTGCGCGGGGTGTTCCACGCGTCGGTTACGATGCGCCCGGCCTCGCGCACGGCGGCGAGAGTGCGGGTCAACAGGAGTGGCGTCACATAATCGGACATGGCTCTCTCCTTGAGCGTTGGTCAGGAAAAAGGCGGCCACTTGGGCCGCCTGTCAGAATGCATGAATATGGTATTTCGGGCTAGTTGATGTAGACCTTGCTGTAGAGCTTGGCTTCTTCCAGACTGCGGCCCGTTCCGCGGACAACGGTGGTCAGCGGATCGTCATCCACGATGACGTTGAGGTTCGTTTCCTTGCAGATGAGGCGGTCCAGCCCCTTGAGCAAGGCACCACCGCCCGCCAGCAGCAAGCCGTTGTTGGCGATGTCGCCCACCAGTTCCGGGGGCGTCTTCTCCAACGAACGCTTCACGGCAAGCACAATGTGCGCCACCGGTTCCTGAATGGCGTGGCGGATTTCCTCGTCGGTGATTTGGATGGTCTTGGGCGTGCCGTTGACAAGGTTCTTGCCCGAGACTTCACCCGTCAGCGGGGCATCCAGCGGCATGGCCGTACCAAGGGTCATCTTGACCCGCTCGGACATATTTTCACCGATGAGCAGCTGATGCTCATCCTGAAAATAGCGCTGAATGGCTTCGTTCATCTCGTCACCAGCAACGCGGACGCTTTCGGCGTAGGCCACGGCGGACAGAGAGATGACGGCCACTTCCGTGGTGCCACCGCCGATGTCCACCACCATGTTGCCAATGGGTTCCTCAATGGGCAGGCCCGCACCGATGGCGGCGGCCATGGGTTCCTCAATAAGCTTTACTTCCCGCGCGCCCGCCTGCAGGGCGGACTCGATAACCGCGCGCTTTTCCACCTGCGTGATGCCTGTGGGCACACAGATAACGATGCGCGGCTTCACCAGCGACATGCCGGTGATGACCTTTTTAATGAAGAAGGAGATCATCTCCTTGGTCACTTCAAAGTCGGCGATAACGCCGTCCTTCAGGGGGCGGATGGCACGAATTCTGTCCGGAGTACGGCCCAGAAAGTCCTTGGCCTCCTTGCCGACGGCAAGAATGCTGCCGTTGTGCGCGTCCATGGCCACAACGGAGGGTTCATTCAGGACAATGCCGTCTTTCGGGGAGAATATCAGCGTATTGGCCGTTCCCAGGTCCATGGCGAGGTCTTTGCCGAGGAAGCCGAAAAGGCGTTTGAAAATCATCTATGTCAGCTCTCTTTTGCCGTAGTAGAGGTTGAATCCGCGTCATGCCTCATGTGAGGCTCGGTACTCTATACTCGATTCCCCCCGTGGCGGCAACGCCCGGGGGAAGATTCCCCAGCCATCCGCTAGGTTTCCTGCAGACGGCCTTTGAGGAAAAGGTTTTCCAGAAACAGGGCCAGATGGTCCGTAGCCATCTCGACAAATTCCCTGACTGGCGGAGTCACCTCCATTGGGGCCTCATTGGCGAGGACCAGAACGCCGCGTGTCCGCTTGTGGATAATAAGCGGCATGCAGATGGAGCTTCGAAATTCCGGTGCGCCCGAATTTTTGCCCAGCAGAGGCTGGGGCGCACCCGAGGCGTCGCCATCACCGGAGTGGACGGCCTGCCCATTGGTAAACACCCACCCCACTAGCCCGGAGCGTATGGGAAAACGCCCGGACCCGCTGCTCGGGCCGGAAATGACCGGAATATTGGCCCCTTCGACGAAGTACGACTCTCCCCGTTCGTCCCTCGCCACCAAAAAGCAATGCGAAAAACGCGTCGCTTCCACAACAATCTCCAAAAAGTGCTGGAGAAATGCATCCCATCGCGGAAACTGCTTCCGCAACCCTTGTATGAGTTGCAGGCTTTTGTAGAAGCGGTGCTCTTCCTGATCCTTCTTCACCTGCGAGGCACCGCAATGGATGTCGCAGGCAAGGTCAGCAAAGAGCTGCAGGATTTTTTGATCCTTACCGCTAAAATTGTACGATCGGCGGCTATCCACGCACAACGCCCCTCCGCTGGGTCCCAAGGGGCAGCCCATGAAGGCCTTGACCTTGTTCTCCTCGTCGTTGGCGTAATAGCCCAGTTTGCTACGCTTGCGGTCGAAGTTGTTGATCAAGAGCGGCTCGTGGTTTCTGATAATCCAGCCCACAAGCCCCTGTCCCGGCGCTATCGTCGTGTCTTCACGAATATCGTCCCCAAGGCTAAACTGCGCCCTCAGGTGGTATTCCTTTGCATCCTCCCCCGGCAAAAAAAGCAGGGTGGAATAGGCGTCGAATACGCTACAGACGATACCCAGAAGTTTTTCAAGGCTGTCGTTAACCATATCCAACTTGAAGCGTTTGAGCGTTCGGCCCGGATTGACCGGCGCGGCCTAAGGTGTACGATACCGGGCCAGATTTTAACAGCATTATTTTACGCCTCCATCCGTGGCTGGCGCATCGGCGTTTGGGGCCAGATAATGGAAGTCGAACGCGTTTTCCGCGTCCTCGCGGCGCAGGGTGGCCACGCCTTCGCGCTCCAGCCTGTCAAAGACTCCGGCGCGGATAAACGGGGTAAACATGTCCAGCAGCGTTTCCCACACGTCACGCGCTCCCGTGCAGCCACCCGGCGGCGCAGGAGAAGCGTCCGCCAAGTCATCCTCCAACAGCCCCCGCACTGTGGGGTACGGCTCCAGCCGCCCCATGAGCGCGGCGCGAAACTCCGCCACATCCAGCGGTCCCTGCGGCACAAAGCGCGTGCGCGCCGCAAACAGGTCCAGCATCAGCCGCGCAAACAGCAACAGCTCCAGATAGACGAAAACGTCCTCGCCCCGCTGCACGGCGCTGCTCATGCGCATGGACACCAATTGCACGATGGGCCCAAGGCCATCCCACAGGCTTTTGCGCTCCACCACGGCCCGCACGCTAGCCCCGGTATAGCGCGAATGCTGGGCCGCCAAAGCACGGCGGCTCATGCGGCGCACCTGCCGCACGGGGGCGTCCTCCACCCGCCGCAGCACGTATCCCTGCTCGGCAAGGCGGCGGCAAAAGGCAAAATCCTCATGCGTTGGGCCGCTGTGCGCGCCAAAGCCGCCCACAGCCGTCCACACCTCGCCGCGCATCAGCCAGATGTTCCCTGTCAAAAAGCCCGTCTTTTGCGGGTCAAAATCCAAAATGTCATACCGGGCCATATATCGCGCGGTGGGGCCGCTTCCGGCATCGCAAGTGATGATGCCGCCGACAAGGCCCACGCCCTCCTCCGCCAAAAGCTCCTTGGCGTGCGCCACCCAATACGGCGCGGGGCGGATGTCGCAATCCACGGACAGAACCATATCACTGTCCGCCACAGCGGCGAGGCCATGCGCCTTCGCCCCTGCCGGGCCGCGGTTTTCATCCAGCCGCTCAATGGCGACGGGGGGCGCGCCCTCAGGCATCTGCGGCGGGGCATACGCGGTGGCCGAACCATCGTCCACCACTAGCACGCGCTGCGGGCGCACGCTCCACGTCGGCACGGACCTGAGCAGTCCGTCCGCCAAGCGCGCGTCGTTGAACGTATAGGTCACCATCGCCAACTCTTCGCCCACGTCTCCTCCCCTGCGGCTGACACTGTCCTCCGGCCATGACCGGCTTGATTGCCGCAACGTAGCAGAAACGCGGCCCTTTTACCATGCGCCAAGCCCGATTCGCGGGCCTGTCGTCGCCCCGCAGTGCCGCTGTGGCGGGAAAAGAGGAAAAAATGAAGAAATTTCCGCCCATGGCGGGACGAACTATTGTCATTCTTTCTGACAGGATGTAGACTTTTTCTGTTGACTATGTGCCGCCGGGCTCTGGCCACGGTACGACACGACACACCGAGAACGGAGGTGATTCTATCGCCATAGTCAACGCTACCGCCCACCTTTTTACAGGCCTCGGAGGCCTCTGGAAAACGGCATGCGCTTCAGTTGGGAACACGCTTTTAGTACATCCAAGGAATTCAACGCCCCAAGTGGCGACGACACAGACTTCACCCTCAACATCAGTTCGCTCTCCACCCTGAAGCGCTACCTTGACCGCGTTCACGTTAAGCATTGCCTGCTGAAGCCCTACTTCGAAAACGACGACTACCCCATTCTGGACTGGCGTGAACTGCTGCCGTCCTTCGAGTCCGACACCTTCGAATACGCCAACCTGCCGGGATTCAGCATGGTTGCCCTTGCGCGGCCGCTTAATTATTTCAGCGAGCCGTTCCAGTTCGACATTCTCCACGACTTTCTGGAAGCCACAAGCTACGGCGACGGCTTCGCCTGTCCGCTGGAAAAGAACGTGATGGACCAAAACCGCCGCGTTCTGCTGGACCGCCTTCCCAAGCCCTATCAGGAAGCCTTCCGCCGCCGCTTTGGCCGCAAGGACTTCACCGCCATTGAGCAATACCCGGACATGCTGGAGTTTCTGCTCAATCTGGACCGCGCGCACGTAATGGCCCAGAATCTTGACGGCAACTTCCATCTCTCGGGCATCTATGCCTCGCTGCCCTCGGACCTCGATACGGAAATCAAGCGCTTTGGCCTGCGCATCGGCAAATTCCGCGTGGGCGACAATGCCCGATACGAGCGCAACAGAAATTTCGTTTATCAGTTCCTCATGGAGCTGTACGGCTTCCCCATTGTGTCCGAGCGCCGCACCTCCAGCGCGCTGTTTGCCCGGCGGCTGCACGCCATGGGCGAAAAGTTCCTCATCCGCGTGCTTGGCCAGTCCGACCGCACACTCACCACCATCTACACGCATCCCTCCCAAAAGCGGTACCCGCGTGTGGAGAAGATTGCCCTTGTGCAGGTGGACGACAACCAGCGCGAAGCCCTCGCCAGCCTTGGCCGGGGCCGCTATTTCGTCGACAAGGAAAAGCGCGTGGTCATCATGCGCGTGGTGTACCGCCAGCACGTCTACTCCAAGGACAACGTCCGGCAGGACCGCGCGCTGTCCGTGCTGAAGCAGGAAATCATCCACCCCTGGTCCGGCCGTGTGAACGACAAGGTGAACCTCATCAAGGACGCCACCAACATGGTCGTGCGCATGAACGACATCGCCAAGGGTGAGTACATCGGGCGCATTGTCTATAAGCGGAACGAAGTAGTGGAAAATACGGACACCCACGAAAAGCGTCTGAAATTCCTGTACGCGTGGCTGTCCAAGCATCAGCGGCGCATCATCGCCTATTCCGACGAGTTCTATTCGTCCATGGTCAAGGTGCTGGACACCTACCTCCTTGACCCGGACAACTACGAAACGTTCAACACCATGAACGAGCTGTATCAAGAGGTTTGGACCAAATACAGCTACATCCAGCAGGCCCGTAAAGTGCAGTTGCTTGAAAACCTGCAGCACCGCACATTCAAGGGAAAGCGCATCAACTATCTGGAAATGCTGGAACAGACCAACGCCGTCCTGCATGAGCTCAAGTTTGAAATCGTCAACTACTTTGACCAACTGGTGCAGAATGTACTAGGCATTGCAAAGAACATCCTGCGGGACTCCTACCTCGTGCGCACCTACGTCCGCCCAAAGGACGAAGACCTCACGCCCTACGGGCAGGAAATCAAAAAGCGCTATAGGCGTCTTGTGTCGCTCATTGATGAATTCAAGTCCATCCGAAAGTCCCGCACAGACTCGGATGACAAAGGCCCGGGCACTGCGGTATAACAACGCCCCGTGGCCGCTTCCATTCGCCCCCAGCTTCGGAGGAAGATTCATTGTCCAAGCTTTTGACCACGCCACTTCATGAGTGGCACGTAGCCAATGGTGCCAAGATGGTACCCTTCGCCGGTTGGGATATGCCCGTCCAATACGCTGGCATCATCAGCGAGCATACGCACACCCGGACGAGGGCATCCGTCTTCGACATCTGTCACATGGGCGAATTTAAGCTCAAGGGCGCCAAGGCCAAGGAGCACCTCTCCCGCCTTGTCACGCACAACCTTGCCACCCTCGGCCCCGGACGCTGCCGCTACGGCTATATGCTCAACGAGGACGGCGGCATCATTGACGACCTCATCGTCTACTGTATGAGCGACGACGAGTACCTGCTGGTGGTCAACGGCGCGCGCACCATGACGGACTACGCGTGGATTAAGTCCCATCTGCCCGCGGACATGTTCTTTGAGGATATCTCCGAGCTCACGGCGAAGATTGATCTCCAAGGCCCCGCCGCCTGTACCGTGCTCAATGCCGTCACCGGTGAGGACTGGAGCTTCCTCAGCTACTTCTCCTTCAAGAAGGCCGAGTTCATGAACGACCCGTGCATCATCAGCCGCACCGGCTACACCGGCGAACTTGGCTACGAGCTTTACATCCGCGAGGAAGCCGCCCTGCGCCTCTGGGAAGCCCTGCTCGCCCACCCGGACGTGGAGCCCGCCGGACTTGGCGCGCGCGATACCCTGCGCCTTGAAGTCGGCCTTTCCCTCTACGGACAGGACCTTGACGACAAGCACACTCCGGCAGAAGCTGGCGGCGCGTTCTTCCTCAAGTCCGAGGCGGACTACATCGGCAAGGCCCACGCCTTTGATGTACGCGAACAGCTCATCCCTCTTGAAATGGAAGGCCGCAAGGCCGCCCGCCACGACGACCCTGTCTTCCTGCCCAGTGGCGAGGAAGTCGGCCGCGTCACCAGTGGCTGTTACGCCCCCAGCCTCGGCCACGCCGTGGCACTGGCCTACGTCCAAAAGGACGCCGCCGAAAACGAGGAATTCCTCGCGGGCAAAGGCAAGAAGAAAATTTCCGCCAAACGCTCGGCCCTGCCCTTCTACAAGGAGGGGACAGCACGCCTTAAGCTGTAGGCCTCCCGTCTTCACTGCCCCAAGCCCCGGCCTGTCCCTGCTCCATGCAGGGCCACACAGGCGGCGCTTGGGGCTTTGCTTTTTTGAACAACAAGGACACATTACGGTGAAAACCTTCTACATGCATCCGGACGACTGGCGCGAGCCATACGTCCTTACCGGCCCGGAAGCGCACCACCTTTCCCGCGTTCTTCGCCTGAAACCCGGCGAGGAGGTGCGCCTCTTTGACGGCTGCGGCGCAACCGGCACGTTTGAAATCGTCTCCGTCAGCAAATCCCGCGCGGAGCTTTTGCCAAAGCACATCGAGCACATCGACCCGCCCGCCAATCCCGTGACCCTCGCCCTCGGCTGGGCCAAGGGCATCCGGCGCGGTTGGCTTCTTGAAAAAGCCGTGGAACTGCAAGCCGGCGGCCTTGTCTTTTGGCAAGCAGGACGCAGTCAGGGCCGCGTGCCCGCAGGCGGTAAGGAAAGCTGGGACACCAAGCTCATCGCCGGCGCCAAGCAGTGCGGCAACCCCTTCCTGCCCGAGATTCACACCTGCCCCGGCGGCGTGCAGGACCTCATCGCCCTCGGCAAGGACTACGACCACCGCTTCCTCTTGTGGGAAGACCTGTCGCGCCCTGCCGTGCTCGACTATCCTGCCGTCAGCACGCCGGGGAGCGTGCTTTGCGTTCTTGGCCCGGAAGGCGGCTTCGCCCCCGGTGAGGCCGAAGCCCTCGTTGACGCCGGATTCACGCCCGTCAGCCTTGGCGGGTCCATTCTGCGCTGGGAAACGGCGGCCCTTGTCTGTCTCAGCCTGTTCTGGTGGGGGAGGCATCATGTTGACGAATCCTAAAGGCCACGCTCCCGCTGGCATGGGCGGCGGCTCCAGCCGCACCACGGCCAAAACGCGCCCCCTTGCCGACCGCATCCGCCCTCACGAGTTCGAGGAGTTTGTCGGTCAGTCGCATCTGCGCGAAAAGCTCGACGCCCTGCTGGCCTCCGAGCGTGTGCCCAGTCTTCTGCTTTTCGGCCCGCCCGGCTGCGGCAAGTCCACCCTTGCCCTGCTCCTCGCCAAGCGCAGTGGACTGCCGTATCTGCGTGTCAGCGCACCGGAAGCCGGACTCAGCGCCCTGCGCAAACGCATTCAGGACGACGTCAAACTTCTCGTCCTCGACGAGCTTCACCGGTTCTCCAAGGCGCAACAGGATTTCTTCCTCCCCATTTTGGAGTCCGGCGAAATCACGCTTATTGCCACCACCACGGAGAATCCATCTTTCTCCGTCACGCGGCAGCTCCTCTCGCGGCTGCACGTTTTGCGCCTGCACGAGCACTCCCGCCGCGACCTGATGCAGGTGGCCAAGCGCGGCACCGAAAAGCTCGGCGTCACCATTCCCGAGGAGACCTTGCGCGTTCTCGCAGGCATCGCCCAGGGAGACGCGCGCTCACTGCTCAACCTCGTCGAGTACGTCGCCGACCTGCCCGAAGAACACCGCGAACCGGACCACCTCAAGACCGTGTTGCCGGACCTCGTTCTGCGCCACGACAAGGCCGGAGACTCGCACTACGAGCTTGCCAGCGCGCTCATCAAGTCCATCCGCGGCAGCGACCCGGACGCCGCGGTCTACTATCTGGCCTGCCTGCTCGAAAGCGGCGAAGACCCGCGCTTTGTCTGCCGCCGCCTTATCATCTCCGCTGGCGAAGACATCGGCCTCGCCGACCCATATGCCATGCAGATGGCCGTGGCCTGCCAGCAGGCCGTGGAGTTCGTCGGCATGCCCGAAGGCTTCATCCCCATGAGCGAGTGCGCCGTGTATCTGGCTCTCACGAAGAAGAGCAACTCCACCTACGAGGCCTATCACCGCGCCGCCGCAGAAATCCGCAAAAACGGCCCCAAGCCCGTGCCCCTGCATCTGCGCAATGCGCCTACCAAGCTCATGGAAGAATGGGGCTACAAAAAAGAATACAAGTACCCCCACAGCTTCCCCGGCGCATGGGTACAACAGGACTACCTGCCCGACCAACTCGTCGGACGACGCTTCTATAAGGATAAAGACCAAGGCGAAGAACCGAAACTCGCCGCCCTGTGGAAGAACCGTATGCGGAAGAGATAAAGAGAGCAGAGCTGGTTAAGGAATTCATTTTCTTAATAATCCTTAGGATTTTTGGGGCGGAAGCCGCCCCGAAAATCTTGGGGTTGGGGTGTACGGCCTTGAGGGATCAGTCAGACCTCTTCTCTATGCCATCGCGTCCAAGCCCGGCCCTCTCACGCTTCCCTCCCGCCCAACAGGAATCCTCACCGCCCCGCCCAAACCACCAGCGCCCCCCCAAAAAACTCTCCCCATCCACCCGGCCGAGAGCACATCAGGGGTCACGACTGCGCCATAAAAAGGCAATCGGCCTGTGCGCACGCAGGATTGTTAAGGACGGTAGTCCTTAACCCGCCGGAGGCATGCCTTAACCGCCTAAGGCCCAACCTCCCCCCAAACGCACCACACCCTCCAAACCGCAAGACGGCCCGGAGGGCGTGGAAATGAGAAGACTGTGAGAAAAAGTTGAGACTATTTTGAGCCGTATTGCTTCTTCCATTCGTCGAGGAAGAGAATGGCGGTCTCGATGTCGGAGAGTTCGCCTTGCTGCTGACGCAGATTCCAGACGAGGTCTTCGAAGGACGTATCCTGCGGCAACCCGAGGGTGCCGAGCAGCCCGAGAACTTTACTACGAAGCTCTTCGGGGTAGTCCTGAAAGAAGTCTACTTCACCGCGATCCTGAGACGGCCAGCCGTCACGGCGGGCGGCGATAAAGTCCAACAGGCTCTGCATGCGAATATCGTAGGTATGGTCTGCCAGAACGCGCTTGCGGCCGCGCTCGATGTAGGCGGCACGCTCTTCGGGGTTGGTGAGATAGTGATCGATGGCGTCCTGCATCTCGGAGATGGAGGTAAAGGTCGCCAGCTCGTCGGACCAGAAGAGGTCGGGCATGAGGGAGCGCTCGTCCACAAGCTGAAAAGCGCCGCAGGCGGCAAGCTCGAAGGTACGGGGGTTGACGAAATCGCCGCCGGAAATGAGATGCCGCGCGCTGACGCTGGAGTGCAAATTCAGGTTAATTGTCGTGGCGTTAAAGATTTTCACGCATTCTTCTGGCGAGAGTCTACGCCCTTGCATCTGAACGAGCGGCTCCAGCGCGATGTCGCCGTCCCACTCGGTGCCCCAAATCTTGAAATTGTAGCCCACAAGCTGGCGGAAGGCCGCCCGGCGGTTGGGGTAGCCTGCGCCCATAAAGGCGACATCTGCGCCCCACACGCGGCGGTCCACGGAACTGATTTCCATGGGAGCGTGAAATTCCGGGTCGGCGGCAAGGGGCAGATAAATGGCGTTCTCCTGCCCCACGGCCTCCAGTTCATCAAAGAACGGATCTTCCTGAATGATGCCGAAATAGTCGTACTGCGGAGCAAAGGCCTTCCAGTAGGTAAAGAGTCGGTAATCCTCAACAAACCACATGGCGGTGGCCACGCCGTCGCGCCGCAGACGCTTGAGAATCTGCATGCTGAGGGGGGCCTGCGCCATGGTCAACACGAGGTCGGGCTGAAAGGTCTCCACCTTGGCGTAAATGGCTTGGGACACCACGTTCAGAAAGCCATTTTCAAGGGAGCTGAGCCGCTCGCGCGAGACGTGCAAATCCTTGAGGGAAATAAACGCGGAATGAAAATCCGGCGCTTCAAACACCTCTACGGTGTGACCAAGGCGCTTGAGAGCGCGAACGCAGTACCGCCCGACGGGCAGGGAACCGCCATACAGAGGCAGGACGACCAGAACGCGAATGGGTGTATCCATAAAACCTTACTCTACCTGTTGTGAATCGTATGATAACTGCGCAGAACGCCGCGCGGGCGTGGGCTGCGTGTACTCGGTCCGGGGTGCG
The DNA here is from genome assembly GCF_044987625.1 of Desulfobaculum sp. SPO524. Taxonomy (NCBI): domain Bacteria; kingdom Pseudomonadati; phylum Thermodesulfobacteriota; class Desulfovibrionia; order Desulfovibrionales; family Desulfovibrionaceae; genus Desulfobaculum; species Desulfobaculum sp. SPO524. Next base: position 901,501 of record NZ_JBJDSB010000002.1, on the reverse strand, counting down.
ATGACTCCGCGCCTGCCTAGGCCCCGGCTGCGCAGGAGCCTGCGCCGGGCGCGGGAGTGCTCTCCAAAGGCTCGTAGCGCGACGCGCCCTGCTCCAGCATCCAGTCGGCCTCGTGAAAAATCCGGTGCACAAGGCTTTGGTCCGGCGCGGGGCCGAGAATATTGCGCCCAAGATGCTGGCCCACCAGCGCGCGGAAGGCCTGCCGCTTCTCGGCGGCTGGGTCCTCGCCAAGAACGGGACGATACGTCACGCCAAGGGGGTCCACGGCGCTGACATACCCCACCAGCCCCTGCGGAATCTCAAACGCCGGATTCCCGGCAAGATGGCGCAACAGTTCGCGGTCGGCAAAGGCGGACAGACAGGCCACGTCATAGGGGCACGGGTCGGACTCCAGGCAGGGCGCGCAGGACTCGTTCGTCTGCCATACCCGGTGGCCGATGCCGTATGGACCGGTCTCGAAACACCACGCCGAGGAAAGAAAGAGCGCATGCACAGGCACCCCAAGATGCGCGGCAAGATGCATGGTCCCGGTATCCGGCGTGATAACGGCGTCCAGACCGGTGAGCGTATCGATAAGGCCCGCCCAGTCGGTCTGGCCTACGGTGTTCTCGGTCATGGCGGCAAGACGGGACGATGCCGCGCCCATAAACTCCTTGGCAAGGGAGCGCTCGCCGCGGCTGCCCATGAGCACAATGCGCTCACTGCGCGTGCCCTGCGCCACCGCGCCGGCAATGGTGGTGAGCATGGCGGGCGGCACACTGCGGCGCGATTCGCGCCCGGCCAGCACCACGCCAACGCCCTTGCCGCCGCGCCGGGCGATGGGATTCACCTCGCCGGGGGCGATGGGGTCGTCTGCAAGCTCGGCCCAAAAGTCCACAAGGTTCAGCCCGGCGGCGCGGCGAACACGCGTCCAGCGCATGGCCATGCGCGGCCACAGGTCCGAAATCTCCTGCCCACCCTGCAATTTATGCCCACGAACACGCTCCGGGGCGAACAACGCAGAGAGAGCGAAATTCATGCCAGAAAGATTCAGGTTGTACACCTCGGCAAAGGGAATCTCCCGCAGCGAGGAGAACACGCCAAGGTTGGCGGCCAGCACTTCGGCAGGCGCGGGAGCGCCGGAACGGTGGGCCATAACGCCGTGCACCACGCACTGCGGGTACACGAGCTGGGCGATGTCGACCAACGAGCGGTCCACCACCAGATGGAGGGTGCTCTGCGGGCGCGCAAGCAGCGTGGCGATAAGCCGCTTGGTCTGCAACAGGTCACCGAAGCGGGCAAGTTGTATGATAAGGTAATGGCCAGCGGAGGCTGGGCGGGACGTTGGCATTGTAGGCTCTATCTCCGTGAAATGCGTGTTTTCGCGCAGTTTTTCCAGCGGCGAAGGTACCGCAGTTTGGCGTTGCGGGCAACAATCCACAGACAATCCGGCCGGATAACCTTTTGCAGGCGGGGTGCACTTCTGGTATGACGCGGCCATGCGACATTATCCCGCATTTTTGAACCTGCACGGACGACGGTGTCTGGTGGTGGGTGCTGGTGAAGTTGGCCTGCGCAAGGTCAAGACGCTTGCCTCGTGCCATCCTGCCGCAATCACCGTCATAGATACCGCGCCGCCATCCGAGGCCATGATCCCCTTGCTGGACGACCCCGCCGTGGTCTATAACCAGCGCCCGTTCAGCGATGATGACATCACGGGGTGCACCCTCGTTTTTGCATGCACGAGCAATGCCGAACTGAACGCGCGCGTGGCCCGGCTGTGCAATGCCGCGGGCACCCTGTGCAATATTGCCGACGCCCCGGCCGAAAGCGGCTTCATCGTTCCGGCCACCTTCTGCCGCGACAGCCTTGTGGTGGCGTTTTCCACGGGCGGAGCCAGCCCCGCCGTGTGCCGCCGCATACGAAAGGAGCTTGAAGACACGCTCGGTCCGCGCTATGGCGGCTTCATCACGTTGATGGGGCGCATCCGGCCGCTGGTTCTGGAGCAGGGTATGCCGACATGCGACAACACATCACTTTTCAGACAACTCGCCTACGGTCCGCTTCTTGACGCCGTGGGCGACGGGGACAGCCAGCGCATACAGGCCATCCTGCAGGACACGCTGCCCAAGGCGCTGCATCCCCACATCGGAGAACTCATCGATGGAATTGTTTAACGCTCTGCCAATTGGCATCACGCTGCTGTACTCGCTGGGCGCCGCCCTGTTCATCGGCGGCATGCTCGGCGTGCGTCCCGGCCTGAAAAAGGCCGCTGGGGTCGCGTCCGGTGCGGGTTTTGGCCTGCACACCATCTCCCTCGCCCTGTTCTTTAACCAGATGGGCTACTCCGGTTTTCTGGAAGGCGGCTTTCACCTGAGCCTGCTGGGCTGGGTGCTGCTGGCTATCTTTTTTACCCTGTGGTGGCGCTTAAAGCTCGACTTTCTGGCACTGGCGGCCTCTCCGCTGGCGCTGCTGCTCTACCTTTCGTCCGTCACCCTGCCCGGCTCCAAGGTGCTTATGCCCAAGGCTCTGGCGGGGTCGTTCTTTATGCTGCACATCGGCTCGCTGTTCTTCAGCTTGGCCTTTTTGGCCATGGCCTTTGCCGCAGGCGTGCTGTTCATCCATCTGGAGCGCAAGATTAAGACCAAGGAAAAGCTGACGGGCTTCCGCAAGGACCTGCCCTCGCTGAATACCTTTGACCGCGCCAACTACCACGCCGTGGTGTTCGGCTTTCCGCTGTACACCGTGGGCCTGCTGTCTGGCTTCATTTGGGGCCGCTTTGCGTGGGGACGCATCGTCACGGGCGACCCCAAGGAAGTGGTCTCCATTCTCATCTGGTTGGTGTATGCCTACCTGTTCCACCAGCGCCTCGCCGTCGGTTGGCGTGGGCGCAAGGCGGCACTGCTCGCCATTGCCGTGTTCCTGTTCAGTGTCCTTTCACTGGTCGTCGTGAACTTCATGATGCCCTCGCACCACAACTTCATGCAGATCTCATGAAACAGAAGATTTTTCTCATAGGACTCAACCACCGGACGGCTGGTGTGGAAATCCGCGAGGCATATGCCCTCAAGGACTGTAACACCGTGGAACTCGGCTTCGTGACCCCGGACGGTCGCGTGAGCGAGGCTCTCACCCTTTCCACCTGCAACCGCGTCGAAATGCTGGTCGTCACCGACGAGAGCATGACGGCGGACGACATTCTGCACTTTTGGGCCTCGAACTGTGGCGGCAGCGTGCCGCAGCTGAAACCCCACGTGTATATCCACGAGGGGCTGGACGCCATCAAGCACCTGTTCACCGTGGCGGCCAGCCTTGATTCCATGGTCGTTGGCGAACCGCAGATTCTGGGCCAGCTCAAGGATGCCTACCGCAAGTCCGTGGAATACGGCTCGGCCAAGGTTATTGTGAACCGCGCCCTGCACAAGGCGTTCTCCGTGGCAAAGCGGGTGCGCACCGAAACGTCCATCGCCAGCTCCGCCGTTTCCATCAGCTACGCCGCTGTGGAACTGGCCAAGAAAATCTTCGGCGATATGAGCGACCACCGCGCCATGCTGGTCGGCGCAGGCGAAATGGCCGAGCTTGCCGCCACCCACCTTATCAACGGTGGCGTGCAGGAAATCATGGTCGCCAACCGCACCTACCACCGTGGTGAGGAGCTTGCCCGCCGCATGAATGGTACGCCCATCATGTTTGAGGAGATGCACCGCAAGCTCGCGGACGTGGACATCGTCATCAGCTCTACCGGCGCAACGGAAGCCATCATCCGCGCCAAGGACTTGAAGCCCGTGCTCAAAAAACGCCGCAACCGCCCCATGTTCTTCATCGACATCGCCGTCCCGCGCGACATCGACCCCGACGTCAACGGGCTGGACAACGTCTACCTCTACGACATCGACGACCTGAAGGAAGTGGTGGAGGAAAACCTTGCCCAGCGGCGGGAAGAAGCCACCAAGGCCGAAGCCATTATCGACTCCGAAACCCGGCAGTTTGATACGTGGCTGGAGTCCCTGGAGCTGAACCCCACCATCTGCGACCTGCTGGACAAGGGCGAAACCATTGCCATGCGCGAGCTATCCAAGACCATGAAGCGCCTTGGCGATGTTTCCGATGAAGAGCGCGAAGCACTTGAGACCCTTGTCAAATCTCTGGCGCATAAGCTCTACCACGAGCCTATCACCTTCCTGAAACGCCGTACGCAGGAAGAAGGCGCGGCGCAGCGCTTTATCGACACCACACGCAGGATGTTCAACCTCGATGGCGAATCCATCCCGGAGAACGCCCACGCGGACCGCAAACGCAATGTGGTGCAGCTCCGCGCGGCCTGCGGCTGTAAGAAATCCGAATAGTCCAACGCCACCGGCCACGGACAGACACCGACACTTCCAGCGAGAGGACCATGCGCAACTACCACATCGACGAACTGACGACTGACGACATTGAGCGACTGCAAAAAGCCCTCGACGCCAAAGACATGAGCGGCTCCATGAACGGCTTCTACTGGCTGGACCTGCCTCAGGAACTCTACTCCGAGTTGCAGACCGAACACGCGGACTCCTGCGGCCCCTACAGCTTCGGTATCGAAGTGCTGGAAGACGGCCTGCGCATGGAACTGCTGGCCCGCGCCAGAAACATCATCCGCTGCGGCTGTGTCACCTACGCCACCCCGGACCAGCGCAACTACGCCATCAACTGGCTGGACAGCTTGCTCAAGGAACAGGACATCCCGGCCTAACGCGCCGATTTTATCCTGCACTATCATGGCGGGCAGGGCCGCGCGCTCTGCCCGCCTTTCAGCACCACAAGCAGCCAACACACACCACATGCCCCCGCAAACGCGAGGAGGCTGACCATGGCACTCCCCCACCGCATCCAAGACCTTGCCCCGGAACACGCCCGGTTCTGCCTGCGCGTCCAGCGCTTCATGACCGAGGAACTCAGCCTCGACCTGCGCGGCGCGCGCATTGTCGTGGGCTTTTCCGGTGGCGTGGACTCCACGGTCCTGTTGGCCACGCTGTCGCTGCTGTCGCGGCGGCTGGAGTGCACCGTCACCGCCGCGCATCTGGACCACGGTCTGCGCGCAGAATCCGCAGAAGACGCCGCCCACGCACGCCGCACCTGCAAGGCGTGGGGCAACCCCTTCACGCACCGGCGCGTTGACGTCCGCGCCATGGCAGGCGGGGCATCCGGCGTGGAAAACGCCGCGCGCTCGGCGCGCTACGCCTTCCTTGAGGAGGTTCGCGCGGACGAGGGCGCGGACTTCATCGCCCTTGGGCACACCCTTGACGACCTTGGCGAAGACGTGCTGATGCGCCAGACGCGCGGCGCAGGCTGGCCCCAGCTAGGCGGCATGCGCGCCGTCGTGCCGGAACGGCACGTCATCCGGCCCCTGCTGCTCACCACGCGCGCGCAGATTGAGGGCTTTGCCACAGGCCTTGCCCTGCCGTGGGTGGAAGATGCCACCAATGCGGATACCACCTACACCCGAAACCGCTTCCGCCACGACATCCTGCCCCGTCTTACTCGTGAAAACCCGAACTTTCTGGGCTGCATCGCTGAACAGTGGCGTCTTGCCCGCCTTGATGCGGATTTCTTTGCCGCGCAGGCCAGCGCCGCCCTGTCCGGAGCGGTTCAAGGCGACGGCACAATCTTCTTGCGCCGTGAAATCATTGAAGATACACACAAGGCCTTGCGGCTGCGGATTTTCAAAGCCGCGCTGGAACGCCTTGGTCCCGGCCAGTGCCGGGCCGACGCACTCCACCGTTTGGATGCGCTCTTTCTCAGCCGCGAGGGCGGCAAGACCGTCCAGTTTCCGGGAGGCAAAACCGCCACGTGCTCTGCCGCCGGCGTCCTCCTGAAACCCCGCTGCGGCTAAGCTCCCAGCACTTTTTGCCTTCTTGCCGGGTCTTGGCATTGACAGCGGCTGGCGAGAAGGATAGAGCTTTGTGAAATTTTCAACTTGTGAAGGAGGAACCAGTGAATATTCTTATTTTCGGTCCCAATGGCAGCGGTAAAGGTACGCAAGGCTCCCTGGCTAAGCAGAAATACAATCTCGACCACATTGAGTCCGGCGCTATCTTCCGCAAGCACATCGGCGGCGGCACCGAACTTGGCAAAAAGGCCAAGGAATACATCGACAAGGGCGAGCTGGTTCCCGATGACATCACCATCCCCATGGTTCTGGACGTGCTGAATCAGTCCTCCGCCAACGGCTGGCTGCTGGACGGCTTCCCCCGCTCCATCGCTCAGGCCGAGAAGCTGTGGGAAGCTCTGGAAAAGGACGGCGTCAAGCTGGACTACGTCATTGAAATCCTGCTCCCCCGCGAAGTTGCCAAAGCCCGCATCATGGGCCGTCGCCTCTGCGCCAACGACCCGAACCACCCCAACAACGTGGGCATCCCGGTCATCGCTCCCGATGGCGACAAGTGCCGCGTCTGTGGTGGCGAGCTGACCGCCCGCGCCGACGACCAGGACGAGGACGCCATCGACAAGCGCCACAACATCTACTACGACACCGAGACTGGCACCCTCGCTGCGGCCTACTACTACAAGAACAAGGCCGACTCCGCTGGCTTCAAGTACATTGAGCTGAACGGCGAAGGCTCCATCGACGAGATCAAGCAGTACCTGATCTCCCAGCTGGACTAGCCACAGCCCGCATCAGTCTGTTGCGTTATACGGCCACCGGAGCTATAGCTTCGGTGGCCTTTTTCATTGCGGTGGCGGGGCCACGCGCCCACCGCCCCCAGCCGTTACGCGCAACAAAGGACATCCCAATATGACATCACCTCGCCTCAATATCGGGCAAATCAGCTATCTGAACGTGCTGCCCCTCTTTCAGACCCTCAAGCACCACTTTCCGCCATCTGACGACATCCGCTACATTCAGGGGCATCCCGCGGAGATGAACGCCGGCCTGCTGGATGGCAGCATCGACCTGTCGCCCGGCTCCGCCTTTGAATACCTCGCCCACGCGGAGCGCTACCGCCTGCTTCCCGGCCTGTCCATCACCGCGCCCGCCGGCCCGGTCAAGAGCGTCCTGCTCGTCAGCCCCGTGGCGCTGGAGGACATCCCGCAGTGGATGGCCGACAACGGTCCCCAAATCCACGTGACCAAGGCTTCGGCCAGTTCCGTGGCCCTGCTCAAGACGCTGTGGCACTTCCACTGGCAATTCCCGCAGGCGGACTGGACGGCCATCGACGCCGGAACCGGCCACACCATGGACCGCCCGTTCCTTGAGATTGGCAACTACGCCCTGCGGCATTGGCTGCGCCCGCCCGAAGGCTGGCACATCATCGACCTTGCCAACGAGTGGCGGGAGTTCACAGGTCTGCCCTTTGTCTTTGCGGTCTGGATGGTCCGAAACGGCCTGAGCGAGGAACAGCTAGACCTGCTGGCGGACGTGCACACCGCCCTTGTCAAATGCAAGCTCTCCTGCCACGAAGCCATCGGCGAAATTGCCGAGATGGATGACATCTGTACATGGATTTCACGCGACGGCATTGAGGACTACCTGTCCACGCTGGACTACGAGCTTGGCCCCAAGGAGCAAGCCTCCCTGACCCTGTTTGCGGACTACTGCCGCAGGCTCGGCCTGATTCCCGGCGCTCCCGGTCTGCGCTGGGCCTTGTAACTGCCGCCCTTGCCCTGCGTCCCGGTCCACAGGGCACCGGGACGCGGCAACGCGCTAGGCCCCGCACTCCCAGCGACGTGCATCAAGGCATAATGCAGGGCCGGCGCCTCAAAACGCGGCACGATTTCCCGTGCGCCTCCCTTTGGCGGCGAGCGCTTGCCAGTCGCCCCATCTGCACCCCAGCCCGCGCGTTATTCCGCAATCACCTCTCATCACTTCTCCTCCCACGGGCCACCTCTCAATACGCTCCACACAAGAGCTGCCGGCACCGCCCTTAGCCGCCACCAACAGCGCCGCCCCCCGTGACGATTTTGTGACGATTTTGTGACGAAAATCGTTCACACCAGCCCTCACCGGGCGTATACTCTCGGCACACGTCGCGCCCCGTCGGCGGTTGCGTTTCGCCTCTGCTTGGCCCGCACACCCCTTCCATTTCGTGGCCGCGTCATCCCCTCGTCGCAATATCCCGCCATTTCAGCCATTTTTCATGCATCAAAAGACTTGTACTCTGGACTTCTTTTTGCATAAATACATGGCAGCAGCCAACGCTTTTCCTTGCAGGACGGGCAAATACGCACAGCGGCCAATTGCCGCGTCAAAAACCCGTCGCGCTACAACGTTACCGCGCCATGCTGCCACCCCCGCCACCACGGCGGCGCACAGCAAACACACTATGCTCCGAGGAGGAGCCAGAGAGTCCATGCAGTTTTCCCCCGACATTCTCACAGACAGCGCCCTGCCGCTCATCACGGCCCAGCGCGGGACTATCGACAAGTCCTTCCTGAACAACGTCCAGAACACCTTCGGCTCCTGGGGATTGTCCGGCGACACCTTCATCACGATTCTCGCCACGCTGAGCGTGGTCTTCATCGTGGGCGGGTGCGGCATTTTGGTGAACCACTACATGCGCTCGCGCAAAAAAACCACGCCCCCGTCATGGATTGTGGACCCCGGCGACATCGCCAACCTTTTTGACTCCGTCATGGTTCAGCGCAGCAAAATCGAACTGCGCTTTGGCGGCGAAAGCAACGCCGGCAACCGAACCTCCACCGCCTGCTCACTGGAAGACGTCCGAAACGGCCTGCTGGAGCTTGAAATCTCCGGCTTTGTCAAAGCGCATCAAGGCTGGCTGGAGCGCCCTGTGGAGTGCTTCTTCCGCATCACAAACCCCGCCCGCCCCGGACATTCCGACTTCTACACCTTTTCAACGCGCATCAAGGGCATCCGCAAGGTTTCCAAAGACGTCACCCTGCTGAGCCTGCCCGTTCCCGACCATGTGGAACTCAGCCAAAAGCGCTTGTCCCTGCGTATTGAGCCACCTCTGCAATACACGCTGGGGCTGGCCCTGTGGCCGGACCCGCTGTCCAGAGACGGCAAACGCCTCACCCACATCAAGGACTGGGGCCGTCCGCCGCTTCTTGCCTCGCGCGATATGACCGACAGGCCCGTCCGCATCATGAATATCTCCTCCGGCGGCATGCGCCTTGAGCTGCCGCACGAGACCGTAAAACAGTCCGGCCTGAACTTTGAAATTGGCGAGCGCTACGTCGTCATGGCGCAGCTCTTTGACCCGGAGGCGTCCAAAAAGGTCACCCTGTGGTCCATGGTGCGCGTGCAAAACAGGTACGAGGAGTTCGACACCAAGCGCCTGGAGGCTGGAGTACAGTTTGTGGAGCGCGGACGCCTGCTCAAGGAAGGCGGAGGCGAAATTGTCTGGCGGACGGTGGATGAAAACGGTATTCCCGCCGTCGGCAACTGGGTTGCACGACGTCATCTGCAACTCTACCGGGAAAAAGGCTTGACGTAGGCTTGCAACCTCTTACATTTTCGAAGAAGTATTACGCGCCAACACACCACAGGAGGAACCACGTTGGAAGACGATTCGGAAGGATTGTTCACCTCTCTTTTCAGTAGACTTTTCGGCCACAAGGGCAGCCAGATCGAAGACGCCCTTCTTGAGGCCAGACAGGACGGAGAACTCACGGCGACGGAAGTCTCCATGATGTCAAACGTCCTTCGACTTGGACGCAAACAGGTCTGCGATATCATGATTCCCCGCACGGACATCCAGTGTGCGGAGATTGAGGACCCGCTGGAAGACATTGCCGCCCTCATTATGGAGTGCGGGCACTCCCGCATCCCCATCTACAAGGAAAACCGAGATAACATCGTAGGCATCGTCCACGCCAAGGACCTCTTGCGGGTCAGCCATAAGCATGAGGACAGCACCGCCACATGCCGCGACATTATGCGCCAGCCGCTGCTCATCCCCGAGACCAAGGCCGTGACGGATATGTTGCAGCTTTTCCGCTCCACAAAAAATCACCTCGCCATCGCTCTTGATGAATACGGCGGCACCTCCGGCCTTGTGACCTTTGAGGACATCATGGAGGAAATCGTCGGCGAGATTGAAGACGAATACGACCAGCCCCGCCCGGAAGACATCCAGACCGTTGAGGAAAATACCTTCATGGTCAGCGGACGCGCCCCCCTTGAGGAAATTGAGGAGCGGCTGGGGCTGAAGCTGGAGTCCGAACAGGTGGAAACCCTCAGTGGCTTCATCTGCGAACTGGCAGGCCGCGTCCCCACCAATGGCGAAAGCTTTGCCGTCAACGGCGAAGTCTTTGAGATTAAGGACGCCGACGCCAAGCAAATCCATTGGATACTCATCAAGCCCCGCTCAGAGGCTCCTACAGACTCGGAATAGCAATTGCGCCACATCATCGCCACGCTCATTGCCTGCATCGGGGCCTGGATAGGATTTGCCAATCCGTTCATTCAGGTCCCTTTCCTCATTCTCCTGTTCCCGCTTGGCATCGCGCTGTGCGGCCTGTTTGCCGACACCCCGGCCAAGGCCTTCCGCAGCGCGCTCATTGCGGGCGCACTGGCTTACGGCGGCTGCATGTACTGGGTGGCGCTGCCCGTGCACGACTACGGCAACCTGCCGTGGATACTGGCCGCGCCCTGCCCCATGCTGCTTGGGGTCTACTGCGGGCTGTACACGGGCATCTTCGCCGCAGGGCTCCGGCTGGTGCAGGAGAGGCTCCATTGGCTGGCGACAGGCCTTTTCGCCGCTGCGCTCTGGACCGCCCTTGAGGCCTTGCGCGGCTGGCTGTTCACAGGCTTTGCGTGGCTGCCGCTCTCCAGCGCGCTTGTTCCCGTACCGTGGCTGTTGCAGGCGGCGTCGCTCATCGGCGCCAACGCCCTTGCCGGCCTCATTGCCGGAAGCATTGCCATGCCCGTGGCCGCGCGCGGCAAAGCCGCCGCCGTGGCTGTAAGCGTTGGCGTGCTGGCAACCATCAGCGGCTACGGCATGATGCGCACCGCCCAGCCCCTGCCTTCGGACGGGGCCATCAGCGTGGCGCTGGTGCAAGGCAACATCAACCAAGCCCAAAAGTGGGACGTCACGTTCCAAAATGGTACCGTGGACCGGTACGCCACCCTGACCGAAGGCGCACAGACACGCGACGGCAATACCCCGGACCTCATCGTCTGGCCCGAGACGGCGCTGCCGTTCTATTTTCAGGAAACCAGCCTCATGAGCGCCCGCGTGCGCAAGCTGGCGCGGGAGGGGCACACCCATCTGCTCACCGGCGCCCCCGCGTACACGCCAATCCCGGACGGCGGCGGCTACCGCATGCACAACCGCGCCTTCCTCATCGGCCCGGACGGCTCCAACGCAGGATTCTACGACAAGGAACACCTTGTCCCCTTTGGCGAATACGTGCCCTTTGGCGAGTATCTGCCCTTTTTGAACAAGCTGGTGCAGGGCGGCGGGGACTTTGTGCCCGGCATCAAGAGCACGCCCCTGCCCGCCGGGCAGATGGATCTTGGCGTCCTCATCTGCTACGAAACAATTTTCCCGGAACTGGCGCAGGCCCGCGTGGCGGCCGGGGCTAATCTGCTGGTAAACATCTCCAACGATGCATGGTTCGGGCACTCGTCCGCGCCCTTCCAGCACCTGCAAATGTCCGCACTGCGCGCCGTTGAACAGGGACGCTGGCTGGTGCGCGGTACCAATACCGGAATCTCAGCCATCATTGATCCCTACGGACGCATCCACGCCCACAGTTCGCTCTTCCGCGCGGAAAGCGTTGTGGCTTCCGGTGTGGGCCTTCTTTCCGTTATGACGCCGTTCCACCGCCACCGCACAGCCATTCTGACGGCCAGCTTCGCCCTTGCGCTCATCCTTGGCGGTGTCGCCTGCCTGCGCCCCGCGCGGGAGCAGGTGCGCGTGCTTGATTGACGGCCGCGAATCACCTATACTCTTGGGTTCTTCCAAGACATTCAATCCAAAGGATATATTCCCGACCATGTTGCAGTATCACGATCTCAAGGCTCAAGGCGGCTCCCTGCTCAAAGACTTTGAAAGCCTCTGGGGGCGTCTTTGACCGGAACCAGAGCAGAGACCGGCTTGCAGACATAGAGATGGAGCTGTCGCGTCCCGGCGCGTGGGATAACCCCGAAGCGCTGACGCCTATGCTTCAGGAAAAAAGCCACCTCTCCAGCCTGATGGAACAGTGGGACGCCCTGCTGGCCGCCAAGGAAGACCTTGACGAATGGCTCCTGATGGCAAACGAGGACCAGAGCCAGGATGTTCTGGAAGCCCTGCAGGAGCAGGTGAACCTGCTGGCCGAGCGTCTGCAGGAAGCCGAACTGCGCACCCTGCTGGCCGAACCCGCCGACGCCGCCCCCGCCATCCTTGAAATCCACCCCGGTGCGGGCGGGACCGAGGCGCAGGACTGGGCCGAAATGCTACTGCGCATGTACGTGCGCTGGGCCGAGGCAAAAAGTTTTAAAATCAAGACGCTGGACCAGCTTCCCGGCGACGAGGCGGGCATCAAGTCCGTCACGCTGCTCATTGAAGGCACCAACGCCTACGGCCTGCTCAAGGCCGAAAAGGGCATTCACCGTCTTGTCCGTATTTCGCCCTTTGATTCCACGGGCCGAAGGCATACGTCCTTCGCCTCTGTTGACGTCTACCCCGACGCCACGCAGGATGTGGAAATTGAAGTCCGGGACGAGGACGTGCGGGTAGACGTCTTCCGCGCCAGCGGCGCGGGCGGCCAGCACGTCAACAAAACCAGCTCCGCAGTGCGGCTGACCCATATCCCGACGGGCATCGTCGTCTCCTGCCAGAACGACAAGTCCCAGCACCGCAACAAGGACTCCGCGTTCAAAGTCCTGCGCGCCCGCCTCTACGAGCGGGAAATGCGCAAGCGCGCCGAACAGCGGCAGGCCGAATATGCCGACAAAGAGGCCATCGCATGGGGAAGCCAAATCCGCTCCTACGTCCTGCAGCCCTACCGGCTGGTCAAGGACCACCGCTCCAACACGGAAATATCCAATGTTGACGCGGTGCTGGACGGTGATCTGGACACCCTCATCAGAAACTACCTGCTGAGTATTCATGCCCAAAAATAAGACCGCCGCGACCATCGACGTCGACTACGACCCCCTTGTGCGGGAGCTGGAATCCCTGCGCAGGCTGGTGCACAGCACCCACGAGGACTTCTCCGCCTGTGACGCAAAGGACGGTGTGCTTGGCATACTGCGCCTGTGTCCGGGACTGTCGTTGGACCAATGGCCCACGCTGGCGGAAGAATATGGCCTACGCGAATGGCTTGCCCTGCCCTTTGGCGAGGGGGACTATCCTTTTCTGGAGCATCTCCAGCAGACGCTGGAAGAGCTGGCCTACCAGACGGAGCACGATCCGCTCACCAGCCTGTTCAACCGCCGCGCCTTTGAGCGCAGTCTGGAGCAGGAGCTGGAACGCGCCCAGCGCGCCGGGTCGTCACTCTCCGTCGTCATGTTGGACCTTGATGACTTCAAAACCGTCAACGACACCTACGGCCACCCCTGCGGCGACGAAGTGCTGGTGACCCTTGGGCGGCTGATGCTGACCCAAACCCGGCGCTACGACGTTGCCGCGCGCCTTGGCGGCGAGGAGTTTGCGCTCCTGCTGCCCGGAACCGGCCTCATCAAAGCGCGCGCCATGGTGGAACGCCTGCTGGCGCGCATGCGCGAAACGCAGATCCCCTGCCCCGGAGTGGATTCCACCATCTCCGTGACCTGTTCGGCAGGGCTTGTCACATATAAAAGCATGGCCGAAGGCACGCCGCCAGACCTTATCGCTCTCGCGGACAAGGCGCTCTACTCCGCCAAGGCTGCCGGAAAGGACACGGTCGTCACCGCCCCGTTGCAGGATGTGGCCGCACCGTCCAAAGCGACGCTTGTGGAAACCAATGAAAAGAAATTCCTGTTCACGGGAAACTGATCCAAGGACATGGACATGACTGACAAAAGAAATAACGCGATCAGCTTCTCCATCGTCAGCGGCAAGGGCGGTGTCGGCAAAACCAACCTCGCCCTGAACCTCGGGTACGCCCTGCACAAAGCCGGGCACCCGGTTATGCTGATGGACTGCGACCTCGGGCTGGCCAATCTGGACGTTCTGCTCGGCCTGACGCCGGACAAAAGCCTTCAGGACCTGCTGACCGATGACGCCAAGGCCAAGGATATCGTCGTTCCCATCGAGGAATCCAACTTCGACTTCCTCCCCTCGGCTTCGGGTGTGCCCGAACTGATCGACCTCGACGAAGACCTGCAGGGTCTCATTTTTGATAAGCTCAACAGCATCATCGGCGGATATGACTTTCTGCTGATGGATATTGGCGCTGGCATCAGCAAAACCGTGCTGCGCTTTGCCGCCATGTCGCAGGAGCGCGTGGTGGTCATCACGCCCGAGCCTACCTCGCTCACCGATGGCTACGCCCTTATTAAAGTCCTGCACTCCGAATACGGTGTGGACACCTTCAACGTGGTGGTCAACCAGGCCGCCTCGCAATCCGAGGGCCGCAAGGGCTTCCAGCGGCTCAACGCCGCGTGCGAGCGTTTTCTTGGCATCACGCTGAACTACGCAGGCACCGTACGCAGCGACCCGGCCGTGGCCGCCGCCGTTGTCCGGCAGGTGCCGCTCTTAAAGTACGCCCCCTCCTCCGACGCAGGGCGCGATATCCTCTCTTTGGCCATCAAGCTGCGCCGCATGAGGGATAATCTGCTGCCCCATGTCGGCAATCAGGGGGTATTGCAAAATTTTTCCTCAAATGACGCGGAATAGGCTTGACGGAATTCCTCGAAATTCGGCATATTTGCATAAGCAAGAAAGCGCCTTTTTTTTGGCACCACGTGTCTGGGGAACACGTATTTTCGCAACCGGGAGGAGACTATGAACAAAAGTGAACTCATCAAGACCCTGGCAGAAAAGAAGAATCTGCATGTTGACGAAGCAGCTGTCGTCGTCAACACATTCTTCGACTCCATCAAAAGCTCCCTCATTCACGAGGAGCGGGTGGAGATTCGAGGCTTTGGCAGCTTCAAAATCAAGGACTACGGCGGGTACATCGGCCGCAATCCGAAAACCGGCGAAATCGTCAAGGTTCGCCCGAAGAAGCTCCCCTTCTTCAGGCCCGGTAAAGAGCTGAAGGAATTCGTCAACAGCTAGGAAGCAATGCCCCGGATTCTCACACTCATACTCCTACTGGCTGCGCTCACATTCAGCACTGCTTTCGCCGCTCCCCACGACGAGACTCGACTTCAGCTAGTTTATACATCGAATACCTACGGGCATTACGCACCCTGCCCCACCTGAGGCGGCAAGACGCTCGGCGGTCTGGACAGACGCGCCACCCTTTTCGCCTCCGTGAGAGACAATGACCAGCAGGGTGCCCGCTCGCTCTTTTTGGCGGGACCGTTCGAATTCACTCCCTGCGGGGAAGAACCGGACGGTCCCGCATCTCTTGCCCCGTCCCTCAAGCACGCCTACGACCTGCTGGCCTACGACATCGGCTACCTTTCCCCAAGGGAAGCCGACTGGCTCAGCGCAGCAGGCCTTTCGCGCCCAGAGGGCTGGCGCACCGCCTCGGTCCATGTGCAATTCTCTACCGTGGACGTCAACAATACCTCCATCGGTATCATCTACCTTCCCATGCTTCCCGCCGGGCAGACCTCTGTCCCACGCTTCCTCATGAAAAGCATCGCCGCCAAGGCCCAAAGCCTGCGCAGCCGTACCAAGCTCGTCATTGGCATCAGCCCGTGGGGCTTCATGACGGAGAAGCACTATCTGGACGCCGCCGGTCCGGTCTTCGACATTCTGTTTGGCGCCGGCCCCGGTCCGGGCCTTGCCGGACGCTTGGAAGCCGGCGGCAAAACGTTCTGGGTGCGATCCTACAGCAAGGGCCGCGCCGTGCACGTTCTGCGCCTCAATACGTGGCCGCGCCACGACGATGCGGACTGGAAGTGGACCCCAAAGAAGGACATCGTCCTTGATTTCCGCCCCCTTCGCGACAACACCCTCCCCGACAGCGAAATGGCCCGCACGCTGAGGAAACTTTTCCCCAATGCCCGCTAGGGGTTGCGCTTCCTGACAAAACGCGCCACACTGCACCCTTGTCGCAAACTCCCAACCCATTTTTCGGATGAGTGCCATGAGCAAACATTCTGGAACTGGCGTGCCCTTCTTTAAGATGCACGGCAGTGGCAACGATTTTGTACTGATAGACAACCGCACGCTGCGCCTGCCGCAGGCGGCCATGAGCGAATGGGCCGCCCGCGTGTGCCCGCGCGGCTTTGGTATTGGCGCGGACGGGCTTATCTTCCTGCAGGATGCGCCCGAGCGGCAGGATGTCGACTACGTGTGGCATTTCTACAACGGCGACGGCTCCCGCGCAGAGATGTGCGGCAACGGTTCGCGTTGCGCCGCCCGCCTTGCGGCCCGCCTTGGGCTGGCCGGCAGTAGCCACGTCTTTGGAACGGACGCCGGCCCCATCCATGCGGAAGTCAATGAAGCCGAAGAACGCGTCAAAGTGGAGCTGACGCCGCCGCTGGACCTTGCCCTTGGCGCAAGGCTGGACGTGAACGGCCAGAGCCTTGATGTCCACTTTGTGAACACGGGCGTCCCGCACGCCGTCACCGTGTGTGACGACGTTGCCGCCGTAGACGTGATGCAGCTTGGCCGCGCCCTGCGCGAGCACGAGCACTTTGCCCCGGCTGGCGCGAACGTCAACTTCATTCAGGTGCGCGATAAGGCCCGCCTGTACCTGCGCACCTACGAGCGCGGTGTGGAGGCCGAAACCTTCGCCTGCGGCACAGGTGCGGCAGCATCTGCGTACGTTGCGCATCAGCTTGGCCTTGTCGGCACGGAGGTGGAACTCACCACGTCCGGCGGCGAGGTTTTGCAAATCTCTATAGAAAACGGTACGGTCTTTTTGCAGGGAAAGGCCGTTATGACGTATCAGGGCGAAATGTATCCTGAATCCATGGGCCTGACGCCTGTGGAATAGAACCGGCGCCTCCGCGCCGGACTGTTGACCCGAGGAGGAGCAGTATGCAGTTCCAGGGAGCGCTTAGCGCCCTTGTGACGCCGTTTCGAAACGGCGAGATCGATGAGGAAACGTTCCGCGAATTCATCGAGTGGCAGATTGAGCAGGGCATTGACGGACTCGTCCCCTGTGGCACCACCGGTGAATCCGCCACCTTGACGCACGCCGAGCATGGCCGGGCCATCCAGATTTGTGTGGATCAGGTCAAAGGCCGCGTCCCGGTTCTGGCCGGCGCGGGGTCCAATAACACCCGCGAGGCCGTCGAACTCACCAAATACGCCAAAGACGCCGGCGCTGACGGCGCGCTGCTCATCACGCCCTACTATAATAAACCGACCCCTGCGGGGCTTGTAGCGCACTACAAGGCCATTGCCGCAGAGGTGTCCATGCCCTTCATCGTGTACAACGTCCCGGGCCGTACGGCTCTGAACGTGAAGCCCGAAACACTGACGGCCATTAAGGACGCCGTTCCGGAAGTCATTGGCGTGAAGGAAGCCACGGGCGACCTGCGTCAGGTTTCCGAGGTTGTGGAACTGTGTGGCGACGACTTCTGTGTGCTGTCCGGCGACGACTTCACGGTCCTGCCGCTGTTGTCCGTTGGCGGATGCGGCGTCATCTCCGTGGTGTCCAACATCATGCCCGCCGCCATGGCTGGCATGTGTAAAGCCTTTGCCGAAGGCGACATCGCCACCGCGCAGAAGCTGCACTACCACATGATGCCCATGTGCCGCGCCCTCTTCTCCGAGACAAATCCCATCCCGGTCAAGACCGCCGCCTCCCTCATGGGCCTGATGACGGAAGAATTCCGCCTCCCCCTCGTCTCCATGCAACCCGACACCCACGCCGCCCTCCAACAAACCATGACGGAGACCGGCCTCCTGGGCGCCGCCATCGTGGACGAGGAAGACGAATCCGAAGGCGTCGCCGCACCGACGGCGTAGCGAGAGCGCGCCTCAAGCGGCCCGCGCGCAGGCCAAAGCCTGCACACAGCCACCGCCTGAACGCGCAAACAAACTCACAAAAAATCCCCCGGAAGCACGGCTTCCGGGGGATTTTATTTCTCATCTCACAGACCGTTACGACGCAGGAAGTGCCACAGTGCCATCAAGAAACCCTTTGCCAACCCATCGAATGCCATTAACTGCCACTTCAGGCAACGAATGCCAACAACAGGCAGCCCAAAGCTCTCCGTCTCGCAAGGCGTCATCCATAAGAAAGCGGGCCTTATCCGCAACCAGATTTCTTTCCAAAAGCTCTTCCATCACATGCACACGGCTTCCTGGAGGGGCACACGGGCCATCAATCAAAACCAAATCCGCTTTGAAATCGACTAGCTGGGGAGCTATATCATCAAAATCATGCTGTAGAATTTGCTTTCCATGCCTCATCTGTTCCCTCAATGGAGAAACAATAATCTCGGCGTAAGAATCAAGATTAAATTTTTTCAACAAATCAAAAGTCTTTTTAGCAAACTTGGCATCCTGTTCAACACTGACAATCCGCACAGAACACCCTGCGCTCAATAACAGAAGGACAAGAGTGCTCGCACCGCTTCCAAATTCAATAATATTACAAGGACGGTCTTTGCGTATAAAATCGGCCAAGTAATTTATTGAATCAGCAGAAAGAGCCCATCCACCAAGCTCTACGTCTTGCAAGGCTTCTTTCAGCAGTGAGTTCTTTAAATGTTGTGATGAACCATACTGATCTGGATAAAGCCAATACATAGGGTCAGTCACATTTGGCACAAGCTCTTCAACTTCCCTTCGAAGTTTTAAAACAGACGGCAGTGACATACAACGACTTCTGTAAGCTAATCTGGATTTCAACAACTTCCCCTGTGCCAAAGTAAGGGCTTTGTCATCTATTTGCTCTTGTAACGTCGTGCAACTCATATTTTTCTCCTCAGTTCAAAACAACAAGGTCGCAGTTCACTAAATCGGGCATGCTTCTGAAGCAACTGCCTGTTGCTGGGTCAAAGCAACTTTATGCAACTGGAGGAACACTTTTCTTTGAGACTCGTCGAGTTGTGCTGGATCTATTTTGCGGATGATACTTTGAGAAAAAGCCATCTCCGCAGCCAGCACAGCGCACTGCGCGATGACGAGGGCTAAATCGACATCAATATTGCCCTCTATTTCCACAAGTCGCTTAAAGTATTCCAAAGCCTTTCCGTATTGCTCCATGCTCATCATGTTGCTCCCCAAGCGAAAGAGGATCTCATGGGATTCTGCGAGCACAGATTGGGCTTTTATATAGCACGCGTGGGCGGCTTCATACTCTCCTGTGGCCCTATAAGAATCCCCTTTGACTACATAGTATTGTGCTTGCGCCTTTTGTTTTTCTCTTTGCTCATCTTTGTATAACGCGGAGCTTGTTGGATAAAGGGGCTTCTCTTTTATAACCTTGTCGCACCAGTGGTACTTGACTGGATCATTCGTAAAAAGATTTGTAATCTGACCTTCGCCAGAGTCTCCCTTAGAATTTCTCAAGTAGTACTCAGCCGTGACTGCATCTACATGGTACAAGTAAAAATATGAGGATATTCTCCTCCAAAAATCATAATCAATAAGCGCAGCTAAGTTAGCATCCAAGCCTTCAACATAATCGAGGACTTTCCTACTGTGCATAACAGAAAGCCATGTAATTTCATTAGACTGCAACATGCGTCTTGGTGATGTTTGCTGCCGATAAACTAATTCTTTTTTACAAAAAGATTTCTTGGCATCACCACGCTGTGCATACTCACTCTTAATCGTATTTGAATAGACAAATTCAATACCAGGAATATTCTCCAACACCCCGACAAGAGTCTCTATGTGCCAAGGATAATAAACGTCGTCATCATCCAAATAGCAAACATACTCCCCATTGCATTCTTGAAGGGCACAATTTACGGCATATCCCTTGCCCCTATTGTCCTCATTATCAATTAGAATAATCCGAGAGTCGTTATACGATGCAACAACGTCTTTGACAGGTTCTCCACCATCTCGAACGATAACAACTTCAATATTTGAATACGATTGAGCTAGAACCGACTGCACAGCGCGCTTAAGCGACTCTTTACGATTATAGGTACTGATCACAACAGAGACGAGCGGCTGACATTCTTTGAAAGAATAATATTGCTTCCGTCTTTTTCTTCGCTCAATCAAAGCACCTTGCCGCTCTTCTGCTACATAATTGACCACTCCATCAACGACATCATCAATTGTTGATTGGACATCACAAATTTTTATTTGATCACTATTTTCTTCACAACTCTCTACAATATAAAAACCACACTCTTCCTGAATCACAGAGCAATCAAATGAGCGCGTTGGAATTTCATTGCATCCAATGAGCCACTCTATATTATAATTATATGGCTTACACACATAATCATCACAAGGACCAAGAGCTATTACTACATCAGTGTCTAAATCAATTGCCCCCCATTCATTACGATAGTGAACGACACAATCGAGACCTCTCCTCCACAGTTGGTAGCATAGCGCATACGCTTTTTTTACTACTTCCCGCTCCATCTCATTAGGATGCCATTTGTTGTAAACATTTATCTTGATGCAGACTTTCACCTGCTCAGGAAGTATAATTGGACCACTATTGAAACTCTGCATCATTTCATTAAACATGCGCATCGCTCCCATTCTTTTCGATTTTGGTAGCACATTGTAATGTGTGCGTTGCTGCATCATGGCGACCAAGTCGTCTATAAATTTTTGCCAGTTGGATAAGCACATTCTGTGATGCATTCAATCTGAGTCGCAAAAGCAACCACTCAAGCGCCTCATGCTCGCGCCCTGCATCCACAAGACAGCTGGCAAATGCCGAATATCCCTCATACCAGCACGGATACTCCTGAAGCAGGTCGTAGATTGTCCGGGCGGACTCGGCGCTGGCTAGACGGGTCTGAATCTCGCGACGTTGCTCTGGCGTTGTCAGAACTACTGTCTCGCCACAACCCCCAAGCCCCCACGCAAAGCCAGACGCCTCTGCCAGTTGCACGGCGTCGGGGCGCATGAAAGGCATTGCGCGTTGCATGATGATGGCGCTGTTGTGCTCTTCGTTATCATGGCGGCCGGGAGTTTGGCCTTCGAGGTGATAGACGCGGCTTTTCGGCTCGCAGCACATTGTGCTGCCGGTCCGGGCGAGCTGGACGCACAGGTCCACATCTTCGAAACCGTTACGGTAGGCCTCGTGGAAGCCGCCCACGTGCTCGAACAGACGGCGGGGGAGCATCATGGCGGCGGCGGTGATGGCCTGGAGTTCCCGGTGCATGGAGACAACGGGATGGGACACGGGCCAGTGCTCGAAAATATGGAAGAGGCGCTTACGGCGCGAAACGCTGACCCCGATATGTTGGACGCGGTCGCCCAGTCCGCCCCGGTCCGGGTGCATAAGGAGGGGGCCGATAGCGCCGAGGCGTCTGTCGCTTTGCATTCGCGCGACCAACGGGCCAAGCCAGTTGGGGGTGACGATGGTGTCGTTGTTCAGGAAAAGGACATACTGGCCAGTTGCCACCGATGCGCCACGGTTGCAGCCTGCGGCAAAATTGAGGTTGCACTCGCTACGCTCGTAGCGAAAAGCTCCGCCAAAAAGCTGGCGTCCCAAGACCTCGCATGCACTGACGGTTTCATCAGACGAGCCATTATCAACAACAATGACCTCGTAGCGGACGGCTTCGTTCGCGGCGGCGATACTCTCAAGGCAGTCTTTCGTCAGATTCCATTTATTGAAAACTGGTATCACGATGGATACATCATAGTGTGCAGTCATGAGTGCGTCCCGGTTCGTCTTCGTTCGTGTCGCGGTGCCAATAGTGTGGTGCCAATAGTGTGCTCGCAGTTGTGCAGAGAATAAGGTCTGATGTCGCTACGCGTTTCAAGTGTGCAGTGCGTTTTCGGTCTGCACACTGCGCTGTGCTGTATGACGCGTATCAGTTAGAAAAAGAGTCGCATTCTGTTATGCGGCGTTTTACAGAAAAGCATATATCGCCAAAGTGAACGCGGTTTCTTCAGCATCATCCCAGAAAATTTTGACATTTCTTTTGCTCTGCCACTCATAAATGCACTATCCATACCAGCCCGCAACGATCGCCAGTGAATTCCCGCAGACAGCAGACCTTCACGAGGCTCGCCGCGACGTAGGGAGAGACACGGCTGGCAGACAGGCCGTGGCTTCAGCCGCGGGCGCAACATTCAGCCCCGCGCAGAAGAGACTGCAAGCGAGAAGTGTCGACACCCTGACACCTTCCCCATATCGGCCACATAACGGCATAACAAAAGACCCGGCAGGAAATTCCTGCCGGGTCTGATGCGTGCTCTATTCAGTCAGGCTGAAAGGACTTGGTTAGGCGAAAGCCTTGCCCTGGAAGTCCGGAACAACCTGCTTCTTGCGGGACATGCAGCCCTGCAGCCAGAAGGAACGATCGCCTGCGTCCACGCCGAAAGCCTTCTTGAAGACTTCCTTGTCGTCGGACACGAAGAGCATCTCGGTGCCTTCCTTCATGATGTCGGTGAGCATGAGCATCACGGTGTGATGGCCCTTCTCGTCCTTGACCTTCTGAATCTCTTCGTACAGGCCGTCCACGTAGGGCTTGAGGATGTCGAGGTCCACAACTTCCAGCTGGCCGATGCCAACGCCGTTTCCGGCCATGTCGAAGTCCTTGTAGTCGCGGAACACGAGGTCGCGCATGGGGGCACCGTCGACGGCGCTCTTCACCTTGAACATTTCCATGCCGAGTTCGGTCACGTCGGAGATACCGGCGGCCTGAGCCATTTCTTCAACGGCCTTCTTGTCGGCGTCCGTGCAGGTGACGGACTTAAACATGACGGTGTCGGACAGGATGGCGCAAACCATGGCGCCGGCGATGCTCTTGGGGATCTCGATGCCATAGTAGTCGTACATGCCCTTAAGTGCGGTGCAGGTACAGCCAACGGGCCACACCCACATTTCCAGCGGATTCGGGGTAGCCAGGTCGCCCAGCTTGTGGTGGTCGGCCACGGCGACGACTTCGGCTTCGGCGATGTCGGCGGGCAGCTGCGTCAGCTCGGTGGTGTCGACGATGGCGACCTTCTGGCCGGCCACGGAGGTCACAACCTCAGGAGCGGTCAGACCGAACTTTTCCAGAACGAAAGCGGACTCGGGGGTAACCTCGCCCTGAGCGACGGGCTTGGCTTCCATGCCACGCTTGCTGAGCAGATCGGCAAGGGCAATGGCGGCGACGATGGAGTCAGTATCAGGATTCATGTGACCGAGAACTAACATTGACAAATCCTCCTAACAATGGATTTAGCGCGAAAGCTTAGGCAAGTTGACGCTGTAAGTTTGTGCCAAATAGCACAAAGGTCTGTTCCTGCCAAGAGCCTACACACTCAAAAAAAATGTATGGGAATCACGGGCCTTTTGGACCATTTCCCGCCAACCGGCGGCTCTGAGCCTACAAAAACTTTGCGCAAAAAGGAACAAGAAAAGCACGCCACTTAAAAATATCGATAAACCGACAGATATCGGGGCCACAATCAAAAATCAACCCATTGACATAACAGAGTTTTCCCGAGTCCCCAGTCCATCCGCTCTCCCCTGCCAGACGCAAAAACGGCCCCTATGAGCATGCTCATACGGGCCGTTGGTCGCAGAAATTCTGCCGCAAAGGGTCTGGGGGCTAAAACGTCCCCAGCGCCGCAAGCGCGGCAATGCCGCCTGCAAGGACAAAGATAAGGGCATAAGCCTTGGCGGAGCGCAGGGACAGCAAAGGGCCAATGGAGGCGGCTATCCACAAATGCCCCCACGTGACAGCGTCCGCGGGCAAATGCAGGAAGCCGCGCATCAGGAAGAAATTCACGATGACGATAAGTACCAAAACGCTGGCCTCAAAAAACGCAAACGACAAGACGCCCATCTGCATGATGGAGCGCCGCACAAGGCGGCCCGGCGCGTAGTCGCCGGGGCTGGCGCTGAGGCCGACCTGCGCCTGCAGACTATTGTAGGAGGCGTTCTGGAAGTTCCTGTGCAGGTACTCCACCCGCGCCGCTATCCACCCAAGGGGCAAGCTAAAGAGCAATGGGAACACCACCTCGGCGGGCGTGCTGAAGCCAAAAAAGTGCACCAAAGTGAGCGCGGCAAGGTTCGCTGCCGCGGCATTGGGGGGGATAAACGTCCCAGCGGGGATGAGGTCGAGCCAGAACAGCTCAAAAAATGCGGAAACACTGAGGGCGAGGGTCATGTCGCCAGTGACAATCCCCCAAATGAGGCCCTGCACCATGGGGCGCTCAAGAATGCCGACAGTGACGGCAAAACGCCCGAGAGAGCTCAGGGCAAAAAAAAACCGACCGCCACAACCGTGGCAATGCTCGCAAGCGGAGTTCCTACCATGTTCGTCTCACATGCACGGGTTCCGTCGGCACGCAGCGGAAGTCGAGTTCCACGCCGGTGGACGAGAAATAGCCAAGACAGTCGTTATCTTCCTCGGAGAGGGATACGTGGGCGCACAGCTGCTGTTTGCCTGGTCCGTAGTGCAGGTTGCCTAGGTTGAGCACACCAAAGCCGAGGCCATCTTCATGGGCACGGCGGGCGTCCTCGCACGAGGCGAAGAGGACCAGCACATCGGGGTCCGGGTCCGGCCCGAACTTGGCATGCATAAACGCGGCAAGCCCCGCCACGTCCACAAAACACTTCTCCACCCCGTGCGGGATGGCAAGCCCCATAATTTCCTGCCGCAATGGATCGTGGGCCACGTCGTCATTCGCAACGACAATCCAGCGCGACTTGGTGAAGGGGAGCCACGTTTCGATAATCTGACCATGGATCAGTCTGTTGTCCACGCGCACCCAATACATTTTAGCCTTCCGCGACTTTGCGCCGCAGAATTTCGCCTGCGACGACAATACCCTGACAGCCGGCGCTTGCGGCTTCGCTGGCAAGGTTTTTCAGTTTCATGGATCGGGTACCAAGCACCTTGAGCAGCATGGGCAGGTTCACGCCGGTGATGACCTCCAGCGGCCCGGAGCCCATAAGGGACAGGCTGAGATTGGTGGGGGTGCCACCAAACATGTCGGTCAGCATCAGCACGCCGGCGCCTGCATCGACGCGTTCCACGGCTTCGCGCAGGTTCTGGAGAATTTCGTCCATCTCCTGATCCACGCCCACACCGATGGCTTCGCAGTATTCCTGCTCGCCAAGGATGACCTCGGCGGCATTCAGCAAATGCTCGCCGTACTCCGCGTGGGTGACGATGACCACACCGACTGTCTTGGTTGTCTTTTCGCTCATGATACCCGCTAGCGCGCCACTTTCGGCGCGAATGGAATTTCGTCCTTCACCCGCCTCATTCGAGGTCGAGATGCCTGTGCTCAAGAAATACGGAATACTCTGCCTGACGCAGAGAGTCAAAGACGGCTTCGGCCACGGCGACGGACCTATGCCTGCCGCCGGTGCACCCAATGGCAACCGTCAGCCTGTACCGCCCTTCCCGCGCGTAGCACGGCAGGACATAGTGCAGGAAATCAAGCTGTTTCTCAAGGTATTCCCCGCCCTCTGGCGAGCGCAGGACAAAATCGGAAACCGCCTTGTCACGTCCCGTCAGGCTCCGCAGAGACTTCTCAAAGTACGGATTCGGCAAAAAGCGCAGGTCAAAGACAAGGTCCGCGTCCGTTGGCACCCCGTGCTTAAAGCCAAAGGTCACCAAGTACACGTGCAGGCCATAGCATTTGTCCTGCAGGAAATTCCACTTTTCCTGCAACGTGCGGCGCAGGTCGTGGATGGAATAGTCCGAGGTGTCGATGACAAGCTCGGCCAAGTCACGCACCGGGGCGAGCAGGCGGCGCTCCTCCACAAGGGCGCGGTCCAGCCCGACGCCCTGCTCCAGCGGATGCGGACGGCGGGTGGCCGCATACCTGCGGCGCAGCACATTTTCTCCGGCTTCAATAAACACCACGCGCGGCTCCACGCCGCTTTCGGCAAGGATGCCCCGTGTCTGTTCCCATTTGGCGGTAAAGTCAGAATGGCGGACGTCCAGCCCAAGGGTCAACCCTCGATGGTACACCTCTTTCTGACGGCGAAACAGGTCCACGAATTCGGGGATAACATCCGGGGGCAGCCCGTCCACGGAGACGAAGCCAAGGTCTTCAAAAACCTTCAGGGCAGTGGATTTGCCCGCTCCGGAGAGTCCGGAGAGGATAATGACGGGAAAATCCGGCTCGGCGGCCGCTCCCGGCACAACAGATTCCATGCTTAGGCTCCCTTGATAAGGCGGACCAGTTCGTCCTTATCGCCAGCCTCCAAGAAGGCCGTGCGGAACTTCTCATCCTTGAGAGTGCGCGAAATGTGGGCAAGGATGCGCAGATGCATCCCGGCCACCTTTTCCGGCGCAAGCACAAGAAAGAAGATATGACAGGGCTTAAAGTCCAGCGCATCAAAGTCAACGCCCTCGCGGCTTCTGGCGGCAACAACGACGATGTCGTCCAGCCCTTCCAGCTTGCCGTGGGGGATGGCGATGCCGTCGCCGATTCCTGTGGTACCCAGGGATTCCCGCTCCAGCAGGACTTCCTTGGCATGTTCAGGGTCAATGCCCTGCACATGCTGCGCAGCCCCGGCCACAAGTTCGGCCAGAACCGAAGACTTGGTTCTGGCCGAAAGTTCAGGGAATATCAAATCGCTATCGACAAAATCTCCGAGCTTCATTCGTACATCCCGGGATCAATGAGGCCATACTCGCCGGTCTTGCGGCGGTAGATGACGTTGACCCGTTCGGTTTCAGCGTTGCGGAACACGAGGAAATCATACTTGAAGGTGTCCAGCTGCATGGCGGCCTCGTCGGCCATCATGGGCTTGGGCGTGTAGGTGTCGGCCTGCACGATGACAGGGCCGGATGCGGCGTCCATGTCCTCGGCGTCGAATCCGGCAAGGGCGGCGACGTCTTCCTGGCGCACGGTGTCGCGCGCGCGGCGGCGGTCCTTGTCCTTTTCACGCGTCTTGCGGACCTGTGCGGACATCTTGTCCAGCACAAGGTCGATGGAGGAGTACATGTCTTCCGACTCCTCAACGGCGGACATATTCATATTGTCCCCGGCAAGCGAGACCTCCGCGATGTGGCGAAACTTCTCCACACTCATGTTGATCTGCAATTCGGCATTGCCGGTATCGGCGTACTTGATCAGCTTTTCAAAGCGCTTGCGGGCATACTGCTTGAGATGGTCCGAAGGCTCGAAATTCTTAAAGGTCAAGCTGATGTTCATCGACGATCCTCCTTAACTGCTGGGGTTGGATCGAATACTCACCATATTGGAAAGTGTACTTGCATTCAGCCTGAAAATAAAGGGTGTTGTCGCCACTCCGCCCCTCCTAAAAGACCTGCTTGCGTTTGGAGGAGGACGGTATGCCGAGGGAGCTGCGATATTTGGCAACAGTTCGCCGTGCGATGTTGACCTGAAGCCGCCCTTTGAGGATATCGGCGATTTTCTCGTCCGAAAGAGGCTTTTTGGTATCTTCCTTTCCGATGAGTTCCTTGATGTGCGCCTTCACGCTCTCGGAACCGACCTGTGATCCGTCGTCCATACCGAGGGCGCTGTTGAAGAAAAATTTCAGCTCGAACACGCCATGGGGCGTGGACACATACTTGCTGGTGGTGATGCGGCTGATGGTGGATTCGTGCATTTCGATGTCGTCTGCCACATCCTTGAGGATGAGGGGCTTCAGACGGGTCACGCCATGCTCGAAGAACCCGCGCTGGAAGCGCACAAGACTCTCCATAACCTTATAGAGGGTCCGCTGGCGCTGGTACAGGCTTTTCATCAGCCACTGGGCGGAACGCAGGCGCTCGTTCAGGTATTCCTTCTCCGGCGCGCCGCGCCCATCCTTCACGGAATCGAGATAGAAATCATTAACCGTCAACTGCGGCAAACCGTCGTCATTGAGCACGATGACGAAGTCGTCCTCGTACTTGTAGACGTGCACATCCGGGCTGACGTACTGCGCCTCGCCACTGCCAAAGGCAGCACCGGGCATGGGGTCAAGGGTTTGCAGAAAGTCGAGGTATTCCTTGAGGCCTTCGAGGGTGAGGCGGAACTTGCGCGCCAGCGGCTTGTAGCGGCGCTTTTCAAGGTCCTCCAGGTGGTCGCTGACGAGGGAGTGCAGGATGGGGTCGTCGTATCCGTTGACCTCAAGCTGTACGAGCAGACACTCGCGCGGGTCGCGGGCGGCAACGCCCACGGGGTCCATGCGCTGAACGCGGTGCAGCGTTTCCTCCACGGCGTCCACGGAGCATTTGGCTTCCTCGGCGATTTCCTCAACGGTGCTTTGCAGGTACCCCTGCGAGCCAAGGTTGCCGAGGATAACCTCTGCGATGTCCACCTGCTCCGGCGTCATGTCCGAGAGGCGAATCTGCCATTCCAGATGCCCTTCCAGCGATGGCTTGGACGAGAGACGGGCCTCAAAGGACAAGCCCTCCTCCGGGATTTCCGCTTCACGCGCCGAGGACTGCCGCCCCGTGGAAGAGAACTCCCCGAGGTAGTTTTCCCAATCCGCGCCCTGCATCGCGTCCTGATCGCCAACGCCATCGGCCATGGCTTCGCCGTTGTCTACGGCTTCTGCCGACCGGGCGTCCTGCTCGGCCTCGGCCTTCTCCTGCGACGGCTCGACGGCGGCCTCCTCCAGAAGGGGATTCTCGAGGAGTTCCTGCTGGACCATGTCCACCAACTCCACGCGGGAGAGCTGCAGCAGCTTGATGGCCTGCTGCAACTGCGGTGTCATGACCAGTTGCTGAGAGAGCTTGAGTTGTTGTCGTAGTTCAAGTGCCATGTTGGCTTATGTCTTCTTGCGAAATGTTGGCGTTGCAGATTCCGTATCAGGCTGCCCCGTCAAAGGGGGCGGAAGTGCGACAGTGCCTACGGCATCTAAAAAAAATGGTGCTTGTGCGGACTTCGTTACCGACCGCACAAGCACCATGCCACATTCACAACAAGCTTGCAACCAAGACTGGCAAGGTTCTTGAATATAGGGATTTATATAGAATTTCCGGAAGGTTACAGACAGAACCCCTCGCCAAGGTAGACCCGGCGAGCCTTCGGATCGGCACAAATTTCTTCCGGAGTACCGCTCAGGATGATGCGGCCTTCGTAGACAAGGTAGGCCCTGTCGCAAATGCGCAGGGTTTCGCGGACGTTATGGTCGGAGATAAGCACGCCAATGCCCTTCTCTTTCAGCCCGCGCACAATTCCTTGTATGTCATCCACGGCGATGGGGTCAATCCCCGCAAAAGGCTCGTCCAGCAGCATGAATTTCGGATTTAGGATAAGCGCGCGGGCAATCTCGAGCCGCCTGCGCTCGCCGCCAGAGAGGTGCATGGCCTTCTGGTCCGCAAGGCGCGTAATGCCCAGCTCGTCCAGCAACTGGTCCGCGCGCCGCTTCTGCTCTGCGCTGTCCAGTCCGCTCTGCTCCAGAATAATCTCCAGATTCTGCCGCACGGACAGCTTTTTGAAGATGGAGCTTTCCTGCGGCAGGTAGCTCATGCCGAGGCGGGCGCGCTCGTGCAGGGGCAGCATGGTGATGGCCTCGTCATCAAGGTGCACCGCGCCGCCGTTGGGCTTGATGATGCCCGCCAGCATGTAGAACGTGGTGGTCTTGCCCGCGCCGTTGGGGCCAAGCAGACCAACAACCTCGCCCTGCGCCACGTTGACGGCGATATCCTGCACAACCTTGCGCTGCCCGTAGATCTTGCACAGATCATTGGCTGAAAGGACACTCATGCTACTTGCCGCCCCCGTCAGCCGGGGTGAAGAAGATGGCTTCCACGGGTGCGTCGCCACTTTCCACTTCGCTGCGGTTGTCCTTGAGCCACAGGCGGATAACCTTGCCGGCAATGCTGTTTTCGCCATCCTTGAGCACGGGCTTGCCGGTGAGGGTCAGCAGACCATCTTCGGCGGTGTACACAGCCTTGCGGCAGGTACCGGTCTTGCCCTCGCGCTTCAGCCGCACGTTGCCGGTGGCAACGATTTTGCGGATGGTTCCGGGCGTATCCGGCGTATCGGACGGGGTGAGGTGCACTGTCATCTTGTCGGACCAGATTTTCATATCCGGCCGGGTGACGAGCACATCTCCCGTAAAGACGACGGTCTTGCCGCTTTCGTCGTAGACGGTTTTCTGAGAGGTGATTTTGGTCGGTACGGTATCGGCGGCCGCGGCAAATGCCAGCGAGGCCGCTACGAGCACACCCGCAAGGGCGAGTGCGGCGGTGCGTGCAAACGTCTTCAAGGCTACTTCTCCCTGCCCGGGGCGGCCATGCCGTCCATGACGGACTCCACGCCCCCGGTGGCGGTGATGACATTGGTGGAAAGATCATAGACGACTTCCGGCGCGCGGAGGGTCATGCCCTCGCGCACAATGCGGACATCCTCGCGGACGGTGATAATCCGCGCCTCGCCGTCATAGTCCAGACGCTTGGAATACACTGTAGTATCGCCACTTGTCACGACAACTTCGGGCCACAATTCCGCAGACCCCGTCGCCTGATCAACGCGGCCCTTGGGAGCCACGATGTGCACCGGCTCCCGGCCGTCCTTGGTCCAGTCGATAACGGGAGCCTCAACCGTGATGCGGCCGTCCTGCTTTTCGTAGTCGGCGCTCTCGGCCTTGAGGGTCCACAGGGAGCCGTCCCCGGCGCTGCGGGTGAGCTCCACGCCCTGCATGGCCATATCCACAGGCGGGGCGGTGATGGGCACATCATCCACGGATGCGCCGCTCCCACGCCAAATGATATAGGCCGCGCCAAGCATGGTCACAAAGACCAGCACCGCGACAAGGAGCATACGCGCTCTGTTCATCGCTGTTTCCACTCCGCCCACAGGATGTCCAACTTGCCCTGCGCATCGAGGATAAAGCGGATGGCGTCGCGTACTGCGCCGTTGCCGCCGCGGCATTCACTGACCCATACGGCCATATCGTGAATTTCGGGCTGGGCGTTGGCCACGGCCATGGGCAGGCCCACGTTGGCCAGCGGGCCGGCGTCCACCCAGTCGTCACCGAGGTAGGCCACCTCGTCCATGGTGACGCCATGGGTATCGCAAATCTTCTGGAGTAGCGGAATCTTGGCCGTGTGTCCGGCGTAGTAGTCCTTGATGCCCAGTTCGCGCACGCGCTTTTCCACGGCTTTGGACTTGAGGCCCGTGATGACGGCCACCACAAGGCCTGCGCCCTGCGCCAGCTTTACGCCCAGGCCGTCCTGCACGTTGAAGCGCTTGGAGACGTGCCCGGAGGCGTCGTAGTACAGGCCGCCGTCTGTCAGCACGCCGTCCACGTCCAGCACCAGCACGCGCACATTCTTTGCGCGCTCTTTGGCGGCGGCAGTCAGCTTAGCACTCATGGGGCAGCTTCCAGAGGTTGTCGAGGTCGCGGACAAGGGCGTCCAGCTTTGTCAGCGGCCATGAGTTTGGCCCGTCGCACAGGGCGGAATCCGGGTCGGGGTGCGTTTCAAGGAAGACACCGTTCGCGCCGGCGGCAACAGCGGCGCGCGCCAGCATGGGCACGTATTCGCGCTGTCCACCGGAGCAGCCGCCCTGCCCGCCCGGAAGCTGGACAGAGTGCGTGGCGTCGAACACCACGGGGCAGCCGAGGCTCTGCATAATCGCCAGCGAACGGAAGTCCACCACCAGATTATTGTAGCCAAAGCTGGCGCCGCGCTCGGTGAGCCAAATCTTCGAATTGCCCGTGGAGCGAACCTTTTCCACCACGGAACGCATGTCCCACGGGGCAAGGAACTGGCCCTTTTTCACGTTGATGATCTTGTCCGTCTTGGCGGCGGCCACCAGCAGGTCGGTCTGGCGGCAGAGGAAGGCGGGAATCTGAAGGACATCCGCCACCTCGGCCACGGCTTCGGCCTGCTCCGGGGAGTGGATGTCAGTGATGACGGGCAGGCCCGTCTCGGCCTTCACCTGCGCCAGCATTTCCAGCCCGCGCTCCATGCCGGGGCCGCGGAAGCTGGTGACGGAGGTTCGGTTGGCTTTGTCGAAAGAGCTTTTAAAAATGGCCGCAATCCCAAGGTCCTTGGAGATTTCGGCCACTTTCCTGCCCGCTTGCAGGGCGATATCGAGGTCTTCCAGCGCGCACGGCCCTGCGATGAGGAACGGATGCGCGCACGAATGCGTGTAGAGTTCGGATGCAGTCATCATAAGCATACCCTTTTCTGCGGGGGAAGGAGGACGGGGCGCGGCGGGCGGAGGGCCGCAAAGGGCACCCTGCGCAGTGGCCCCGCTACAACCGGCGCACCGCACGCCTTCGCGCAGGTGGCGAAGGCGTGCGGGAGCGAGTCCGGCAAATGACTGGTCAAAGAGCTATTTGCCCTTTTTCTGGCCCTTGGCGGCCTTGATGAAGTCCCTGAACAGCGGATGGGGACGCATGGGATTGGACTGGAATTCCGGATGGAACTGACAGCCGAGGAACCACGGGTGATCCTTGACTTCCACAATCTCCATCAGCTCGCCGTCCGGAGAGGTACCGGAGAAGACGAGGCCGCTCTTCTGGAGCTTTTCCAGATAATCGTTGTTGAATTCGAAGCGGTGGCGGTGGCGCTCGCTGATGTTTTCCTCAGCGTAGGCCTTGCCTGCAAAGGTGCCCGGAACGAGCTTGCAGGGGTACGCGCCAAGGCGCATGGTGCCGCCCTTGTTGCTGCTTTCGTCGCGGCGTTCCACGCGGCCGCGCTGGAAGTCGTACCACTCCTTCATCAGATAGATGACCGGATCCGGCGTGTTCTGGTCGAACTCCTCGGAGTTGGCGGCGTCGATGCCGGCAACGTTGCGAGCGTACTCGATAACGGCGCACTGCATGCCAAGACAGATGCCGAAGAACGGGATCTTCTTCTCACGGGCGTAGCGGATGGCCTTGATTTTGCCTTCCACGCCGCGGGAGCCGAAGCCGCCGGGGACGAGGATGCCGTCCAGGCCCTTGAGCTTCTTTTTGGCGATGCTTTCGTCCGTGATTTCCTCGGAATTGATGTAGGTGAGGTTCACGGTCACATCGTTAGCGAAACCGCCGTGGATGAGGGCCTCGTGCAGGCTCTTGTAGGCTTCCTTGAGGTCCACGTACTTGCCCACGATGCCGATGGTGACCTCTCCCTTGGGGTGGTCGATCTTTTCGGCCAGTCCGGACCACTGGGCGAGGTCCGGATTTTTGGCGGGCAGGCGCAGCATGATGGCGATCTTCTGATCGATGCCTTCCTCGTAGAAGGCCAGCGGCAGCTTGTAGATGTTGTTGATGTCGCGGGCACAGAACACGGCGTCGGGGTCCACGTTGCAGAACAGCGCGATTTTGCCCTTGAGGTGTTCGTCCAGCGCCACTTCGCTGCGGCAGATCATGATGTCGGGCTGGATGCCGATGGAGCGGAGTTCCTTGACGGAGTGCTGCGTAGGCTTGGTCTTCACTTCACCGGCGGCGGCAAGGTACGGAACCAGCGTCAGGTGGATGTAGAGGCAGTTTTCCTTGCCAAGGTCAATACGCAGCTGGCGGATGGCTTCGAGGAACGGCAGGCCCTCGATGTCGCCGACGGTGCCGCCAATCTCAATGAGGGCGACGTCAAGGTCGTCGCTGGCCAGGCTCAGGACGGCGTTTTTGATTTCATCGGTGATGTGCGGGATCACCTGCACGGTGCCGCCAAGGTAGTCGCCGCGGCGTTCCTTGGTGATGACCTTGTGGTAGATGCTGCCGGAGGTGTAGTTGTTCCTCTGGCTCATGGGCACGTCGATGAAGCGCTCGTAGTGGCCCATATCGAGGTCAGTTTCAGCACCGTCATTGGTGACGTAGACCTCGCCGTGCTGGAAGGGATTCATGGTGCCAGGATCGACGTTGATGTAAGGGTCGAGCTTCTGAATGGTGCACGTCAGCCCGCGTGCCTTGAGCAAAGCGCCGATGGAGGCAGCGGAAAGCCCCTTGCCGAGGGAAGACAATACGCCACCAGTGACAAAGATGAACTTGGTTTTCATTCGCCGGACCTGTCCTCTTTTTTGTCTTGAACTTAAGGGAGTTATCAAAAATACTTCCGGCAGTGACGCACGAAACGTTTGCACACGTGCTCCGTACCCCGCGAACATACATCAAATATCAACCCGCCGGAACAATTTCTGATCCCGGCGGGTCGATACGAGGCACTACTGCCGTAAAATCTCTAGCTCTACATATGTGCCCGATAATTGGGAGTCCATAATCAGTCTTTTTACGCTGTTGACGACACCTTTACGTGTCATTATGGTCCCACAGACCTTGGATACGCTAGTCGACGCCCTTGGCGGTGTCAAGACAACGGGAGGAATTTATGGCGGAGGTCAGAAGCCTCGTCATTACCGGCAACGGTACGAACTGTCATAAGGAATCGGCCCATGCGGCCGAGTTGGCGGGCGCGGACAGCGTCTCAACCGTGTACTTCTCCGACCTCATTGCCGGGCGCTGCCGGGTTGAGGACTACAACTTCCTGATCTTTCCCGGCGGCTTTCTGGATGGCGACGACCTTGGCGCCGCACAGGCCGGCGCGCTGCGCTGGCAGTATGCCACCACTGAAAACGGCGATCCCCTCGTTAACCAGCTCAAGGCGTTCTTCACTGCCGGTGGTCTTATCCTCGGCATCTGCAACGGCTTTCAGCTACTGGTGAAGCTGGGTCTTCTGCCTGCCGTTGACGGCAACTACTTCGACCGTCAGGTTTCCCTCTCGCACAATGATTCCGCAAAGTTCGAGGACCGCTGGGTGCACCTGAAGGTGAACAAAAAAAGCCCCTGCGTGTTTACCAAGGACCTCGACCTGCTCGAAATGCCCATCCGCCACGGCGAAGGCAAGCTCATTGCCAAAGACGACACCGTGCTGGACGCGCTGGAGCGCGAAAACCTTGTGGCCCTGCGCTACGCTCACCCCGAAACGGGCGAGCCTACGCAGGAATATCCCTTCAACCCCAACGGCTCACCAGGCGGCATTGCCGGACTGACGGACCCCACCGGCCGCATCCTTGGCCTGATGCCGCACCCCGAAGCGTTTAACCACCCCACGAACCACCCAGCGTGGACCCGTGGAGCACGCCCCACGCTGGGCACCGTGCTCATGGAGAACGCCGTCAAATACATCAAGAGCCTTTAACTTCCCCGAAAAAGACCGTACCATTTCCGAGGCGGACGCCACAGGCACTGCACGAAAATCGTCCTGTGGGCGAGTGTGTGGCGTCCGTCCGGAAACCTTTTCGCGTGAATTCTCACACAACAAACAAGGCCAGATAACATGAATACGCCAATGGAGTTCCCGGCGCTTCCCGGCCAGTGGGAAAGCTGGGAGCAGGTCATGCGCCGTGCCCTTGAGCAGGCCCGCCGCGCCGCAGAGCGTGGCGAGGTCCCCGTCGGCGCCGTCGTCCTTGGTCCGGACGGCTCCATCCTTGCCGAAGCCGCCAACGCCCCCATCAGCCAAAACGACCCCAGTGCCCACGCCGAGATGCGCGCCATGCGCCTTGCCGCGGACAAGCTGGACAACTACCGCCTCAACGACTGCATCGTTGTCGTTACGCTGGAGCCGTGCCTGATGTGCCTCGGCGCGTTCATCCACGCCCGCATCGCCGGGCTGGTTTTTGGCGCGCACGACCCCAAAACCGGCGCGGTCACCTCCCGCATGGACGGCGCGAACCTCGATTTCGTCAACCACCACTTCCCGGTGCTGGACGGCATCCTTGCCGATGAATGCGGCCAGACCCTGCGCGACTTCTTCCGCGCCCGCCGCAAAAAGCCAGCCGACTCCTAGCGCCCACCCCTCACCCCGGCGCAGTCAACGCCAACAGCCACGCGGCGCATCCGCCCCGCGGGCTTTTTCGCGCGCAAAACGGGGCGCTTCGGACCATATGCCGAAGCGCCCCGCTCTCCGCCGCTGTGCCGGGCTGCAGCGTTTACTTCAACTTGCCGCCACAAAACTCGCGGCGAAATTCCCGCATGCTCATGGCCTTTTTGCCGCTTGCTCCGTCCTCGCACCCGCGCTTGCACATGGCGACGGACAGCGCCGCTGAAAAGCCGGAAAGACCGTCCTCGCCCATTAGACGCGGTCCAAGGGCCTGCACCAGATAATCGCACCCGCTCTGGTCCATCTGTCGCCCGCCGTCATAGCAGGTCTTGTAGATGGCGTAGACGTCCTCACACGTCGCGTCCTCGGCGTGCACGCGGGGCGCGCTCCAGCACAGGAGCGCAACCAGCCCCCACACCATCACCGCGCCAAGCACCACCCGTTCACCTCTGTCCATTGCTCCATCCCCCTTTGGCTCCACGCGCCGCAAAGACGCGCTTCGCCGAGTACGCATCGCCTACGCTTCGCCCTTCTCCTGCGGCGTGGGCGCGCTGGCGTGCTCTTTGGCCTTCTCCGCGTCACCCTTCCCGCCGCCGTTCTCGCCATTGCGCGGGAAAAGCGGGCACACAGCCGCGCTCTCCTCCGTGTTGGACATGGACGACATCAGCAGGCACTTGCTGCGGTGGCAAATGAGCCAATAGCCAACACTCAGGGCCAGTATAACCCCGGCAAGGGAAAACACCTCAAGAAACGTGTTCACGGAAAAGTCCAGCACAATAACCTTTCGGGCCGCAGCCATAAGCGCCGTGGACAGCACCAGCTTCAGGTGAATCATTTCCGATTCCAGATACACGATGATGTTGGCGAAGATTTCAATGGCGATGAGCACAGCCATAAACGCGCCAAACGTGGCGAGGATGTCGTTGATGTTGAGTAGGAGCATGGGCGGGGTGGTCATGCGCTCATACAGCACCCAGATGACGTCCAGCATCCCCCAAAAGATAACCGCCGTCATAAGCACGGCCAGCGCCTTGACGCAGCCGCGGATAACTGTCCACAGGCGGTGAATCATGGCCGATTCCGAAGCGCTGTGCTCCGCATCGTCGTCGTGGAAATACATAGTGCCTCCGCAGGTGTGCCGTGTGTCGGATAAGAGCCAAGCCGCCGCCAAAGAGCTTTACCGCATTGTGCACTTCTTTTCCCTTTTTCGCCAAGCAAAGTCAAATAGATGCACGCGGATGCCATTCACCGCCCACGCAGGACCACCGCGCCACACGGCCAGATAAAGGGGCCTTTCCAAGCTTCCACAGTGCCACATATCGCCGCAGCGGCCAGCCCGCCGCACAGCACACACAAGAAAAGGGCCGAAGCGCCCCCACGCTTCGGCCCATCGTCCATACACCTTCCGCACCGGCTACAGCCCGACTTCGGCTAAATCCTCCCCGAGGTAGGAGCGTTCGTTCTCGCCCAGCACGCCCATGGACAGGCAGATGAGCGTCCACAGGTGCACCACCGGGAAGTGCCCTTCGTAGAACTCGGACAGGTCGTGAATCTGCGAATGGCAGTTGTGGCACGGGGCAATGCAATACTTCGCCCCGGTGGCGGTTATCTGGTCGAACTTGCGCTTGCCGTAGGCGCGCCGCGCCTCGGTAAAGCCCGACTGGAGGAAGCCGCCGCCTCCGCCGCAGCAGTAGTTGTTGGTTCTGTTCGGGACCATGTCGATGAAGTTTTTCTCACCAACCACGCTTTTCACCACAAAGCGCAGGTCCTCTGCGACGGGGTCGCCGAAGGACTTGCGGATAAGCTGACAGGGGTCCTGCAGTGTGAAGGTGATGCCGAGGTCATCGTTCCAAGCAGAGCTCACGGGCAGCCGTCCTTCGCGTATCCAGCGCGCGTAGCACCGGATGATGCTTTCGATCTCAAACTTTGGCGTAATGCCGAATTTTTGCAGTCCGGCCCGGACCGCGTACATTTCGTGGCCTCACTCGGTGTTGAGCCAATACTGGCATCCAAGCTCCTCCACTGCTTTGACTTTGTTGCGCACGACAGCTTCCCACGCCGCGTCATCGGCGAGGAACATGCAATAATTCTCCGCGGCCCAGCCCACGTCGCCGTAGGTCCAGTCCGCCCCTACGATGTTCAGAATCTTCCACAGGGGCACCATCTCGTCCGGCTCAGTCATAGGCTCACGCGAGTTTTGATTCATGAAGTACTTCGCGCCCTTTTTGTTCATGGGAACGATGATGTCCTTGCAGGCCTCCTGCATTTCGCGCACCTCTTCGGCCACGTCTTCAATGACGAAGCGGAAGTCCTCCGAGGATGCGCCCATGGCGCTGTTGGTGGCGGTGCCCTGCGCCACATCGCACGAGCCGCGTATGCCCTTGGGGCGCTCCTCACGCGGCCAGCTTGCCCGCGCCTCGTACACCAGGCGCGGGATGTCGATTTTCATGGGGCAGGCATAGACGCACCGCTGGCACATGGTGCACATCCATACCCACGGCGTGGTGGTCACTTCCTCATCCATGCCGTAGGCGCACATGCGCAGGAACTTGCGGGGGTCCATATCCTCCAGCCCCGTGGCGGGACACCCGGCGGAACACAGCCCGCACGTCAGACACAAATCAAGGTTGCCGCCGTCCGGCAGCATGGCCTTGACCTTGTCCTTGAAGGTCCCGGTCCGTTCGGGAGAAAGGATGACGGTCTCTGCCATAATGGCCTCCCGTATTGGGACCGGCGCCGGAGCATGGGCCGCAGCGCCGGTCCGTGCAGTCACAAGCCTTCGCCCACGCTTTCGCTTTCAGTCTTGCTGTCCACCACCTGTCCGGACTGGTCGTACATCATGCCACAGCGCAGGTCGAAGTGGCGGTTGATGCTCATGGTCGGGCAGGAGGCGTTAAGCGCCACCTGAGCCACCGTGGACCCAAGGAAGGCCTTCTCAGGGTCCTGCTCCTTGGAGTGGTGCGCCATGAGGATAAGGTCCGCCTTCTTCAGACGCGCCAGCTTCAGAATCTCCATGGCGGGCTTGCCTTCCCAGCACTGGTATTCAAAGTGCTGCACACCTGCGAGGCGCTCCGTGAATTCCCTGTCCATGCGTTCCAGCGCCTCGGCGGTCTTGCGCTCAATGACAGTCTGTGCGGGCATGTGCGCGTCCGTTGCGGTGTCCACGTCCAGAACGTGCAGAATAGTGAGGCTGGCCTTGTAGTTGCGCGCCAGCTGGGCGCCGTAGTGCACAGCGCATTCGGCCTGCTCGGAAAAGTCCGTGGCGACCACGATGTTGCCGAAGGAGTTCTCGCCATAGGGGGTGCTGCGCGTGACGATCATCACCGGGCACCGGGCCTTCTGGCTGACCTTTTCCAAAGTGCTGCCCGCCATGCCCCACATCTTGGAGCGCGTTTCCGCGTAGTCCTTGGTATGCGGACCCATGACGATGAGATCGGCGTTATACTTGCGCGCGGAGCGCAGAATCTCCGCATGCGGCATTCCCGGAGTCACCAGAACCTGACATTCGGGCACACTCTTCAGCTTTTCCGCGTAGTACTCTTCAATGCTGCCCTTGATGCGGTCTGCCTCGCCGGACGGCACCAGATGCTCCACCGATCCCCAGCCCTGGGCCATGCCGCAGACGTGCAGCATGTAGAGCTTCGCGTCGAAGCGCTGGGCAAAGCCGATAGCTGCATCGGCGGCGCACTCGCAAATCTCCGAAGGCGTTACCGCCAAAATGATGTCCTTGAACATGACCTCCTCCTTCTGTTTAGGTGTTTCCCGGCTCCACGGCGTCCTCGGCCCCTGCCGCAGGCGTCTGCGCGCGCTCCGCGTAGGAGCCTTTGGGTGCCATGTTTCTGCCGAGAAGCATCTCCTCCTCCGAAAAGCCCATGCCAAGCCCCAAAAGCTGGGTCAGGTACACCACGGGGCGTCCCTGCCGGGCGTGGCCGCCGCGTATGGCCTGTGCTTGGTAGGCCTCCAGATTCATTTGACACATGGGGCATACGGTCACGATAACGTCCGCTCCGTGCGCGGCGTCCAGAATGCGCCCCACGGAAACCAACGCCGCATCCTGCCGCGTCGCCATAAGCGACGCGCCGCAGCACCGCGCTCCCATGTCCCACTGCAAAACCTCGGCCCCCAGCGCCGCAAGGAGAGGCTCCATGCTCCGGGGCCGTTCCGGGTTGTCAAAGTCCGCATGCGGCCGCACAATTTGGCATCCGTAGTAGGGAGCAACCACCACCCCGCCAAGGGGCTTTGTGATGCTCTCGCGCAGCCGCTGCACGCCGATGTCGTTCACCAGCACGTCCAGAATGTGCCGCACGCGCCCGCCCGTTGCCGCAAGGCTGAGACCCTCGGCCCCCAGCAGGTCATTCACGCCGGAGAGGGTCGCCCTATCGGGCATCACGTCCTTTTCCACCCGCAGGTGGTTCAGGTAGCAGGCGCTGCACGGCACAAGGATGTCGGCCTCCGGCATCTGCCGCTGGGCAAGGGCGATATTGCGCGCCGGGAGGGCGTGCGTCAGCGTACTGCTGACGGACTCCACCGCGCTTGCGCCGCAGCAGGTCCAGCCGTCTATTTCCCTGACATCGGCCCCAAGGCGCTCCATCACCAAACGGGTGGAGACATCAAACTCCTTGGCGCTCTCGGTCAGGGAGCATCCGGGATAATAGGCGTATGTGGTCATGGCAGTCCTTCCCTTTCCCGCGCCGCGTCAAACAGCGCGCTCAGGTCACAGTCCACATGCTGTCCACCCAGCGGGTGAACCTTGCCCTTGCCGAGCATCCGCAGACCAAGGGGGGCAAAGCGCATGGCAAGGCCGGGATTCTTTGCCGCCAGCAGATACCGCGCCATAAGGTCTGCCTCGCGCACGCGGCCATGCCGGCGGATATTGTCCACAAACGCGCGGTAAAACGCGGTATGCGCCGCCGCCCCCGGCGCACTGCGAAGCTGGGCAAGGCGCTTGAGCGCGGCCATGGCGCTGGTCAGCGGCAGGCCGCGCGGACAGCGCAGCGTACAACTGTAGCAGGACGAACACAGGTAGAAGGTATTGCTCGCCAGCACCTCGTCCTCCAGCCCGCACAGGATCATCCGCCACATGCGCCGCGGGGTCAGGTCCATGGCGTGGCTGTTCGGACAGCTGGCGCTACAGGTTCCGCACTGCATACAGGCCCGCAACTCCTCGCGGATGTCCTTGAGCAGGCTTTCGGCCCGTGCCGCGTTCTGGGCTGTTTCGGCTCGCATCATCCACCGTCCTTTGTTTCGGCCACCAGGGGCCGCGTCAGCGCCGCGTCGATGACCTTCATCATCTGGGCGTCCCTGAACCCGCGCATGACGCTGGCACTATTGGGGCACACCGCCGTGCACGACCCGCACCCCTGACACAAAAGCTCGTCCACCTTGATGCGGTTTTCCGTCAGGTCAAGACGCCGCGCGCCGTAGGGGCAGAAGTCGATGCACAGACCACAGCGGGAGCAAAGACTGTCGCGCACCTCGGCCACCACATTGCCGCAGGTGAGGCGCTTCACGCTCAGGATGCGTACCGCGCGCTGGGCCGCGGCCTTGGCGGAAGCCACCGTTTCGGCCATGGACCCCGGTCCCCGCGCCAGCCCGCAGACAAAGACGCCCTGCTTCAGAAAGTCCACGGGCCGCCACTTGGACTCCGCCTCGCGGAAGAAGCCGTTCTCGTCGGTCTGCACGCCAAACACCTCGGCGATGTCCGCGTTCTCTCCCGGCTCTATGCCTGTGGCCAGCGCCACAAGGTCCGGGCGTATTTCAATGTCGCGCCGCAGGACGGGGTCGTAGCCGCGTACCACCACGTCGTCGCCTTCGGCCTTCACCTGCGGGGGGCTGTCCACGTCGTAGCGGATGAAGATGGCCCCCTGTCTGCGGGCCTCGGTGTAGAAGTCCTCGGCAAAGCCATAGGTCATGATGTCGCGGTAGAAGACGTAGACCTGTACGTCCGGGTTCTTACGCTTGATATGCAAAAGGTTCTTGAGCGCGCTTTGGCAGCACACCCGGCTGCAGTAGTTGCGGTGCCCATCGCGCGAGCGCCAGCACTGCACCATCACCACGCTGCGCAGGCCGCCGGTATCCAGCGTGCCCGATGCCAGCGCGTCCTCCAGCTCAAGCTGACTCAGAATGCGCTTGTCCACGCGGTAGCTGTAGTCCCATATGCGGCCTTCGCGCCCGCCGGTGGCGATGATGGACACGCCGTGCTCAAGGGGCAGCGCGCCGTCCGGGGTGGATATTACGCTCATAAAGCGTCCGGCCCGGCCCATGGACAGCACGGCCCGCGACTCGGTCCGTACGGTGATGTTGGGGTGCTTCTCCACCTGTTCCACAAGCTCCGTCAGGTACTTCTGCGGGTCCTCTCCCTGCAGGGTGGTGCGCAGGTGACGGGCCAGCCCGCCAAGCTCTTCGCCCTCCTCCACCAGGCAGACGTTGTAGCCGTGGTCAGCAACACTCATGGCCGCCGTCATACCCGCCAAACCGCCACCAAGGACCAAAGCCTCACGCGCCACGGTCTGCGGCGGCGGCAAAGGCGAGGGGTCCGCGTCCTGCAAACGCACTGCGGCCATATTCAGGGCGGCAAAGACCTTCTCCTGTGTGGTGGTGCCGTTGACCTCTGCGTCGTGGGCTAAGAGCGGCGTATAGATGTCCGCCACGTCCATGAGCGCGGGCTTGAGGCCTATGGACGCCCCAAGCTCGCGCAGGCGCGGCACATAGGCGTAGGGCATACACGCGCCAATGAGCAGGCGGTTGGGCTTTACCTCGTTGGTCAGCGCCACAATGCGCTCCCAGCCCTCGCCGGTACAGGCGCGCTCCACATGCTCCACCCGCACCACATTGGGCATGGCGGACAGGCGGCGCGTCAGGTCATCCATATCCACGCGCTGTTCAAGAATGGGGCAAGCGGAACAGAGGGCGAGCAGCGTTCGCGGCGTCTCGCGCGAGACATCGCGGTATTCCGGTTCGGGGTCGGGCTGCTGCTCCTTGAGGGGGGCGTAGATGTTGATAAGGCGCGAAGCCTCGGCCGCCGCCGCGCCGGCGGTGACGATGGTCTCCGCAATGTCGCGCGGCGCGCCGAAGGAGCCAGCCGCGTACACGCCAAGCCTGCTGGTGCGGGACGGATCAAAATACTGGGTCTGGCACCAGCCGTGGTCGTTCAGGTCCACACCGGCGGCGTCCGCAAGCTCTCGCGTGCCCTTGGGGGCGCGTGCGCCTACGGCCAGCACCAGCATGTCGAACACCTCGCGCACCAGCGTGCCGTCCGCACCAAGGTACTCCACCACCAACCCTTCGGCGGGGTCGTGCAGGTTCACGGGCGTCACGGAATGGATACGCGCAGGGATGAACCGCACCCCGGCGTCGTGCTCGGCGCTGTGGCGGTACATCTCGTAATCCTTTCCAAAGGTGCGCATGTCCATGTAAAAGATGGCGGTTTCCGTCTCCGGCCCAAGGCGCCTGCGCGCCAGCAGGGCTTCCTTGATGGAAATCATGCAGCAGATGCTGGAGCAGTAGGACGCGCGCTTTTGCACATCGCGCGAGCCAGCGCATTGCAGCCACGCTATGCGCCGGGCGGGCCGCTGCGTCCCCGGCACAAGCAGGCGTCCGCCCGTAGGGCCGGTGGAGCTGGCAAGGCGCTCAAACTCCAAGGACGTCATAACGCCGGGCACACTGCCGTAGCCCAGCACATCCGCCCCGCCAAAGGGGTCCGTTGCCGGGTCGTAGCAGTCAAAGCCCGCGGCCAGCACCACAGCCGCCGCCTCTACCGAGAAGGGCTGGTCCGTGACATGCCGCATATAGAGCTTATCCAGCCACGGAACAAAGTCGGCCTTTTCCAGCGGCGTCTGCACAAAGGCCCTGGCGCCGTCCTGCACAAGGGCCTCGGCGCGTTCGCGCTCCTCCTCGCCGCCCATGAGCAGAAAGAGCATCTCCGGGTGCAGTTCAATACCGCGCGACACCACGCGCTCCACGCTCTCGCCCGGCAGGGTCATCCCGTAGAGCACCATCCGCGGCGCGGCCTGCTCGCTCACGCGGGCCAGCACCTCTTCACCGGTGCGGGCGCGCTCCACAGGGAAGTTCAGGCTCTTCAACCATTCCTCAAGCTCGGCGTAGACCGCGTCGTCCGCCTCGGCAATGAGCACGCCAAAGCTCTCGCGCTCCTTGAACTTGAAGTCGATGGCGCCTGTGGGACAGGTCTCGAAGCACTGCCAGCACCTGCGGCAATGGTCGAGGTCCACGGTATAATGGTTCGGGATGGCAAGGGGCATGGGCAGATACACAGCCGACCGCTCGCTCAGCCCGGCATTAAAGTCATCACTCACGGTAACGGGGCACACGGCGGAGCATTCACCACAGCCAATGCACCGCGACGGGTCCACAAAGCCGGAACGCTTGGACAGCGTCACCTGAAACGTGCCCGGGTCGCCCTCCACCGCCACAAGGTCCGTGGACAGGTGGATGTCGATATTCTTATGAAACAGTCCCTTGCGCAGGCAAAACTGGCTGGACGAATCCCTCTCGGTCAGGGGAAGCATCTTGCACATGCCGCAGTGGTCGCTGGGAAACTGATAATCAAGCTGCATCAGCAGGCCGCCAATGGTGGGACGCCGGTCCACCAGCGCCACCTTTTGGCCTGTCTCGGCAAGGTCCAGCGCGGCGCGTATCCCGCCGATACCGGCACCGATGACAACCGCTCCGTATCTCTTTTT
Source organism: Desulfobaculum sp. SPO524 (assembly GCF_044987625.1). Taxonomy (NCBI): domain Bacteria; kingdom Pseudomonadati; phylum Thermodesulfobacteriota; class Desulfovibrionia; order Desulfovibrionales; family Desulfovibrionaceae; genus Desulfobaculum; species Desulfobaculum sp. SPO524. Next base: position 857,020 of record NZ_JBJDSB010000002.1, on the reverse strand, counting down.
CATGGCGTCCTCGCTTGCTGTGCGTCCGTGATGGGCCTAATCCGTCCCGCCCGTCATGGCGGAGAATTCCTTCTCCTGAAAGACGGCCAGCGGTGGCGGCTCGTTAGGATCGCGCCCTGCCTCGTAGTCAAAGGCGGCCTGCGTCTTCTGCGCGGCGGAGCGGAACAGCTCCATAACCGGAATGTCGTTGGGGCAGGCATTGGAGCACTGACCACAGCCCACACAGGCGGTGCTCATGTGCGCCAGCCGCGTCAGGTGGAAGAACACCGTATCCGTCGGCATCTTGAGGGCGCCCTTCTGCCGGGCCCAGTCCATGTACTGCCACGGGTCATGGTCAAACACGTCGGTGACAAAGACGCACTCGCGGCAGTAGCACACCGGGCAGGCCACGCGGCAGTTGTAGCACCCCACACAGCCGGACAAATACTGCGCCAACCCGGCGATGCTGCCCACCTGCCCGCGTGTTTCCTCAAACATGGCGTCGCGGAAGGCCACCGCCCGGTCCACAACGGCCCGCAGCGCGTCCTCACGCCCAGAGGCGGCTTCGCTGTCCGGCACCTCCAGACGGCTGAGCAAGCCTTCGCCACGAGGAGTCTTGGCCAGAAGGGGCAGCCAGCCTTCGCGGTCCACGCCAAAGCCGCCAATGATGATGTCCGCGCCCTCGGGCGAAGGGTGCTCACAGGCCATGCAGGCCTTGGCGAGCTTTGGCTCGCCCTCCCACGGCGTCTTCAGCGCCGTGGCCGCAAACTCGCGGCTGGCGGCTACGGGGTCCCTGTCGCCCACAAAGCGCGCGTACTCGGCATTGGCAAAGGCCCCCGCACAGTCCGCACCGATAATCAACAGATTCTCGATACTGCCTTGGTTCAGCTTCACCAGCTCCACAAAGGCGCGTATCTCGCACGGGCGCAGGACCGCAGCCACCGTGCCATCGGTTTCGCCCCGGCTCAGGCGCGCCACAAGGCGCGCGGCATTGAGCGGGAACGACGGGGCAAAGGGGTCTGCCGTAGCCAGCTCCGCCGTATCCGTCACAAGGGAGGGCATCACCGGGCCGCCGCCGGGCATATGCCGGGGCACAAACACCGCCGCCACCTCGCCCTGCGCAAGGAGCATGGACAAAAAGTCCTGAACGGTCCCGAGGGGGTCCCTGTCCTTCACTGTGAGTTGTGCCGTGGTTGCCATGACGGGTCTCCTAGATGGCCTGAATGTCCCGGACCTCGCTTGGGCCCAGTTCCCGAATTTCGGCCACCAGATTGTTGACCGTTTCGGCGAATTCGTTGCCTTCGCTCGCCCCCACCCATGTGAGCTTCACGCGGCGCTCGTCTATGCCGTACTGCGCCAGCAGCTCCTGAATCAGCTTCACACGGCGGCGGGCCTTGTAGTTGCCGTTAATGTAGTGGCAGTCTCCGGGGTGGCAGCCGGAAACCAGCACCGCGTCCGCCCCGCCAAGAAGCGCCTTGAGGATATACTTGGGGTCCACCATGCCTGTGCACATCATGCGCACAAGGCGTACGTTGGGGGACTGAACCATCCGCGACGTCCCGGCCAGGTCTGCGGCGGTATAGGTGCACCAGTTGCAGACGAATGCCACGATGGTGGGTTCAAAGTCGCTCATGCCTTTCCTCCCGGATTCTCTGCTGCCGGAGGCGTCCGGCGTTTCGTCCCCAATGTGCCGGCGCCGGGACCAGCCCGGACACCGGCGCGCCACTTACGCCTTGGCCTGCGCCGCGTCTTCGGCGCCTTGTTCCGTCTGGGTCTCAGTCCCCGCCGGTGCAGGGCGCCGCGCAAGCAGGCCTTCCAGTTCCGCGAATATCTGCCGCTCCGTAAAGTGCTTGATCTGCGCCGCGCCGCTTGGGCAGTGGGCGGCGCAACTGCCGCAGCCCTTGCACATGGCTTCGTTCACCACGCTCACTGCGCGCCGCTCGTCAAACTCGATGGCGGAGTACGCGCACAGGCCGATGCAGGTCTTGCAGCCAATGCACACATCGGGATTGATGTGCGATGTGGTGGGCGAAATGGACACCTCGCCCTTGGCCGCCAGAGACAGCGCCTGCGCCGCCGCGCCAGAGGCGTGGGACACCGCATCCGGGATATCCTTAGGTCCCTGACAGGTGCCGCCGATAAACACGCCATCCGTCGCTGTGGACACCGGCCCCAGCTTGGGGTGCTCCTCAAGGAAAAATCCGTCCTGCCCTTGCGGGATGCCAAATATGCGCGCCACGTCCGGGGCGTCCTTTCTGGCCTCCATGGCCGTACACAGGATGACCATATCCACCGGCACCCGCATCACGCGGCCAAGGAGCGTATCCTCGCTCACCACGATGAGCTTGCCCTCTTCCTCGGGCGTCAGGGCGTGGCGGGTCACCTCTGCCGGGCGTCCACGCAGGAAGGTGACGCCTTCCTCCTGCACGCGGCGGTAAAACTCCTCGTAGCCCTTTCCGAAACAGCGCATGTCGATGTAAAAATTGAAGATGTCCACATCATGCCCGACCTTGTCGCGGATGAGGTGGTCGTACTTGAGGGCGTACATGCAGCACACGCGGGAGCAGTACTCGTGGTGGTTCACGTCGCGGCTGCCCACACAGTGGATGACGGCAACGCTCTTCGGCGGTGTGCCGTCCTTGAGCTGGATCTTGCCCCCGGTGGGACCGACGGCGTTATTCAGCCGCTCGAATTGTAGGGCCGTGAGCACGTTGTCATAGCGGCCAAAGCCGTACTGTTCGAGGCTGGTGGGGTCGAGGGCGTCAAAGCCCGTGGCAAGAATAATACTGCCGACCTGGAAGGTCTCCGTAGTCTCCTGCTGGGTGAAGTCGATAGCGCCGGAGGGGCAATTCTTCTGGCACGCGCCGCACTTGCCCTTCTTGAAGTAAATGCAGTTGTCCGCGTCGATAACGGGCGTATTCGGCACGCTCTGGGGCGAATTGCGGTGGATGGCCTTGCGCACGCCCATGCCTTCATCGAATTCACTCAGAACCTTGCGCGGGCACTTCTCAAGGCACAGGCCGCAGCCGGTACACAGGTCCATATTCACGTAACGGGGCATGCGGCGCACGGTGACGGTATAATTGCCGATGAAGCCGGAGACCTCAGCCACTTCGCTGTAGGTCATAAGGGTAATATTCGGCTCCTGCGCCACGGCCACCATCTTGGGGGTGGAGATGCACGCCGCGCAGTCCAGCGTGGGGAACGTTTTGTCAAACTGCGCCATATGCCCGCCAATGGAGGGCGAGCGCTCCACCAGATGCACCCTGTGCCCGGACTTTGCCACGTCCAGCGCGGCCTGAATGCCCGCAATCCCGCCGCCCACAACAAGCACGTCCGGGTGCACGGCCTCCTGCCGCGAGTAGAGCTGGGCATGCCAATTCACACGGCTGACCGCCGCCGCGACCAGCTTCTTGGCCTTGTCCGTGGCTTCGGCCGGGTCTTCCGTCACCCACGAGCAATGCTCGCGGATGCACGTCATCTGAAAGAGGTAAGGATTCAACCCGGCGCGGGCGAGGGCATTCTGAAAGGTCTTCTCATGCAGGCGGGGCGAGCAGGAGGCCACCACAACGCGGTTCACGCCCATCTGACGGATGTCGTTGATGATAAGGTCCTGCCCGGGGTCCGAGCACATGAACTTGTAATCACGCGCCACCACCACGTTCTTGAGTCCGGCGGCGAACTCCGCAACGCCGGTGGAATCTACCTTTCCGGCGATGTTGGTTCCGCAATGGCAGACATAGACGCCTATGCGACTGCTCATGGTCGTTCCTCCTTGTCCTGTGCCGCTTGCGCGCATCCCAGGGAAGGGGTGGCTTACTACCACCTCCAGACCACGAATCGTGCCGCATTACGGAAGGGCAGCCATTTCAAGGCCTTACCGACTCTGGCCCCGGCGCGAGGCGCGTCTTCCGGCTCCAAAACAGGGAGAAAATGTCTTGTCCCGCAAGATTATGTCCCACGCGGCAAGACAGGCGGCGGCCGCCGGAGTCCGTAGGCCGAAAATACCTGCGCTCACAGGGCATTATGGGCCGCAGCCCCATGCGCCGGGCCGCCGCTGGACGGCGTCTTGCTCAACAAGACTTTTGAACGGCCAGCGCAAGCCCCTGCCGCGCCGGGACTTTTGCGGATTTGACAACACCTGCCTTTTGGGAGCAGACAATGAAGGAAGGTCCATCAGCACACCGAGGAGGACGGTATGTGCGCAAAGGTCTCGCCGCCCAAGACAGCACAAGGCCAATGGCCCTGCCTTGGCCCCGGCTCGCAGCGGCAGGAAGCCTGCCAAATGGTGCAGCAGCTTCTGGCCGCCACCTCGGACGCCGCCGTCCTGCTTGATGAGCGCGGTACCGTCCTCATGAGCAATGAGCGGCTGGCGCACATGGTGGGAACCAGCCGCAGCAAGCTCAAGGGCCGCAACTTCTTCTCCCTGATGAACAAGGACGCCGGGCGCTTTCGCAAGGCCATCCTCCACCAGAGCCTGCGCCTTGGCGAGCCTGTGGAATACGACGACATCTGCCGTCCGGGCCGCGTCTACAACGCCCGCATCATCCCTTTTTCCGACGGCGGCGGCGCCTTCCGGCAGGCCGTGGTCTTCTTTACGGACATCACCCAGCGACAAAAGGCGGAAAAGGAACGCATCCGCCTCGCCACCGCCATCGAGCAGGCCGCGGAAGCCATGATCATCATGGATAGCGACCTGACCATCGAATACGTCAACCAAGCCTTTGAGGCCATGACCGGCTACCCCGCGCACCACATGCGGGGGCAGAAGGTGGACGTGCTCTACGAGGGCACGCGGCAAAAACGCCAACTCCGGGCCATTCTGCGTACGGTGCAGCAAGGGGAAACATGGACCGGCCTGTGCTGGAACACCGCCCGCGACGGGCGCACCTTTCAAACGGAAAAGATGATTTCCCCCATCAGGGGACAGCGCGGCGTGGTGCTGGGGTACGTCAGCGTCTGGCGCGACATGACGCAAATTTCCGAACTGGAGCGCCAACTGCGCGAGTCGCAAAAAATGGAAGCCATCGGCACGCTGGCGGGCGGCATCGCCCATGATTTCAATAACATCCTCAGCCCCATCATCCTGCATGCGGAGCTGGGGCTGGAGGCGCTGCCAGACAGCCATCCCGCCCACCACGCCTTTACGCAAATTCTCTCCGCATCACGGCGCGCCGCCGGGCTGGTGGAGCAAATTCTGAATCTGAGCCGCCGCAAGATGGGCAAAGCCATACCCTTTTCCCTGACCTCACTGGCTAAAGAATGCTTCAAGCTCCTGCGTCCGCTCATCCCTTCCTCCATTGAAGTGGTCCTTGACCACAGTGGAGAGCGCGACATCGTCCTCGCGGACCCGGCGCAGGTGCATCAGGTTATCGTCAATCTGTGCACCAACGCGGTGCAGGCCATGCCCTCCGGCGGCACCCTGCGGGTGGAGGTGAGCGCGGTCACCGTCTCGCAGGATGCGCCAAACGGCTTCCACGCCCTCACCCCCGGCGGCTACGCCCTTCTGCGCGTGCGCGACACCGGGGAAGGCATGACGCCCACCGTGCTGGAGCGCATCTACGAGCCGTTCTACACCACCAAAAAAGCCAAAGGCTCCGGCCTTGGGCTCACCGTTGTGCACAACATCATCGCAGAGCTTGGCGGCATGGTCCGGGCCGAGAGCACGCCGGGGCGCGGAACCGTCTTCCACGTTGCCATTCCCCTGCACGACGACCAGCCAGACCGCGACATCATCGCCGTCACCACGGCCAAGCCCCAACCCGGACGTGGCCGCGTGCTGGTGGTGGACGACGAAAAAAGCGTCCGCGACAGCGCCCGCGCCGCGCTCACGCGCCTTGGCTACCATGTGACCACCAGCCGCAGCGCCGCCGAGGCTATTGCTCGGCTCGAACAGCGCCCGGATGCCGTGGACCTTGCCCTTATCGACGTCACCATGCCCGGCATGTCCGGCATTGAGATGACACGCCGCCTGCGCGTTCTCTGCCCGGACCTGCCCATTGTGCTGTGCTCCGGCTACAACGACACGCTCACCCCCGGCAAAGTACGCCGCCTTGGGGCCAAGGGCTTTTTGGGCAAACCCTTTAGCCTGAGCGACCTCTCCAACGCCGTGGCCGAGGCGCTGGGCAAACGCCGCGCCCCCCGGCGGTAGAACGCCAAAAGCCCGGCGCGGCAAAGGGAGCCGCCCCGCGCCGGACAGATTCACGCCCGTGGACCCTGCCCCAGCAGAGCTACACAGGGAGGATACATGGCCGCAATACTCATCGTTGACGACGACCACCTCTTCCGCGACGCCATGTGCCGCGTCATCGAAAACATCGGACACACCCCCGTGGAGGCCGCCACTCTCAAGGAAGGGCTGGAGCAAGCCGCCAGCGGGGACTATCTGCTGGTGCTCCTTGACGTATGGCTTCCCGACGGCAACGGGCTGGCCTCGCTGCAGGACTTCCGCGCCTGCCCGTGCGAGCCGGAGGTCATCATCCTCACCGGCGCGGGGGACCCGGACGGGGCGGAAATGGCCATCCGCAGCGGCGCGTGGGATTACATTGCCAAGCCCGCCAGCATCAGCGACATCAAACTGCCCGTACTCCGGGCCATCGACTACCGCCAAAAGGCCCTTGAACACGAAGCTCCCGTCCTGCACCGCAGCCGCATCATCGGCTCCAGCCCCGCCATCCGCGCCTGCCTCGACGTTGTGGCGCAGGCGGCGGCCAATGACTCGGAAGTGCTCATCACCGGCGACACTGGCACCGGCAAGGAGCTTTTCGCCCGCGCCATCCATGAAAACAGCGCCCGGGCAGAAGGTCCCTTTGTGGTGGTGGACTGCGCCGCCCTGCCGGAGAAACTGGTGGAAAGCACTCTGTTCGGTCACGAAAAGGGCGCCTTTACCGGCGCGGACCGCAAAGCCGACGGACTGGTCAAACAGGCCAACCACGGCACGCTGTTCCTTGACGAGGTGGGCGAGCTTCCCCTCTCCGCCCAGCGCGCGTTTCTGCGCGTTTTGCAGGAGCACCGCTTCCGGCCCGTTGGCAGCAGGCACGAGGAATCCAGCGACTTCCGCCTTATTGCCGCCACCAACCGCGACCTTGACGCCCTTGTGGAGCACTGGGAATTCCGCCGCGACCTGCTCTTTCGCCTGAAGACCATTCTCATCACCCTGCCCCCGCTCACGGACCGGCGGGAGGATATTGAGGAGCTGGTGCGCCACTCCATCAGCCGCTACGGCTGGCGCGTAGGCAGCGGCACCAAGCGCTTTTCGCCGGAGTACCTTGAAGCCCTCAAGAGCTACGACTGGCCGGGCAACGTCCGTGAACTCCTCAGCGCGGTGTCGTGCTCCATCTCCGCCGCCAAAGGTTCGGGCACGCTCTTTCCCCGGCACCTGCCAACGGCCATCCGCGTGCACAGGGCGCGGGCGCGGCTCAAGGCTACGCCCAGCCCCCAAGGACGCGGGCTGGACCAACTGGCCACAGACGACTTCCCAAGCTTTCGCGATTACCGCGCCCAGCGCATGGCCGATGCGGAACAGCACTACCTGCGCGAGCTTATGGCCCTGTGCGGTGGCAGTGTGCCGCAGGCCTGCGATGTGTCCGGCCTCTCCCGCGCCCGCCTCTACGCCCTGCTCAAAACCCACGACATCCCGCGCGGAAGCAGCGCCGCAAAAAAGCCCCCGCCGGAGCAGGGGCCGTCCTCTGCCGATACATAGCGGCGGGGATGTGGTGCGGTGAGAATGATGGTCGATATGCAAACGGGCGCGAAGCACTTTCGCGCGCGGGGCGTAGCCTATTGCGCTGTATCGGCAACGACGCTTGGCGTCGCATCTGGTACAGCTTAGGACGCAGCTTTGGGCGCAACACGTGGCGAAACCTCCTCGCCACGCGCCGCGCCGGATGAAGCTGGCTCCGGCGCACGGCGCACCAACAGCACCGCACCAAGACACGCCGTAAACGGCGCCACCGTCACCAGCCCAAAGGACCCCACCAGCGTCTTGAGCACCTCCGCCGCCACATAGATGAGGTTAAAGGTATTGGCGAGGGGAACGCCCTGCGCCATAAAGGCCATGAGCAGCGTGATAAAACTGCCGGAATACGCCAGCAGCAGTGTGGTGGTCATGGTGCCGACCACGGCGCGCCCAACGCGCAGGCCGGACCGCAGCGCCTCGGCGCGGGTGATGTCCGGGCGCTTTCGGACCACCTCATCCATGGAGGCCGCCACATCCATGGCAAGATCCATCACCGCGCCCGACGCGGCAATAAACACCGCCGCCACGTAAATTTCCACAAGGTTCAGGTGTCCAAAGCCCGAGTAGAGCAAGGTCTCCGCAAAGGGGAGCACTGCGCCGTGCAGATGCAGACGCTGCGTGAAGTACACCGCCAGCACGCAACTGGTCAGCACGCCGAGAAAGGCCCCCAAAAACGCCGTCACGCCCCGCCGCGATACTCCGGCCACAAGAAAGATAATCCCCCCGCACAGCAAAGCCGTAACGCCAAGGCTGACAAGGAGCGGATCGTACCCATCCAAAAACAGCGGAACCAGCACCTTCCACACCATCAACGCCGTAAAGCCAAAGGACAGCAGCGCCTTGGCGCCGGTCCACCCGCCATAAGCAACGAGCAGTAGCGCAAACAGCCCCAGCAGCACCCCTTCCAGCCCAAGGCGGTAATGCGCCTGCGGGTTCACACTGGCGATGCCGCCATCCGGGTCGAGAGTGAGCACCACAAGGACGCTGTCGCCGGGGCGGAAGAGCTTGTCCCGGTCCAGCATTCCCAGCAGTTGGTTCACGCCGCGCACCTCGCGCCCGGCGTACGCGCCGTCCTCAAGGCGCAGGGTCACGTCCTGCTCGCCCTTACGGATCATCCCTATGGTCATCACCTGACTGTCATCCACAGACAGCACCGTCCCCCGGCACCGGACGGCGTCCTGCGCCACACGGTCCTCGTAACCCGTGGGCAGCAGCCACAGCCCAACGGTCAACACGGCAAAGACGGCAACCAGCAGTATGTTGCGCCGCGTTTCGGTCTTCATATGCACTCTGTCCTCTCTCATGGCAGTGCGGCGCGGCCAAGGTGGCCGCGCCGCACACGTTGGTGGTGGTCAGAAACAGCGCGCCTAGCGCTCGGCAATGTGCACGCGGGCAGGGACGCCCATAATCGCCATCACCTTCTTGGCCACGTCGGTATTGTCATACATGCCGTTAAAGGTCTCCGCGCCAACGCCCATGGCGGAGGTGGAAACAGGCACACCGGTGTGCTTGTACGAGGTCCAGCCAAGGCCCGCCTTTTGGTTCAGGATGTGGGTGATGGTCACGCTCATGGGGTCGTATTCACCATAGAGCAGGTACTCCTCTTCACCGGATTTTTCCGACGAGCCGGAGACGCTGCGGCGGAAGGCATCCGCCAGCATCTTGCGCTCAAAGGGGGCGAGGACGAGGCGGTCCTTCGCCGGGTCGCCCGCGAAGCGCAGGCCGAAGTGCTTGGTGATAAGGGGTTTTACCGCGTCAAAGCTGGCCGCCTTGCCTGCGGATTTCTTGAACTGCGCCATGACGTCCTGATCGAACTGCACGTACGAGATATTCTGCTTGCTGAGCACGTCAAAGAAGGACTGGTACTTGGTTCCGGCAAAACCAAGGGTCAGGCCGCCGCACTCGTGGTCGCCGGTGACAAGAATCAGGGTTTCATCCGGGTGCTTTTTGGCAAAATCCACGGCCAACTGCACGGATTTGTCGAACTCAAGATTGTTGGTCAGGGCGGAGGTGGCGTCGTTGGCGTGGCAGGCCCAGTCAATCTTGCCGCCTTCCACCATCATGAAGAAGCCCTTGGGGTTCTCCAACAGTTCAATGCCCTTGGCCGTAAACTCCGACAGCGTGATGTCCTGCGGGCGGGAGTCAATAACGTACGGCAGTGCGCCGCTGTCCTGTAGCCACTCGTTCCACGCCAGCACCTTGCCGGAGCGCGGGGTCAACTGCATAAACTCGTCCTTGTCCGTAACAATGCGGTAGCCATTCGCTTTGGCCTTGGCGATGGCGTCGCCCAGCGGCTTGTCGGACTTCTTACCCTTGGGGTCCTTCAGCCCGCCGCCGCCAAAGTAGTCAAAACCGCTTTCGGCCAGCGCGTGGTCTATCTCGTGGTACATCTTGCGGGTCTTCACGTGGGCGTAGAATGCGGCAGGGGTGGCATGGTCTATGGACACGCTGGAAACAATGCCAACCTTCATGCCCTTTTCCTTGGCCAGCTCGGCAACGGTCTTCAGCGGGCGAAACTGCGGGTCCACGCCTATGTAATTGATATTGGTCTTGGTGCCGGAGGCCAGCGCCGTGGCCGAAGCGGCGGAGCCGGTGATGAAGCGGTCGTTGGCGCGGGTGGTGGTCAGCCCTTGCGCGGGGAAGGTATCCATTACCAGCGTTTTTCCGGAGTACGCCGACGCGGCGGCGCGCTGGGGAATGCCCATGCCATCGCCGATGAAAAAGAACACGTACTTAGCGGGCGCGCCGCTGTAGAGCGCGCCACCTGCGGCATGAGCGGCGGTGAACACCGGGGCAAGGCACAGAAGCGTAGCCGCCACTGCGCCAAAAAGCGCCGTGCGGGCCAAACGAGACAAAATACGGTTCATGAGAATCCTCCTAGGCTTTCTGTTACGTGAATCCGCTGGGAGAATACGATCACAACCCGTTGGCATCATGACGACTTTGTGTCGAATGGCAGACGCCTTGGTGATGCGCCCCGCCCGCACAGCGCTCCACAGCCACACGGGCCGTCATCCCGCTGCGCCCCTCCAGCTTTCGCGCCGGGAAGAAAAGCGCCGAAAAAAATTCGCCAAAGATTTTCAAGATTTTTTCTAACTTCCCACCCCCAAAACAGGCCAGAGGCTTTGGTATACCCCCGCACTCACCGAACGATATACGCAAAATTGAAGCAAACGGTGAACATTGTTCTGGATGACATGTCGTCAGAGACGAAAGTTCGGAATTTTGCCACTTTTCACTTTTCTCTTGGGTGAGATTGGAAAAAATCTTTTTTTCGTATATGTTATGCGCACTTCCCCACCCGGAAGAGCAGGCAATGCATTTCTGCCAGCCTGCACGGGACGTCGCATGCAACACCGACGCAACGGTGCCCCTGTCCCGCATCTAAGCGCGGCTTTTGCCCGCGCCTATGACGATATCTTTCAATCCCTACTCGCAGGAACGGAGCTTTTATGATTCAGACTGAGACGCTGATCACGTTCTTCATCTACCTTGTGTTTTTGCTGTCCGTTGGATGGTTCTACTACAAGAAAACGACCAACATTGAGGGCTACATCCTTGGTGAACGCGGTCTTGGCAGCTGGGTGACGGCGCTTTCCGCGCAGGCCAGTGACATGAGCGGCTGGCTGCTCATGGGTCTGCCGGGCGCTGTGTACCTTGGCGGCATGGTCAACGCATGGATTGCCGTGGGACTGTTCATCGGCACTGTGCTCAACTGGACGTGCGTGTCCGCGCGTCTTCGTTCCTACACGCAGATGACGGATACCCTGACGCTCTCGTCCTTCTTTGAGCGCCGTTTTGACGACCCGACCAGCCTGCTGCGCGTTGGCTCCTCGGTCATCATTCTCATCTTTTTCACCATCTACTCGTCCTCCGCGCTGGTGGCGGCGGGCAAGCTGTTCGAGTCCGTGTTTCAGGTGGACTACAAGGTCGCCGTGTTTACCGGCACCGCCGTCATCATGGCCTACACCTTCCTCGGCGGCTTCCTCGCCGTGTGCTGGACGGACTTTTTCCAAGGCTCTTTGATGTTCATTGCCATTATCGCCGTCCCCATACTAGGCACCATGAGCAACGGCGGCATCTCCGCCATTGAGGCCGACATGGCCGCAAAGAGCATCTCCACCAGTCTCTTCCACGACGGCAGCGGGCAAACACTGTCCATAGTGGCGGTTATCTCCACCATGGCGTGGGGGCTTGGCTACTTCGGACAGCCGCACATCCTTGCGCGCTTTATGGGCATCACCTCCGTAAAGGAAATCCCCAAGGCAACGGTTATCGCCGTCACGTGGGTGCTTATCTCCCTCGCTGGCGCGGTGGTTATCGGCATGGTGGCTATTCCCATGTTCGACGGCCTCACCGGCGGCGATCAGGAAAAAGTGTTCATCTACATGATCGCCAAGCTGTTTAACCCTTGGGTTGGCGGCATCCTGCTGGCGGCTATCCTCTCCGCCATCATGTCCACCATCGACTCCCAGCTTCTGGTGTCCTCCTCCGCACTGACCGAGGACATCTACAAGAAAATTCTGCGCCGCGAGGCCACGGAAAAGGAACTCATCCTTGTGGGCCGCCTGTGTGTGCTCATTATCTCCGTCATCGCCCTGAGCATGGCGCTGAGCCCGAACAAGACCATCCTCGACCTTGTGGCCTACGCGTGGGGCGGATTTGGCGCGGCCTTCGGCCCCGTGGTCCTCTTTGCCCTCTATAGCCGCAAGACCACGTGGAAGTCCGCCCTTGCCGGTATGATCGTCGGCACGCTGGTTCTGGTGTTCTGGAAGCACGCAGGCCTTGGCAAAACCATGTACGAGATTGTCCCCGGCTTTGCGGCCAACCTGTTGACCATTACGCTCATCAACGCCTTCTCGCCGCAGCAGGATGAGGTCATCCTCACCCGCTTCGACGAAATGCGCCGAAACGTCAAAAACGGGTATTAGCTCCACCCGGACGTCTCGTGACCGAAAGGGCCGCTGGAATGCCTTCCAGCGGCCCTTTCCTTTTCCACGCCAGCCCTGCTGCGCGGCCCTGCCTCCGCCTTTTTGGCCACCCCGCACCTCGCCCGGCGCCGTAAAAGACATAGCCCCCTGCGCGGGCATTGCCCCGGCATCCCCCACACAGGGCACCCCGCCCAGCGCGCAAACTGGTCAACCAACCAAGAGTCGCAATAATTTCAAGCATCTGCGCCCGCCGCCTTTTGTTGACCTTTTTGGGCGAAAATCTCCCAGACTTCAATTGACCTTCCACGCAATTTCGGCCACACTCCCCATTGGTGCACAGCGTCTGTGCATAGCCAGACACCATGGACCGCACCCTGAGCCAAGCGCTATGGGGCAACATGTCCCCGATATAGAAAAACTTTTTTCAGTGCTTGAAAAGGTAGCGGACCATGGTGAATTCTGTTATCTGTTTTGACAGCCCTCCATCATTCCCCATCGCCATATGTGAGTCTTTGCACGCAGCACGCGCGCAAGGGCTTTTTTGACGTTTCGAGGGGAGAGGAGGAGGCCGGAAACCCCGTGATGCAATAGCATGAAGCTCACCGTGTGTTTCCCCATGGCCAGCACTGAGCGCGCACCGACGTTGGCGGCAGCGCCCAGCGCAAGGTACTTTCTGTCCGGCATGGGAAGGGGCCAACACTTTCCTTCACGCTGTCGCCACCCAGTAGAGCCGACACAGGCGACGGCCCGCCCTATCATGACGAGGCAGTATCAACTGTTGGCAAATATTGATGTTGAGAGAAGCCAAGGATTAACAATGAACACCATTCCGATTTCTGTAGAAGGTTTGGCGCGAGTCAAAAAGGAACTTGAGGAGCTCAAGAAGGAGCGCCCCGAAGTCATTGATGCCATTGCAAAAGCGCGAGAAGAAGGCGACCTGCGAGAGAATGCAGGCTACGACGCCGCCCGCGAACGGCAGGGCATGCTTGAAGCCCGCATCAACTACATCGAGTCGCGCATTCCGCGGTTCAATGTCATCGACCTGCGGACCCTTAATGGCGAAAAGGTCACCTTCGGCGCCACCGTGGAGATCGAAGACCTCGACACCGGCGAGACCAAGACCTACACCCTGCTCGGCCCCGACGAAACGGACACCAAGGTCGGTAAAATTTCCGTCCTGTCCCCCGTCGCCAAGGCCATGCTCGGCAAGGAAGAAGGCGACGAATTCGTTGTGGAAGCCCCGCGCGGACGCATTGAATACGAAATCGTCTCCGTCTCGTTCCCGGGGGATGAGTAGACCAGCGGCTTTGAGAGGCATCGCACTATTTCAGAGCCATCTGATGTATGTTCAGCCCGGGTCGCAAGGCCCGGGCTTTTTTCGTCTTTCACGACCCTGCCGCACAAAAACGTGAGCGCCCGCCCAAGAAACACTTGGACGGGCGCTTTCACTATGCCTTGGTGCGATGGCCCGGGGCGCATCGCTTGGAAACGGATTCTTTGGCGAACAGATGCTCGTGTGGTCAACTGTTGGGCGGCAAGCGGCTAACTAACGTGCCGGGCAAAGCGCGCCGTGTGGGTACACATGGGGATGTCCGCTCCGGGGCCGAAACCCCGGCATCCTTAACCCTCCACACAGTGCAGGACCGGACCGGTGGCCCGGCGGCGTTATGCCGTGCCTGCCTGCTTAGCTGGCCTTTTTCTGCTCTTTGGCCCGGTAGGCCACAATGTCGTCAACAGTCAGGACAGGGTAGCCGCATTTGCCGCCGAATTCCAAAATCTCCGGCAAGCGGGCCATAGTCCCGTCGGGGTTGGTGACCTCGCACAGCACGCCGCAGGGCTTCAGGCCCGCAAGGCGCATCAGGTCCACTGTGGCTTCGGTATGTCCGCCGCGCTCCAGCACGCCGCCGGGACGGGCGCGAAGCGGAAAGACATGGCCGGGGCTGTGAATGGACGCGGGGGTCGCGTCTTCTGCGATGGCGGCCTTGATGGTCGTCACGCGGTCCGCGGCGGAAACGCCGGTGGTCACGCCTTCTGCGGCCTCAATGGAGACGGTAAACGCCGTCTGATAGGCGCTTTTGTTGTGCTCCACCATCATGGGCAGGCCAAGCTGCTTCACCTTGTCGTCGGTGAGGCACAGGCAGACAATGCCGCTGCACTCGCGAATAAGCACGGCCATCTGGTCCGCCGTCAAATGCTCGGCGGAGAAGATGAGATCGCCCTCGTTCTCTCGGTCCTCGTTGTCGGTCACAAGGACACCCTGCCCATTACGCAGGGCTTCAAGTGCAGTTTCAACTCGCTCGATTGCTGTACCACAAAGGGTCTTCTGATTCATGGCAATGCTCCTCAAAACCATTTTCGATTACCAGAATCAGGGCGATAAGACAGACAGCTGTACGCATGACGAACAGCCACTGGACCTCGCGGGGGAGGTGGCAGGGGCGGATGCTAGGCTGTCTTACCCTCTTCCTTCCGGACTATAACCGTCGGCTCTGGAGTCTCACCAGATCTGCTAGACCTTTTCCCGTCTGGAAAAGCGCTCGCGGGCTTCCCGTAGCAACTCGGGTTACCGCCGGTGGGGAATTTCACCCCGCCCTGAGAATAAGATGGGTCTTTGATGCTCTCAAAGAGCCTCGGTTGTCAATGAGTTTCTTGGATTTTTCCGTTCCCGGACGGGAGCTTTGGGGCAGTGCGCCTGTTAGCGCTCTCCCTCACCGCCTGCGCCAAAACGTCCGGCAACGTCCGCCGCGCCGGAGCGCGCGACCCTCTTCCGGGGGAATCCCCCACGCCTCTTCTGTGGTTTTCTCCCTCTCCTTCCCGAATTTTTAGGAATTTTTCCTAGATTTTATGCGGTCTTTCATTGTGCGTCGCCCGTGTTTGTTTTACCGTTGTGTGACACGGCGCGCGTAACATGGGGGTTATCGCCGCTTTTCATGTCTGACAGCTGGAGGGGGCTGTGCAACAGAAAAAGACACCCACGTTCTTCGACAGTGCCTTTCGGTACGTTTGGTATCTGTTTTGGATTCTTGGCGCGGGCTTTGCCTTTGCCGATGTTGTGGACTACGAGCTTTCTGTCTTTGGCTTCTTTGCCAGCGCACTTCTTGGTGCGGCATGGGGGTTCTTTGTCTGTGGCACTGTAGGCCTCATCCTTGGTCCATTCTTTCCCCACGACCCCTTTGGCATGAACCTCAGCAAGCCGGAACGCGTGTCCGCGAGCATTGGCGCATGCATCTCCGTCGCCCTGCTTGTGCTCTACTACTTCACTGCATTCCGCCCACAGCTCTTTGTGCGCAACGCCCACAGCCTCTTCTACCTCAGTCTTGGCGCGGCCATCCTCTCTGACATCTTCGCCCTTCTCGTCAGCGCCTTCATCAAGGGCTACAAGGAAACCAGACGCCCCCGCCGGGGCCTGTAGCCGCCCGTCCCCGGTCACCAGCATCCGCCAAGTGTGCCTGAAGCCCCATAAACCGCACCGTTTCGGCATGCTCCCCCGTCTTTTCTCAAAGCCGTCCTAGTCGCTCAGACCACACGTTTTCCCGCATCCACGCTTGCTCTCCTTCCTCGCCCGCGCGAGGCGCCTTGGGTACCACGCAGCCCTCAATCAAACGCGCCCATAGGGGGAGCCTCTCCATACCGCGCCATGACGCCCCCTCACAGCCCTCGCGCCACGCCCCCTCCGGACCATGCCGCTCTCCTTTATCCCAGAGCAACGACGCGCGCCCCCCTTCTCCACCCCACCAGACCAAACTCCCAGCACAACCACTCCGCACAAAGCCCCAGCCACCCGTCTTTTCTGCAACTTTTCGCAAAAAGCGCAGCATCCTCTTTACTGAAAAATCAGGCAATGCTACTATGGGCCGCAGTATGCAAAATACAATTGGTATTCCACCAACAAGGAGACGTGTCATGCCCAACATGGACTACCCCGGCCCCTGCCCAAACTGCCAAATCCTTGACCAGTGCGCCAGTGAAGAGGCACGCAAGAAAAGCGTCGAACATTACTGCAAGGGAATGGAGATGGAGTTGAATTCCTGGAAGGCACGGTTGTTCGACGTCTTTGCCGAAACAGACAAGCACGCGGACATGAAGGACACCCTGGAACAAATCAAGTCCGTCCTGCGTGAAATTGAAATGCAGATGGAAAAGATGCGCTTTGAGTGCCCCACCTCCCTCGAAGGTGTGGAATCCGAAGTCGGCCGCAAGTTCGAGGACCTGCGGACGCACTATACAAAAGCCATGTCCGTCATCAGCCCCGGCTGGTTTGGCGGCTAGGTCATCATCGTACCTCCCTCTAGGCAACGTGGATGGGTGGGGTCCGTTGGCACAGTGTCGGACTCCGCCCGCCACACGCCCAAGCAAAAAGCGCCCCGGAGACCAGACCCCCGGGGCGCTTTTGTATGCCATATGCGGCGGAAGAAACAGGTTGCGGCTAGGCCTCGGCCTCCGCAGGGGCCGCCAGCTTGTACCGCAGGCGGAGCACGCCGTCCTCAAAGCTGTGCGACACCATCCGAAACGCCCCAATCTCGCTGGTGTTGTCCACGTGCTCGCCAATACAGGGGCAGGCGTCATATTCGCCAATATCCACAATGCGCAGGGTTTTCCCGGCATCATCCGGCAGGCGCGTCAGGTTGAATTCACGCGCGGCATCGTCCCTCGGCATCATGCGCTCGGTCACATCCACGCCGCTGTCGATAACGGCATTGATGCGTCGCTCCAGCTCCTGCACCTCGTCCTCTGTGAGGTCGCGGTCGAAGTGGTAGTCGCACTTGGATTTCTTTTTGTTGATATGGGCGCTGAACGAGCGGTCGCAGTCGAACAGTGTCACCATGGTTCGGTTGAGAATATGTTCGGCGGAGTGCATCCGCGGAGCGTAGCTTTTGGCCATGCCGTCTCCTTTGGCGATTGGGTTTCCAAGCGGCGGATGCTACCCCTTGAAGCCCGCACAGTAAAGGATTCTACGGCGAATTCCCCTCTGCGCAATCCACAAAGGGCAAAATGTCCGGTTCCGCCTGATGGCGTCCGTCACAGGCAATCTCAATGGCGGCATTACCCACGATAATGCGCCCAATGACGTACTCCGCGACAATGGCGGCATCGGTGTCCGGGTCGTAGTACAGCAGTTCGATGGAGGTTCCAAGGGAGGACGGGCGAAAATATGGCGCGTACACAGGGTCCACGCGCAAGAGCGCCCCCGTGCAGGAAACATTGCGCACCCGCCCGCTCAGCAGGTGCAAGTGCGAGTTGTTCGCACTCGGCAGCAACACATCCACATCAAGGTCAACCTGACGACGGTCGTCGTCCCGCCGGTTTGGTTCCATATCCGCCTCCTTGCCATAGACACCAGCGCAGGGATTCTCATTCTTCCACAATTAACGCAGATGTGCGCATCCCCGTCAATGGCAATCGGCAAAAACAGCGGCCATGGGCGCTAATCCGCATGCGGCACATCCAAAATGGCAACGCCGATATTATCAACCCCCCCAACATCCAGCGCGGCCTGAACCAGTGCATTCCCACGCACTTGCAGCGGCGCCTCCCGCGACAGAATCCCGGCAACGCGCTCCAGCGGAACATCCTTGTGCACGCCGTCCGAACACACTAAAAGCACATCCCCGCCGCGCAGGGTCATATGCCCAACATCCGCGCGAAACGGCGCGACGCCAACGCACTGGTCCAGCAGGTTGCGCATAGGATGCAGTTCGGCTTCTTTCTCGGTCATGCCGCCGGAATCCAGCATATCCTGCACAAAAGTATGGTCACGGGTAATCTGCTCCAACACGCCGCCCCGCAGGAGATACAGGCGGCTATCGCCGACATGGGCCCACCACGCATTGCGGCCACGCACAAGCGCTGCCGTCAGCGTGGTGCCCATACCGCTAAGATTGGCGTCCGCCCGCGCCTTGTCTCGTATCGCCTCGCCCGCCTCATACACCTGCGCTTCCAGCGCCGCCTCCTCATGTCCGGGTGTTGGGCGAAGCTCGCGCAGCACCTCAAGGGCAAGGCGCGAGGCGACATCTCCGCCGCGGTGACCACCCATGCCATCCGCCACAGCAAGGAGCATCCAACTTCCCCCCTTGCCCGGGCCGCCATGAATACTGTGCGCCATGGCCGCGTCGTCGTTGCGCTGTTTGGTAAGGCCGACATGTGTCGCCGCAAAGCTCTCCACATTCATCTCCGGTGTTGCTCTCCACAAGGTGCCGGGAGGATTCCCGCACCCCAACAGTAGCCCGTTGCCCTGCCGGTTGCCACCCTTTCCCCGCCGCATCCTGTTCCTCCGCACACAGGTGCCGCCTCTGCGCGGTCCACCGCCGCCGCGGCACCCAGCGCGCAGAAGCTGTCCAATCGTCAGTGATATCATACGCACTCTCGGCCTATTATGGACAGACACGCCCCGCCCTGCCCAAAAGCGGCGGCAGAAAAACGGTTTGCCTTTTACGGGAAGACGCTTATTCTCGACCTGTTTCCCCACAACAGCAAACATCAACCGCGATGGAGGACGTCATGGCCATGGAGAAATGGGAATGCCCATGCGGCTACGTGTATGACCCCGAAGAGGGCGACCCGGACAACGGCGTAGAGCCGGGTACCGCTTGGGAAGATGTTCCTGAAAGCTGGGTGTGCCCCAAGTGTGGGGCCGAGAAGGAATACTTCGAAAAAGTCTAACGGCTCCGGCCACGGACACTTGAGCAAAGTCAAAGGGCGACCATTGGGGTCGCCCTTTTTTTATGCGCTGGCGGGGACAGGAGACAACCGGACGTCTTTTTGTGCACCCACTTGTCATTGCCGCGTATTTATGATGTTGTTTAAAAACTTTCGGCCGCAGGGCCGCAGCGTTGTACATTACCGAGAATACACGCACTTTGACGCATCCACAAAGGAGGATATTGCCATGAGTAGCGACAAGGAAGCACGACGCAAAAAGGTTATCGACATCCTGAACGAAGCCCGCGCCATGGAACTGCAAGCCATCAACCAGTACATGAACCAGCACTATGGACTGGACGACATGGACTACGGCGAAATGGCCGGGAACATGAAACTCATCGCCATCGACGAAATGCGCCACGCCGAGCAATTCGCCGAACGCATCAAGGAGCTTGGCGGCGAGCCGACCACCAACTACAAAAACAAGGTGGAACGCGGGCAGGAGGTTGGCGTCATCTTCGACTTTGACGCCGAGCTGGAAGACGACACCATCGACGTGTACAACCGCTTCCTGCAGGAATGTCGGGAAAACGGCGACAGCGTCACGGCCAAGATGTTTGAGCAAATCATCGACGAAGAGCAGGAGCACTACAACTACTTCGACAGCATCGCCGGACACATCAAGGACCTTGGCCCGTCCTACCTTTCGCGCATTGCCGGAACCCCCTCCTCCACGGGGCTACAGCCGCAGGGCTACGCCGTTAACAAGGGCGAATAGCCCGCGCCAACGCGCAGACAGACCAAAATGACAGCCGCCCCCGGAACCACGGTTCCGGGGGCGGCTTTTCTTTCACGGGCAACGCGGCGTGGACCTCCGCCCACTCTCCGGCGCTCTTCTCTCTAGAGGATCCGCCTCCTGCGCCAAAAAGCGCACTGCGGCCGGCTCCAGATGCGTTCTGGCGCGCCATACACTGCCGCAACCAATCAGGGAGCCGGCACCGCGCGATGACGCGAGCCTGCGCCCGCAGGACAGGCAGGCACCAGCGCTAACGGCGCGGGGTGCTGATGATCAGGGAAAAGTACTTGGGCGCGGGCATGCCGGGTTCCAAGTTGCGCACCACGCATTCCCCCTCCATACTGCAATTGCTGATGAGCACTGCCTCTTTAAGGCGCAAGCTCTCGCTCAGGGCGGTGGTGATATCGCCAAACTGGCGGTACGTCTTGAGGACGACAAGGCTGTCCGTACAGTCCGCAATGGTGCGGACCCTGTCGCCGCCCTTGGCGCCGGAGACAATGGTCAGGCTTTCCTCGGCCTCCACCAGCACGGTCTGCGCGGCGGCCGCGGCGGCGTTGTAGGACGTGATGCCGGGAATAATTTCCACGGGCGCGTTGGGCACCATCTCGCGCAGGGTGCGCAGCAGATAGCCAAAGGTGCTGTAGGTCAGCGGGTCGCCAAGGGTCAAAAAGGCCACGTTCTCGCCGCGCTTCATGGCGTCCAGCACGGCTTCGGCGTTTTGGGTCCACGCGGCCTGCAGCACCTCGCGGTCCTTGGTCATGGGAAAATCCAGCGTCTGCACGGCCACATCGGCCTTCAGGTGCGGGCGGACAATATCATACGAGACGGAATAGGTATTCTTGGACGAAGCCGCGGCAAAGATGCGGTCCACACCACCCAAAACGCGCACGGCCTTCAGGGTAAGAAATTCCGGGTCGCCGGGGCCAACGCCTATTCCGTAGAGGGTTCCGTAGTTCACGCTAGTCGTTCCTGTTCTTCATTCTGTTCGGGTGGAGGAAGCGGGCAAGGGTTTCCACAGCTTCCACAATGCGCGGTCCGGGCCGCGAAAACATCCGCTCGTCCACCACCAGCGTCCTGCCGGATTGGCAGGCGGAGAGCGTGCGGTACAAAGGACGCTCGGCCAAAGGCCGGGGGCTTTGATTCATCGGCCCCTGTTGAATGACGTAGACCTCCGGGTCCAAGCCGATGAGCGCTTCCTCGCCCAGCCGGACCATTTTGCGGTCCACACGCACGCAGTTGCGTCCGCCTGCGTGCTCTATGACATCGTTAACAATGCCGCCGAGTCCGGCACCAAGCAGGTTCGGTGAACGAACCTCAAAAAAGACCGTCGGCTTGTGCTGCACATTCTGCACACGCTCGCGCACGGCATCCAGACGGCTTTGCATGCGCCCGATAAGCGCCTCCGCCGCCGGAGCGCTTCCGGTCAGCGCGCCAATGGTCCTGATGGTGTCAAAAAGTTCGTCTATGGTCGCGGGACTGAACGCCGCCACCTTCACGCCGCGCTGGCGTAGGCGGGTCACGGTCTCGCCCGCGGCCTTGCGCCCGGCCAATTGCAGCACAACATCCGGCCGCAACCCGACGATAAGCTCCATATTCGGGCGCATATGCGTGCCGATGCCGGGTTTGTCCGCTATGCCCGGAGGAAACGTCTCGTTGCTGGTGCGGGCCACAATGCGGTCCGACAGGCCCATGGCGTGCAGTATCTCGTTAAATCCGCCATACAGGGCTATGATGCGCTGCGCTGGGGCATCAAGGCGCACCGTGTCCCCACGGCCATCACGGACGGTGACGACATCAGCACGGGCCGCAGACGCCGTCAGGCACAGCGCCAGCGTGACGAGGCACCATATGCACCTGCGGCGCACCGGTGACAGGGTGCCTGCCCACACGGATGCGCGTTTCGTAAATTCCAGAAAGTATCTGCTCATCAAAAACCGTCCCGGTCTCGCCCTCCGCCGCCACGGCGCCGTTCTTCAAAAAGATGACGCGGTCGCAGTACAGGGCGGCAAGGTTCAAATCGTGCACGGTAACAAACACCAGCCCGCCGCCATCGGCCATGCCGCGCAGCAGGTCAAAAAGCTGTACTGTGCCGGACATATCCAGACTGGCCGACGGTTCGTCCAAAAACATCACGTCCGTCTCCTGCGCCAAGGCGCGGGCAAACAGCACGCGCTGAAACTCACCGCCGGACACCGCGTCCGTGGGCCTCTCCCACAGGTGCCCCACTCCGGCGCGCTCCATACACTGCCGCGCCACGGCGATGTCCTCACGCCCATAGCCCGAAAATGCCGACAGGTGCGGATAGCGCCCCATCAGCACCACGGACGAACACTTCAGCGGAAACGCCGCCGAGGCCTTTTGCGGCACAAAGGCGATGCGCCGGGCGCGTTCCTTGGCGGACATGGCGAGCACGTCGCGCCATCCACCGTCCTCCTGCAACTGCACCCTCCCGCCCATGGCAGGCAAAATGCCGCCAGCGGCGGACAGCAGCGTGGTCTTGCCGCTGCCGTTGGGGCCAAGCAGGCCAACCATCTGCCCACGGCGCAGGGTTGCGGAAATGCCATCCAACACACGGCGTTGGCCGTAGCCGCAGGAAAGGTCCTCTATGCGAATCACAGGCCCATCTCCTTGGCGCGCCGCCGCAGCAGCAGGCAAAAGAACGGTCCGCCCATCAGCGCGGTGATCACGCCCACCGGAAGCTCCTGCCCCTCGGGCAGCAGGCACCGGGCCAGCACGTCCGACCACATCAGCGCCACGCCGCCCACAAGGGCCGAGGCCGCAATCAGCGGACGGTGCTCCGCGCCCATGCGCATGCGCACCAAATGCGGCACCACCAGCCCCACAAAGCCGATAACGCCGGAAACGCTCACCGCAGCGCCCGTCAGCAGGCTGGCGGCCACCAAAACAATAAGGCGGGTCCTGTCAGTATTCACGCCCAGCATGGCGGCTTGCTCGTCGCCCATGGACAACAGGTCAATCTCGCGGGCATAGGCCATAATGACAAGGCCGCCCACCAGCATATACGGCACGGCAAAGCCCACATGCTCCCAGCTTCGCCCCTGAAAGCTGCCCATCACCCAAAAGACGATGCTGGACATGGACTCCTCGTCCAAACTCTTGAGGAGCGCAATAAGCGCGGAGAGAAACGTCGCCACCACAATGCCCGCAAGGACGACCGTCTCGCGCCGCAGGTGCCCGGCCACACGGCCAAGGGAAAGAACAGCGGCCAGCGCGCCAAGCGCGCCAAGCATGGCCGCAAGGGGCAAAACGCCCGGACCAAAGACCGTGTGTACGCCCGCAAGCCCGAAGTACAGCGCGAGTGAAGCGCCAAAGGCCGACCCCGTGGACACGCCAATGGTGAACGGATCGGCCAGCATATTCTGCAGAATTCCCTGAAACACGGCCCCGGCGGCGGCCAGCGCCGCGCCCACAACCCACGCCAGACACACGCGGGAGAGCCGGATATCAAGAATCACCACAGACAGCGTCGGGTCTGCGGGCGCATCCACGGGCAGGCCAAGAGCAGAGGCCAACACCGCAAACACGTCACGTGCGGGAAGAGGCAGGGGGCCGAACAGACAGCCCCCGATAACGGATGCGCACGACACCGCAGCAAGCGCGCAAAGGAGCACGCGCCGCCGTTTTCGGGCCGCACTTTCCTGCGCAAAGGTCTGCGTCAGGACCGCGTCGTTCATAGTTCCCCCTGCCATTACAGTCTACTGCGCCAAACGGCCGAAGGCGTCTTCGGCGTGACCAAGCCAAATGGCCGCGAATTCAGGGTACTCGGCAGTGCCCTTCAACACACATTTCGGCGTAATGCCGTTGGCCTTGAACACGGACTTCCAAGAGTCGTCCTCGTCGCCCGCCATGTCGTTCTGGGCATGGTCGCCCGCCACGGACATCAGGGGCATCAGCCATGCGGTCTTGATGCCACGGTCCTTCAGCTCGGCCACAATGGTGTCCAGAGAGGGCGTGCCCTCAACGGTGCCAACAAAGATGTTGGGGTCCTTCTGGGCAACATACCACTGCAGACCGGGGTAGAAAATGTTGCCGGAGTGATGCGTGCCGTGGCCCATGAGCACAACGGCTTCGTCAGCCTTGCGCTCGGCGGGAATGGAGGACTGAACGGCCGCAGTCACAGCCTGCATGTCGGCATCGGTCGCCATCATGGGGCTGCCCACCGTGACCTGCCGGAAACCGCCGGGACCACCGCTGAAGCGGCTGACCACGCTGAGCACCTTCTGGTGGAACTCTTCGCCCGGAATGGTGTGCAGGGACTGCACGGCAACATGGGTGTAGCCGTCATCCAACATTTTGGAGAGCGCTGTGGTCACGGAATCCAGCTCGCGGCCTTGCTTCGCCAGCTTGTGGCGGATGATGTTGGACGTGAACGCCCAGCGCACGTCAAGACCGGGGTGGCTCTTTTCAAAGGTGGCTTCAAGACCGCGCAGAGCCTTGTCGGCCTGAGGAACACTCGTACCAAAGGCCACGAACAGCACACCTTTCTTCACAGGCTTTCCCTCACCATGCGATGCAAATGCAGTGGAAATCGACAGGACCAGCGCCAAGAGGCACAGCGCGAAAACGCGCGTGCCAGAGAAACGGGATGTGAGCATTTGAACTCGCTCCAGTGAAACCGCAGGCGGGCGTCACCTGCCAATACAGGAAGAAAGCCGGCGCGCAGCGCCGGAGTGCGTCAGGGGTGTACCCCGAACATTCGGGATGAGGTCCATGCAGGCAATAGCCCTCGTTGCCGGCATGGCTGACGCAAGGCCCTGAGGCAGGTCTTCTGGCTCGTCCGAATTCCACCCCTGCCTTCCCGCCGGGTGCGCGTTGCACGCACGTGGCAGTGGCTCTGTATGGGGTGCAAGACTCGTCCGCGCGGGCAATGCCTGCGCGGCGCCGGACTTACAGCGGCGGGTCCGCCCCGGATTCGCACCGGGTTCCCTCTTCAAGCCCCGCAAGTACGGGGCTACCTCAAGACGCGGGAAGCATAGGCGATTTCACAGCGCTTGTCACTGCACAAAACACCCACTCAGCGCCCACCAGCGCAGCCCAGCCGCCGTCAAAATTGCGCCGCCACACTCCCGCCTCCCGGTTTTTTCCAAACAATTTCACCCCACAGCACAAATGGCCCACTTGATGCATTTTCAGCCGCAAAGGCAGATTCACGGCGCACCGATGCGCGCCAAAGCATCCACCATTCACCATCTTGGAGCCATTATGCGGACCGTTATGACCATCATCCTCACATTGTGCGGCATCTTCACCACCTCCACCGCCATTGAAACAGAACACGCCATCTTCGCGGAGACAACACAGCACCGCATAGCGCCCGCACAACCCCAGCGGCACGTGGTCCGCATGGCCGTAAACGCGCCCACCTACTCCGCCACCACCACGCGGGGCACCCACGCCGCGGCCCAGGCACCATCGGACCAGCCCGGCGCGGCGCCGCGCCGCGAGGGCGCTCCCACATCCGCACCAGCCAAGGCCGCCCCGGCGCAGACCGCCGACGACGCCGTCACCGCACCGGCAGGGCTGACCCCGGACACGGACCACTCGCTTATCGCCAAGACCGTTGCCTCGCGCCTTATTGCCCTCACCGTCGATGCCATACGCAAAAACGCCCACGGCGAGCGTCTGGAACATGGCGTTATCGTCCCGCCCACCGCGCCATCGCCCGGTCCGCCGCCTCTGCCGCAGGGGTGCCTTGTGGTATAGAAATGCACGCCGCGGGTGAGATTCGCGGCAAGGCCGCTCTGCCCTTGACTTTGCAGGAGACTTGGTTACCTTTGTCCTCTTTATTTTGGCGACTCTGTTTAATTTCCGTGGAGGACATGCACATCCATGAGCGACTATAAGAAAACCCTGCACCTGCCCCGGACCAAGTTCCCCATGAAGGCGAACCTGACCCAGAACGAGCCGAAGACGCTCAAATTTTGGCAGGACACTGATGTCTACAAGACCATGATCGAGGCCAATGAAGGCCAGGAGAGCTACACGCTCCACGACGGTCCGCCCTACGCCAACGGGCACATTCACCTTGGCACCGCCATGAACAAGGTGATTAAGGACATCATCGTCAAGCACAAGAACATGCAGGGCATCAAGGCCGAATACGTCCCCGGCTGGGACTGTCACGGTCTGCCCATTGAGCATAAGGTCGGGCAGGAACTCAAAGCCAAGGGCAAGACGGACCTCCCCGCGCTGACCATCCGCAAGATTTGCCGCAGCTACGCGGAAAAGTGGATGAAGACCCAGCGCAAGGAATTTCAGCGTCTTGGCGTTTTGGGCACGTGGGACAACCCCTACCTGACCATGCGCCCCAGCTACGAAGCCGCCACCGCCCGCGAGCTTGGTCGCTTTATGGCGAAGGGTGGCGTTGTCCGCAACAAGAAGCCCATCTACTGGTGCAACGACTGCAAAACCGCACTGGCAGAGGCCGAGGTGGAGTACGCGGACCACACGTCCCCGTCCATCTTCGTACGCTTCCCCCTCACCGACAAAAAGGTGACGGACATCATCCCCGAGGCCGATCCGGCAAAGACTTTCGTCTGCATCTGGACCACCACCCCGTGGACCCTGCCGTCCAACATGGCTATCGCCTTCCACGCCGACTACGACTACGTCTGCGTGAAAAAGGGTGACGAGTTCTACATCCTTGCCGAAGAGCTGCTGGCCTCCTGCGCCGAAAAGTTCGGCTGGGACGAGTACACCACCGTGGCCACCCTCAAGGGCGAAAAGTTCGAAGGTCTGAAGGCCCGCCACTGCATCTACGACCGCGAGTCCCTGCTGGTGCTGGCCGACTATGTCACGCTGGAGAGCGGCACCGGCTGCGTGCACACCGCCCCCGGCCACGGTCCCGATGACTACATGACCGGCTACCGCTACGGTCTGGACATTTACTCCCCGCTGGACGACGAGGGCCGTTTCCTGCCCACCGTCGAATTCTTTGCGGGTCTGCGCGTTGACGAGGCCAACCCCCACGTCATCGACAAGCTCACGGAGCTGGGCAACCTTCTCGCTATGGAGAAGATCAGCCACTCCTACCCCCATTGCTGGCGCTGCAAGCAGCCCGTTATCTACCGGGCCACCACGCAGTGGTTCATCTCCATGGAGAACAACGACCTGCGCCAGAAGTCCCTCAAGGCCATTGACGAGGACGTGCAGTGGATTCCCGCATGGGGCCGCGAGCGCATCCATAATATGATTGAAATGCGCCCGGACTGGTGCATCTCGCGCCAGCGTACGTGGGGCGTGCCCATCATGGCCCTGCTCTGCAAGGACTGCGGCGAGGCATGGTTCGACAGCGACTGGGTCATGAACATCGTGGACAAGTTCGAGGAGCACGAAACCGGTTGTGACTACTGGTTCGAGGCCGCCCTTGAAGACATCGTCCCCGAAGGCCTGACCTGCCCGCACTGCGGCGGCAACCACTGGGAAAAGGAAGACGACATCCTCGACGTGTGGTTCGACTCCGGAACGAGCTTTGCCGCCGTTGTGGAACAGCGCGACGAGTGCTCCTACCCCGCCGACCTGTATCTGGAAGGCTCCGACCAGCACCGCGGCTGGTTCCACAGCTCGCTGCTGGCCTCCATGGGCACCCGCGACAAGGCCCCCTACAAGTCCGTGCTCACCCACGGCTATGTTGTGGATGGCGAGGGCAAAAAGATGTCCAAGTCCATCGGCAACGTGGTGGCCCCGCAGGAAATCATCGACAAGTACGGCGCGGACATCCTGCGTATGTGGGTTTCCTCCGAGAACTATCAGGCTGACGTGCGCATCTCCGACGACATCCTGAGCCGCCTCGTGGACGCCTACCGCCGCATCCGCAACACCATGCGCTTCATCCTCGGCAACCTCGGCGACTTCGACCCCAAGGTCAACGCCGTGGCCCCGGAGCAGATGCTGCCGCTGGACCGCTACGCCATGGACCTTATCCAGTCCATCCATAAGAAGATTGAGCGCTCCTACAACGAGTTCGAGTTCCACCGCGTGTACCATGCGGTGCACAACATGTGCGTCACGGACCTGTCCGCCTTCTATCTGGACATCCTGAAGGACCGCCTGTACGTGTCCGCCGCCGACTCGCAGGAGCGCCGCTCCGCGCAGACCGCGCTGTGGCAGATCTTCATGACTCTGCTCAGCGATATTGCGCCCACCCTGTCCTACACCGCGGAAGAGGCCTTCCAGCACCTGCCGGAAGCCCTGCACCCCGGCGTGCCCACGGTCTTCGCCATGCGCTTTACCATGGACGAGAAGTACCTGCTCTCCGAGGCCGAGCGCCACAAGTGGGACACCATCGCTGCCGTGCGTTCCGAAGTGAACCGCGCCATCGAGCCTGTACGCAAGGCCGGCACCATCGGCCATAGCCTGGACACCAAGGTCACCGTCTACGCCCGCGAAGAGCTGCTGGACGATCTGGCGACCGAGGGTCTGAACCTGCGCGAAATGTGCATCGTTTCCGCCATCACCACCGCACCTCTGGCCGACGCTCCGGCGGACGCCTACGAGAGCGAAGAGGTAGAAGGCCTGAAGATTGGCATCGAAGCCGCAGCCGGCGACAAGTGCGAGCGCTGCTGGATTTACTCCGAAGAGCTGGGCACCAGTACGGACCACCCCGGTCTGTGCCCGCGCTGCGCTTCCGTGATGGCAGCCGAAAGCAAATAGCTTTCGCGCGGCCCCCTCACCTTACGCCTTCATTTGGCCCGGGCGCGGCGCAGACCGCGTCCGGGCTTTTAACCATGGAGCACACGGCACCCCCATGCGCAACAGATACGCCATGGCCCTCTCCATCGCGGGCAGCGTCCTTATCCTTGACCAGCTGACCAAGCTGTGGGTACAGGCCACCATTCCCCCGTGGCAGGGCTACGCCGTCATTCCGGGCTTTTTCAACATGGTCCATGTGCTGAACAAGGGCGCGGCCTTTGGCTTTCTGGATACCGACGCCATCGCGTGGCAGACCACCCTGTTTATCACTGTGGCTCTTGTCGCCGTCGGCGCTATTATGTACCTGTTGAAGACGGCTCATTTTACGGACAAGCTTTCCGTGTCCGCACTGGGACTTATCCTTGGCGGCGCACTGGGCAACCTTGTGGACCGAGTCCATCTGGGCGCGGTGGTCGATTTCTTGGACTTTCACTACAAGGCATGGCACTGGCCGGCGTTTAATGTTGCGGACATTGGCATCTGCCTTGGTGTGGGCCTTATGCTCATCACCATTGTGAAATCCGACACGGCGTCCTAGCCCACCCCACTACGTCACACAGGAGCGAAAACACCACGATGTTCGTTGATATCAGCACCATTCCTCCGGCAATTATCGCCGCCATTTGCGGCGGCGCCCTCGTCTGCGTCGCGCTGAGCTTTTGGGCCATCTGGCACGCCTTCTGGCGCGTATTCCCTTACCCGCAGGAGAGGTTCATCTGGCTGGCAATCGCCGTGTTCATCCCGTTCTTCGGAGGCCTTATCTACCTCCTCTGGGGAGCAAAACGTGGACGGAGAAACGCATCATGAAACGCCTGCTCACCCTCAGCCTTCTGGGCATGACCACCCTGTCCATGACCGCCTGCGTCAATCCGGACGACATCAAGACGCTGGACAACCGCGTCTACGACCAAAAAGTCCGCATCGACACCATCGAAACCAAAGTGAACGACCTTTCCAAGACCGACCCGCAACAGGCCGACATCTGGTCGCAGGTGCAGAGCATGCGCCGCGAGATGGGCGAGTTGCAGGACGAGGTGGCCACCCTGCGCCGCCGGCTGGACGAGCAGAATGCCGCCATCGCCGCCAATACCAACGCCACCAAGGCGCTGTCCGGCGATGTGCGCGACGTGCAGACCGGCTGGCACAGCCTGACCACCCAGCTGGGCGCGGACGTTGACCTCGACACCATCCGCAAGGAACGCCTCGCCCGCGAGCAGGCGGCACAGCCTGCGCCCGCGCCGCTGCCCGGCATGGATGCAAACGCCACCGCCACGCAGCCCGCTTCCGGCGAATCTCCCGAGCCCGGTGCCCCGGCTGCTGACGCCAACGCCACGGCTTCCGCCGCAGGCGACGCCGCCGCACAGCCCGCCGCACAGCCCACTGACACGGCAACCAAGGCAGCAGACACCGACGCCGCCATCGCCAAACAGGCACCGGCCCTCGACGCCGCCACCACGCTGTACGATTCCGCCCGCGCCGCCTTTGAAAAGCGCGACTACACCGAGGCGCAGGCCCGCTGGGAAGAGTTCGCAACCAACTTCCCGGACCACAAGCTCGTCTCCAACGCCATTTTTTGGCAGGGCGAATGCTACTACCAGCTCAAGGACTACGCCCGCGCTGTTCTGAAGTATCAGGAAGTGCTGGACAAGTATAAGAAGAGCTACAAGTACCCCACGTCGCTGCTCAAGCAGGGCCTGTCCTTCATGCGTCTTGGCCGGGTCAAGGCTGGCCGCCTGCTGCTGCACGACGTCATCGACAAGTTCCCCAAGTCCGCCGAGGCGCGCCGCGCAAAGGCCATCCTCAAGGGACTCTAAACCTCAGCCCCGGACACGCTTCCGGAAATCTGACGGATACCGTATGCAAGACGTCATCAAGGCACACCGGAAAATCGTCCATCTGTCCTTCCCCCCCGAAAACTCGGGAAGGCCGGTGGTCTGCAACCTGACACGGCTGTTTGACCTTTCGTTCAACATCCTTCAGGCCACAATCTCGCACCGGCAGGAAGGCTCCCTCACCTTGGAGCTGACCGGCAGCGAAGAGAACTACGACAAGGGCATCAAGTACCTCAGCGACCAGGGGATCAAGGTCGAGGTCGTTGCCCAGCGCATCTCGCGCGACGAGGACATCTGTATCGACTGCGGCATGTGCACGGCGCTGTGCGCCACCAAGGCCCTGTACTTGGACAAAGCCACCCGCCGCATCCACTTCGATTCCGAAAAGTGCACCGCCTGCGGCATGTGCACCCGCGTGTGCCCCGTCAATGCCATGAACGTTCAACTTGACGACACCGACTTCTAAGCACCTTCCGGAGGCCGAGCCATGAACACAGGAGAATTCTCCAGCGTCGCAACCCGCATCAGAGGATACATCCGCCGAATGGACTCGGCCTCCTCTCTTCCCATGCTCAACGAGCACATCGTGCCAAACGCGCCGGAAGAGCTGGACCTCTCCGGGGCTAATCTGCAAGAGCCTCTTGTCAATTTTCTCGAATCCATCAATTCCAAGCTGGACGCCCTGCTCGGCATTATCGGGCAGGAGCGGTTGGAAACGGAATTTGACCATACCATCGAGGTGGTGGAGCTGTCCGGCGCAGGCCTTGCCTTTACCTGCGATGCCAGCTTCACGCCGGGTGACTCGCTGGAATTTGCCCTCTTGCTCGGACAATTCCCCTTGCGTGTCGCCGCCGCAGTTGGCAACGTAGTACAAAAGCGGCACCACGAAAACGGCGCGCCCATCTGGGCCGTGGACTTCACCTCCGTGCGCGAAAGCGACCAGGAGGCCATCGTCCGCTTTGTCTTCCGCGAACAGCGCGAGCGCATCCGCGAGCGCAAATGGTCGGAATAGCCAATACCACCCCCCGCCCAGGAGGCACTGTATGACCCCGAAGATAGAAGAGCAGCTTGATCAGCTTGTTGAACAAGTCACCATGAGCGTGGTGTCCGGTCTCGACACCGTCATCAAAGACGCCATCGAAAAGGAAGTGACATCGGTTCTGACCAAGAGCCTGAACAAGGAGATCAAGGACGGCGAATTCTTCCGCAAGGTCAATGACGACATGCGCCACGGGCTGGAAGAAATCTACAAGGAAATCAAAAAGGCCAAGCGCGAGGAAGGCGCCGGTGCCGCCCACGAAGTGGACACCGACCAGCTCCTGTCCGAAGCCTCGGACCAGTTGGACCAAATCCTCCAATCCACGGAGGACGCCACCGTCCGCATCATGGACATCGTTGAAAAGCATCAGGAGATGATCGCCCACTCCGGCAAACTGCTGCGCGAATTCCGCAGCGGCGGCGCCAGCAAGGAGAACGTGAATAAACTCATCGAGCTGAACGACGCCCACACCGCCGACCTCATCGAAATCATGACCGCCCTCTCCTTCCAGGACCTGACGGGCCAGCGCATCAAGCGGGTGGTCAACGCCCTCAAGCGCATTGAGGAAGTGGTCTTCGACGTCTACATGTCCACCGGCCTTGCCGTAAAAAAGCGCGACCAAACCCCGGAACGCGACGCCTCGGAAATTGCCGAGGAAGCCAAGCAGACGGTCTCCGCCCTCAAGGGCCCGCAGAAGGACTCCTCGCAGGAGGATGTGGACGACCTGCTCAAGCAGCTTGGGCTGGAATAGCCGCGCACGGCGCATCCGCATATATTCAGGCACGAAAAAGGCCGCTCCATGGTGCACATGGAGCGGCCTTTTTTGATGCTTTTCGTGGGCTTTGCGGCCCCGCCTCTGCCTTTCACATCAAAAGCAGCGACGACAGACCAAGGAAGGTCAAAAAGCCCGCGCTGTCCGTCAGCGTGGTCAGGAAGATGCTGGACGCCTGCGCCGGGTCGCGGCCAAGCTCCTGCAAAATGACGGGAATGGACGCACCGGCCACATTGCCAATGCACATATCCACGCCAAGGGCCACGCTCATCACGGCGGCCAGTTGAATGTTGGATGTCAGCAAAAATACGCCCAGCATAACCATAAGGCCCACAATCAGGCCGTTGACCATGCCGATGCGCGCCTCACGCATGACGGCTGTCCACGCGCGCTTGCGGTCAAACGCCTCCATGGCGAGCTGACGGATGATGACGGCAAGGGACTGCTGGCCGGAGTTGCCCGCCTGGTTTGCCACAATGGGCATCAGGGCGGCCAAGATAGCCATCTGCGATATGGTCCCTTCAAAAAGGTGCACCACCCATGCGGACACTGCGGAGTTGGCCACATTGACCACCAGCCACGGCAAACGCATCTTCACGGACTGGAGCCACGGGGTATCCGTGCTCTCGTCCTGACCGGCGCCGACCATGCCGAGCATGTCTTCGCTGGCCTCTTCATGGATGATGTCGATGACGTCGTCATGCGTCACCACGCCGAGCAGGCGCATTTCGTGGTCCACAATAGGCACGGCAAGGAAGTTGTAGTGCGTCAAAAGGCGCGCGACCTCTTCCTTGTCCTCGTCAAAATGCGCGTAGATAAGCTGCTGTTTGCCCAGCACATCGCGCAGGCGCTGGCCCGGACGGCTGAGCATAAGGTTTCTGAGTGAAAGCACGCCCACAAGGCGGTCCGCCTCGTCCACGATGTAGGCGTAGTAGGGAATTTCCGTCTCTTCCGCGGCGCTGCGGATGAGCTGGATGGCCTGATCTGCCGTGAGGTTGCGGTCAAGGACTGTGACCTCGGTGTTCATCACGCCGCCGGCCGTGTCCGCGTCGAAGGTCAAAAGCGTCTCAATTTCGAGAGCTTCTTCCTGCTCCACGCGTTGCAGCAGCCGGAACTGATGCGCGTCATCAAGGTCGTCCAAAACGTCCGCCGCGTCGTCGGGCGACATCTGTTCCAGAAGGTCGGCGGCAAAGTCCGGCGGCAGGTCCTTCATCAGCCGGGCGCGGTCGTGGCGCTCCATCTCGGCGATGAATTCTGCGGCGTCTTCCGGCTCCAGCCTCTTGACCACCTCAATCTGTTCTTCAAGGGAAAGGCTCTCAAGCTGCGCCGCCCCGTCAGCCGGATGAGCGTACTCAAAGTCGGCTGCGGGGTCTGTCTGGGCTGTGAGATTCTCTTGCCCTTCCGGACCTTCGGGTCCGGGATGCGAGGTGTATCTATCCTTCTCTGTCATGGCGGTTGTCAGGTATCCTAAATGCGGTCTGAGGTCAAAAGATTCAAGCATCTTGACTCGCGCTGGCCGTTGCCTTACGAGCCGAGTACAGACACAACTCCAAGCCATACGGATACGCCATGAACCATACGCTATTCGACGCTTTTTTCCAGGGACACGCCCGAACCTATCTTGACCGGGCCATCTCGCTGGCTCTGGAGGAAGACGGCCCGGACCTGACGTCCAAGGCCGTGTTTACCGGCAATGAACGCGCCCACAGCGTCATCATCGCCAAGGAGCCTACCATCTGCGCTGGGCTGCCCCTCATCCCCATCGTCCTCAGCGCATTGGAACACGAAACATCCCATGATGTAACACATTTCTTTGCCGACGGCGACTCAGTAGCCCCCGGCACCACGGTGGCAGAGTTCACCTGCGCCCCCGCCGTGGCCTTTAAGGCCGAGCGAGTCATCCTCAATTTTATCTGTCATCTTTCCGGCATTGCCAACCTGACCCGGCGCTACGCCGACGCGCTGTCCGGCACGCGCACCATCCTGCTCGACACCAGAAAGACCCTTCCCGGCCTCAGATATCCGGAAAAATACGCAGTCTTGCTGGGCGGCGGCAAAAACCATAGGATGGACCTCGCCGAGATGCTTATGCTCAAGGATAACCACATCGACCAAGCGGGCGGCATCAGCCCGGCGGTGGACGCTCTGCGAAAGACCTACTCCCCCTGCCCCCCGATAGAGGTCGAATGCAGAACCCTTGACGACGTCACGGAAGCGGCGAACCTGGGTGTGGACCGCATCATGCTTGACAACATGGCCCCCGACACGCTGCGCGAAGCGCTGGAACGCATACCCAGCGGCATCGAATCCGAAGTCAGCGGCGGGGTGAATCTTTCCACCATTGCGGACATAGGAAGGATCGGGCCGGATTACGTTTCCGTGGGTAGGCTGACCCACTCCGCTCCGGCTGCGGACTTCAGCATGCGTGTCCGTATAACGCACGGATAATCCTCATGACATCCAACTCCACCCAAATCATCACCGACATAAGGAAACAGCGCGGCTCAAATCTGGTCATCATGGGGCACCACTACCAGCACGACCGCGTCATCCTGCATACCGATCTGCGCGGTGATTCGCTGGAACTGGCCCGGCAGGTGCCCTCCCTCAAGGCGGAGTACATCGTGTTCTGCGGCGTGCAGTTTATGGCCGAAACCGCGGCCATGCTCGCCGGTGAGGAGCAAAAGGTCATCATCCCCGCGCCGGACGCCGGGTGCATCATGTCCAATATGGCTCCCGCCCATATCCTCGACTGTGTCATGAGACGCCTCAGCGAAACCGACCGCCGCGTCATCCCCCTTGCGTATGTAAACACCTCCGCCGCCATCAAGGGCATTGTGGGCCGCTACGGCGGGTCCGTGTGTACCTCCGCCAACGCCAAGACCATGCTGGACTGGGCCATGAAGCGCGGCGACAGCGTGCTGTTCCTGCCCGACCAGAACCTCGGCAACAACACCGCGGACGCCCTTGGCATCCCGGCAGAAAAACGCATGGTGCTGGACATCCGCAACGGCGGCAGAGATATGAACCCCGCCCAGACGGCGGACAAGCGTCTGCTGCTGTGGCCCGGCCTGTGCGCCATCCACGAGCGCTTCCGCGAGGAGCACATTGACGAAATTCGCCAGCGCGACCCCGACGCCCTCGTCATCGTGCACCCGGAGTGTCGTCCGGGCGTGGTTGCCAAGGCCGACGCCGCCGGCTCCACATCCGCCATCATCACGTTTGTGGACAACGCCCTTCCCGGCTCCACCATTTACATCGGCACGGAGATCAACCTTGTGGAACGGTTGGCCAAGGCCAACCGCGACAGCAAGCGCATCCGCCCGCTGCGCCCCAGCTCGTGCCGCAACATGGCCAAAACCACAGAGTCCCTGCTGGCCGAAACCCTCATGAATCTGGAGACCTCCGAGCCTGTCCGCGTCCCCGACGATGTGGCCTACTACGCGCGCATCGCCCTCGAACGCATGCTCGAAGCCTGCGCCTAGCACCCTGAACCACATCGAGCAGCACCCATGAACACCACCCGCTATTCCACTGAAGCCCTTGTCATTGGCTCCGGCATTGCCGGAGCCACCTGCGCCCTCATCCTTGCCGAGGCAGGACGGCACGTGACCCTGCTCACCGCTGACAGCGCGCCGGACAAAGGCAACACCGCCCTCGCGCAGGGCGGCATTGTCTACAAAGCCATCGACGAGAATCCGCGTGACCTTGAGGCCGACATTATGACCGCCGGCTGGAAGCTCAACAATCCCAAGGCGGTACGCTTTCTGTCCCAAAAGGGACCGGATGTGGTGAAGCGGGTGCTGCTCGATACCTTGCACGTGGATTTCTCCACCACCTGCGACGGCGAGCTGGACCTTATCCGCGAGGGCGGGCACGGCAAGCCCCGCATCGCACACTGCGCGGACTTCTCGGGCCGCGCCATCATGGACAAGCTGATCGCGGCGGTGGCGGAGCATCCGAACATCACCCTGCTCACCGGCCGCACAGCCATCGACCTGCTCACCAGCCATCACCACTCCACCAAGCTGGAGTTCAAGTACCAGCTCAGCAACCAATGCTGCGGCGCGTATGTCTTCAATCAGGACCTTGCGCAGGTGGAGACCATCCTCGCGGACACCACCATCCTTGCCACGGGCGGCATTGGGCAGTTGTATCTGCACACCACCAACACCTCGTCGTCCATCGGGTCCGGTATGGTCATGGCCGCCCGCGCCAAGGCCAAGACCATCAACGCCGAGTATGTGCAGTTCCACCCGACCTCGCTCTTTCACCGCGCGCCCCGGCGCTTCCTCGTCTCCGAGGCCGTGCGCGGCGCTGGCGCCAAGCTCCTCAACGACAAGAGCGAAGCCTTCATGGCGCGCTACGACCCGCGCGCCGACCTTGCCCCGCGCGACATCGTCACCCGCGCCATTCAGGAGGAGATGCTCGCCACCGGCGCGGACTTCGTCTATCTGGACGCGGCAAACCACGTCTCGCGCGACATTGAGACCAGCTTCCCCACCATCGCCAAGAAGTGCCGCGACATCGGCCTCGACATGACCAAGGAACCCATCCCCGTAGTTCCTGCGGCGCACTATTTCTGTGGCGGCATCCTCACGGACACCACAGGCAAAACCACGCTCTCGCGCCTGTACGCCGTGGGCGAATGCGCCTGCACCGGTCTGCACGGCGCCAACCGCCTTGCCAGCACCTCGCTGCTGGAGGGCCTGTTGTGGGGCGTGGCCGCCGCCGAGGACATCGCCAAAAAGTCCCCGCGCCGCAGCGCACTGCCGCAGCGCCTTGCCGACGCAATGCCCGACTGGGTGGCGGCAGGCAACACCCAAAACGAGGACCCCGCCCTCGTCGCACAGGACTGGGCCACCATCCGCACCACCATGTGGAACTATGTGGGCATCACCCGCACCTCCCAGCGCCTTAAACGCGCCTACGACGACATGCGTAGCCTGAACAGGCACCTGCAGGACTTCTACAAGCAAACGCCCATCTCCAAGTCCCTCGTGGACCTGTTCCATGGCTGCTACGCCGCGTACATCGTCACCCTCGCGGCCATGCGCAACAAAAACAGCCGGGGCTGCCACTTCCGCAAATAGCCCCAGCCGCCCCTACAGACGCAGCACGGACGCCCCCATGCCGGGAGCGTCCGTTTTTCTTTGCCGGCTCCTCCTTTTGCCGTCAAGCGGCCACGCCCAACACCGTCGTATCGTGCCAGCCCCAACCAGCCACACGCGGGCCGCAGCCAGCACGCAAAAAAGCCGGAACGCATGCGGCGTCCCGGCTTCATCGCTTTCTTCACATCACGGCTACTTTACAGGTGTTGCGGCCACGCGGTCCTCCTGCGACATCGCGGCAAGGCGCTTCACCTCGGCCATATCCAGTCCCAGCCCTTCGGCCACGCGGGCGCCGTAGTCCTCATCCGCCAGGAAGAAGAGCGCGCACTGCCTCAGCTGGATGGGCTTCGGGACACTCTCCATATTGCCCACAATATTGCTGACAAGGTTCGTCCGGTCCTGCTCGGACATCACGTGGCGGTACAGGTTCCCCGGCTGGACAAAGTCGTCGTTGGGGTGGTCGAACTCGTAGCGGTCGCCGGGGCCGTGCTCTTCAATGGGCGGCTCGCCATAGGCCGCGTCCGGCGCCGGGCCGTGGAAGCTGTTGGGCCAATAGTTCGGCCCGCCACCGCCGTTGGCATCCACACGCATATTGCCGTCGCGCTGGTAGTTCTGCTCCATGGCGTGCTTCGGCTGGTTCACGGGGATGAGGTGATAGTTCGGCCCAAGGCGGTGCAGGTGCGTATCGTGATACGAGAACAGCCGCCCTTGCAGCATCTTGTCCGGAGACACGCCAATGCCGGGCACAAGGTTGCTCGGGTTGAACGCGGCCTGCTCCACCTCCGCAAAGTAATTTTCCGGATTCCTGTTCAGCACCAGCTTGCCCACGGTGATGGGCGGCACCTCCTTATGCGGCCACACCTTGGTGATGTCGAAGATATCCCACCCAAAGTCCTTGGCCTGCTCAGGGCTGAGAATCTGCATCTCCAGCGTCCACGACGGGTGTTCGCCGCGCTCGATGGCGTCGTACAGGTCACGCGTGGCGTGGTCCGGGTCCTTGCCGCACATTGCCGCCGCCTCGGGGCCGGTCAGGTTCTTGATGCCCTGATCGGTTTTAAAGTGGTACTGCACCCAAAAGTATTCACCCTTGGCGTTGTACCATTTGTAGGTATGGCTGGAGTAGCCATTCATGTTGCGGTAGGTCGCGGGCGTGCCCCGGTCCGAGAACAGAATCGTCACTTGGTGCATGGACTCCGGCGTCAGGGACCAAAAGTCCCACGCCATGGTCGGGTCCTTGAGGTTGGTGGCGGGGTTACGCTTCTGCGTGTGGATAAAGTCCGGGAACTTCAGCGGGTCGCGGATGAAGAAGACCGGGGTATTGTTGCCGGTCATGTCGTAGTTGCCTTCCTCCGTATAGAACTTCACGGCAAAGCCGCGGGGGTCGCGCTCTGCATCGGCGCTGCCCTTCTCCCCGCCAACAGTGGAAAAACGCGCGAAAACGTCCGTGCGCTTGCCAACCTCGGACAGGAACGCGGCCTTCGTATACTTGCTCACGTCCGCCGTTACTTCAAAATATCCATACGCCCCGGCGCCCTTGGCGTGCACAACACGCTCGGGGATGCGCTCCCTGTCAAAGTGCGCCAACTTTTCCAGCAGGTGTACGTCCTGCAAAAGCGACGGGCCACGGGAACCACTCGTCATCGTATTCAAGTCGTTCCCTACCGGGACACCAAAAGCGGTTGTCATCTTCTTCTTTGCCATGGAAAACCTCACACTGCATGGGTTACAGAACAACAAAACCAAGGACATACATCCAAGGTGGACTGTTTGACATTCCCACCATGCATAGCACACTCCAAGCGCAATGCAAAACACAACACACGACATTCACTCCATCTCGCCCTGCGCCCCATCCAACGCCACCTTCCGCACAGAATAAAACAAAGCGGTTGCCGGACTCTTTCCACCTTGCTACAGTAGGAACTTTGCACGCACGGGGTATCCGGGCGCGCACCATACGACGCACAGTTCACCGCGCAGGCGCTAACAGCATCTGCGGCGGTTGCGTGCGTTTTTCCGGCCCTCCACGGGCAAACCCGCAGGAACATCTTGAAGGAAGGATCGCCATGACCAAGGAAGAACGAGAACAGATCGCAACATGCATTCGTGAGGAAATCGAGACCCTCCGCGAAACCGTCGCCCGTCTGGAAGACAGCGCCAAGACCGTTGATCTGGACCAACCCATCGGCAGGCTCTCCCGCATGGATTCGCTGACCAATCAGGGCATCAGCGGCAAAGTGCTGGCCGAGTCCAAGCGCCGCCTCCTCGGCCTTGAACGCGCCCTCGCCAATGTCGACGACGAGGACTTCGGCCACTGCGAAGAATGCGGCGAACCCATCCCCGTCCGCCGACTCCTCATCATGCCAGAAGCCTCCCTCTGCGTGGACTGCGCCGAGTAGCCCCGCCCAATACGACACACAACAAACGGGCGCCGGGAGTACAGCTCCCAGCGCCCGTTCGTCATCACGCCCCGCCTCCTCGGCTTGTGGCAGAAAATAAAAAAGCCTCCGGCGGGTTAAGGGCCGTGGGCCCTTAACGATCCCATTTATACGCCAGTAATACGTTCCCCACGCCCGGCCTCTATCCGGCCCCGGCATTGCCGCCCCACCCACGCGGGCAACCGCCCTCACGCGAAAAAAGCACCCACCCCTTTTTCGGGCTGGCTTCCAGCCCGAAAAACCTCGAGATTTTTAAGGGGTCGCACCCCTTAAACCATCGGAGATATCCTCTTGACCCCGGCGTTACGACTCGGCCCAGCCAAGAAAAGCCTCCGGCGGGTCAAGGCCCACGGGCCCTTAACGATCCCATTTATACGCCAGTAATACGTTCCCCACACCTGGCCTCTATCAGGCCCCGCCATTGCCGCCCCACCAACGCGGGCAACTGCCCTCACGCGAGAAAAGCACCCACCCCTTTTTCGGGCTGGCTTCCAGCCCGAAAAACCTCAGGATTTTTAAGGGGTCGCACCCCTTAAACCATCGGAGATATCCTCTTGACTCCGGCGTTACGACCCGGCCCAGCCAAGAAAAGCCTCCGGCGGGTCAAGGGCCACGGGCCCTTAACGATCCCATTTATACGCCAGTAAAGCGTCCCACACGGCCGGCCTCTCTCAGGCCCCGCCATTGCCGCCCCACCCACGCGGGCAACTGCCCTCACGCGAGAAAAGCACCCACCCCTTTTTCGGGCTGGCTTCCAGCCCGAAAAACCTCGGGATTTTTAAGGGGTCGCACCCCTTAAACCATCGGAGATATCCTCTTGACCCCGGCGTTACAACTCGGCCCAGCCAAGAAAAGCCTCCGGCGGGTCAAGGGCCGTGGCCCTTAACGATCCCATTTATACGCCAGTAAAGCGTTCCACACGGCCGGCCTCTATCCGGCCCCGACATTGCCGCCCCACCCACGCGGGCAACCGCCCTCACGCGAAAAAAGCACCCACCCCTTTTTTCGGACTGGCTTCCAGCCCGAAAAACCTCGGGATTTTTAAGGGGTCGCACCCCTTAAACCATCGGAGATATCCTCTTGACCCCGGCGTTACGACCCGGCCCAGCCAAAGGCACCCCCCAGCTATGCCTCGGCTTCTTCGCGTGCGGCGTCCTGATCCCAGGTACGGGTGAGGTTGCGATTGATTTTACGTTGGAGCACTTCGTTGAGGTCCATGCCCATGACGTTGGCCAGCTGTGCGGCGTAGATGATGACGTCGGCGATTTCGTCGGCCACGGCGTCGGGGTTGGCGTCTTCGGTCCACTGGAAGCACTCCAGCAGTTCCGCCGCTTCTATGGAAAGGGATACGGCAAGGTTCCTTGGCGTCTGGGGCCGCTTGGACTGCGGTCTGTACCAGCCATTCTTCTGCGCAAGGTCTGCTACGGCCTGCGCCACGTCGTCCAGTTGCATATCTCGCCTCGCTTGGGAGTGTGTCGAATTGTGTTGTTGCGCCGAGGTGGGCAACGGCCCACCGGCGAGCCGAGGGTAGGCCTGTGCATGGCGAAATGCAACCGGGGGACGCAAGCGAAAAATGGCGGGAGTGAGGAGGCGAGGCACAAGGTGGAGAGATGATGCCGCTGGCGGGAGATGATGAACAAAAAGGGCGCCCTGCCGCTGCTGCCAGCGCAGGACGCCCTTCAACGTGCGTATTCATGGAATACGAGCTTCACCCATTTGGCACAAGGCTCCACCCGGCTGCGCCTCCGCCCGCACAGCGGCCGCACGGCTCACAGTGAGCACGCGCGGCGACTTGCGAGGCAGCCTTCTGCACGGAAGGCCTCACCGCCTGCGGAAAAACCCCGCAAGCGGCCGAATGACGCAACATACGGCGCTCTCCGCTTACGCGGAGAGCTTGCCGTTTTTAGATGGTCTCAAGGTATGCCTTAAAGGCAGGCAGAGCGGGCTTGCCGTCTGCAGTCGTCACACCATCCAGCCACTTTTCGTACATTTCCGGATGATTCTTGACCCACTGCATGCCTGCTTCCTTGGTCTTCAGGCCATCGTCGTTGTGCAGAGCCACCATGATTTCATTCATCATGCTGATGGGGAAAATCAAATTCTTCAGGTATTTTCCCACGTTCGGATGTTCATCAACAAAGCCGGCGCGCACATTGGTATAAATGGTAGCCGAACCGTTGTTGGGACCGAACGTCTCCGTAGTGCTGCCGTCAAGGTAGGTCATGTCGATGTTCTCGTTCATGCTGTGCGGTGCCCAGCCGAGGAACACGATCCATTTTCCTTCCTTGGCGAAGGACTGCACCTGGGCGAGCATGCCGCTCTCACTGGAGGGCACGAGAGTAAAATCGCCCAATCCAAACATATCATCCTCAATCATCTTTTCGATGACCGCATTGCCGTCGTTGCCTTCCTCAAGGCCGTAGATGCGGCCTTCGAGCTTATCGGCGTACTTGGCAATGTCGCTAAAGTTCTTCAAGCCACCTTCCGCGACGTAGGTCGGGACGGCGAGGGTGTACTTGGCACCGGGCATGTTGGCCACGTATTTGTCCACAGTACCCTTCTTGAAGAACTTGTTGGCCATGGTCTCCATGGTGGGCATCCAGTTGCCGAGGAAGACGTCGGCTTCCTGCATGTCCATCGCCTTGTAGGCGATGGGCACGGACACCAAGAGATTCGTGGCCGAGTACCCAAGACTGTTCAGCATTTCTACTGCGATATCAGTCTTGATGGATACGCCCGTCCAGCCGATGCTGACGAAACGTACCTCGTTGTTCTTGGCGTGAGCCACGCCGGTGAAGGCAAACATGAAGAGAAGAAGCACTACTGTCATCAACTTCCTTGGGCCTTCATCAAACATCATACCTCCTATGTTGCTGTTAACGGGGCCATGCCCCGCTTGTGCCGTGCTCCGCCCCAAATCAGTGCGCGTCGGTGGGCGGCGTATGCCGGAACTCTTCCGGTTCCCTGCGCCGCCGCGCCGCACTCTGCATGGGTGACCGGCCGCCGCCACAATGACGACCCCGGCCGGACGCCGCGCGAAACGTTCCTTCCGCGCGGCACTGGTGGCGCATCCACCGCTAACGCTGGGCCGCGCCCACGGCTGCTGCCTGCACAGAGGCACTTTGCCGGGGCTGCGTCCACGTTGCTGGCGGCATCCGCCACGGGAACACTCTCGTCCACATGAAAAAAGGGGAGAACACACCTGTGCTCTCCCCTTTTGTGGTCTATTTACCGAACCAGTTCACTGGCTGGGTGTTGCTGTTCTGGAAGATGTGCTTCACTTCGGTGTATTCCTCAAGCCCCATGCGGCCAAGCTCGCGACCAAGGCCGGACTGCTTGTAGCCACCCCATGGTGCCTGTGTGAAGTACACGTTGAAGTCATTCACCCACACGGTACCGAAACGCAAAGCGCGGGAAACGCGCTTGATACGGTCGGGGTCGCGGGTCCAGAAGCCAGCGGACAGGCCGTAGACGGTGCTGTTGGCACGCTGAACGACTTCCTCTTCGGTGGAGAAGCGTTCCACGGTGATAACCGGGCCGAACACTTCTTCCTGCACGATGCGCATGTCGTTTTCGCAGTCGGCGAACAGGGTGGGCATGTAGAAGAAGCCCCCCTCCAGCGCCGGGTCGTCCGGACGCTTGCCGCCGCAAAGCAGGCGCGCGCCCTCTTCCTGACCAATGCGGACGTAGTCCTCAACCTTGGCCAGATGCTCGGCGGAGATGAGCGGTCCCATCTCGGTCTTTTCGTCGAAGCCGTAGCCCACAACGATGCGGCTGATGCGTCTGTGCAGTTCCTCCACGAAGGCGTCGTAGATGTCGTCCTGCACAAGGATGCGCGCACCGGCAGAGCAAATCTGACCAGCGTGGAAGAACACGCCGTTGAGCGCGTAGTCCACCGCAAGGTCGAAATCGGCGTCGGCGAAGATGATATTGGGGTTTTTGCCCCCAAGCTCAAGAGCCATCTTCTTCACGTTGCCGCTTGCGGCCTGAATGATCTTTTTGCCGGTGTCGATGCCGCCCGTGAAGGATATCAAATCCACATCCAGGCTTTCGGACAGTTCGGCGCCCACGGCGGAGCCGGGGCCGAGTACGGTATTGACCACACCCTTGGGGAATCCGGCCTCTTCGGCCAGTTCCGTGACCTTAATGGTCGTCAGCGGGGTGATCTCGCTGGGTTTCATGACAATCGTGCATCCTGCGGCCAAAGCCGGGGCCATCTTCCACGACGCCTGAAGGAGCGGATAGTTCCACGGGGAAATCTGCCCGCAGACGCCGATGGGTTCGCGTACCAGTTCACTGGTGGAATCCGGAATGGGCGAAGAAATCACTTCGCCGCCTTCCTTGTCCGCCAACCCGCCAAAGTAGCGGAAGATACCGGCGATGTCATCCATATCCCAACGACTTTCTTCAACTGTTTTACCTGTGTCCAGGCTCTCCAGCCGGGCCAGCTCCTCGCGGTCGCGCTCTATAAGGTCCGCCAGACGGCAGACGAGGCGGCCTCGCTCGGATGCGGGGGTGTTCGGCCAAGGGCCGTAGTCGAAGGCTTCGCGCGCGGCGGCGATGGCCTTTTTGGCGTCATCGCGGGAGCCTTCGGCCACCACGGCCACACCGCGCCCGTTGCCGGGATCGATGATTTCCGTGGTGCGGCCGGACTCGGCGTCCACCCACTGGCCGTCGATGTACATCTTCT
Organism: Desulfobaculum sp. SPO524; assembly: GCF_044987625.1. NCBI lineage: Bacteria > Pseudomonadati > Thermodesulfobacteriota > Desulfovibrionia > Desulfovibrionales > Desulfovibrionaceae > Desulfobaculum > Desulfobaculum sp. SPO524. The sequence goes on along the minus strand of NZ_JBJDSB010000002.1, from coordinate 812,340 downwards.
TCTGCATCATATTGCAGGTCTCCTTGCGGTCTCGGGGTCTACTCGCCCTTTTCGTGCTTGTAGAACGGCGCGGGAGAAGCATCCAGCGGCGTGTTGCCGAGAATCTTGTCCGCGGCCTTTTCGGCGATCATCATGACCGGAGCGTAGATGTTGCCGTTGGTGATAAGCGGCATGATGGAGGCGTCCACGACACGCAGGTTTTCCACGCCGTGCACCTTGAGGTCGCTGTCCACAACGGCCATGTCGTCGTAGCCCATTTTGCAGGTGCAACTGGGGTGGTAGGCGCTTTCGCCCTCGCGTGCCACAAAGTCCAGGATCTCTTCGTCGGTCTGCACATGTTCGCCGGGGGCCAGCTCGCCGCCGCGGAACTCGTCAAACGCGGACTGCGTCATGATTTCGCGGGTCTTGCGGATGGCCTGGCACCATTCGCGGCGCTCCTGCTCGGTGGAGAGGTAGTTGAACAGGATGCTGGGGTATTCCTTCGGATCGGCGGACTTGATCTTCACATGACCGCGAACGTCGGTATTCATGGGACCAACGTGGACCTGATAGCCGTGGCCCTCGTTGGGCGCGGAGCCGTCGTAGCGGATGGCGATAGGCAGGAAGTGGTACTGCAGGTTCGGGTAGTCCACCTCGTCGTTGCCGCGGATAAAGCCGCCGGCCTCGAAGTGGTTCGTGGCCGCAGCGCCCTTGTGCAGGAACAGCCACTCTGCGCCAATCTTGGGCTGATTGCGGTACTTGAGGGCCGGGTACATGCTGACGGGCTTCTTGCAGGCGTACTGGACATAAAGTTCCAGATGGTCCTGCAGGTTCTCGCCCACGCCGGGCAGGTGCTGCACCGGATCGATGCCGAGGTTGGACAGCTCGTCCGCATTACCGATGCCGGACAACTGCAGCAGTTGCGGGGAGTTGATGGCGCCACCGCAGACGATAACTTCGCCGCCGTATGCCTTGACGCCCTTGCGGAAGCGGGTATCGTACTCGACGCCCACGGCGCGCTTGCCGTCGAAGAGAATGCGCGAGGTCTGCGCGCCGCAGCGAACCTTGAGGTTGCGGCGGTTGCGCACCGGGTGCACGTAGGCACGGGCGGCATTCCAGCGGCGCCCCTGATAGATGGTGGCGTCGAACTTGGAGAAGCCTTCCTGACGGTAGCCGTTGACGTTGTCCACGATAGGATAGCCAGCCTGCTGAACGGCCTGGAAAAAGGCGTTGAACAGGGGGTTGTCGCACTCGGGGGTCGTCAGGTACAAGGGGCCGTTGGCGCCGTCGTAGGCGGTTGCGCCGTCCATGCGGGTTTCAAACCGGCGGAAGTACGGCAGGCAACGGGCGTAGTCCCAGTCCTCCAGGCCGTCGATTTTGGCCCACTTTTCGTAGTCCATCGCGTTACCGCGGATGTAGATCATCCCGTTGACGCAGCTGGAACCACCAAGGACCTTGCCGCGGGGCTGATAAATGCGGCGGTTGTGCATGTGCGGCTCGGGGTCGGACTCGTACCACCAGTTGTAGGTCTTGCCTGCAAGGGGGTAGGTCAGTGCCGCGGGCATATGGATGCGGAAATCCAGACGAAAGTCCGGGAGACCGGCTTCCAGCACCAGCACATTGTTCTTGGGATTCGCGCTCAAACGGTTGGCCAGTACGCTACCGGCGGAACCGCCACCAACAATGATGTAATCATACATCTTTTTAGCCATGGGACCTCCTGCTCATGTCGTCCTGCCAGACGGCATGTTCGGTTCAGGGCGGCCCGCCGCGCATATCCTCTGCCAAGGAGCGGCGGGCTGTCCTTTATAGTGTTGTGTTGAATTCCGGCCCGTCCGTCGCCACACGCTGACGGGCCGTCCTTGCCGTGCGCGCGCCGTGTCGCCCTACAGGGCACACTGTGGCGCGCTTTCTTTTGGGTGCCGTCATGGCCGCAAGGCGGCCATGAACGCCGGGAGAATGGCTATGAGGAGAACGCACGCGAGAGGAGCGCTCCCCCGGCGGTCACCGTGGTGACCGGCTTTCACGGCTTTCCTGCACAAACCGGGCGTCGCTGATGCTTCGTGGTACGGCTGGGGCTGTCATGGCGCACACCTAGCGCAGCCTTTTCCACACACACATCCTGCCAGCCCCGTGCCGTCCGCCTTCAGCGGCGCCCGGTTTGTGCAAGAAACCCTTCTTCTCCCCTTCTTTCCTGCGCCCTTGCGGGCCATGCCTCCCACTTTTCCCGTGGCTGGAAGGACCAGCCTTTACGCCGCGTTAGCGCCTCTCTGGCGCGGGCCGCGGCGCGCACTCCTCCGGCGGGGAGGGCGGCGTCTGTGGAACGTGACGTCCACGCCTCCCCGTGCGGCACAGTGCTGTGCCGATGGCGCCGCCGGGATAATGGGCACGGCAGCGCCCGGAGGTGCAGTGCAACCAGTAGGAGAGTACCGGAAGTGCCTTAGGACGACGTCTCGGTTGCCTCGTCCGAGGACGTGTCCAAAAATTCTGTCACACCGGGGCGGCCTTCGGCGCTTCGCGCCTCCACACACCGGCTGAGCAAAACATAGTGATGACCGATGTACGACAGCGCCCGCAGCGTTTCGCCCTGCGCTATCTCGCGCGCTGTGTCCGTCCAGTTGGAGACGGTGGCTTCACGGTATTCGGGCATTTCGTATAGCGCGAAATCGTGAGAGCTAAAGCCGGACTGCAGCGCCCGCATCACCCACTCGAACACGGGATTATGCGCCATGTTCGCCAGCAGGATGTTAAGCTCCCGGTCCAGCTCGCCAAGCTGGTTCAGGTCCGGATTCGGTGCTTCCAGCATCTTTTCCAGACGGTGCGCGCCGTCCACAAGCTGCTGCTTCTCCTCATCCGTTGCGCGGGAGATGGCCAAACAGGTGATGGCCCGGTCAATGCTCTCGCGGAACTCGATAATGCGGTCGGGAGCCACGGAGTGCTGCTTCAAAAACAGCGCGAGGGACTCGCTGACGTTGTCGACCTCTATCTGTTTGATATATGCGCCGCCCTTGGCGCCCTTGCGGATCTCGATAAGCCCTTTCTGCTTAAGGGTCCGCAGGGCCTCGCGGATGACGCCGCGCCCGGTCTGAAACAGGCTTTGCAGCTCACGTTCGCTGGGCAGGTGCTCACCGGGCTGAATGCGCCCGCTGGTGATGGCCGCCTCAATTTGCAGGGCCACATCCTCGCTGGCGCGACCAATCTGCGCCGGAGTGAATGCCAAGACCTTTTTCATTTCTGTCTGATCCATGAATGGTATGACCTTTCTGTCCAAATATGCCAGCCGCCGGTATGGCGACGAAGCGTGCAGCCAGCCCATTTCTTGCGAAATCTTCACCAAACTCAGTTAACGTGCACAGCTGCACCATCTGCGCGGCATCCGTTGCCCCGTCAAATGGTCGGACCAAACTCTGCACAATACTGGAATCGCTGTCAACCCCTCACACGGGGTTTGGTCGGACCTTTGGAGGCGAGACGATCCCACAGGGGATATGTGTTGAAAAGACTTAACCCAACAAAACCAGTAAGTTATGTAAAACACACGCCACCCGTGTCACCCCATAAACTTTTTTCGCATCGCTTTGGTCGGACCTTTCCCTACCGCTATGGTCGGACCATTCCACATCCACCCGGCATATGGGCACAAACGCAAAACGCCCCCGCGTCTGCCGTCGCAATGGACACAGACACGGGGGCGGTATGGCTTCTGCGTAGCGAAGCCTTGCCATCCGGGAAAAATCAGACCTTGAAGTCTTCCTTGCGGTAGCCGTAGCGCGTCATGAGCTTACGCAACTGGCGCGGGCTGATGCCTGCGGCCTCGGCGGTCTTGTTCATGCGCCCGTTGTGGGCGGCAAGCTGTTCCTTGAGGTAGTGCCGCTGCGCGCTCTCCTTGGCGCTTTCGCGGAATTCCGCAAGGGTTTGCGTCAGGTCCAGCGGCAGGCTGGCCGCTGGCGCGCCACTGGCGGCAATGTCCACGGGGAAGCTCTCTGGCGTCAGCACATTGGAGCGCTCAAGGATATAGGCGCGCTCGATGAGGTTTTCCAGCTCACGCACGTTGCCCGGCCAGTCGTATCCGGCCAGCGCGCCCAGCACCGTGGGATGGATGCCGCGGATGTCCTTCATGTGCTGTTCATTCAGCTTGGTCAAAAAGAACTCCGCCAGCATGGGGATATCATCCGCCCTGTCCCGCAGCGACGGGATTTCAATGGGGAAGACGTTCAGGCGGTAGAACAGGTCCTTACGGAACTCACCCCGCGCACACAGCTCGCCAAGGTCAATATTCGTGGCGGCGATGATGCGCGACTTCAGCGGAATGTCCGCGTAGCCGCCCACACGCTGAAACACCTTCTCCTGCAGCACCTGCAGCAGTTTCACCTGCGCAGACGGCGTCACCGTGCCGATTTCATCAAGGAATATGGTGCCACCGGCGGCCACCTCAAAGCGGCCGAGCTTGCGCTTCACCGCGCTGGTGAATGCGCCCTTCTCGTGCCCAAAGAGTTCGCTCTCGATGAGGGTGTCGGGGATTGCGCCGCAGTGCACGCTGACGAAAGGCCCGGAACTGTGCGCGCCAAGGGCATGGATAAGGCGCGCGATAACGCCCTTGCCCGTCCCGGTTTCGCCCGTAAGGAGCACAATGGACGACGTTGGCGCCACAAGGCGCGCCTTGTCGAACACGGCGCGCATGGATGGCGTGCGCGTGCCCACAACCTGCATAAAGCGCCCCACGCCCACCTCCGCGCGGAAGTAATCCATCTCGGTCTGGAGCTTAAGGCTTTCATACAGGCTTTCCAGCACATAGCGGACCTCGGTACGGTCCAGCGGATAATTGAGGTAGTCGTCCGCACCGGCCTTCACCAGCCTGACGGCGGCGCGCAGGCGCTCCGGCGGCGCAAGGATGACGATTTCCGCATGCGGGCTGGTGCGGGCAATGGGCGCCAGCGCATCCACAAAGGCCTGCGCATCGCCATTGGTGGGCGGCACATCCAGCATGGCAACATCCACAAACAGCGTATCGTACTGCCTGCGCGCCAAATGGTGGCCGAACTCCTCCCGCTTCAAGGCGGTATCTATGGTGGGCGGCGTGGTATAACTTTCGCGGATGATGCTGGATACGGCGGCATCCGGCGTCGCGACCAAAACACGTTTCATCGTACTTTTCTCCAAGAACTCCGGTGGCGGCACTGTACGTCCGGCCCATCCCCCCTTGCAACCAAAATCAGCACCCCACAGGCAGGGGAAAGAGCAGCCCGCCAGCTTCCCGCGCTTAAAACAGCGGAGACCCCGCCGGCATTATCCTGCGGAGTCTCGTTCTGCGTGGGAAAAACCCTGACGGGCGGCGAGGATGCCCTACCAGTCGTCATCCTCAATCCAGTCGTCCAGTTCGGGCGCGTCGATCACATCGAAGCTCTGTACCGTCAGACTGAAATGGTCACGGCTTTTGCGAACCGCCCCCTTGGCACGGATGTACTCATCAACATAGTCGAGCAGGCGGGCGCCCGGCCCGGAATGCTCCACCACGTACTCCCTGTTCTCATCCGTAATGACCGACACCGTGACGATTTCTTCATTCTCGTCCCAGCTGTACGGCCCAACATACCCCTCAATGGTCTGCAACCCGGAACGTGCCTTGGTCATGCTCATCTCCGAGGGTCAATTGACCCTTCTCTGGTAAAGATCACTTCTCTCAGTGCTTCCGGCGCACATGCACAGGCACGGGAACTACCGCGTGAGCGCCGGCACCAACCGGCACGGAAACACTCATCCGGGCGGCATGCGCGCGACACCACACCGCACACCGCATGACAATATCCGTCGTGGCCGCCATGGCGACTGTCACCGTCAAAGAGGTCGCAACCGTGGCCCCTCCAAGGATCATAGCCGCGCAGCTAAACAGCACGACATCGAAAGACAGATACACCGCACCGGCAGAGGCTTGCAACCTCTGAGATAGACATCTTGCGACAATATCCAGCCCGCCCTGCGACCCATGCGCCAACAGCACCAGCGCGGTGCCAAAGCCCATCACCATGCCGGTTGCCACAGCGCCCGCCACAGGGTTTGGAAACGTTACCCGTACGTCGATGGCGTCCATGCCCAAAGAAAGGCACAGCATCCCGTACAGACTTACAAAAAAGAAGCGCCGCCCGACCAGCGCCCCGCCCAGCACAAACAGCGGTGCATTCAGCACCAGCAGCCACATACCGGGTGTCGCCCACTCAGACAAACGGTGCGCCAACAGCGCCGCCCCGGACAACCCGCCAAACACCACCCCCTGAGGGATAGCCATGGCCTTGCACGAAAAAGCCGTGATAGTCGCCCCAAGGGTCAACAGCATAAGACTTGCCGCCTCGTGGGATACATCCCGAAATTGCACTCTGCGCATCGCGTTCCACCTATTCATAAAAAACTCCCGCCAGGATGCGCTGTCCGGGCGAGGCGTCACGCAATGAGCACGCTTTGTGCCAATTCTATTTCATCAATAAAAACAGTATTTTACGCTTCTTCCTTCGTTATAAAAGAGGAATTCGGAGTTCCGCTTTTACCCATTTCCTACCCCTTTTCTACCTGATGCCCTGCTTAACATGCTGGAATATCACACTCTTTTTTCTACCCAAGCCCAAATTCAAACCGGAACCAGCAGGACCGCATTTATGGAACGGGAACACTGGGTTCTCCTTTTTTCCGGCCCTTCCATGTCCGCATCCCTCCACACGTCCTAAATCTTCAACAGGTTACACTCTCATCTCGTCCCGCCCCTGCACAACACCCTGTGCAACGCCCTGCACACATTGCACTTTTTCTGTGCGAGCCATTGCACTCTGCACAGCGGTCCAAACAGCCCGCGCACTCACAACATACTGATTTTCTACAATTTTCATGTTTGGCACGCCACTTGATAAGAAGAAAGACAGAAGGCACGGGAAGCCTTCTGCAACCATCAAGCTCTCTCACAACTTCCCTTTTCGACGATGCGGGCGAGGTCAGACCCTTTCCTCCAACCGTATCGAAGACATATAACCTCCTCCTAAATGGTGTAGAAAAAGAAACCGAAGCATCAAGCATCCTCTTGCGAAGGGCGGCCGAATTCATCCGGCCGCCCTTTCGCTTGTGGCGGTTTTTTCCACAATACCCGCGTGTTGCGGGTTGCGTGGTGTGGGGCATCCTGTTAGGGATATCGGCAAGCGGATGTTCCCTTTTGCCTGTGCTTTCAGCATCATGCAGGCGTATGCCCCTGCGGCTGATGGACGCAGCGCGCAGCCCCGCAGGTCCGGATGCCTCAAAATGAACATGCGGCACATTGCCTCGCGCAACATACCGTGAAGGCCAATTTTCGGCGGTAGAGGACGGGAAAAGCACCAATCGGCCAACGGCACACCACACATTCGGTCCACCACACGACCAGCCGCTGGCCACGCCGCCACAAGACGCCCCGTTACACGTAACGGGGCGTCTTTCTTTACCCTCTTGCCCCTTTTGCCCAACCTTGGTACCACATATCCAGAGAGCTTACCCAGCGCAGGCCACACGCCGCAGACACCGGCCAAGCCCGCGCTTTATCACAACGCGACCAGCACCAGACGTTCACCACGGACTGACGCACGCCGTCCACGCGGCCGCTTGCGAGACTTCGGGAGGTTATTATGGGAAAGACCAAGTGCCCCCATTGCCATCACGACATCACAACCGAAACTCGGTATTGCCCCTCGTGCGGGGTTGCCATTATTCCGCCGACGGTTTCCTCATACGGATTGGATAGACCGCTACGCGCCCTCGGCGTCTTTCTCGTCATCATGGGGGCGGCGCTTTTCGCCCTCAAGGCAGGAGAATCACAGGACGCCATCACCATGGCCGGGGTTGGTCTCTGCATCGCCATTGCTGAGGGCATTGTGCATTTGTTTCGGCACGGCTAGCGCCTTCTGCCACCCAACCCGGCGCCGCGCATCGCCCACACGCGGCGCGCCTCCCCCGTGCGTGAGCGGATTCTCCACGTGGTCTTTGCCCCTGCCCAGCACCCCGCTCGCTCCCTTTCACGCTCCACCGCCCCTCTTCCGCCTCCCCGGCCATGTCCGCGCCCCCACAGGTCTTGCCCTTTCATCCACCCGGAACTATACTTCTTCCGCGTATCAGCACAGCGCACGCCTTGCCTTCACGCCTCTGCCACACGGGCACCGTTCTCAACTTGCCTCCCCCTTCGTCTTCACGCACGCCACCACACGCGACGATGCACAGGCCCGCCAATCTGGCAGGTCCAGATTGTGAATATTGGCACGAGTCGGAGAGATTCCTTGTTCCGCCCGTCCGCCAAAAGTACACATGATAAGTTTAAGGAACCTGGGAAGGGTTCCGAAAAGACATCGTCACACCAGCCGACTTTGCGAGGGTTGGCAAATTATGAGGGAGCACAGGGGATAAAAGCGCAGCCCCGGCAACGCCGGACGAGCTGCGCGACATCGACGCCCCGCCGCGCATTCCGCGTAGCGGCCGCGATGCACAACCGGATGCTTAAGGAACTTTAAAACCGTACGGACAACAGTATGAAACTTCTCTGGAAACTCTCCATCCCGCAGGTCATCGTGGTGCTGGCGCTCGGGCTTGCCAGTTACATCACCATCTTCTCCTCGTTCAACGAGCTGAGGGACCACTACGTCGCCTCCACGATGGATCACCAGTACACGCGCATTTCCGAGGACATCGACAAAGCCTCGCGCCGCGCCAAGGAGCTTGCCTCCGTCTTTGCCCGCCTGCCCAAGGTGCGCGAGGCGTATGAAATCGCCTCCTCCGGCGACATAGACGACGCCCGCTCCCCGCAGGCCCAAACCGCCCGCGAATTGTTGCGTTCCGAGCTGGCCCCCATGCTGGACAGCTACAAGGCCACCGCAGGCAGCCGTCTGCGCCTGCATTTTCACCTGCCCAACGGCAGAAGCCTTGTGCGCATGTGGCGCGACAAACAAACCAAACGCAATGGCCACTGGGTGGATATTTCCGACGATATCTCCTCCTTCCGCCAAACTGTGCTGGACGTAAACCGCACAGGCCAATCCGTCAGCGGCATTGAGCTTGGCCGGGGCGGCTTTGCCATCCGCGGTGTGGTGCCCATCACCGCCGCCGACGGCCACCAGCTCGGCTCCGTTGAAGTGCTGGAGAGCTTCGCCCCCATCCTTAACGACGTTCGCGACGAGTCCAACGACCTTGTCCTGTACATGAACGCCGACAAGCTCAGCATCACCAAATCCCTTCAGGATTCCTCCAAGTACCCGGTTCTGGATGGCGCCTACGTGCGCGCCACAGCGCCGCGCAACACCAGCTCCCTGACGCATCTCACCCGTCAACTGCTGGACGACGGCCGCGACGGCTACACCCTCCAGATGCAGCCCGAGCTTGCCCTCGGCGCGGCCCCCGTGCGCGACTACAACGGCAACCAGATTGGCGTTATCGTCAGCGTGGTGGACCTCAAGAACATCGCCGCCATGGCCGCCCGTGCGGACACCACTCTCATCTTGATGCTGGCCGGAATGGCCCTGTGTCCCGTCATTGTTCTGCTCATCGTGCTGCGCAAGTTCGTCAGCGCGCCCATCCGCAGCATCACCCAAAAGATTGAAGACATCGCCGAAGACCGCGCCGACCTCTCCGAACAACTGAAGAACACCCAGCGTGACGAAATTGGCGAGCTGGCCCGCACGTTCAACACCCTCACTCACAAGCTCTCGACCATGCTGGACGAGATGCGCGGCTATGTGAACGTGCTGAACACCGTGCCCGACCCCATCTTCGTTGTAGACAACGACTACAACCTTAAGATGGCCAACAAGGCGACCCTCGACCTGCTTGGCATCACGCAGGACCAGTTGCACCAGTGCAAGTGCCACGAACAGCTCGACACAACCGTCTGCGGCACGCCGGGCTGTCCCATTGATATGGTCAAGCGCCTTGGCGGACAGGCCGAAGCCGACATCATCGAGCTGAAGCACGGAGGCACCAGCATCTACATCAAGCCCTCCGCCTCCGCCCTGCACGACGGGCACGGCGCCGTCATCGGCTATGTGGAAGTCGCCCGCGTCGTCACCGACCTTGTGCAGTCCGAGCAGGAGATTCAGGACAAGCTGGAGCGCATCGCCAAGGTCAACGACGCCACGCACGACGCCGCACAGCGCCTCACCAGCACCACCGAAGGGCTCACCCATGAGTTCAGCGGCGTGCAGGACGCCCTGGCCACTCAGCAGGGACGCATTCAGGAAACAGTTTCCGCCATGGATCAGATGAACGCCGCCGTGCAACAGGTTGCGCGCAGCGCCACCGAAGCCGCCGAGCAGACCGGCGCCGCACGCAGCGAAGCCGACAACGGCGCAGGCGTCGTCAAGCAGGCCGTGGAGTCCATACTCCGCGTCAGCGAGCACGCCCGCACCATGCGAGAGACCATGCACGGCCTCGGTTCGCAGGCGCAGGAGATTGGACAGGTTCTCAGCGTTATTACGGATATCGCCGACCAGACCAACCTTCTCGCCCTCAACGCCGCCATCGAGGCCGCACGCGCAGGCGACGCCGGGCGCGGCTTTGCCGTCGTTGCCGACGAGGTTCGCAAGCTGGCCGAAAAGACCATGCAAGCCACCAACGAAGTCGAAAAGGCCATCGTGTCCATTCAGCAAGGCGCACAATCCTCCATCGACGCCGTGGACCGCACCAACCAAATGGTGGACGAAGCCAGCACTCTGGCCACCAAGTCCGGCGAGGCACTCGAAACCATCGTCAGCCTCGTCAACGCGTCCTCCAATCAGGTGGAGAACATCGCCGCCGCAGCCGAAGAACAGTCCATGACCAGCGAGCACATCAACGCCGCCGTGGACGAAGTGGCCCAAATGGCCAACGGCGTGTCCGGTCGCATGAACGACGCAGGCGACGCCGTCACCCAACTCGCCCGCCTCGCCAGCGAACTGGAAGAGCTCTCCGCCAAGTAGCACCGCCAGCACACACCAACCACACCGCCGCCCCGGAACGCCACCCGCGCTCCGGGGCGGCGTCTTTTCAGCGTCAGAGCCGCCATCCATCTTTTTTTCAAAAAGTTCCTTTTTCCTCCCCCCGCAAAAGGCCCCGTCCACCAGCCTCATTGCGCCATGTGCAAGTTTCTGCATTTCTCGGCAAATGCAAAAAGCATTGCATGCCATGCACTACGGACAAAAACCCATTATAGTAGCACGGAGTTGAGTTTTCTCACAGCGTTTTGTATTACATGGAAAAGCACCTCAAAAGGAGGCACCATGTTTGACAACACCCCCCTCACCCCGTTCTCAATCAAGGTCGTCAACAAGTTGCTTTACCATCAGCGGCGCGTCAGAACGCCCCTCGTCCGCAAGGAGGACGCGCCGCAACGGCTGCTCACCTACCGCGAACTCTGCGAAATGCTGGACCGCGACCCGCGGCAGGCCTCTACACTCACCGGTCCCCTCGCCTGCATAGAAAAATGGTGCGCCGTCAACGACTGGCCCAATCTCTCCTCCATCGTCGTCAGTGAATCCACAGGCCAGCCCGGTAAGCACTACGGCAAACACGCCCCGCGCGATAATTGGCACAGCGACGCCATCGAGTGTTTGCGCTCCACGGACTACCCCATGTTCGTCAACTAAATCTTTCCTCCCCACCCCCCCCTACGGCGAGGCCACACCCAGCCACCAGACGGCTCGTGTGGCCTCACTTTTTGCCCCAGCCTGCGCCCCCCTCCTGCGCCAATTCGCACCAAAACCCACGCCTCTTTTTGCTCCGCAGGGTTAAGGGGCGCGGCCCCTTAACGATCCCGAGTGCGGTCATGACGGGTGCTCATGGATGAATGACGGCGGCACCCCTGAGGGGCTTTCGCGGCGGGAGAAGGTGGGGAGGTTGGCAGAGGTTGGGGGCAAGGCCGATGGGCTGGTGTGAGTAGAGGTGGAGCCGTAGAGAGTACGTGGTGGCAAAATGAAACTCTCTTTGCTCCGCAGGGTTAAGGGGCGCGGCCCCTTAACGATCCCGAGTGCGGTCATAACGGGTACTCATGGATGAATGACGGCGGCACCCCTGAGGGGCTTTCGCGGCGGGAGAAGGTGGGGAGGTTGGCAGAGGTTGGGGGCAAGGCCGATGGGCTGGTGTGAGCCGTAGAGTGTCCGTGGTGGGAGTGCGAAACTCTTTTTGCTCCGCAGGGTTAAGGGGCGCGGCCCCTTAACAATCCCGAGTGCGGTCATGACGGGTGTTTATGGATGGATGACGGCGGCACCCCTGAGAGGCTTTCGCGGTGGGGGAAGGCTGTTTTTTTGGGTGGGGTTGGTGCCACAGATGAAGCGGTCAGAATCCCTGTGTACACCCCGGAACATGGGTAAGACTTCTGTCCGGGAACATAGGTAACAGGCTATGGCGGTTGGGGTTACCCCCCTATTTTCAGGGGCGGCTTCCGCCCCTGAAAATCCTAAGGATTCTTAAGGAAATTATTTCCTTAAGTCGCCGAAGGCATAAAAAAGCCCCGGTTCCTGTTGGAACCGGGGCTGCAAACCGAGTATGGCTGCACGCTTTAGGCGGCGGCTTCTTCGGAGTCGGGCTCCAGGCTCGGGCCGAATCCCATGAGAATGGGGCTGGCGACGAACACGGAGGAGTAGGTACCGATGCCCACGCCGATGAGCAGGGCAAAGGCGAAGTCGTGAATGACGCCGCCGCCCAGCACGAACAGGCAGAAGACGACCAGCAGCGTGGTGCCGGAGGTCAGCAGTGTCCGAGACAGGGTTTGGTTGACGGAGGCATTAATGGTTTCGCCGAGGTTCTCGCCGACCTTATTGCGAAGGTTTTCGCGGATACGGTCGAAGACGATGATGGTGTCATTGAGCGAGTAACCGATGATGGTCAGGAGTGCGGCCACAATGGTGAGGTCGAATTCCTTATCCATCATTGAGAAGACGCCCACGGTGATGATGACGTCATGAATGAGCGCCACAACCGCGCCGAGGGCGTAGTTCAATTTCAGATACCAGCACAGCCCCACGGTGATGAGCATCGCGGCGAGGATGAGCATACTCATGGGCAGGTTGACGAGGCCGAGCAGATAAATTCCACCCGACAGCGCCGCGGCCATGATGCCTGCTGTCATCCAGCGCGCCTCGAAGCGGCCGGAGATATAGATAGCGATGAGCAGCACGGCGTAGAACATGGCTTCAAGGGCCTTTTCACGCAGGTCCGCGCCAACTTTCGGGCCAACCATTTCCTGACGCTGAACGGTGTATCCGGCGTCCATGTGGTTGGTGAGGGCGCTTTCCACGGCGGTACGCACCTGATCGGAGGTAACGTCCATGGCGGAGATGCGGATGAGGTACTCGTTATCCTGCTCCATGCCGAAGCTCTGCACGGTCATATCTTTCATGTCCGTGGTGGCGAGGGCGTCCTTGAGGTTGCCGATCTCGATGCCTTCGTCGAACTTCACCTGCACGGTGATACCACCGGCGAAGTCGATGCCGTAGCGGGGTCCGCCGTGCATCAGCAGGGAGCCGATGCCAAGCAGAATCAGAAGGGCGGAGATGACGAAGGCAATCTTACGGAAGCCAACGAAATCGATATGTGTATCGGGCTTGATGAGTTGCAGTCCCATCTGTGTACTCCCCTAGATGCTCAGTCTGGCACCGGTTTTGGCCTTGGCGGCCCACATATCAAAGAGAATGCGGGTCACGAAGATGGCCGTGAACATGGAGGCCAGGATACCCAGGGTCAGCGTGACGGCGAAGCCGCGGATGGGTCCGGTACCGAACTGGTACAGGATGATGGCGGCCAGCACGGTGGTCACGTTGGCGTCAAGGATGGTCAGGGTCGCCTTGGCGTAGCCCTCTTCAATGGCGGCACGCGCGGTGAGTCCTCTGCGGAGTTCTTCGCGGATGCGCTCAAAGATGATGACGTTGGCGTCCACGGCCATACCGATTGTCAGAATGATGCCCGCAATACCGGGCAGCGTCAGCGTCGCGCCAAAGCCGGCAAGACCGGCCATAATGAGCACGATGTTCATGACCAGAGCGGTGTCGGCAACAAGGCCGCCAAAACCGTAGTACACAGCCATGAAGAGCAGAACCACAACGAAACCGGCCAGTGCGGCAGTAACGCCCTTGTCGATGGACTCCTGTCCGAGGGACGGGCCAACGGTGCGTTCTTCCATGACGTGAACGGAAGCGGGCAGCGAACCGGAACGCAGCACCAGAGCAAGGTCAGCGGCCTCGCTATCGCTGAAGGAACCGGTAATGGAGGCGCGGCCGCCGGGAATCTTGTCCTTGATGGACGGGGCGGAGTACACCTCGCCGTCCAGCACAATGGCCAGACGCTTGCCGATGTTTTCACCGGTCACACGCGAGAAGATGCGCGCGCCGCGGGAGTTGAAGTTCATGCTGATCATGGGCTGTCCGAAGTTGTCGTAGCTGACGTGTGCATCGGTGATGTACTCGCCGGACAGCACGGTATCCTTATGCAGAACGATGGGCTCGGTGGAGTAGGTCCCGTCCATACGGTAATGCTTCAGGGTGGACAGTTCGCGTCCCGGAGCCAGAATGCCCTGCTTTGCCTTGGTCAGGTCTGCGGCGTCGTCCACGATCTTGAATTCAAGACGGGCGGTACGGCCGATGACGCTGATGGCGCGCTGCGGGTCGTCGAGGCCGGGCAGCTGAACCTGAATACGGCCGCCCTGCTGACGGCGGATGTCCGGCTCTGCCACACCGAACTGGTCGATACGGGTACGGATGGTCTTGAGCACCTGATCGACGGTGAGCTTGGAGACTTCGCGCTTGTATTCGGGGGTCATCACCAGGGTGTAGCGGACCTTCCCGTCGCTAATGTTCTCGCGGGCTTTGACCTTCAGCATGTTGAAGTGCTTATTCAGAAGGCCATCAAGCTTGGCACGCTGGTCGCTTTTGAGCAGCGTAAAGTTCAGCTTGTCCTTGCCTCGCACACTGGGCTTGAGGACGGCGATGCCCTCGTCACGTGCCGTGGTGCGAATATCCTGCCCCATCTGATTGAGGTTGTACTCGATAGCCTCAGGGATATCGACACCCAGGGTCAGGTGAACACCGCCCTTGAGGTCGAGGCCCAGGCTGATCTCGTCGTCGGGCAGCGCGCCCCTCAGGGGCGAATCTTGCGCGATAAACGAGGGCAGCACATAGACGAGTCCGAGCACGCCCACGAGCAGGGCGAGAATGATGCGGTAACGCAGGCTCCCTTTCATTGTTTCTCCTCGGGGTCCAGACACAAACACGGCGCAGGCCCAAATGGCCGCGCCAACTACCTCTGTAAGCTACTGATAACTACGTTGTATCAATAGCAAAGGCAAGCGCGCATATTGGTCCGGAACATTCCGGCCGTCTGCATCGCTTGCCCTGAAAAGCGAGGCGCGGAAGAACTCCGCGCCATTGCTACTTCTTCTTGTTGCTGGAGGGGAAGGCCTTGGGAGCCTTGTCCAGAACACTGGAAATGAAGGCCCGGCTCATCACGACTTCATTGTTGCCGAGGTCGACGACGAGTTCATCTTCGCGAATCTCAACGATGCGGCCGTAGATGCCGCCACCGGTGAGCACCCAGTCGCCCTTTTTGAGGGCACCCAGCATCTCTTTGTGCTGCTTGGCCTTCTTCTGTTGGGGGCGAATGAGGAGGAAGTAGAAGATGACGAACATCAGGATAAGGGGCACCATCCCAGCAATGGGGTTGGCAGCGCCCTCAGCGCCCTGAGCACCGGCACCCATGGCATGGGCGATGTCAGCGAAAAGCATTTGGCCTCCTAGTGAAGTGTTGGGAATCATCGTTTGCCGCCGGGACGCCCCGCGGCAAACGCAACGTACATGTATCACGCGGCCTGCAAAAATGACAGGCCGCAACGCCTTCAAATAAAGCCTCAGCACCCTTTCGTCAACCGTTACCGGTCGTTGGGAGCCCGCTTGCCGTGCCTTTTTTGCCCGTTTTGCGGGCCACAGGGAAAAACGGGGGTTTTTCTGCCCAAAACGTCGCCTGCGCGACATGCAAAACACCCCCGCAAGCCCCGGACAGCACTGACTTTGCTGGACTTGAAAGTAACTATTGGCTATTACTATTTGTCCCGCAATTACAGATGCACGTCGGATGCGATATCCGGCCAAAGGGGCATGGCTTCCGGCCACACGGCGCGCCCGCGCCCCCTCCCGCCCCTTTTTCCTCAGAACGTAAAGGAGTCAGCAGACAATGTGCCGCTTGTTCGCCCTTACAAGCACCGACCCCGTATCCCCCATGGAGGCGGTCCAGGCTCTGGACGTCATGCGAGAGGGACACGACGGCTCCGGTGTGGGGCTGTATCTGACCGGTCTGGACGGCGCTTTCGGCAAAATGCCGGATACGCCCATCCTTTCCGCCATCGTCACGGAGCAAGGCGAAGAACGCCTTATGGAATTCATGCGGCACCGGGGCTATACGCCCGGACACAGACTCTCCATGTCGCACTCGGCCACCCTCCCGGCTGGCACGCCCGCGCGGCACGCCTACCTCGTCCAAGCCTTTGAGCCGCCCGCAGGCTGGGACGACCTTTCCAAAGAAGCGCGCGAAGAAGAACTCCTCGCCACCCGCGTCGCCCTCAAAATCGCCGGGCTGGAGCGCGACGACATCACGGTCTTCTCCTTTTGGCCGGACGTCGTCATGGTTAAGGAAATTGGCGACCCGCTGAGCGTTGGCGAATACCTCGGGCTGGACCATCACGACTTCTACGCCCGCACCATCCTCGCGCAGGGCCGCCAGAACACCAACTACGCCATCAACCTCTATGCGTGCCATCCCTTCTTCATTCAGGGCATCTGTACCATGACCAATGGCGAGAATACGGCGTTCGTCCCCATCCGCGAGTATTTGGAATCGCAAAACATTACGGGATACACGGGCTACCATTCGGACTCCGAAGTCTTCGCCCATATCCTCCATTATACGATGAAGCGCCTTGGGCTGCCCCTGCAGGCCTACAAGCACATCATCACCCCGCTGTCCGACGCCCAGCTGGCCGCGCACGCCGACGGCGAGTTTCTCGCCCGGCTCAAGATGGTCTGCCGCAAGATGATCATCGACGGTCCCAACTGCGTTATCGGCGTCACCCCGGACCGCAGCATGTTCATGGTTCAGGACAAGAAGAAGCTGCGCCCCGGCGTGGTTGGTGGCCGCCCCGGCCTGTACGCCTTCTCGTCCGAAGTCTGCGGGCTAGACGCCGTCATCCCGGACCGCGACAAGAGCGCGGACTTCCAGCCCATGCACCTTGATACCGCCATTGTTTCGCCCCAGTGCGAGGAGATTGAGATATGCCGTCAGACGCAGCCATTACCCCATCTTCGCTAAGCCGCAAGGATCTGCCATGGCAGATTGACTGGAACAAGAGCAAATGCACGCTCTGCGGCCAGTGTACGTCGGTCTGTCCGGTGCGGGCCATTGAGCTTGGCGTCTTTCGCAAGCGAAAAGTGCGCACGCCCCTCGGGCTGACCAAAAAACCCGAAAACGACTTTTCCCTCTATTACGGCATCCGGCAGAAGACCGCTCCGGCCACGGCCTGCATAGGCTGCGGCATGTGCGCGCAGGTCTGCCCCAACGACGCCATAATGCCCTACCACAGCGACGAGCCGGACAAGCTGCGCATGCACCAAAGCGGTGGCGGCGGCGCGCGTACCCGCGGCGGCAGACGCAACGACTCCGGCAGTCTGCTGGACGCCATCAAATTCGTCCGCATCTCCATGCTCACGGACCCGGCGCTGGATGCAGGCCGTCACGAGTTTGACCTCAGCACGCTGATCGGGCGCGTCCAGTCCCCGGAAGATGGGCTGAAGGCGCAGCTTGAAGGCGGCTGGACCCCGCCCGTGCGCAAAATCTACCCCCTTGTCATCGGCGGCATGAGCTTTGGCGCGCTGTCGCCCAATATGTGGGAAGGCCTGCAAATGGGCGTTGCCTACCTCAACGAGGAACTGGGCATGCCCGTGCGCATGTGCACCGGCGAGGGCGGCTGCCCGCCGCGCCTGTTGCGCTCGCGCTTTTTGAAGTACGTCATTTTACAGATTGCCAGCGGCTACTTTGGCTGGGACGAAATCATTCAGGCCATCCCGGAAATGAAGGTCGATCCCTGCGCGGTGGAGATTAAATACGGTCAGGGCGCAAAGCCCGGCGACGGCGGCCTGCTTATGTGGCACAAGGTCAACAGCCTTATCGCCGCCATCCGCGGCGTGCCGCCGGGAGTCAGCCTCCCCTCGCCGCCCACGCACCAGACCAAGTATTCCATTGAAGAAGCCGTGGCCAAGATGATTCAGTCCATGAGCATGGCGTGGGGATTCCGTGTGCCGGTCTATCCCAAGATTTCGGCCTCCTCCACTTCCCTTGCCGTTCTGAACAACTTAACGCGCAATCCGTACGCCGCAGGCCTCGCCATCGACGGCGAAGACGGCGGCACCGGCGCGGCGTACAACGTGTCCATGAACCACATGGGCCACCCCATCGCCTCCAACGTGCGCGACAGCTACCTGAACCTTGTGAAGCTGGGCAAACAGAACGAACTGCCCATCATCGCAGGTGGCGGCATCGGCAAAAACGGCAACCTTGCCGCCAACGCCGCCGCGCTCATCATGATGGGCGCATCCGCCGTACAGGTGGGCAAA
This sequence comes from Desulfobaculum sp. SPO524, assembly GCF_044987625.1. Lineage (NCBI taxonomy): Bacteria > Pseudomonadati > Thermodesulfobacteriota > Desulfovibrionia > Desulfovibrionales > Desulfovibrionaceae > Desulfobaculum > Desulfobaculum sp. SPO524. The sequence continues at coordinate 793,741 of NZ_JBJDSB010000002.1, read as the reverse complement.
TACATCATGCAGGCCGCCGCAGGCTGTGTTGGCTCCGAGGCCGACCGCTGCAACGTCTGCAACATCGGCGTCTGCCCCAAGGGCATCACAAGTCAGGACCCGCGCATCTACCGCCGCCTCGACCCCGAAAAGGTGGCCGAACGCGTGGTGGACGTGTTTTTGTCCTTTGACCTTGAAATGCGCAAAATACTGGCCCCCCTTGGTCGTTCCACCACCCTGCCCATCGGCATGTCCGACGCGCTGGGCATTGGCGACAAGGACGCGGCGGAGCGGCTGGGCATCAAGTACGTCGTGTAGGCGCGGCCCGCATATCCTCGGCTGGCGCCGCCACGCACGGGGATGACATCACGTTCAGGAGCTTTATCGGAGAATCATTGTATGGCCGAATCACACAACATCCGCGTAAGCGGACTTGAAGACGGCAAACGCATCGAGTCGCGCATTCTGGAGGAACGCCTCCAATCCGCCGTACGCTCGGGCGCGGAACATATTGAGGTAGACGCCTTTGGCCAGCACGGCATTGGCGGCAGACTGTGGCAAAAAACCGCCCCTAAACTGCACCTCTCCGTCTATGGATCGCCGGGGCAGCGCCTTGGGTCCATGGGCTTTCCCGGCACCACTATAGAGGTCTTTGGCCCCGCGTCCGACGATACGGGCTGGCTGAACACCGGCGCGGACATCATCATCCACGGCAACGCCACCAACGGCACGGCCAACGCCATGGCGCAGGGCCGCATCTGGGTGGATGGCGGCCTTGGCGCACGCGGCATGACCATGACCAAACACAACCCGCGCCACACCCCGCCGGAACTGTGGGTGCTGGGCGGCGTTGGCGATTCATTTGCGGAATTCATGGCCGGCGGCATCGCCGTCATCTGCGGCATTGACCCGGCAGACCCGGAAAACGTGCTGGGCTACCGCCCCTGCGTGGGCATGGTTGGCGGCTCCATCTACTTCCGTGGCCCGCACAAGGGCTTTAGCCAAGCCGACGCCAAGCTCATTGGGGTTGACGACGAGCGCTGGGCATGGCTCAGCGAAAACCTGATGGTCTTTCTGGAGCGTATCGGACGCCCGGAACTCTTTGAAATCTTAGGCGACCGCAGCCAGTGGCAGTGCCTTGTCGCCCTTTCCCCGCACGAGAAGATGGGCAAAAAGCGCCGGAGCATGGCGGACTTCCGCGCCAATGCGTGGGACGCCGAGCTTGGGCGCGGCGGCCTTATCGGCGACCTGACCGACCTTGACCGCAGCCCCATCCCCCTCATCCCTACTGGGGAGATGCGCCGCTTTGTGCCGGTGTGGGAGAACAGGCGCTACGAAGCGCCGTGTCAGGCCAACTGCCCGACGGGCATCCCCGTCCGCAAGCGCTGGAAGCTCATCCGCGCAGGCAAGGTACAGGAAGCCATGGACCTGTGCATGAGCTACACGCCCCTGCCCGCCACAGTCTGCGGCCACCTGTGCCCGAACCTGTGTATGGAGGGCTGCACGCGCACCACGCAAAAGCTCATCCCCGTGGACGTCAAGGCCATGGGTAAAGCCAGCCTCAAGGCGCGCGACCCGGAGCTTCCCGAATCGTCCGGGCACAAGGTTGCCGTTGTTGGCGGCGGGCCTGCGGGCCTCTCCGTGGCGTGGCAGCTGCGCCTGCTTGGGCACGAGCCGGTGGTCTTTGACAGGGACAGTGAGCTGGGCGGCAAAATCGCCGCCGCCATCCCGGACAGCCGCATTCCCGCCGATGTCCTCGGCGCGGAGCTGGAACGCGTCCGGCGGCTTGTCATGCACGTGCAGTTGGATGAAGAGTTGGACGCCGACGCCTTTACCCGCCTCAAGGACGACTTTGACTTTGTCGTACTGGCGGCGGGCGCGCAAACGCCCCGCGTTCTGCCGGTTCCGGGCAAAGAGCGCCTTGTCACCGCGCTGGACTTCCTGCGCGGGGCGAAGCACGGCGGACAGCAGTGCGGCGAGCGTCTTGTCATCATCGGCGCGGGCAACGTGGGCTGTGACGTGGCCGCTGTGGGCGCCACCCTTGGCGCGCGCGACATCACCCTCATCGACGTGCAGGAGCCTGCCTCCTTCGGCAAGGAACGCGAAGAGGCGGAGAAGGTTGGTGCAACATTCCGCTGGCCCTGCTTCACAAAGGAAATCACTGCCGAAGGCGTGGTGCTTTCCACGGGTGAAGTCCTCCCGGCGGATACGGTGGTCATCTCCATTGGCGACGCGCCGGACCTTGGCTTTTTGCCGGATTCCATCGCCACGGAGCGCGGCTTCGTGACGGTGAACGACGTGATGCAGACCACGGACCCCAAGGTCTTTGCCATTGGCGACATTGTGCGCCCCGGACTCATCACACAGGCCATAGGCGACGGCCGCCGCGCAGCGGTGGTCATGGACGCCATCCTCTCCGGCAAGCGCCCGCTGGGCGACGCCGAGACCATGAGCGACGACATCCGCGCCCGCCTCGGCTCCGTTGACGACGAGGGACGCCTGTCCGAAATGATCGACTACTCCCGCATCACGCTGGAGTACTTTGACCCACGCGTGTCGCACTTTCAGGACCTTGACGACTGTGCGGCGCAGTGCTCGTCCTGCGGCGAATGCCGCGACTGCGGCCTGTGCGAAACCCTGTGTCCGCAGGGCGCCATCACGCGCCAAAGCCTGCCGGACGGGGACTTTGAAATGATCGCCGACCCGGCCAAATGCATTGGGTGCGGCTTCTGCGCCGACGCCTGCCCCTGTGGCATCTGGGCGCTGGTAAAAAACACCCCGCTCGGCTAACACGCCCCCCTCCACACCCATCAGGGCCGCCGTGGCATATGCCATGGCGGCCCTGTTTTTTCGCGGCTTTTCACGCCCGTGTGGAACGTGTATCCTTGCGGCATGTCCATACAAAATATCATTCTCCCACTCGCGGCCCTTGTCTGCCTCGCCCTTGCGGGGTGTTCCTCCTCTTCACCGGACAACCTTGGCGGCGTAGACGGCCTGTCCCCCTGTCCGGGGTCGCCCAACTGCGTCAGCTCCACCATGGATGACGGGCACGCCATCGCCCCCATCCGCATCGACGGCGAGGTGGCAGACGTCATGGCGCGCGTGGAGGCCGCCGTGCGGAGCCTGCCGCGCAGCCGGGTGGAACGCCAAACCGGCCCCTATCTGCATGCGGTCTTCACCAGCACATTTTTCGGCTTCCACGACGACTTGGAATGCCTGTACGACGCCGAAAACGGCCTGCTGCACATCCGCTCCGCCGCGCGCACTGGATATTACGACTTCGGCGTCAACCGCCGCCGCGTGGAGCGTCTGCGTAAACTGCTGTCCATCATTCCGGAACCGGCAACACTGCCGGAAGATGCGACAAAGTAACCGCAGGGATGCGTCAGCGTTAAGGAAAGCGGCTAGCGCAAAAGAAGCCAGAGGAAGTGAGGGAGACTCCCCCCCCCCGGCGCAAAGCGGCGCGAGGGAGGGCTTTCGCATGCGACGAAGCATCATCCGTACACAAAGGGCGTCGTACCGGGGAGCACGCAACGCAGGATGTCGGCACGATGTACGACGAGCACTTGGAGGTGTAATGCCCCCCGTGCGAAAAGACGGAGGCCTGCTCATGGCGGGGGACAAGACAGGGATTGGACTCCTGCAGACGCTTCCGCCTGCCGCCTCACTCCCGGACAAGACGCACACGGGCAAAGCACTCCGGCATGTGGGAGTCATACTCGCCATGTGCCCGTAGCGCCCATCCCGCCGGGGGACTGAGTCTGCGGCCGTCCGCGTCAACGCGCTGAAAGCGTGAACAGTCCACGCGCAGCGTATCGCCCTTGCGCGGCGTTGGCGCGGCGTCTGGCATAATCGCCGCCATCCCCGCCCAAGGCACGCGGACCTCCACGGTCCACCCACGGTCCGTATCCGAGGCATCGTTAAGCGTCCCGTCCACAGCCACCGCCGCCGTCAGCCCCGGCCAATCCCACTCCAAAAAACCAATGCGCAGCCCGCGCGGATGCACATGGTCGCCAATACCGGTCAGGCGCATGGTCCGCCCCGCCGGGTCCAGCGCGGCATGCCGCCCGTGCGGTTCATAGGCGTCGTTCCACACCCACAGCACCTCATAGATGGTGCCCCGTGCGTTGATTTCAAATTCATAATACGCGTCAGGCCCAGCTATGAAGATCTCCGCATCGTTCTCGCGGTAGATGGGGGCGTCCCGCGCAGTCAGGTGCGCGGTCACGTTCGGTTCGGCAAAGCGAAAGGCTATGTACAGCGCCTGCTCATCCCACAGCAGGGCGCACCGCGACTCCAGCCACCCCGGCGCGCCATCCACAAGGTCCACAAACTGCCCCGACCACGCCCCAGCATCCCAGCCCGCTTCATCAAGCGCGCCATCAACCACGGGAGCAACAGACGCATACCGCGCCACAAGTTCAGGCGTCTGCGCCAAGGCATACGGGCACCCGGCAAACAGAAAGCAAAGAGTCAAAACCCAAACACAACGCTTCACAGCGGAGATCCTCCGTTCTACACACGGCCACTCTGCGCAGTCTACCCCACGCCAACCCCACGCTCAACGCTCCGGAATAACGCTCCCCCTGCACAACAAAATCGAACAACAGCACGGCGGACACGACGCGTGGCGGCCGCTTGCACACACCACAATGCCAACCACCCTGCGGCCTCCAGACACGCGCCGTTGACTGCTTCTCACCATACCAGCTTTCCCCGCTCATGACCGTCATCATAGCGCAAGGCGTCAATGGGGGGACTCCCTCTTCACTCTCGGACGCCGTCGCCCATGGCACCAGTCCATCCCCTTCGCTGGCACTATCCCCCCTAAGTCTCAGTCCCCGCACCTCACTCAGCACGGATGAAACATTTCACGACCTGCGCCCCGCAAACACTGTCTCGGCAACCCTACGAGTCCTCCCCGAATAGTAGACCCTCAACACTCTCTACCACCAGCACAGCAGTCAAAACGCTGTATCTTCACGCCCTCTCTTGCCCCACAGCCTCCCCCATTCTCGGCCATCATCTCAGCAAACCCCACACCAGCCCCCACGTTCAACGCATTCCGGGCACAATCATCCCCCAGCACAACAAAATCAGACAACAAGCGCAACGATGCACGACGCGCGGCGGCCTCTCACACACTCCCCCCAGACACAACCGCCCTGCGTCCTCCAGACACGCGCCGCAAAGACCATCCCGCAACACCAGCTTCCCTCACTCATCACCGCCACCATAGCGCAGCGCGGCGATAAGCCAACACTCCCCCCCACTCGTCGACATCGCCCCCACCGTCCCCCGGCCACAGAACGCAAAAAAGCCCGCAGCTTTCGCTGCGGGCTTCGTGATATGCCGTATATTTCCTCGCTTAGTAGCGGGGGCGGCGCTCACGGGGCTGGGCTTCGTTGACGCGGAGGTCACGGCCCATGAAGTTGTTACCGTTCAGTGCCTCGATTGCCTGGAGAGCGCCGTCGTCATCATCCATTTCGACAAAGCCGAAGCCGCGGGAGCGACCGGTCTCACGATCGAGAATGACGCGTGCGGACCGCACTTCACCGAACTCGGAGAAGAGGGAATGAAGATCTTCATCAGATGCGCCCCAGGCCAGGTTGCCGACATAAATGTTCTTAGACAAGAAAAAAACTCCGAAAAGAAAAAAGGAAAAAATCACCGGGTCGTCACTGTTTAGCCGTTACCCGGCTCGGGTGATGCGTAGCAGTACACCGTGTAGCTGCCGTTCCATCGCCCTCTCAATGTCGTTCTACTTATAATTAAACGTCCGTCCGGGTCAACAACTATTTTAAAATAATTTTGCATTTAATTGCGTAGCACTACAGATGCGCATTGAAGCACAGCGGCCCGCGCGGGGGCCGCGCATCATAAAGCTGTTCATAACAGGGCAAAAACGTCTGCAAGCCCTCGCCTTCCGCCAGTAGAACTCCGCTCTTCCCACCCACAAAACAGACGGCCCCGGCAATGCCGGGGCCGTCCTACAATGTTCAATCTCTTTACCTATTCATCTTGGCCACGCCGCCATCATTCGGCTTTGGGCGGATTTTTGTGCGCTGGGGCAATAACCACAAAGCGTTCGGATGCATCACGCAGCAGTTCCTGCACCGCGTCCGCCTCATCGTCCTGAAAACTGCTGCGCAGTTCATTTATATACCGCTCCAGCAATTCGCGGACATCGTCCAAGCCCGCTTCATCAAGGGGCATAACGCCCACATCCGCGCTCGTGGCCAAACGCCGCACCACGGAGGCCTTGGTAAAGCCGTATTCCGGATACAGGCACTGGTAGATGACGCCGCCAGTCATACCGGCGCACATCCACGGTCCCGGATCGCCCAGCACAACGGCTCGTCCGCCCGTCATATACTCAAAGGCAAAGCCCTTCAGGTGCGCGCGGGAAGCCAGATTACCGCTCTCGTCGCTGACGGGGGCAGTGATGCGCGCGCCAAAGATGGCGTCCGCACCGGACAAGCGCACGCACGCACGCGAATCGGCATAATTCTGCACCATCAGCGTGCCGCCAATAGCGCCGTAGGCAAAGCTCTTGCCCGTGGAGCCATCAATGCGCTTCCCCTGCCAGTTGGCTTCCTTAAACACACCAACGCTGCCGCCAAAGCAGCCCTTGGCCGTGCCGTCCTGCGTTCCGCCATTCACGATGCAGTCAATGCCCGGAATGTTGAACGCGCACAGGCCATTGCCCGGAACGGACGCGTCAAAGCGCAGGTAGGCATGGCGGTCAGTACCGGGGCCGAATTCACGGCTCATGGCGCCGGCCAGATAGGTGCCCACGGCGCGGTCCACACTGCGGATGCCCTGCTCCGTGTACCGCACGCTGGTTGTCTCGTCCTCGCCAAAGGATGTCATGGCGATGTCGGAGATAAGGCGCGTCAGGTAGTCGAGGGGCTTTCGCGTGGTACGCACAGGCTCAGCCCCTGCGCTGGCGATGGCGTCGCACGGCGCGTTGAGAATGGAGGACAGGTCCACCGCGTCGTCAAGTATGGCCTGCTCCAGCAGGTCCGTACGGCCCACGACGTCGGCAAGACGCCGCACGCCAAGGCGGGCAAGAATGGAGCGCATCTCCTCGCCGATGTAGCCCAGCAGGCGGACAAGGTTGCCCGTCTCCGCCGCGACCTGAACGGGAGTAAAGCCCTTTACGCCGCGCTCTGCGGCCTGTTCCTTGGTGCGCAGCTGGGTGGAGATGCCCTTGGGGCACTTGTCCAGATGGCACCGCTGGCAACTGATGCAGCCAAGGCCCATGAGCGCCACAGTACCAAGCCCAACACGGTCCGCACCCAGCATAATCATTTTCAAAACGTCCGCGCCGGAGCGCATGCCGCCGTCGCACCACAGCTCCACGCGTTCGCGCAGGCCGGATTCCACAAGGGCGCGATGCGCAAGAGAGACGCCTATCTCGGCGGGCAGGCCAACGTATTTTTTGGCATGCTCGCGCGCCGCTCCGGTGCCGCCGTCAAAGCCGGACACGTTCACAATGTCCGCCCCGGCCTTGGCAACGCCAACGGCAATGGTGCCCACGCCGCTGGTGACGGGTATCTTCACGCTGATGCGCGCGCCGGGGTTGGCGGTTTTCAGCTCCGCAATAATCTGCGCCAAATCCTCAATGGAGTAGATGTCGTGATGGTTGGACGGAGAAATCAGCGCGATTCCCGGCTTGCAGTGGCGCGCCTCGCCCACCATGTCCGACACCTTCTGGCCCGGCAGATGGCCGCCCTCACCGGGCTTGGCCCCCTGCCCGATCTTGATTTCCAGAAAATCGGCGGAATTGAGGAAGTCCATAAACACGCCAAAGCGTCCGGACGCAATCTGCTGGCCACGGTTTTTGCGGTAGCGTCCCATCATGTCCGGAATTTCGCCGCCCTCGCCGTTCATGCACACGATGTTCAATTCCTTGGCGGCCTCGGCATAGGTGCGGAACGAGTTCTCACCCTGCGAGCCAAAGGACATGGCCGGTATAACCAGCGGCATGGCGTGGTCGCCGCAGGAGATATCCACATCGCTCATAGCCAATTCCGGCTGGTCCGCCTTGGGATGAAAATCCATCAGGTGGCGCAGGGCAACGGGGGATTCGCGCTCCACTTCGCGCAGCTTCTGGGCCATCTCGCGGTAGCCGGAGCGCCCTTCCGCAGCGGCGCGCAGAATGCGGCCGACCTTCACGTTGCGGCGCGGGTCGCGCCACAGGGGCAGGTCTTCGGCGGCGGTTGCGCGCTCAAGGCGCATTGCGCCCATGGCCTCAAGGCGGGCAAAGGACAAGCCCTTGCGCTGCGAGAAGCAGAAATTGGGGCAGCCAAACACGTCTGCAAGGTCATCAGCAAGGCCGATGGAGGAGAAAATGCGCCCGTAGCCGCACAACTCATGGATGCCCATGGTGGACATGACCTTCTCGATGCCCTTCTGCAGCACGTCCATGGTCACACGGATAACGTGCTCCGCCGGGCGGGATTCCGTGGCGTGCTCGCGGGCCATGCGCCAGATGAGGTACGGGTTCAGCGCGTCCGCGCCAAGGCCCAGCAGGAACATGATGTCATGCAGGTTGCGGATGGCCGCGCTGCGCACCACGATGGAGCAGTCGCGCCGCAGTCCGGCGCTGCTCAGCGCCTGACCAAGGCTGGCAACCACAAGGCCGGGGTCGATGAACACGCGCCCGTCCTCAAAGGTTGCGGCGTCGTCCACCACAAGGATGACCGCACCGCCGCGCACGGCCTCGCACGCTTCATCACACAGCACATCAAGACGCTGGCGTAGGCCACCGCCCTTGGCGTCAAACGTGGCGTCCATCACGTGGTAGCGCGAAGCGTCGCGGCGCTGGGCGCTGAAGAAGTCCAGCACCTCGGCCAAGGTCTGCGTGCCAAAGGCATGGGCAATGTCCGCCATTTCCGCATGGGATACAGCGTCGCCGAAGCAGCCGCCCAGTAGTAGCGGCGTACTCAGGCTCAAACCCACAGGCGAGGGCGACTTGCCGCCCGCCGCGTCCGGTCTGTCACCCAGGATGACGCGCGTGGAGAAATGGTCCGCCTCGCGCTCGCGGTCGATGGCGGGGTTGGTCACCACGGCCACGTTTTCCTTAAAATACTCGGCAATGCAGGGCAGCGCGTCTTCGTTCAGGCAGGCCAGCGGTCCCATATGACCCATGGAGCCGATAACCGGACGGCCCGTGGTGGCAACCTTCTGGCGCATATCCACGTCGTACTTCTGCCAGCCCAGCGCCCCAAGGGCGTTGGTGGACACAAGGTCGTCCTCTGTATGGGCAGTGTCGCTGCGGCCAAGGAACTCCCGCAGGGACGGCATGGCGTCCTTCTGCGGCGGAATGGCCTCGTACAGGCCGCTCACTGCGCCCAGCACCTTTTTGCGGCCCGTCATCAGCTTGGCAAGGCGGCGCTGGTAGGCGGAGTAATCCAGCACCACGCCGCGCCGCTCGTGCCCGGAGATGATGGCAATCTTCTCGCCCGGAGCAAGGGGCTTGGGGTCTGCGGCGTTGAACTCAATATCCACAACGCCCTTCTCCGAGGACAGGAAATAATCGTAGTCGGACTCGCCAAACCACAGCGGGCGCAGGCCAAGGGCGTCCACACTGCCCATGACCACATGCCCGTGCCGCGCAATGACCGCCGCCGGTCCCTGCGCGGACGGCGGGAAGAACCAGCGGTAATAGGCGTACACGTCCTGCAGGTCCTTATGGTAGGCCGCCACCTCGGAGTGCACCGCCGGAAAGACCATGGCAAAGGCTTCCATAGGCTCAAAGCCATAGATGTTGACGAGGCCCTGCAGAATGCGGTCGAGGTCCTGCGAGTCGCTTCCGCCGGGCACTGGCTCAATGCCAAGGGTGCGGGCGGTGCTGCGCAGGCGCTCAATGGTGTTGATTTCGCCGTTATGGCCCAGCATGGAGAACGGCTGGGAACGCTCCACAGTGGGCAGCGTGTTGGTGGAATAGCGGCTGTGGCCAAGGGTCATCACCGAGCGCGTCTCGGGATTCTGCAAGTCGGGATAGACGCGGGGTAACAGGTCCGGCACGCCGCGCAGCTTGTAGACCACACTATCCGTGGACAGGGACGCGATGTGGATGTCCGGAAGCTCCGCCTCCACTGCCATCTGCACATCAAACAACACGCGACCGCCGGAATTCAGCTCCGCCTGCGGCAGAATGCCCGCCACCTGCCAAAACAGCGGCGCTTCGGCAGCGGCCAGCGGACCAAGCTCCCCGTCACGCGTGTTGCCGATGACTTCGTGCAGCAGCTCCGCGCCGCGCTCGGCAAACAGGGCGCGCACGCGGGACATAATGGTGTCCGCGTTGTCGCGCGTCTGGTGGGGGAGCAAAATATGCCCAACAAAAAAGCCACGGCTCTCGGCCAAATGGCGCGACAGTCCGGCTTTTTCCAGACGCCCCGCCCATACCTCGCGCGGGATGTCCGTCATGACGCCGCAGCCGTCGCCTTCGTTGTTGATGTCGCCCGAGCGGTGGGCCATCTTTTTTAGGGCTTCTATGGTCTTGACGATGTTGGCGTGGGACGAGCGCCCACGCTTATCGATAAAGGCTATGATTGCGCATGCATCTTGTTCTTGGGCGATTGGAGTGCGTTGCATTGATTGTTCCCTCTTGCGGTACACCGAGGCTCTGCTGAAAAGTTTGAGGTCCATCGGTCTGCTCCCTTCCCCACCGCACGGGGTCGCACGCGGGGCCGCGCCATAGCCAAAAGGCGCACGCAGCCGGGGCAGACTCAGCAACTATCAGGATGCCCGGCGGCGGATGGCGGCGCGCCATAGCCTCGCGGCTTGCGGCGGGCAAAGGGCGCACATGGCGGCGGCAAAAAAGCGCGCTGTGGGCCTTTTGCGCCAGCGGCGGCGCGTGGCCGCGCACAAACGCGTGAACCAGCGCCAAGCCGGGCATATTCCCCATTATCTCATGTAAGGGTCGGTCAGAATACGGTTTTCGCAGAACAGCGTCAAACAGAAAGAGAATTTTTGCCATTTCTGAAATTTTTCAAATGACAAAAATGGAAAGCACAATACAAATCAGAGCCTTACGACACGATCACTGCACCTGCCACCACGGCGAAAGTGAACGCGCGGCGCTATAGCCGTGCATATAGACGTCCTCCAGCGAGGAGAACTCCACGCGGTTGCGGGGGGATATCTTTTTCACTCGGCTGTTGCCCGCCGGATACGCGCGGCGGCTTCTGGCGTTGCCCACCCACGGCCCGCGCGCCACGGGCTGACCAAGCACGCGCGGCCAAAAACCGCGCTCGTGGCTGATGGCCTCGCGCTGCACAGCGATATAGCGCGAGATGAGCTCCGCCGGATGGTCGGGGAACCAATACAGCGAGGCATGCCCACTGCGCAAAAGTTCCTCGTTCACATTGGTGCCATCCAGCAAAATGATTTCACCAAGCACCCGGCCATAGCGGTCCGTGCCGCGCCCAACCGGGCGCACATGAAACGGACGCCCGCCCACAAGCTCCTGCAACGCGCCGCGCGAGCGGCCGGAATAGTACTGCCCCGGCGCGCCATGCTTGCCTGTTTCCGGCGCATCAATGCCCGTCAGCCGCACCCATGTGCCGCCAACAAGCTGAACGGTGTCACCGTCGGGAATCCACTTGGCCCATGCCAGTTCATCCGCGGCCGTCGTGCACCCGGTGCCGTGCCCCACAAGAAGGAAAAGCGCCATAGCCACAGCGCACGCCACACCGCGCCACGCGCGCTGCCTGCGCCAAAAGAACCGAATTCCACTCATACCTGCAAAATACTCCAGGCGCATCAATGCGTCAAAAGGCGCCCTGCCCTGCCAAACGCAAACGGCCCGCATGGTAAGCCATGCGGGCCGCGATGTCTGAGCAGGGAGGCGTAAGGCTAGTTTTCGTAGTACGACCTCAGCTGGGCACTCCTGACGGGGTGGCGCAGTTTGCGCAGTGCCTTTGCTTCAATCTGACGAATACGCTCACGCGTGACGTTGAAGAGTTTGCCGACCTCTTCGAGGGTGTGGTCGCTCTTCTCGCCGATGCCAAAGCGCTTGCGCAGCACCTGTTCCTCGCGGGGGGTCAGGTCGGACAGCACTCCGGCAATCTGTTCGCCAAGCTTGGTGTTGACCACTTCCTCTGCGGGTGCGGCGGCCTTCTTGTCTTCGATAAAATCTCCAAGGCTCGAATCCTCTTCGTCGCCGATGGGCGTTTCGAGGGAGATGGGTTCCTTGGCGATTTTGAGCACCTTCTTCACCTTGTCCAGCGGGTAGTCCATACGCTCGGCGATTTCTTCCGGCGTTGGGTCGCGTCCCAGCTCCTGCACAAGGTAGCGCGAGGTGCGGATAAGTTTGTTGATGGTCTCTATCATATGCACGGGGATACGAATCGTCCGGGCCTGGTCCGCAATGGCGCGGGTAATGGCCTGACGAATCCACCACGTGGCGTAGGTCGAGAACTTGTAGCCGCGCTGGTACTCGAACTTGTCCACGGCCTTCATGAGGCCGATGTTGCCTTCCTGAATCAGGTCCAGGAACTGGAGGCCACGGTTCGTGTACTTTTTGGCGATGGACACGACAAGGCGCAGGTTTGCGCGGATAAGCTCCTGCTTGGCGCGGTAGGCCATGCGGTTGCCGTGTTTGATGCGCCACAGCACTTCTTCAAGGTCGTGCACCTGATGGCAGCACTTGTCCTCAAGGCGCTTGAGGATTTCAATCTTGCCGGAGATGATTTCCTTAAAGGAGAACATCTCCTCCACGGTGAGTCCCAGCTCGCCAGCGGCGACCACGGGATTAATCTCGCGGGCGTCGAGCTGGTCGAACAGGTCGCGGATTTCCTGCGTGGGCTTACCGGTGGACAGCAGGTAGGCGGAAAGGTCGCGCTGACAGTTGTGCATCTGGCGCACGTAGTCGTTCACACGCTCGATGATGCCGTCGATAAGCGTCTTTTCGAGCTTGATGTCACGCAGCCTGTTAACGATGTTTTCCTTGTAGTCCAAAATCTCCTGCTGGAGATCGACCACTTTCTTTTCCGTGGTGGCGCACTCGTCCTGCTTGATGTACAGGTCGCGCTTGTCGATGTAGATTTCCCCGATTTCGTTGAGGAGGTGAATAACGCGCTGGCGCTGGTTCATCTCGTCTTCGCTGGGGTCGTCTTCCTCGATGGTCTTCACGACGTCCTTGAGCTTGACGCTGCCGTCCTCAAGGTCCTCACCAATGGAGACCAGTTCTTCGATGGCGACGGGCACTTCGACAAGGGCGTACAAGACGTCCAGCTCGCCCTCTTCGATCTTTTTGGCGATGTCCACCTCGCCGTCACGGTCGAGCAGGGACACAGCGCCCATCTCGCGCAGGTACATACGCACGGGATCCGTGCTACGCGAGGCGTAGTCCGTAGAGCTTTCCTCGCTCTCGGCCAGTTCCAGACCGGAGTCGTCGTCGCTGCTCTCCTGCGCATTGGCCAAGCGGATTTCGTCGCCTTCCTTTTCGGTGTCGACGATGGCGATGTCCATCTGCTCGAAGATGCCGATGACTTCTTCGATCTGATCCGGCTTGTTGATTTCGGAGGGCAGCGCCTTGCTGACTTCATCAAAGGTCAGAAAGCCCTTTTTCTTGCCCTGCGCGATCAACGCCTTGATCTGCTGGATTTCCTTAATGTTGCTCATCTAGCCTCCCTAAGATCTCCTGCTGCAACTGCAACAGCCGCTGCACTTCGGCGTGGTCGCCATTCATTTGCGCCCGTCGCAAGGCGTCGATGGTGAACCGCTTTTGGCAGTTCAACTGGACGCGCGAAAGATGCTCGCACACATCGCACCACTCTTTGTCCACTTGCTCTTCGCTGTCCGGTCCATCAAGGTTGCATTCCACCCAATACCGCTTTTCCGGTTCCGTAAGCAACGCAAAGATATCGGCATCCGGTTGGGTGACCATCTTTCCCCACAGACCATTGGCGAAGGGGGTTGAAAGAGCTTCCCCCATGCCCCTTGATTCCAGCTCCCGCACAAAGCGGGGGTTGCGTACGGCAAACCGCATGAGCTGGCGGTCAAGCTTTTCTCCCCGTGTGGACTGAGCGGTCCGGCGTGGCTGGTTTCCACCACCAGAACCCGCACCGCCTGAGGCGGCAGCCGCTTCACGCGTGCTGGCCTGCAGACGTTTTCGTAAATCCTGTTCGTTTAGTCCTATATTGAGGGCCACCTCGGAAATCAGCGAGGATTTCCACTCCGGGTTTTTCAGCCCGCTTAGGAACTTGTGGACCCAGTCCACCATTTCCCGTGTTGAGGTGCGCCCAACGGTTCTCAGACAGAACTTGAGTCCGTCCTCTGCCGATTCCATAAGCTGCGCGAACGCGTCCGCCCCTTGCGTCTGCAACAGGCTGTCCACGTCCTCGCCATCGGGCAGAAGGACCACGCGACACTTGAGCCCCTGTTCAAGAATCATCTCGCTGGAGCGCAGTGCCGCCTTGCGCCCTGCACCGTCGCCGTCAAAGACAAGGTACAGGTCGGAGCAGAAGCCACCAAGACGCCGCACCTGATGCGGAGTCAGCGCCGTTCCCAGCACGCCGCAGGCATTGGTGAAGCCGTACTGGTGCAGGGACAGAACGTCCGTATAGCCCTCCGTGAGCAGCGCGGTTTTCTTGTGCGCTATGGTCCGGCGGGCCTGAAACAGACCGTAGAGGTGGTCGCCCTTCACATAGATGGGCGATTCGCTGCTGTTGAGGTATTTCGGGTCGTTGCCTGTGAGCGTTCGCGCGCCAAAGGCAATAACCTGACCTGAAAGGTTATGTATGGGGAACATGAGCCGGCCGCGAAACCGGTCGTAAACATTGCCCCGTTCGTTCTTTACCAGCAAGCCTGCGGCTGCCGCGCGGTCGGGGGCAAAGCCCCGGGCGCGCAGGTGCTTTTCCAGCGCGTGCCAGTCGTCCAGGCTGTATCCCAGCCCAAACGCCGAAACCACCTCCGGCGAAAGCCCGCGTGAGACGATGTAGTCCCGCGCGATCTTGCCCGAAGGCGCGTCCAGATTCGCGCGAAAGAACTCTCCGGCCAGCGAGTGCATCTTAATGCTGTCGCTGCGCGCGCGGCGTCTGGCATCCGCCTCCGGATCCGGCTTAACGGTGGCCAGCTCCACGCCGAGTTCCTCGGCAAGCTGCGTCAGCCCTTCGCGGAAGTCCAGTCCGTTGATCTGACAGTAGAAATCTATCACATCACCGGACGCTCGGCATCCAAAACAATAAAAATATCCGTCCGGATGCACCGTGAAGGACGGTTTGGTTTCCTGATGGAACGGACATGGAGCCATCCAACGACCACCAGCGCGCTTCAGGTCCACATATCTGCGGACCAGCTCGACAATGTCGAGCCGCGACTTGATGGCTGCAATCACTCCAGAATCGAACTTTGCCATGCCCTTTCCTGAATGTTCTGCCACTCCCGGCTGCGGCGGCTTCTGCGGCACGCCCCGAGCGCAACACGTTCAGGGCGCTATGGCGCCGCATGCCCCGTCAGGCGAGACTCGCTATTTCAACTCCACAATGGTCATTCCATCGCCGCCCTGATCCTCTGGGGCCAAAGCGAAATGGTCAACCGGGGGAAAAGTCCGTAAAAAGTCGTGCACTTCGCGGCGCAGTGCGCCAGTTCCGCGCCCGTGGATAATCTCCAGCCGGTTCTGGCCGGACAGCACCGCGTTGTCCAAGTAGCGCGCCACCTCGGCCACAGCGTCATCCGCGCGCATGCCGCGCAGGTCCACCGTCAAGGCCGTGGGCGCCGAGGGCGCCACACTGCCGCCGGATGCGGCCTTGGGCTTCTCGGCGTTTTTGGTGGCCGGTGCCAGCTCGGAGAATTTGACCCACACGGACACGCCGCCCATGTCGATCTTGACGCGCTTTTTCCTGTCGTCCTTCTCCTGCGCCACACCGCTTTTGCCCCAGGAGCCATACACGTAGGACTCGCCGACTTCGACGTCCTCCCACTGGAACTGCTTGGGCTGCTCCGCTGTGGCGGAGGCGGCCCCGCTTCCGGCGAGCTTTTTGCGCTCCTCGGCCAGCTTCTTGCGGGCTTCCTTGTGACCGATTCGGCCATCGCGCCATTCCTTCAGAACAGTCTGGGCCTGCGCCTGAATCTCATCGATAAGGGCGCGCTTTTCACGCTCGAAACGCTCATTGAAGCGCACGCGCTTGTCGTGGAGCTTCTTGCGTTCGGCTTCAAGACCTTCCAATTCTTCCGCGCGGGACACGGCCAACGCGTTCAGGCGCTCCACAATCTTGGAGGTATCCGAACCGTCCAGCAGCAGGTACTGCTCGGCGCGCTCCAGAATCTCTGCGGGCAGGCCGTGCTCCTTGGCCACATCCAGCGCCTGACTTGCGCCCACCTGATCATAGGCAAGACGGTACAGGGGCTTTTTGGTCTGCGGATGAAAGAGCACCGACGCGGCGCGCACGCGCTCCTTACTCAGGGCGTAGGCCTTAAGCGCCGGAAAGTGCGTTGCCACGCCAAGCCACGCGTCACGGTCCAGGATGGAGTCCACAACCGCCTGCGCAAGGGCCGCGCCCTGACTCGGATCGGTTCCGGCTCCAAACTCATCCATAATCACGAGTGTGCGAGAGTCAACTGCACCAAAGGCGCTGGACAAATGTTTTATCTGCGCCGTAAAGGTGGACAGCGAGTTTTCAATGCTCTGCTCATCGCCAAGTACAACGAAAACTTTATCCCACGCCGGAACGCAACTGCCCTCGGCGGCACTCACCGGCAAACCAGACAGCGCCATCAGCGCGCACAGACCAAGGGTCTTGAGGCACACCGTTTTGCCGCCCGCGTTGCCGCCGCTGACCACCAGCGCCTGCTGGCCGTCCTCAAGCTCCAAATCAACGGGCACGGCGCTACCGCTCTTCATGAGCAGCGGATGCCGCACGTCGCGCAGACGCAGCGGGCTGTCCTCGCCAATTTCAATGGTGCGCGCGCCATACTCGCCCGCAAAGGCGGCCTTGGCGCACAGCATATCGCACATCACCACAAAGCCGTAGCTTGCCTGCAGCGCATCAAACTCCTGCCGCGCGAGATCCGTCAGATAGCGGAAAACCTTGCGCTCGGCTTCGCGCTCCTCTTGCTTGAGGTCCTGCAACTCGTTGTTGAGGTCCACAAGGAAAAGCGGCTCGCAGTAACAGGTTTCCCCGGTCTGCGAGTAGTCGTGAATGATGCCGCGCACGCGTCCCTTGGCGTTCGCCTTCAGGGGCACCACGTAGCGGTCGGACGAAATGGTGACATAGTCGTCCTGCAGAAAATGCGACAGCCCTTCGCCCTCAATGAAGTCCTTCACGCGCTTGGAGCAGCGGTTGTGGACGGAGCGAATCTCCTGACGCACGGAAAACAGCTCCGGCGACGCTTCGTCGCGGAGGTTGCCGTCGCGCCCGAGGCAACGCTTCAGGGCGGCGTGCAGCTTTTGCGGCCAGTCTGTCCCCGCCTTCTCGGCAAGAAGGGGGAAGCGTTCTTCGTCGGCCTCGGCGAGGCTCTCACGGGTTTCCTTCACCACGCCCAGCACATCGGCCAGCGCCCACAGAGCGTCTAGGTCCAGAAGCGCCGCCGGGCGTTCCAGATACGCAAAAAGCCCATCAAGGGAAGGAAAACCGCGAAGCCTGAAGCGCGTTTCCGCACTCCAGGCCAGCCACTGCCTCATGACTTCGAGTTCCTGCGCAAGGGCATCTTTATCCGCAAAGGGGCGGATGCCCTTCACGCTCTCGGCACCGGGCTCGGATACGCAGTATCCGGCGACCAGCGCCAGGACCTTGGGGAACTCAAGAAGCTGATATGTTCGAGAATCCATATGGTTCTAGTATTACTCTCGTGGCAAAAAATCAGGAATTAAGCTTGGAGCGGACAAGCGCGGACAGAGCCTTGCCGTCAATGCGGCCCTTGTAGGCGGCCGTGATGGCCCCCATCACCTTGCCCATGTCCTGCATGCCTGCGGCACCGGTTTTGGCAATGGTTTCGTCGACGATGGCGGCGACTTCTTCCTCGGTGAGGGGTTCGGGCAGGTAATCCTTCAGGATGGCCATCTCGCGGGCTTCCTGCTCGGCGAGTTCGGTGCGGCCAGCCTGCGTGTACTGGTCCACGGACTCCTGACGCTGCTTGACCTGCTTGGTCACCAGGTCGAGCACTTCGCCCTCTTCCGGCTCGCGCTGGAGTTCTACCTGCTTATTCTTTACGGCGGTCTTGAGCATCCGCAGAACCGACACGCGGTCCGTGTCCTTGGCCTTGTATGCGGCAATGAAGTCAGATTCGATTCGTTTGATGAGACTGCTCATGACATTCGGCTCCGTTGCGGTACCCTTTCGGACCCGCACTGCAAAGGATGGATAAACGGAAATGCGGGGCGGCGTCACCGCCGCCCCGCATAACTGTAAAGGGATCGGTCATGGTGCCCGCCTTGCGGCAGACTGCTAGCGACCTTCACGGTATGAAGGGCTTAGCCCATGTTCATTTTGCGCATCTTCTTGAGGAGCCTCTTACGGGCGGCAGCCATCTTCTTCTTGCGCTGCACGCTGGGCTTCTCGTAATGCTGGCGCTTCTTCATTTCGGACAGAATGCCGGCCTTTTCGACCTGCTTCTTGAAGCGACGCAGAGCGATATCGAAGTTTTCAGTATCTTCGAGGGTTACTCCGGGCACGTAAATCACCTCCCCTTGGGTGCACGGACATGTGCCGTGCCAATGTAAAGACGACTTCTTTAGGTCATATTTACCCAAAGGGCAAGAAAAAATCTAGGGAAAAGGGGATTTTCACCCCTCCTCCACTCGCGGGCAGGAGCGGAAAAAGCGCAGAAAAAACAACAGCCCAGTACGCACTAGGCGCACCGGGCTGCTTCGTTCGTCGAGAGACCGGAGGACTAATGCGAATTAGCGCCGGACTTCGGGTTGGCGACAGTATCGATGTAGGCTTTCACAGCGGCGTAGCCAAGGGCGAGACCGAGGATGCCCAGAACCAGATACAAGGTTCCGAAAAATACAACATGGTCGGGGGCCCACCAGGGGAGATCCCAGGGCAGGGCGCTGTGAAGAGTTTCTCCGTGAATCATAACTGTCCTCCCTAAGACTTATTTTACGGCGTCTTTCAGGAGCTTGCCAGGACGGAACTTAACAACCTTGGAAGAGGGAATCTCAATCTGTGCGCCGGTGCGGGGGTTGCGACCGGTGCGAGCCTTGCGCTCCTCAACCACAAAAGTGCCAAAGCCGGTCAGAGTCAGCTTGCCGTCTTTCACCAGCGTTGCTTCCACCGTATCCAGAAAAGCATTCAGGGAACGCTCAGCGTTGGCTTTGGTGATGTTGGCCTTCTCAGCGATTTTTACAACCAGATCAGCCTTCGTCATCAGTCCATTCCTCCTCATAGTGGTTAGTCTCTATCTCCCCAAAACAACTTCCTATCACCATGTCTGCTTTCGACGGAGGGCCGTACGTTTGACGCGGCATCCTTTGCGCGTCGATGCGAGACTAGTGCAACCTTATTGGGCAATGCGTTATACGCTTTTCTTGCCCCTTAAAGCATACAGGCGTTTATGTCCAGTAGTTATCAGGTTTTACCTGCTGCCTTTCGGGGGGCGTATATGGGCGGAGTCCGCATGGGGCGTTGCCTTACCGCCGCATTGAACATTGGCAACAGATTCTCAATCATGTCAAGCCATAAAATGAGTTTTTGTGAGAACTGACAAGGCCTGAAAGTGGTTCGGCGTCAAATCCTCGGGCCGAACTTTGGCGGAAAGGCCCTGCTGGCGGAACCATTCGTCCACCTCGTCATTCCACAATGATTTCAATATCTTACCCACCTGCTTACGCCTGTTCTGAAAACACAGCTTCACAAGGCCAGATAAGGCTCGTGGGTCAAAATGGCCCGGGTTCTCATGCGGGGTAAAGGACAGCACCGCAGACTCAACTTTTGGCCGCGGAATGAACACGTTGGGGCTGACAGTGAACTCATAGCGCGGCTTCACAAAGCTCTGCACCCATACCGTCAGCGCGCCATAGGCACGCCCTCCGGCCTCGGCAACGAGGCGCTGCCCCACTTCCTTCTGGATCATAAACACGGCGCGTGTGACGGCGCGGCCCCGGCTGAACAGCTCCCACATGAGCGGCGAGGCGATGTTGTACGGCAGATTGCCCACCACCTTCCACGAGGCGTCTTGCGGCAGCCCTTCCCAGCGGATGGACAGCGCGTCCGCCGCCAGCGGCTCGACGCCTGGGCACTTGTCACGCAGCTCCATGGCAAGCTCCAGGTCGCGCTCCACCGCGGCGTACAGCGCCGGATTGGCGTCAGCGATGTGCACGGACAGTGCGCAGTGCCCGGGGCCGATTTCAATGACCTTATCCTGCGGCTCAATATGCAGGGTATCGACGATTTTTCTGGCGATGTTGGCATCGTGCAGGAAATTCTGGCCGAAGCGCTTTTTGGCGTAGCGCCCGTATGCTGGATTCTGAATCTTTTTCACGCTGTTCTACTCAGTTGTGGCGCGCACGCCGGATACGAAAGGCTGGCAGGCAACAGGGCCGGCGCGCAAGGCTCCGGCTCATCCCTCGCTTGTATGGTAGTCCACGACCTCCTGCGGCGGAAAATCGTCCAGATGCTTGCCGAACGCCGCCTTGAGGAATGAATCAACCCACCAGTAGATGTCGAACTTACGAATCGTGGTTTGCATCTTGTGCATCCGGGAGCGCCTCTCGTCAAGGCTCATGTGGTAGCCCCGGTAAATCGCGTCGGCCACGCCCTCCACGTCGTGCGGGTTCACAAGCAGCGCCCCGCGCTGCAACTGCGCCGCCGCCCCTGCAAACTCGGACAGCACCAACACCCCGTCGCCAGTGACGTTGCAGGCGCAGTACTCCTTGGCAACAAGGTTCATCCCGTCGCGCAGGGGCGTCACCAGCGCCACCTTGGATGTGCGGTAGTAGGCCACCAGCTCGTTGCGGTCGAGATTGCGGAAAATGTAGTACACCGGGACCCACCCCGGCTCCGAAAACTCGCCGTTAATCTCGCTGACAAGGCTTTCGATGCGCCGCTTCATGTTTTGATATTCGGGCACCTTTTCGCGGCTTGGCACCACCACCTGAACAAGGGATATCTTCTCGCGCAGTTCGGGATACTTGGTCAGCAGCATCCGCATGGCCTCAAGGCGCTCGGGGATGCCCTTGCTGTAGTCGAGGCGGTCCGCGCCCAGCACCAAATCGCGCCGCCGAAAGGCATCATGCACCTGATCGCCCAGCTCTGCGGCGGCGCGGGTGCGCGCCTGACTGGAAAAGTCCTTATAATCAATACTAATGGGGAAATACCCGGCCTTGATAACGCGCCCCTCGCCCCGGATTTGCACCACGGGTCCGCGCCCCGAGGGCTTGTAGCCCTTGCACAGCGTGGTCACGCACTGCAAGAAGTTGCGGCGGTCGCGAAAGGTCTGAAAGCCCACAAGGTCAAAATCGAGAAGCGCACGGATGACCTGATGCCGCCATGGCAGCTTCAAAAAGATATCCAGCGGGGGAAAGGGAATATGCAGGAAGAAACCCGTCCGGCGCGTTTCGCCCTTCTCCTTCAGACGCGAGGCCACGTGCATGAGGTGATAGTCATGCACCCACACGTAGTCATCCGGCGTGGAGACCTGGGCGATAACGTCGGCGAACTTTCCGTTCACATCGTAGTAGCTTTTGAAATATTCGGGGGCAAAGTTGCAGCGGGACTGCACATCATGAAACAGCGGCCAGATGACTTCGTTGGAGAAGCCCTGGTAGAAGCCCTGCACGTCATCTTCGGTGAGGTTGACGCCGTGCAGGGTGTAGCCTGCTTTCTTGGAATATTCCGCAAGATAGGGACCAAGGTCGACATCGCTGCCCGCTCCGGGCCAGCCGATCCAGTCCCCGCCCCGGTTGCGTAAAACAGGGGCCATTGCTGTGACCAAACCGCCCTTGCCCGATTCGATTTCCCATTCGTCGCCATCGCGCTTAAGGGATATGGGCAAACGGTTTGAAACCACAAGCAAGCGAACTGCATTTTTTGGCATTGAACACCTTGGGAAGAGATTGCACAACGGGCGGGAATTGATCCCGCCCCAAAAATCACTTCATTTTGTACAGAAAACACTCCACAAATGCAAGGAATTCAAGAAAAAGACAACGCCAGCCCTCCACATAGATCAACATCCGCCATCATCATTACAGTGTTTTATCGACTGCGCTCAAGAACGCCAACACTTCCTCCGGTGGCCGCAGAACCCATATTGCAAGGCTTGGGCGGTCCTCGTTCTGCACCAAAATACCAATCCCCTGTCCGGTAATGGCGGCGAAGGCGTCCTCGTCCGTGGCGTCGTCGCCAAGGTAAAACACCACATCATCGTCGCCGACCTCCTCCAAAATGGAGAGCACGGCGGTATCCTTGGTGAATCCGGGGGACCGCACTTCCGCCCCCCCGTCAAAGGTGGCAAAAGTCAACCCGCCGCCATCAGCCAAGCTCTGCCAATGGTTCGACACCCACGCAAAGGCCTCGTCCTGCACATCGTCATCCAGACTCCGCAGGTGAAAGGCCACGCATCCCGGCTTCACTTCCAGATTGTCCACGTACCCGGCCTCGCGCGCCATGGCCTCGGCCCGTTTCAGAGCGGTTTCCGCCCCCGGCGCGATATCAAACAGCTGCCGCTCGCCATTTGGGAGCAAGCGCTCGCCGCCATGGCTCCCCCAGACCTCGGGCTGATGTGGCAGCCCCAGCAAACGCACAAGGTCATCGCAGGAGCGTCCCGTCACAAAGACCACCCGGCAATGGGGATTCTCCATCAGGTGCTCAATCACCTCGCGCACGCCATCATAGGGCACGGCTTTCGCGGGGTTGGGGACAAAGGGGGCCAGCGTTCCGTCATAATCCAAAATAAGCACGCAGCGCCGCGCCTTACTCAGGTCGCTCCAGAATTCCTCATCGCCTTGAATAACGGACCAGCGTTTCACAAACCTTCCTCCGGAAAGAGACTGTGGAGACACTTCTGCGAGTATGCCTGAAAAAAACATAACATTTCAAGTGGCAATACCACTTCGCCCCCGCACTCCCCTTCCGGGCGGCGCGCACAAAAAAGGCCCCGGAAGTTCCGGGGCCTTATTGTGGGACGAAATAACGCGGCCTATTTGGCCTTACGGCCAAGGCGTTTACGCAGCAGCCGGAGCATCCGGCGCTTTCTGTAGCCCACCACCATGCGGCGGGTAATGAAATAGGTGGCAATGGACGCGGGGATGCCAAGCAGCAGCCCACCCGTCACCATCATGGCGAACAGCTCCCATCCTGTGGCGATGAGCTGGCTCATCTCCAAATGCTTGGGGTCGAACCCCGGTCCGTCAAAGGGCAGAACCCAGCGCCCAACCAGATACAGGCCGTAATAGAAAAACGGCAGATCAATGGGGTTTGATATCCACGTGCCGAGGGCAGCGGCGATTTTGTTTCCCTTGAAGATAAACGCAAGGGTCAGCACCGCCACGGTCTGGAATGGCACAATGGGCATAAAGCCGATGAAAATGCCAAGGGCAAGACCGAGGGCAATGCAATGCGGCGTCGCCCCAAGGCGCATAATGCGCAAGTAGGAATAGCGGATCCAGCGCCGCAGCCGGACCCACCTTGAAACAAGCTCTGTATGCATATGTTTTCAGATAGAAATCCAGAAACTGGAGTTGCACTCACCCAAGAACGTCAAACCGGGAGAACTGCATCATCAGCCCCCCGCGCCCCTGTGTGACTGACCGAAGTTGCGTGGAAAACCCAAAAAGTTGCCGCAGAGGCGTCAGGGCTTGGACGATCTTTTGTCCATTCATATCGTACATGTTGTCGATCTTTGCCCCCTTGGTCCCAAGAAGGCCGATGACATCGCCCACGAAGTCGTCCGGAACGTTGACCTCTACCTGCATGATGGGTTCAAGAAGCTGCGGGCTGGCGCCACGCAAGGCTTCCTTAACTGCCGAGACGGCCGCCATGTGATATCCAACTGCGCTGGATTTGCCTTCCTCACGGCGCAATTCATCGATTGTCACCCGGACGTCCTGAACTGGATACCCTCTCAGCACCCCACTTTGCAAGCTATCTTCGATGCCCTCGGCCACAGAATCCAGCCACTGGTCGGGCCATTCCTCGGTGCCAAAGCCAAAACGCACGCTGCGGCCTTCGCCGCGCCCAAGAGGCTCCACGGTCAGGGCGACGTAGCCATAGTGTGTGTCGTCGCCGAGTTCCCTGTCGAAAACGCCCTCTGCGGACGCCTTCTGCCCCGCGGTTTCCTGATACACCACCTGCGGGTTGCCCACGCGCGGCTCCACATGAAATTCGCGGCGCACGCGCTCCAGCACAACCTCAAGGTGCAGCTCGCCCATGCCGGACAGCACGCGTTGCTCTGTGTCCTCGTCAGTGGCCAGGGCAAGGGTGGGGTCCTCCAGCAGGAGCTTCTCCAGCACCTCGTCCAGCTTCTCCGCCTCGTCGCTGTTGCGCGGCTCCAGCGCAAGGGAAATTACAGGCTTATAGCCCTCGATATGCTCAAGGATGACGGGCGTATCCTGCATGCACAGCGTGTCGCCCGTGCGGGCGAACTTCATGCCCGAGGCGGCAACAATTTCACCGGCCACCGCGCGGTCCACCTTTTCCTTGTGCCCCGCGTGCAGGGTAAAGAGGCGCGCCACGCGCTCCTCCTTCTTCTGGGTGGCGTTGTAGACCACCTGCCCGGCCTCAATCTCGCCGGAATAGATTCGCATGAGCACCAGCTTGCGTCCCGTCTCAAGGGAGACCTTGAAGGCCAAAGCCGCCAGCGGTTCCTTGATGGAGGGCATAATGTCGATGCGTTTTCTGGTACGCGCATCGGTGGCCTGCTGGCGCGCCACGTCCTCTGGGCTGGGGAGCAAGGCGCAGATACCGTCAAGAAGCGGCTGCACCCCCACATTCCGCAGGGCGGAGCCGGTGTAGACGGGCACCACCTGCAAATCCAGCGTCAACTGCCGCACGGCATCAAGGACCATCCCGCGCGGGACGTCTTCGCCGCCAAGGTACAGCTCCATCAGTTCATCGCTCACCTCGGACGCGGCATCAAAGAGCCTGTCCCGCCACGGGGAGGCCAGCTCGCGCTGCTCGTCAGTAAGGTCAAAGGACTCAAAGGAGCCGCCATGGGTCGCCTCGTCAAAGACAAGATACTTCATGTCGATGAGGTCGATCACACCTGTAAATTCCTGCCCCGCGCCGACGGGAATCTGGAGCGGGAGCGGCGTCACACGGAGCTTGTCGCGCATGGAATCGAGTACGGCCTCAAAATCCGCGCCGATGCGGTCCATCTTGTTGATGAAGGCGAGCTTGGGCACCTTGTAGCGCTCGGACTGCCGCCACACTGTCTCGGACTGCGGCTCCACACCGCCGACGGCGCAGAAGACGCCGACGGCACCGTCCAACACACGCAGGGCGCGCTCCACCTCAATGGTAAAATCCACGTGGCCGGGGGTGTCGATAACATTGATGGTCTTGTCGCCCCACTTGCATGTGGTGCAGGCGGAGCCAATGGTAATGCCGCGCTCCTGCTCCTCGGGCATGAAGTCCATGGTCGCGGTGCCGTCGTGCACCTCGCCCATGCGATGTATCCTGCCGCTGTAATAGAGGATGCGCTCGGTCAGCGTCGTCTTTCCGGCGTCAATGTGGGCAATGATGCCGATGTTGCGCAGAGACTGGATATACCCTTTGGGAATCGCGGTTTTCTTTGCCATTGATCCTTTCCTGTACAAGTCGGGGGCTGATTGAGAATCCACTGTGTTCTAAGGAAGTTTTACGCGGAAAGACCACCCAATGCCAAGCCTGAAACGCTGAAAAAATCGCACGCCACACCGGGCCACGACCATACCCCCTCCTGTCCGGAGCCAAAGGCGCGCCCCGCAAGCTCTGCCACGTCCGCAAAAAGGGACTCCGGCACATAGACAGCGTCGTAACCGGCGGCCGCAAATTCCTCACGCGTGCCTGTGCGGGCATCGCAGCCAGCCTGCGCCTGCGGGGCATTCCAGACATCCACCCGCGCGCCGGGATGCGCCCAGAGAATGGTCTCGGTGTCCCACTCGGCGGCGTTCTCACTGTACCACACGCCAAGGCGCGTCGCCTGCGGCAGCGTCAGCACCTGCGCGCAGCGCGCCTCGCCCTGCGCCGCCCCGCACACGGCGGCGCGTTCGTCCCGGTTGCCTAGGACAATCACAGCGCCGCGCCCGGCGGCGTTCAAGTGCGCAATGGCGCAACACGCCTCGTCCACGCTCACGACAAAAACATTCTCCATGCCGCACAGTTCCATGCCCGCCAGCACAGCGTCCGCATCAGCGCCGCCTTCGCCAAGGCGCAGTGCCAAAACGGTCCGCGCGCCGGACACCACAGCCGGAAGCGCCGCCGCCACAGCCTGCGGCCCGGACTGCACGTCCGCGCCAAGGACCACCACGGCAAAATCAAGGGCGCAGGTTCCCTTCACGCTGGTGAAGCCGCTGCGCCACGCCGCGCGCGACGTGGCGCGCGTCTGGGCGCTAGGCGCATCCATGGCGTACTGCTGGGCGATGAGTTTTTTCATCCACGCCCGGCGCTCGCCGCCCTGTCCGTCGTAGGCGCTTGCAAAATTGGCGTCGTCCACGCGGCGCTCTTCCAACCAGTCCGGAACCATCTGCACATCGGTCATGCTTGTCTCCTAAGAAAAAGGCCCGGCCGACGCATCGGCGTCCGTCCGGGCCTCAAAAAGAAAAACGGCCCTGCGAGGGGCCGCTTTATTCTACAACCATTTAAACCATTTCTTCCAACTGCCCTGCGCTTCTTCCCGCACTTCCTCGGACGTATCCTTTTGGAAGCGGAGGTACGCGAGCTTGGAACGCTCGGCGGCGTAGTCAACAACCTTAGGCAGGTCGGGGAAATTCTTCACGATGGATTCATAGCGCTGCCACGCGGCGCGGTAGCGCTCCGTGCGCCAGTAGAAGTCGGCGACGTAAATTTCATGGTCGGCCATGTACTGGCGGCAGCCTTTGATGTACGCCGTGGCTTCCTTGGCGTACTTGGTATCCGGGTAGCTTTCGCGCACGCGCTCAAAGTACTCGATGGCCTGAGAGACATGCTCCAGCGGCTTATCAATGGAGGAGAACTGGTTATACCGGCTCTTGCCAATCTGGAAGAGCACGTAGGGAATCTCCTCGTGGCGGGGGTGCAGCGCCTCGAATTCGATATAGGCGTCTGCAGCGGCCTCGTACTGCTCGTCCATGTAGTAGGCGTCACCAAGGGCCAGCTCGGCAGACGGCGTATAGGGGCTGAAGGGGTACCTGTCGCGCAGCTTGCTAAAGTAGCCTGCGGCGTCAGCATATTCCTTGGTATGCATGGCGTCGCGGCCTGCCTCGTACAGCTCCTGCGCCGTGTCTTCCGGCGGCTCAATGAAATAGGAGTCGATATAGCCACAGCCCGTAATGACAACGGCCATGGAAATAGCCGCAAAGAGGCGAAATACTTTCTTCATGTGTCCTGTTTCCGGATTCTCGGTGATCTCACGCCACGGCGTAGGCCGGGCAGTACTTGGATGACGGTGCGCGCGGCAAGAGCCTTGCACATCCAGTCACGGTACCTACAGGAGCTTACTGCACGCGGTCAAGCCCCGGCGCATCCCCATAGGAAAAAAGGGCGGACGGCGCACCGCCAATCCACCCTTTGTTGACACAGGCTTTTTTAAAAAAGCCACTAAATCTTGGAGCTGATCATTTCCTTGATGCTGCTCTTGGAGACAGCGCCGGTCACCTGCTCCACCACTTCGCCGCCCTTGAACAGGATAAGCGTGGGGATGGCGCGGATGCCGTACTTGCTGGGCGTACCGGAGTTCTCGTCGACGTTCATCTTCACGACTTTGATCTTGCCGGCGTACTCTTCGGCCAGTTCGTCCACCACAGGACCCATGGCTCGACAAGGACCGCACCAGGGAGCCCAGAAATCGACCAGAACGGGCACGTCGTTCTTCAACACTTCAGATTCAAAATTGCCGTCAGTCACTTGCGAAGCCATATCGTACTCCTTTTCTTTTCAAGGTGGTGGCATTGATTGTGTTCCACCCTGCTCCTCGGTCATGCGGCCCATAGCCTTTATGGCTTTCCCACGACAGCACACCGGATAGCGGAGCGATGCAGTCTTTGACAGTAAGTTCACGGGTGGAGCCTGTCAAGACATCGCAACCTACCATAGCGGTCAGACCTCTTCAACTATCCGCTGATAATCCCAAGGAATCGCCCGGCCACGGGGGATGGCCTCAAGGTCAAGATCATGCTTCCACCCTGCCTGTGCCACCTTCTCGCCCGCAAGCGCAATCATTGCGCCGTTGTCGGTGCACAGCCGCAGGGGAGGTAAAACGCAGGTCAGGCCATGGCTTTCGGCAAGTTCTGTCATAACGCGGCGGATAACACTGTTGGCCGCCACGCCGCCCGCCACCACAAGGCTTGTGACGCCCTGCTCCTTCACAGCAGTAAGCGCGCGGTCCACCTTAATGCGCAGGGCATCGGCAATGCACCAGTTGAAGGAGGCGCACACCTCGGCGAATTCGTCCAGCACGCCGGCCTTGGCCAGCAGATCTTCCACGTCCTGCCCCGCTTCGGGCATATGCGGCAGGCGCAAATGCGGATGCGCGGCCACATAGTTGACCACAGCGGTCTTTACGCCGCTGAAGCTGAAGTCGAGATTGTCGTTATTGACGTAGGGGCGCGGGAACATGGACTTGTCCGGCGTGGCGCGCTGGCCGATGACGTCGATAAACTTGCCGCCCGGGTAGGGAAAATTGAAGGTCTTGGCGGCCTTGTCAAAGGCCTCGCCCGCGGCGTCGTCAAGGGTGCGGCCCTGCACCTCAAAGTCGAGGGGGGAGCGGATGAGATAGGTCTGCGTATGCCCGCCGGACACAAGCAGGCCCAGCGCGGGGTACGAGATGTCCATCTCAAGAGCGGGAGCCGTCAGGTGCGCCCACAGGTGGTTCACCCCCACAAGGCGCGCGCCCGTGGCAAGGGCCAGCCCTTTGGCAAAGGACAGGCCGACCAGCAAACTGCCAAGCAGTCCCGGCCCACGCGCAACGGCGATGTTGTCGATGTCCTCCAGCCCGACTCCGGCCGCAGCAAGCAAATCATCCAGCAGCGGGGCCAGCACACGCAAATGCTCGCGCGAGGCCAGCTCCGGCACCACTCCGCCAAAGAGCGCATGCGCGTCAATCTGGGTGGCAATGCGCTCAGCAACAAGACGGCCATCGGCAACAAGTGCCATGGCCGTCTCATCACATGATGTCTCAATGCCAAGCGTCAGACTCACTTCTGCTCCTGATGCTTGGTGTAGATTTCCGCCACCTTCTCCACGTCGTTGCGGGAGCCGATGAACAGCGGCACACGCTGGTGGAGTTCCGTGGGCTTGTAATCAAGAATGCGCTGGGTGCCGTCGGTCGCCAAACCACCGGCCTGCTCCACAAGGAAGGCCATGGGCGCGGCTTCGCACAACAGGCGCAGCTTGCCGCCCTTGCTGCCATCGTCAAGGGTGCGGGCGGGATACATAAAGATGCCGCCGTACAGCAGGTTCCTATGGAAGTCGGCCACAAGGGAGCCGATGTAGCGCGAGGAATACGGCTGGCCAAGGTTATTGGTGGTGCTCTTGAAATGGGCGAGCACTTCCTTGGTGGCCGGGTCCCACGAGTTCCAGTAGGCCTCGTTCACGGAGTAAATCTTGCCCTGATCGGGAATCTTCATATCCTCGTGCGAGAGCAGGAATTCGCCGACGCTGGGGTCCAGCGTAAAGCCGTGCACGCCTTCTCCCGTGGTGTACACCATCATGGTGGACGAGCCGTAGATGAAGTAGCCGGAACAGATTTGCTTATCGCAAGACTGGAGCACCTCCTGCATGGAGGGCTTGTCGCCGGTTTTCTTCAGCGGGCGGCGGTAGATGGAGAAGATGGTGCCGATGGAAACGTTGACGTCAATGTTCGATGAGCCGTCCAGCGGATCAAAGATCAAAATATAGTCACCGCGCGGCAGATCTCCAGAGATGTGGATAAGATCGCCGTTTTCCTCGGATGCCATGGCGCACAGCACGCCGGAGCGGCGCATGCGGTGGATGAGCACATTGTTGGCGAATTCGTCCAACTTGCGGACCTTTTCGCCCTGCACGTTGGTATCGCCCGTAAAGCCGAGGACATCCACAAGTCCTGCCTTGGTGACTTCTCGGGAGATGATCTTGGCCGACAGAATGAGTTCGTTAATCAGACTGGTAAAGCGCCCTGTCGCCATCGGCGTCTTTTTCTGATGCAAAAGCAGATGTTCGGTAACCGTTACCTGACTCATCGCAAGTCCTCCTACAGGAGTCGGTCGAGAAAGAGCGGCTCACAGATCATAAATAGCATTAAAATCACATTCATGGCAAAGTCTTACATGCTTTTTTCCGGCCTACATGGCCCGAAAAAGCGAAGGCCGAACGCCCAAACAGCGCTCGGCCCTACAGCAGAATATATTCCGCCGCACTGCCTTGCCGCAGAAAACTACAACACGTTCCAGAAACTGCCGGAATCGCTGACGGAGCCCTCGGGGGCGCGCACAGCGTACACGATTTGCTTGTTGCCGATGTAGCGGCTCATCCAATCGTACTCGCGGCTGTCAATGGTAATGGTGCCCGCACTCTGCTGGGCGAGCATCTCGTCCCAAGGCCTGTCGAACAGCGCCTCGGCTGCGGCCTTGTCCTCACCCTCCCAGAGCATCTGCTCGGGCGTGAAGACCACCAGCTCACCGGGCTGCGGACAAAAATTGATGACGCTGCGCATGTCAAAATGCACGGCGACAATACCGGCAAGGTCGTTGCCCTTGAACAGGGCGGTGCCCATGTACATCTCGGGACCAAGGGGGGTCTTGTCAATAAAGACCCGCAACTCACGGTCGCGCAGGGCGTCGCCGTCCTCAAGCAGAGGGGCAATGTTCAGCGGCTTCATCGCGGCGTCGGGGCGGCGGAGGATAACATCACCGTCGAGCATGCTCGCGGCAACACCGTTCACCCAGGAATACTCGGAGAACAGGCCGTCAATCCACTTTTCACCGGGCAGACGGTCCTGCCGGTTCACGTAGATGGACAGCGACTCCAAATGCGTGTCCACAGGGGAGAACAGCGCGGCCATACGCTCCTCGCGGGAGTCGTAGTCTCTCTGCTCAAGGTCCACCTGCGGGTCAACGTCAATATATTCCTTGTAGTATTCCTTGGTCGATTTCCATGTGCCTTGGAGCGTTTCACACCCCTGCAGCATAAAGGTCGCGGCCAGAACCGCGCATGTCAGCGCGAGCTTGCGTTTCAAAATCCAACCCCTTGTAATCGTCGTCAATGCATGCGGGCAGACTGCCCACATGTTGCCTTTGGGTGGTGTGACAGAAGATGCGCCTTTGGGCAAGCGCTATCTCTCCATAAAGGTCAAGCGGCAATGAGCCGCCGCCCCTTTCGGAGACGGCGGCGCAAGCCTTTTTAGAACATTTTAATGGGTCGCCCGGGCTTCAAGCCGCTCGGCCAGCGCTTCCAGCGTGCCAAGCAGCTTCTCCTTGCCGGGGAGTTCCGCGGGCGGCATCTGCTCCTCGGCGGATGCGCCCTTGGACGGGCCCTTGCGGATGCGCTTCTTCAGCCCGGCGATGGTGTCCTCAATCTCCGCCCGGTCCGTCTCGTCGTCGCAGACGGTGAGCAGTTCCTGATAGATTTCCACCGCGCCGCGGTAGTCGCCCTGCTCCGCCAGCAGATTTGCCATGGTGCGGGTCCGCAGGGTGGCTTCCTCCTGCGTTTCATCCTCGCGCGGTTCCACCACGGACGGGCGGGGGCTGACCTGTGGCGGCGCCACACTGCCCTCGGTATCCGCAGCGGCGGCAAGCGTCTCGGCCACTATCGTGGCTTCGGGCAGACCTGCGGCTTCGGCCTCGGCAACGACATCAACGTCGTCGTCAAAGTCCTCGCCGTCAGCGCTCTGCGCTTCTTCGCGCGGGGCGGATGCGCCGGGCTGGGCGTACAGGGAATCCAGACCGCGCTCAATGACCTGCGACCAGGAAATGCTGTTGCCCTGAAAATCCGCAGCGAGAAAGGACAGCGCCAGCGCGGAGTCCTTGGTGCGCGATGCGCCGCTTTCGGCCCATGCCTTCCAGAACGCGGGATACGCGGACAGAACGGACGTCAGGGTCTCTACCTCGCCGGTGGTTTCATTGCTACGGCCAAGGGCGCTCAGCACTTCCACCAGCAGGAATCGGGCTTCAAGGTGTTCGGGATTGCGCTCCAAACCGCCCTTCAGGGTGGCGGCCGCCTCCTCAAGCTGTCCATCCTCAAAGTACAGACGGGCGAGAGGGAAGAAGACCTTGGACGCTGGTTCCAGTTCCAGCACTTCCTTGAACCATTTAATCTTGGTCTGCATCGATGGCGGCTCCTGGGTGCGTGTCAGGCGTATCGGATTGCGAATCCGGGAAGACGTAGACGATTTCGTCTCTTTCCAGATAGTTCATTCTCTTGCGAAGTGTATCCTTCAGGTAGTCGCGGTCAGACTTGAGCAGGCGGATTTCCCGCGACAGGTCGCGGGCGCGCTGCTCGGCCTCGGCAAGTCGCCGGGTCATCTGCTCGTGGTCTTCACGCAGTTCACGATAGGCTATAAGCCCTTGGTCGCCCACAAGCAGGCGGTATCCAAGGGTTAAATTGAGCAGGATGAGTATGACAAGAAAAATTCGTCTCACTGCGCCGGGATCATTGCACCAGCTTCGGACGCTCTTCCTCGTGGGAAGCCAGCCCGAGCGGCCCTCTCAGTTCTTCGAGGAAGTTGGCAGTAGCCCGCTCTATGCGACGCACGTCCTCTTCCTCAACGTCCACCTGATCGATGCGTTTCATAAAGGCCTTGAGCTGACTGAACTCATCCAGCAGCACATGACCAAGCTCCAGGCGCTCGAGGTCCTGTTCCAGCTCGATGATGGTTTCCAGGCAGTTCATCAGCCGTGTTTGCAAAATGGAAGTCTTGGAATCCATGGTTTTCCGTCAGGTTGAGGTCAGCTCCCGACGCCTTGCGTCGCTTTGTTGAACAATTCGTAATACAGCTCATAACCCTGAATGGCACTTTCTAGCAACTCCGGAGCGTTCTCTCCGTCGCTGGTGTTCATATAGAAATTCGCCCCATTGCGAAAGGCCAAATTCTGATCAAGGCTTTTGGCCTCGGTGCCAAGGAGGATAAGGTTCGTTTCGCGGCGTTTGTGGCCCGGCCACATGGCAACCTCGTCCCGCAAGCGGCGCGAGCCGTCAAAATCCTCAAGGATAAGGACAGCGTAACTGTTCAGGCGCAATTTGGCTATGGCCTCCAGCTCGTCATCCGCGCCCCCGACAAAGTAGCCTTTTTGCTCCAGCCACGCTTTGGCCGCGCTCTTCCAGTCGCCGTCCTGCACAAAAACAAACGCCGCTTCGGTACCGGGCGGAATAATGTCCGGCTCCACAGCGGGCAGGTTCAGCTCCGGCTTTGGCGGGGCCGAAACCTTTTTGGCCGGGGCCTCACGCCGCTGCGTAGCGGGCGCCCCTTCCACGAGAATCTTGTTCGCGCAGTGGGGGCACTTGACGTTAAACCGGCCACTGGCCGGAATCTTCTCATCCGGAATATTCAGCACATTCTGGCATGACGAGCAGGTCACCTGCATAGCCGCCTCCCTGAAGCGCCGCAAAAGCGGCGGGCTACTCCTTGCCGTAATCGTTGTCAATCTCCAAGCCGGAGATATCCGTCACCTGATCACCGCGCAAGGTCTTAATCCTATCAAGTCGCTGCATCAACGCGGACTTGTCGGATGCGTAGACAGTCGCCGTATCCTCGCTGATTTTCCCCTCCTCAAACAGCCGGGCCAGACATTGGTCAAATGTCATCATGCCGAAGGTCTCGGAGGTTTCCAGCACGTTGTAGAACGTCTTCTCCGGCGTTTCGCCGTTGACGATGATGTCCTTGATGCGCAGGTTGTTGCGCAGGATTTCAAAAGCCGCCACGCGCCCGCCACCCTCCTTGGGGCACAGGCGCTGGGAGACGACGAACTTCACGCTTTCACCAAGGCGCTGGCGCACAAGGTGTTCTTCGGACGGCTCAAACATGCCGATGATGCGGTTGATGGTCTGCCCCGTGTCGGACGTATGCAGGGTGCCAAGGACAAGATGCCCCGTTTCGGCGGCCTGCATGGCGATTTCGATGGTTTCGTTATCGCGGATTTCGCCGACAAGGATAACCTTGGGCGCTTGGCGCAGCGCGGCGCGAAGGCCCGAGGCGAAACTATCGAAGTCCTGCCCCATTTCGCGCTGGTTCACGGTACCCATCTTGTGCGGGTGGACGAATTCAACAGGGTCTTCAAGGGTGAGGATATGGACGGGGAATTGGGCGTTGATGGAGTCGATAAGCGCGGCAAGCGTGGTGGACTTACCGCTGCCCGTGGAGCCGGTGACGAGGATAAGGCCAAATTTCTCCAGCGCCATCTCCTCAAAGATGCCCGGCAGCCCCAGCTTTTCAAACGTCGGCACGTCCGTGGAAAGCTGGCGCATCACAATGGACAGCGAACCGCGCTGGCTGAAAATATTCACCCTAAACCGCGCGCGGCCCAAAAGTTCATAGGACAAATCGCACGAGCCGTGCTGGACAAGGTCGTCATAGACGCGCTGGTTGCGCCCCATCATGCAAAAGGCGCAGGATTCGGTCTGGTTTGGCGACAGCGCCCCAAGGCCGGGGTCCAGTTCCACATCGGTCAACTTGCCGTGCACCTCGGCCTGCAGCGGCTTGCCCGCCACGAAAAAGATGTCCGAGGTATCGGGATTGGCGTCCAGCACCTGCCCGATGACATGATCCAATTGCGAACGCAGCATGACAGCCCCTCCGTCAGCCTTCGGTGAAGTCGTTCGGGTCCTTTGTCAGGTACTGCTTGAACTTGCTCTTCTCCACCGCCTTTTCGTAGGCATCGTTGGGGTCGATCATGCCCTTCTGGAGCAGACGCAGGATTTCGTCGTCAAGCGTCTGCATGCCGTAGCGTTTGCCGGTCTCGATGACGGAGTTGAGCTGGAAGGTCTTGTTCTCGCGGATGAGGTTGCGCACGGACGGAATGCCGATGAGGATTTCCAACGCGGCCACGCGGCCCTTGGTATCCACGCGCTTGAACAGGTTCTGCGCCACCACGGCGCGCAGTGCCTCGGACAGCCCGGCGCGAATTTGCGCCTGCAGGTCGCCGGGGAACACCTCGATAATACGGTCCACGGTCTTTGCCGCCGAGATGGTGTGCAAGGTGGAAAACACCAAGTGGCCGGTCTCGGCCGCCTCAAGGGCTAGCTGGATGGTCTCCAGGTCGCGCATTTCGCCAACGAGGATGACGTCCGGGTCCTCACGGAGCGCGCCGCGCAGGGCGGCGGAGAAGCTCTTGGTGTCACGCCCGAGTTCACGCTGGTTGATAAGGCTCTGGTTGGGAGTGTGGACAAACTCGATAGGGTCTTCGATGGTCAGGATGTGCTGGCGGCGCATCCTGTTGCAGTAGTCCACCATCGCGGCGAGGGTGGTGGACTTACCACTGCCGGTCGGGCCGGTTACAAGGACAAGCCCCTTGGGGAGCAAGCAGAGGCTGCGGAGCACCTCCGGCAGGGCAAGGTCTTCGATGGTCAGAATCTTCTGCGGAATTTCGCGGAAGACGCCTGCGATGCCTCGGGATTGGTTGAAGAAGTTCACCCTGTAGCGGGCGAGGTTCGGGACCTCGTAGGCGAAGTCGATATCGCCTGTTTCCTCAAATTCCTTCACCTTGGCTTCCGGGGTGATTTCGAACAGGAGCTTTTTGAGTTCATCATGCTCAAGCACCTTGTATTTCACCCGTTCCAGCTCACCATGCAGCCGAATGATGGGCTGGCTGCCACTGGAGAGATGGAGGTCCGACGCCCCCATCTCATGCATCATCTTAAAGAACGCATCAATCTGAGCCATACGGCACCCCCGCAGTTAACGCACTGCACTTATGGCACAACACAATGTTGTGCCATAACCCCATGGCACTAGGCCTCACGTTCTTCATCTAACCAGTTCTTATAGAATTTGTACAGGTAATTCCCGCCGGAGAACACTGTAAGCACAAGCGCGATGTAGAGGAAGAAGGTACCGATGCCGACCGGATCAAATCCAAACCATTCAAAATGCAACAGCAAAGGACACAGTGCCAGAATCTGAATAACGGTTTTCAGCTTACCGTACTTGTCCGCCGCAAGGACCATACCCATGTCCGACGCCACGGCGCGAAGGCCCGTCACCGTCGTTTCGCGGGCAACGATGATGATAACCACCCACGCAGGCACCCAGCCCAGCTCCACCAGCATAATCAGCACGGAGCCAACCAGAATCTTGTCCGCAAGCGGATCGAGGAATTTGCCGAAATTGGTCACCATGCCCAAACGGCGCGCCACAAGGCCGTCGAACAGGTCCGTCAGGGATGCGATGATGAAGACCAGCATGGCCAACAGACAGGTCATCTTGGTGGGAAAATACAACAACAGAACGATTACGGGTACACCAAGAATGCGCGCAAGGGTGAGCTTGTTCGCCAGGTTGAGCTCGATCATTAGGGTTTGCCGCCTTTGAGTCGTTTATAGATGGAAAGTACTTTTTGGACGTATTGCCGGGTTTCGGGGAAAGGGGGGACGCCGTCGTATCGCTCGACCTGCTTGGGACCGGCGTTGTACGCGGCAAGAGCAAGCGCGTTGTCGCCAAAGCGGCTCAGCTGCTCTTTAAGGTACTTCACCCCGGCCTCAATGTTGTCTTCCATATCGAAAGGCTTTTTGAGGCCAAGGTCCTTGCCTGTCGCGGGCATGATTTGCATAAGCCCCTGAGCGCCCTTGTGCGACACGGCGTCTGGTTCAAAATTCGACTCCACCTCGATGACTGCGGCGACGAGGTTGGAATCCACCCCGTGACGGCGGGACATGCGCTTCACCACGCGCATAATCTCGTCACGGCTCTTATCCGGAAAATTGCGGAACACCGCAAACACGCTGTACGCGGTCGAGGAGGGCCGGTTCGTAAAGTGGAACCCGCCCTCCTCGTCAACGTAATAATACAGCTTGCCCGCGCGAGCATCCGTGGCGGACATCGCAAGTGATGCCGCCAGCATGACACCGGCTGTCGCTATGGCCAGGGGTCGGCGCATACGGCTCCCGCAGGCTAGAGGTCCGGGCCGCGCCCTACGGCGCAGGCGGACTACACGTGAATGGTGGACACCGCTTCGAGGCTGTTCTCGGCGGCTTCGCTAATCTTCTTGGCGATTTTCAGCAGGGCGTCCTTGGCGGGGGACTCCTCGTCAAGGTACACCACGGGCTTGCCAATGTCGCTGGCGACGACGGTGGCCGGGTCCAGCGGAATGGCGCCGAGGAACGGAATGCCGTACTTCTCGGCCAGCTTTTCGCCGCCGCCCTTCTTGAAGAGGGAAATCTCCTCATGGCAGTGCGGACAGACCAGCCCACTCATGTTCTCCACCACGCCAAGGACGCTGGCATGGGCATACTGCAGGAAGTTGCAGGCCTTGCGCACGTCGGCGAGGGACAGCTCCTGCGGGGTGGTCACCACCACACACAGGGCGTCCGGGATGGTCTTGAGCACGGTCATGTGCTCGTCGCCGGTTCCGGGCGGAGAGTCGATAACCAAAAAGTCCAGCTCGCCCCACGTGACGTCGGAGATGAACTGGCGGATGGCGGACGTTTTCATAGGACCGCGCCACAGCACGGCCTGGTCCGTATCCTTAAGCAGGCTGTCCATGGAAACAGCGGAAAGATTCTCGTTGTATTCCTTGGGCTTGATGAGGCCGCCACGCTCGTCGCCGTCCAGCTGGCCGGACAGGCCGAGCAGACGCGGCACACTGGGACCGTGGATGTCCACGTCCATGATGCCAACCTTGTAGCCCAGCTTGGCCAGCGCGGCCGCAACGTTCACAGTGACGGAGCTCTTGCCCACGCCGCCCTTGCCGCTCATGATGAACAGCTTGTACTTGATCTTCTCCAGCGTGCTGGAGATCATCTGGTCCTGAATCATCTGCTTGGCGTTCGGCTTATTTTCGCCGCCGCCACCAGACGAACAGGAGCTGCATCCGGATTGGGTCATTGTCTCTCGCCTCTTCGTAGTTACGCTTTGACGTTCACACCGTAACGGTACCAGTACGTGTGCCGTCCGACATTCGGGCGGCGGTCAGTCCTCAAGGATAATGCCTCCATGGCCGTTGACCAGTGGGGCGCAGAATCTTTTCACTGAACCGACAGAAATATGTTTTTTCCCTGCACTCCCGCAGGGGTGCCCTGCCCGTCCAACGCGGCGCGTCGCCACACTGTGGTACGGCCCGGCCTGCGGGTTTGGGCACACTGTATCACCCGAAAAGTGATGCGCTGCGGGGCCTCTCGCCTACTACACGTGCGCGCGAACGCGCGAAACGCGGTCCAGCAGCATCACCATGGCAAAGCCGACGGCCATCAGGAATACGGCAAAGAGGAAATCCCCGTCAAATGCCGGAAGCACGTTGGCATCACGCAGAACGTGAACTTTGCCACGGATGACCTGCGTCTCCAGCACCTCTTTCCACGGCCACACCTTGCGCGCCGCACCAAGCATAACGCCGGTCAAACACGCGATGGTCTGGGCGTGCCAGCGATGCAGGAACACATGCAAAAGGCGCGAGAAAGCTGCGATGCCAAGAGCACAACCACAGGCAAATACGCCGAGTGTCAGCAGATTATCAAGGACGAACGGATTGCGGAGCGCCCCTGTTATATACTCGTATTTTCCAAGGATCAAAAGCAGAAAGGCGCCGCTGATGCCCGGCAGAATCATCGCGCAGATGGCAATCATGCCGCACAGCATGACAAACCACCACGATTCCGGCGTGGTGACGGGTATCATCCCCACAATGAACCAACTGCCCACCGCGCCAAAAGCCAGCGAAGCCACGGTCCCGGCGTTCCACTCCTCCACCCGGCGGCTCACCACGATGATGGATGCGGCAATCAGCCCGAGGAACAGGGACCAAATCTCCACCGGGTGCTGCTTGAGCAGTGTATTCATCAGCCCCGCCATGGACACCAGCGCCGCACCCAGCCCAAAGAGCAAAGGCAGCAAAAAGCGCAGGTGCATCTCTTTGGCCGCGCCCGTAAAGTTCAGGCGCAGCGCGGCGCTGATGGCGCGAAGGTTCACCGAGCGGATGGCCGCGATGAGGTCCTCGTAGATGCCGGTGATAAAGGCCACCGTCCCGCCGGACACGCCGGGGACAATATCCGCGGCCCCCATGCAAAAGCCCTTGCAGGCCAGCGCAAAGGCGCGACGGGGAGAGTCCGGCCCCGGACCGGAAAGCAAGGCCTGAAGAAATGTCATGTTCTGTCCGTTGGATTCAGGTTCACGAGGAAGAGGCATGGCGCGCTACCAGCCGTGCGAGCCAATAAGATCGACAAAGACCACGTTGCCCATATTCTCCTGCGTCACCTCGCCGTTTTCCTTTCGGGCCACGATAAGGCTCTGCTGGCGGCGCGATGCGCCAACCGGGATGATGAGCTTTCCGGGGTCGGACAACTGGTCCAAAAGCGGCTGGGGCAACTCCGGCCCGCCAGCCGTCACGATGATGCGGTCGAACGGGGCTTCCTCGGCCCAACCAAGGGTGCCGTCGTCCAGCTTGAGAGAGACGCCGAAATACCGAAGGCGCGTCATCTTGCTGCGCGCGGAGACGTGCAACTCACGGATGCGCTCCACGGTGAAGACCTCCGCCCCCATATGCGCCAGCACAGCGGCCTGATAGCCAGACCCCGTGCCAATTTCCAGCACGCGCATGCCGGGCTTCACGTCCAGCAGTTGGCTCATCAGCGCCACCATATACGGCTGCGAGATGGTCTGCTTGAACCCTATGGGTATGGGATGATCCTCATAGGCCTGCGCCTGCAGAGCCTCATCCACAAAGAGGTGACGCTTCACCGTGCGCATGGCGTCCAGCACCGCCGGGTCGGTAATGCCCCGCCCTTCGATCTGCTCACGCACCATGCGTTCCCTATTCCGTCGTAAATCAATTTGAACCATGCAGTTGTATCCTCAAAGAGTGCTGCCAAGGCGCCCGTTCAGACCATCCTGAAGCAGGGCGACTTCGGCGCGTGCCATGCTGACCAGATTTCTTCAATCAAGTCAATATACTCTGCCGCGCACGGCGCAAAGCACTTGACAGGAACAAGGGCGCAGGGGGACTATGATTCATGTAAAAAAAGGAGTCCCCATGCTGAAAGTCAAGGACCTGATGACACAGGACGTCTTTACCCTACGCGAGATGGACACCATCAAGACGGCCCGTTCCATGATGTCCCTCGCCCGCATCCGGCACATCCCCATCGTCTCGGACGATATGGAATTCAAGGGTCTGCTCACACACAGGGACATACTCTCCGCCACCTTATCGCAGTTTGCGGAGGTGGACAGGAAAACGCAAGACGAAATCGACGCGGGCATTCCCATCCGGGAAATCATGCGGACCGACGTCACCGCCGTCATCCCGGAAACGCCCCTGCAGGACGCCGCGGAGGTCCTCCTCCACCACAAATACGGCTGCCTGCCCGTGGTGGACGAGGATAAACTCGTGGGCATCATCACGGAAGCGGACTTCCTGCAGATGACCATCCGCCTCATGGAGGCGCTGGACCTCGAAGCCGAGGATTAGCGCCCACGGCAAACCACGGCGCGTTGCCATGTGCTTCCAGCACCGCTGGCTGACGCGGTTGCGGGAATACAAAAGCGCGCCCATGCGCAACGGCGTAGCGCAAGCAGAAGCCCGCGTTGGGACGCCTTGTACCACCCGTCCCCGCATGCACCGGGGTCCATATGGCCTCGTCACGCGCAACCGCCCCACCCCACTCACACAAGAAAACCCCCGCGTTGGAATGGCGCGGGGGCTTTTTTCTGGAATTTTCATGGAGCGGCGCGCTGGGGCGCAGCCGCGCTACAGGTCGAAGGCGGTATTTCCAAGGGGGCGGTCGCCAGCCAGTTCGCTCATCTCGTTGATGAGGTCGATGGTTTTACGCGCTTCCTCCTCTTCTACCTTGCTGATGGCAAAACCGGCGTGCACCAGCACGTACTCGCCAATGGCGGGCTTGTCCTGCATCAGCATAAGCGAACACTTCACAAAGGTCTGGCTGTCGCCAACCTGAACCATGGCCAGTTCTTCTTCAAGGAGTTCCGTCACCTTGCAGGGCGTTGCCAAGCACATATTCGCACCTCGTCCACTCGTTATGCGGGATTCTTCACGGCACACCGTCCACCGGCGGCCTCCACTTCCTTCACCGCCATCGCCATCATTTCAGGGATGCGCGACGTCAGCTCCTCGCTGATTTCGAGGGACGGCTCGGACTGGTAGTCCTTCGGTTCAATGCCGACGATAATCGCGGAGGGCTTGTGGCCGGTGATCAGCTCACAACAGCACAAGGTCTCCAGCAGGTCCATGTCGTGCACGGAGTTCTTAAAGGCCAGCGACAGCCGCAAATCCTCGCCATCCAGCCGGTACAGCGTACCCGGCTCGTGGCCGTTGATCACGGCATCAAGGATGATGACATGGTCCGCCTGCGAAATAAGGTCCGTCAGGATAAGACCACGCACTCCCCCGTCCACCAGCTGGACGTTGTCCGAGAACTCGTACTCTTCTTGGAGGCGCTCTACCACCCGTACGCCTATTCCTTCGTCGCGCAGCAGGATGTTGCCGCAACCCAGCACAAGAATCTTTGTCGTATCAGTCACTCGAACTCCTGAAGATCATGGAATAACAGAGACCCGGCCCGTGATTTCGGGCCGGGTCCATTGTTAAACGATTCAAACGTGATGTCTACCCTCTTTAGCAGACCTTGAACTTGTAGGTCTCGTTGCTTTCGGGATCGATCACATGCACGCCACAGGCGATGCAGGGGTCGTAGGAGTGGACGGTACGCAGGATTTCGACAGGACGCTTGGGATCGAACACCGGAGTGCCGATGAGCGCTTCCTCAACCGGGCTGAGGGTGCCGTCGTCGCTGCGCGGGCCAAGGTTCCAAGTGGACGGAACGACCAGCTGGAAGTTCTTGATCTTGCCGCCTTCAATTTCGACCCAGTGCGACAGGGTGCCGCGGGGTGCGTTGACGAGGCCAACGCCGAAGGCCTTGTCGGGCATCTCGAAGGGCGCCACGATGTCGGTCTTGCCCATGGAGATGTTCTTCTCAAGCTGCTCGATCCAGTTGACCATCTCGTCGCCGATGACCTTGGTCTCGATGCAACGGGCGGCGGTACGGCCGAGGGTGGAGAACAGAGCTTCGGGGCCAACGCCGAGGGTGCTGAGCACCTTGTTGACCACTTCCACAGTGGGCTTATGGCCGCGGCCGTAGGCAACCAGCACCTGCGCCAGCGGGCCAACTTCGGTGGCCTTGTCGTTGTAGCGGGGAGCCTTCATCCAGCTGTACTTGCCGGTGTCTTCGGAGGTCATGCGGTCCATGCCGGTGTATTCCGGCTCCGTGACGCCGTGCCACGGATGCTTGGGATCGCCGTCCTTGTACCAGCTGTACTTCACGCTTTCCTCGATCTTCTTGAGGTCGAAGTCGTGGATGTTGGCGATGTCGCGGTTGTAGATCACGCCGGAGGGCATGAAGCGGCTGTACATGTCGGCTTCGTCGGTGGGGAACTCGCCACAGCTCTGGAAGTGCGTGGTTCCGCCGATGCCGCCCCAATCGAGGTAGTACGGAGCAACGGCCAGAATGTCCGGCAGGTAGGTGTTGTTCACGAACTCGATGGTTTCCTGATACAGCGCCTTGAACTGCGCCAGATTTTCCTTCTTCAGAGCGTCGTAGCAGGTGATGCCGCCCTCGTAGAGGCTCTGGGTGTGCGGGTTCTTGCCGCCGATGATGGCCATCATACGTGCGGGCAGAATCTGAAGCTTCAGGGCCTGCAGGTAGTGATGGGTTGCCAGCAGGTTGAGTTCCGGCGGCAGCTTGTACGC
This sequence comes from Desulfobaculum sp. SPO524, assembly GCF_044987625.1. Lineage (NCBI taxonomy): Bacteria > Pseudomonadati > Thermodesulfobacteriota > Desulfovibrionia > Desulfovibrionales > Desulfovibrionaceae > Desulfobaculum > Desulfobaculum sp. SPO524. The sequence goes on along the minus strand of NZ_JBJDSB010000002.1, from coordinate 750,804 downwards.
GGCGTGAGGCTCCAGGAAGTACGCATTGGAGAAGATGCCCAGCTGGCCGGAGCCAACGAACTTCTTCAAGCGTGCCTGCGTCTCTTCCAGTTCCTTCACGGTGTGCTTGCGGTGGCCAAGGCCTGCGCCGTTGGCGAGGTCTGCCGCGCCCTTGGGGCTGGCGGACAGCGCGCTGACAACGTCGACCCAGTCGAGTGCATGGAGGTGATAGAAGTGGACAATGTGGTCATGCATAAACTGCGCACCAAGAAGCATGTTGCGCAGGATACGGCCAGACTCGGGGATGCGCTTGTCAACGCCGATGGCGTTGTCCACGCAACGGGTGGACGCCAAGGCATGCACGTGGGTGCACACGCCACAGGCGCGCTGAGTGAAGTGCTTGGCGTCGCGGGGGTCACGGCCCTGGAGGATCAGCTCCAGACCACGGAACAGCTGCGAGCTGGACCACGCGTTCTTGACGCGACCGTTTTCCACTTCCACTTCGATGCGGAGGTGGCCCTCGATTCTGTTAATGGGATCGATAACGACTTTACCGGTGTAATCCCCGACAGGAGTTACCGGGGCCGCTTTGGACTTACAACCAGCCATAACTTCCTCCTAAATGGTAGTTCAAGCGTCTTCTGTTAACCAGTGTGTTCTACAATTCCACGCTAGTACACGTCGTAGAACGGGCTCATCTCATCCCAGAAATCAGGCTCGGAGCAGCCGATGCAGGGATGGCCGGCCTGGATGGGGAAGCTGACCTGGTTGAACAGAACCTTCGGGCAGTTGTTGAACGTGTTGGGGCCTTTGCAACCCAGCTCGTACAAGCAGTAGCCCTTTCTGGCTTCTTCGGAATCGAAGGAGGGGGCGAAAAGTCCTTCCTCAAAGTATTTGAGGCGGGGGCAGTTTTCGTGAACAGTTGCGCCGTAGAAGAGGTAGGGACGGCCGTATTCGTCGAGCTCGGGCATACCCTTGGTGATGTAGTGCACCACGGTACCGATGAAGCTCATGGGGTTGGGCGGGCAACCGGGGACGTTGATCATCGGGGCGCCGCCGAGGGCTTCGCTGCAGCCCTTTGCACCGGTGGGGTTCGGGGCAGCCTTCTGCACGCCGCCGTATGCGGCACAGGTGCCGATGGCGATGGTTGCCAGTGCCTTGGGGTAAATCTCCTGCAGGGTGGAGTACATGGTCTTGCCGCCGACCTTGCCGTAGATGCCGCCGTCCTTGGTGGGCACGCCGCCCTCGAGGACCAGAACGAACTTGCCTTCTTTCTCGTGGACGGTCTTGTGCAGAACTTCTTCGATGGCTTCACCGGCGCACTGCATGAGGGTCTCATGATAATCGAGGGAGATGACATCAAACAGAACCGTCGCGATATCCGGCTCGGTGCTACGCAGGACGGACTCGGAGCAGCCCGTACATTCGGCGAAATGCAGCCAGATAACCGTCGGCCGCTCTTTAGCGGTGAGGGCTTCCGCCACGCGGGCGGGAGTGAAGGACGCATCCGCAGCCATAGCGGCGGATACAGCGGCACAGAACTTCATGAACTCACGGCGTGAAATCCCTTTTGCTTTCAGGGCTTCCATGACGTCATGCTTACCGCTACCAATTGAACATTTCATAAGACACCTCCATAGTTACCAAACAGCGGCGGACCAATCCGCCAAAGAAAAACTGGCGTTCCATCCTACCGTTCAAGTGTTTATGGAATCAGCACTGCACGAATGGTATTTCTTGTTGAATGAGCACAAATACAGTACCCAGTCAATGGAATCGGCGACTTTTTTTCAGTAAAACGCCATATATTCGCGCATTTTGCATGATGGTTGAAATGGTATGTCAATCAGTATCACAACTCAGTAAATCGTATTCACTTCTTAAACGGCATTCACTGAATGCCGTATAAGCCTCTGATTTGAGTGAGTAAACAATTTTTCCATACAAGAGAACTATGGAATAATCCACCCCCTATCGAAATTTTTCCCATCAGTCGTACTGCGTTGCCACCCAAAGCGCGCATCATCGTATTTGCCTTTTTCCGCGTCGCACAGCAGTTTCGTCGAATATCCGACACCATGCTCTACCCGCGTGCGACAAAATGTTGCCGAGGGTTGGCATAAGCCCCTGAAAACGGTATCCATCAAAGCCGAACCCAACGGCAAACCGTCCTCGCAGAGGACTCGTTCAACCTGAAATCCGTCATTACAGAGCAATAGTAGAATGAAAAAACTCGTAACAGTCTCAATCCTCGTGTTTCTCCTTGCAGCGGTAGCCGTGGGCGGCATCCTCTACCTCAAGGACAGACGCGCCCCCGAGCTGACCCTCACCCCCGGTGAAGGCTACCTCGGTGCGGAATCCTCGTTCTCCCTCACCGCCGTGGACCCCACTACCGGTATCAAGAACCTGTCCGTCATCGCCACGCAGAAAGGCCGCAGCGTTGCCCTGCTCAAGCAGGACACCTTCGCCAATCCGCTGGAAGCAACAGTGGAATTCGATCTCTCGCAGACCAAATTCCGCAACGGACCGGTCAGCATTACGGTTTCCGCCACGGACCGTTCTATCTACAATATGGGACAAGGCAACACCGCCAATAAGACGTGGGAGTTTGAACTGGATACCAAAAAGCCCCGCGTTGTCGTCCTTTCCGGGCAGCACAACCTGAACCGGGGCGGCTCCGGCTGCGTTGCCTATACCGTGAACGAGGATGTCTCCAAGTCCGGCGTACAGATCGGCGACGAGTTCTTCCGTGGGTACAAGCAGGCAAACGGCAATTACCTCTGCCTGTTCGCCTTCCCGCAGGACATGACCGTGGAGCAGTTCTCCCCGGTGCTCATCGCCACGGACAAGGCAGGAAACACCCGGAAGGATTCCTTCTACTACCACGTCAACGACCGGAAGTTCCGACACGACGTCATCAACCTGCCCGACCGCTTCCTCAACGCCAAGATGCCCCAGTTCGAGGACGAGTTCCCCGACGCGCCCACGCAACTGGAACGCTACCTGATGGTCAACCGCGAACTGCGCGTGAAAAACCGCGCGGCAATGCACAAGCTCGGCAGCGAAAGTACCGCCACCCCCATGTGGGAAGGACGCTTCTCCCGCCTGCCTAACGCCGCTAACCGCGCCGGATTCGGCGACCGCCGTACCTACAAGTACGCCGGAAAGGACGTGGACCACCAGACGCACCTCGGCATCGACCTCGCCTCCGTCCGCCACGCACCCATCCCCGCCGCCAACAACGGTAAGGTTGTGCACACCGGCTTCTTCGGCATCTACGGCGAGAGCGTTGTCATCGACCACGGCCTTGGACTCATGAGCCTCTATTCGCACATGAGCAGCATCGACGTCAGCGTCGGCGACATGGTCAAAAAGAACCAGATCATCGGCCGCACAGGCGCAACCGGCCTCGCCGGTGGCGACCACCTCCACTTCGGCGTCTTCGTCGGCGGCGTGCCCGTCAACCCCATCGAATGGTGGGATGGACGGTGGATTGACAACAACATCACCTCGCGCATGAACTAACCGCCACCCTCACCCTTCCAAACGCATCAAGGGCGCTCCCGATACATCAGGAGCGCCCTTTTTTCATGGTGCTTTTGGCCCACCGAGGCGGGAAATGCCACCCATTTTTCCCTCCGGGGGCATAAGGACTACCATCCTTATGAATCCTGCGTGCGCACAGGCCGGATGCGCGTGGACTGGCCTGTCGTCACCCCTGACGACTCCCGCACCCGCCGGCATGGCAAGCCCACCGGGGCGGCGACGCCCACCCTTTTTTCCCTCCGGGGGCATAAGGACTACCGTCCTTATGTATCCTGCGTGCGCACAGACCGGGTGCGCGGAGACTGGCCTGTCGTCACCCCTGACGACTCCCGCCGCCCAACGTCTATTTTATGGGCGGCTTCCGCCCATAAAATCCTGGGGATTGTTAAGGGAATCATTCCCTTAACCCGCCGGAGGCATTGACTTTCTCCCTCTTTCCCTACCCCATCCCCTTTCCATCTACCACTTGATAGGTTCTCCCCCATGGCGCACAAGGTCGTCATTCGCAAGGGCGAAGTGGTTGCAGCCAAAGAAGCCGCGATAGGCGGAGAGTGGCGAGGGGTGGGCGGCTTCGAGGACGAGGTGCTTGGTGGTGTCAATAAGGGCGGCTTTACTGCGGGCGAAGCTGCCCCACAGGAGAAAGACGACGTGCTGATGCTGATCCGAAATGGCCGAAACAATGGCGTCGGAGATGCGCTCCCAGCCGAGTCGGCGATGGGAGCCGGCCTTGCCTGCCTCAACGGTGAATATGGCATTCAGGAGCAAAACGCCCTGCTGCGCCCAGCGGGTGAGGTCGGTGGAGCATTGGCGCTCTTCGCCGTTGTACACGGTGGCCTGAATCTCCTTGAACATGTTGCGCAGGGATGGCGGCACGCGAACGCCTTCGGGGACGGAGAAGGAAAGCCCATGGGCCTGACCGGGGCCGTGATAGGGGTCCTGCCCCAGAATGACGACCTTGACGGCGTCAAATGGCGTCTGCGCAAGGGCGTTGAATTCGAGGCCTTCGGGCGGGTAGATGGTGGCGGACTGGCGCATGCTGTGAACGGTGTTCAAGAGCGCGGTGTGTGCCCCTTCGGCGAGAAGCGGCACGGCCAGTTCCCAGCCTGCGAGGGACGCTTGTGGAGTGGGCATATGGCGGATTCCCCTGTGGGTTGTCATTGCGAAGTGCGGGACGCGTGGCGCGCGGCCCTTGCGGTGTAAAAAAGCCCCCCGGGCCGATGGTCCGGGGGGCTTTGCATGCGGATGCCGTGCGGTCTCCGGTGTGCGGAGAACTAGGCCAGTCCGAGAGCCTTACGCTGCTTTTCCAGCGCCTTGATCTGCTCGTCGAAGTTGGCGAAACCGGCCTGATGCAGGGCGTCGAGGACGGTGCTCTCCCAGTCCCAGCTGGCGTAAATAACCGGCTTGTGGAAGGTGGCACGGAAGCGCTGCATCTCCTGACGGTAGAACTCTTCCTTCTCGGCGTCGAGGTTTTCGCGGAGCTGCTCGGCAAAGCGGGCAAGCTCGCCCTCGTACCATTCGAGGAAGTCGGCAGGCGTCTTGTACTTCTTGAGGATGTGACCGTAGTTCTCCTCCTCAAGGAGCTTGATGAGACGGTTGAGGTGCTGCTGTCCGAGCCACTTGCCAAGGTTGGCGAGCGGGATGTTCAGCGCCTCAACAGCGGCCATCTCTTCCTTGGTCTGGTGGTAGGTATCCGGCACAACGGAGGCGGAGGTGATGCCGGCAATGGCAACCAGTCCGCGCAGAATCACGCTGTTGGAGACACCCTGACCGCAGAAGCCAACCTTCTTGGCGTACTTCTGACCAGTGAAGATGGTCACGAGGATGGCCCAGATAACGGCCGGGTCCTCTTCGTCGTAGATGTGCTGAAGTCTGGCGTTGTCTCGGTCCGTGGCGAGCACCATCTGCGTCATGTCATTGGAGCCGATGGAGAAGCCGTCGAACTCTTCAATGAACTGCTTGGCAAGAATGGCGTTGGCCGGGATTTCGGACATGAGGATGATCTTGAGACCGTCCTCGCCGGACTTCACCTTGTGCACCTGCTCAAGGTAGCGCTTCATGCTGCGCGCTTCTTCCAGCGTACGCACGAAGGGCAACATGATCTGGAGATTCTTACCGCCAAACACGCCACGGGCGAGCTTGAAGGCTTCGATTTCCCAGTCATGGATATTGCGGGAGACACCGCGGTAGCCGATCATCGGGTTGTCTTCGTAGCTTTCGAAGAGGTTGCCGCCGATGAGGTTGCGGTACTCGTTGGATTTGTAGTCGGTGGTACGGTAGACGATGTCCTTGCCATAGAAGGCCATGGCGAAGAGCGCGAGGCTCTGGGACAGGGTCTGCACGTAGTGCTCCTTGCCGTTGCGGTAGCCGCGGGACTTGATAAGCTCGCGGATGCGCTCGGGCAGGGTGCGGACTTCCTCAATTTCCTTGGCCAGACCGGTCTGGCGGGCGACTTCGCGGCGCATCTCGCCGATGCGCTGCAGGACGTCCTGGATGTAGGGGTTGTCCTTCACGAGCTGCATGTGCTCGTTGATCTTGGCCTGCAGCTCCTGACGGCTCTTGACGCTGTGCGTGTCGGAACCGGAGAACTGCTCAAGGGCGTCGGCCCAGCCCATAACCACGGCGACGTGGGCCTCAAGGTCTTCGGAGGTCTTGAGCACGTCGAGGCGATGGGTGGCCTGCTCCAGATGGAAGTCGAGCTGCTTGTCCAGTTCGCGCATGTGGCGATGGATGGCGAGGACTTCCTCGGTGCCGCCGGGGGTGCTTTCGCGTTCGGTCAAGGCCTGAATCTGCGGAGCGAGGTCGGTAATTTCGCCGACGTAGTCGCGCAGCTTAAGGTCGAGGGTCCGCACGCCGGAAGCGAGCTGCTCGCGCACAACCTTGGTCAGCTGGGCGTCAAGGTCGCGGAGCTTCTTGTCAACGAGGGTATCCAGCAGGCCGGAGTCGTAGGCTTCCAGCGCCATCGGGTGGATGGAGATGTTGCCCAGCATGAACTCGGCGCGCAGCAGGCCAACTTCGAAGTCCGGCACATTGCGCAGACGGGACAGGAACAGCGCCTGGCCCACGTCAGCGAGAATGAGGCCGACCCTGGTCTTGGTCTGCGGCAGCTTCGCGGTATCAATCTCACCGCCAACCTCAATGAGGGGCAGCTTGCCGCGGTACACCTTGGCGCGGGAGCCGTCGACCGTCACTTCCTGACCGTCGAGGTTACGCAGCACTTCGGCGCGCTGGATGCCAATGATGGCGGGGATGCCCAGCTCGCGGGAGGTGATGGCCGCGTGGGAGGTGTCGCCGCCCACATCGGCAAGAATGGCGGAGGCGATACGCATGCCCGGAACCATGTCCGGATCGGTGCGCTCTGCAGCCAGCACGTCACCCTTGTTGACCTTGTTCAGCTCAAGAGCGGAACGCAGGAAGCGGACAACGCCCTGCCCAGCACCGCGGGATGCGCCGTTGCCTTCAATGATGACCTCGGCGCGGGTAAGCGCCTTGGGGTCCACTTCGAGGCGACGCATGAAAATGGTGTGCGGGTGCTGCTCGAATTCTTCGTTCCAGCGGGTCTCGGGGCGTGCCTGCACGAACCAGAGACGGTCGGAGGAATCGATGCAGAATTCGGTATCCATGATCATTCCGCCGTAGGCCTTGCTGATGCCACGGACGCCGCGGGCGACTTCCTCGGCCTGAGCAAGCGACAGGGACCACTGGTAAGCGTTGAAATCATCAACGCGCTCAATCTTGGTACCGCCCTCGGGATCGTAGATAATCTTCTTATCCTTAAAGCCCATGGAGCGGATAACGACTTCGGCGTTGTCATCACGCTTGAAGACGTAGAACTTGTCCGGGGTGACCATACCGCCGACAACGGCTTCGCCGAGGCCATAGCTGGCATCAACGGAGACGAGGTCCTTGCGGTCGGTGCCGCGGCAACCGGTGGCGGTATCCGCGGAGAAGGCGGTACCGGAGATGACCGGGTTGATCATGCGCATGATGCACACGGACAGGGAGGTATTCTCGATGGCCCACTCTTCCTTCGCCGTGGTGGCGATGGAGTCGTCGCCGGTGGCCTCTGCCTCGGCAATGGCGTCGAGGATGGCTTCGCGGCGATAGGTCATGCTGCGCAGGTTGTAGGCAGAGGCGCAGTCCCAGTGGTAGGCTTCCACACACTGGTTTTCGCCAACGATGTTCAGGTAGGTATCCTGAAGACCGGCGAACGCCTTTTTACGGCTGTCCTCGCCTGCTGCGGAGGAGCGGACGGCCACAGGCACGTCCTCAAGACCGGCTTCCTTGCAGATGCCGGTGTAGGCGGAGCGAACTTCGCGCTCCACGTCTGCGGGCAGCACCACGGAAAGGATGGCGGTCTGCACCAAGACGGAACGCTTGCGGAGCTGGTCGATGCCCTCGGGAGAGGTTGCAAAGCCGTCCACAACGTTATTCACGAAGGAGCGCAGGCGGACCTTGGTGCCTTCGGAGTCGGAATCGCGGACCTTACGGGCCACGTTCCGCACAAACTTCTGAAGATAATCCGAATCCTTATTGACTTCTTCATCGCCCCAGTCGATGCGCTTGTACTCTTCCTCAACGGAAGAGCGAACCAGAGCGGCATCGACTTTGGTTTCGTCGAGGAGCTTATGGAAAGCGATGGAGGAGATAGCCCGGAACTGGGGGGCCCTGATGCCTTCAACCTGGCTGATGATGGCCGTATTGTAGTTCTTGCCACCGACGAGGATCTCTGCCTCTTCGCCAATTGCGACGATATCCGCGCCATTCAGCACGATCTTTTCTTTAAGAGCGTCCACTTTTGATGTCTGCTTTTTCGTGGGTTTGGCGGTCTTTTTCTCAGCGTCAGCTACCTTCTGCTGTCCTTTGGCCATTCTCTCCTCCTATGAGAGCGGATCGGGAATAATGATCTGTATTTGCATGCGCAAAAGCTTGCGCCGCTCAGGCTTTAGATAATGAACGCGGCGTAGGTCAAGCACAATCTGCTAAGTGAATAATATAACCTGATTGTACATACCCCTACACCCCTCGCCTCGTCAACACGATTGCTCCGCAAAAAAACCGGGCAGGATGGACTCCTGCCCGGGTGCTTCGCTACTGGAGCTTCTGCCCGCATCCGGGGCAGAACACGTAGTCATCCGCAGGGATATGCTGCCTGCATGTTGGGCAGGTTTTAGGAATGGGCCCAAGCTCGACGAGCAGCTCCCCTTCCTTGACGGGAATCATTTTTCTGTCTTCCTGATAATCCGCCGCCCTGAGCACGCGCTTAACGATGCCCGCAGCCGGCGACAGCACAGCTTTTTCCTGTTTCATGATGGAGATATTGAACAGCTCCTCGCCCTTTTCCACGATATCTCCGGGCTTGACGTACATCACCCAAAGGTCGCCATTGGACGGGGACCCGACCTGCATGGAGTTTTTGGGGTCGGCAATTTCCATCCCCTCGGCTGCGGCGGCCTGTGCCTCGGCAACCTTCACTTCCATGCTCAGGAATTCCGAATCCAGCGAATAGCGCACAATGCACATGCCCTGCTCGTCCGGCTCGGACATATGCAGGATGGTCATGGAGTGCGGCTTGCCGTTGGAGTCCTCAAAGAACATCTCGCGTCCCACTTCCAGCCCCTCGAACCAAACATCCAGCGGCAGGCAATTGCAGTCGCCGAACTTTTCGCTGAATTCGATGGTCTTAAGGGCGTCGCCGGGATGATTCAGATACATCACCAGCTCCTCTTCCGTGGGTGTGCGGCGCAGGCGCTCGGACAAGGAAGCCTGCTCGGCGTCGATGTCCACGTCCGGCAGCGTTTCGAGAGGAGACGCCTCGGTGCGGCGGTCCAGTGCGCACTGGTATTCCGGCCCGAAAGCGCTCTCGTACACCCAGTCCGCCGGGAAGCCCAGCGGCAGGCGGCCAAACTCGCCAAGGAGCAGGCTGCGGAACGCGTCGTTGGCGTCGCAATACAACGCCAGACGCGCCTTTTTCATATTCTCGGGCAGCTCGTTTTCGGGCGTCTTGACCACAAAGTCCAGAACGTCCAGCAGTTCCTGCACCTCGCGCTCGCCGCCGCGCTTGTACGCGCCAGTCACAGCGAGGAAGGCCGTATTCCAGGTAATCTGCGAGCCGGGGGTCACGTCGTGATAGCGTACAATCTTGCGCGTTCCGGCAAGGAACTTGAGCATGTACGGCAGCAGACGGATGTGCCCCTGCTTAAGTGCGCCCTCCTGCGAGGACGACGTGGCGCCACCGGGCATGCCGTGGTCCACAACATCGTAGTCGATGCCCTGGAAGTACGGCGCGGTGTAGCGGTCGTAGTACGGCATAATCTGCTTCAGCACAAAGTTGCAGGAGCGGATCATGTCCTTGTTCAGATTCGTCTTGAGGCCGAGTTCCTGCTCAAGGTAGGCGGCGGTGGACAGCACCTCGCCCTGCCCGTACCAGCGCACGGACGCGCCGATGGCGGTATCCACAATGTGCGCTCCGGCCTGCGCGGCCGCGCCAACGGCAGGCACAAAGAGGCCGTCCGTAAAGTGACGATGGTAGTGCAGAACCAGTTCGGGGTACTGCTTGCGGATAGCGCCGACCAGCTCGCGCATAAAGTGCGGCGGGCACACGCCGGCCATGTCCTTCAGTCCAAGGATGATCATCTTCTCGGCCTGCTTCAGGCTCACGCCCGCAACATCGCGCACAAGGCCCAGAATCTCCTCAACCACGCCCAGGTAGTGCTGGACGGTGAAGCCCTGCGCCCACGACATGGAGATGGCCGGTTCAAAGACATTCGCCTTGGACGCCAGCGCCACCTCGGCAAAGGGCCGCATGTTCTCCACGTGGTTCAGGAAGTCAAAGCAGCGGATGATGTCGTAATGCTCGTTGATCATCTCGCCCGTGCGGCGCATGAGGTTGCGCGGCTGGGGCTTGTAGCCCAGCACGTTGGTGGAGCGGATGAGAATCTGCTTCAACGTCTTGGGGGCGAACTGATTCCAGCGCGCGGCCTCGGTGAACGGGTAGGTCATATTGGCCAGCATTGCCACGTGGAAATGCGCGCCGCCGCCGTTCTCCAGCGAGAAGAACCCGCAGTTGTCGAGGTACGGGCCAATGAGCTTATCCTCGGCCAGACGGAACCTGTTGCCGCTGTTGGACTGCGTGATGTCGCGCGCGGTGGTGTCCATAAAGTGGACATGGTCCGTGTCGCGCAGGTAGTCCAGCAGCGCCTTGCGGTCACCCTGCGGATAGGGCGACTCAAAGCGCTTGGGGTCAAGCTCCGGCAGCACCGGCTCAAAGCGCGCCATGCGCTTGTCCGTACGTCCACGGTACTCGCCCAGCTGCACATAGGGGTTGTAGCCCTTGGCGGATATCTCAGCCACAAGGCGCGTCAGGCGGTGGGCCTCCGGCTCCTCGTAGCGGTAATGCATAAGTTCCGGCGTCTTGGCGATGAAGTTGGTATCGTACTCGCCATCGCGGAACTGGCGGTTGCGGATGATCTGCCTGTGGAAGGGCAAGGTCGTCTTGACGCCGCCGACAAAATATTCACGAAGCGCACGCTCCATGACGCGCAGGGTCTTTTTCCACGTCTTGCCGTAGGCGACCAGCAGGCTGGCTGCGGAGTCGTACTGGGACGGGAATTCGTACCCGGCGCACACGCAGGAGTCGATACGCACGCCCGGACCACCGGGAGAGACGTAGCGCGTGATGAGGCCGGAGTTGGGCGCAAAGCCGTTCTGCGGGTCCTCGCAGTTCACGCGGACCTGCATGGCGTGGTTCAGCGGCTTGGTGTCCTCGTCATTGAAGCGCAGCTTCGCGCCAAAGGCGATGGCGATCTGCTCTTCCACAAGGTCCACGCCGTAGCGGCATTCGGTAATGCCATGCTCCACCTGCAGGCGGGTGTTCACCTCGATGAGGTAGGCACGCCCGTCCTGATCCACCAGGAACTCCACCGTTGCCAGCGAGTGGTAGCCAACGGCCTTCACAAGCTGACGGGAGTAGTCCTTGAGCTGCTCGCGCAGTTCTTCGGTCATCTTCGGCCACGGGGACGGCGTAATTTCCACCAGCTTCTGGTGGTTGCGCTGCACGGTACAGTCGCGCTCGTCAAAGGCGAAGACGTTGCCGTACTTGTCCGCGATGACCTGAATCTCGATATGGCGGATGCTGGTCAGCAGGCGCTCCACGTACAGACGCGGATTGCCAAAGGAGGCCTGCGCCATGGTGGACGCCTTGGCGAAGGCATCTTCAAGCTGTTCCTGCTTGTAGACTTCATAGATGCCACGGCCACCGCCGCCGCCCTCTGCCTTCAGCATAATGGGATAGCCAATTTCCTCGGCAACCTTGCGGGCCTCGGGGATGCTGACGGCGGAATCGGACCCCGGCACCACGGGCACGCCGAGTTTGCGGGCGAGTTCACGCACCTGCACCTTGTTGCCAAGGATGCGCATGGGTTCGGCCTCGGGACCGAGGAATTCAATCCCGGCCTGACGGCACTTTTCGGGGAAGGAATCATCCTCCGCGGCAAAGCCCCAGCCGGGATGGATGGCAATGACACCCTGAGCTTTCGCTTTTCGGATAATGGTGTCGATATCAAGATAGGCGCGGGGATTATCACCCAGCAGTAACAGCTCCTGAACGCCGTTTGACGCCGGCGAGGTCTTGTCCTGCTTCGTGGCGGTCATCACGGGGATGGCACCCCACATTTCGCGGATGGAGCGAGCGATGCGCCGCGCGGGGATACCCCGGTTGGCAACGAGGATACGCTTCTCCCTGACATGTTCCAGGACCTCGGAGAAGGAGGTCGCGCGCGAGTTGTTCCCTGACAAGGCTATTCTCCCAATGCGTAACGTTTCTCCCGCAGGACGCGGGGCCGGAGGAGAGCCCGGCGTTATGCCGGAGAGAGGCTTCCGGCGTAAAGAATCTCTTGGCGCCCATCACGCCTGACGACAAGCCCACCGTCAGGAGCAAGGCCGACAACGGTGACCCGAAATTCCTTTTCGGTTCCATGAATCAGAACGTCATGACCCACCCAGGCCATGCGCCCGACTATGCGTTGAAGAAATATTCGAGACGTGTCACCGCAGAGCGCAGACTTGTACCAATATTTACAGCGATCCACAAGTGCGGCCCACAGGGCTAAAGGCGTAACATCCCCGGACCACTCGGCAAGTGCGGCGGCGTGCGGGGACCATGATTCGCGCAGTGTGCCTGCGGGCGGTGCGGCCACTATGTTGACGCCTATTCCGGCGATGACGCATCCGGCGCGCTCTTCTATAAGAATACCGCCGACTTTGCGCCCTTCCACCAGCAGGTCGTTGGGCCACTTGATAAGGGCATGGATGCCAAAGGCGTCCAGCGCCTCGGCGCACAAAAAGCCAATGAGCAGCGGCAAAACCGCGTCCCATTCCTTGTCCAGCCGGGGAATGCGCAGGGCGCAATACATGTTCCCGGCAGGCGACGACCAATCGCGCCGAAGCTGTCCCCGCCCCGCCCACTGCGACTGCGCAAGCACGCCGTCCCAGTCGCCAAGGCGCTCCAGAATGGCAGGATCACGCGCCACATCCAGCGTGGACGAACACGATCCGCACAGCAGTGTTGTCTGCTGCCGGGACCATGACGCAGCGGAGAAAGCCCCTTCTCCGGCATCACGCCACGGCCCGTGCGCGGCAACGTCACGCTCCCACACCGGGTGCGAGGACGCAAGTGTTTGTGGGGTCAGGGGGTCGGCCAAGCCGTCCAGTCCCCGCCCCAAAAGAAAGAGGCCCTTGTTCGTGTTCATGCCGCAGCAGTACTGCGCCGCGTCGCCATGGTCAATCCCACTGGCCCCGATTTCCAAGAAATGATACGCCGAAGGCATGAAAATATGCCTCGTAGGTGGCGCCGTCCGCGACATGCTCACGGGCCGCAGCGCCACAGATCTTGATTTTTTGGTGCTGGACGCCACTGCGGAGGAATTCCAGCAGCGCTTTCCCAGCGCGCGGCAGGTGGGCAAGGCCTTCCCTGTCTTTATCATGGACGGGCACGAATACGCCTTTCCCCGCTCGCCATGCGCCCCATGCTGCGGCAGTGGTCCCGGCGCGCTGGCGCAGGCCCAGCTTGTGGCGGACCTCGACGCGCGCGACTTCACCATCAACGCCCTCGCCCTGCCCCTGCCGGACTATCCGCGCATCCCCACTCCGGGCACAGCGCTGTCCATGGTCATTGGCCACCCCCGCGCCGCGCGCGACCTGCGCGAGCACACCATCCGGCCCGCCTCGGCGCGCGCCATTCAGGATGACCCGCTCCGCGTCTTCCGCGCCGCGCGCTTTGCGGCTCAACTGCCCCACTTCACTCTGCACGAGGAAACCCTCGCCGCCATGCGCGAGGCCGCGGCCTCGCCGGATTTTGCGGCCCTTGCCGCCCCGCGCATCGCGCAGGAAGTGCGCAAGGCGCTGCGCTCCCCGGCTCCGGGCAACTTTCTACGCGCCCTGCACAGCGGCGGCGCGCTTGGCGTGTGGTTTCAGGAATTCCTCTCCGCGCCGGGCATCCCGGCAGGGCCTTTGCCGTGGCATGACGAGGACGTCCTTGAGCATACGGCGCAGGCGCTGGACCGGCTGGCTGGCGACGAGGACTTCCCGCCCGCACCTGCGGACCGGGAGGTGGCGGCATGGATGACGCTGTGCCATGACCTCGGCAAAACAATGACGCCCGCAGACAAACACCCCAGCCACCACGGGCACGACGACCTTGGCGAATCCCCGGCCCTGCGCCTTGGTGAACGCCTTGCCCTGCCTACGCGCTTCATCCACGCTGGCGGCCTGAGCGCGCGCCTGCACATGACGGCGGGCCGCTACGCGGAGCTTCGTCCCGGCACCCGCGTGGACCTGCTCACCGCTGCCCATGCCAAGCAGCTCACATCCGAACTCTTTGCCGTGGTCAAAGCCGACAAACACCACGACCACGGCCCCACCGCGCGGCGCGACCTCAAGACCATCCTTGCCGTGCACCTTGACGACAAAGACCAAGACAACGGCCCCGCCTCCGGCGATAAACTCCGCATGCTCCGCTCCGAAGCCCTCGCCCGCGTGCTGCGGCAGAGTGGTGGGAAGAAGCCCGCCAGCGCGCCGCCCAAGGACAACTAAACGCCAACGCGCCGCCCGGACTCATCCGCGCGGCGCGTTGTGCTCGCCCCCGGCAACGCGGGGGAGACGACACTGGTCAACCATCCATCTCCTCATGGATTCGAAGCGTCCTCCTTAGTGGCAAAGCCTCCGCGAGGCACCGCCCGCGCCCGCACCTTCCGCCAGCAGCGCAGGCCTCCGGCCACGGCAACCTCGTCTGTCTGCCCCTCCGCCTCTCCCGCCGACTCGCCGCAATGAGGACAACGGCGGGCGCCTGCGCGGCCCCTCAATGCGCCCCTTCACCGAGCAAGGCGCTCTCCCCCTTCAAAGCCTCCTCGCGTCCGCGCCTCATCGCGCAAAAACGCCTCTACACCGTCCGTGTACTTGCGCAGCGAACGGAGAAATCCGTCGTTGTGCGGACCTTCTATTTCCACAAACCGCCTTGGCGGGCGGGCGGCGTCGTACAGGCGGCGGCCAAGGTCGTAGGGGACAACCTCATCCTGTGGGCTGTGTATGACGAGCACAGGGCAGGAAATAGCGGCAAGGCGGCGCTCCGTGGCGTAGTGGATGCGCGCCAAAAGCCGCACCGGCAGCCAACGGTACACACGCACGCCAAGGTCCGGGATGGACGTAAAGGTTGATTCAAGGATAAGAGCGCGCGGCGCATGCTCCGCCGCCAGCCACGAAGCCACGCCCCCGCCAAGGGAGCGCCCCCAGACGATGACCTCCCGCGCCGGAATTTCACGCGCAATGGTCAAGTATTCCCACGCGGCCTGCACGTCCTTGTAGGTGCCCTCCTCCGTCGGCTCGCCTTCGCTCTCGCCATAGCCCCGGTAGTCGAACAACAAAACGGACAGCCCCATGGACGCCAGCACACGCACGGTGTCCAGCCTATGGGAAATGTTGCCCGCGTTGCCGTGGCAAAACAGCACCACGCCACGCGGCGACGCATGGGGGATGTACCACGCGAGCAACCGCACGCCATCGGATGTCGTCAGCCACACGCGCTCGAAACGCAGGCCCACATCGGCGGGCGTGCCCCGTACATCGGCGTCCGGAAAGTACACCAAACGCTCCTGCGTAACGTAAAGCCACCCCAAATACGCGCCCACGGCGATTATGACAGAAAGAGCCAACTGCATGACCGTTTTCATTGAAAACCATATGTTGAGGAAAAAACCGAATTCACTGCGTCCACTTTCACCCAAAATCTTTGACAGATTTTAACCGTTCTGGCTATAAGATTGAATGTATAGCATACATGCATCTCCGCTTACCCCATGGCGGCGCAGAGCCACCACGGCAAGCTCCAGCAAGGAGGAACTTTCATGCGACTGCTTACCAGATCCGACTTCGACGGACTGATCTGCGCGGTCCTGCTCAACGAACTCGGGCTGATTGACGAATGGAAATTCGCCCATCCCAAGGACTTGCAGGACGGCACCATCGAAGTCACGGAGAACGACATCCTCGCCAATGTCCCCTATGTGCAGGGCGCGGGAATGTGGTTCGACCATCACTCCAGTGAGGGAGCCCGCCTTGGGGCGGACTTCGAGTACAAAGGCATGTACAAGATGGCTCCCAGCGCGGCGCGCGTGATCTGGGAGTACTACGGTGGGCATGAAAAATTCCCCAAAGACTTTGACGAAATGATGGAAGCCGTGGACAAGGTGGACAGCGCCAACCTGACCCGCGAAGAAATCCTCAACCCGTCCGGGTGGATTCTGCTTGGCTACATCATGGACCCACGCACAGGCCTTGGCCGCTTCCGAGACTACCGCATCAGCAACTACCGCCTGATGGAAGACCTCATCGAATACTGCCGCGCCATGCCGGTGGAAAAGATTCTGGCCCTGCCGGACGTCAAGGAACGCGTGGACCGCTACTATGAGCAGGAAAAACTGTTCAAGCAAATGCTGCAGGACAACACCACCGTCCACGGCAACTGCGGCGTTATCGACCTGCGCAATCAGGACATCATCTACGCGGGCAACCGCTTTATGATTTACGCCCTGTATCCGGAGATCAACATCAGCCTGCACATCCTGTGGGGGCTGAACCGCCAGAACGTGGTCTTTACCGTGGGCAAGAGCATTATCAACCGCACGTCCAAAACCGACGTCGGCAAGCTCATGCTCCGCTACGGCGGCGGCGGGCACGAAGCCGTGGGCACCTGTCAGGTTCCCGTTGAGGAATCCGAAGCCAAGCTCAAGGAAATCGTGGACCAAATCACCGCCGACGGCTAACGCCCTGCATCACGACACAAACACAAAGGCCGCATCACCCGGATGCGGCCTTTTCGCCTTTTTGGAAAGATTTCCCCATGCTCACAACGCTTCTTATCACGCTGCTGGCCACGGTTCTTGCCCTTGTCGCGCTCTTCATCGCCGCAACAACACTGCTCTTCTGGTACGAGGCCATCAACGAGGGCGACGCTTCGCCCCTGCATCCCCTTGGCGGGCCGCGCGCTCTGGCGTGGACCCTGCGGGGCGCGCTCAACAGCGTGCGCAGTCAACTGACCATCCTGCTCACATCACCTGCGGCCATCGCTCCCAAACTCTGGCTGCCAAAGGCCAGTGCCGACGGCGCGCCGCGCGTGGTCTTCATCCACGGCATCTATCACAACGCTTCGGCGTGGATTGTAGCCTCGCGCCGCTTTGCGCGGGCGGGGCTGACGGACCAGCGCACCCTGAGCTATTGTAGCTTTGGGCGCGACTTCACCGCCACGGCCGACCGCCTTGCCCTGCGCCTTGTCCGGGAGTTGGACAAGGAGCCGCAGCGGCGCATTGTCCTTGTGGGGCACAGCATGGGCGGCCTGCTCATCCGCGCCCTGCTCAAATATCCCACAATCGCCCGTCACACGGACGCGGTGGTCACACTGGGCACGCCGCATCAGGGCAGTAAGCTGGCGGCCCTCGCCCTTGGCACGCTGGCAAAGGATATCCGCCTTGACGGCCCGGCCATACGGGCCATCCGCAATGCGGAACCTACACCGCCGTGCCCGTGCCTGAGCCTGTATTCGCCTGTGGACGCCATGGTTCTGCCGGGGCGCGCCCTACGCATCAACCTGCCGGGCTGGACAGAGCAGATGACCCGCCCCGTCAGCCACATTGGCCTGCTGTACGACGCAAAGGCCGCTCGGGCCGCAACGGCGTTCATCACACAGGCGTGCGCAGACGCCCGCCAAGACGCCGGTACAGCCGCAGATAGTCCGCAACCATCCGTTCCCGCGTAAAGCGCGTTTGCCCGTGCTCGTAGCCGCCCCGGCCGATGCCGCGCGCAAGGCGGGGGCGCTTTAAGAGCATTGCCACCTGCGCGGCAAGGTCATTCCAGCGTCCGGGCGCGGGCACCATGCCCGATTCGCCGTGCACCATCTGCTCCGGTATGCCACCAACGCCAAACGCCACGCAGGGCAGTTCCATACTCATGGCTTCCAGCACCACCAGCGGATGGTTGTCCGCCATGGTCGGATACGCCAACACATCCGCCGCGCGCATAAAGCACATCATGGTGCGGCGGTCCACGTAGGGCCAATGCGTCACATCGCCCTGCCGCTCAAAGCGCTCGCCCCCAACCATAAAGCACTGCGCCTCCGGCACCGCGGCCTTGATGCTGCGCCACACGTCATGCCATTTGCCCCCGGCCTTGAACGCCGCCTTGGTGCCGCCATGAGCCACAAAGAGCACCAGCTTCGCATCCTGCGGCACTTCGGCAATGCGCCGCGCCTCCGCCCGGGAGATATGCCCCCGCGGCCATGGCACGCCGTTGGGGATAACGCGCACATCCGTCTGCGGAAACACCTCGCGCGCGCTGGCGGCAAGGTACCGCGACGGCGACACCAGCACCGGGGCCACGCGCTCCACGGCCCCGCGCCGGCGCCGGCACTCCGCCCCAGTCTCCGGGTAGGCCTGCGGACACGGTCCGGCGCAGCCAGTGCGCCACTGCTGACACTCCAGCGGGGCATGGCACCCGCCGGTCAGAAGCGAAAAGTCGTGCAGCGTCACCAACGCCGCCGGATGCCCGGCCACACCGCCAAGACACGCCGCCCAATCACGCGTGGCATGCAGGTGCACAAGGCGCGAGGGCGTCGCCTGCGCGCCAACATCCTGCGGCGCGCAGAGCGCCGCGCGGCTGGCGTCGCCAAGTTCCGCCATCTCGTAGCCAAAGGTGCTGTCGGCCTCCTCCCGCAGGAGCGACTCGTGCAGCGCGCGGGCAATGGCCGTGGCCCCGCCGCGCGATTCCAACACACTATGAATATGCACAGGGGGCGCATCACACATCGGTCCGCTCCAGAAAATCATGCTTCAGCGCCCACAGCACGCCAAATTCCGCGTCCTCCGCACCCAGCCCTTCGGCCTCGGCGTAGCGGGACACAAGCTCTGCGGCGTCTATAGGGCGCCGCGCAAAAAAGACCAGCCGCCGCAGGGCCTCCGGCGAAATGCGCCGCTCTATGCCCTCATACATGGTGACAAAGTCGCGCCCACGGTACACGGCCTGCCCGGACTGGGACCAGACAAGGCGCAGGTCGCCGTCCACGCGCAGCGTCGTGTAACCGCCAAACAGCTCCGCATAAGGCAAATGCATGGGGTGGCGTACGCCGCGCAGGGCCTCGCGGTCCACGGGGGTGGTCCATAATTCGTCCCACAACGCGCAATGCTGGCGGACCACTTCATCCCAGGAAAAATCACGCGCCACGCGCTCCCGCGCCGCCGCGCCCATGCGCTGCCGCAGGCCTGCGTCCACCATCAGCGCCTCCAGCCGCTGCGCCATCACGGCCACATCCACAGCGGTCTGCTGCGCCATATGCAGGTGCGCCTCGGCGTCAGCCACAAGGGGCGCCGTTCTGTCGATGCTCCCACTGCGCACCGGCCCCACCGTGGGGACAAGGAATCCCGTCGCGCCGTCCACCACAAGGTCGCGGTAGCCGTCATAGGCCGAGGCCAACACAGGCACGCCCATGGCGCCGGCCTCAAGGAGCGTCAGGCCAAAGGTCTCCTGCGGATTATCCACAGGCGACAGAAACACATCACTCGCCCAGAAGAGTTCGCGCTTTCGCGTGTCCGACGGGCTTTCCTCCAGCAGCCAGCCCACGCCGATATTGCGCGCCATCTCCCTTAACATATTGGGAAAGTTCCCCACGCCGTCGTTCCAGCCGCCAAGGCATAAGGTGACCTTGGACAGGTCCATCCCGCCCCGCCGCACGCGCAAAAGCGTCCGGATAAGCGGCAGAACGTCCATCTTGGAATACGGCGACAGCCGCGCAAACACGAGGAGCATCACCCCGTCGGGGTCCATGTCCACGCTGGCGCGGGCCGCGGCGCGCTCTTGCGGCGTGGCCGGGCGGTAGTAGTCCGCGTCCACACCAAGGGGGATGCGCCGCACACTCGGCCGCATACCGCCGCGCAGGCCGTAGCCAGACTCAAGCGCGCTGTAGAAGCCGTCCACAACGTCCACGGCGGTGCGCGAGGTCGCCACCACGCAGTCGCGCGGGGTGGTCCCCGGCCATAAGTGGGCAAGGAAATCGCGCATATAGCGCTGATAGCTCAGGGAATGCGTCGGCCCGGTAATGGGGAATATCTCGCGGCTTTCGGCGTTACGCAGGGCGGCGAGGTAGGCGGGATAGTTGATGCAGTCCGACAGGTGAAAGGCGTGGTAATCCGTCTGCGCCAGCGCGGCGGGAAGTGCCTCGCGCCGGCGTACGCAAAAGCGCCCGGCCTCGGCCATAGCGGGAAAGTCCTCCGCCAGCCGCGCCGATACGCTGTCCACCTGCTTTTTGCCCGTCAGAAAGAAATGGTATTCGTCAAAGGGGTCGGCCCGCAAAAGCGCGCGCAGAAAGGCCACATTGGCCACACTGCGCCCCATGATGGCTCCCCCTTCATAAAAGGGGTCGAGGGTTCCCCATATTCGTTGTGATTTCATGAAGCTGCAAGGAGCACAGAGCACCGACGACGTCAAGGCCGTCTGGCGCGCCGCTCCGGTTTTGTCATCCGCCCCGATTGTTCATCCGCGGATAATGGTCACTCTCCGGCTTGGGCTTTTGCTCCAGCCGCCTGCGCAGGACGTCCTGCGCTATCTGCCTCAGCCGCCGCACATCTTCCGGCCGTGGAATAAGCCCGCGCCCAAACGGCGCCGCCCACGCTTCGCCGCGCATAACGCCGCGCGCCCACGCCGCCACCGTGGCCGGAAACACCTGCCGGTTGGCAAGGACAATGGCCGCCTTGGCCTGTGCATCGCGCATGACCGCGCCGGACGTGAAGCTGTCCGCGTGCACGCGGTAGACATACAGCGCCTCGGGCACATGCGGCGCCGTGAACCCGGCGGCCACAATGCGCAGCCACATGTCCCAATCCTCGTACAGCGTGTCGCCCCGAAAGCCGCCACAGGCTTCATACGCCTCGCGGCGCAGCAGCACCATGGACGACACCACATTCTGCTGGCGCAGCAGGTCAAGGGTGCACTCCGGCAAGGCCACATGGTGCATCCCGTCCGGCGTTATGCGCACAAGGTCCGTGTACGCCAGCCCGGCGCGCGGGTCCTGCTTCAGGGCGGCAAGTGTTGCCTCCAAAAAACGGGATTCCAGCACGTCATCGGAATCCATGCACAAAAGATACCGCCCGCGGGCCGCAGCAAGGCCAACGTTGCGCACCGGGCCGGGCCGCCCCTGCCGCGCAATACGCAGCAGGCGGAAATCAAGCGCGCCCAGCGTCTCCCCCTGGCGCCGCGCCACGGTAACGGAATCATCCGTGCTGGCGTCGTCCACAAACAGCACCTCCACATCGCCAAGCCCCACGCTCTGAGCGCGCAGGGAGGCAAAAAGTTCCGGCAGGTACCGGCTATAGTTGTGGTTGGGGATAATGACCGAAATGCGTGGGCTCACGCGGGTTCTCCTCATTCTGGCCTAGGGGTATGGGGCAAATCCGTCCGCCCCGTCCCGGCGGATGGTGACGACTCCTCCCGTCCACCATACCAGAAAAACGCACCTTTTCACCGCGCCCCAGCGTCAAAAACTCAACGCTCCCCGGACTCTGCGACACTAGGCCCCTCGCCGCCGCCCCCGCCAAGCCCGCGCGTTATGCGGCATTCCCCGCCATTGGCCCCGTTTTTGCTTCGTTGGCCTCCAGACAGGAACTCCATTCCATCATCAGCGGGGACCGCACATGCAACATAATGACAACCGCACCGTCCTCTGGGGCTTTGGCCTCAACGACATTGACCGTAAAAAAATAGAAGCCGAAGCTGGAGACAGCTACACACTGCTCAACTGGCCCGGCACTGCCTTACCCGAAAACGGACAGGTTGAACGCGAACAGCCCTTTCTCGTCTGGATTGACTATGGCGTCTGGACCACGCTGGACGACGACCGCAAGGCCGCCATCCTTGATTGGGAGACCACGCAGAAGGTCATGGTTGTCGGTGCCAATGCGGACGCGCCCTCGCCGGAGGTCTTTCTGGACCACGGATTTTTGTCCATGGTCACCTCGCCGCTGAAGGCCGCCAGCATTCAGGACACCCTCGTCAAGGGCATTGAGGTACATAACCTCTACGACGACATTATGCGCATGACGCGGGAAATCTCCCTCGAACGCGAGATTCTTTCCCGCAAGAACAGCTACCTGTTGTTTTTGAACCGCATCATGACGCGCGCCGTGGAAAGCCTGAACCCCGCAACCATCCTTGCGCAGGCCCGGCAGGACCTGAACATGCTGATGCCGGTACAGGCCGCGCAGTGTATCTTCTGGACCGAAAACGGCCGCGAGAACATCGAGGCCGAGCTGTTCCTCGCCTTTCATGAGCACAACAGCGTGCAGGAAGCGTGGGTGGAGCTTATGCTCAAAACGGCGGCCAAGCTGTCCGGCAGCCATGTGGACAGCTACCAGCTCACCTTTTTGATGGACGCCGCCACAACCGACGAGGGCGAAGACCTCTCCCCGCGCCCCGGACAGGTTGTGCTGCTGCCGCTCAAGGCGGGCGGCATCGACTTCGGCTGTCTGGCCCTGCTCACCAAGGAGCCGGTCCGCCTTGGCAAGGAACAGCGCGACGTGTTGCACTCCGCCGTGAACCACCTTGGCCTTGCCCTCAAAAACGCCCTGCTCTACCGCGAGGTCAAAATCCGCGCGGACCACGACGGCCTGACCCGCATCTACAATCGTCAGTATTTTGACGAGCATCTGGTGGATGAACTCAAGCGCGCCCAGCGGTATAATCAGGAAATCTCACTGCTTATGCTGGACCTTGACCACTTTAAGGCCATCAACGACACCTACGGCCATCAGGCGGGCGACCTTGTCCTGCGCGAGGTTGGCGCCCTGCTTCAGGAAACGCTGCGCTCTATGGACTTTCCCGCACGCTACGGCGGCGAGGAGTTCGCGGTCATCCTGCCGCACACCAGCGAGGACAAGGCGTGGAACCTTGCCGAACGCCTGCGCCACAAGATTGCCCGCATGCGCTTTTCGCACAAGGGGCGGGACTTTACGGTGACGGCCAGCATCGGCGTCGCCTCCCTCGCTCCGGGCGGATTCCGCAAGAATATCGACATACTGCGTCAGGCCGACCGCGCGCTGTATCTGGCCAAGGCCTCGGGCCGCAACATGGTCTGCACCACGCGCGGCTGCCCCAAGGACGACGGGCAGGAACAGAGCGAAACGGGCTACTAACCCTTTCATCCCTCACAAAACCACACCGGGCCGCGGCACTTCGTGTCGCGGCCCTTTTCGTGTACAGTGCGTGCAGAGGCAAGCAAAGACTTGACCACCAGCGGCAAGGGGGATACTACTCCCGCCGTCCGGCAATCCCGCCGGGAAGGAGGCCGCCCTCCTTCTAAATCTAACTCCGGAGACAACAATGAACGAGATTCTTTGGCTCTCTTTTGCCGTGGTTGACCTGTCTCTCGTGGTCCTCCTGTTCCGGCATTTTGGTCGTCCGGGGCTGTACGCCCTCATCGTTTTCAACCTCATCCTCGGGAACCTTCAGGTCATCAAGACCGTGGAGCTTTTCGGGCTGACCACCACGCTTGGCAACATTCTGTACGCCAGCGTCTATCTGTCCACCGACCTGCTGAGCGAGTTTTACGGCAAGCAGGAAGCCAAACGCGGCGTTCTGCTCGGCTTTGTGTCGCTTGTCATTATGACGGGCTACATGCAGCTGGCGCTGCAGTTTACTCCCTCGCCGCAGGACTTCGCCCAGCCGCACCTTGAGGCCATCTTCGGCTTCATGCCGCGTCTGGCCCTTGCCAGCCTCACGGCCTACATCATCTCCCAGTCCCACGACGTTTGGGCCTTCCACAGGCTCAAGGAGCGCACCGGCGGCAAGCTGTTGTGGCTGCGCAACAACGTCAGCACCCTTGTCAGCCAGTTGCTGGACTCCGTGGTGTTCTGCTTCATCGCCTTCTGGGGCGTGTTTGAGATGAATGTCTTTTGGGAAATCGTGTTTACGACGTACCTGTTCAAGGCCTTTGTGGCGGCGCTGGACACGCCCTTCATCTACCTTGCGCGGCGCGTGAAGCCGCTGCCGCAGACCCAGCAGTACGCCTAGCGCGTCTCGGCTCCCTTCCGCCGCGCGCGGCGCGGTGCCCTGCGGCGGAAGGCGGTTGACAGAAGCGGGGCATGTCTTATCCTATCCGGTACCTTTGACAAACAACTCCGGGAGGTTGACATGTTCCCGACTGCACAATCTGTGGACACGCTCATCGTGGGCCAAGGTCCGGCCGGTCTTTCGGCCGCCATCTACACGGCCCGCGCAGGCATAAAGACAGTCGTTGTCGGCATGCCCCCGAAAATTGACGGGGAATACGACATCGACAACTACTTTGGTTTTGACGAGACGGTCACCGGCTCTGAACTCATGGCCCGCGGGCGGCAGCAGGCCGAGCGGTTCGGAGCGGACCTCGTCACCGAGCGCGTGCTGGGCATCCACCATGGCATGGACGGCGCGTTCGAGGTCAAAACCGAGCACAGCACCTTTATGGCGCGCTCCGTCATCCTTGCGGCTGGCGTTTCCCGCGTGCGCCCCGGCATTTCCAATCTGGACGACTACGACGGCAAGGGCATCTCCTACTGCGTCAGTTGCGACGGCTTTTTCTACAAGCAAAAGCCCGTGATGGTGCTGGGCGAAGGCAACTACGCCGTCAACCAAGCCCTTGAGCTGAAAAACTACACCAGCGACGTCACCCTGTGCTCGCAGGGCAAAGCGCTGACCATGACCGACGACTTCCGCGCCCGGCTGGACGAAGCGGGCATCCCCATCATTGAAAAGAAAGTCACCACCCTTGAAGGCTCCCCCGCCCTGGAACGCGCCATCTTTGACGACGGCGAAAGCATTGCCGTAGACGGCATCTTCATCGCCATGGGCGAGGCCTCGGCCAGTGACTTTGCATGGACCCTTGGCCTTGAGCGCGAGGGCATCTATATTAAGAGCGACGAGAACCAGCGCACCAACCTCCCCGGCGTCTACGCGGCGGGCGACTGCGTTGGGCGTTTTCTGCAAATAGCCGTGGCCGTTGGCGAAGGCGCGCTTGCCGCACGCCAAGCCATAAACCACGTGAAGAAAACCGCCAAGGAAGCCGCTTCCTAGCAGGAAAACTCCTGCCCCTCGCGACCAAATCCTTGACATAGCGGAATTCTTGCAGCTATAGAACCCGCTCGCACATCAAAGGGACCAATAGCTCAGTTGGCAGAGCCCCCGGCTCATAACCGGATGGTCGTAGGTTCGAATCCTACTTGGTCCACCAGCAATCCCAAGGGTTTAGAGAGATGCAAATCTTTCTAAACCCTTTTTTAGCTACCCTGTGGCTACCCTGACGTGCAGTCCAATCTACAAAGCCTATTCTCCTTATCGTAATTCCGTTCCACTTTTTTGGGGTTATATTAACTGATGGCCCACTTTTGTGTGGCAGGATCACCCCTCCCCACGACCACGAAAAAGCGCGCGCCGGACCTCTTCCGACTCGCGCTTTTTTTCGTTTCCGCTACCTTTTTTCGACAAATCAAAGGACAGAAAAGCCAACCACCCGAATTGTTCCCCTTAGACATAGTTTTTTAAATACTGCAGCCCCTTGCTTAAGGTGGCTTTTATTATTAAAACGCCCAAGGGTATATAACAAAATGACTGCACTAGCTATATTGGAGAAAGCATGACTTACAAACGACTTACCCTAAACGACTTCCATTTTGGCAACACTGATGCCAAAAATGAATTACTTACCTACTCACCTCAAGAGATCAGACGCTTCACAGACTCTTTTGTTACTCCTCCATCACTCTCGGTTCCCAAATTTCTAACAAAAGAAAAATATTATGTTGTAGGCCTTAAGGGCACAGGTAAAACAGCATTGCTACGTTACATATCAATTTCATTAGAAGAAAGGGAAAATTCTATCTGCAAATTCGTTCTTTTTAAATCTCAAATTGATGAAGACACAAGAAAAGGCTTTGCAAATGCGGTTCGCGTTCAACTTGTTGAAGAAAACAGCCAATCCTTCGAAGGAAATGACTTCGAAACAATATGGCGTTGGCTTATATATAAAAAAATTGCCCAAACGATTCGCGAGGACAATGTAAAAACTTTCCAGAACAACAACACTCTTTCCCAATTTTTATCGCTTGTTGAGACAAAAACTGATGATGAGAACAATGGTTTCTCTAAACTTATTCCCAAAATTCGTCGAGGCCAGGTTAAAATTTCGCGAACCCCCCATTTGCAACTTGACTTAGAGTGGGACCACGAAGAGAAAGCTAAAATCAAATTTAACGATCTAGTTCGCAAAGCGGACCATTTTTTTGAACAACTTGAGCCTGACACACAACGATTGAATATCTTTTTCGATGAACTGGAACTAAACTATGAAACAAAAAAGAAATTTCAACGCGATACACAATTAGTTAGAGATTTAATAGTGTCTGTTGAAAAAATCAACGCACTAGCAAAATCTAAGGGCATTGAGCTTTGTCTCTATGCGGCAATTCGCTCCGAGGTTCTCACCTCAATTCATTCGCTAGGCAAAGAAATAAACAAACCTATAGGTGATTTTGGTGCCACAATCCTTTGGAACCGTCCAGGATTGTCCGCCGCCCAACAACCTTTGCTTTCAATAATTGAAAAACGAATAAATGCCGCAAGGGTTGAAAACGAACTACCTCCCTTATCCTCACAGGAAGTATGGGAGCAGTATTTTCCCGAAGAAATCCATGGCAAAACACCGGAAATTTATATCTTACACAACACATGGTATAGGCCTCGCGACATTGTCCGCTTACTTATATCTATTCAAGACCAATATCCCGACAACACCGAATTTGATATTCAAAGCTTAGAAACTGTAAGAAAAACCTACTCTACTTCATCTTGGGTGGAATTAACTGAAGAGTTAAAGACAAAATACCAATCACAAGAAATTGATGGCATTAAATACATATTCTATGGCTTTAGGCAAATATTGACCTTTTCTGAAATCGAAACAAGATCTAAAAAAGCTGCCGATGACTATACTGATGTTTATGAATTACTTAAAAAGCATAAACTCAAAGACGTACTTAAAGATCTTTTCAGAATTGGTGTCATAGGGAATATCAATACGAACAGAAATAGAATGAGGTTTTCATTCCGTGGCGACGATGAAATTCTTTTTAATTTAAACATCTTTGTTCACAACGCATTAAAAGCTCATCTCTCAATCTTTGATTAATCCAAAGAATGCTATATGGCATGGGCACGTAAAAAGGCAGCCCCTAACGGGACTGCCTTTAAAAACAAACAGACAATTGTAAACCTCCCCAAGTTAGTGCCGCCCATAAGTAGATACATTCTAGGAAGAACGTGTATCTGTAAACTCCACCGACATAATCTTGCCAAGGGTACCGTGAGGACGCTCTTCATTATACTCCTTGATCCAGTTCCCCGTGACTTCTTGGACCTCGTTCAACGTATTGAAGAGATAGAAATCCAGAACTTCTTCCCGATATGTCCTGCGAGTTTTGCTCATCTGTCCTACTAACGTTCTTCTCTGACAGATTCGAGGTACTCGTTAATGGTTTCTATGGGACGACGTCCCATGTTCCTATACCCTTGGTGCGAGCGTTCAGTATTGTAGTAGGTCAGCTAGGTGTCCAGGTCGGCCTGGAGTGCTTCTACGGTCTCATAAAGCGTTGTTCTGAAGGCTTCTCGAAAGAACTCATCAAGTACAGTGCCATTAAACCGCTCGACAAAGCCATTTGTCCCAGGTGACCGCACCTTGGTACGGCGGTGTTCAATCTCGTTGAGGGACAGATAGAGTTCATATGGATGGGTCTCGGTTCCGCAAAATTCCCTGCCGTTGTCAGTAAGGACAGCGGAAACGACAATTTCCTTTTCCTCGTAGAACGGCATGACGTCGTTGTGCAGGACGGAAACGGCAGCCTCTGGCCGCTTGCTGGTATGCAGAAAGCCGAAGGCATAGCTTGAGAAGGAATCGACGACGACATGCAGGTAAACTCGCCCCACCCCTTTGAGACGTCCCACGTAAAAGGTGTCTTGGCACAACAGCTCCCCAGGGCGAGAACTCTCGACGTGTCGTTCTTTAAAAACGGGATTTTGTTTTTCAATGAAAGCGACCTGTTCGCCCGATAATTCAATGGGTTCGCCAGATTGCTTCTGCTCTAGCTTAAGCCAGCGGTCGTACTTGGTGCCCATGCCATTCTTGATCAAGATGTTCTGAATGGTAGGGGAGCTCACCGAAACACCGATGAGTTTGAGCTGATTGGAAAGGCGAACGCACCCCCAAGCAGGATGAGCCAGGCTCAATTCCAAGATTTGCTTGACCACCTCCTCGGAGGTGGTGAAAGGGTGGGACTTCGGAATAGGCGGCAGATCTTTGAGCCCTTCAAGGCCATGAGTCTGGAAACGCCGCTTATACTCGTAGAATTGACTACGATGCATGCCGCGTCGCCGGCAGGCTTCGCTGACGTTTCCCAAGCTCTCTGCAAGCTCAAGCACACTCATACGCTGGCGGGCGACTTTCTCTGCAGCTTTCATGGGGCCTCCATCGTGAGACTGTACCCCAAAATCTGTCTGAGGACTAACCTAGTAGGTCACGTTATGGGGTGTCGTGCTAGCTCCCATTAAGAGAGCCAAATGTTGATGCCAGTAGCTGAATAATCGTATACAAGACTGCAACAAATCCTAGTAGTTTGGCTGACCAATGTTCTGTCGCTCTGCTTATTTTGGTCCGCCAATTGGATCGCTTCGTGTTCACCTTCCCTTTCGTCAAACGGTGGAACATGTTCTTGAACCAGTATGCTTTCGCCATGGTAGATTTGTGCAGCTTAATATATTCCTTATTGACAAAGGCCTGCACCTCTTCCTGCCCAGTGAGAAAGTAACGATTCTTTCCTCCATTCAACTCCATGAGTTTGGCCATCTTAGGATGATCGACACAGTTCTTTCCATATACGGCTTGAATTAATGAGGAGAGGTTGTAGCGTCTAGAGTCTTCAATGTGTGGTGGGTCTTCTTTGGTCAACACTCGATACCGATGCTCGATCGCCTCGAAGCCATAGTTGATGTTGGTCATATTCCAATGCACCCAATAAGCATCTTGGTGTTCCCCGACAAATGTAAAGAATTTTTTGAGCATCTCGGCTTCAAGCTCATCATAGTGATCAGAAATTTTGTCGCGCTCGATTTTCTCAATTTCAGCAACGAGATGTATAGAGAAACTGTGCATGGTGTCGCTGTCGATGTGGAGTACAGCGATTGATGTTACTCGGGGAGAATATCCCTCGTTTGCGTCATTCAGGTTTTGACAGGAATAATGGATTATAAACAATGCAGAGATATTGTTCTTGAGGAATACAACGATATCTTTCCCTTTCACGTTTTATAGACTCCCTCGGTAGAAATGGTGCGCAATTCATAATCGACTAACCGGGTTTAGATTCTTTTTAGAAATTAAAATATAGTCTTTCCTAGGCCGAAAGCCAAGTGAACATAGTTGGAGGCTAGTTTTTGATTGAAGGAATGCTCCATCCGTCCGGTTTGATTATGTTTTTTTAGCTATACATCCCGCCCCCAGGATCTCCCCATATCCCCAAATGTGTACCAAGACGTATACTCCGGCACAAAAAAGCACTTACAGTAGGCCTCCCTTTTTAGGAGGGCTATCTTGCGGTAATACCCCCGGTCAGGACATCGACTCCATCACCGGCATGGTGGCCGGCGGCGCACAGGTCGTCGTCTTCTCCACCGGTCGTGGCACGCCTACCGGCAATCCCATCGCGCCGGTCGTTAAGGTGACGGGCAACCCCGAAACCTACGCCAAGATGCCCGACAACATCGACGTTAACGCTGGCCGCATCATCACCGACGGCGCCTCCCTGCCGGAAATCGGCGAGGAGCTCTTTGACGCTGTGGTCAAGGCCTGCAACGGCGTGAAGACCAAGGCCGAAAGCCTTGGGCATCATGAGTTCGGCATCTATAAGCTGACTGGCACGTTCTAACCTCGGGCACGTCCTCCCCCGAAAAAACGCCGGACTGGAGTTCCTCGCTCCAGTCCGGCGTTGCCATTTGTACGGTGCGGGCCTTCCCGCATTATGATGTGGCCGTAATGCCAAGGGGCACGCCAAGGCTGCCCGCGTGCACCATGTGCCCAAAGCCGTCATCCACAAGCACAACCCGGCTCCCCGCCCGCGCGGTCATCGTACCCGTGTCCAGCGCTCTGCCCCCAATAATGCGGTGCTCCGCCAAAGGCTCAAGAAGGCCGTTCTTCATCACGCCAACGCCTCCATCCGGCAAAGGGAAAAGCGTCGCGTTGGTGGCCGCTGCCGCCGCGGTGCCCGCCCAGATGCTCTGCCCCTGCAGGGGACCACTGTCCGGCACAACCACCACACCCGCCTCATGCGCGGCAATGTCGCCGCCGCCAAGGGGTGCGCAGCGGACCTCCTTCCATAGGCACACCAGCCAATACTCGCCGTCCTTCACCGACAAATACGGCCACAGGGCCACACCTGCCTCAAAGGCGCCGCCGGGCATAGCGGCATACTCCACACACGGCGCGCCGTCGCAGGGCAGTCTTTTCCCGGCCCCAAGCCGCGTATGGCGCACCGCCGCGCTGCGCAGACCGGCATTGTCCTGCCCCTGCGGTGAGGGATGGACGTCAAACAACTCCGCCAGCAGGCCGCCGCCAAAACCGTCTCTGGCATCCATCACGCCGCACACGCTGCGCCCCGGCAGCAGCACCGGGAAGTCCCGAACGTCCACAGGCTGGTGCGCCCTATGCCGCGCCCGCCCCTCATGAGACAGCACGCAGCTTCGCAGGGCATGGTCCAGCGTATCGAAATCCAGCCGCGGGAGCGTCTCCCCAACGGCAAACTCCAACTCTGCCGCGTCAAGGTCGCGGCGACAGGCCAAAGCGCCCGTACCATCCAGATTCCCCTGCCATGCCTGCCCGCGGTTGCCCACAAAACGAAGCGCTCCAGCGGCTGCGGGGTCCATACCGCGGCCGGGACGCAGACGCACAGTGCCGCCCTCGTCGGCGCAGGGCGCGACGGCTGCGGGGACCAGCTCCCCGCCGAGGAAGCCCCCCGCATTGAGCCGCCCCGGCATGGCAAAGGGAAAGGCGGGCGCCTTATAGAAATGGAACTCGCTGATGCTATACCGCCCCGGACCTTCCAGCCACAGATACATGTCCTTGTCCGGCGGACACTCAAGGGTATAGGTGAACAGCATGTCCTCTCCGAACTGGCGGCCCAGAGTTTGCGCCTGAGATGTCCGCAGATTCGCACGTCCGGGGCACTTTGGCATGCGCACCTGCATACAATACATTGTGCCGGAACTCAGCCCCCATTGCGCTCCGGGCAGGCGCACAATGTGCGGGCCTTCTGTCGCATAGTCGGCGTAGTACTCCCCGTCGCCCTTGTGCCAGACAACGCCTTCGGAGCACTCAAGCTCCATCTCGCCCTGCAGAAGCGGCATGGGGCTGACGTCCTTGCCTAGGGTCTGCCAAATGCCAAGCACCTTCACAGCCCCCTGCGCGCCCCCTGCGCCGGTCCGGATGACAATACTGCCCTCTCTGTCTCCAACAGGCAGCATCACCGGCACCTTGCCCGTTACATCCGCCGGGATATCGCACACCCGCGTGCGCAGGTTCCCGTCCGCATCCCGCATCAGCACATGAATGGAACCCGCCGTCAGTTGAACGTCCAGCTCCATAAGGTTTTGCGTCCTGTACGCCGTGCCCTTGGCCGTCACTTCAACCTCGCCATCGGCGCTCAGGTGCAGGGTCAGGTCCTCATCCATGGTGATGCCGTCAGGCGGTGTGGTCCAGACGAAGTTCCGCGACAGATCGTCCCAAATCGTATCCCCAAGCAGGCACAGCCGCACCGGGTCCGAGGTATACAGCTCACGGTGGATGCGGTGATGCGGCGGCACATTGCCCACTGCGCGGCGCTCACAGGTCGTCAGCACCATATTTTCACTGCTGGTCGGGTAGTTCGAGCCATAGGACGTGTACATGGGGTGCAGGGTCACACGGGTCTGGCGGAACCGCTCGTGCAACAGGCAGTGCATAACCCGGTAATGGTGCCCGCCCCACGACAGCGTTATCTGCTTGTCGCCGTCAAAGCCCTCCAGACTGCCAATCTCGTCGCCGGGGGCATACCCGTGCAGGAAGCCCTCCAGCCAGATGCACAGCGCCGTGCCGAAGGGCGTTTCCATGGTGCCCTTGCGCGCGCAGGCCCGTGCATCCAATCCGGTGACGCACCACATCGTCTCCGCCGGGCGCGAGGCCGTGCCCGTCACAAGGTCCGTTACGGCCTCGTGCAGAACGCGCTCCCCTGCGCCGCCCGCATCAGCAAGGGCGCGGGCTGCCGCCTCGGCGGCCTGCCGGGCCGAGTCCGCCTCGTGCGCGGCCTGCTCCTGCGCCACACGGGCCTGCACTTTGCTTGCGGCGGCCACATCGCTGGCGCGGCGGGCCTCCGCCTTGTCCTTGGTGCACGATTCCTGCGCGAGGCTGGCCGTTTCCGCCGCTGTGCGGGCCGTGGCGGCGTCGCTGGCGCAGTTGTCCGCAGCGGCAAGGGCCGAGGCGTAAGCGTGCTGGGTTTTGCTCAAATATTCACGGGGGTTGTCATCGGACGTCACCTCCACCTTAACGCAGCGCTCAAGCTCCTCCTGAAGCTGCAGGCAAATGCGCGTGAGCTTGTCGTCGGATTTTTCAATCTCGCGCACATCAATGGCGTCGGCATTGGACCACGAGCGGTCCTGCGTGATGGGCACAAACTGAAGAATGGTCAACAACTCGCCCGCGGGCATGGGGTCGCCGCTGAGGGGATATTCCACAAGCCCTTCGCCCGCCTCGCCGTTGCCTTCAAGGGCATAATCCACGCCCCGCACCAGTTCGACCTGCTCCATAACGCCACTGCCGCTGTCCACAGGGCGGCGCAGATAGCACCGCAGGTGGTCGGCATCGTCGTAGACAAAGCCCACGGGAAACCGGCGGGCACTCCCGTTTCCCTCATAGCGGACCTTGCCGATGGTGGAATCAACACTCATGTGTCCTTTGCTCCTTGTCTGGGGTTTGGCTGCACGCGTGGGACCACAGCGCCCCTGCGCTTTGCGGCCAGTTGTGCCATGGCGGATTTCCGGATGTATGCACATGTGCCATATGCCAAAGAAATCCTGCGCTGCCCTCCCTGCGCGTGCCCGCTCCCCAGCCCAATCCCCACGCCCGAAATCCCACACTTTCCTTGACCACGCCCCGCCGCGTATGGCATAGACACCGTCCGCTCGGCATCCTCCGCCCGCAGCACAGGCCACCGGAAACGCCACACAGCGTCCCCGGCCAGCTTGCGTGGGTGGTTTCTTTTTGCTATGAGATAGGGTGTTCCGATTGAAGAATCTTTCGCTTTTTGGGTGCGTTGACAAAAATACGTGCAACCGGACGCACCATGCCCCGGGAGACTGATGCCCAGCATCAACGCGCTGCATCCCGCACAGGCTCCGCCCCCGGCCAAGCCGCGTAGGCAGGACCAAAACGCCGCGCCCTCCCCTGGCACTATGCGATAAGCAGGTGCTTTCCTCCTGGCGAAGAGAGGGGAAGCACCTTTATTTTTGAGGGATACCATGGACATCCAGAACGTCATTGCCCGCATCGAACGCTCGGCCCCGCTTTGCGGCGCGGCCGAATGGGACAAAAGCGGCGTGCAGATTGCCGGGACAACCCGCAACATCACCAAGCTCGCCGTAACCCTCGACCCAACCCCACACGCCGTGGCCGAGGCCCTCGACTGGGGCGCGCAGTGCATCCTGACCCACCATCCCCTGTGCATGCAGCCCCGCTTTTTGGACACTCCGGGCCGTTTTTTGGACGTTGCCCGTGGGGTGCTCTCCCGCGGGGCGTGGCTCTATGCGGCGCACACTTCGCTGGATGTGCAGCCCGCAGGGCCCGCAGGATGGCTGGCTCGCGCCCTTGGCCTGACGGACCTCTCCATCATTGAGACCACCATCGCCGACGAAGCGCACCCCGCCGGTTTCGGCTTTGCCGGACGCCTGCCCCAGCCCCTTGGCTGGGACGACTTCGCCGCCACCCTTGGCGGGCTGATTGAGCGTGATTTTTTGCTGTCCATCGGCGCTGCGCCCGAGCGCGTGGAAACCGTGGCATACTGCACAGGGTCCGGCGGCTCGCTCATTGACGCAGCGGCAGCCACCGGAGCCGACGTTTTCATCACTGGCGACATCAAGTACCATCTGGCGCTTGAATCGGATATATTCACCGTGGATGTGGGGCACTTCTCCCTTGAGGAGATTATGACCCGCATCTTTGCCGAGGAGCTTGCCCCCGATATGGAAAAGGATGGCACCACCGTCCGTTTCTTTCCGGGGGCGGAGCCGTTCTCTCTGCATACGGGCCCCTGGCCCACGCGACACAAGTGATCACAGCCCTTACGCAAGGGACTGAATACATTCACGGCAGCCGGCAGCCGGCCGCCAAAGGCAACTGCCGAGGAGGATACCCCGTTGAGCATGTACCTCAAGCAAATCGAGCAGCTCATCGTTCTGCAGAAAGTCGATGACGAGATCATCACCCTGGAAAATGAACTGGAGAGCCTGCCCAAGGAACTCGCCGCGCTCGAGGACAAGTATGAAAAGTTCAATGAGCGCCTGAACCAGGTCAAGGAAAAGACCGACATCCTTCTGCACCAGCAGCGCGTTCTTGCCGACGAGATCGAAAGCAACGAAGAAAAGATCAAGAAGAGCAAGGACAAGCTGATGATGGCCGGGAACTCCCGCGAGTACCACGCCATGATGCGCGAAATGGACAACATGGAGAAGATCAACCGCACCCGCGAGGAAGAAAAAGTCGCCCTCGCCGAGGAGCTGGAACGTCAGAAAGAACTCCAGACGTCCATGGAGGAAGAAGGCGCAGAGCTGAAAAAGCAGCTGGACGAAAACAGCACCACGCTCAAAAAGCGCACCACTGCCGCCAAAAAGCGCCTGAACAAGCTGCAGAAGGACCGCGCCGCCGCGTGCGAAGTCGTCCCGCCGCGCGTGCTTGGCCGCTATGAGTTCATCCGCGCCCGCATCAGCCATCCGGTCATCGTCCCCGTGGACGAGGCTGTCTGCAGCGGCTGCCACATCCTCATCCCCCCGCAGGCCTTCAACGACCTGCAAAAGGGTGAACAGATCATGAGCTGCCCCAACTGCCAGCGCTTGGTCTACTGGACGAACCACTTTACCGATCCGGACGCCGCGTAGCGTCCCGCAGTCCGGCCATGGCCGGGCGTACAATATTCGGGAGTTGGACAGGTCATCGTCGCGGCCCACAAGGGCCGGGGAGGAAAGTCCGGGCTCCGCAGGGCAGAACGCTGGATAACGTCCAGGTGGGGTGACCCATGGACAGGGCCACAGAAAGCAAACCGCCAGCACACCGTGCTGGTAAGGGTGAAACGGTGGGGTAAGAGCCCACCAGCCGCCGTGGTGACACGGCGGGCTAGGTAACCCCCGTTCGGAGCAAGACCAAATAGGGAAGCGTTTGAGGTCGGCCCGACTGATGCTTCCGGGTAGGTTGCTGGAGGCCATGGGCAACCATGGCCCTAGAGGAATGATGACCGCCCCGTAAGGGGAGACAGAACCCGGCTTACCGTCCGACTCCCATCTCCGCAAGGACAGGCGGCGCGGAGGCGTTATCGCCTTCGCGCCCCTTTTGTATCCATCACCTTCCACCGCAAAGAAGACCGCTATGTCAGTCTGGGCCATACTTCTCGCCGCGGGACAAGGCTCCCGCCTCGCCGCATCGGGGCTTGCTACCAAGAAACAGTTCCTGCCCTATGAGGGCGCCCCGCTCTTTTGGAAAAGCGCCCGGACCATGGTCCGCGTGCCCCGCATCGCCGGATTCGTGTTCGTCTTCCCCGAGGGCGAAGCCGAGGACGGCGCGCGCACCGTCAAGGAGCTTGCCGCGCAGGACGACTTTTCCCTGCCTTGCCTCGTCGCCACAGGCGGCCCGCGGCGGCAGGATTCCGTCCACAACGGCCTCGCCATGCTCCCCAAGGACTGCACCCACGTCCTCGTGCACGACTCGGCGCGCCCCTTTGCCAGTGCTCCGCTCATTGCCTCACTGCTTGCCGCCATGGACGGCGGGCACGACGCCGTCATCCCCGCCATCCCCGTTGCGGACACCATCAAGCGCGTGGCCGAGGACGGCACCATAGCCGAAACCCTGCCCCGCGCCGAACTGCGCGCCTGTCAGACCCCGCAGGCCTTTGCCGTGCCCCTACTCCAGCGCGCGCACGCCATCTGCCGCGAAAAGAGCCTCGCCGTCACCGACGACGCCTCCATGGTGGAAGCCATCGGCGAACGCGTCGCCACCGTCCCCGGCGAGGCAGGCAACATCAAGATTACCACTCCGGAGGACCTGCGCATGCTCACCACCAATGCGCCCGTCGCCTACCCCTGCGTGGGCTGGGGCTACGACGTACACAAATACGGCCCGAGCCGCCCGCTGAAAATTGGCGGCATCCCCATCGACGGCGACCTGCAGGTGGTTGCGCATTCCGATGGCGATGTGCTGCTGCACGCCCTTGCGGACGCCCTGCTGGGCTGCCTTGGCAAAGGCGACATCGGCCAGCACTTCCCGGACAACGACCCCGCCTTTGACAACATCGAATCCGCCGTCCTCGTGACCGAGGTTCTGGACATCGCCCACCGCGAGGCCCTGACCATCACCCACGCGGACCTGACCATCATCGCGCAGACGCCCAAGCTGTCCACCTACCGCCGCCGCATCCGCGACAACGTCGCGCAGCTGCTGCGGGTGGACCCCGCCCGCGTCAACGTGAAGGCCACAACTGAAGAAGGCCTCGGCTTTACGGGCAAGAAGCACGGCATCAAGGCCGTGGCCTGCGTCACCGGCATGCGGCAGCCGCAGGGCGCGGAAAATTAGGCCCAAAGGTCTTTGACGCCCCACTTCATTTGAGGCATGATTCCACCCCGCCCGGATAGTGTATCCTGCCGGGGTTTTATCAACATTATCAATCCGTTTGAGGACAAAACTGGAGTACGGCCAATGCAGCTCTACAACACAATGACACGTCGTAAAGAGGAATTCACACCGCTCAGGGACAACGATGTCCGCATGTACGCTTGTGGCATCACCGCCTACGACTACTGTCATATTGGCCATGCTCGTTCCGCCGTTGTTTTCGACGTTCTGGTTCGTTACCTGCGCCACCTTGGCTACAATGTCACCTTCGCCCGCAACTTCACGGACGTGGATGACAAGATTATCAACCGTGCCAACGAAAACGGCGAGGATCCTTCCGCACTGGCGCAGCGCTTTATCGAGGCGTTCCATGAGGACATGGACAAGCTGAACGTGCTGCGTGCGGACCTTGAACCCCGAGCAACGGAACACATCGGCGAGATGATCGCCCTGACGGAAAAGCTCATAAACGACGGGCACGCCTACGCCACCGAATCTGGCGACGTGTACTTCCGCGTCCGCTCCTTTGACGGCTACGGCAAGCTTTCGGGCCGCGACATTGACGAAATGCGCTCCGGCTCCCGCATTCAACCCGGAGACGAAAAGGAAGACCCGCTGGACTTCGCCCTGTGGAAGGCCGCCAAGCCCGGCGAGCCGGAATGGGAAAGCCCGTGGGGCGGCGGCCGCCCCGGCTGGCACCTTGAGTGCTCCGCCATGAGCGACAAGCACCTTGCACTGCCCTTCGACATCCACGGCGGCGGGCAGGACCTCATCTTCCCCCATCACGAAAACGAAATCGCCCAGTCCGAGGCCGCCACGCAGACCGAGATGGCGCGCTTCTGGGTGCATAACGGCTTCGTTCAGGTGGACTCCGAAAAGATGTCCAAGTCTCTTGGCAACTTCTCCACCATCCGCGACATTCTCAAGAGCTACCATCCCGAGACCCTGCGCTACTTCCTGCTGACCAAGCACTACAGAAGCCCCATCGACTTCACCCCGGACAACATGCTTGAAGCGGAAAAAAACCTCCGCCGCATCTACACCACCCGCCGCGACATCCAGGCCGCTCTGGAGCGTAGCAAGTGGAGCGGCGCAGAACTGCCCGCCGAGTTGACCGAAGAACTTGAGACCCTCGAAGCCGAGTGGAACAAGTCCATGAACGACGACATGAACACCGCTGGCGCTCTGGGCCACGTGTTCGGCCTTATCCGCCTTGTTGGCCGCGTTGCGGAAAACAAAAGCTGGCGCAAGAGCGAAGGGGCCAAGGCTCTGTGGACGCGCGCCCTGTATCTGCTGGCCTCGTGGGGCACGGCGCTTGGCGTGTTCAATCAGGACCCCGAAACCTTCCTGGGTGAACTGCGCGACGTGAAAGTCCGCCGCTACGGCATCGATACCGCCAAGGTTGACGAACTGCTCGAAAAGCGCGCAAGTGCCCGCAAGGAAAAGGACTTCGCCACCTCCGACGCCGTCCGCGACGAACTGGCCGCCATGCATGTGGATGTGCACGACACTGCCGCCGGACAGCAGTGGGACGTCCTGTAGTCCTACCGCCACAATCACACTGATTCAGGCCCATCCCCTCCGGGGATGGGCCTTTTTTCTTTCTGCCACCTGTCGCCCTCTTCCATCCCGCCTCGCACGCCTCCTGCTGCGCGCCTCTTCTCCCCCCGCACTTTCATCCTGCACCGCTTGTCCCAAACGGTCTCTTTATAGTATTCTCTACGTGGAACCTATACCTGTAATCGGCTTATGCTACGGGACAATTATGGAATTTGGACTGAAGCGGATACCGCGCGGACGCCTGCGCCATAAGCCAGCACCCTCTCTGCTGGCTCTCAAGGCTCTACTGACCGCGTGTGTACTCGCCCTCTTCCTCCTTGCGCCGCCCGCTGGACTTTGTGCCCCGCAAGGCGACAACGAGACCATCATTGCCGCCGTACCCGAGCATTTTCCACCGCATTACATGACGGACGAAACCGGCAGGGCCACCGGCTTCGCCATTGACATCATGAATCATCTTGCCAAGCGCACCGGGCTGAACATCCGCTACGATATTTACAAAAACTGGACCCTGGTTCACGACGCCCTGCGCACCGGCAAGGCCGACCTCATCCCCAATATCGGCATCACGCAGCGGCGCTCCGATTTCCTCGAATTCACCGCACCCATCGAAACGTTCAAAATTTCCTTCTTTGTACGCTCCGCATCCACAGACCTTGAGACTCTTGAAGACCTTCAGGGCAAGGTCATTGGCGCAATCATGGTCAACGCGGGGTATACCATCCTTAAGGACTTCGGCAGCCACAAGATAATCCTTGTCAAAAGCCCGCAGGATCTGCTCAGCCTGCTTATCTCCGGGCAAGCGGATGCCATCATCTATCCGGAGCCGCTTATTTGGCGGCTGGCGCGCCTGCTGGACATTGAGGACCGCATACGAACCATTGGTCCCCCGCAAAAGGAAATAAAACGTGGCATCGGGGTGGCCCGCGGCCGCACGGAACTTCTTACGCGGCTCGACAGCGCCATACACGATTTCGTCAAGAGCAAGGACTATAACGCCATCTACACCAAGTGGTACGGCAAGCACGAGTCTGCCATTGCGTCCAAGCGCCTTGTGACCACAATGTTCAGCATAATGGTGGTCTTTGGCATTGCCATGGTGTTTTGGAAGTATTTCGGCACGCGCGAGACCAACAAGCGCCTGAAGGAAAGCATTGCCGAACGCGAAGCCGCCCAACAGGCGCTGGCCGAACGCGAGCGGCAATACCGGCTGGTGGTAGAAAACCTGCACGAAGGCATCTGGCTGGTGGATCCGGACCGGCACACCCTTTACGCCAACCCGCGCATGTTTGAACTGCTGGGTGTCAAGCAGAGCCAGCTGCTGCAAAGCACTGCGGACGACTACCTCCCCGAGGAGCACCGCGCCGACTTTTTGGGTAATCTTCTCACCATCAAGAATACGCTCCCCCTCTCCACGGAAACACAGCTCGTGCGGCAGGATGGCGAGGTGCTGGACGTTATGATGTCCCTTGC
This sequence comes from Desulfobaculum sp. SPO524, assembly GCF_044987625.1. Classification (NCBI taxonomy): domain Bacteria; kingdom Pseudomonadati; phylum Thermodesulfobacteriota; class Desulfovibrionia; order Desulfovibrionales; family Desulfovibrionaceae; genus Desulfobaculum; species Desulfobaculum sp. SPO524. The sequence goes on along the minus strand of NZ_JBJDSB010000002.1, from coordinate 710,738 downwards.
CCCTGTCAGCGACGAGCACGGCACCTATACGGCCACGCTCCTCAGCATTATGGACATCACGGAATCCACCCGCCTGCGCGCGGAGCTGGAGGAGGCCAACAAGCAGGCGCAACTGGCCAGCCGGGTCAAATCCGAATTCGTAGGCGTCATGAGTCACGAAATCCGCATGCCTCTCAACGGTCTGCTCAGCATGTTGCAGATGCTGGAGCGTACGCGGCTTTCCGCAGAGCAAATCGAGCCGACGACCCTTGCCCGCCGGGCGGGGAGCGGCCTGCTCACCGTGCTCAATGATATTTTTGACATTTCCATGATGCAGTCGCCCATCACTGGAATATTGCACGACAGATTCACCCTGCCCGACATCATCACCACGGTGGTGGATTCCTTCGTTTCCGAGGCCAAGGTCAAGGGCATCGAAATCCGCACCACCATCGCGGACACAGCCACAGGCTCCGTCATTGGGGACGCGCGACGCATCCGGCAAATCCTCTTCAACCTTCTTGGCAATGCCATCAAGTTCACGGAGCATGGAACCGTGGACATGGAGGTGTCACCTCTGCCCTACCGCCCGGACGGCAAACATCAGGTGATTCTCTTCGTCATTACGGATACAGGCATCGGCTTCTCCGACGACCGGGTCGACACCTGCTTTGAGCCTCGCCCCGCCACTCTCCCCTTTACGCCAGCCGGGCAAAGCCCTCCTGAAATGGGCTTCGGCATCATACGGCAAATGGTGGAGAGCCTCGGCGGCACGCTCGCCGTGGATTCCGAGGAAACCGTTGGCACAGCCATTTACTTCACCATTCAGGTCGAGCTACCCGACTCGGCAGCGCCCCAAGGCCCACCAGATTCCTCCGCGGCCCGCAAGGCGTCATCACGCATGACACAGCAACAAGTGCTCATTGTCGGGGACGACCAAGTCAACCACTTCGCCCTTGAACGGCCCCTTGGGCACATGGGATACTCGCCCATCCGGGTCAGCAATCATGCCGAAGCCCTCCAAGCGCTTCGCGCGCACAGCTTCGCCTTTATCCTGCTTGTGGCAGGCCCAAGCGCGTCGGAGTCCCTTGAGGCCCTGCGGGCGCTTCAGGAGGTCACGCCCTCGCCGCCCCCCATCATCGGCATCCTTCAGCGCGACGCCAGCGCGCAACACAGCATCCTTATGGACAATGGCATAGCCGGCACCATCACCTATCCCATGCAGCCAGAGGCCCTGCAGGATATGATCAATTCCCTGCATGCCCGCGCCCGCAACGGCGGCACCTAGCGTCCCCTGTCCGCACACACAAAAAGGGACCCCACCACTCGGTGAGGCCCCTTTCGCAATGCGTTTTTGAGGCGGAGGCGCGTACCCCTCGCAGGGCTATTCGCCCTTGCCGAACAGACGCGTCTGCAACATGTTGATAGTCTTCGCCCCTTTGCCGCCGGACTCCGGCGCAACAATAGGCCCATAGCCAAGGCGCTGGGCCTGCTTCATGCGGATGTCGTGACTCGCCACCGGGCGGACCTGTCCGTTAAGGTCAATCTCGCCCCACATCACAGCGGCTTCGGGAAGCGGCCGGTCATAAAAGGACGACAGCACCGCCGCCACAATCCCGGCGTCCAGCCCCGGGTCCGTCATCTTCATGCCGCCACCGATTTTGGTGTAGATGTCCACACCGGAAAGATTCAGCCGCAGACGCTTTTCCAGCACCGCCAAAATCAAGTGCAAGCGGTTGGCGTCAAATCCCAGCGCCGTACGGCGGGGAATGGACAGGAACGACTTGCTCACAAGCGCCTGCACCTCAACGGCAAAGGGCCGCTGCCCGTCAACGGCCATCACAAGGGCGGTTCCGGACAGGCCGGGGTCACGGTCCTGTAAAAAGAACGTGGACGGGTCGTGTACCACTTGCATGCCGCTGCCGCGCATCTCAAAGACCACCAGCTCGTGACTGGGACCAAAGCGGTTCTTCATCACGCGCAGGATGCGGAACAGATGCCGCTTGTCGCCCTCCAGCGAGAGGACCGTATCCACCATGTGCTCAAGGAGCTTTGGCCCGGCAATCTGCCCGTCCTTAGTCACGTGGCCCACCAGCACCAGTGTAATGCCCGTGGACTTGGCCCGCTCGATAAGCGACGTGGACACGGCGCGGACCTGACTGACGCTTCCGGGCAGGCCGTCCACCTCGTCCGAGGCCAGCGTCTGCACAGAGTCCACAATCATCAGCTCCGGACGGCCAGCCCCCTCCATGGCGGCCAGCACATCCTCCAGACGCGTGGTGGACATGGCGAGCAGATTGGGGGACAGCAGTCCCAAACGCTGGGCGCGCCCCTGCACCTGACCAAGGGATTCCTCGGCGGACACATACAACGCGCGCCGCCCACTGCTGCCAACGCTGCCCGTGAGCTGCAAAAGCAGCGTGGACTTGCCAATGCCGGGGTTACCCGCCATAAGCACCACGCCGCCGGGCATAAGCCCCTTGCCCAAAATCTGGTCCAGCGCGTCCAGCCCGCTGGTGTACGGCTCGGCATTCTCCTCGGTGAATTCCGTCAGCGCCACCGGCGCATGCATGGACGACACACTGCCGCCCGGCACGGACGCCGCGCGTGCGCCCGTACCCGTGGCTTTCTTAGGCGCGGCCTTTTCCTCCAGACAATTCCACATGCCGCAATGCGGGCACTGTCCCTGCCAACGGGGGCTGACGCTGCCGCACTCGTTGCACACGTATATGAGCTTTTTCTTCATGATTCCCTATGGCAAAAGAAAAGGGCCGCACCCTGTGCGGCCCTCTGTAAAGCTTCTAAAGGTCTTCGACGTCCCGGACCGCGGCCACCTTGACCACAAACTCCGACACATTCTCCGATGGTGAGAAGAAGACAAACATGAACGGCACATCCTGTCCGGGTTGCAGGTTCACGTTGTTGGAACCTATGCCGGCCTCGTCGGTCAGCGCGGTGGCAATCTCCTCCTGCCCCAGCACCTGAAGCTGAAAGAGCGAGAGCGTGTTCCCGCAGAATTGGCGGGACGAATCCAGCACGGCGTTGTTCGCATCAAACAGGCTGGCCTCCACCTCGATAAGCTCCTTAGGAGCGGCCGAGGCGTTGAGGGCGCGGCCTTCGATGACGAAAATCTTCCCGGCCTTTTCGTTATCCACGTAATACTGGCGGATGCTCTCCAGCGATATCTGCTTCACCATCTCCTGCATTTTTGCAGGGTCCGGCATGCCGTCGGCGGTGGTGTTGTCCGATGAGGAGCCAACAATGCCCCCAAGGAGCTGAGGCGCAAAGTAATAGGCTACCCCTGCGCCGCCGCCCAAAAGGACAACCACGGCAATAAGGGCAATGAGCAGCGTTTTGCTTTTGCCCTTCTTCTCCCCGGAAGGTGAGCTATCCAGATTGAAGTCGTAACTTCCCCCTGCATCGCCCTCCTGTCCCTGAGAAGAGGAGACCTCAGCGCCTGCGTCGTCTGCGGACGGCTGGTCCGCATCGTCTCCCGCACCGTCGGTACCGGAGGGCAATGCGAAGACATGTTCGCATACTGTGCAGCGCAGCTTCTGCCCGGGCTGGGCAACGCTGTCATCAAAGTTGTATGTCGTGTGACAACTGGGACATTCAACGACCATACGCGAATCACTCTCCTTCAGCCTCCGCACCCGGAGCCAAATCCATGTGCTACCGCCGCGTCCGGCGGTGGATTATTCGACGAGCTCGTAAATTCCGTCAAGCTCCCTGTATCGTTCGGCAAAATCCATTCCATAGCCGACGATGTACCCTTTATCAAGATGGAACCCGGGAAAGTCAACCTTTACGTCCACTTCGCGACGCTCGTACTTGTCCACCAGCGCGGCGATGGCAAGGCTTCTGGGCTTGCGTTCCTCAAGGGTGCGCATCAAAAAGTCCATGGACTGGCCGGTGTCCACAATGTCTTCCACGATGAGGACGTTGCGGTCTTTGATGGAGATTTCCATGTCCTTGGTGAACACCAGCTCGCCGCTTTCCGTGCCGCGGCCATAGCTGGCCAAACGCACAAACTCCAACTCCAGGTCGAGGTCGATGTGGCGCACGAGGTCAGCAAAGAACAAAAAGCCGCCCTTGAGCACACAGACGACGACAACAGGCTCGCCCTTGTAGCGCTCCGTAATTTCGTGGCCAAGGGTGGCTACGCGTTCCTGAATCTCCTCGGGGGAGATGACTACCTTCATATTCTTGGTCTTGTCGCTCAAACCTTGCATCCTTGTTTGCGGTCCTAGCCGTGGGCGCGGGCGCGTGGCCCGGGCAGCTACATCGTGATGAGCATGGCCGTTTCGTCGCAGTCCGGGAACTTGGGACAGTTGATGCAATCGGTCCACACCTTTTGCGGCAACACATCCTTTTCCACTTCCTGAAAGCCCAGCCGTGCGAAAAAGCCGCTCACATACGTCAGCGTGAAGACCTTGTAAACCCCCAGCGTCACCGCCTCGGACAGGCAGGTCTCCACCAGACGGCGGCCCCAGCCGGTCCCCTTCATCTTTTCATGCAGGGCCAAAGAACGGATTTCCGCGTGGTCCTCCCAGAAAATAGTCAGCGCGCAGCAGCCAAAAACAGTTTCGTCCCCACGGTCCACCAGCACATAAAAATCACGCAAATGCCCATACAGCGAGCTGAGCGAGCGGGGCAACAACTGCCCCTGTCCGGCGCATTCCATCAGCAGCAGGTGAATGCTCTTCACATCCTGCATCCGCGCCTTGCGAATATATACGTCCATGTCGTCCTACTTCTGTTCAAGGAGGGAATCGACCACCTCGCCGAGTTGGTCGGCGGTGACCATCCCCTCATGATTCACCACCAGCTTGCCCGTGGTGTCGTACACCATCACACGGGGTATGCCGGAAATCCGAAAGAAACGCGGCACCGACTGCTCGGCGCGGCGCACGGGATAGGTAAAGTCCTGCTCGGCCACAAAGTCCGTATAGGCCGCCTCGTCCTCATCCACGGAAATGCCCATCAGGAGCACATCATCCGGGGAATACTGCCCCCGCAGGTGGTTGAGTTCGGGAATTTCGCGGCGGCACGGCGGGCACCATGTGGCCCAAAAGTTCACGATAACCACGCGCCCCTCGGCGCTGCCCACCGTCCGGATGATATCCATGGCGGACACGGTGTCGTCCGTGGCTCCCGGTAAATCCGCCGAAGCGCGGACCATGCGCGCGGGAAGAAGCAACACCGTCACCAGCGCCAAAAGCGCCGCATAGCGCATCATGCATCGTCGCATACTGTATCTCCTTGCCGCCGGTGCATGTGCGGCCTGAATCCGGCGACGCCCCGCAGCCCGTCCGGGCCAAGCGGAAGCGCCGCCGGTGGTCGTTTTGTCTCAAAGGGCAAAGCCGGGCCGCCCCCAGAGGCAAGCAGTCCGGCGCGGCCAACGGCTTGTCCTACGACGCAGCGCGCCGCGCGGCAAGGGTCTTGGCCACCTTCACGGCGTCCACGGCGTCGCGGGAGTAGCCGTCTGCGCCAATCTTGTCGGCGTAGTCCTGCGTCACCACCGCGCCGCCGACCATCACGCCGCAATCAAGGCCCATCTCGCGTACCAGCGAAACCGTCTCCTCCATGCGGATCATGGTGGTGGTCATCAGTGCGGAAAGGCCAATGACAGCCGCGCCCTCTTCTCGCGCCGTCTCCACGATGCGCTGGGCGGGAACGTCCTTGCCAAGGTCGATAACCTCAAAGCCATTGTTGCGCAGCATGAGGATGACAATGTTCTTGCCAATGTCATGAATGTCGCCCTCAACGGTGGCCATGATGACCTTGGGCTTTTCCTTGGCACCGGAGCAGGCCTCAAGGTGGGGACGCAAGTGCTCAAACGCCGTCTGCATCGTCTCGGCGGACTGCAAAAGCTGCGGCAGGAAGTATTCCTTACGCTCGTACTTTTCGCCCACTTCGGTGATGGCGGGGATGAGGTCCGCGTCAACAAGGTCAAAAGGGTCGCGGTCTTTCTCCAACTCTGCGTCGATGAGGGGCAGAATTTCGTCGCCAACGCCGGCAATGACGGCGTCGCCGAGGCTTTCCACCTTCTTGGCGCCGCCAAGGTGGCTATCGCGGCCGGGAAGCGGCCCGCCCGTGGGCTTCCACTCAGCAAAGTTCGCCACGTAGGAGCGCGCCTGCGGGTCGCGGTTCAGCAGCACCTCGGAGGAGGCGACGCTCTCGATAAGACGCGAGGAACCGGGGTTGGCAATAAACGCCGACAGCCCCTGCGCCATGCCCATCACGAGGAAGGAGGCGTTGAGCAGTTCACGCGCCGGCAGGCCAAAGGAAATGTTCGACAAGCCGCACACCGTGGGTAGATTCCACTCGTCACGGCAGTGACGGATAACATCAAGGCACGCCTTGGCGGACTCCGGCTTGGACGACACGGTCAGCACCAGCGCGTCCACGATGATGAGGTGGCGCGGAATGCCAAGGGAATCGGCTTCCTGCAGCAATTCCTCGATAACGGCGAGGCGCTCGCTGGCCGTAACCGGCAGCTTGCGGCCCTGAAGCGGCAGCATGATAAACGGCGCGCCGTAGTGCTTGCACAGCGGGCCAAGCTCCTGCATGCGGCCGGGTTCACCGCTGATGGAGTTCACAAGCGGAGAACCGGGGTAGGCTTCAAGCCCGGCGCGGATGGCGTCGATATTTGTAGAATCGAGGCACAGGGGCATCTGCACGCGGGAAACGAGGGACGAGACGAGGTCCGGGAGCAGCCGGTGCTCCTCGACCATAGGCGCGCCAACATTCACGTCCAGAATATGCGCGCCGCTCTCCACCTGCTCCTTGGCAAGGCGAAAGGCCTCGGTATACTGCCCGGCCTGCAACTCGGCAGTGAGCTGCTTCTTGCCCGTGGGGTTGATGCGCTCGCCGATGATTTTGCTGCGGCGGGACGGGTGCAGGGCCACGGACTGCGAGCGCGAGGTGACGACAAGGCTCCGGGCCTCCGTCGCCTCGGGCATGGTCCACGTGGCGTTTTCGAATTCCTTGCAGGCACAGCGGATGTGCTCCGGCGTGGTGCCGCAGCAGCCGCCGATGGACTTGGCGCCCATCTCCACAAAGGGACGAATCTGCCGCGCGAAGTCCTCCGGGCCAAGGCGGAACACCGTCTGGTCGCCCTCAAGCTCGGGCAGTCCGGCGTTCGGCTCGGCAAAGAACGGCGTGCGCAGGCGCGGCATCATGGCCTTGAAGACCTCCAGCATGCCCTCGGGACCAGCAGAGCAGTTGGTGCCGATAAGGTCCACACCAAGGTTCTGCATGGTGTCCACATAGGTCAGCGGACGCGTGCCGGTAAGGCTGACGCCGTCCTCGAAGGTCATGGACGTGGCAACGGGCAAATTGCCCACCTCACGCGCGGCAATGACGGCGGCGCGGCACTCGGCAAGGTCAAACTGCGTCTCCACAATGACAAGGTCGGCTCCACCCTCGGCAAGGCCACGAATCTGCTTGGCGAAGGCCTCCACAAGCTCGCGGAAGGTCAGGTCGCCAAGCGGCTTGCAGAACTGGCCCGTGGGGCCTACGCTCCCTGCAACGAAGGCTCGGTCACCAGCGGCCTTTCGGGCCACGGCGGCCATCTCGCGGTTGAAGGAGAAGGCATCAAGACCGGAATCAAGTTTGAAATCCGTTCCGCCGAAGGTGTTGGTGGTGACAACACGCGCTCCGGCGTTTATGTATTCACGATGGATGTCGGCGACGATGTCTGGATGGGCCATGCCGAACGCTTCCGGGGATTGCCCGGGTTGCAGGCCGCGGGCCTGCAAAAGCGTCCCCATGCCTCCGTCAAAGGCAAAGACGTTGCGTTCTTTGAGAAAACGGCGAAAATCTGGCAACGTTGTGCTCCGTGTTTGCTGGTTAAGCGGCCAAGACCGAATGTGCCCGCCCACCACGTATTCCGGGGCTTGCCGGGCCTGAGTTGTGTACTTAAAAACATTGAAAAGGACAAATAAAAACTCTATACTTCACAAACCCTGTGGCAGGCATTATGCCTTTTTTTTAGGCCTTTTGCCCCCTTCTGCGCCCTCGCCCAACCCCTGCCTGGTGGCACGGCCCGGAAAGACACAACAAAGCTGAAGAGTTTTATAACAAAGAATGGAAGATCACACCATTATCGACGAAAACGACATCGAGCTGGAAAGCGAAGAGACCGTGGACGGCGACGGGTTCACCCCGGATGCTGACGAGACGCCGGGCGAGCTTGTTCTCAAGCCCGCGGGCAGCTCGGACCTTATGCCGCGCGACCCGCTCAGGCTCTATCTGCGCGAGATTAGCCAGTTTCCTCTTCTGGACCCGGAAGAGGAGCAGGAGCTCGCCCGTCGCGTGCGTGATGAAGGCGACAACGAGGCGGCCTTCCGCATCGTCTCGTCGCACCTGCGCCTTGTGGTGAAGATCGCCATGGATTTCCAGCGCCGCTGGATGCAGAACGTTTTGGACCTCGTGCAGGAAGGCAACGTTGGCCTGATGCGCGCCGTGCAGAAGTTCGACCCCGACAAGGGCATCAAGTTTTCCTACTACGCGGCGTTTTGGATCAAGGCCTACATCCTCAAGTTCATCATGGACAACTGGCGGCTGGTTAAAATCGGCACCACGCAGTCCCAGCGCAAGCTCTTCTATAATCTGAACAAGGAGCGGCAGCGCCTGCAGAGCCTTGGGTTCGACCCGGACTCGGCGACACTGTCCAAGAACCTCGGCGTGTCCGAGGACGTGGTAATTGAGATGGACCAGCGGCTCTCGCGGCAGGATATGTCCCTCAACATGCCTATTGGCGAAGAGGGCGGGGCCTCCCGCATGGACTTTTTGCCCGCGCTGCAGCCCGCCATCGAAGAAGATGTCGCCCAGGATGAGATTTCTCTCATGGTCCGGGAACACATCAAGACCATCCTCCCCAAGCTGAACGACAAGGAGCAGGACATCCTGACCTCGCGCCTGTTGTCGGACTCTCCCGTCACACTCCGTGAAATTGGCGAGAAGTACGGCATCACCCGCGAACGGGTGCGCCAAATTGAGGCGCGCCTGCTCAAGAAGCTCCGGGAACACATGGCCGAACACATCGCAGACTTTTCAGACGACTGGATCCATACGAATGAATGAAACACTCCGTAGAATGAAAAATGAGGCGAAGGTGCTCGCCGCCAAGCTGGACCAGCCCGCCTTCTACAAGGAATGCGCCGCCGAGATCAGCCACTGCAACCGCAACTTCTTCGACAACCCGGTTATGCTGCGCCTGCAGGAAGACGTTATCCCCTTCCTGTACGACGACGCGAGCCACGGCGTCTACCACGCCAAAAAGGTCGCCATTGAGGCCGGAGCCATCGTCCTGTGCGAAACCCGCGGCGAAGACGTGGAGCGCAACCGCCACCTGTCCTATCTGGCACAGATGAGCGGCCTGCTGCACGACACCTGCCGCCTGGAGGACGACCACGCCGCCAAGGGCGCGGAAGTGGCGCTCATGATCCTCAACGACTACCCCATCACGGACCGTGACAAGGAAATCATCACTTTCGCCATCAGCGATCATGAGGCCTTTCGCGAGCGCCGCTCCACCGACGACCCCGAGGCCGAAATCGTGGCCAACGCCCTGTACGACGCGGACAAATTCCGCTGGGGACCAGACAACTTCTCCACCACCCTCTGGGAAATGTGCGACTACAACGAACTCTCCGTGAAGGAGATTCTGGAGCTGTTCCCCGTGGGGCTGGAAAAGATCAAGGAAATCTCCACCACGTTCCGCACGCGCACCGGGCAGGCCTTCGGGCCGGAATTCATTGAGCAGGGGCTGTCCCTCGCTCCGGCCATCTATCGACGCCTCAAGGAAATTGAGCAGGAGCTGCTGGGCACCTAGGCCGCAGTGTCCGCCCTTGTCAGCGGATACTGAAACACGATACCGTGCAAGACGGTCCCTGTGGTCGGCCCCCGGCCCAAGGCGGACCACGCTGCGTCATTGCCAAAGGCAAGGGGCGCAAGCATGTGGCGCCGCCTGCGGAAGCATCCTCATTCCAACCGGAGACACATGTCCGCTATGCCTCGACTGCTACACCTTCCGCTCGCCGCGATAACTGCGGCCCTGCTCTGCTCCTGCGCCGCCGGACCAACGGCGACGCCGCCAGAAGAGCCCGTCACATGGGAAATGACCCAAAAGGCGGAAGCATCCTATAGATTCATGCAGTTCGAAACAGCCCAGCGCCTCGGCCAGCACGACAAGGCCGTTGCCGCCATCGACAGGCTGCTCGAACTCTCGTCCACTCCGCGCGTCTTCCTCGAAGGCGCCAACTTCTACTGGAGCCAGAACGACGTCGGCACCGCGCGCACGCTGCTCAAACAGGGCATCGAGCTGCACCCGGAAAACCGCGACCTCGTTTTAACCCTCGCCACCACCTACTTTGCCGAAAAGCGCTTCGACGCCGCGGCGGTGACCATTGAGGACTACCTCACCCGCCACCCCGACGACTGGGGCGCGCAGAAAGAGCTGGCTGTCGTGCTTATCGAGTCCAAGCACTTTGCCCGCGCCCTTGATGTCTTAAAGCGCGTACCAGACGACTCCCGCGACGCCTCCATGCTCTACTACAGCGCCAAAGCCAGCGCAGGCCTTGGCCTGAACCGTCAGGCCATCGGCAAGCTGTACCGCGCTGTGGAGCTCAAGCCCGAATTCGTGGAAGCATGGGCCGAAATGGCCTACCTCTTCGAGGTGGAGCGTGACTACGTCGCCGCCGAGGAGACCTACAACCGCATTCTGGAGCTTGGCGAAACCAGCGGCGAAGTGTGGCTGCGCCTTATTGACCTCAACCTCAAGATGAACAACCCGGACAAGGCCCTCAGCCTGTTCAAGCAGGGACCGGAGGACACCCAGTTCGCGCTGGAAGCCGCCACCATGTTCCTTGAGGAAAAGTTCTTCGACCAGGCCCACACCGTGCTGGACCCGCTACCTCTGGACGAGTCCGAGGCTGCGTCCCGCGTGTGGTTCTACAAAGCCCTGCTCGCCTACGATGGCGACCAGAACCCCGGCAAAGCGCTGAGCTTCCTTGAGCGTATCCCGCGCGAGGACGTGCACCACGACAAGGCCATACGCTTCCGCGTACAGCTACTGGTGGACATCGGCAAAAGCGACGCCGCCCTCTCCCTTGTGGAACACGAAAAAGAGCAGAACCCGGACATCAAGGACTACTGGCTCCTTGAAGCCAGCATCCACGAGACCCTGGGCCACAACGACGAAGCCCGCAAAGTGCTTGAAGGCGCGCTGAGCCATTGGCCCAAGGATACCGGCCTGCTCTACACTCTTGGCATTGTTCAGGACAAGCAGGGGCTGCGGCAGGAAGGCATCGCCACCATGGAACGCATCATCTCCATCAATCCGGAGCATGCGGACGCCCTCAACTATGTGGGCTACGCCCTTGCCGAGGACGGCGAAGACTTTGACCGCGCCGCCATCCTCATCAACCGCGCACTGGAGCTGAAGCCCGAAAGCGGCTACATCATCGACTCGCTGGCGTGGCTGTATTACCTGCAGGGCGACTATGCCAAGGCATGGGAGCACATCGTCCGCGCCGTGGAGCGCGTTGCCGACGACCCCACCATCTGGGAGCACTACGGCGACATCGCCCGCGCGGCTGGCAAAATGACCAAGGCCCGCGAAGGCTACCGCAACAGTCTTGAACTCAATCCCGGCAATCCTGCCGTTCAGGAGAAGCTGGACGCCTTATGATTCCAACCGTCAACGGCCCGCGGCACATGCCGCGGGCCGCTCTCGTCATGCTGGCTGCCATTGTGGCCGCCATGCTCGTTTCCGGTTGCGCGAAGCCCCGCCCGGCCGCCGTGCCCGTTGTGGACGCTCCAGCCCTGTGGGCGACCTTTCAGGAGCGCTCCCTCGCGCGGCAGGCCCAGAGCATCCGCGCCGCGGCCAGCCTACAACTGGAAGGCCGCCGCACCGGACGCGTCCGCATTGAACTGTGGGGGCAGCCGGATGGCGCGCTGCGTATGGACGTCAGCGCAGGCTTTGGCTCCCTTGTGGCCAGCCTGCGGCAGGACCCCGGCACCCTTGTCGGCTACATACCCGACCAGCGCACCGCCTATATTCAACATGGAGGCGACGGGACCGCAGCCGCCCTTGGCGTTCCCGTGCCTTTTGGCCTTGCGGAGCTTTCGCAACTGCTCAGCGGCCAATACGCAAAACTTGTCGCTAAATCATACGATTCCGTTGAAATACAACCGGATGGCGGGCTTTGTTACCACGTTACGGGGGGAAAAGTGTCAAGCATAACCCTTGACGCAATGGCCCAACCTGTGGAACTGACCGGGCGGCACAAAAACAAAAACTGGACCCTTCGCCTTGAGCGGTATACAGACGAAGCGGACGCGGCACCCCGCGCCCGTCGTCTGGACTTACGCATTCAGCCCGGCGACCGGGCGGTTCTCAGGGTGAAGCACGTGGATACGTCCACTCATGTTTGGCCCCGGGGCGCGCTGGAACTTCCATTGCCCCCCGGAACGGTGATGCGTCCTCTGGACTCGCTTGCACCGCTTGAACTCTGACACTTCTCAAGGAACTGAATGATGCCCGACGTCAAGATGGACAGAACGGATATTCGGCAGAAGAGCGACAGCGTGACGGACAACCTGATCACCGGCCTCAAGGTCCTTACGGGCGAACTCAAGTGGCTCGTCCTCAAAGGCCTGCGCGCCATTGAAATCCGCCAACTGGAAAAGCGGCTCGCCAAAGAGTACGCAGCCATAGGCAAACAGGTTCACGAAACCATCATCCCCGGCGAAGACGGCCGCAAGTCCACAGGCAGCATCCCAGCCGCGGACTCCGCGATTCACCTCTCGCTCAAGCAGATCGAGTTTCTTCAGGAAGAGATTGACTACCTCCGCGACCAGTGCACCCGCGCCCGCGAGGACGACCTGAAGACCCGTGCCAAGGACCTCGGTCTGGAATCCGGCAAATAGCCGGCCGTCTGCCACGAACCATCAAAACTCACATCACGAAAAGGGTGGCATCATGTCACAGAAAGCGGTCGCCATCGGCTCTGACCATGCAGGCTTCTCCCTCAAGGAGACCTTGAAGAAGCACCTGGAAGAGCGCGGCATCACCGTCCACGACGTTGGCCCGTTCGACACCTGCAGCGTCGACTACCCCGTCTACGCCAAGCAGCTTTCCCAGTACGTTCTGGAAAACGAATGCCTCGGCGTGCTCGTTTGCGGCACCGGCATTGGCATGTCCATGACGGCCAACAAGGTTCCCGGCATCCGCGCTGCGGTCTGCGCCAACTCCTACCAGGCCCTCATGACCCGCCTGCACAACGACGCCAACGTCCTGTGCCTTGGCGAGCGCGTCACCGGTCCCGGCGCGGCGCAGCAGATTCTCGACATCTTCATCGACACCGAGTTCGAAGGCGGACGCCACCAGCGCCGCATCGACCTCATTGAAAAGAGCTAATCGCAAGATTCTCCGGCTTATCCGGATACAAACCCAAACGCCTCCCCGGCGGAAAGGAAAATAGACCATGAAGACCGAGGTGATTCCCGCTCTGGATGCCAAGGCCGTGAACGTCCTCAAGGCTTTGGTCATGGACGCCACCCGCAAAGCCAATTCCGGTCATCCCGGCGGCCCCATGTCCTCCGCGGATATGGCCTACATTCTGTTCAAGGATTTTCTCCGCTTCGACCCCACCAATCCCGACTGGTTCAACCGCGACAGGTTCATTCTGTCTGCCGGTCACGAGTCCTCCCTGCTGTACGGACTGCTGCACTTCTGTGACTACCTCGACATCGAGGACCTGAAGGCCTTCCGTCAGTTTGGCAGCAAAACCCCCGGCCACCCCGAGATTGAAATTCCCGGCGTGGAAGTGACCACCGGTCCGCTGGGCCAGGGTTTTGCCATGGGTGTTGGTGAAGCTGTCGCCGAAGCCATGCTCCGCGCCAAAACCGGCAAGGACGCCGTGGACCACCACACCTACGTGCTGGCCTCCGACGGCGACCTGCAGGAGCCTGTCGCCCTTGGCGCGGCCTCTCTGGCCGGCCTGTGGGGTCTTGGCAAGCTGGTCGTGCTGTACGACAAGAACGACGTCCAGCTGGCCGGTCCCACCGACCGCTGCGATTGCATCGACTACAAGGCCGTGTTTGAAGGCATGTGCTGGAACGTCATCGACATTGACGGCCACGACCACACCGCCATCCGCAAGGCCATCAGCGACGCGCAGCTCAGCTCGCGCCCCACGCTCATCATCGGCCACACCGTCATGGCCAAGGGCACTGCCACCCGCGAAGGCGACCACGAAACCCACGGCGCGCCGCTGCCTCCCGAGGAAATCGCCGCCACCAAGGAAAAGTGGGGCCTCGATCCCAAGGCCGACTTCCAGGTGCCCGAAGAGGTGCTCACCCACTTCCAGTCCAACTTCGGCTTCTACGAGGCCGAGGCCAAGAAGTGGAGCCGCAAGATTGTCGAACGCCGCGAAAACGACGCCGACTTCGACGCCCTGTGGGCCAGCGTGACCGCCGAACGCACCGACCTGAAGCTGAACCTGCCCGAGTTCGAGGACGGCTCCTCCGTTGCCACCCGTAAGGCTTGGGGCGCATGCCTGAATGAAATCATGCACCAGTTGCCCCTGCTGGCTGGCGGCTCCGCCGACCTCGATCCCTCCAACCAGACTGCCAAGTTCCGCGACACCGTGGGCGTGTTCTGCGCCGACGACCACAGCAAGCGGAACCTTTCTTTCGGCGTACGCGAATTCCCCATGGGCGCCATCCTCAATGGTATGGCTGCACACGGCGGCGTGATTCCCTTTGGCGCCACGTTCCTCGTCTTCTCCGACTACGAACGCAACGCCCTGCGCATGTCCGCCCTGCAGAAGCTGCCCGTCCTGCATGTCTTCACGCACGACTCTTTCTACGTTGGCGAAGATGGCCCGACCCACCAGCCGGTGGAGCACGCCAGCTCCCTGCGCCTGATTCCGGACCTGTTGGTCTTCAGGCCCGCCGACGCGTACGAAACCCGTGCCAGCCTTGAAATCGCCCTCACGCAGACCGATCGCCCCAGCACCCTGCTGCTGACCCGTCAGGGTCTGCCCGTGCTGGCTCCGGCCTCCTACCCCTCCGTGGTGGACGGCCCGGCCAAGGGCGGCTACATCCTTGAGGACTGCGAAGGCGAACCCGACGTGACCATCATGGCCTCCGGCTCCGAAGTCTCCCTCGCCATGGAGACCGCCAAGCAACTGGCCGGCCGCAAGGTCCGCATCGTCAGCATCCCCTGCCACGAGCTGTTCGACGAGCAGCCCGAAGAGTACAGAAACGCCGTTCTCGGCGGCGGCCTGCGCGTGGCTGTGGAGGCTGGTTCCACCGCGCTGTGGTACAAGTATGCAGGCATTGACGGCATCGTGTACGGCATGGACCACTTCGGCGCTTCCGCCCCCGCGGGTGAACTCGCCAAGGAATATGGCTTTACTCCCGAGAACCTGTCCCGCATTATCACCGAAAAGCTCGGCTAACCGAATACGGCGCTAGAAAGGAGAGTCACAGTGGAAGCCCCTGAACGCAATCTCGCAATGGATCTGGTCCGCATCACGGAAGCGGCGGCCCTTGCCTCGGGTCGTTGGCTCGGCAAAGGCAACAAAGAGGCCGGGGACCAGGCTGCTGTGGATGCTATGCGCCTGTCCTTTAACGCCCTGCCCATCAACGGCACCGTCATCATCGGCGAAGGCGAAAAGGACGAAGCCCCCATGCTCTATAATGGTGAGCAGGTGGGCGCCGGCGGCGGCATCGGCGTTGACGTCGCTGTGGACCCCGTGGAAGGAACGAACCTGCTGGCCTTTGGCCGCCCCAACGCCATCTCTGTCGTTGGTGTGGCGCCGGAAGGCACCATGTTCAATCCCGGTCCCAGCTACTACATGCAGAAGCTGGTCGTCCCCGCACCGGCCAAGGACGTCGTTCACCTCGACGCCCCGGTCAAAGACAACCTGACCAAGATTGCCAAGGCGCTGGGCAAGGACGTGGACGACCTCGTCGTCTTCGTACTGGACAAGCCCCGCCACAAGCAGCTTATTCAGGAAATCCGCGCCGCAGGCGCACGCATCCAGCTGCACACCGACGGTGACGTGGCTGGCTCCCTCATGGCCATCAACCCCAGCTCTGAGGTTGACTGCATGATGGGCACCGGCGGCACCCCCGAGGGCGTACTGTCCGCCTGCGCCATCCGCGCCATGGGCGGCGAAATGCTTGCCCGTCTGGACCCGCGCTCCAAAAAGGAAGAGCAGGCCCTGATGGACTCCGGCATCGACGTCCGCGAAATCTTCACCGTGCGTACGCTGGTGAAGACCGACGACACCTTCTTTGCCGCAACGGGCATCTCCGGCGGCACCTTCCTGAAGGGCGTCACCTACTCCGGCAGCGGCGCGACGACCCATTCGCTGGTCATGCGCGGCAAGACCGGAACCATCCGCCACATTGAAGCCTCCCACAGCTGGAACAAGCTGATGCGCTTCTCCTCGGTGAAGTACGACTAGTCCGTCGTCCCCACCAGCCCATGCGGCGCTGATGACAAATACACAAAAGCCCCGGTTCGCCGGGGCTTTTTTTATGCCGAGTCGTCATCTCCCTCGCCAAACATATTCTGCGGCGGCCTCGCGTCCTTCATGCGCCGGGCCATGGCCTCCCTATCCCGTGGCAGGCAGATGACAAAGGTCGCGCCCCCGCCCTCCGTGGACTCTACATGAAAGGTCCCATAATGGTTCTGGCTGATGATAAAATACGACACGGACAGCCCCAGTCCCGTCCCAACTCCCGGCGCCTTGGTGGTAAAAAACGGCTCGAACACGCGCTTGCGGTGCTCCTTCTTGAGCCCAGGTCCGTTGTCCGCCACTTCAATACGGACGGTATCGTCCTCCAGCCGCGTCCGCAGGGTGATGCGGGGTTGGCGTCCGTCCGTTGTCTCCGCCATGGCCTGCGCCGCATTCTTCAAAAGGTTCAAAATAACCTGCTCAATCTCGGTCTGCGTGCAGACGATGTCCGGCAGACCCTCCTGATACTCGCGCACAATCTCGATGAGCTTAAAGTCATAGCGCTTCTTGAGGTCGTAATCACTGGAAGCCAGTTCCACCACCCGGTCGAGCAGGGCGTTGATATCGCAGGGCGCGAGGGCGGACTCGCTCTTGCGGCTAAAGTCCAGCATATTGTGGACAATGCGCGCGGCGCGTTGCCCCGCCTCCTTGATTGCCGCAATGTACGTATCCACGCGGCGCTCCATCATATAGCGCTCCACGGCGGCTAGATCCACGCCGCATTCCAGCGCCACCTCCATATTCTTCGCCAGGTCCGGACTCATCCGCCGCTCCAAATTCTGTGCGGACTGAAGGATGATGCCCAGCGGGTTGTTTATTTCATGCGCCATGCCCGCCGCCAGCCCGCCAACGGACAGCATCTTCTCCGTCTGAATCATCATTTCTTCTATGCGCACACGTTCGGTCACGTCATCTATACGAATAACCGCCCCTTGTACGCCATTGGTCACCAACGGATACACCGTCACATCCTCGTACACGGTACGCCCGTTGAAGATGCTGGCCGTCTTGGTGGACGCCTGCACCTCGCGCTCGCGCAGGGCCTTGCGCACCCGGTCCATCTGCCGCTGAATACGCGGGAACACCGCCTCAATGGACTGCCCAATGGCCTCTTCCGCACTGGTGCCGGTTTCGCGCTCCGCTTGGCGGTTCCACTGCGTGACCACGCCGTCACCATCCACTCCAACAAGCACCGAAGGCATGGAATTGACAATGTTCGCCAGCAACTTGCGCAGACGTTCAATCTCGTTGGCCGCGTGAACGCGCTCCGTTGCGTCGCGCGCAACACCAACCATTCCAATGGCCACCCCATCACGCATAATGGGCCGCTCACTCACCTCCATCACGCGCCGGGAGCCATCCCTGTGCTCCATTTCCGCCAAATACGGCGGCTGCGCAATGCCTGTGGTCAGCGCCTGCCTTGTCTGCTCTTCCACCTTGGCGTTCAGCGGGCTGTCCGTCAGCGTTTGCCTGTAATGCACCCGAAATTCCTCAGGCTTGTACCCCAGCACAGCCTCAACGCTTGGGGACACATACTCAAACACCCCATCGCGGTTATGCCGATAGACAAAATCGCGCATGGAGCTGAGGAGCAATTCACGCTCCTCCACAACACGGGCATACTCCTGCGCCTTGCGTTGCAGGGCCGCTGTCGCCAGCTTGCGGTCCGTCACGTCGGTAAGCGTGCCCACCAGCACACTGTACTCGCCGTCATCTCCGCGAACACCCTGCCCAATCTCATATATCCACTTTTCACCGCCAGAGGCCGTAATTATGCGGTACTCCAGCGTAAAGCGTCCGTCATACTCCAAGCCAGCGGCGACGCCATCCGCCACAGCTTGCCTGTCGTCCGGGTGGATGATGGAGCCAAAGCTCCGCCGCACGTTGCCCAGCAAATCCGCAACCGCGTACCCGGTGAGTGCCTCCGCGCGGTCACTCAGGTAGCGCATGGTCCAGTCCTCGTCATTCACACAGCGGTAGACAACGCTGGGGATATTCTCCACCAGCACCCGATATTCACGCTCCCGCCGCCGCAAACGGTCCTCCACCTCGCGCCGGATGCGTGCGGCGCGGTAATGGGTAAAGAGAAAGAAACCAAGCACCACAAATATGCCAAAGAAAACAACCGCCAGATGCCGCAGCCGCGTCTGTGGTACACGGTGCGACGCCGTCCCGTGCAGGGCGTCCGGCTCGCCAAACAGAGCAAAGGTCTCCCAAATGCGAGCCATATCAAGGGCCGCTTGCGTAGGCTGGTTCCCCTCCAGCACATGCCCCGCCGGTGCCGCAAGGGCGCCCGTCCCAGCACAAGCCGGCGCGCTCATCCACAGCGCGGCGCAAAGGCACACCGCAACGCACAGCACGGATATACCGTACCGTACAAGCCGCTGGCGGCTCTTTATGCAATCCGGGGAATAGCCTGTTCTCATCGGGCTATTCTACCACAGACAGCGCACAAAAAAAGAGCCGAACCAATGGTCCGGCTCCTGTTTTACACGCGGTATCCATTCTACGCGTAGGACATCATGACCTCGCGCAGGGCCTCGCGGTCCACGGTCTGCTCACCAAGGGGCGCGCCGTGCAAGTGCGGCAAGCGTTCGTCAAAGCTGGGCTTCTCCACCATGTACAGCACCCCGAGGGGGATGCGGTCGCCGAATTCCAAGGCCTTGTCCATAGCCGCAGCGCGGTCCGTTGGGTCATAGTCCTCCGGCAACTCGTAGCACCGCTCCTTGTACCACGCATGGGTATTGATTTTGTTAAACGACACACAGGGCTGGAGCACATCAATAAGGGCAAAGCCCTTGTGGTTCATACCCTGCCGGATAAGCTTGGTCAGGTGTTCGCCGTTTCCGGAAAAACCACGCGCCACAAAGCTGGCGTTCATGGCAATGGCCACGGCCACGGGGTTGAACGGCTCGGCCGCCACGCCCCACGGCTGGGCCTTGGTCACATGCTCCAGCATGGTGGTGGGGCTGGCTTGGCCCTTGGTCAGGCCATAGATTTGGTTGTCATGCGCGATGAGGGTCAGATTCATATTCCGGCGCAGGGCATTCAAAAAGTGGTTGCCGCCCTCGCCGTAACTGCATCCGTCGCCGCTGGTGACCAGAATGGGAATCTCCGGATTGGCCAGCCGCACGCCCTGCGCCGAAGCCAGTGAGCGCCCATGCAGACCGTTATAGAAATTCACCCGCATATAGTGCGGCAGCTTTGCCGCCTGTCCAATGCCGGAGACGATAATGGCCTGATGCGGGCCATACCCTTCCTCCGCCAAGGCCTGCTTTACGGACTTGATGATGCCGAAGTTGCCGCACCCCGGGCACCACGCCGTTTCAACGTCGCCAAAGTCCTGAACGCTAACCATGGGAGCCCTCCTTCTTCTCGCCTGTGCACCCCTGCTCTTCCAATTGCCCCACGATGAATTCCGCCGTGAACGGCAGACCGTCGTAACGCAGGACCAGCGCGTCGCACACAAGGCCAGTTTCCTTGCGCAGCAGCGCGGCAAACTGGCCGGTGGCATTGGCCTCTATGCAGACGACCATCTTGGCATCCTGCATCCGCTTTTTGAAATCGCCGGGGCGCAGGGGCCACACCTGCGAAAAGTGCAGCACGCCAACCTTGCCGCCACGGGCGCGGAAGACCTCCGCCGCCTCGCGCGTGGCGTCCACGGACGAGCCCCAGCACACCAGCAGGCAATCCGGCGCGTCGTCGCCGTAGAAGCTGGGGGCCACGGCGTCTTCCCGAAGGCCCACTTCCTTACGCAGGCGCTTTTCATTCTGGGCGTTGCGCACGTCCGGGCGCTCCGTAATATGCCCATCCGGCAAATGCTCATGAGAATCCGCCACAACGACATGCTCGCCGAATCCCGGCAACAGGCGCGGAGAGACGCCAGTCTGCGTTTCCGCATAGCGCTGGTACTTCTCCGGCACCTCGTCATGGCGCGCGGGGCGCGCCACCTCGGGCAGCGCCTCAAGGTCAAAGGGCGCGATGGTGCGCAGGGAGTCCGCAAGGTATTGATCTGTCAAGATAATGATAGGCGTCTGATAGCGTTCGGCCTGATCCATAGCCCGGTAGGCAAGGTGGAAGCACTCTTCCACGGTTCCGGGCGTCATGATGGCGCGGGGGAATTCACCATGCCCGGCGTACAGGGCGAGGTTCAGGTCCGCCTGCTCGGTGTGGGTGGGCAGGCCTGTAGCTGGTCCCGGACGCTGGGCAATGGCGCAGACCACGGGCAACTCGCCCACTCCGGCCATGCTGACCCCCTCGGTCATCAGGGCGAATCCGCCGCCCGATGTGGGTACAATGGCCCGGCCACCGGCGTAGGACGCCCCGAGGGCCATATTGATGGCCGCAATCTCGTCCTCCACCTGCTCCACCACGACGCCAAGGCTTTTGCCCTTGGTGATGAGGTTCTGCGCAATGGAGGTCCCCGGCGTCATGGGATAGAAGGAGCAGAAATTGGCTCCGGCGGCCATAGCCCCAAGGGCGATGGCCTCGTTGCCGTTCATCAGTAGCTGGTCCTTGCCGCCGCCCACGTCGCCAAGGGGGGCAAATTCCGGTTTGTGCTCTGTGGCCCAGGCGTAGGCGGCATCCAGCACCTCGTGGTTTTGGGCCACAATCTTTTCGCCCTTTTTGCCAAAGGTCTGCTCCAGCAGGTCGGCAATCACCTGCCGCCCAATGCCCAGCACCGCCCCAAGCACGCCAAGGCCCACCACATTGTAGTAAATGGGCTTGGGCGCAAGCTCCTTAAGGGGCATGGACAGGGTGGCGGCCTCGTCCGAGGAGAGTCCCTCGCCCAAAATCACAAAACCGCCGGCCCGCACGCGCGCAGCATGCAGATCGACGGTTTCCTGATTCATTGCCACCAGCAGGTCAATATCCTCATCCGGTCCCGGAACCGGAGAGGTGCCCATGCGCAGTGCAAAGGTATTGTGCCCGCCACGCACGCGGGACATGTACACTTGCGTGACGGCGACCTGATACCCGGCGCGGGCCACACTCTTGGCCAGGAGCTGGCCCATGGTGACAAGCCCCTGCCCGGCGGCTCCGCCAATTACGACATTTACGAACCGTTCAGACATAGTGCCTCCTTGTTGGCAAAGCGGTGGGCTTTGCTCAGGCGGTGTCCATTCCTTCGGTCTCGGCGGCTTTGACCCACCCGTGCGGGTCGCTAAAATAGTATTGCAAATCCGTAAGCAGCAGGATGACTTCCTGTCCGGAGGCGATCATTGTTTCAATAAACCGGCGCTCCTCATCCTGCGCGGCAGCCTCGAACTGTCCGCTATAATAGCCGACGACGGCCTTTTCCATATCAAGGGCAAGCTCCACACTCTCCTGCTCGCGCTCAAGCGGGGGCGGCGCGGGCTCAGTCCGCGCCGCCAACCGCCGAAAAAGAACGCGCGGGGGCACACCGCCCCCCACAGGATCAGGAGCCGCCGTCCACAGCTCTCCCCGCAGGGACAGCTTGGCAACATGAGCGCGCCAGACGGATGTTTCCTTCTCGCGGTGGAGAAAGGCAAACATCATACTGCCGAGCGGGTCACTACAGGCGGCGCTGGCTCTGTCGTAGAGCACGGCGCTTTTCCTGTTCATCTCGATGATGGTGTCGAGCATTGTGGTCCGGTCATGCATGGCGTTTTCCTCCCATGCTGCGGGCGGTTCCTTCCTGTACGACGCGCTACTGCGCCGTCGTCGGCGGCGTGAACACACGCTTGCCGAGTTCCTGATCAAGCATGAACAGGCCGCTGCCTTCCTTGCCCATCAGTTTCAGGCGGTCCAGCACGTTGTTCACGCTGTCCTCTTCCTCCACCTGCTCCTCAACGAACCACTGCAAGAAAATGTTGCAGGCGTGGTCCTTTTCGCTGATGGCGGTGTCCACCAGCTCGTTAATGAGCTTGGTGACATGCTGTTCGTGCTTGAGGGTTTCCTTGAACACATCAAGGGTGTCGTCCCA
This sequence comes from Desulfobaculum sp. SPO524, assembly GCF_044987625.1. Classification (NCBI taxonomy): domain Bacteria; kingdom Pseudomonadati; phylum Thermodesulfobacteriota; class Desulfovibrionia; order Desulfovibrionales; family Desulfovibrionaceae; genus Desulfobaculum; species Desulfobaculum sp. SPO524. The sequence continues at coordinate 688,268 of NZ_JBJDSB010000002.1, read as the reverse complement.
CTTGGACGGGGGCTGGTCGATGCTCTGCAGCTCAACCTTGCCGCCGCGCTCCAGCACGTAGTCGTAAAACTTGGTGGCGTGGAAGAGCTCCTCCTGCGCCTGCGTACGCATCCAGTGGCTGAAGCCGGGCAGGCCCTTGTCCGCAAAGTAGCTGGACATGGAGAGGTAGAGATAGCTGGAGTAGAACTCCCACTTAATTTGCGCATTCAGCGCCTTTTCCATTTTTTCACTCAGCATGTGGTTTCCTCCTATTGGGACCATGCCGCGGGGTGCGTGCCCCGCTCGTTTTCGCAAAAGAAGCGCCGGGCGGCGCTCTCGCCCAAATGGGCGACTCTTCAAAGGATACACATGATTGCGATTATCGCAAGCAAAGCTGTACCGGCGCGGGTTTGCGCCCTGTGCGGGCGGCGCTCGGACAAAAGCGGGGTTGCCCTCGGCGCGAGAATGGTGCACAAGGTGGTTCACCCTGTTGCGTCGGCCAAACGGCCCGCGCCACGTTCTCGAACCGAAACGGAGGATAGCTCCTGATGCACGACCAGCCGGTGTTCACCAACGCCCCGCGTGAAGCCAATACCCAAATGACGTGCAAATCGTGCAATGGCACGCTCCGCGTCATCCGCGCCTGCAAGGAAGTCTACATGTTCTGCGACACCTGCGGCGGACGCTTCGCCCTCGGAGAATACATGGAATTCTTTGATCAAATCGAAGAATTCATGGCCAACGTGCCCTTCGATCGCATCTGACGTCGCCCACGCTCGTCACCCGCCAGCATACACGACAATTCCTCCCGTAGGGGCCTGCCCCGACGATTTCTTGCGCCTTTGGCGCGCCCTGTCCGTCAGCCGACACACACTCTCCAGCATCTTCGCCCCTCTGCCGCCCTTCGTTGTTCCACGCCGCGCGGCAAAAAATCACGCCTGCACGCCCAGCCCGCGCCCTGCGCCCCTGTCCTGCTCACCGGGCGGCCCCTGCCCCCACGAGTGGCATGCGCCCTCCTCCAGCCGCACTTGCGCGCCGCCGCGCCGCATTGACGCTCACTTTCTCCCCATGCGCGCATCCGCCCCCGACCATTCACCTTTTGCCGCCGCGTCCGGCACCAAAATCCTCAACTATCCTAAAGAAATCCAGCACGGGTCCGATAGGGCATCTAGATACTACGATGCACTTTTTCCAACAGGCGTCACCAGGAGAGGACCTGATGAAAAGACATGTGATACTCGCGGCCGCGCTGAGCTTACTCGTGGCCACACCTCCAGTTCATGCGGAAGACAAGACGCCGACACCGGGCGAGCAGATGCTCGCGTCATCGGGCCAGCATACGCTTGGTCCGGGCAGTGGCGTCACCTCCAAATTCGGTGGCGTCATCCATAAGGATGGGGAAACCCACGGCCTGCGCAACCAAGGCACCATCCATCCCGGCGTGCTCGTCTCCGACGGCAAAGACGGCTATATTTGGCTGCACTCAAACGACCCCATGTCCGCCCCGCCGGAGCACGTGGCCGCCGCGCAGGAACTGCGGCTGAAAATCCGCGAGCTGGCGGCGCAGTTGCTGGCCGATGGCCCTGACCTTGGCGGAGCGGTGACCATTCCCGTCTCCTTCGTCAATCAGGACAACTTTATGCGCACCTCGTCCTTTGGGCGTTTTGTGGCGGAGCAGATGTTCCACGAGCTGTCCCGGCGCGGCATCCCCGTACGCGAATACCGCACCATGCCCACGGTGGCGACCTATCCCGCCAACGGCGAGTTTGTGCTTACCCGCGACATGGAACGCGCCGCCCCGCAGGTTCAGCCGGGCCTTGTCCTTGCCGGAACCTACTACTTTGACGAAAATTCGCTGTTTGTGAACGCCCGCCTGTTCCGCCCGACGGACGGCGTGGTGGCGCGCACGGCATCTTCGCTTATCCAGCAGACGCCGCTGACCAAGGCGATGCTCGCCAAAAGCGCGGCGCGCCAACTGCGCACGGCGGAGACGGAGATGCGCTCCTATGACGAGATGAAGGACAAGACCAGCCTCGGCTTCATGCTGGAGCAGGACGACCTGCACTAGCCCTGGAGGAATGAGATGAAACGACTGCTTCCCATACTACTGACCGCCGGGGTCCTGCTTGGCGGGTGTTCGCTGGGCGGGGTTTCGCCGCTCATCGACACCACCCGCGCCGACGCCCTGCCCTATAATGAACTGGCCCTGCGCAACCTTGCCCTTGGCCGGGACTATCAGGGACAGGGGCGCTTTGAACTGGCGCGCGAAACTTTTCTGCAGGGGCTTGCCGCAGCGCAGCGCGAGGACATGCGCGCCGCCCTGACGGAAGAAATTGAAACAACCGACAGGCTCATTAGAACCAGACGATAGGACGGCACCATCATGCGACACATCTTTCTGATACTTGCCGCGCTCTGCATATTTGCCACTCCGGCGCTGGCCGGAAGCATCCCGCAGACCGCCGACACGCTCGCCACCACGCTGGACGCCCAGCTGGCCGAACGCCTTGGTCTGGAACACGGCCCCGCGCGCGGCACGGCGCTCATCGTCACCACTCCCGCCAACCTTGACGACCTTGAGCAAAGCTCGCCCCTCGCCCGCCAGCTCGCCGAGGAATTGGCAACATGGTTTGTCGGCTCCGGCTACAAGGTGCAGGAAATCCGCAAGGGCAAATACATCCTGCTCAAGCCCGGACGCGGCGAAATGCTGCTGACGCGCGACGTGCAACTGGCGGACAACCGCTACGTGCACAGCGCCGTGATGCTGACGGGGACCTACTCCCGCACCAGCAAGCACGTACGCTTCAATGTGCGCCTTATCCACACCCCGTCCAACGAAGTGCTGGCCATGTCCAGCGCCACCCTTCCCCTCACCCACGAGGTGGCGGAACTGCTCAATATGGACGCGCGCGAGGAAATGAGCCGCATCAGGCCGTCTGTGGAGACCCACATTCTGCGCTCCGGCGATGTACAGACCACGCGCCGCCCAACCCCGCTCATCGTGCCGGACTCCATGGCGCAGGGACCGGACACCATTGATCTGACCACGTATTAACCGTTATTGCACACCAGACGCATTTCACGTACAAGCCCTGTGCCGCTCCACCAGCGGCGCAGGGCTTTTTTGTATGAACTCCAACCTTTTCGAGACGCCAATGCTTTACGCTCTCGACATATTCGGCACCTTTGTCTTTGCCATCTCCGGCGCATTCAAAGCCTCGCGCAACAGCCTCGACATTCTCGGGGCCATGGTCCTTGCCGTGGCAACTGGCGTGGGCGGCGGCATCATCCGCGACGTGCTGCTGGGCGCAACACCACCGACGGCATTCCACGACGAGGTGTACCTCTTTACCTGTCTGGCCGGCGCGCTGATTGTCATCCTTGTTGCGCCTTATGTTGCGCGGCGATGGAATATGGTCATGACCGCCGACGCCCTCGGCCTTGGCGTGTTTGCCGCCATTGGCGCGGCCAAAGCGGCAAACTACGGCCTTGGGCCCATGGGCATCGTCTTCATGGGCACCCTGACCGCCGTCGGCGGCGGCGCCATCCGCGATATTTTGGCGGGCGAGGTACCGGCCATTATCCGCACGGACTTCTACGCCACGGCCGCCATCCTCGGCAGCCTTGTCTTTCTGTCCCTCGGCGCGGCCGGGTTTGGCGAATCCATACAGGTGACCGGCACCATCGTCAGTGCCACCGCGCTGCGCATCTTTGCCATGCGCACCAATATGCACCTGCCGCGCGTCCGACGTGCGGACTCCGGCGACGACGCACAGCCCAAATAACCACACCGCTCCAAGACCTCCACGCTCCGACGCGGGGCCAGTCCACCGCCAACACACACAGAGCCAGCCGGTCAACGCTCCTTTGCATTTCGGCTCCACCGCCTTGTCGGGCGTATCGCCTTATCGATCCGCCCGACTCTTTGGCTCAGGAGGAAGCCCAGCACGCATCGCGCATAGAAAAAGGGCCGGAACGATATTCTCGTTCCGGCCCTTTGCTTTGGCTAGACGCTTACCGCGCGCGGCGGTTAGTGGGCGTGACCGTTCTCACAGTTTTCCTTCATGAGGGTCTGGGAGATGGGGCCGACGTTGTCGCCCCGGCCACTGAATATCTGCTCCGGGTCGGGGCAGATAAGCGCATGCTCAAGCACCTCATCCATGTTTTCGACTTCAATGATCTTGAGGTCGCGCAGGATGCTGCCGGGCACGTCCTTGAGGTCCTTGGCGTTGTCCTTGGGGATAATGACGGTCTTGATAAGACCGCGGTGCGCCGCAAGGAGCTTTTCACGCAGGCCGCCGATGGGCAGCACGCGTCCGCGCAGGGTAATCTCGCCCGTCATCGCGAGGTCGTTGGAGACCGGGATGTTCAACAGAGCGGAGATGATGGACGTTGCCAGCGTGATGCCTGCCGAGGGACCGTCCTTGGGGATGGCGCCTTCGGGCACATGCACGTGGATGTCGATGCACTTGTAGAAATCCGACTTCAGCCCGAACAGGTCGGAGCGGGAGCGCAGGTAGGAGACGGCGGCCTTGGCCGACTCCTGCATCACATCGCCGAGCTTGCCGGTGATGGACACCTTGCCGGAACCGGGCATAAGCGCGGTTTCCACCATAAGCATCTCGCCGCCGAGTTCGGTATACGCAAGGCCGGAACTGACGCCGACCTGCGGCTTCTCTTCCTTTTCGCCGTAGCGGTACTTCGCCACGCCAAGGAAGTTGGACACCGTCTGCATGGTCACGCGCATGGACTTTTCAAGGTCCTTCTCTTCCACCAGCTTCATGGCCGTCTTGCGGCAGATGCCGGCGATTTCGCGCTCCAGATTACGCACACCCGCCTCGCGGGTGTAGCGACGGATGATCTCAAGGATGGCGTTGTCGGAAAAGACCACGTTGTCGTCCTTGAGGCCATGTTCCTTCACCTGCTTGGGCACAAGGAACTGCTTGGCGATCTTGCTCTTCTCCGTCTCCAGATAGCCGGGCAGCTGGATGATTTCCATACGGTCCTGCAGCGGCAGGGGGATGGAATGCAGGCTGTTGGCCGTGGTGATGAAGAAGACCTTGGACAGGTCGTAGTCCATGTCCAGATAGTGGTCGTTGAAGGTGCCGTTCTGTTCGGGGTCCAGCACCTCAAGGAGCGCGGCGGACGGGTCGCCCCGGAAATCCGTGCTCATCTTGTCAACTTCGTCAAGGCAGAACACCGGGTTGTTGTACTTCACCCGCTTGAGCGCCTGAATAATCTTGCCGGGCAGCGCGCCAACGTAGGTCCGGCGATGGCCGCGAATTTCGGCCTCGTCGCGCACGCCACCAAGGGACAGGCGAACAAACTCGCGGCCCGTGGCGTGGGCGATGGACTTGGACAGCGACGTCTTGCCAACGCCGGGAGGTCCAACAAGGCACAGGATGGGGCCCTTGATGGTATCCACCAGCTTTTGCACGGCAAGGTACTCAAGGATGCGCTCCTTGGGCTTCTTCAGGCCGTAATGCTCGGCCTCAAGGATGCCGCGGGCCTTGTCGATGTCGAGGTCCGTCTTCTTGTAGACGTTCCACGGCAGGTCCAAAATCCAGTCCACGTAGTTACGCACCACGGTGTATTCCGCGGAGGACGGGGGAATCTGGCGGAGCTTCTTGACCTCGCGGAGAGCCTTTTCGCGGTTTTCCTCCGCCATCTCCTTTTCGGCCAGCTTGCGCTCAATCTCGTCCACCTCGGCCATGGGGTCTTCTTCGCGCCCCATTTCCTTGTTGATGGCCTTGAGTTGCTCGTTCAGATAATACTCGCGCTGGTTCCCTTCCATCTGGGACTTCACGCGGGATTTGATCTTCTTTTCAAGGAAGGCGATCTCAATCTCGCCCTGCAGGAGCGTATAGGTCTCCTCCAGACGCTTGACCGGGTCCAGCTCTTCCAAAAGGGTCTGCTTTTTGACGTAGTCCGCCTTGAGGTGCGGCATAACGGCGTCGGCCAGCCGGCCCGGGTCCGCCAGGGACGAGATGGCCATAATGGTCTCGGAAGCGAGCTTCTTATTGACCTTGCCGTACTCGTCAAGGGACTCGTGCATGGCGCGCACCAGCGCCTCGCCGCCGGAGGTGCTCTCCGCCTGCTCCTGCACGCGGGAGACGGACACCAGCGGGAACGTCACGTCATCGTCGTCTTCCAGAAAGTCCTCGGGGAGCGGCTCAAAGCCCTTCTCGCGGGACCAGCGGGCGCGGTACAGCCCCTCGAACAGCACCTTGATGGTGCCGTCGGGCAGGCGCAGCAGTTGCAGAATCTTGCTGACGGTACCAACTTCGTACAGGTCTGCCGGTTCGGGCTTTTCCGTTTCCGGCGACTCCTGCGCGACGAGAAAAATCTTTTTGTTGAAATCGGACAGCGCGGTCTCGATGGCTTTGACAGAGGCTTCCCGTCCAACGAACAACGGTACGATGGATCGGGGGAACATGACCACCTCGCGCAGCGACATGAGAGGCAGTTGTATATGAGCGGAATGGGGATCGTTATCCACCATCGGGAAATCGGACATGCACTCCTCCGTTTCGGCAACAGGGTCTTGCTCCATCCGGGACGGATGGGACTCTTCTCAACCTAACTCCGTATCGTGGATTGTCAATCGCCAATGTCCGATTCATGTGCGCCCCGCTGGTCGGGACCGAGCGGGGCGCAGCGAATATCGGTATTGGCTAGGCTGATTTCACTTCCTGCCGGAAGATCAGCAATGGTTCCTGACCGCTATCCACAACGGCGGAATTGACAACGCACTCTTTCACACCTGTCAGTGAAGGGAGCTTGTACATGATGTCGAGCATGATGTTCTCAAGCACGTTTCGCAGGCCGCGGGCGCCGGTTTTGCGCTCCAGCGACTTCCGCGCGATGGACTTGAGCGCGTTCTGGGTGAAGCGCAGCTGCACATCGTCCAGCTCGAAGAGCTTCTTGTACTGCTTCACCAACGCGTTTTTTGGTTCGGTGAGGATGCGGACCAGATCGTCCTCCGTCAGCTCCTCAAGGGAGGTGACGATGGGGATACGGCCGACAAACTCGGGGATGAGACCATAGCGGATAAGGTCCACGGGGTGCACGTCCCTGATAAGGGTGGAGAAGTCCTTCTCCTTCTTGGAAGCAACCTTGGCGCCAAAGCCAAGGCCACCGCCCTCTTCGCGCTGCTGGATGATCTTCTCCAGCCCGATGAACGCACCACCCAGAATGAACAGGATATTGCCCGTGTTCAGACGGATGAATTCCTGCTGCGGGTGCTTTCTGCCACCCTTGGGGGGGATGTTCGCCTCGGTGCCTTCAATGATCTTCAAAAGCGCTTGCTGCACGCCCTCGCCGGACACATCACGCGTGATGGACGGGCTGTCGCCCTTGCGGGCGATCTTGTCGATCTCGTCCACGTAGATGATGCCCTTGGAGGCGGATTCGATGTCGTAGTCGGCATTCTGCAACAGCTGGACGAGGATGTTTTCCACATCTTCACCAACGTAGCCCGCCTCGGTCAGCGTGGTGGCGTCCGCAATGGCGAACGGCACCTTAAGCACGCGTGCGAGGGTCTGGGCGAGCAGGGTTTTGCCCGAACCGGTGGGTCCGATAAGCAGAATGTTGCTCTTGTCCAGCTCCACATCGCCAGCCTGGCTGCCAGCAAAGAACACACGCTTGTAGTGGTTGTGAACGGCCACGGCCAAGGTCTTCTTGGACTGGTGCTGACCGATCACATAGTCGTCGAGAAGGTTGCGGATCTCTTCGGGGGTGAGGAGCTTGCCGTCCTCAACATCCTCGGTGAGACTCTCCTGGGCAATAATTTCATTGCACAGGGAAACGCACTCGTCGCATATGTAAACGTCGGGGCCGGCGATGAGCCGCTGCACCTCTTCTTGGCTTTTGCCGCAGAAGGAGCAGCACAATTCCGGTGGCAGGCTCATCTTGGAATCAGACATAGGCCTCTTACTCCTTGCTATCTTCCGTAATATCCTTTCGGGATACCAGGATCTTGTCAATCAGGCCGTAACCCTTGGCCTCTTCCGCGCCCATAAAGTGATCGCGGTCCGTGTCCTTGACAATGGTGTCTAGGTCCTGGCCGGTGTGTTTGGCCATGATGCCGTTGAGGTGTTCCTTCATGCGGATCATCTCAGCGGCGTGAATCTCGATATCGGACGCCTGACCCTGCATGCCGCCGAGCGGCTGGTGGATCAGAATCCGTGAATTAGGCAATGCATAACGCATACCAGGCTCACCGGCGGTAAGCAACAGGGCGGCCATGCTGGCGGCCTGCCCCATGCACAGGGTTGCCACGGGAGCCGAGATATACTGCATGGTATCATAAATGGCCATGCCAGCCGTCACGACACCGCCGGGAGAATTGATGTACAAAAAGATTTCTTTCTCGGGATTTTCCGACTCCAGGAACAGCAGCTGCGCACAAATGAGACTGGCCACATGGTCGTCAACGGGGGTGCCGAGGACGATGATGCGGTCCTTCAGAAGCCTCGAGTAAATGTCGTAAGCGCGCTCGGTGCGTCCGGTGGTTTCAACTACGATGGGTATCGTGCCCATGGATATCGCTCTCCCTTGTGTGCAGTTCGTGTAGCTCTGGTGAAAAGATTGTCTCAAGGAAAATAATACGCCAAAAGGACTTGGCAAGTCCACTGCCAAATCCCGACGATATTCTCAGAAGGCTTTTTGTCTCGGGAGGTTGCACCCGAATCCGTCATGAGGAGGAATATGCCGAGCCTGCAGCCAGTGGATGACAGCGCTGCCCGGCCCTGGCGGGGAAGGGGAGAAAACAGGCGGGGAGTACAGGACTCCCCGCCGTGTATAGAGTGCTATTTTTCTTCCTTTTCGGCCTTGTCGGCGGCAGGAACTTCCTTCACATCAGCCTGTGCGTAGATAAGCTCCATGGCCTTGTCGGCGAGGAGGCGGTCACGCAGGGCGAACATGAGGTTGTTTTCCTCGTAGGCGCGCTTGAGGGCCTCGGGGTCCATGCGCTGGCGCATGGCTTCCTGGAAGATGTAGGTCTCCACTTCCTGAGGATCGACGGAAAGGTCTTCCTTCTTGGCAACGGCCAGCAGGAACAGCTGGGTGCGCACGAGCTCTTCGGCCTTCTCGCGCTGCTCTTCGCGAAGCTCTTCGGGAGTTTTGCCAAGGCTCTCCAGACGGCGGCCTTCGCGCTCCACGCGGTCCTTCACATCGGCCACGAGGCGGTCGATGTTCTCTTCGAGCAGGCTCGGGGGCAGCATGAACTCGGTCTTTTCCATCAGGCCGTCCAGCAGTTTCTTCTGGGCGTCGGCCTTGGCGAGGTTCTTGCGGCTGGTCATGTAGGAGCTTTCGATGGTTTCACGCATCTTGGCTACGCTATCAAAGCCGCCGGCCTTCATGGCGAACTCGTCGTCCACTTCGGGCTTCACGCGCTCCTTGATGGAGTACAGGGTTACACGCATGGTCACGGTCTGACCGGCGAAGTCCTTGTTGATGAAGTCCTCGGGGAAGGTAATGTCGCCTTCGCCCTTTTCGCCCTTCTTCAGCTTCTTGACGATGTCCTCAAAGCCTTCCAGAGCCTGACCTTCACCGATGGGAAGCTCGAAGTTGTCGGCCTTGATCTCGTCCAGCTCTTTGCCTTCGCTCCACGCGTTGAAGCTGATGACGGCAACGTCGCCGTCCTGAGCGGTGCGATCTTCTTCGATCTCCTTGGTCTCGCTCATGTTGGTCCGGATGCGCTCGATGACTTCCTCGATTTCCTCGGGCTTGACCTCAACGGCCTCTTCCTCGACGGAAAGGTTGGAGTAGTCGGGCATCTCGAACTCGGGAGCGACTTCGAAACCGACGGAGTAGGTGAAATCTTCGTCACGGACGAGTTCCTTGGCGTCCACGTCCAGGCGGGACAGGGGCTGCAGCTTGGACTCGCCGAGGATCTGGTTGATCTGCAGGTTCACCAAGTCGTTGGTGGCTTCCTGATACACCTGATCCTTAAAGCGGGACTCGATGAGGGAGGACGGGACCTTGCCCTTGCGGAAGCCCTTGATGTCCACGGAAGTCTTGTACATGGCGACAGTGGCCGTGATGGCGGCGTTCGCCTCTTCAGCGGGGACGGTAACGTTGACCTTCCGCTCTACCGGAGAAATTTCTTCGACTGTATATTCCATTGGATGCTCTCCTCCTTGAGCCTTTTGGGCAAGCCCAGATGATATCTGTTATCCGTTGCCCGGCGGCTTCGCCCCGGGCTGATGTGGACGTTTTCCACGTGATGGTGTGCGGCCTTCGCCGCGCGTGGCGCGGTTGGTGCGGCGGGCGGGACTTGAACCCGCAAGCCCGAAGGCACTGGCTCCTAAGACCAGCGCGTATACCAATTTCGCCACCGCCGCATATGCTCATGAGAGGCCGCGCGGGGAGGGTTTTCTCCCCGGACACCGCGCCCTGTACCCTTTCGGGCGCTCGGCGTCTATCGATAAAACGACAAAAAATTACCTCACGGCCAAAAAATTGGCCGGGGCAACAGTGGGCGCTGTCTTACAAAGTGGCAAACACTAAACTTCCGGCCCGTAACTGTCAATCCCTCAAACGCCGTGCATGTTACAAAAATCACACACAGGATATTCAGGACTTCTGGCCGGTTGCGACGAGGGTGTCAAGGCACTTCATGGCATTGTGAAGGGTTGTGGCAAGGATGCAGACCGTGCCGCCCTCGCCCTGCCCTTCGCGGCTGGCGACCACCAGCGCAGGGGGAGCGGCCTCCAAGGCGCTCAGGCGCTCCTGCAGGCGGGCGCGAGCGGCAGCGCGGGCGGCGTCCGGACTTTGACCGGGGTCCTGCACCTCTTCAAAAGCGGGTATGCCGCTGGCGGCAATGGCCTGTGCAAGGGGCGCGCTCCGGGGCATGCACACACAGGCGCGCATGGATGGCCGCACCGCTTGCGCGGCGGCAAGAATGCCCGTCATACGCTGGGACACGCCAAATTCCGGAGCGCCAGCCACCAAAGCACGACCGGCCGGATCCGCCAGAACTCCGCCGGACACGGCGCAGACGTCTTCCACACAACGTGCGTGGACCGTGGAACAAGCAATATTCATACACCCCTCGCCCAACAGATGGCGCAGGCCGGCGCCGCCCTTCAATGCGGCAAGCGCGGCGCGCATGTCCTGACGGCACCGCTCCCGGTCCTGCAAGCGCAACAGCGGGATGCTGTGGTTGGGCGGTCCATAGCCCTCGCCCGGTCCAAACCCGGCGGCAAGGGCGCTGTTCAGGTACTGCTGCGCGGCGGTCACGGCGTCCCGGACGCCAAAACCCTTCCCAAGGCCCGTAGCAATGGCGGACGACAGCGTACACCCCGTCCCGTGGGTATGGTTCGTCTCAATTTTAGGCTGCTCCAAGGCGACGGGAGCCTCGCCGGGGATGCCCAGCCAGTCCACCATACGCTCGCCCTCAAAATGCCCGCCCTTGAGGAGCACGGCCTTGGCGCCCATCTCCTGCAGGCGCTCTATGGCGCGGTGGATGTCCTGCTCCGTCTCAATCGTCATCCCGGCCAAAAGCTCGGCTTCCGGACGGTTGGGGGTGAAAACGTCGGCAAGAGGGATAAGCCGCTGGCGGATGACGTCCACGGCCTCCTCCTGCAACAGGCGGTGCCCGCTTTGACTGACGCACACCGGATCAACAACCAAGGGGAACGTGCGCGTGGCAAGGCGGTCGCACACGGCGGCAATGATAGGGCCGGAAAACAACATGCCTGTCTTGGCGGCGGCCACAGGAAAATCACTGAGCACGGCGTCCAGCTGCTGGCCGACAAAATCCGGCTCAGGCGCATGGATGCCCGTCACGCCCATGGAATTCTGCGCGGTGAGCGCGGTGATGACGGACATGCCAAAGCCGCCGAGCATCGCCATGGTCTTGAGGTCCGCCTGAATTCCGGCGCCACCGCCGGAATCGGACCCCGCTATGGTCAGGATACAAGGTTGTGCAGTCATGCGTTATTTCTCTTTTCCAATGCGATTTCAGAAAATTCAGATTCCGGTTCCGATTCAGCTTTCGCCCCGGTCCGAAGCGCCTTCGGCCCGAGTCCATGAACAGTCATAAGTCCAAAAGCGTAGAGCGCAAGGGGGATGTGAAACGCCATGTGGCACACAAGCGCCAGCGCCAGCGCCTTTTCACGCGGCACACCAAACAGCGCCAGCCCGGCCACCATCACGGCCTCATATACCCCAACGTTGCCGGGGGACGAGGGGATAGCCAGCCCGCCCGCACTGATGACAAAGACCGCCAGCACATCACCCGGCGACAGCGCAAGGCCCGCGCCCCAGACCAGCAAAAGCCAGTGCTGCACCCAGTGCATCACCCACGGCCACAGGGACAGCACGCCGATAAGCAGCAAAAAGCCAACGCGCATATGCCCGTTGAGCTGGCCCAGCACATCCTCGGCCAAGGCCCGCAGGCGCGGGAAATACACCACGCGTATGAGCAGCGTGCGCAGCGCGGGGAAAAACCGCAGCAGGACCAAACAGCCCCACAGCCCCGCCGCCACCAAAGCCACCGGCGCTATGGCCAGCGCCCTGCCGCTTGCCGCCGCAGCGGCAAGGATAAAGAGCACCAGCATGTTCAGGTCCGCAAAGCGCTCCCAAAACACCATACCCATGCCGCTCCCGGCGGGGATATCGCTCTGACGGCGCATGTAGAGAATTTTGGCGGCCTCGCCCATGCGCGCTGGTAAAAGAACATTCAGCCCGTTGCACAGCACACAGGCGTGGATGGCATCCACCCAGCCCACGCGCCAACCGCTCACGGCCCGAAGCCGCAGGCCCATGCCGACATAGTCCACACACGCGGCAAGCAGCGTCACCACCACCGCCATGGGAGCCATATCCCGCATGGCGCGGCCAAGTTCGACAACATCCAGCCCACGGGCGACATACCAAATGCATCCGGCTGTCAGCGCGGTGCGCAGAATCGGCCCTGTCCAGCGCTTCATCGGCCCTCCCGGTCAGGTTGCGGTGGTGCGAGGCTCCAAATACCTATGGAGTCTTGCAGAGTACCGCAAAACCGGGACGATGAGGAGTCCCTATCCGCAGAGCAAGTCGTTAAAGGCTTCCTGAATGCGGTATTGCAGGTGGGTGAAGCGCTTGTTGCTGTCCTCGCGCGAGACGCCGATCTGCACGGCCTTGCGCCCGCCGATGAGCACAGCAAGGCGCTTGGCGCGGGTCAGCGCCGTGTAAATAAGATTGCGTTGGAGCAGCATATAGTGCTGGGTGACCACGGGCATGATGATGGCCGGATACTCGCTGCCCTGCGACTTATGCACGCTAACGGCAAAGGCCGGGGCCAGTTCGTCAATGTCCTTCAGCTCATAGCTGACGACGTGCCCTTCAAAGTCCACCAGCATCTCCCCGCGCGTGGGTTCGATGGTCTTCACCCAGCCAAGGTCGCCGTTAAAGACGTCCTTGTCGTAGTTGTTGCGCATCTGGAGCACCCTGTCGTTCTTGCGGAAGGTGTGATTTCCGCGCCGGATGCCGCCGTCGCCGGGGTTCACATGCTCCTGCAGAATCTGATTCAGGGTCTGGGTGCCAAGGTCGCCCTTATGCATGGGCGTCAGCACCTGAATGTCGCGCATGGGGTCAAGGCCGTACATGTCGGGGATGCGGTCCGTCACCAGTTGGACGATAAGGCGCTGGATGCGCGCGGCGTCCTCCTGCTGCACCCAAAAGAAATCGTTGGCCGGGGCGGGCTTTGGCGAGCATTCGGGCAGTTGGCCGCTGTTCACCCGGTGCGCGTTGGTAACGATAAGGCTTTCCTGCGCCTGCCTGTAGATATGCGTCAGGCGCGCGCTGGGCACGGACTGGCTGTTCAGGATGTCCGCCAGCACGTTGCCCGGACCAACCGAAGGGAGCTGGTTCACGTCGCCAATGAGCACAAGGCGGCACGTCAGCGGCAACGCGCGAAGAAGCGCAAGGCACAGCGAGGTATCAAGCATGGACACCTCGTCAATGATAACGGCCTGCGCCTTGAGTTTCTTCTCCTCGTTGTAGGCAAAGCCGCCGTCGGGCTGGTACTGGAGCATGCGGTGCAGTGTGGACGCGGGATAGCCCGTGGCTTCGGCCATGCGCTTGGCCGCGCGGCCCGTTGGAGCGGCGAGCTTAATCTTGAAGCCCATCTTGTCCATGGCGCGCACCATAACGCGGGTGATGGTGGTCTTACCCGTACCCGGCCCACCCGTGACCACGAAGACCTTGTTCTCACATCCGCCAAGCACGGCGTCGCGCTGCTCACTGGAGAGCTGGATGTCCTCGTCCACCTCCAACTGCGGCAGCAGGCGGCGAATCTTCTCAAGGTCCATGGGTGTCGGGTGCTCGCACAGCGCAAGGAAGCGCGAGGCAATCTCCCGTTCGTGCCGGTAAAAATGCATCAGGTAGACGGCCCGCTCCACGTCCTGCGCGGGCAGGGCCTCCACGGCCACGCGCTTGCGCCCTTCCAACGAAGACACGGCGTCCTCAATGCACTGCGGGTCCACCCCGCCGATGAGCTTGTCCACCGCGTCGATGAGCTTTTCAACGGGCAGGAACAGATGGCCCTTCTCGCTGGCGGAAAACAGCGCGTAGATGACCGCGGCCTCCATGCGCTGGGGGGCCGTCTCGGCAAAGCCCAGTTTGAGGGCCATGCTGTCGGCGGTCTTGAAGCCCACACCGCGGATCTCGTAGGCCAGCTCGTAGGGATTTTCCTTGAGCTTGGCCACGGCGCCGTTGCCGTAGCGCTTAAAGATGCGCGCGGCGTAGGTGGGCGGGACGTTGTGGCTTTGCAGAAAAATCATGAGGTTTCGCACCTCAAGCTGGGCATCCCACGAGACCTTGATGGCCTCCAGCTTCTTGCGGCCAAGCCCCTCCACGGTGAGCAGCTTTTCCGGGTCGTTTTCGAGGATGTCGAGAACGTCCTTGCCAAAGGCGTCCACCAGCCGCGTGGCCAGCACGGGACCAATGCCCTTGACCATGCCGGAGCCGAGGTAGCGCCGGATGCCGTTGAGCGTGGCGGGCATGACTTGCTCCCACGTCTCCACCTGAAACTGACGGCCAAAGCGGGGATGCTCCTTCCACTGGCCGTGCAGGGTCATCATTTCGCCGGGGTGCGGTTCGGGCATGGTGGCAACAATGGTGATGACGCCGGGCTGCCCCTCGCTGACGACGCGCGCCACGAGGTAGCCGTTGGACGGATTGTGGAAGACGATATTTTTAATCTCGGCCTTCAGTGTATCGGACATGGCCGCAGGACTCCTGAAAGAATAAAAAGAAAAACCGGGGGATTCCCTACTTCTGGGAATCCACCCGGCTACGTCTCATGTGTTCGCGGACGCGTCAAGGACTGCGGCCATCACAGCTTCTGGCGGAACTCCAGCGACTGGCGGAGCGTCTCGCGGTCAATGTACTTGACCTCGGACCCCAGGGGAATGCCCTGCGCCAGACGCGTTACGTTCACGCCGGGGTAGTTCTTTTCCACCAATTCCTTGATGTAGGTTGCCGTTGCTTCCGCGTCGAGGGTGGTGCCAAGGGCGAGGATAACCTCGCGGATGCGGCCCTCGTCGAGGCGCTTGCGCAATCGGCCAATTTCAAGGTTCTGGGTGCTGACGTTATCCAGCGGGGCAAGCAGACCGCCAAGGACAAGATACTTGCCCTTGAAGAATCCGCCATCCTCAATGGCGATGAGGCTATCCCACTCCGCCACGACCATGAGTTCATCGTCGTTTCTGGCGGCGTCTGCACAGATGCTGCAGGGCGTAGAATCGGACAGGCTGGCGCACTGCTCACAGATGCACAGCTTTTCCCGCAGGTCGAGCACGCTCTGCCCAAGGGCGCTGGCGCGGGGCCGTGGCCACTTGAGGATGGTCAGCGCCGCGCGCAGAGCGGACTTCGGGCCCAGCCCCGGCAACTGCGCCAACTGGTCAACAACCGCCTTCAGCGGTTCCGGGAGCTGCTGCACGGTCGCCCCCTAGAACATGCCGGGGATATTGATGCCGCCGGTGAGGCCCTGCATCTCGGCCTGCTGGGTGTCCTTCCCCTTTTTCACGGCTTCGTTGATGGCGGCGAGGATGAGGTCCTGCAGCATTTCAACGTCTTCGGGGTCCACAACGGAAGGATCAATCTTAAGCGCCTTGACGGAACCGGAACAGGTGGCCTCGACGGTCACCATGCCGCCACCGGCGGAGGCTTCAACGGTGCGGTCCTCCATCTCTTCCTGGAGCTTGCTCATCTTGCGCTGCATCATCTGGGCCTGACGCATCAGGTCGTTCATGCCTTTCATCGTGTATCTCCTTACAAGCGGTATATCAATTGGCGTTGGGGCCGGAGCCGCCGTCCTGCGCCGCGTCCGTACGCGGTCCGGCGCTGACGACCTGTGCGTCGAATTCCTTCATCATATCTTCGACGACAGGATGACGGCTCACCTCATCCTTAATTTGCGAGCGGTTTTTCCGCTCCTTGGTCTGGAACCGGAAGTCAATGGTACATTCCGGTCCAAAAAACTCACGAACCAGCTCCTGCAAAAACGAAAAGGAGCTATCGGCCTTAATCTGCTCGCAATGGAACTTGTTGTTGCAATGCAGCAGCAAAGTCCCGCCGGACACAGTGGCCTTGACCTGACGCAGGCCGGTAATGCCCCGACCGGTTGCCTGCTTGGCCTCTTCCGCATAGTCCAAAAACGTCTCCCACGTCTTGGGACCAGCGGGGACCTGGGGCAGGCCTTCGGTTGCGGCATAGGTCCGCGTCGGCTGCGGGGCGCTACGGCGCTGTTCGCGGCGCGAGATGGCCGGGTCGCCCAGTTGGCGCGGCGTCTGGGCCGGAGTGCTCTGCTCCACCACCGGGCGCGGCGGTTCGGCCACAGCCACGGCTTCGGCCTGCTGCGGACGCGGCGGTGCCTGACGCGGCGCGGCCTGCTGCGGGGCAGTGGGCCGACTCTTGGGCGCGCTCTGCATGCCGCCGCCCTGCGTGGGCGGCGCGCCCGCGCTACTTGGCGACGGAGCGGCCCCACCGCTTGGCGCGGCGCCACCGCTCCCCGGCGCAGGGGCCGGAGGCGTACTGCCAGTTCCCGCACTCTCCAGCCCAACAAGCTCGGGCAGGTAGGCGAGGTTGAGCAGCAACAGCTCAAGGGCAAGGGCAGGCTCCAGGCTCTGCCGCACGCGCTGCTGCCCTTCCAAAGTCAATTGCCAGCAGGCGTGAATATGTGCAACGGAAAAACGCGGCACCCACTCCATCCACTGGCGCGCTTCCTCTTCCGGAATGTCCAGAACGGTCAGCGCCCGCTCGCCGGACTGGGCCAGCAAAAACAGCGTGCGCCACGCTTCGGTGAGTTCGCGTAGGAAAAATCCAAGGTCCAGCCCCTGGTCAAGAATCTCCGCCAAAATCTGGGACACCCCCACACAGTCGCGGGCGTGCAGGGCCTCCATGAGCCGGAACATGATGTCGCGTCCGGCAAGGCCAAGGACGGTACGCACGTCGTCCGTGGTCAGGGTGTCGCCGCCAAGGGCCAACACCTGCCCCATCAGGGACATGGAGTCGCGCACACTGCCTGCGCCGCGCCGCGCAATAAGGGACACGGCCTCTGGCTCACAGCCAAGGCTTTCGGCCTGCAGGACATTCGTCAGGTGCGCTTCCAGCTCCTTCTGCGTCAGCCGCTGGAAGGTGTAGTGCTGGCAGCGGCTGATGATGGTGGGCGGAAATTTGTGCGGCTCAGTCGTAGCCATAATGAAGGTGACGTGCGCGGGCGGCTCCTCCAGCGTTTTCAGCAACGCGTTGAAGGCGCTTTTGGAGAGCATGTGCGCTTCGTCAATGATGAAGACCTTGTAGCGGCAGTCGATGGGCGCAAAGCCCACGTCTTCCTTGAGGCTTCGCACGTCGTCAACGCCGGTGTTGGACGCACCGTCAATTTCGGCCACGTCCACGGCAGCGCCGGCGGCTATCTGGCGGCAGTGCACGCACTCGTTGCAGGGTTCCGCCGCGGGGCCGTGCTCGCAGTTGATGGCTTTGGCGAAGATGCGGGCGATGGTGGTCTTGCCGACACCGCGCGTGCCGGAAAACATGTAGGCCGGGGCAATCTTTCCCGTTGCGGCGGCGCGGGACAGGATGGCCTTGATGGTTTCCTGTCCGGCCACGTCGGAAAAGCTCTGCGGGCGGTACTTGTGCGTCAGGTGAGACTGGCTCATGTGGTCCTTGTCATGTGCGCCGCGCCCGGGATGCGGGCGCGGCGCGGCTGTTCGTTTCGATATGTCCGGCTCTCTGAGTCCGGCTCAGTATCTCCGGGCCGTCTGGCTATACCGTGTAGCGGTCCAGCCAATGGGCGTAGTTCGGATTCTCGCCCTTCACGACCTTGAAGTATTCCGTTTGCAGATGCTTGGTGATGCGGCCACCGGTGCCGGCACCAATCTGGCGGCGGTCCACCTCGCGGATGGGGGTCACCTCGGCGGCGGTGCCGCAGAAGAACGCCTCATCGGCGGAGTACAGCTCATCGCGGGTGAAGCGCTGTTCCACAATTTCGTAGCCCAGGTCCTTGGCCACGGTGATGATGCTGTTGCGCGTCAGGCCGTCGAGGACGGAGGTCAGCGGCGTGGTCTTGATGATGTCGCCGCGCACGATGAAGATGTTCTCGCCCGTGGCTTCGGACACGTAGCCCTCGGTGTCGAGCATCAAGGCTTCGTCGTAGCCGTCGGCCAGTGCCTCGCGCTTGGCGAGCACGGAGTTGACGTAGTTGCCGCTGGTTTTGGCCTTGGTCATCATCACGTTGACGTGGTGACGGGTAAAGCTAGAGGTCTTGACGCGGATGCCCTTGTCGAGCGCCTCTTCACCCAGATACGCCCCCCAAGGCCACGTTGCGATGATGGTCTGGATGGGGTTGTCGCCGGGGAAGACGCCCATAGCGCCGGCGCCGATGAAGGACAGCGGGCGGATGTAGCCCTCGTCCATCTTGTTGGCCTGCAGCGTTTCAAGGATGGCGTCGCAGATTTCGTCCTCGGTGAAGGGGATCTGCATTTCCAGAATTTTGGCGGAGTTGAAGTGCCTGTGCACGTGCTCCTTCAGGCGGAACACGGCAGAGCCGCCGTCTGCCAGCTTGTAAGCGCGAATCCCCTCAAACACGCCACAGCCGTAGTGCAGGGTATGTGTCAGGACGTGAACCTGTGCCTCATTCCAAGGCACGAGTTTGCCGTCGAACCAGATGCTTTCCACTTGCTGAACCATTCGTATTTCTCCCTATGCGTAGCGTCGAGTTCTTGGCCCCGTCCACGGAAATCGCGAACGGGGCCTTCATCTCGGATTGTCAAGCAATCGGGAAACGGTATGAAATTCCTCTGGTCCGGTCAAGACGGCAAAACCGTTCAAGTGCCGGAGATGCTACAGAAAGCGCTACTTCTTCTTGTTCTTGTCGTGGCTGGAGCGGAAATACACCTGCATCGGGGCCATCTTCAGGCCAAAGGACTTGCGAAGCTGGTTCTCCAGATAGCGCTGGTAAGACGCCTTCACGAGGTCCGGATTGTTCACGAAGAACACGAAGGTCGGCGGCGTAATGTCCGTCTGCGTCAGGTAGTAGAACTTGGCGCGGCGGCGCTTGACCACCGGCGGCTGGTGCCGGGTGATGGCGTCCTGCAGGCTCCGGTTCAGTACGCCCGTGGTCACGCGAATCTGGCACTCCTGCCACAGCTTGTCCGCCAGCGGCAGCAGTCCGCCAAGGCCAGCTTTGGTCACGGCGGAGGTGTAGACGATGGGCACATGGGGGGCAATGCGCAGTTCTTCCTTGAAGTACTTTTTGACCTTGTCGCGCTTGTCCTTGGGGATGAGGTCCATCTTGTTGACCACCAGAATAAGCGGCGTCTTCTCGCGGTCGAGGAACGACAGCAGCTTTTTGTCCTGCAGGGTCACGCCGTCCTCGGCGTCGAGGGTGAGCACGGCCACCTGCGCGTTTTTGGACGCCTTCAGGGACCGCAGCACCGAGAAGCGCTCCAGCGAGTCGGAAATCTTGCCCTTGCGGCGCACGCCGGCGGTGTCCACAAAGGTGTAGCGGCGCCCGCCACGCTCAAAAGTCACGTCCACGCTGTCGCGCGTGGTTCCCGCACGGTCGCTGACGATGAAGCGCTTTTCGCCCAGCATGGCGTTGCAGATGGAGGACTTGCCCGCGTTGGGGCGGCCCACCATGGCAAGGCGAAGCCCGGCGTCTTCCTCGGCATTTTCGTAGGCGTTGTAGTCAAAGCCGGTGCCGTCAATCAGTTCGCCAACGCGCTCCAGAAGGTCCGGCACGTTGTAGCCGTGGGCGGCGCTGATGGGGATAAGGTCAAGGCCGAGGGAATGGAACTCGATGGCGAGGTCTTCCTTCTCGTAGCCGTCAACCTTGTTGACCACCAGCAAAACGGGCTTTTCGCTTTCGCGCAGGTCGCGGGCGACCTGTTCGTCAACGGGGTTCAGGCCGTTTTTGCCGTCCACCACCAGCAGGATGACCTGCGATTCCGCAATGGCCTCGTGCGCCTGCTGGAGGATTTCCTGCTCAAAATTTTCGTTCTCGTCCATGACCAGACCGCCGGTGTCCACGAGGGCAAAGGGCTTTTCCGTGGCACGGACTTCGCCGTAGATGCGGTCGCGCGTGACGCCGGGCAGGTCGTGCGTCAGCGCCTTCTGCCTGCGAATCAGTCTGTTGAACAAGGTGGACTTGCCCACATTGGGGCGTCCTATAAGGGCTATTGTCGGTAACATAATAATACCGTTGTACTCGAATTTTATGCGGTTTTGAACACGAAAGCGGGCCGGGACCGGGGTTTCCCCCTCCCGGCCCGCACCGTCGTCCTTAGGGCCGTGTGCACTTGGTGCGCACGGAAAGACTATACTGCGGCTTCCTCGGCGTCACGCTCTGAAAACGCGGCGGCGATGGCTGGTCCGAAGGGCGGACGCAGCACGCCGCGTTCCGTGACGATACCCGCTATCATCTCGGCGGGGGTCACGTCGAACGCATAATTGAACACCTCCACCCCGTCGGGCGTGATTTGGTGGTCACCAACGTGGGTGACTTCACGCGGGGTGCGGTCCTCAATGGGGATGTCGTCTCCCGTTGGCGTTTCCCTGTCGATGGTGGACAGCGGGGCCGCCACGTAGAAGGGAACGCCATAGTGCCGCGCAAGGATGGCCACGCCGCTGGTGCCAATCTTGTTGGCGGCGTCGCCATTGGCGGCGATGCGGTCCGCACCCACCACCACCTTGTCCACAAGCCCGCGCTTCATGAGCAGGGAGCAGGCGTTGTCGCAGGCAACCTTCACCGGGATGCCGTCCTTGTGCAGTTCGTACGCCGTCAGGCGGGCGCCCTGCAGGAAGGGACGGGTCTCGTTGGCGATGACGCTGATGCTCTTGCCCGCGTCCACCGCGCCGCGGATAACGCCAAGGGCGGTCCCGTAGTCCGCCGTGGCCAACGCGCCAGCGTTGCAGTGGGTCATCACCGTGTCGCCGTCGTCGAGGACAGCCGCGCCGTGCGTGCCGATAAGACGGCACAACCGCTTGTCCTCGTCATGGATATGCTGTGCAAGCTCCAGCCAAAAGGCGCACAGACCGGCATGGTCAAGCTCGGAACGCTCTGCCCACGCGGCGCGCATACGGCGCACGGCCCAGCGCAGGTTCACTGCTGTGGGACGGGCGTTTTCAAGGTCCGTCAGCAGCTGGTCCAGACGCTCGCGCCAGCCCTCGCCCGCTGCCTCACGCGCGGCAAGCCAACAACCGTAGGCCGCGGTAACGCCAATGGCGGGCGCGCCGCGCACCACCATGGTCTGCAGGGCGTAGATGGTGCTTTGCGTGTCGGTGCAGGCGTACCAGTCTTCCCTGCCGGGCAGGTAGCGCTGGTCCAAAAGCATCAGGCACGCTTTCTCGTCCGAATACTGAATATGCCAGTCCATGCTGTTCCTCCGGCTATTTGAGCTTGTCGGCCAGAATCTGATTCACCAGTTTGGGGTTGGCCTGTCCCTTGGTCTTGCGCATCACCTGGCCCACAAAGAAGCCCATGAGCTTCGTTTTGCCGCCACGGAAGGCCTCCACCTCGGACGGATTGTCCGCAATGACTTCGTCCACCGCCGTCTCAAGGGCGCTGGTGTCGGAAATCTGCACAAGGCCCTTGTCCTTGACGTAGGCTTCGGGATCGCCGCCCTCGGCAAAAAGCTCGCCAAGCACGTTCTTGCCCACCTTCTGGTTGATGACGCCTTCGTCCACAATGCGCACCAGCGTGGCAAATTCCTCGGGCGCAAGGCCGCAGGACGCGATGGAGCCGCCGCATTCATTGACCATGCGCAGAATATCCGTGGAAATCCAGTTGCAGACCTTTTTCGGCTGGTCGTAGGCGTCCACGGTCTTCTCAAAGTAATCGGCAAGGGCGCGGTCGCCGGTGAGCAGCTCGGCGTCGCTTTCCGGCAGGCCGTACTGCTCAATAAACCGGGCGCGGCGCGCGGCGGGCAGCTCGGGCAGACCGGCGCGAAGCTCCTCCACCCAGTCGTGGTCCAGCACCAGCGGCACAAGGTCCGGGTCCGGGAAATAGCGGTAGTCGTGCGCCTCTTCCTTGCCACGCATGGAGCGGGTCACGCCCTTGTCGGCGTCAAAGAGGCGGGTCTCCTGCACCACGGCCTCGCCGTCGTCCAGCAGGTCTTCCTGCCTGCTGATTTCGTAGGCGATGGCGCGCTGGACGTTGCGGAAGGAGTTCATGTTCTTCAGCTCTGCGCGGGTGCCGAACTCTTCCTGCCCCACGGGGCGGATGGAAACGTTGGCGTCACAGCGGAAGTTGCCCTCCTCCATGTTGCCGTCGCAAATGCCAAGGTACAGCAGGATGGAGTGCAGGCAGCGCAGGTAGGCCACGGCTTCCTCGGGGGAGCGCATGTCCGGCTCGGAAACAATCTCGATGAGCGGCGTTCCGGCGCGGTTCAGGTCCACATAGCTGGCGTTGTCCGCCTGCGAGTGCACGCTTTTGCCCGCGTCGTTCTCCATATGGATGCGCGTGACGCCAATGGTCTTCTTTGCGCCGTCCACGTCGATGTCCACCTTGCCATGCTCGGCAATGGGCAGGTCGAACTGGGAAATCTGGTACCCCATGGGCAGATCGGGGTAGAAATAGTTCTTGCGCGCAAAGATGGAGCGCTCGTTCACCGTGCAGCC
Source organism: Desulfobaculum sp. SPO524 (assembly GCF_044987625.1). Taxonomy (NCBI): domain Bacteria; kingdom Pseudomonadati; phylum Thermodesulfobacteriota; class Desulfovibrionia; order Desulfovibrionales; family Desulfovibrionaceae; genus Desulfobaculum; species Desulfobaculum sp. SPO524. The sequence goes on along the minus strand of NZ_JBJDSB010000002.1, from coordinate 665,180 downwards.
GATGGCGAGGGCCATCTTGGTGGCGTATTCCACGGCGCGACGGTTCAGGACCGGCAGGCTGCCGGGCTGGCCGGTGCACACGGGGCACACGTTGGAGTTCGGCTCCTTGCCGAACTGCGTGGAGCAGGAACAGAAGAGCTTGGACTTCGTCTTGAGCTGGGCGTGAACCTCCAGCCCGATGACGGCTTCGTACTGGGCCATCGTAACCTCCGCTCTATTTGGACGCGGCCTGAGCGGCGCCGTACACGGCCGGGTTCAGGCTGGGATCGTTGTACATCTTGAACTGATAATAGACCTTGGGGCGCTTGCGGCCTTCGGCGTAGTCATCCACGAGTTCCAGAACGCTGCGGCGCAGGTCCGCGCTCTGCTCCTGCAGAACGGCCAGCTTCTGCTGGCAGGAACGGATATGCTCCTCGCTGACGTCCGCGCGCTCGGTCTGCTCGCGCATGTGGAACATTTTCAGGCTGATGATGGACAGTCTGTCCACCGCCGCGCCGATGGTTTCGGTATTGTACCGCTCGGCGGCGTTGTGCGGCAGGTGCGGCAAAACAAGCTCCACAATGCAGGCGTCCACCTTTTCCATATAATCATTGCGGGACTGGTTCAGCCCGTCGATATCGCGCTTGCACTGGGCGATGATTTCGGGGCCGACGTCCTTGCGGCGGGCCTCGTCCTCAACGTGCCACAGGCGGTAATTGCGCAGATGCTCGCGCGCGATGAGGGCGCGAAGGGTCGCGGGCGTGGCCTCACCCTCGGGAACGTCAATGTCCTCGGGCTCGGCCGTATGCCAGTCCGCAACATAGGCGACCTGCTCGGCGAAGCATTTCTCAAGCGTCTTCTTCAACTCGGCGAAGCCGGGTCTTGTCATCGTTTCAGAACCTCTTTGCTTACAAGCATATACACGGAAGCCGGAGCCTTGATATGTCCGGCAAAATATTCGACATCCGGGCCACTGCCGCAGTACCAGTCGAGCCGCGCGCCCTTGATGGCGCCGCCCGTATCCTGCGCCAGCCCCAGACCGGCGATGCGTTCGCCCTCCTCGCCCGGCGCCTCGGGCGGGAAGTCCGCCTCAAAGGCCAGCACCGAACCAAGCGGCAGAAACTTAGGGTCTGTAGCCACGCTAACCTTCGGCGTCAACAATTTCCCCATCGCGCCGTAGGGTCCATCAGTCCCAACTCGGAAGAAAACATAGCTCGGATTGGTGGCGAGCAGATCGGGGATTTCCTCGGGATGCTCGGCCAAATAGTCGCGAATGCTCTTCATGCTGACGCCTTCGCGGGTCAGCATGCCACGCTGGATGAGTATTTTGCCAAGGCTCACATACTTGCGGCCATTTTTTCCGGCGTACAGGATGTGGTGCGTGGTGCCGTCCGGATAGTGCAGCAGGCCGGAGCCCTGAATCTGCAAAAAGAACACATCGACAATATTCTTCGCCCACGCCACTTCCTCGCCGCGTCCGCGCAGCGCGCCTTCAAAGTCGATTTCCTGACGGTCGTAGTACGGGACGGGCTTGCCGTTTTCCATGCGGTAGACAAGGCGCTGACCCTTCCAGCGATGGTGAAAGTCGCCAAGGTCCAGCGTGCGCAGGTCCTCAGGCACGCCGTAAAGTGGATAGCGGTATTCCGGGGTCCGCACGGGGCTGGCCTCGATATAGGGCGCGTAATACCCCGTCATCAACGCGCCCTGCGACAGGCGGTACCAGCGAAAATGTTCCGCCAACAGGTCCGGCTCCGCGTCGAGGCGCGGCAGCACCTCCAAAAGCTCCTCCAGACTGCGGCGCAGCTCGCCCCACGTCAGGGAGAAGTCCTCCACACGCACCGCCGTAGCGCCCTGCGGCTTCACGGACACATACGCCAAACTGCGGCGCACGCCCTCCTCCATGTCCATCCACGACTGCATATCCTGCCCGGCCGGGCGCATGCGCACTGCGGTCTGGCGGGCGGCGTTGTCGTCGGAGACGAAGGTCAGCGGCGGCGCGGGTGGCTTGGCACAGCCAAAAAGCGAAAAGAGCAGTATCAGGGCCAGTAGCCTTGCATATCGAAACATTGTCGCTCCCGATGAGAGGTCAGAGGATAAGCGTGGTCAGCGGGTGTACTCTATAACACCCTTGGCGCGCAGGCGGGTCAGATATGTCGGAGCCTCCGGTTCCACGAGCAGCAGGCCCATTTCGTCCTTGTGCACGGTAATCACGTCCCCCTGCCCAAGGGCGACGCATTCCTGCCCGTCGATGGTCAGGAACACTTCCGGGTCCGGGTCCTCCACCACCACTTCAATACGGCTGGCGGCGGGCAGCACCATGGGACGGAAGGTATTCATGAACGGACAAATGGGCGTGACGGTGACGGCCTCGATATCCGGATGCACAATGGGACCGCCCGCGGAGATGGAATAGGCGGTGGAGCCTGTGGGCGTAGAGAGCACCAACCCGTCGGCGCGCATGGTGCCAAGGCTTTCGCCGTCCACCCGCACAGTCAGGTTGATGAGCCGCGCCAAGCAGCCCCGGTTGGCCACAATGTCGTTGATGACGGTGCCCGCCGTCTGTCTGCCGTCCGCATGCGCCACGGTGTAGGACAGCGCCAGACGCCTGCGGACCTGCATGCGGCCCGCCAGCAGGCTGGTCAAAAAGTCCTGCCAGCTCTCGCGGGGGACTTCCGTCAAAAAGCCAAGACGGCCAAGGTTGAGCCCCAGCATGGGCGACGTACCGGCCACCTCGCGGGCAACGCCCAGCATGGTGCCGTCGCCGCCAAGGACAAGGACAAGGTCGCACCCGTTCACACTGCACGGCAGACTGCCCAGCCCCCGGTGGTGCTCCACGGTTTCGGAAGTGACGCCGTGGGCGTCCAGCCAGCCAGCTATCTCGACGGCGAGGTCCGCCGCCTGAGCGTCGCGGGCCTTCGTCACGATGAAAATCTTCTTGATATCATTCAGCATAGAAGTCCTTACCTAGACAAAACCCGTCTACTATTCAAGAATCGTGACCCTTTCCCGACAGGAATATACCCCCGGAATGAAATTTTTTCATTTTTCCTGTATTTTTTCCTAAAGATTCGTTCAATCCGTGCCGATACCACAGGCAAGAGGGAACCAGTACGTGACGGCAAACTCATATCAGCTCAAAACAATGCTTCGGACCTACGGGCGGCAACTGACCAGTGCCCGGCGTCTGGAACGCTTCAAGCAATCGCTTGCGGCGACTGCCGCCGAGGACGACGTCCAGATATCCCGTCTGGCCAAGCGGCGTATGCTGGTAGAGCAAGTTTCTCGGGAAATCATTGAAAACCTTATGGCTGCGGGTAGCGACAACACCGTTGTACAAGAGATTCGCACCGCGCTTGAAGCCGAGTTCGGAAACAGCATTGAGCTGACCTATCCTCCGGGCGAGGCCGACATGCGCATCTACAAACTCACTGACGACGGCCCCGAAGAAGTCTCAATCGAAGAGCGGAACCTCATCATCAAGCGACTGTGGGACATCACTCTCGAAAAGGTCGACGACACGATGCTCTAGCTGCAATGCGAAAAGGGGGGAGAAACCATGAAAATACTCGGACCGCTCACCGGGCTCAAGACCTATGAGCAGGTCGAGAAACCCGGTTCAGGCCCCGGCAAGGGGCGCTCATCCAGCGCCCATACGAAAAAGGGCGACTCCGTAGAATTGTCCTCTGAAGGCAAGCTCTACAGTTCCGCCCTGAGCGAGGCGCAGACGGCTCCGGAAGTCCGCCGCGCCAAGGTTCTGGCCATCAAGGCGCAGGTTGATGCGGGAGAATACGTTCCGGACACCCGCAAAACCGCGCAAAAGATCGTTGAGGAGGATCTGGACCTGCTGATCTAGTCGGCGGGTCCGGTTCCCCCGGTCTCATCCTCCTGCCCTGCCGAAGGCACCTCGGTGCCGGGCGCGGGAAGCTCCCCACCCTCCCCGTGAATGTAGTACCTGCTGGGGTACTTGGAATCCACCTGCGGCACCTGCAGGCCAATGCGGGCCTGATGGTTGACCATAATGGGACCCGTCAGGTTCAGCGCGGTATGCTCCGGCTTGCCCTGCGGGATGTTGACGGTCACCAGCACCGCCACCTGCTCCGCGCTGTCCAGCTGCAGGATTTTCTGTTCGGCGTTGCCGAGTTTGACGTTGTAGTCCTGCATAAACGAAAACGGATCGGCCACAAGCAGGCCAAGCTCCGGATGCGTAATGCTCTGCAGGATGAGAAAAGGCGAATCCTCGCGAAGCTGCACAAGGCTGAACTGCTTGCAGTCCTCAAAGCCTATAAGCCCGCGCGGAAAGGCAATCACACGCTCCATGTCCACGGTCAGCGTACCAAGCCGTGTCTGGATCACTTTTTCTTCTTTTCTGTCTGCCATAGTTGTGTCGCGGCGAACAAATCCTGATCTGACAGTTGGAGGGCGAGCTTATTTTGCTCCTGAACCCGTAAATACACTTCCTCACGATACACTGGCAGATCATCGGGCACTTCCAGCCCGATTTTGATCTGCTTCCCCTGCACGCTGAGGACGGTTATCTTGATGTCGTCCCCAAGGTAGATGCTCTCCCCTGGGCGTCGTGTTAAGATGAGCATGTCATCCCGAGTGCGTAAAAGTTTACCATAAGCCGCCCGGGTTATACCAGAGGCGGCCGGGGCGGCGATTCATTACATGAAGTTCGCCAGACTCATCCTCATGATCATGGACGACGACCTGAGCACCGTCTCGTAGATGATTTGCTGGTTGGCCAGCTGGGTCATCAGTTCACTGACGTCAGCATCCTCTACGTCGGACAGTCTGCTCGTTTCGTTGTGCTTCAGAGCGCCGAGGGTATTCTCGGTAATCTGCAGGCGGTTTTCCGCCGCGCCAACGCGGGCGGCATTGGTCAGGATGTGCTTGGACACAGCATCAATCTGCTCCAGACTCTCCTGGCAACCCTGCTGATTATTCGTCTCCAGATAGCCCACCATCTCCCCGATGACGTCGAACATGTTCTGGTCCAGAGGCAATCCGGTGGCAAGAGTGACTCCACTCCCGCTTGGTGATGCATATACACCGCCAAAGATATCTTTGCCAATATTATTTATTTCAATCGACTCGTTAGGACCTATTTGCAGATCGATTTTTCCCGAGCGCGGCCGCACGAGGAACTGGCTGTCCGTGGAGATGGTATCGCCCGCTGCGCCGCCGGCAAGGTCCAGGTGACCGCCGGGCACATTAAAGGTCAGCTCGCCGTCGGTCGCCACCGTGGCGGTCTGCCCCGTCTCCCACGTTGCGCCGCCGTCCATGGAGTAGGAATACTCCACCGTGTTGCCCGTGGTCAGGGTGTTGCCCGAATCCACACGCACCGTGACGTTGCCGCCGAATACGCCGGCCGCGCTGGCGCTCATGCCCGCAGGCAGATTGCCAAAATCCTGCACGCTGATGGAGTCCACGTCGTCGCCCTTGTAGCGGGCAGAGGGACGAACCCACAGGGTGGTGCCGTTGTTGTTGGTGGAATCCACACTGGTATCCACCGCGTCCACATGCATGCCGTCATTGAGCGTCAACTGCGCGCCGCCGATGGTGATGGTCTTGTCGCCCGCGCCCGCCGGGATGGTTCCGGAGGAGAAGGTACGGCCACCGTCAGTGGAGAACTCGTAGTTGATGGCGGAGCCGCCGCCGATGTCGCCGGTATCCAAAAAACGCACAATGGCGGAACGCTCCAGCCCTCCAGTTACGGAGAACTGCGGATCGCCATTTGCGTCCGTGGAATTGCCATCACTGTCCGTCACCCACAGGGCACGCTCATAGGCCTGCGTGTCCGTTTTGTGACCGGAAAAGATGTAGTTGCCCTGATACTCGGTGTTGCCAAGGGCGATAAGCTCGTCCAGCAGCTGGCGCGCCTCATAGCTGGCCTGCTCGCGGTTGTCGTCGCTTATGGTGCCCGTTGCGGCCTGCTCGGCCAGCCCGCGCAGCTGCGTCAGGATTTCGTTGGCCTTGGTGAGCTTGTCGTCGGCCACGGCCAACCAGCCCTTGGCGTTGGTGACGTTCTCCTGATACTGCGCGATGGAGTTCAGGGTGTTGCGGTGGTCCAGCACCTGCACCATACCGGACGAATTGTCCGAGGGCTTGTTGATCTTCTTCTGGGTGGCGGCCTGCGTGTTCAGTTCCATCAAATCGGCAAGCGAAGAATTCATGTTGCCGATGAAGAACGTGAAACGGCTCCTGTGTGAAACTCTGATAGGCATGACGTGAACCTTCCTAGTTCTTGAGTGCCAGCACGGTTTGCAGCATCTGGTCGGCGGTGGTTATCAGCTTGGCCGCCGCCGTGTAGGAATGCTGAAACTTGATGAGATTGCCCATTTCCTCGTCGAGGTTGACTCCGGAGACCTCTTCCTGTCGGTCTTCAAGATTCTGGGCCAGCGTGTTGTTGAACTTGTAGTTGTATTCGGCGGCCGAGGTGTCCGCACCAACGGTTCCGACGATGTTGTTGTAGTATTCGTTCAGGGTCTGTTCCGTGCGGCCCTCGCGGCTGGTGCTGATGCCGACGTCCTTGTCCTTGAGCTTGGCGATATTGGTGGCGGTCACGCGGTCACCGAGGTTGGCCTCGCCCGCGCCGTTGACGTGCCCCATGGCCAGCAGCTCTGGGTCTTTGACGATGGCGGCGTTCAGCTCAAGGTCGCTGGCGCTGCTGCCCTGAAAATACGTGTTGATGCCAAGGCCGGCCAGCAGACCGGAGGAGTCCGAACCAAAGGCGAACTCCACATCGGGGTCGTCGCTCTGGATGCGCAGTTGCCCGTTGGAGACGGACGCCGTCACATTGGCACCAAAGGTATTGTTGATGGCCGTTGCCACGTCGTCCAGCGTATGCACGGCGGGGTCAAAGCTCGCGCCGCCGCCAAAGTCCAGCGCGCCGCTGGAAATCACGGAACCGTCCGTGGAGTCGTAGACGAACATCTCCACGTTGCCCTTCTGGAGCTTGTCGCCAAAGGCAAGGCCCGACGAGTTGCTGCCAAGGGCCACGGACGAGGAATTGACGGTGTACGTCCCCGTCACATCGGTGAACTTCTGTTCGCCAACGCCCTGCGAGTGCAGGCGGTTCACTTCCCACGCCAGCGACTTGGCAAGGGCGTCCAGACGGTCCTTGTACTTGCCCACGTGCTGGTCGCGGAAGTGGAAATACCCGGTCAGGGAACCGCCGGTCAGGCGACGTTTGTCGTCCGCGCCGTTGCTGTAGGACTGCGGCGTGATGTTCATGGCCGTGGAGGTATTCTTGTACCAGTACAGGCCCGCCTTGGGCACGATGGTAAAGGAGTCTCCGGCCGAAAGATCTGTACCGGGAGCGGTCCCGGCGTCATTCTTTTCACCGAACCAGATGTTCAGGTCGCCGACGCTGACCTTGCCGCCCTCGGGGCGGGCGGAAAAATGCTTTTCGTTGCCGTCTTCATCGGTCATCCACGTCCGGCCGCCGTCAAGGGACACGCGGAAGGTCGCCGCACCTGCGCCGCTGGAGACGTCACCGTCGGTGAGCACCTCAACGGTGTACTCAAAGTCGTCGCTGCCTTCGAAGTAGATTTCGCCATCAAAGCCGGAACCGGGGGTCAGGTTCGCGACGGTCTTGGCGTTCTCCATCGTAATTTCATAGGTCTGATTGCCGTCCACGAGGGTGTGCCCGGCCTTGGTCAGCACCGTGAAGTTGCCGCCACCGTTGTCGATGTAATCGATGTCCATACGGTTGGCGAGGTCGCGCACGAGCTGGGTGCGCTGGTCCAGCAGCGAATTGGCGTTGTTTTTGCCCGGATCGTGATGGATGGCAATTTCGGCATTCACGGCGGCAATATCGTGGATGAGGTTATTGATATCCTCCACTTCCTGCTCAATGAAGCCGTTCATCTGCTGCTGCATGCGCTCCATGTCGGACTGCGCCGTATGGATAGCGCTCAGCAGCGTGCGGGTGTTGCCAAGCAGCGCTTCGCGCTTGGCCTGCGCCGAACCGGGGGCGGACAGGTCCTGCCAGTCGTTAAAGAACTGGTCCATAGACGAGCTGATGCCGCGGGTGGAGCTTTCGTTAAACAGCCCATCCACGCTGCGCAGGTTCTGCCACAGGGCATCCCAGCGGCTTCTGTCGGCCACCTTCACCGTAAACTGCTGCTCAACGAACTCGTCGAAATACCGGACAACCTCCGTAGCGCGAACACCCGTTCCCATCTGGCCGGGACGGTAGTCAATGCTGATAGCCTCTTCGAGGTTAACGCGCTGACGGCTGTACCCGGGGGTGTTGACGTTGGAGATATTGTTGCCGGTGACCTCGATTGCCGACTGAGACGCAAAGAGACCCAGTTTACCGATGTCGAGAATCGAGTTGACTCCGGGCATTAGAGCCTCCCTTTAAGCAGCGCGGCCTGAGGGTGGTGCTTGGAGTAGCGTCCACTGCGGCCGTAGGTGTTTTCCTGCTTGGGCTGAATCTGCTGGTGCATGAACTCCAGCATGCTGGTGCTCTGCTCCACAAGGGCGACGGCAAGCTGGGCATTCTTCTCCGCCTGTACGGCGCAGACCTGCTCCTTGGCGTCCACCTCATCCAGCACCTCCTGAATGGGGGCGGCCTCCTCGGGCGTCAGCGTGGCGGTCAGGTCGGCCATGTTCGCCGCCTCGGGGACCATTTCCGTAACCAACTGGCGCAGGTAGACGCGCTCCATGGCAATCTGGCGCAACAGCTCCTGCAAGGACAGCTCAATGCTGGTCACCTGCTGGGGATCGTGGCCCGTAAGATGGGAAAATTCTTCCTCAAGCAATTCATGGAGGAAATCCATCGCCTTGTTCTGGCGGTGTATGTTTTCCTTGATTCGGCTCAACATGTACGCGCTCCGTTTATGCGTTGTCGTCTGCGGACGCCACGGCCTGCATGGTCTCCCGGACGCGCTCCGGGTTCATGGCCTGATCGCCCTGGCGCAGTTCAAAGTGGAGAATCGTTCCGGGTGCGCTCCCGGTATCTCCCATTGTTGCAATTTTCTGACCAGCTTCGACAACCTGACCAATTTCAACCAAATTTTTCTGGTTGTGCCCATACATACTGCGCCATCCGCCGGGGTGCTCTATGACCACGGTCTGGCCGTAGCGCCCCTGCTCTCCGGCAAAAACAACCTTTCCGCCCCAGCATGCGGCTATGGGGTCACCCTCGCGCCCGGCAATATCAAGGCCGGGGTGCCACTCCCGCGCGCCGGTCACCGGGTCCGTCCGCCAGCCGAATTCGCCCTGCACCGTTCCAAGCGCAGGCCACGACAGGGTCCCACGCTCCACCGGTGCGGCAGAGGCTGGAGCGGCCGCAGCGTTCAAGTCCGGGGGCGCGCTGGCCGAGGTGCGGGCGTGCTGGTACTCGATGCTCGCGGCAAGCTGCATGGCCTTGGCCATCAGTTCCGGCGGCGCGGCGGCTGGCAAGCGGTCCTTCTTGACGGATGCAACCACGGCGGCGTCGTCAACCACGGCCTGCGGCTCACGCATGGGTTCGGGCGCCGGGGCGGCGGGGCGCGCGGCCCCGCCCTCCTCCGGTTCGGAAACCACCTCAAGGGGCGGCTTTTTCTTGATATGAATGCCCGAGGCCTGCGCCGCGTCCGCGCGTTCCGGCATCTCCAGCGGATTCAGTTCCTCCGGCGACTTGCGCACGGTGCGCGCGGTACGGCTGCCGTCAAGAAGCTGCTCGCGTAGCTGGTTGAACAGCATATCGCCAATGCCAACGCCCCCGGAGTCCGCGAGCTTTTCGGCCAGCTTCTGGTCGAACATGCCCACATAGAACTTTTCCTCGCGGCTATGGAGGTAGCCCTCCTGCGGGACGTTGGTGCGCATCTGCTTCCACAGCTTATTGATGAACACCGCCTCGAAGCCCTCGCACGCTTTGCGGAGCTTCTTCTCTTCCGTCTCGCCGGTGGCGAGCTGACGCCGCAACTGATCCAGACCCAGCTTACGCTTCAGCGCTTCGCTCTGGTCGGCCTGCATCATGGCGGCTTCGGCATTCAGCTTCGGGCCTACCATTTAGATGACCTCCAATTCCGCGTGCAGAGCGCCAGCGGACTTGAGCGTGCGCAGGATGGAGATAAGGTCGCGCGGGGTTGCGCCGATGGAGTTGAGGCCGTCCACCAGTTCCTGAAGGGTTGCGCCCTCCATGAGCATGAGACGCTTGTTCTCTTCCTGCACGGCGATGTCGGTCTGCGGTGTGGCCACGGTTTCGCCGCCGCCAAAGGGCGCTGTGGGCTGGGACACATCCTGTCCCTCGCGCACCACAATCTGCAGGCTGCCATGGGCCACAGCCACCTTGGACAGGCGAACGTCGCGCCCAAGCACCACGGTGCCGGTCTTTTCGTCCACCACAACCTTGGCCTTGCCCTGCGGGCTGACTTCCAGATTCTCAAGGGATGCCATCAGCGGGACGAGGTTACCACGGAACTCCTCGGGAATGGCGAGCTTGATGGTGGCGATATCGTCGGCGCGGGCATACTCCTGCCCCATGGTCTGGTTGATCTTCTCAACCACATCCATGGTGGTGGAAAAATCGGGGTTGTTCATATGCAGAACCATTTCGTCCTGCGTGTTGAACTTAAAGGGCACGGCGCGCTCAACGGTGGCGCCGTTGGGGATGGCTCCGACGGTGGGAATGTTCTTCTGCGCGGATGCGGCCTGCCCGTCAACGGACATGCCGCCAAGGACCATCGGTCCCTGCGCCAGCGCGTAGATTTTGCCGTCAATGCCCTTGAGCGGCGTCATCAGCAGCACGCCGCCAAGCAGACTGCTGGCGTCGCCAAGGGATGACACCGTCACATCAAGCTGGGAGCCGGGACGTGCGGAAACCGGCATCTTGGCCGTCACCATCACCGCGGCCACGTTCTTGGGCTGGAGGGTGGCGCTGTCTACGGCCACACCCATCTTCTCCAGCATGTTGACCATGGACTGGATGGTGAAGCGCGATTTCTTCTTGTCGCCGGTGCCACTCAGACCAACCACAAGGCCGTAGCCCACCAGTTGGTTGGAGCGCACACCCGCAAAGGTGGCCAAATCCTTCAAACGCACGGCCTCGGCCTTGGCGGGCCACAGGCAGCTTCCCGCAGCCAGCACAAGCGCCAGCGCAAACGTCATAATGTGCACCAGTGTCCTGTCGGCAGGGCGGCGCGGAGTCTGGCGGTGTGCGGTAATGCCTTGGTTCATGTCTCTCTCCGGTTTCTCGATGCGAGCGCGGCTAGAAGGGCCACGCATTATCCAGCAGACGGGTCAGCCAGCCGGGACGCTGCTTGTCGGCAAGCACGCCCTGACCGTAGTACTCGATCTGCGCATTGGCGATGTAGTTGGACGTGACGGAGTTGTCCGGACGGATGTCCTTGCCGCGCACGAGGCCACGGACCACCAGCACCTGCGTCTCGTTATTGACCTTCACCTGCCGCGCGCCTTCAATCTGCATCAGGCCGCCGGGCATCACGCGGACCACGCGCGCCGCCACTGTGGCGGAGACGTTGGACGTGCGGCTCGTCTCGCCCGTTCCTTCAAAGGTATTGGCCACAGTGCCGCCAACGATGGGCGTCTCGCCCACGTTGCCGATGCTGCCCACGCCGGGGATCTCCGCCTTGGAGCGGCCCCAGAAGCCGGTGATGTTCATGCTCATGGTGGAGTCGCGGTCCGACGTGGTATCGGCGGTGTGCTTGCCGTTGGACGTCTCGACGATGTTCACCTGCACAATGTCGCCAACGCGCCGGGCGCGGTTGTCCGAGAACAGGAATCCCGCGTCATCCGGGCTGTACAGCGAGCCGGGGTTCACCTCCGGCGGCGGCGCCTGTTCCATGGGCCTGTTGAGCACGGGCATGGGCTGGCTGACTTTCTGCTGCGGCGTGCACCCAAACAGGGCAACAACGGCCAGCAGGAGTATCACATTCTTTCTCATTGTCTCCTTCCTCCATATTGGGCCGCGCTAACGCACGACCACGGAACCGCCGTCGCGGACGACGCCGGACACCTCGCGGTTGCTTTGCAGATTGCGCACCACGATGGTTTCGCCGAAGCGGCCGTCCTCAAGGGCCTTGGCCGTCACGGCAAGCTGAATGTTCCGCCCTTCAAAAAGCAGCGTGACCTTGTCACCGCGCGAGACCAACGGCACATCGTCGAGAATCTCGGCGTAGATGACCTGCCCTTCGCCCACGGAGCGCATCACTCGCACGCCCATGGTCTTGCCGTCCCACGGCGCGTTGCGCAGGTAGGCCACATTCTTGCGCATAAAGGTCACCTTGTCCGGCGTCACGGTTTCGCGGCGGTTCAGCGGCTTGGCCGCACACGCCACGGAGCGCCATGAGTCCACAAACGCGGTCCCCGTCATGCGGCGGCACAGCCGCCCGTCCATGGTCATCTCCAGAATCTGCAACGAGAGGCGCCCCGGCTCCAAATCGCCGGTAATCTCGTACTTCAGCGTATTCTGGCTGTCGCTCAGGAACACATAATCCGGCAGGCGGTAATCCCGCAGGGAATTCTCGCCGGGCATGGCCTTCAGCTTGGGCGTCAAGGTTTCGACGATGCCCTTGATGAGTCCGTCGCGCCGCACCAGCCTGCCACCCTTCTGGACCACAAGGCGACCGGGCAAAATGCACAGTTCGCCGTAGTCCTCAAGGTAGTAGTCCATGATGCGCTGTAACTTTTCACGGGGGATGCTGGTCTGGTCGCCGCGCTCACGCGGGGCCTTCCACAACTCCGTGGCCGCCAGCACCTTCCACTCATCGGGCTTCAGGTTGCCCACGGGGGACGCAATTTCGCCAAGACGCACGACATCGCCCTGCACCACTGCGGCGTCCCGGACGGCGATGCGCCACGTTGGCCGCGTCTCCCCGGCCTGCGCCACGGCAACGAACAGCCAGCACAGCACAACCAGCGCCCCAACAAGGGTCGCCAGCGCCGGGGCAAAGTCCGACAGCCTGCGTCCTGCTGCGGTGTCGCGTGTCATATTCATCGCATCCTCCTTGGCTCGGTCATGCTATCGCTTCAGCTGGTTGGCAATCTGGAGCATCTGGTCCGAGGTGGTCACAGCCTTGGAGTTCACCTCGTAGGCGCGCTGGCCAACGATCATCTGCACCATTTCGTCAACGATTTCGACGTTGGACATTTCAATAAAGCCCTGAGCGACGGTACCAACGTTGTCCTCGCCCGGGGTGCCTTCGGTGGCGTCGCCGGAGGCCTCGGTCGGCAGATACAGGTTCTTGCCGATGCTGTTGAGGCCTGCGGGGTTGACGAAGGTGTAGAGCGGGATATCCGTTGCCGCCAGTTCTTCGCCGTTCTTGTCCAAGGCCGCCATATGGCCTTTGTCCGTGATGACGATGTTGGCGGTATCCACCGGCACAGTGAACTCGGGCTGCAGGGTGTAGCCGTTGGCCGTCACCACCGTGCCCTCGTTGTCCAGCTTGAACGCACCGGCGCGGGTGTAGGCCTGCTCGCCGTTCATATCCACCTGAAAGAAGCCGTCGCCCTCGATGACCATGTCCAACGGATTGTTGGTGTTCTGAAAGTCACCCTGAGTGAAAAACTTGTGTACCGTCGTGGGTTTGACACCCATACCAACCTGCAGACCGGTGGGGGTGAAGCCGCCGCCGTCGGTCGGGGAACCCGCCATTTTGAGGTTCTGGTACATCAGGTCCTCGAACTCCGCCCGGCTCTTTTTAAAGCCAATGGTATTCACGTTGGCGAGGTTGTTCGAGATGACGTCAATGTTGAGCTGCTGGGCGACCATGCCCGTCGCGGCCGTCCATAAGGATCGCATCATGGTGAGTAGCCTCCTGATCAGACCTTGCCGACCTTATTAATTGCGTTGGAGTCCGTCTCCTTCGACGTAGTGATAACCTTTTGATAGGCCTCAAAGGAGCGTTGGGTTTCGATCATCTTGACCATTTCGGTCACGACCTCGACGTTGGGGGCCTCGAGGTAGCCCTGTGCCACCTGCGCCTCCAGAGCCGGTTCTTCAACGGCCTGACGGTCGGGGTGGATTTCGAAAAGGTTCTGCCCCACCTTGCGCAGGGCGGTCAGGTCGCTGACCGTGGACAACTGGATGGCGTCCAGCGCCTCGCCATCGGCGAAAATCTGACCATCGGCCGTCACGCTCAGGCGCGTGCTGGGCGGCACGGCAATGGGGCCGCCTTCGCCGAGGAGCTGATGCCCGTCCGCGTTGACGATGAGGCCGTCCGGTCCCACGGTGAAGTGGCCGTTTCTGGTGTAGTAGTCGCCGTTGTCGTTGCGTACCTTGAAGAAGCCCTCGCCCGAAATGGCAAGGTCCAGCGGGTTGTCCGACTTCTTCATGCTCCCCTGACTAAAATCAATGCGCGACTCCGCTATGCGGACTTTTGACAGGTAGTCCGGTTCCGGGAAAAGCGGCTTGGAACGGACGTTCAAAACCGGTTCCCGAATCACGTCATGAGCGAAGCGAACGAACACGTCACGAAAGGCCATCCGGTCGCGTTTGTAGCCGGTGGTGTTCACGTTCGCCAAATTATTGGCGATGGTGTTCATGCGATGCTCTTGGGTCAAAGCCCCGAAAAGCGCGCTATACATACCGTCTTGCATTTTTCCGCCTCCTTGGCGCGAGTTTCCTGCGCCTAGAGAAGCAAGTACCGCGCCAAAAGGAATTCGGTATGCCACAGCATTTTTCTGCGCCCACGCTCGCGCGCCCCCAAGCCCGCCGCATGAGAACCATTCTCATGCGGGATTTCTCTTTCAAAAGGGTTTAACCCTGTTCTATATTATGGTAATTGATTGCGTGTTGGCGGCTGCGCCCACGCAAAGCCGTCCGTGAATCCGGCATTTTTTCTGCGCGAGGCAAAATCAAAAATTACCGGATTTTACCCTGGACGCTTGACAAGGTGCCCCAATTTGGTATTTCGTCTCGTTCCGAGGCGCGGGTGTAACTCAGCTGGTAGAGTACAAGCTTCCCAAGCTTGGAGTCGCGAGTTCGAACCTCGTCACCCGCTCCAGAACTTCTAACCCCTCGGATCTATTCCAAAATGAGACGAGTGGACCTCGCGGTCCACTTTTTTTTTCAGGCAGATCACACTATGAACACACATCTGATTCAGGAACTTGATGACCTGATCAGGCCCATGGCTGAAGCACAGGGCCTGTGGTTGTGGGGCATCGACCTTGCGGGTAACGACAACCGCTCCGTCCTGCGCGTGTACGTTGAAACTGACGACGGCGTCACCATCGCCGAATGCGCACGCCTCTCCCGCGACCTCAGCGTGGCCCTTGACGTGGAAGACCTCATTCCAGGCAAGTACACCTTGGAAGTCTCCTCGCCGGGACTGAATCGCAAGTTTTTCTCTGCGGACCAGATGGCTGCCTACGTGGGCCAGGATGTGTCCGTTACCCTGCTGGAGCCTCTGGAAGGCCAAAAGGGATATACCGGAAAGCTCGTCTCCGTCGATGGGCAGACCATTACCATTAATGATGGGACAGATGCACTCTCGTGCAACTGGGACGAGATTAAGAAGGCTAACCTCCGCTATGCGTTTCCGGAACCCGGCGCCAAGGGGAGAAAAGGCTAGGACTTCAATCGGCAAGCCGAGCTTGGAGGTTTTTCCATGAGTATGGAACTGAAAAAAGCCATAGAACAGATCAGCAAAGACAAGGGCATCGACCGCGACCTGCTCGTCGATACCCTTGAAGAAGCCGTTCGCTCCTCCGTCGTGCGCAAGTACGGCGATGACATCGACATCGAAGTCAGCCTCAATGAGGAAACCGGCGACATCGAAGTATATCAGTTCAAAGCGGTTGTCGCTGAGGTCAACGACCCGGCAACCGAAATCACTATTGAAGACGCACAGGAACATGATCCCGGTGCGCAGGTTGACGACGAGCTGGGCTTCCGCCTGAACGTCGAAGACCTCGGACGCATCGCCGCCCAGTCCGCCAAGCAGGTGATCATCCAGCGCATGCGCGACGCAGAGCAGGAAATCATCTACGAGGAATACAAGGACCGCGTCGGCGAAATCATCAGCGGCATCATCCAGCGCCGCGACAAGGCCGGCTGGATCATTAACCTTGGCAGAACGGAAGCCCTTCTGCCCAAGGACCAGCAGATTCCCAGAGAGCGCTACAAGCGTGGCGACCGCGTGCAGTGTTACCTCACCGAGGTACGCCGCGAGGGCCGTGGCCCGCAGGTCATCGTGTCCCGCTCCTGCCCGGAGTACATGTCCGCCCTCTTCAAGAGGGAAGTGCCCGAAGTGGCAGACGGCACCGTGCGCATTCTCGGTGTCGCCCGCGATCCGGGCAGCCGCGCCAAGGTTGCCGTCCAGTCCAGCGACAGGGACGTCGATCCCGTGGGCGCATGTGTCGGCATCCGCGGCTCGCGCATCCAGAACATCGTTCAGGAACTGCGCGGCGAACGCATCGACATTGTCGTGTGGAGCCCGGATGTGGCAACCTACGCTGTCAACGCCCTCTCCCCCGCCGTTATCTCCCGCATTACGGTGGATGAGGAAGAGAACATGCTCGAAGTCGTCGTGCCCGACGATCAGCTCACGCTGGCCATTGGCCGCAAAGGGCAGAACGTCAAGCTGGCCGCACGCCTCTTGGGTTGGAAGATCGATATCTTTACTGAGTCCCGCTACGGCGACCTCCACGCAGAGCTCCAGCATCTGGAGCAGATTGCCAGCGTGGCCGAGGTCCCCGTGGAAGAGTTCCTTGCCGCTGGCTTTGATTCCGTGGACAAGCTGGATTCCGCAGAGGATGAAGACCTGCTCTCCATTGAGTCGCTGTCCGAATCCCAGATCGGTGATGTCCGCTCCGCCATCAACCTGCTGCGTTCGTTCCAGGCTGATGAAGCCGAGGGCGACGAAGAAGATGAGGTATCGGCGGAAGAGTTCGCCGAAGTCGCAGCCGCAGAAGGTGACGAAGTCACTGAGGAAACTCCCGAAGAGGAGTAACGGATGTCCGTCCGATGACGGATGCCGTATCGAACACGATGGAAACACGGAACAGACATGTCCCCGTACGCCGGTGCGTTATTTGCGGCCGGCGGCTCCCGAAGCACGAGCTTACGCGCTATGTCCGCTCGGACGGGGACACGCCTGCCCTCTTGCGGGACGAAACGGGCACACTGCCCGGCCGAGGGTATTATCTCTGTTCCGATGCAGACTGCGGCAAGCGGTTTCCCAAATACAAGGGCTGGCGCAAGAAAAGCCAGGGGGTTAAACATGGAAGAAAAATTTCGGGTTAAAGACATATCAACGGAGCTCGGGGTTACGAACAAGGATCTGCTGCACGCATGCCGCGAGCTCGGTATCCAAGTGAAGAGCCACATGAGCACGTTGACCGCCGACGAGGTGGCGACCGTTCGCTCCAAGATGCAGGATACGTCCGCATCCGGTGAGGTGGTTCGGAAGGAAGTGCAGCCCGGTATGGTCGTTCGCCGACGCAGAAAAAAGGTCAAAGAGACCGATAAGCCCGCCGAGGCAACGGAAGAGAAGGCTTCCGATGAGGCTCCCAAGCAGGCCGCAGCGCCCGAAGGCGCTGACGACTCGGCCAAAGCGCCACAGGCCGATTCCGAATCTGCCGACGCTCCCGAAGCCACTGAAGAGCCCGCCGAAAAGCCCAAGACCGCGGCCAAGGCCAAGCCTGCCAAACCCGCCAAGAAATCCGAGCCGAAGGTCAAAGTCATCAAGCCCAAGAAAGAAAAAACCCCTGAGCCCGAAGTGATCGTAGAAGAGAAAAAGCCCGCATCCGAAGCCGTGAAGACCCCTGACGCCGTTAAGGCAGCCCCCGCCACCGCCGCGCCCGAAGCCGAAGAAAAGAAGGCCGAAGGCAAAGACGCAAAGGCAGGCGAAGCCGCCAAGGCCAAGGCCCCCAAAAAGGACGCCGAAGCCGCACAGCCCGCAGACAAAACACCCGCTGAATCCGCCGACAAGGCCAAGGATTCCGAAAAGCCCGAGGCCAAAACGGCCAAGAGCGACGACAAAGCTGCCGCTGACGACGACAAAAAGGGCAAGAAAAAGAAAAAGACCAAGAAGAAGGACGCTCCCGTAGCGCCCAAGGTCCGTGTTATTTCCCGTCCTGACCCCAATGCGCAGCCCGCACGCCCCGCGCCCTCGCGCCCGACTGGCGGCGACTCCCGCAGAAACGGTCGCCCTGCTGGTGACAACCGCCCCGGCGGTCGTCCCGGTGGTCCCGGTCGTCCTGGTGGCGGCGCTGGCCGTCCCGGTGGTGGACGCCCCGGCGGCGGCGCTGGCCGTCCTGGTGGTGGCCGTCCCGGCGGTGGCGCTCCCCGTCCCGGTGGTGGTGGTCGTCCCGGCGCGCCCGGCTTTACGCCCGGTGGTGCCCCGGCAACGCCGCCCACGAGCGAGCAGCAGCGCCGCAACAAGAAGAAGAAGGACAAGCGCGTTGTCGACTTCTCCAAGAAGTCCAACGAGGATCACTTCGGCTTCCAGAAGCGCAACCGCAAGAAGAAAGGACGCGGTGGCGCAGATGCTTCGCAGCA
This sequence comes from Desulfobaculum sp. SPO524, assembly GCF_044987625.1. Lineage (NCBI taxonomy): Bacteria > Pseudomonadati > Thermodesulfobacteriota > Desulfovibrionia > Desulfovibrionales > Desulfovibrionaceae > Desulfobaculum > Desulfobaculum sp. SPO524. The sequence goes on along the minus strand of NZ_JBJDSB010000002.1, from coordinate 646,741 downwards.
TCAGGTCAGCACACAGCCCATCAAGGCCGCAAAGCGTAAGGTCAAGATGGAGGAAGCCATCCGTCTGTCCGACCTCGCCAAGCAGATGGGCACCAAGGCTCAGGCCCTTATCAAGGTGCTCTTCGACCTCGGCGTGATGGCAACCATCAACCAGTCCCTGGACTTCGAGACCGCAACCCTCGTTGCCGCCGAGTTCGGCTACGAGATGGAAAAGGTCGGCTTCTCCGAGGCCGAATACCTTGCGCCCGAAGAAGCGGATAGCCCCGAGACCCTCAAGCCGCGCGCTCCTGTCGTGACCATCATGGGCCACGTTGACCACGGTAAGACGTCTCTGCTGGACGCCATCCGCAAGTCCAAAATCACCACTGGTGAGGCTGGCGGCATCACCCAGCACATCGGTGCGTACGACGTGGAAACCGACCGCGGCAAGGTTGTCTTCCTCGACACCCCCGGTCACGAAGCGTTTACCGCCATGCGTGCCCGCGGTGCTCAGGTGACGGACATCGTTATTCTGGTTGTGGCCGCCGACGACGGCGTCATGGACCAGACCCGCGAGGCTATCAACCACTCCAAGGCTGCTGGCGTGCCCATCATCGTGGCCGTCAACAAGATGGATAAGGAAGAAGCCAACCCCGAACGCGCTCTGCGCGAACTGGCCGACCACGGCTTGGTTCCTGAAGACTGGGGCGGCGACACCATCTTTGTGAATGTGTCCGCCAAGACCGGCATGAACCTCGACACTCTGCTCGAAATGGTTCTGCTGCAGGCCGAGTTCCTGGAACTCAAGGCCAACCCTGACAAGCGCGCTGTCGGCCACGTTGTCGAAGCACGTCTGGACAAGGGCCGTGGCGCTGTCGCCACCGTGCTCATCCAGGGCGGTACCCTGAATCAGGGCGACGCCTTTGTCTGCGGCACCCACAACGGCCGCGTCCGTGCCATGCACAATGACAAGGGCAAAAAGATCAAAATGGCTGGTCCGTCCATCCCTGTGGAAGTTCAGGGCTTTGACGGTGTGCCGGAAGCAGGTGACGAGTTCATCTGTGTTGAGGACGATAAGGTTGCACGCCGCATCGCCAACGACCGCCAGATCAAGGAACGCGAACGCGCCCTTGCCCGCGAGTCCAAGGTCACGCTGGAAAGCTTCCTTGCCTCCCGCCCCAACGCGGACGTGCAGACCCTGAACCTCGTGCTCAAGGCCGACGTGCAGGGCTCTCTGGAAGCCATTACCGAAGCCGTGCTCAAGCTCTCCACCGACAAGGTGAAGGTCGATGTTGTGCACAGCGCCGCCGGTGCCATCACGGAATCCGACATCCTGCTGGCCGCCGCATCGCAGGCCATCATCATCGGCTTCAACGTGCGCCCCACGGCAAAAATCAAGGACGTTGCCGACTTGGAGAACGTGGAAATCCGTTTCTACGACATCATCTACAAGCTCGTCAGCGACATCAAGGACGCCATGACCGGCATGCTCGCGCCTGTCATCACCGAGAAGTACCTCGGTCAGGCCGAAGTCCGCGAGACCTTCGGCATCCCGAAGGTCGGAACCGTTGCCGGTTGCTTCGTCGTGGACGGCGAGTTGCGCCGCAACGCTGGCATCCGCCTGCTGCGCGACGGTGTGGTTATCTACACCGGCAAGCTCAACTCCCTGAAGCGCTTCAAGGACGACGTCAAGGAAGTGCGCAAGGGCTACGAATGCGGTGGCGGTCTTGAGAACTTCAACGACATCAAGGTCGGCGACGTCATCGAAGCCTTCGAGGAAGTGGAAGTCGCGGCAACGCTCGACGACTAGCCACGGCCGCAAGGCTGAGGGTTCACCATGCACATTGGTACTCTCACCCTCACATTCAGACTGCACGGCAACCGCTCCCTCAAGGGAAAACGACGTGTTGCCGTCAGTTTGAAAGACAAAATACGACACCGCTTCAATGCAGCGGTAAGTGAGATACACGCCCAGGACAACCATCACCGGCTTGTCCTGGGCGTGGTCACTGTCTCGACAAGTGCTCGGCACACAGAAAGTCGGCTGGCGAAAATCCTGGAGATGGTTCAGGATGTGACCAGTGAAGAACTGGTTGACAGCCAGATGGAAATTTTCAGCGCCGGCGAAGACCCGGACACGCTTTTCTAGGATACATCATGCAACGTTCCAATTCCCGCAGAGCCCATAGACTGGGCGACCAAATCATGCGCGAGGTGGCTACCATCATCACGCAGGAAATCGGCGACCCCCGTACGGAGATGGTCACCGTGAGCGGCGTGCGGATGAACAAGGACCTGTCCATCGCCGAGGTGCTCTACACCTCCTACGGCACCGACGAAGACCGCGAAGCCGCGGCGCTTGCTCTGGACAAGGCAACCGGCCACATCCGCTCCCTCCTCGGCAAACGCCTGAGGAACAAGTACCTGCCCAAAATCCGCTTCGTTTACGACGAATATCTGGAGGATATGGTCTATGACCACCCCCAGAACGACGATTAAAGACATCCTCGCCAGCGGTGAGAGCTTTCTCATTGCGGCGCACACCAGCCCCGACGGCGATGCCATGGGATCATCCGTCGCTCTGGCGCATCTGCTGACCCGCCTTGGCAAGTCCGTCACCATCTACAATGCATCCGGCATGCCCGACCAATTCGCTTGGCTGGACACGCCCGTCCCGGTCGTCACCGAACTGCCGGGCGAGCTGCCCCAGTGGGTCATCGCGCTGGACAGCGGCGACCTGCACCGCCTTGGCGACGCATTGGCCGCGCGCTTTTCGCGCCGTGGAACGGTCTGCATCGACCATCACCTTGGCAATCCCGAGTATGCCGAAGTGAACTGGGTGGACCCGTCCTTCTCGTCCGTGGGCGAAATGGTGGCGAACCTTGCACAGGATTTGGACATTCCGCTCAGCGACGGGCTTGGCGAAGGCATCTACCTTGCCCTTGTCACGGATACAGGCTACTTCAGCTACGGCAACACGTCACCCCGCACCATGATGCTGGCCGCGGACATCCTGCGCGAAGGCCTTGATCCGGAATTCTTCAACGCCCGGTTCCTGAACCAGTGGACCCTTGGGCGCATGCAGTTGTGGTCGCGCGTTTTTGGCGCGGCGAGCGTGCATCTGGACGGCACCATCGGCACCATCCGCATCACGGAAGCCATGCTCGAAGAAACCGGCACCTCCAGCGAGGACACCGACGGGCTGGTGAATTACGTGCGGCGCATCAAAGGCGTCAAAGCAGCCATCAGCCTGCGTGAGGACGGCCCCACGCAGACCAAGATCAGCTTCCGCTCCTCCGGCCTTGTCAATGTGCAGGCCATTGCCAGCACCCTTGGCGGCGGCGGGCACAAAAACGCCGCTGGCGCGCTCATCAAGGCCCCCATCGACGAGGCCGAACGCATCGTCCTCGACGCCACCCGAGACTATCTTTCCTGCAAGTAGCACCGCACATACATGGGCAAAAAAAGAAAACGCAGTAAAAATCAGCACGACGGCATTCTTGTTCTGAACAAGCCGTCCGGCCCCACATCGGCCCACTGCCTGAATATCATCCGCCGCAAGCTGGACCAAGGCCGAATCGGCCACGCCGGTACCCTTGACCCCATGGCGCAGGGCGTTTTGCTCGTGCTCCTCGGGCACGGCACCAAGCTGGCGCCATACTTGACAAATGGCGTCAAAACGTATTCAGGACAGTTTCGTCTTGGGCAAAAAACCGATACATACGATGCCGAAGGCACGATTGTTGAAGAATTGCCATTTGACCATCTCTCCCCTGAAAAGGTAGAAGAGGGTGTTCTTTCGTGGCTGAATCTTGAAACGCAGGACGTTCCGCCCGTCTCCGCGGCCAAGCATCAGGGCAAGCCCCTGTACGCCCTTGCCCGAGAAGGGAAGGAAGTCCCCATCAAGACGAAGCCCATACATATTTCCCACGCCGAGGTCCTGGAAATGGACCTGCCGTGGGTGCGCTTCCGAGTCAGCTGCTCCGCCGGAACCTACGTGCGGTCCCTGGTCCACAGCTTGGGGATTCGACTCGGCTCCGGAGCAGTGCTTACAGAGTTGATTCGGGAGAATTGCCATCCGTTCGGGCTTGATCAGGCGTTCGATTTGGACGACCTTGTCGAGCATCCGGAATTGCTGGCCGAGCGGGTTATCCCCATGCGGGATGCCCTGCCGCACTGGCCCGCCCTGCACCTCTCCGAGGCGCAAGCGGCGCAGGTGCAAAACGGCACATGGCTGCCTGTGACGTCTGTTGGCGAACAGGACCAGCCAGCCCTGCCCGGCACGCTCGCCATGCTCATTGGCCCAGACGAGACGCCTCTGGCGCTCGTGGAAGCCAAGGAGCGCGACGGGATGGTTCTTTGGTCAATACTCCGCGGCCTTTGGTAGCACTGCGAAGCCGCACCCCCGCATAATGCGGACACAACCCCCATTTTTGGAGGATATCGCTGTGGTTATGACACCCGAAGTCAAGGCTCAGATCATCGAAGAGTACAAGCAGCACGAAGGCGACACCGGTTCCCCCGAGGTTCAGGTCGCTCTGCTGACCTCCCGCATCCAGTACCTCACCGACCACTTCAAGACCCACAAGAAGGATTTCCATTCTCGTACGGGCCTGCTGAAGCTGGTTGGTCAGCGCCGGAAACTGCTGAACTACCTCAAGAAGAAGGACGTTCAGCGCTACAGGGACCTCATCGCACGTCTGGGTCTGCGTAAGTAGCAATCATGGCTGGGAGGCCTTCGGGCCTCCCCCACCCCCGAAGCGTGTAAACAGCTGCGAGGTTGCGACAATGGGGCGACCCTTCTCCGCAACGCCCTATTCTTACAACTTTGCAGCGTTACTCGTACCTCGGGGGATACGGCCTTGTAAGGGTACAAGGCCGAAACATCATCAAGAGGTATCTATTACATGAGTACACTGACTTTCACTCCCACCCGCAAATCCGCCATCATCGGCGGCAACGAGATCTCTTTCGAAACCGGCAAGCTTGCGAAGCAGGCCCACGGTTCCGTTTGGGTCCAGTGCGGTGGCACCGTCGTCCTCGTGACGGCCGTGACCCAGAAGCTGCCCGAAGACAAGGGCTTCTTCCCCCTTACCGTTGAATACAAAGAACTCGCCTACGCCGCCGGCCGCATCCCCGGCAGCTTCTTCCGCCGCGAAGTGGGCCGCCCCAGCGAGCGCGAAGTTCTCGTCTGCCGCCTGATCGACCGCCCCTGCCGTCCGCTGTTCCCCGAAGGATTCCGCGACGAGGTGCAGATCATCGCTCAGGTGCACTCCGCCGACGATGTGCACGATCCCGACGTTCTCGCCATCACCGGCGCGTCCGCCGCTCTGCACACCTCCAAGATTCCCTTCATGGGCCCCATCGCCGGTGGCCGCATCGGCTACATCAACAAGGAATTCGTGTTCAATCCTACCTACGCGCAGATTGAGCAGAGCGAGCTGAACCTCGTGATGGCCGGCAGCCGTGACGCCGTCGTCATGGTTGAAGGTTCCGCGCAGTTCGCCCCCGAAACCCTTATTGCCGACGCCATTGAATGGGGCCACGAGCAGATGCAGCCCCTGCTGGACGCTCAGGACGCCCTGCGCGAAGCCTGCGGCCAGCCCAAGCTGGAAGTCGCCACTCCCGAGCAGGACGCCGAAGTCCGCGCGGCCATCGAAGAGATTGCCACGCCCAAGCTGCAGGAAGCCCTCTTCATCCCTGAAAAGCTTGAGCGCTACGCCGCCAAGGACGCCATCAAGGACGAAGTGAAGGAAGCCCTTGCCGAGCGCTTCGCCGAAGAGCCGGAACGTACCAAGTGCCTCGGCGACGTCCTCAAGGACATCACCAAGCGCATCGTGCGTGGCCGCATCAAGGAAGAAAAGACCCGTATCGACGGCCGCGACCTGACCACGGTTCGCCCCATCGGTATTGAGGTCGGCCTTCTGCCCCGCACCCACGGCTCCTCCCTGTTCTCCCGCGGTGAAACGCAGGCCATGGTCACCGCGACCATGGGTAGCTCCCGTGATGAGCAGCGCATGGACTCCCTCGTGGGCGACTGCGTGAAGCGCTTCATGCTGCATTACAACTTCCCGCCCTACTGCGTGGGTGAAGCCCGCTTCCTGCGTGGCCCCTCCCGCCGCGAAATCGGCCATGGCACCCTCGCAGAGCGCGCCATTGCTCCGATTCTGCCCAAGGACGACGAGTTCCCCTTCACCATCCGCGTCGTGTCCGAGATTATGGAATCCAACGGTTCCTCCTCCATGGCGTCGGTGTGCGGTTCCTCCCTCGCTCTGATGGACGCCGGTATTCCGGTGAAGACCTCCATCGCCGGCGTGGCCATGGGCCTCATCAAGGAAGAGGACGACTACCTCGTGCTCACCGACATCCTCGGTGACGAGGATGCCCTCGGCGATATGGACTTCAAGGTGGCCGGCTCCCGCGAGGGCGTGACCGCCATCCAGATGGACATCAAAATCTCCGGCATTCCCTCTCAGGTGCTGCGCGACGCTCTTGGTCAGGCCAAGGCCGGCCGCGTCCACATCCTGGACCAGATGGACCAGGTCATCGAAGCACCCCGCGACGAGGTTTCCGAGTACGCCCCGCAGCTGGAAATTGTTACGGTGCACCCGGACAAGATCCGTTCCGTTATCGGACCCGGCGGCAAGAACATTAAGGCCATCACCGCCGACACCGGCGCTGACATCGACATTGAAGACGACGGCCGCGTGTTCATCTTCGCCCCGACCAAGGAATCCCTCGAACGCGCTCGGGAAATGGTCCAGTACCATGACCAGACCGCCGAAGTGGGCAAAGACTATGAAGGCCGCGTGACCCGCGTCATCGACTGCGGCGCCATCGTGGAAATCCTTCCCGGTCTGGACGGCCTCGTGCACGTGTCCCAGCTGGACATCCAGCGCGTTGAGCAGCCCAGCGACGTGGTCAGCCTTGGCGATACCGTCAAGGTTAAGGTTCTCGAAGTTGAGCCTTCCGGCCGTGTCCGCCTGTCCCGCAAGGCCGTGCTGATGGAAGAAGCTGGTCAGACTGTTGACCTCGCCGACTTCACCAAGTCCAACAAGCCCCGTGGTGGCGGTGACCGCCGCGGTGGTGACCGTGACCGCCGAGGCGGCCGCGGTGGAGACCGTGGTGGACGTAACGGTGGTGGAGGACGCGGCGGACGCCGCTAATTCCAGCCGACAACGCTGATTGAATGGGGCCGTCTACGCATCTTTGCGCAGACGGCCCTTTTTCATAAACGTGACCCTTTCCCCGCGCCCTGCCACAAACGCCCGCAGCGGCGAAAATTCGCCCACAACATCCCGCCGCCTCACGTCTTTTTTCCACTCTCCCTGTCCACGGAATCGCCAAACAGCCAAAACGCCACACGCGACGCATCAGTGGCCCTTATGGGCGTCTGCCCATTTTCACCTCTCTTCTTCGCCTCAACTTCCAGTTTTGCCAAAACGCGAAAAAGTGCGCCACGCCGCGCCGCCATGCTGTGCACCGGATTGACGCCTTGGGCAAAAGCGATTACTCACTGGAATTCGCAACATTCTAGGGGAATTGCGCAAGGCATAGGGAAGCAGCGCCGCCATACGGCGCGGATACACTCATCTGATCAGAATTTAAGCATTTCATGGAGCTGATATGACGCAGTGGTCGAAAAACAATGATGTTCTTGGCTCTGTCAACCGTGGCAACGCCATCGAGTCCGGTCTGTGCACGCTGTGCCGTGCGGACTGCAAGGGCAAGTGCGAAACGTGGCTGTCCAGCCTTAAGGGCCGCCAGATGCTCTACCCGCGCGACTTCGGCGTGGTGACCGCCGGCAGCGGCAACACCACCCACGTTGGCGTTTCGTACAACTCGCTGCGCGTTCAGGGCACCAACTATGGCGCCGCTGCCGGTGGGGACAAGGCCGCGTGTGGCGACTGTCTGTTCACGGACGTCTCTCTGGAGACGACCTTCGGCAACGAGGTAAAGACCACGTCCCGCGTGCCCTTCATGACGGGCGCTCTCGGCTCCACCTTTATCGCCGCCAAGTACTGGGACAGCTTTGCCATTGGTTGCGCCCTGGTGGGCATTCCCATTGTTGTGGGCGAAAACGTTGTGGGTGTGGACCGCGCCTCCCAGCTGCAGGACGGCCGCATCACCAGCGCCCCCGAGCTGGAACGCCGCATCGACACCTACCTGCGCTACTACGACGGCTACGGCGCCATCATCGTACAGCTCAACGTTGAGGACGCCCGCAACGGTGTGGCCGAGTACCTGGCCGAGAAGTACGGCAACAAAGTTGTAGTGGAACTCAAGTGGGGTCAGGGCGCCAAGAACATCGGCGGCGAAATTGAAGTCACCAGCCTTGAGTACGCCCGCTTCCTCAAGCAGCGCGGCTACCTCGTGGATCCCGATCCCGAGCGCCCCGAAGTGCAGGAAGCCTTCAAGAGCGGCTCCATCCACTCCTTTGCCCGCCACAGCCGCCTTGGCTACACGCACCTCAACAGCTATGAGCAGGTGCATGAAGAGTTCATGCACACCGTGGAATACCTGCGCAAGCTGGGCTTCAAGCGCATCACGCTCAAGACTGGCTCCTACGGCATGGAAGGCCTCGCCATGGCCATCAAGTTCGCCACGGAAGCCAAGCTGGACCTGCTGACCATGGACGGTTCCGGCGGCGGCACTGGCATGAGCCCGTGGAATATGATGGAATCGTGGGGCGTTCCCTCCATCCTGCTGCACGCCAAGGCGCATGAATATGCCTCTATCCTCGCGGCCAAGGGCCACAAGGTTGTGGACATGAGCTTTGCTGGCGGCTTTGCCAAGTGCTCCAACATCTTCAAGGCCCTCGCCCTTGGCGCGCCGTACACCAAGATGGTGTGCATGGGCCGCGCCATGATGATTCCGGGCTTCCTCGGCTCCAACATCGAAGGCGTACTGCGCCCCGAGCGCCGCGAAGCCGTGTGTGGCAACTGGGACAAGCTGCCCTCCACGGTCAGCGACCTCGGCTCCACCGCAGAGGAAATCTTCGCGGGCTACCACGACGTGGCGCAGAAGGTGGGCAAGGACGAAATGCAGAACATCCCCTATGGCGCAGTGGCCATGTGGGGCCTGGTGGACAAGCTGTCCGCCGGACTCCAGCAGCTGCTGGCCGGTTCCCGCAAGTTCGCCCTTGACGAAATCACCCGCGGCGACATCGCCTCCGCCAACCGCGAGACCGAGCGTGAAACGGGCATCCCCTTCATCACCGACGTGCAGGACGAAATGGCCAAGCGTATTCTCAACAGCTAGGCCGCCCGCACATCAGACGCAATCCAAACAGCGCCCCGCAGACTTTGTCTGCGGGGCGCTTTGTATTTCGGACGCCGAGCGCCGGCCCAAGCTCATCCGCAGGCATCGCACACGCCCCACTTGATGGAAACTGTCCCGCTCCTCTGCCTGAGTAGCCCCCTCCCCTCACGGGACCACGCAACTCGCCGAAGCGTGACCACACTTCGGCCCACAGCACGTCGTACATTTCGCGCTGCTTTTGTGTGACATAACGAGAGCCGTAAGCACTTCCCGCGCCGCCCATCACCTTCGACCTCCGCCGCTCCGACGCCTCATATCCCCCGCTCCATTGCCCTTTCCCCAGCCGCCGCGCGTTCACCTCTCCTTGACGCAGGGCCACATAAAAAAAGCGCGGCGGTCATGACTGACCACCGCGCTCTGCACAGGTCTCAAATTGGGAAAGGAGCGACTATTTGCCGTCCTTCTCACCCATCTCGGAGGCCGCGACGGGCACCGTGTAGGAATGGATGCTCCCGCCATCACGCACGATAAGGCGCACGGCATTAATCTGGCGTTCCGCCGGGAAGTAGAGATACCCCACACGGGTGTACTCCGCCGGGACCGGCTCATCATTCCAGCCGTACTGGTCCAATTCGCGCCGGATAACGCGCTTCAGGTCGCGTTCGGAGGACGCGTACACGCCGCCAGCGCCGCCGACCAGCGCGCCGCCTGCCGCGCCAATAGCCGCGCCCTTCCAAATATTGTCGCCACCGCCAATGGTACCGAGAAGCGCGCCAAGCCCGGCACCAAGGAAGGAGCCAAGCGCCGCGGTCTTGCCCGCGTTGGACGCCGTATTGGAGAAGGTTTCGGAGGCAAAGACGAGGCGCGTGGCCTCTTCAAGATTGTAGGCAAGGTACTCGCCGTCCACACCCTTGCCGCGCGCTTCTTCCACGCGCACCACGGGGCTGGCGTCGCCCTTATTATGAAAAACGAGGAATACCGGCGCCAAACCGGCATCGGCATAGTCCATGCCCTGCCCAAAATGCTCGTAGGCAACGGCGGCAATATCCCACTGTGGCGTGGTCACCGCGCCGGAAACCGTGGCCGGATTCACAACCCGGCGAGGCTGGGGCAAAGGCTTTGTGGGCTGGCAGCCCACCACAAGAGTAAATGCAAGCACCAGAAGCAGAATCTTCGCCGCCCCCGGCCGCAAAGCAGAAATCATGGTCACACTCCTTGCACCACTTAGGATGCCAGTATTCCGGCGTAGCCGACCACTTTGCTGTAGTCGCCCGTCACATCGCCGGAGGTCGAATAGGCCACAAGCCGGGCGCTGGTTGCGCCAAGCTCGCGCGCGAGGAAAAGACCAAGTGTCATCGGCAAAATGCCGCACATGGAAATATCCTTGGACAGAACCTCATGATACAGCGCTTCGGCGTCAAGGGCCACTGCGGCGTTCAGGGCGGATGTGTCCAGTTTTCGGGTTTCCACGTCGCTGAGAAAATGGCTCATGTCCGAGCTGACGACGATGCTGGCAGGTTTGGGATCCTGCTTGAGGGTGGCGGCAATGCTCCCGGCCACAGCCCGGAGTACATCAAGATTTGATTCCGCCACACAGATGGGGACAATTCCGGCATCCGGGCGAACCGTCCGCAGGAAGGGGAGCACAACTTCCAGCGAATGCTCGTAGGCATGCGCCACCGTATCGGCCTCCAGCGCGGTGTGACAGGCAATGACGCGCGCGGCGAGCATTTCGTCCACGGGCACCTCTCCACCGGGAATGCGCCACACCCCATCGGGCCACACGGCCAGCGGGCGGCCATTGCCCGTGTGGTTGGGACCAAGCAAAATCACGCGCGAGGCAAAGTTCGCCTCGCCCATGGTTTTGCCGCACACGCCCCCGGAAAAGGGATAGCCCGCATGCGGCACCATGGCGAGCACGGTGTGCTCCGACATTTTCCCCTCCGCGGTGGACATGCACGATGCGATGTCCTGCTTCAGGGCGTCCGGGTCATTGCTGTAGAACTGTCCGGCGACGACGGGTAGTCTATCCATACTCCCCCTCCGCCCCGCCAGCGCGCGCTGACGGGGATGCTTCCAGCGTTACTGCAACGTTGTTGCGTCTGGCTGATACTGTCGCGTGGCCTGCTCAAGACTGTCAAGCTTGAGGTCAGACGCGGCCATACGGCCATAGAGCGTATCCGGTGCGGAATCGGCCAGCTTGCCCAGCATTTCGCGCCACTTTTTGGTATCGCCAATTTTCTTGTGCAGGCCCGCCATGCGGTAATGCAAGGCGCGCAGGCTCGGGTCGCCCTCAGGGATATGCTTTTCATACTCCTGCGACCATTTCAGGGCCTCGGGCACGCGGCCGGAACGCTCGGTCACATTTACAAGAATGCGCAGAGTATCGCGAATCTTGCTCTGGTCCTCGTCCCTGCGGAGCAAGGTATCAAGGGCCTCCTGCGCGTTGTTGTAGGCAACCTTAAGCTGCCCCTTCTCCTCAGCCTCAAGGGCCATGAAGTACAGGGCGTAGGCGCGCTGGCGCTCGTCAAGTTGGCGGTCCTGCGCCAGTTCCATCCACAGGGGACGGCTCTTGTCGAGCTGGCCAAGATTCTCGTGCGCAAGGGCTTCGGCGTAGCGCAGTTCGCGGCGATGGTCCGGGGAAAGCTCCCACTGCTTCACGGCGTCTGCGGTCTCCAGCACCTTTTCCCATGCCTGATTTTCCAGATACACGGACAGGGCAAGGCTCATCGCCATTTCCGAGGCTTCGGGAATCTGCGCCTGTTTCAGGAACGGCGTCACGATATCCAGCGCGCGCTCGGGATTGCCGCGCTTCCAGAAACTAAGGGCCAATGCCATACGCGCACCGGGAGAAAGCTGCTCGCGCTGTTTGCGCAGGAAGTCGTTTTCCTCCCACAGCTTAATGATCATGGGATAGTTTTCCTCGCGCACCAGCGGTTCAACAAACTGACTAAAGGATTGCAGGCCCACGTCCATGGCGCGGGGGAGCAGTTTGTTCTCCGGGTACTTCTCGGCGAAGGCCCGCGAAGAGGCGATGGCGTCGAGGTATTTCTTGTTCCACATCTCCCAGATGCCGCGCTTGAGGTGCGCCAGCGGCGCAAGCGCGCTCTCCGGGTGGTCCGCGATGATTTCGTTGTAAATCTCGGACGGCTTCAGGTTCAGCGGCTTGTCAAAGATACTGTACATCTGCTCCACGGTGGGTGCGTCGTAGATGCCTTCCTCGGCAAGGCGCATCTTGGAAATCAGCCCGCCCTCGCGGTCCGGGAACTCGGTGACGGCCTTCTGGTACACTTCACGCGCGGCGGCGGGCTTGTCCGTCTTGACGTAGATGTCGCCAAGGCGGGCAAGGATGATGTCCGCGTCATCGCCCTTGGGGTCGATGTTGTAATACGACCAGTAGTAGTCCTTGGCGGCCTCGAAGTTATCCACCTGATAGGCGGCGTCGCCCTGCAACTGCAGGAACGGCGGGAACTCGATATAATAGCGCGGCCAGCGCTTTTCGATAAAGTCCACAATCTGGAAGGCCTGCTTGTCGTAGCCCAGCTCCTTGAGGGAGCGGGCCAGACCAAGGGAAGCCTCGCGCACGAACTGGCTGTCCGGGTAGACTTGGACAAGATACTGAAACTCGTCCGCAGCGCGCTGATAGTTCTTGTTTTTGAAATAGTAGTCACCCCAGTAATAATAGGTCAGGGGGACGTTCAGGTCGTTGGGGTACTTTTTGCGCAGGCGGTTAAAAAACGCCGTCGCTTCGGGGATATTGCCAACCTTGAGATTCAGCACGCCGCGCTTGAGGAGCGCTGTAGGCACGCGCTGGGAGTCCAGGTTGGAGTTCATGGCGGTTTCGTACGCGCCGTTAATTTCGTCAAAGTGGCTTTCCAGCTCGCCCGTATGCTTGCTGTAGAGCACATCGGCCTTCATATAGAGCGCTTCCTCGCGCATATCGTCGGGCACGCGGGTGTCGCGGGTCAGAATATCAAGCTGTTCCAGCGCGGCGTCATACTCACCCATGCTTTGGGCCGTCTGCGCCCCCAGCATTACTTCCTCAAAGTCCGGCGTCTGCGTCGCATTGGTACCGTTGGTGGCGTTGGCCTCGTCCGGGGTTACTTCCCCTTCGGCCACGACCGTTTCCTCCGGCTGCTCGGGCGATTCCGGTTCGGGCTGCACTTCCGGCTCGGGCTGCGGCTCTTCGGCGACGGGCTGCGGCAGCGCGTCCGAAGCCGCCCTCACGCCGGACATGTCATCCTCAGGCGCGCTAAGGGGAGTGGCGTCGGCCTTGGAACCACGGTTCACCTTGGCGCGAACGGCCCACGGCATGGACTCGTCACGCAGAAAATCGGCAACCTTTTCGCGCACGCCGGTGCCGTTGGCCTTCTGCTCCACCCGCTGCGACGGTGTCTTGGCGGCGGCGGAGACCTGCGGTTCTGGCGTGGCGGTGGTATTGGATGCCACAGGACGGCGCACAGCCTGAGGAGTCGTCAGCTTCTGACGCACCTCGGGGACGCCCTGCCCCTTCACCACCCGGCCACGAAAGACATTGCCGGAGTCCTTGGCCGCGTCGTCGCCCCTGTCCACGCGTTGGGACATGGACTTCGACTCGGTCTGATTGGACGCGGCGGCGCGGGAAGGAGTGGTGGCATTGGCCTGAGTGGCATTGGTGCGGGATGGGGCGGCGGTACGGTTCCCCGTCGCGTTGGTCTGTGGCGCGGCGGCGCGGCGCGGCGTGGTGGCATTCACCTTCGGCGCGGTGCGCGTCGCATTTTTGGCCTTGGGGGCGGGCTTTTTAGCGGGCGCAGGCGCTTTGGCCTGCGGCGCATCGGCCCCTGCGCGCGGCGTCCACCGCGCGCCCAGCGGGTCCGGGAACACGTCCACCACAAGGCGCGGCGGGTTTTCCAGCGTGAAGGCCACATACCCAAAGGCATCGGTCTTCAGCCCAAGGGTTGCCCCGTCCGGCTTTGGGGTGACGCTTCCCACAATGTTTGCCCCGCCAAGGTCCGGGCGGCCCCCGGTAACGGAGTCCATACCCTCCGGCGCGGCAACAGTCAGACTGCGCTTGCCGGTACGGACAACGTCATACTTTGGCAGGGTGTCTGGAAAGGTAAAGACGACGCGTTCCTTATCCGGGTGAAGCCCGAAGGAATACGACACGGCCCGGCCGGATGCCGGGAAACAAAGCCCCGCAAGGCTTGCCAGCAAGAGGATGCAGAACAGGCTGCTAGTAGTACGAACGCTCACGACAACTCTTTATGCAACAACCATGCAAAACGCTTACAAATGCGTCCTGCACGATATGTCTTTGCCACGGGAAGCCCCAATCGGCGGGGACCGCTGACAGTCACAGGATTACAGGCCTTTCTTCTTCAACTTTTCGATGAGCGTCGTCCGCTTGATGCCGAGAATCTCGGCAGCCCGGTTTTTGACGCCATCGGCCTGTCCCAGGGCCTCCACCAGCAGCTTTTCCTCCACCTTGTCCAGGAAGGCCTTGAGGTCAAGGTCCTTGTCCACAAGGTCCTGCACCTGCGGCCATGCAAAGCCGGCAGGCATAGCTGGGGGCATTTCCTCCATGGGGCGCTCGCGTCCGATGTCCGACCAGATTTTCTCCGGCAGGTCTTCGGGCGTGATGGTATCGCCATCGCAAAGGATGGACAGGCGCTCCATGAAGTTTTCCAGTTCGCGGATATTTCCCGGCCATGAATAGGACAGGAGCATGGCCCGCGCCTCCGGACCCAGCCTAAGCGGCGCGCAACCCTGTGTATCGGTGAAGCGTTTCAGAAAATGGTCTGCAAGCAGCGAGACGTCGTTCCCGCGCTGCCGCAATGGCGGCAGGTGCAAAGGAATGACGTTGAGACGGTAGAACAGGTCCTCGCGGAAGTTTCCCTTGTTGACTTCGTCCTCAAGGTCGCGGTTGGTGGCGGCAACGATGCGCACATCCACCTGTTGGGTTTTGCTTCCGCCAACGCGCTCGAACTCGCGCTCCTGCAATACGCGCAGGATTTTCACCTGCAAAGAGAGGTCTAATTCGCCTATTTCATCAAGGAATATGGTGCCGCCGTCGGCCAGCTCAAACCGGCCGGCGCGCGAACGGATGGCATGCGTAAAAGCGCCCTTCTCGTGCCCGAAGAGTTCGGACTCCAGAAGTTCGCGCGGGATGGCCCCGCAGTTGATGGGGACGAAGGGCTTGTCCGCCCGTTTGCTGTTGGCATGGAGTGCGCGAACCAGCAGTTCCTTACCGGTTCCGGATTCACCCGTGACAAGGACCGTACTTTCGGTAGGGGCGACCTTGGCGAGCACCCCGAAGACTTTCTTCAGGGCCGGGCTTTGTCCTATGATACCACTCTTAACGATATCCATTGATCCTCCACATGAGCCCCGGTTGCCGGTCCCCCCTCTGACAAGCACCGGAAACAACGCGTAAAGACACACGCTATCAGCATATTGCTGTCAATACACTGACGCAAAGTCAAGAAAACTTTTAGAAAACCAGGACACACGTATGCCGAATACTGGCTACTGACGGTATTTTGTCAGCATTTTCGGCATCTCACACTTGATTATCAAGAAGCGTACCAAGCATTTCGTCCTGTGTGCGAACAACAGCAGCGGACGCTTCAAAGGCCCGCTGGTTGGACATGAGCGTGGTCATTTCCACGGCTAGGTCCGTCTGCGATGGGGCTGGGGACGGCAGGACGCCGCCCGCGGTGGGCACGGCACTGCCCTCCTGGCTGATGTCTGCAACGGCGACGCCGGAATAGTCCGGGCGTTCCTCAAAGTCCGTGCGCGAGGGCATGAACTCCTCGGTATTCACATTGGCAATATTGTTCGCCGTCACGGCCTGCGCCGTGGAGAACGCACTGAGAGCTGACTGGGCTGTGCCTAGCACTTTCATGGGAAAACCATCCTTTTCGGGTCACGAGGGCACACGAAGACCCCTCGCTGTCTATCAGGTTCTCACAAGTCGTTGTCCATTTCAATAATGGCATACGCGCTGTGATTGTGAATAGACTCCTGGCTCTCCACCTCGACCTTAAACCACGACACCTGCTCCAGCTGGCGCAGTTCGTGCGCCGCCGCGCGCACCACGTCTTCTACGAAGGCGGGGTTGGCGAAGGCGTCGTCCGTTACGCGGCGCTCATCTTCCCTCTTGAGGAGCGCATAAACCGGGGACGACCCGGCGCGTTCGGCAATGCCGATAAGGTCTTCTATCCACACCATACCCTGCGAACGAGTCCGAACCCGCACAATGGCGCGCTGGCTATGCGCCCCGCCACTTGAAATGGCAAGGGAGCACGGGCACACCGTCATAACAGGTACATCCACACCCAGTTCGAAGGTCAGATTCCCATTGTCCAATTCGCCTACCAGGCTGCACTGGTAGTCCATTGGTGCCGCGGTTCCCGTCTCCGGCGCATTGCGCAGAAGAAAGTACGGAAACCGAAAGATCAGGTGCGCACGCTCGGCTTCCAGCCGGGTCCGCACATCCCCCAGCAGGCGCATAAAGCTGGCATAGTCCAGCTCCTCGCTCCACTCTTTGAGCGCTTCGATGAAGCGGCTCATGTGCGTACCCTTAAAGCGTGCTGGCAAATCGACGGAAAGGTCGACCTGCGCCACGGTATGCTGCACCTCGCCCTTGTTGTCCCGGTTTTTTACCAGAACGGGCAGGCGCAAATTCTTCACGCCGACTCGGTCGATGGGCAACGCCACATCGGCCGGGCCGCTTTGTACATCCTTCATTGGGTCTATACCAAGTCCTGTCCGGTAGTAGTCAGGCTCAGCTTGCCGTGCTTGACGCCCTTGGTCGAAGCCAGCCGCTGGCCGAGGCTGCGGATTCTGTCCGCAGGGCCTTTGAGGACGAGCACCTCAAGGCAGTTGTGATGGTCCAAATGGACATGCAGCGTTGAAAGAATAAGCTCATGCGCCTCGTGCTGCAACTCCGTAAGACGCTGGGAAAGGTTGCTCTGGTGGTGGTCATAGACCATGCTGAGCGTTCCGGCAACTTCCCTATCGGACTCTTCCCACTCTTTCTTTACCAGCGTGTTACGAATGAGGTCGCGAATGGCCTCGGAACGTGTTTGGTAGCTGTGCTCTTCGCAATGCTTGTCGAACTTGTCCAGCAGGTCGGAATCAAGCGAGACACCAAAACGGATCGTCTTTCCCATTGCGTCCTCCGAAATGATCGGGGTTTTCATACCAGACCGTTATGGTCAAGCATTTTTCGTTATTTCAAGGATATGCACGGTCACGGGGTGGCCTTCCCACTGCATGGTTTCGGTGACCACGCGCCTAAAGCTCCAGCCCAATTCTCGCACGGCGCGTTCAAAGGGCTTCGCAACAGCGCGGCCGGGTTCTGCAATCCATGCCACGCCATCCGCCGCCAGAGTGTGGTCCAAAAAATCCGTCACCGCGCCGATGAAGCGCTTTTCGTAAATAATATCCCCGGCCCAGATAAAGTCCGCCGCCCCGGCCGCGCACGCGGCGGAGCGCCAGTCCATCTGCACCCACAAGGGCTGGCTGACGCCATTAAGCGGCGCATTGCCGTGGGCAAAGACCAACGGCTCATATTCATAATCAAAGGCCAAAACCCGCGCGCCGTACAACGCGCCCACAAGGGCGGTCAGCCCAAGGCCGCACCCCATGTCCACCCCAACGCGGCCCGCGATGCGCTCGCGGTTTTGCGCCAGCCAGTTGGCCAGCACCACGCTGGAGGGCCACAGTTCGGCCCAATAGGGCAGGCGCTCGTCCTGTCCAAAATCGTCCTCGCCAATGCTCTCCCACAGTGTTTCGAGGTCGGCGGTGCGCTCAATAAGCCACGTCCGCCCTGCCGCCGTCACCTCAAGGCGCTGGCGCGGTCCATTCACATCAATGTGGGGGGTTTTGTCCTGCATAATCGTGTCACTTCCTTACAAACGTGGGATGCAGCAATTATTGCGCTCCACTCCACGTCCGGCGCTACACCCGCAGTAACACGATGTCAATAGAGCTGGCATACAAAGCACCATTTTTCACACGCAGAATATGACACCCTGCGCCGAAAACGTAAGGATTTCGTCCTCTGGCGGGCACCTGCGGGACACGTGTGGGTTGGAGAGGGCCTCACATAATTTAATATGGCGTGGAGCGCAATATCAGCACGCCCGTAGACGCCTGACACAGGGCAAGCGCAACCAGCAGGACCATGCACAGCCCATGAAACACAGGGATAAGGAGACGCTTGGCACGGCGCACATGCATCAGCCAGCCCGCGCCGCCGCCCAGAACGAGCAGCGGCAGGATGTACCAAACCGCATTCACGAAGTGCCACCCCGTGCTGCCAATTTCGCCGGTGCGGTGCCACGCAAAATACATCCCACCCGGCATACCAAGCAGCATACCCAGCACAACCAACGCGCCAAGAAAAACGTGCCGTCCGTACGCGAAGCGCGTCTTGTGGCCCAAATGCAGCATTCTCGCGCGCTGCGTTCCCGTATAGAATACATACAGGGCCACAAGAATGAGCACGCCCATAAGAGCCGGATGAAACATGTGAAGCAGCTGATGCATGGTGCCTCCAGAAATCGTTCCGCCCCCGCGCTTGAAGGCCCACACCGGGCTGGACTGGGGCCGGGGCATGTGCAACTGTCTGTTCGCCCTATGACTTTAAGCGAGACTACCATAATGATAACAATCCACAACGTCTGCTTCAGCTACAGTGGCGCCCCGGCCACGCTTCAGGATATTTCCCTGTCCATCCCGGCGGGCAGCATCGTGGTGCTTGCCGGGGCCAACGGCTCGGGCAAGACCACCCTGCTTTCCCTGCTGGCGGGGCTGCTGTCGCCCCAATCGGGGAGCATTACGCGCGGCCCCATCACCACGCCCGGCGACGAAAAAGCCTTCCGGCGCAGCGCCGGACTGCTGCTGCAGGACGCAGACCTGCAAATTCTCGGCTCCACGGTGGAGGAAGACCTCCTCCTTGGCGGCACTGGTCCCCAGCGGCGAGCCGCCGCCCATGCTATGGCCCAGCGCTTTGACGTCCTCCAGCAATGGCAGACCCCGGTTCAGCACCTGTCTTGGGGGCAAAAGCGCAAGCTGTGCCTTGCGGCAACACTCCTGCGCGAGCCGGAATTCCTGCTCCTTGACGAGCCCCTCAGCGGGCTGGACTACCCCGGAATGCGCGAAATGCGCAAACTGATTGAAGACAGCAAAGAGGCCGGACTCACGCAGATTATCACCTCGCATGACCTTGCCCCGCTGGTGGACCTCGCCGACATCATCGCCGTGATGCACTGCGGAAGACTGGTGCGCGCCGGACGCCCGGAAGAGGTGCTGGACGGCATTGCGGAATATGGCGTGCGCCCGCCGGACTGCTGGACCATGGACCGCACCCTGCGGCGGTGGGAATAGCTATGCAGGACGGCAAACGCCTTGCGCCCACAGCCGCCGCGCCCCAAGCCAGCGCCACACATGGCGGCCCCGCCCAGCCGCCCCACTTCGTGCTGGACCACCGGGTCCGCATTCTGCTGGCCCTTGGCTTTGGTCTGCTTGTTCTTCACGCCGGGGTGGTGGGCCTTGGCGCTTTTGCCGTGGCCGCCGGAGCATTGACGGTGCTTCTCAGCCGCCGGTCTGCGGCTGACCTGCGGCTGACCGCCGCGGCTGTAATCTTTGTAGGACTGTGGACCGTGGTGAAGTGTGCTGTGGAACTCTGGAGCGGCGCGTCCGTTGCCACCGCCTTGACGGACAGCGCTCTGCTTGGCCTGCGGCTGGGGCTGCTGATTCTGGTGGGGCTGTGTCTTGCGCTGTCGTCTTCGCCGCGTAAGCTGGGGCTGGCCTTAGCGTGGATGCTGCGCCCGGTACTTGGCCGCCGCGCATGGAGCGTCGCCCTCGCCCTTGCGCTCATGATCCACTTTTTGCCGCTGACGTGGCAGACCTTTGACCGCCTGCGCCAGACCATGCGCCTGCGCGGGACCGGCCTGCCATGGCGACAGCGCCTCATCCTGCTCCCACAAGCCGCGCTCCGCGCCCTCAGCCAAAAGACATGGAACCAGACCATCGCCATTGCCTCGCGCGGTCTGGACGAAGAAGCGGCGTGGCGGGAACCTTTCCCAGCCAACGCCGCTCATTGGTGCTTAGGAAGCGCCGCCCTTCTTGCCGGGTTCTTCCTCGCCCGGCTGTGACGACTCCGGCCCGGCCGACGGCGCGCGGGGAGCGGACTCCTCCGCATCAGGTTCTGCATCTGATTTCGCGTCTGTCTCGGCATCTGATTCAGCGTCTGGTTCAACGCCTGTCGCGGCAGACGCTTCCCCCAGCGCGATGGGTTCAGCGGCGGATTCGGCCTGTGGCGAAGCACCTGCCGCATCGCCACCCTCTACGGCACCATCAGCATCCACAGCGCGTTCGGCATCCCCAAACCGGGGAGCGGTTGAAGCGGATTCGCCAAGGGGCGTATAACCAGCGGGGAATGCGCCGCCATCTGCGGCCACGCCACCAGTCTGCGCGTCCTGCGGCGTGCTGGTGAGCGTGGCCCACGGGTCATCCTTCTGCGCCGTCTCAGCCCCAACCTCAAGCATTCCGTCCACAGCGCCCGAGGGGGCCGCATACGGCGCATCCAGCGTGGCGAGGGTTTTGCCGCGGCGCTGGGCACGGCGGATGTCGCGCTGCAAGCGGTGCGAGCGCACCTCAGCCGCGTGCTCCACAAAGCTGCGCCACATCACAAGGATGGACAAAACCAGCAGGGCGGTATCGCGCCAGACCGAGTACATCATCTCGCCCTTGGCGTCTGGGCGCACGGAAAAGCAGCCGCAACTGATGTCCAACCCGCGGGAGACGTTATACCACATGATAATGATGAACACCGTCAGCATGCCCGTGATGAGCACGGACGCACCACGCACGGCCACGCCGCACACAAGGGCCGCGCCGCACACAAATTCCAGCCATGGCAGCACCATGGCCACAGGGTTGATGGCCACGGGCGGCAGAATTTGATAATTCTGCACCACCTGCGCAAACAGGCCCGGCTCCAGTATCTTCATGACGGACGCGGCCATGAACACCACGCCAAGGACGATGCGTCCAAAGTCTTCCACTCTGCTCATTCGCTCTGCTCCACGTCGCCCTGAACGTCCTGCCAGCCTTTGAAACCGGCCTCGTAGATCAAAATATTGGTGTAGCCCAGCATCCGCAGATTCTCGCCCAGTTCGTGGCTCATCATACAGCTTGCGGAGCTGCAATAAATGACAAGGGTGGTGTCGTCCTCAGGCGCGCCGAGCACGGCCTCCACCTCATCGGCGAACATGCCGGGGGCAATGTTCACCGCGCCGGGGATGTGCCCAGCCTCGTAATCCTCAAGAAAACGGGCGTCCACAAACAGCGCGTCCTGCTCGGCGTACAGCCGCAGGGCCATATCGGTCCCAATGGTGCCAAGCTCCTGCCGCTCCGGCAGTTGGTCCGCACTCTCCACGGCAAGCTCCGGCCGCAGGGGCTGGCGCTCCCACGTCAAGCCCTTGGGGTGATGGTCGCTTAGGAGATGCGCGGCAACCACGGACAGCACAAGCAGCGCCACCATCTCATATACAAAGGTAATCTTCGGAGAAAACAGTCGCATTTCGCCTCAACTTGTCTGAACTCTTGCGGTTTTATCACGGAACCGGGAAATACTGCGTCACACACGCCCGATCATCAAGTCTTTTCTCCGGTTTTGCATGCGGGTGCTGTGCATGATAGCATACAGCCTATGTTTCTCATCAAACTCATAGGCGGAATACGCAAAATGCTCTCCCAGTACAAGGACATGTCCCCAGACGAGGCCCGCGCCTACATGGCGTCCAATGCCCAAGGGACCTACACCCTCCTCGATGTCCGGCAGGACTGGGAATATGAAGAGGAGCACCTGCCGGGAGCGCTGCATATCCCCCTGCCCCGCTTGGGCGAGACCCTGCACACCATCCCGCACGACAAACCCGTCATCGCCTATTGCCACTCCGGCGGACGCAGCTCTGCGGCTGCCAGCATGCTCCGCGGCGAAGGCTTTGGCGAGGTGTACAACCTTGTCGGCGGCATCGCGGCGTGGACAGGCGAGGGCGCGGTAGGCCCAGCCAGCGCGGGATTTGTATTCTTCAGCGGCGACGAAACACTGTCGGAAATCATCGCCCTCGCCTGCCGCATGGAGGAAAACCTCGGCGAGTTCTACCAGCGCATGGCCAAGGACAAACGCGCCGAAGCGCCAGAAGTCGCAGACACCCTTGAACGCCTGGCAGGCTTCGAGGCCAAGCACAAGACGTGGCTCCTCACCGTCTACCGCCAGCATACCGGCGAGGAATTGGACCAAAGCCAGCTTACGGCGTCCGCCCAGCAGCGCGATGCGCCGCCCCTTGAAGGTGGCCTGACCGCCGATGAATTCATTGAGCGCAACATGCCTGCGCTCACCTCGGCACAGGGCGTTGTGGAAGCCGGCATGATGTTTGAGGCGCAGGCGCTGGACCTCTACATGCGCTACGCCCGCGAGGCAGGCGTGCAGGAATCGCGCGAGTTGCTCCTCACCCTCGCCGATGAGGAAAAGCGCCACCTCAAGGCACTTGGCACCCTCATGGACCGCATGCAGCCCGCCTGACGCCACATCCACCCATTGCAGACACAAAACGGCCCCGCAGGACAGACCTGCGGGGCCGTTTGACGGTGCGGCCTTGGCGGCGCTGCCGTTACGCGTCCGTCTTTTCAGGCGCGGCTTCGGCGGCGTCCACAGGGCGGCGCATATAAATGATATATTCCTGATTGCCCTTGGGGCCTTTGATGCGTGAGGGGATAACGCCGACAAACTCCAGCCCCATATCCGCCACCAGCGCATGGACAACCTTGTCCACGGCCTGCTGACGCAGGCGCTCGTCCTTGACCACACCCTTAACGGTCTGCGACGCGCCAACCTCAAACTGCGGCTTGACGAGGGCGGCAATCTCGCCGCCGGGCTTCAAAAACCGCACACTCGGGCCCATGACTTTAACCAGCGAGATGAACGACACATCCGCCACAATCATGTCCACAGGTTCGGGGAGGAGGTCATCGGGGGCAAGGCGCATATTGGTACGCTCCATGTTGACCACGCGCTCATCAGTGCGGAGCTTGGCATCAAGCTGGCCGTAGCCCACATCCACGGCGTAGACGCGCGCCGCGCCGTGCTGGAGCAGGCAATCCGTGAACCCGCCCGTGGACGCGCCAACGTCCAGCGCAACCTTGCCCTCGCAGGACAGGCCAAAGTGCTCAATAGCGGTGAGCAGCTTATGCGCCCCGCGCGAGACAAAACGGTCCGCGCCCTTCACGGACAGTTCGGCGTCCTCGGCCAACTGCTGGCCGGGTTTGGACACAGGCTCCCTGCGGCCGTCCAGTTCAATAAAAACCTGACGCGCCATGATGAACCGCTTCGCTTTCTCGCGGCTATCGGCCAATCCCTGCTGGAACACGAGCTGGTCGGCCCGTACTTTCTTCTTTGCCATACATTCTTCGCACGTTGATGTTAATCGGTCCGCGCTCTCATTGCACAGACAGCGCCGGAGGGCAAGTGCGCGGCAGTATCGTGCGCTTTGCCGCGTCTATTTGCCATAGCCGCTTCCGTGCTTTATCACTATGACATGAGGTAGGCGATTTGCATACGCCGTCCTGCGGCTCACCCTCCAGCCCAAGTGAAACTATGGCGGCACCACATTCTGCCACGGCCCGGAGCCTGACCCGAACCATCAAGCAGCGCATGTTGCTTCTTGCCGTTGCGGCCATGGCCCTCACTGGCGGACTGTGGATATACAGTGAATACGCCATGTTTCAGGCCACCTCGCAGGAGCTGAAACAACAGCATATCCTCGAAAGCCGCCTTGTCCTGCGCGAAGAAGTCACGCAGGTGCTCGACTATATCTCCTACCAAAAAAGCACCACGGACACCCGCCTACGCCGCGCCATCCGCGACCGCGTCGATGAAGCCCACGCCATCGCCAGCCACCTGTACAAACTCAATATTGGTCCCCTTGGCCCAAAACGCACCCAAGACCTTATCCGCGAGGCCCTGCGCCCCATCCGCTTCAACTCGGGCCGGGGGTATTACTTTGCCACGGATATACACGGCGTGGAACAACTCATGCCCGTGCGGCCCGAGATGGAGCACACAAACATTCTGGGCCTGCGCGACCCCAGTGGCCGCAGTGTGGTGAAGGACCTCATCGACATTGCCGCCACCAAGGGGCAAGGATTCTACAGCTACCTGTGGCCAAAGCCCGGAAAACCAGCCAGCCCGGAACCCAAAATAGCATACGTGAAGCTGTTCCAGCCCCTTGGCTGGATTCTTGGCACCGGCGAATACCTGGAAAACGTGGAGCAGGTCATCAAGGCGGAGACGCTGGACCGCATAGAGCGCATCCGCTTTGACGAAACGGGCTACGTCTTCGCGCTGGATATGCACGGCATCATGCTGGCCAACGGCGCGGAGCCAAGCCTTGCCGGAAGGTCCATGAACGCCACCACAGACGAAGACGGGCGTCCCCTCATCCCACAGGTCATCCGCGCCGCAACATCTCCGGGCGGCGGTTTTTTGCGGTACGTATGGGAGAAGCCCGCAGGTCCGGGACGCTACCCAAAGCTGACGTATTTTCTGCACGTGCCGCAGTGGAACTGGATTCTTGGCGCCGGGGTGTACCTCGACGACCTCGACAGCGCCATGGTCGCCATGGAAGCCGACCTGCGCGCCGACATCCGCGACCGCGTCTTGACCATCGGGGCCATCATGGCCGTGCTTCTCATCAGCATCACCATCATCGTCCGGGTGCTGACCGCCCGGCTCAACAGCAGCTTTGCCGCACTGACCAACTTCTTCCGCGAGGCCGCATCAGGTGCCGCCTACATTGACCCGGACGCCATGGTCTTTGACGAATTCCGCCAACTGGCCGCCCCGGCCAACGAGATGGTCCGAGAACGTTCCACCGCCCTTGCGGAGTTGGCGAAAGCGCACAGCGAACTGGAAGAACGCGTCCGCACCAAAACCGCCAAGCTCCGCCAAATGAACAACGACCTCCTCCAGCGCGAGGAGCTGTTGCGCGTGACCTTCAACTCCACTGGGGACGGGCTGCTGGTGACGGATACGGCGGACTACATCATCAAGACCAACCCCCGCTTTCATGAACTGTGGGGCATCCCCCCAAGCGACGCCCCCTCTGGCTTCAGCGTCCGGCGTGTGCGCGAGCGCATTGCCGAGCAATTGACGGTGCCCCCGCAGTGGCCCCGCCCCACCGCGACCACAGTGGACGCCGCCCTCTTTGACGAACTCATCTGCACGGATGGGCGCATCATAGAGCGCGCCACCTACCCCCTCGTCAATGCGGACGCTACGCTGGGCACCATTTACAACTTCCGCGACATCACGGAAAAAAGGCGGGCCGAGGGCGAACTCAGCCGCCTGCGCCTGCTGCTGGGCAACATTGTGGACTCCATGCCCTCGGTGCTGGTGGCCGTGGACGAGTTTGAACGCATCATCCAGTGGAACCGCGCCGCACAGGACTATACGGGCATCGACATGCAGGGGGCACTTGGCGAGAAGTTGGACGACATCCTCCCGGCCATGACGGGGCATATGCCCATGGTGCGCCACGCCATCCATCAAAAGGAACCACAGCACACCCCGCGTCTCGTCCATGTTGCGGACGGCGAACAGCGGTTTTACGACATCACCGCCTATCCACTCGGCACGGAGACGACCTCCGGCGCTGTCATCCGCATTGATGACGTCACCGAACGCGTGCGCATTGAGGATATGATCCTCGAATCCGAAAAAATGGTCTCCCTTGGCGGGCTGGCCGCAGGTATGGCGCACGAGATTAACAACCCCCTCGGCGCAATTTTGCAATCCAACCAAAATATCATCCGCCGCCTTTCTCCCAATCTGCCCGCCAATGCCAAGGCCGCCCGCGCCACCGGGGTGGACCTTGAAGCAGTGAGCGAATACCTCCACATGCGGCGCATTCCTACCTATCTGGAGGGCATTGCCGAGGCCGGCAACCGCGCGGCCACCATCGTGCGCAACATGCTCGATTTCAGCCGCCGCAACGACACCAACAAGCGCCCCTACCACCTCAGCTCCATCCTTGATGATGCCGTGGAGCTTGCGTCCAAGGACTATCAGCCCGACAAGCAATACGACTTCCGCAACATCACCATCCAGCGCGACTACGACGCGGACGTCCCCCTTGTTCACGTCAGCCGGACGGAAATTGAGCAGGTGTTCCTCAACCTGCTCAAAAACGCCGGACAAGCGCTGGCGACAAAGTCATTCGAAAACGATACGCCGCGCATTACGCTTCGTATTTCGCACGACAGCGAGCGTGTGCGTGTGGAGGTGGAGGATAACGGCCCCGGCATGGATGCGGCCCTCAAACGCCGCGTGTTCGAGCCGTTCTACACGACCAAGGAGGCCGGCGCGGGTACGGGCCTTGGGCTGTCCGTGTCGTACTTCATCGTCACCCGCAACCACGGCGGGGAATTCCGGGTGGACTCCCAGCCCGGCGAGTGGACCCGCTTCACCATCACCCTGCCCGTGGGCGGCGAATAAAAAAGGGACGCCCTCTCAGGCGTCCCCGTCATGTCGTCTCTCTGTCTTTCCGCTCTAGCGCGACTTCAGGCCAAGGCGGTCCACGATGCTCGTGGCGCAGGCCTTGGTGTATTCGGTCTCGCTCAGGCGCTCCTTTTCCCCGGCGTCGATGACGCGCAGGGGAGTGTTGGCGCGCTCCGGGTCCGGCGTAATGCCGTACTCGGGCGGGAACGCGTTCTGGAAATACATATCCTGAAAGCCAATGAATTTCAGCATGTGGGCGGTGGCGTCCAGCACGGCGGTCTCGTCCTTGTGGATAAGGCCGGCCTCGCGCGCCTTCATAAGCCCGGCGAGGCATTCGCCACCCTGCGTGCAGGAGATATGCCCATGGCGGTTAGCCAGCAGCATACCTTCAATGATTTCCTGCTCCGTCACCTGCACCACCTGGAAGCTGCCCGCTCCGGCCACGGCCTCAAAGCGTTCAGCAAAGTAGCGCACACGGGGGAAGGACACGGGATTGCCAATCATCGCGGCCTGCGCCACGCTGGGCTCCACCTGCATGGGCTGCCACTGGCGCTCTTCCGGCGCGGCGGCGTAGTACTTGAACACCGGGTCCGCGTGGTGGGACTGCACGCCAAACACACGCGGCAAGGCGTCAATCACGCCAAGCTCATGCAGCTTGAGGAAGCCGCTCATGATGGCGGTAATATTGCCAGCGTTGCCAATGGGCACAAATACGGCCTTTCCGGCGAGGTCCCAGTCGTACCACTGGGCAACCTCAAACGCGAAGGACTCCTGCCCAAGGATGCGCCATGCATTCTTGGAATTGAGCAACGCCACCTGATAGTTGTCCGCAAGGTGCTCAACAACCTTCATGCAGTCATCAAACACGCCGGGCACTTCCAGCACCACAGCGCCACTGCCCAGCGGCTGGGCCAACTGCTGCGGGGTGACCTTGCCCTCGGGCAGCAGCACGGCGGACTTGATGGCGCTGTCCGCGTAGGAGGCATATAGCGCCGCAGCGGCGGACGTGTCACCCGTGGAGGCGCACACCGCCAGCACTTCCTCAAGGCCCTGCGTGCGGATGAGATGGTTCAGGAAGCTGAACGCGCAGGCCATGCCACGGTCCTTAAAGGACGCGCTGGGGTTCTGGCCGTCGTTCTTAAAGGCCATCTTCTGCCCGCCCAGTTGGTCGCTCAGGCGGCGGCTGGAGTGGATAATGGGGGTGTTGCCTTCGCCAAGGTAGACGATGTCCCGCTCATCCATCACCGGAGCCATCAGCTCATAGAAACGGAAGATGCCGCGCAAGGCGTCGGTCTTGGAGGCGGCGCGGGCATCAAAGATGTTCCGCCACGTCTCGCCGGACGTCTGCTTGAGGGCGTCAAAGCCAGTGTCGCGCAGCAAAAACACGCCGCCACAGTCCGGGCAGGTGTAGTGCAACTGTTCGGTGCCATAGGTGGCGCCGCAGCCAAGGCAGTAATATTCCATGCGTCCCCGGTACTCCGGAAACGCGTTCCTCTCAGACATTGTCCTTCGTCCTTCTCGTTTCACACAGGCTAGAGGTTGGGCGCGGCGGGCGCGGGGTCGTTGCCCCGTATGGCCCACCACACCGCAAGAAATGCCAGTTTACGCGGGCCAGACCGACCCGGCGGCGTACCACGCCATAACCACACCAATGCCGACCTTGCTCACAAGGCCAAGGAAGGTGCCGTACATGGCGCCCACAGCGGCGCGGCGCGCGCCCTCAAAGTCGCGGCCGGACAGCCGCTCCGCGGCAAGGCACCCGCCAAACGCGCCAATAAGCGCGCCGGGCAGCGCCCCAACGCCCAGCAGAAACCCAGCGCCGAATATCGCGCCAACAATGGCCCCGATAACGCCGCCCCAGTTTCCGCGCGTGGACGCGCCGTAACGGGAAGCCCCTTTCATCCGAATAACGAATTCCAGCGCCTCGCCAAGGGCCGCAAGGGCGGCAAGACCGCCAAAGCCCAGCCACGAGAGCGCCATATCAGGATGCGTTACCTTCCACAGGCCCACAAGGATCAAAACAATCCAGTTTGCAGGCAGCGAAAAGATGTGCAGCAGCAAAACGCCAAACATGATGACGATGAAGCCAACCGCAAGGAACTCAGCCATACAGTCTCCCTAGTACACGCTGCGCAGGTCCTGAACCCGCTTGGCCTTGCCTTCGCTCTTGGGCAGGCTGTTGGCCTCCACGAGTTCCACCTTGGGCGTGATGAGTATCTCGTTTCGCAGCGACGTCTGAATGCGTTTTTGCAGGGCATTCAGCGCGCGCATGTCTTCAATGAAAAATTCACCCTTCACTTCCACCCGTACGCGCATGTAGTCGATGTGCCCGTCGTTATCCAGCTCGATAAGGTAGTTCTGGCCCACCTCGGGCATGGCCATGAGCACCTGCTCAATCTGCATAGGGTAGATGTTGACGCCCTTAAGGATCATCATATCGTCCGCGCGGCCCTTGATGCGGTCGAGGCGGCGGTGCTGGCGGCCGCAGGCGCAGGTGCCGGGAATAAAGCGGCACAGGTCGCGCGTGCGGTAGCGGATAATGGGCATGCCCTCGCGCAGCAGCGTGGTCATGACAATCTCGCCCACTTCGCCTTCCTTCACGGGTTCAAGGGTCTCGGGATTGATGATTTCCACGATGTAGGCGTCTTCCCACACGTGCATGCCGTCCTGATGTTCGCATTCGAAGGCGACGCCCGGACCGTTCATCTCGGACAGGCCGTAGGAATTGTAGGCCTTGATGCCGAGGGAGTCCTCAATCTTACGGCGGGTCTCCTCGGTATGCGGCTCCGCGCCGATGAGCGCAACGCGCACGTTGAGGTCCGTTTTCGGGTCGATGCCGCGCTTTTCGAGGGCTTCGGCAAAGTACAGCGCGTAGGACGGAATGATGTGGATGGCGCTGGTTCTGAAGTCCTGCATCAGCTTAATCTGACGCGAGGTGTTGCCCGCCCCGGAGGGGATAGTCAGGCAACCCAGCCGCTCGGCGCCGTAGTGGACGCCGAGCCCGCCGGTGAACAGCCCGTAGCCGCTCATATTCTGAAAGGTATCGCCGGGCCGGATGCCTATCATGTGCATGCACCGCGCCATGAGGTCGGCCCAGGAATTCAGGTCGTTTTGCGTGTAATAGACCGCAGTGGGATTGCCGGTGGTGCCGCTGGACACGTGCAGGCGCACAAAGTCCTCGTGCGGCACGGTCAGCAGCCCATCGGGATAGCTGCCGCGCAGGTCGTCCTTGGTGGTAAACGGCAGACGACGCACGTCGTCGATGGAGCGGATGTCCGAGGCGGAAACGCCACTCAGCCTGTCCCTATACAGGCGCGAGTTGCGTGCACGCTCAATGGTGCTTTGCAGTCGGACGAGTTGAACCTTTTCGATGTCCTCACGGGAGTAGGTCTCGGCTTTGTCGAAGTACACAGTCGGCTCCAGATGCGGTTGAGTGTGACCTGCGCGGGGGATGTCAAGAGTTCGTGTAGTCAGCAGCTTCCGCGGGGACGGCGAGGTTCTCGAAGGCCGTGTGTTCCTTCATAAAGGCAAGGTCCACCGTGCCGGTGGGACCGTTACGGTGCTTGCCGATGATGATTTCGGCCACACCCTTTTTGGGATTGTCGTCGCTGGTGTTGTAGACCTCGTCCCTGTAGAGGAAGATGATCATGTCGGCGTCCTGCTCAATGGCGCCGGACTCACGAAGGTCCGAGAGCTTGGGACGTTTGTCCGTGCGCTCTTCCACCTTACGGTTCAACTGCGACAGCGCGATCACGGGCACCTGAATTTCCTTCGCCAGAGCCTTGAGCGTCCGTGAGATTTCGGAGATTTCCTGTTCACGCGAATCGATGGTGCGACCTGCTCGCATAAGCTGCAGGTAGTCGACGATAACCAGTCCCAGTCCCTTTTCCGCCTTGAGTCGGCGGCAACGAGCGCGAAGCTCCAGCGTGCTGATTGCCGGTGTGTCGTCAATGTAAATGGGACAGGCTGACATATCTTCGGCGGCGTCGTACAGGCGCGCCCAAGCCTCGTCGTCGATGAAGCCCCTTCGCATGTCTGCAAGGTTTACTCTTGCCTTGGTACAGAGCATACGCATCATCAACTGGTCCATGCCCATTTCCAACGAAAACACAGCGGTGGGCGTTCCGTAATCGGAAGCCGCCCTCAGCCCAAGGTTCAGGGCGAAGGAGGTCTTCCCCATTGCGGGACGTCCGGCAATGATAATGAGGTCAGTTGGTTGCAGGCCCGCCGTCAGCTCGTCAAACTTGTAGTACCCGGTGGGTACGCCGGTGACGAGTTCCTTGCGGCTGTAGAGTTCCTGCAGTTTTTCAAAAACCTGGTTCACCAGCTCCTTGGACGCAACAAAGGACTTGTTCGAGCGCTGCTCAGAGATGGCAAAGATGGACTGCTCGGATTCGTCCAAGAGCGCGTCCACATCACTGCCGCTGTCGAAACAGTTGCCAATGATGTCCGATGCCACGCCGATAAGCTGGCGCTGAACCGACCTGTTGCGAACAATCTTCGCATGGTAGAGGGCGTTGGAGGTGCTGACCGTAGAGTCCGCCAGTTCCGCCAAATAGACGGGACCGCCCACTTCGTCCAGCTTGCCGAGCATCCGAAGTTCTTCGGCGACGGTCAAGAGGTCCATGGGAATGGACTTGCGGAAGCATTCCTGAAATGCCCGGAATATGATGCGGTGGGCCGGTGAATAGAAGTCGTCCTCGGATAGGACGTCCACCAGATCATGAAATACGTTGGACTTTAAAAAAACACCCCCCAAAACCGCCTGTTCGGCTTCGAGGTTATGGGGGGGGACTTTCCGCAGCATGTCGCCAGACGCCCTGGAAAGGGTATCTGCAACAGCGGAACCCCCGGTCCCCTGAGGGGACCGGGAGATATCGTTGCTAGGCCTGTTCGGATTCTTCGGCCTGTCCTGCGTCATTTACAGCTTCTTCTTCCGCTACCTCGGCCGGAGCCTCGGCGGGTGCTTCAGGTTGTTCTTCCAGGGCAGCCTCTGCCTCTTCGGCAGTGATGGGCTGGCCTTCGACCCAGTCGTGACGGACAACACACACGCTCAGTTCGCACTGCACGTCGGGGTGCAGCTTGACGGGCACGCCGTAGCGGCCCAGGGAGCGGATGGGGTCGCCAAGAATAATCTTTTTCCTGTCGACTTCCAAGCCCTGATCGGCAAGAGCCTGCGCAATGTTGGCATTGGTGACGGAGCCGTACAGCTTGTCGCCGTCGCCCACACGCATGCGGAGCACGATGGTGGCGTCCTCCAGCTTCTTGCCCATTTCCTCGGCGTCGAAGCGGATCTTGTCCATCTGTTCCTGGAGCTTCTTGCGCTCCAGTTCAAAGACTTTCATGTTGGCTTCAGTCGCCACCATGGCAAAGCCCTGAGGCAGAAGGAAGTTGCGGCCATAGCCGGGCTTTACGTCAACGACGTCGCCCAGACGGCCCAAATTGTCGATATCTGCACGAAGAATCAGTTTCATGACAAGCCTCCCCTAGAGCGTCCTTTTCTTGACAGCACTGCTGTGCACGGCAGTGTAGTACAGAAGAGCCATCTGCCTTGCGCGCTTGATCGCAACGGTCAGGCGACGCTGGTGCTTGGCACAAGTGCCGGTGATGCGGCGAGGAATGATCTTGCCGCGCTCGGTCACGAAATCACGAAGGATATCGGGGCGCTTGTAATCGATGGGGAGTTCCTTGTCTGCGCAGAAACGGCAGAACTTCTTCCGCGGAGTGAATCTCTTTTTGAAAGCCATTATGCGTTCTCCTCAGCTTCAACCTTGTCGGCCAGACGAACGGTGACAAACTTGTAGATACCGTCGGTGATACGGATGATGCGTTCCAGCTCGGCAACGAGCTGGCCGGGAGCGGTGTACTCCAAACGCACGTAGTAGCCGCGGGTCTTCTT
Source organism: Desulfobaculum sp. SPO524 (assembly GCF_044987625.1). Lineage (NCBI taxonomy): Bacteria > Pseudomonadati > Thermodesulfobacteriota > Desulfovibrionia > Desulfovibrionales > Desulfovibrionaceae > Desulfobaculum > Desulfobaculum sp. SPO524. The sequence continues at coordinate 614,051 of NZ_JBJDSB010000002.1, read as the reverse complement.
GTTCACGGCATAGGCGAGGTCGCGCATGCCCCATTCGTCGACAGTGAGCATCTTGCCGCCTTCGCGGTCGACAACAGCGCCCAGGGTGTCGAGAACCGTCTGACGTTCCTCGGCTGACAGCTCAGGAGAGAGCAGCAGCAAAGTCTCGAACTTTCTCATGAATTACTCCTCATGGTCTATTGGCCCTTACCGCCATCGGCAAGAGCAAGGGAAAACGCAGTCAATAAGCCAACCACCACGCGCTGTCAAGCGTAGCGGCGCGGGTTCTGGCCCAGAAGGCAGAGTATCTCATAACTGATGGTTCCGCACCAGTCGGCGAACTCCTCGGCGCGCACGGCGCACTGGTCCGGGCCGCCAAGCAGCCAGACGTCATCGCCGCGCGTGGCGTCCGGTATGTCCGTCACGTCCACGGCGGTCATCTGCATGCACACCCGCCCGAGGATTGGCGCCCGCCGCCCGCGCACGCACACCGCGCCGACGCCTGACATGGCGCGCATGTAATTGTCCGCGTACCCTGCGGCTATGACGGCAATGCGCATGTCGCGCTGGGCGGTGAAGGTGCGTCCATAGCTCACTGTTTCCCCGGCGCGGAGCCCGTGCGTCTGGTAGATGCGCGAGCGCACATCCATGGCCGGAACCAAATCGCTGCCAAGCGCGGCCTGCTCCGTCCCCCAAAAGGGATTGCACCCATACAGCGCCAGTCCGGGACGCTGGGCGTCGTGATGCATCTCCGGGTAGGCCAGCAGTGCGGCGGAGTTGGCGAGGTTCGCTTCAAATTCATGCCCGCGAGACCGCAGCACCTGCACGGCGTCGCAAAAGCGCGCGTTCTGCGCCTCTACCGCGGCCCTGTCCTGCGGCATATCCGCCGAGGCAAGGTGCGAGCTTACGCCCGCTACCTTCACATGGGACAGCCCGTCCAAGAGGTCCGCCACGGCCTGCGCGTCCTCGGCCCGAAAGCCAAGACGCCCCATGCCGGTATCTATTTTAATTGATATGGGCTGGACCACGTTCAGGCTTGCGGCCTCCGCGTCCAGCCGTTTCAACTGCTCGGCGTCTGCGATGAACGGGACAATGCGTTGGCGGATGGCGGCGGCGAAATCCTCATCCAGCTGGGGACCAAGCAGGGACACAACGCACCCCTCATACCCCATCCCCCGGATGCTGACGGACTCTTCAACAGTCCCGGCGCACAGCGTATGCGCGCCGGCGGCGGCAAGCGCCCGCGCCACTTCCCGCAGGCCGTGGCCGTAGGCGTCAGCCTTCACCACCGCGTAGGCATGGCCGCCCCGCGCTTCCAGCTTGCGCCAATTTTCAACGATTCTGCCTGGGTGAACGAGTGTTTCGAGATGATTGTAGGCAATAGGCATGAGGTCCTCGTGAAGTTGCGTGGGGCGGGTGGTTGCACCTTTGTGTCGGGTGCATGTATAAGAAATTTCCATCCTTATGCCTACTGTTCATTTCAACGGACCTATGGTACGTGCCCGGATGTCGCTAGGTGACGGCCGCTGTGCCTCTATTCGCTTGTACCCTATAACGCACGGACGATCATGACTTCAATGATCCGCACTCGGCTCCCCAAAAAGGCCGTATTAACACTACTTTTGCTGACCTGTGTCGTGATGGCGCCCCTTGGCGCCGCCACTGCCGCGCCTGCAGGTGCAGACATGCCCGCCCGGCATGAGGACCAGTCCGCCTCGCATGAGGCCTCCGCATGGCAGCTCCGCGCCGACCACCTCGCCGCCCAGCATGACCCCGAAATCATCGAGGCCAAAGGCAACGTCCGCCTCACGCAGGGCGAACGCTACCTTACTGCGGACTTTGCCCGGTACTACAAAAAAACCGGCTGGGTCTACCTGAAGGGCAATGTGGAAGCCGTCTGGACCGCGGACCGCATGACCGCGGACGAAGCCGAGTTCGACCTCAACGCCCAAGTTGGCTGGCTGAAAAACGGGTTCGTCTACGTAGACGACGCCCACCTCTACTTCTCCGGCGCCCGCATCGAAAAGCATGAGGGCGACACCTACAGCTTCCGCTCCGCCACGGTCACAGCCTGTGACAACCCGGACGACGCATGGTCCATCGACATGGACGAGGGTGAAGTCACCATTGAGGGCTACGCATGGCTCAAGAACTCCACCTTCAAGGTGGGGAACACATCCATGATGTACTCGCCCTACCTCATCCTGCCCGCCAAAACCAAACGCCAAAGCGGCCTCCTGCTGCCGGAGTTCGGCGCCAGCTCGCGTAATGGCGTGTTCTACAATCAGCCCATCTACTGGGCCATTGACGACGAGCAGGACGCCACGTTCTACGAGAATTTCATGGCCAAACGCGGCCTGCAGCAGGGCCTTGAGTACCGCAACACCCCGGACGCCGACACCAAGGGCGTCTGGCAGGCGGACTGGCTGCACGACAGCATCCGCGCCAACTCCGAGTCCGATGAGGATTCGCAGTTTGACGACGACGGCCTCATCCGCCCCAACCGCAACCGCTTCTGGGTGCGCAGCAAGTTCGATGGCCACCTGCCGAACCCCGACTGGAAGGTGAAGCTGGACATCGACTACGCCTCGGACCAGAACTACCTGCGCGAATTTAAGGCCGGAAAAACCGGCTTCGACCGCACAAAAAGCGTCTTCCTTGACGAATTCGGCCGCGACATCGCCGACGCCGACGCCGAGGAACGCACCTCCACCCTGCTCGTTTCCCGCTCGTGGGACCGCGTGGGCGTGGCGGGCCGTCTGGAATACACCCAGAACTTCGCCTACATGAACGACAACCACGACCCCGACGACAACCCCACCCTCCAGCGCCTACCGGAACTCTTCGGCTTTGTCTGGAAGGACCAGTTGCTTGAAGGGCTGCCCCTTGAGTTCATGATGGATTCGTCCTCGGGCTACTTCTGGCGCGCCAAGGGCGACTCCGGCATGCGTGTGGAAGCCGAACCGTCCCTCAGCCTGCCCTTTGAGGTTGGTCCCATATCCGTCATCCCCACCGCCGGACTGCGCGAAACCCTCTACATTGAGGACGAGTACGAAAGCGGCACCGATGCGGAAGACCTGCGCATGCGCCACCTGCCGAACTTTACCGTCAGCGCCTTTACGGAGCTGTCCCGCGTATACGACCTTGGTTCCAACACGCTGGAAGCCACCGAGGAAAACGACGGCAAAAGCTCGTGGCAGCGCATCCGCCACTCCATCCAGCCCCGCGTGGACTACGACTGGATGCCCTACGTCGGACAGGACGACAATCCCTACTACGACGACCTCGACAGGCTGGATGCCCAAAACGAAATCACCTACTCCGTGACCAACGTCCTCGACCGCAGGCGCGTGCGCATCGCCCCGTACACCGACGGCGACACCACTGCTTACAAGCCGGTTGTGGATTATCTGGACTTCCTGCGTCTGCGCCTTGAACAGAGCTACGACCGCCGCGAGGCCACCCGCGAGGACGAACGCGACGAATACGAGCGCCGCCCGTTCTCGGATTTCCTCGCCGAGGCCCAATTCCGCTACAACGAGAACGTGAGCTGGACCAGCCGCACCATGTTCTCGCCCTACCTTGGCGACATGACCGAGCACGAGCACTTTCTGACCTACGAAATCCCCCAGATGATGCGCGCATCCTTTGGTGTGGACTTTCAGGAAGCGCTGGACGAGTACAAGCGGCAGGACCGCGAGCGTCTGCGCCAGCTCAAGTTCGGCATGGCGTGGATCATCAATCCCAACTGGACCGTGGACTTCCTGTACCGCACGGATATTGAGGCCGCGACGGATCTGGAAAAGACCCTACGCCTTATCTACACGCACCAGTGCTACGCGCTGGAACTGCTCACCACGCAGACCGACGACGAAGCACGCTTTGAGGCGCGCATCACGCTGCTGGGCCTGTCCCTGTAGCGCGCGGCGCACACCACACCATCACCGGGCGCGGGAGCTTAGCTTCCGCGCCCGTTTTGCGTGGCGCGCCTGAGCGGCAAGGCCCGCCCGCACACGAAAACCTCGCCCGCCCCAGCGCCCAAGTGGCATCTTCTCTCCGCGCGTCAACGTGGCGAGGTCTGCCCCCGCGCCTTTTCCTTCCTCCACCCACGCCCGTTTTGCGTGCCCCGCCACACGCACGTTACGCCCAGCTCCCAAACGCCCGCCCGCAATCCCCTGAATCCACGCACCCTTTTGCCATGATGAGAGCTTTCCACCCCATAGAACACAATGGTGGAAAGCTCCTGACGTTTCTTGTACAACCGACCCATGACCGACACCGCACAGACAGCCCTGACCAAACGGCCTATTCATATTCTGTCCCCGGAACTACAAAACCAAATCGCCGCCGGCGAGGTGGTGGAGCGCCCCGCAAGCGTGCTCAAGGAGTTGATGGAAAACAGCCTCGACGCCGGAGCAACGAGCCTGACCGTCACCATCGAGCAAGGCGGACAGGGGCTTATCGACATTCAGGACAACGGCTGGGGCATGACGCAGGACGAGATGCACCTCGCCCTCACCCGCCACGCCACCAGTAAGGTTGCCGACATCAGCGAGCTGAACACCATCCGCAGCTTTGGCTTTCGCGGCGAGGCGCTGCCCTCCATCGCATCGGTGTCGCGCATGCGCATCACCTCCGTCCCCCACGGCGAGGACTCCGGCTCCTTTGTGGAAGTGGACGCAGGGCGGACGGCGGACTCCGGCCCGGCCATGCTGCGCGAGGGAACGCGCATTGAAATCCGCGACCTGTTCGCCAATGTCCCGGCGCGCCTCAAATTCCTCAAAACGCCTGCCACGGAGACCCGCCGTTGTCAGGACGCCTTTTTCCGCCTTGCCCTCACGCGCCTTGATGTGCGCATGAAGCTGACCGTGGGCGGGCGCAAGGTCTACACCTTCAGCGCGGGGCAGGACCTTGCCAAGCGCCTTGCCGCTGCGTGGCCCCCCGCCATCACCGACGGGCTGATGCCCTTTGCCCACGAGCAAAACGGCTACCGCGCCCACGGCGTCACGGGCAGCCCCCGTACGGCGCAGGCCCGCGCGGACCGCATCCTTTTTTATGTGAATAACCGCCCCGTGACGGACAAGGTGCTCCTGCGCGCAGTACGCGAGGCCTACACAGGCCGCCTGCTCACCCGCGAATACCCGCAGGCCGTGGTCTTTCTGGAAGTCCCGCCCGAGCATGTGGACGTCAACGTTCACCCGGCCAAAACCGAGGTCCGCTTCCGGGACGAGCGGGCGGTATTCTCCGTTATCCGCCGCGCCATCATCACCGCGCTGGACGCTTCGGCTCAGCCCCATTACGCCGAAGACGTCAGTGTGCCAGACCACGCAGGGAACGCCCCCGGCTCCTCCGGAACGGCCAGCGCCATGGACTCTATGGACGCCATGCCCGATTCCTTTGGCGCGGCGTCAGACCCGTCCACTGGTGCGCCCTCCTCGTTTGGCGCCTCGGCCCCCGCTGCGACGCGTCCGGCGTCACGTTCGGCCTATGAGCCGGTATCCGGCGGTTCCGCGCACGCGGCGGACTTTGACGACACGCGCCCCGGCTTTTCCACCTACTCCGAATTCAAGCGCATGACCGAGCGCGAAAACTTCCTCGACCTTGCGCCGGACGCCTCGCGCGCCGCGGCCATGCATGAGCCTGCCGTATCCAGCAACGCGGACCTGTACGACTCCGTTGGCGAAACAGCCCCGCCCATCTTTGCCGCGCCGTCAAGCGATGGGAGTGAGTACCTCGGCCAGTTGGCGGACACGTACCTCATCCTGCGCTACCGGGACGGCACCCTCGCCCTTGTCGACCAGCACGCCGCGCACGAGCGCGTGCTCTACCACACCTTTGAACAGGCGGGAGAGCGCGGCGACAGCCAGCCGCTGGCCATTGCGCTGGAACTGGCCCTGCACCCGTCCGAGGGCGCGCTTTTGGATGAGATATGGGCGGACCTGAGCCGCCTTGGCTTCTCCCTAGAGCGCCGCTCGGACACCTTGCTTGCGGTAACGGCCATCCCCGCGCTGCTCACGGCGGCACGGGCCAAGGACTACCTGCGCGCCGCCCTCAGCGAACAAGCCAAGGGCATCACTGACCTGTGGGCCATGCTGTCATGCAAAGCGGCGGTCAAGGCCAACCAAACCCTTGCCCGCGACGAAGCCCTTGCCCTGCTGGAAGCATGGCGCGCCACCCCGGGCAAAGACTACTGCCCCCATGGCCGCCCCGTGCAGGTACAGTGGGGCCTCAGCGACCTGGAGCGGCTGTTTAAACGTAAAGTGTAAGCGGGCGGACAGTTGCCTTCTTCGATTTTCCTTGCCTAAAGGAAAAAGCGGTGGTTAGGTAATCCTTTACACCACAGGATGCCTGTCATTGCTATGTGACCGGAGGAGACGATATGGAACTACGAATCGATATCGCGGGATACAAGAATAATGTGATTATCACGTCCATCCCGAAGCGCTTTGTCCACAAGATTTACAAGCACTGTCTCGGCAAGAACAACACGCCCTACTTCGCCAACAACTGTTTTAAGGGCATTCTCTACTTTGACGAGGAGCTTGCAGGAAAATTCGCGGAGGCTGTGGGCTTTTCGTGGTCCGGCTGGTGGAATGCCCACCGCCTGTACCACCGCGCCGCCTACTGTTTTGAAAACAGCCTCAAAATGACGGCCTGCATCGACGGCGTGCCCGAAGTTGAGCTGTACCCCGACAATGTCGCGGCCACGCCCTCGCCGGTGCACCTCAGCCCCTTCCTGACCCAAATTGCCAAGGACGAGGTGCTTATTCTGCTCGGTTCTGTCGACAAGGGCACGCAGACCTTTACCCTGCCAGCCCTCGAAGGCGACTTCCGGTCGGCCCTGCTGAACGTCAGCGTGGACACCTTCACGGACTTCGGCTTTGACGAACCGCTCATCACCAGCATCACTTACGACGGCAAGGAACTTACTCCTGTGGACGGTCCCAGCAAGGGCCGCAGAATGCTGGAACCACGCCTGTTCTCCAAACTGGGGCACGAGCTGGACGCCGCGGACTTTCCGCCCGTGGAACTCCCCGGCCTGTAGCCGCAGCACACACAGCACACAAAACGCCGGATGCGCACTGCGCACCCGGCGTTTCCTTTTTCAAATCGTGTGGGCGAACCAGCCCGCCCGGCCTTCGCGGCTACAGGTACGGATCGCCCGTGGCGAGGTAGTTCCCCACGTAGTCGGCAACCGCGTCCTCAAGGCGCGCAAAGTCCACAGGGCAACCAGCCCCGCGCAGGCGATCCATGCTGGCCTCAGTAAAGTACTGATACTTGCCGCGCAGGGTCTCGGGCATATCGATGTACTGGATATCCTCGGGCACATCCATGGCACTGAACACCGCGCGGGCGAGGTCGTTCCACGTTCTGGCGGAGCCAGTGCCAAGGTTGTAGATGCCGTTCACCTGCGGATTATTCAGCAGCCACCACATCACATCCACGCAGTCCTTCACATAGATGAAGTCACGCTTCTGGCCGCCGTCGGGGTAGTCGTCACGCTCCGAGGCAAAAAGGCGCATGGCCCCGGTATCGCCAATCTGCGAGAAGGCCTTACACACCACGGACTTCATGTCACCCTTGTGGTACTCGTTGGGGCCGAACACGTTGAAGAATTTCAGGCTGACCAGCTTGTCCACCGCGCCCGTACGCAGGGACCACAGGTCGAACAAATGCTTGGAGTAGCCGTACATGTTCAGCGGCTTCAGCGCAGGGATGCCCGCCGGGTCGTCATCAAAGCCCAGCGCGCCGTCACCGTAGGTTGCGGCGGAGGAAGCATTGATAAAGCGCACGTCGTGCTCAAGGCAAAAGTGCGCCAGCGTCATCGTATAGCGGTAATTATTTTCCATCAGGTAATTGGCGTCACGCTCCGTGGTAGAGGAGCACGCGCCCATATGGATGATGGCGTCCACGTCAAAGGGCAGATCCTCGTGCAGAATCATCTCAAGGAACATATCCTTGTGCACGAAGTCCATATACGTCCGGTTCACAAGGTTGCGCCACTTGTCTCCGGTGCCGAGGTCATCCACCACCACGATGTCATGAATGCCCATCTCGTTGAGCTTCCACACAAAGGCGCTGCCGATGAAGCCCGCGCCGCCGGTCACTATATACATACCATCTCCGTTGGTTGTGGTTTGTGCTACGCAAACCAGCTTTGTATACTCCCGCCCCACATGAGGGCAACCCCCACGCGCGCGGATGCGCTCCACCAGTGAGCGGCGGCGCAAAATGGCGCAGAGCCAATCCCGCACTTGTATTGCAGCCGCATATTGTCTAATTTGCTGAGTTCTACGAAGGAGAAAGACATGCTCGCAATACTCGACTACAAGGCCGGAAACCAGACTTCCGTCCGCCGCGCCCTCGACCATCTGGGCATAGAATGCACCATCACGGACAATGCCGACGTTCTGCGCAGTGCGGACGGCGTCATCTTTCCCGGTGTGGGGGCGGCAGGTCAGGCCATGAATGAACTGACCTCCACCGGTCTGGACTCCGTACTTTCCTCGCTTATCGACAGCGGCAAGCCCCTTCTTGGCATCTGTGTGGGCTGCCAGATTATGCTGGACTCGTCGGAGGAGAACACCACCACCACCCTCGGCATCATCCCCGGCATCTGCCGCCGCTTTACCGGCGACATGACCGAAGAGGACGGCACCCCCGTGCGCATCCCGCATATGGGCTGGAACGCCGTCACGCCGAAGAATCCCGACGAGCGCCTGTTCCGGGGCATTGAGCCGGGTGCGGAGTTCTACTACGTACACAGCTACTACCCGGACGCGGACGCGCAGTATGTTCTGGCCACCACCACCTACGGGCACGAATTCTGCGCCATGCACGGGCGCGAAGGTCTGTGGGCCGTACAGTTCCATCCCGAAAAGAGCGGCAGGCCCGGCCTTGCCCTGCTCAAGAATTTCCACGACTACTGCCTGGAGGTCAAAGATGCTGAGTAAACGCATCATCCCGTGCCTTGATGTCCGCGACGGCAGGTTGACCAAGGGCATTAAGTTCAAGGACAACATCGACATCGGCGACCCGGTGGACACCGCGCGCACCTACTATGAGGAAGGCGCGGACGAGTTGGTCTTCTACGACATCACGGCCTCGCACGAGCGCCGCGGCATCATGCTCAAGGTTGTGGAAGCCGTGGCGCAGGAAATCTTCATCCCCTTCTCCGTTGGCGGCGGCATCTCCACCGTCAGCGATATGCGCGACGTGCTCCTTGCCGGTGCGGAGAAGATTTCCGTCAACTCAGCCGCCGTAAAGAACCCGGACATCATTTCCGAAGGCGCGGCGGCCTTTGGCTCGCAGTGCATCGTGGTGGGCATGGACGTCCTGCGCGTCCCCGTGTCCGAGGCCATTCCCTCGGGCTATGAAATCGTCATCCACGGTGGCCGCAAACATATGGGGATGGACGCCATCGCATGGGCGAAGCGCGCCGAAGCCCTTGGCGCAGGCGAACTCTGCGTCAATTCCATCGACGCGGACGGCACCAAGGACGGCTACGAGCTGAACCTGACCCGCACCATAGCCGACGCCGTCCACATTCCGGTCATCGCCTCCGGCGGTGCTGGCACGCCAGAACATATGGCCGACGCCATCACCGAAGGCCACGCCTCGGCGGCGCTCATCGCCTCCATTGTTCACTACGGCGAATACTCCATCCGCCAATGCAAGGACGTAATGCAGCAGCGCGGCGTCAAAGTCCGCAGCGTCTGGTAAACGCCCAACCTGCCCCTTTCCGGCACTTCCAGCCCCCGTGCACCCGCGCGGGGGCTTTTTCGTCTGGGCGCACATTGCGCCCAGACTCGCCCAGAAACAGGCGAAACATGCGCCTATTCAGAACAAGGCAAAATCATAAATATCTGTATTCCTTGACTTTCACCATCCGGCACAGCCTTTGCTCACTTCAAAGCAACAAAGCAACACACAAAAACAGGAGGGTTTTCCTCATGAAGTATGCAATCAGCAGTACCGGCCCCGAACTCACCAGCGCACTGGACCCGCGTTTTGGCCGCGCCCCGGTCTTTCTCATCCACGACACGGAAACCGGGCAGACCACAGCCGTTGAAAACACCGCCGCAACACAGCCGCAGGGCGCGGGCATTCAGGCCGCGCAGACCGTTGTGGACGCTGGCGTGCAGGCCGTTATCACCGGCCGCGTTGGCCCCAAGGCCGAAGCCGCGCTGACGCAGGCGGGGCTGCGCATCATCACCGTAGACGCCGCCACATGCAGCGACGCCCTCGCACAGGCCGAATCCGGCCAGACCGCACCCACCACGCCGCAGTCCGGACAGGGCCGAGGTCAGGGCATGGGCCAAGGCGGCGGACGGGGCGCAGGATGCGGCATGGGCCGAGGTATGGGCGGTGGCCGAGGCGGCCGTGGCGGATGCGGTCGCGGCATGGGCGGTGGCGGCGGACGCGGTATGGGTGGCGGCAGACGCTAACCCACAGCCACCGCAAATCCACTGGCCCCGCGCCATAAAAAAAGACCGCCCACGGCACGGCCGGGGACGGTCAATCATATTTTGCGCGCCGCAGCCGCCACACACGGCAGCACGGCGCGCACAGGCGCGGCCAGTGTCAATGCCACAAGCCGCGCCGTATTGGCTCGTCTGCGCCATTAGTCCACGAGGAAATAGGCCTCGGGCTTGGCGCTACAGACAGGACACTTCTCCGTGGGCTTGCCTTCGTGCACGTGGCCGCACACGCTACAAACGTAGTATTCCGTGGCGGGCAGACCTTCGGGGTCATTCAGCGCCTTTTCGTACAGGCAGGCGTGCACTTCCTCAACGGCGTTGGCAAAGCCAAAGTACCGCTCTGCCGCGCGCTCGCCCTCGGCCTTGGCGTCCTCAATCATGGCCGGGTACATTTCCTTGAATTCATGCGTCTCGCCAGCGATAGCGGTCATCAGGTTTTCCTTGGTGGACCCGATGCCCTTGAGCAGACGCAGGTGCGCATGCGCGTGCACCGTCTCCGCAGCGGCGGCTGCGCGGAACAGCTTGGCAACCTGTGCCAGCCCTTCCTTATCGGCCTTCTCAGCAAAGGCAAGGTACTTGCGGTTGGCCTGAGACTCACCGGCAAACGCCGCTTCCAAATTCGCTGTGGTCTTACTCATTTCACGTCTCCTTACGAGAGCTTTTTTTGGGGATGGCAAACCGCTTGTGGTTTGCCGTTTTTCCTCAATCTGATGTAGCATATTCGGTGATACATCAAAATTCATCCGTTGTCCGTCCACGCCCCGCACCAAGGAGGAGCCATGGACTGGTACCGCATAACACTCAGTATGCAGGATGTCGCGGCCGGGGAAACCGCCCGGCTTCAGGACAAGTTTATCCACGCCGTGAATCAAAACACGGCAGCGAACGATATGCAAATGTACGCCCTCAACGTGGACGACCGCCCGTACAGCGTCTTTTACTTTTCGCCCGGCTGCGGGGAAATCATCCTCAAACAATTCCTCGACTACCAGCCCGCAGCCTGCGGACCGCCGAACCTTGACGACCTGATGCTCCTCGTCGGGCAAGGAGGCGGGGCGACGTAATACGCCGCGATGACGATTCCGCTGGCGTCTGCGCGCCATTTTGTCATGCGCCCTGTCCTGCGGCGCTAATGCCCCCGGCGCTTTTGCCGCCGCTTCTCCTGCCGCTCGGCAAAGCGGCGCTCCCGCAGTGCGTCACGGCGCTGCCGCGCCGCCTTCCTGCGCATCTGTTTGTCTTCCAGATACTGCTCTTTGGCGGCGTCACGCGCTTTGCTCACGCCGTAGGCGGCCTTGCGCTCACGCGCTATTTCGCGGTGCCGGCGCTTTGGATTCGCCGCCCGGCGCGTCCGCTCCTGCGCCGCAAATGGACGCGAAAAGGCCAGCCGCTGATACTGCGGACCAGTGGCAAAGGCGGCTATCTCCGGGCCGGTCGGCTCCGCGCCAAAAACGCAGCGCGCCACGCGAAAGGTGTCCTGATACCGTATTTCCGCGTACCCAACCCAAAAGCCGTCCTCAAAAACAATTGAAAAACTCGTGCGATAGAACTCCATGTGGTTTTCCCCTTTCACTGTGGTGCACATCCGGAAACGGACAACCCAAGGGGGGAAGGTTACTGACACGCAGGACACGTGCGCCCGGACTACCAACCGGACCGTGTTTTCTTTCCGGACAACGTCAACGCCAAAGCGCGCCACGGCGGCGCGCTCATCTCGCAGGCTGTCCACAACAGCGCTCGCGCTTTTCCGTCAAAGCTCCAAACCATCGCGCCCTGTAGCGGCGCGCCGGCCTTGCGCTTTGCCCGCGCGTGTTCGCCCTGACTTGTGAACACCCTGTCTTTTCAACAACCTGACCACCATACGAAACCCTTGCGCAAAACAAAAGGGGCCGCGCGGCATTGCCGCACGGCCCCTTGGTGGCTCTTGTCTGCACGCCGTCCTAACGGACGTCGTAGGTTCCGCTCTTGCCCCCGCTTTTGTACAGCAGGCGGCAATCAGAGAGGATAATGTCTTTCTGCACGGCCTTACACATGTCGTACACGGTCAGCGCGGCCACCTGCGCGGCGGTCAGCGCTTCCATCTCGACACCGGTCTGGCCGGCAGTGCGGGCTTCGGCCTCAATGACGATGGTCGAGGACTCCTCCAGCGCCGTAAACCGCACATCCACATAGGACAGCGGCAGCGGATGGCACATGGGAATCAGCTCGGCCGTCTTCTTGGCGGCAAAGATGCCCGCAATTTTTGCGGTGGTGAGGGCGTCGCCCTTGGGCAAGGCGTCCTCGGACAGCAGGGCAAAGGTCTCGGGCGAGAGGATAACCCGCGTCTCGGCAATGGCCGTGCGCTGGGTTTCCGCCTTGTGGCCCACGTCAACCATGCATGCGTTGCCGTCCTGATCAATGTGCGAAAGCTTGCCCGACATATGCCCTACTCTCCCATGGCCTTGCCAACGGCCTTCTTGAAGAACTGTTTGGCCCGGTTCAGCGGCTTGCCCTGCTTCTCCTCCTCAAGGCGAGCGAACTCGCGCAGGAGTTCTTCCTGCTCCTTGGTGAGGTCCTGCGGGGTCTTCACATTCACCTCAACCAGCAGGTCGCCCTGCGGCTGGCGGCCAATATGCGGCAGACCAAGGTCGCGCAGACGCAGCACCTTGCCGCTCTGCGTTCCGGCGGGAATGTGCAGGGTGGTCGGCTCGTCGAGGGTGGGGACTTCCACGGTCTCGCCAAGGGCGGCCTGTGTGAAGTCGATTTCCAAACGGTAGATCAGGTTCTGCCCCTGACGTTCGAAAACCTCGTCCTCCTCCACGTAGATGACTACGTACAGGTCACCGTGGGGACCGCCGTATTCACCGGGTTCGCCCTCGCCGCGCAGGCGCAGGCGGGAACCACTGTCCACACCGGCGGGGATGCGCACGGAAAGCTCGCGGGTCTCGGGCACGGTGCCATCGCCCTTACAGCGCGGACACAGGGACCGGATGACCTGACCACGGCCATGACACACCGGACACGGCACAGCCACGCGGAAGAAGCCCTGCGACTGCACAACCTGTCCGCTACCGCCACACTGCTGGCACGTTTCCGGGCTGGTGCCCGGCTCCGCGCCGGTGCCATCGCACTCGGGGCAATGCACCTGCTTGGGGATGGTCAGGGTGACTTCGTCGCCCTTGGCCGCCTGGCGGAAGGAAATAGTCAGGTTATAGCGCAGGTCCGCACCGGCGGTCGGGCGCGGACCACGTCCGCCGCCGCCACCGCCAAAGCCGAACAAATCGCCAAAGATGTCGCTGAACGACGAGAAGATGTCTTCGGAATTGGAGAAGCCGCCGCCAAAGCCGGAACCGTTCATGCCAGCATGGCCAAAGCGGTCGTAGGTGGCACGCTTGTCAGCGTCCTTCAAGACCTCGTAGGCTTCTGCGGCTTCCTTGAACTTGGTTTCCGCCTCGGCGTCGTCGGGATTGCGATCCGGGTGGTACTGGAAGGCCAGCTTGCGGTAGGCCTTTTTGATCTCGTCCTCGCCGGCGTCACGTGAGACGCCAAGCACCTCATAGTAATCTCTTTGGGACATGGCTTACTTACTGGCAGCCTTAACGCCGACGTCTGAGAGGTCTTCCTCGGCGAGAACCTTGCCGGAGGCAATTTCACGCAGAGCAGTAACGACTTCCTTATTCTTGCACTCCAAAAGCGGATCGTAGCCCTCGCGGAACTGTTTCACGCGCTTGATGGCCATCTGTACAATCATGAAACGATTGTTGACCTGCTCCAGGCAGTCTTCGACGGTGATGCGTGCCATGTATGTCTCCTTGTTATGGCCTTGCGTCCACTTCGCAAGGCACGGGATAAACTGGTTCAGGCTCCACTTCCGGCCTGCGTCAAGGCCGGAAGAAGCCCCTCCAAGTCAATCAGCATTCTGCCGTCCACGGGGTAGCACTGGCTACCGGAAGACGGACGAACCCAGCACTGGCCCACGGGGAGTGCCGGGTCGCGGAAAAAGGCAATGTTCAACTCAGCGCTGCCGGTTGTGGTGAGTGCCACATCCAGCGCCCGCGTCGCGGTGTCCGGCAACGGGGCGGGGCCAAGCTCATATTGCAGTGAAGTAAGACGCCAGAGCAGCATGTCAATACCTGCATGCTCTCTGTCGCCCATCTCGTTGACCCATCCGTCATCCCCACGCATAACGCCGTATTCCCGGCCCTCCTGCGTCAGGGAGACCTTGCTCACCGTACCGGGCAAAAACCCAAAAAGGCGGCGGTCAACAAGAGAAAAAGCATTTAAGTCTAATTTATGCAGCCCCGCTTGGTCAAGGAGGAAGGATGCGGGCTGTCTGGACGAGCGCGCAAGCAGGCGTCCGCCATTCATAATATAAATGCCAAGGTCATGCTCCGCGCCGCGTCCCTGCAAATGAATACGCAGGTCCGGCTGGGCATCATCCGGAAGCTTGACCTCGCGCGCAACATCGGCGGTCAGCGAGGAGAGGCGGTGCAGAAACAGCTCCAGAGCGCTCTCCTGAATGCCATCCCCGGCAAAACGCTGAGGCCGGACAAAGGCGTAGCCGTCGTCCGTGCGGCGGGCTTCCCATTCATCCCCGGCAAGGGGGCTGACCACCACCCGCTCAATGGCGTCCACGTCAAACACCAGCAGGCGGTTGTCATGGAACCACGACGCCGGGCGCAAAAACGCGTCCTCGGTCCACTGCGGAAAGGCGTAGGCGTCCGAGCCATGCTCAAGGAACACCCCCTCCGGCGTGGTGACCACATGGGCCGCGTGCGCGTCGTTGACGGATATAACCGCCACTGTCTCCGCCTTGTCATAGGGCAAGGCGTCCGCGCTCAGGCGCTCCTTCGGGCAGGAGCCAAAAAGCATATCAGTAAACGCCGCAACACGGCGCTCATCCGCAAGCAGGGACGTTTGAAGCTCGGGGGAACGCACCCACCATGTGCCGTGCTCGCGCACCAGCGTATAGCCCCCAGCGCGGCTGTGCAGGGCAATGCCCGTCACATCCTTACGCTGGACAGAAGGCCACGGATGGTCCTGATCCTCGGCCCGGAAGCCAACGCCCGGCCCCACAAGGAGCACGGTCAATGCCACCAGACCGGCAAAGAGCAGCAGCACCCATTTGTGCGCGCGTTTCACTCAACTCCCCCTCTCGCCGGATGCGGCGTTGAACTCTCCCCGCAGCCACTCCGGCAAAATCGGTCTTATTATGCCGCCATGTGGCAACTGTCAAGATAAATACACAGGCCTCATGAAGCAGTTTCCCATTGCGCCCCGGCCCGCCTTGTTTTATCCATTCCCAACCGAACTGGTCCGAAACCACCTACCGGCGGGCGTGCACGTCTGCCCGGAAACCTTATAAGGATATACAAGCATATGGCACGATGGGGCAAACTCACATACGCCCAAAAGCAATGTCTGGGCGCAACGGGCAAACTGATGCAGCAAACCGGGATGATTCAGCCCGGCTCGCGCATTGGCGTCGCGGTCTCCGGCGGCGTGGACAGCTGGGTGCTGATGAAGATTCTCACCATGCGCCAGCGCATCGTCCCCTTTCCCTTTGAACTCATGGCGCTGCACGTTAATCCCGGCTTCGACGCCACAAACCACGCCCCCCTCGTGGATTGGCTGCGGGAAAGCGGCGTCAGCGGACACATCGAGGTCACCGACCACGGCCCCCGCGCCCACTCGGACGAAAACAAAAAACGCTCCGCCTGCTTTTACTGCGCCATGCTGCGCCGCAAACGCCTGTTCGAGCTGTGCCGCGACTACAACCTGACGCACCTCGCCTTCGGCCACACCGCCGACGACCTCGCCGCCACTTTTTTCATGAATATTTTCAAAACAGGCAACGTCTACGGCCTGTCCATGGCGGAAGATTTTTTTGGCGGCCAGCTCAAAGTCATTCGTCCGCTTCTCTATATCGAAAAAAAGATCATCAAGAAAGCCGCGCGCGACTTCGGGCTTCCAGTATGGCAGAATCCTTGCCCTTCCGCCGGCAGCACCGAACGCAGCCGCACGCAGGACTGGATCGAAAAAACCTGCGGGCACGACCCAAAAATGAAGCGAAATGTTTTGAAGGCATTGCAGCGTTGGCAGCTTGACTTGACGCTGAAAAACCAATAGTTTTTAATTGATTACCTACGTATACCGGATTCAACCCAACATCACGAAATAACAGGATTCTTCCAGAAGCCATATGCTTTTTCGGAAATATCACATCGTCGTGTTCAAGGAAGACGAGGGCATCTCAAGCAAATTCCGCCTGCGCGGATGGATTGGGATGGCCCTTGCTGGTCTTGTTATCGCGCTTATCGCGTCCAATGTTTTTTTCTGGAACACCTTCGTCAGCTACAAGACGGCGGACCGGAATCTGGACGACGCGCAAAAGACCGTTCAGGAGCAGAAAACCCAGCTCCTCGCCCTTGCGACAAAGATCAAAACGCTGGAAAAGGACTTGCTGCGCATCCGCGACTTCGACTCCAAACTCCGCGTTATGATTAATCTGGACCAAGACCGCCGCATCAGCGATTCGCCCATCGGCGGGCCGGAATCCACGGATTTTGCCGACAGCTACCTGCCCATGCACCGACAGGAACTCCTCGCCCGTAAGATGCACAACTTCCTGCATCAGCTCAATACCGAAGCCCGCCTCGAAGAGGTGCGCCAGCAGGAACTGATGCACGTTATCCGCAGCAATCAGGACCTCTGGGCCGCAACCCCCAGCATCTGGCCCGTCCAAGGCTGGGTGTCTTCGCCCTTTGGCGCGCGTACCTCGCCCTTTACCGGCAAACGCGAGTTCCACAAAGGCCTCGACATCTCCGCGCCCAACGGCACGCCCATCTACGCCCCGGCCAAAGGTAACGTCATCTTCACCGGACGCGACGGCGGCTACGGCCTTAGTATGATGATCGACCACGGCTCCGGCATCAAGACCCGCTACGCACACCTGCACTCCATCGCCATCAAGCGCGGACAGAAGGTCACACGCGGCGAACTCATCGCCTACGTCGGCAACACCGGCCGAAGCACTGGACCACACCTCCACTATGAGGTTCGCCTCAACGGCGTGCCCGTCAACCCCATGCGCTACGTGCTCAACTAAACACCACGCGCAACACAAAGCACACCCAAACCGCCCTGCAGCACCACGCCGCAGGGCGGTTTTTCATCGGCGTTGGTTGATGAGGGCGGTCGGTGGTGAAGGCCAAAGGCTTAGGATGGCGATGCGAGGACTGAGGGCGGTGGCGATGCGCGGCGGAGTGCTGCCACACGGTTGCCATCGGCACGGCCGAGTCGTAACGCCGCATGCGAGACGGATGCTCCGCAGGTTTAAGGGCCTTGCCCTTAAAAATCCCAACGTGGGGAACGGTTTTTTTATCGCTTCGTTCACGCCGTGCCCTGCCCCACGGCCTGCGCCCATTGATCCCTACCCCCGTCTCTCCGTGCCACGCCCATCACACCCACCGCCCATCACGCCGACCGCCCCTCTTCTCCCCACCCCAATAACCTTCCCCTCTCCCCGCCAACGCTCCAATCCCACGCCACGATAGAGTCCGCCCTTTCCACAAGATACCGGTGCGTATGAACAGGATTTTTAAGGATGAAATCCTTAAACCACCGGAGGTCAAAAAGCACAGCGCAACCACCAACACCAAGCCAACCCGCCCCCCCCCCCTGCAACGCCACACGGTTGCCACCAGCACGGCCGGGTCGCTGCGCCGCATGCGAGACGTCTGCTCCGCAGGTTTAAGGGCCTTGCCCTTAAAAATCCCAACGTGGGGAAACGGTTTTTTTATCGCTTCGTTCACGCCGTGCCCTGCCCCACGACCTGCGCCCATTGATCCCTACCCCCCGTCTCTCCGTGCCACGCCCATCATGCCCACCGCCCCTCTTCTCCCCACCCCAAATAACCTTCCCCTCTCCCAGCCAACGCTCCAATCCCACGCCACGATAGAATCCGCCCTATCCACAGGACACCGGTGCGTATGAACAGGATTTTTAAGGATGAAATCCTTAAACCACCGGAGGTCAAAGAGCACGGCGCAACCACCAACACCAAGCCAACCCGCCCCCCTCCTGCAACGCCACACGGTTGCCACCAGCACGGCCGGGTCGTAACGCCGCATGCGAGACGGATGCTCCGCAGATTTAAGGGCCTTGCCCTGAAAAATCCCAACATAGGGGATGGTGATGGTTTGAAACAGAAGGAAGGGGGAGAGGTGGGGCTGAGGGCTAGTGAAGTGGTTGGTCTTGCTCTTGAAATCTGGATGCCCCCTTGCCGTGGCGCGTGATTCACCGTATGAAGAAGGAACCCCCTTCCATGCATCACGCTGGTCGACACGACGCAACCGGGAGCACGCGCCAGTGAAGCATCCGAGCATTGCCTACCTTGTCACGGAAGACTGGTATTTCTGGAAGCACCGCGCCCCACTTGCCCGCGCCGCGCAGGCGGCGGGGTATGACGTGCATGTCATTGCTGCACCGGGCGCGCATGTGGATGCCATCCGCGAGGCCGGTTTCACGTACCACCCGCTGTCGCTCCACCGGCGCAGCACCAACCCACTGCGCCAGCTCACGTCCATCCGCGCGCTGACGGCGCTGTACCGCGACATCAACCCGACGCTTGTGCACCACGTGGCGTTAAAGCCCATCCTTCTTGGGTCTGCTGCCGCCCAGCGCGCTGGGGTGCGGCATGTGGTGAATGCTGTGACCGGCCTTGGATACGTGTTCACGCGCGGCGGGCTGAAACGCAGTGCACTGCGCCTGTGCGTGTCGCGCTGGCTCCGCACCAGCCTGCACCCGGCAGACACCCGTGTCATCTTCCAAAACCCGGATGACATGGGCCTTTTTATTGCTGAGGGGCTTGCGCGACAGGAGCAGTCCACGCTCATTCCGGGGTCTGGTGTGGATACCTCACGCTTTGCGCCAACGCCGGAGCCTGACGGTGCACCTGTTATCTTGTTTGCGGCGCGCATGCTGTGGGACAAGGGCGCGGGTGAGCTTGTGAAGGCGGCGCGACTGCTGCGGCTGCTGAAATTGCCATTTCGTATTGTGCTGGCGGGGCGGCCTGACGAGGACAACCCCGCGTCCATTTCCCAGCACACTCTGCGGGAATGGGCCAGCCAGCCGGATATTGAGTGGCAGGGCTACGTAGAGGATATGCCTGCCCTGCTTGCTCAATCCCACATCGCCTGCCTGCCGACCACGTACCGCGAGGGCGTGCCGCTGTCGCTGCTGGAGGCCGCCTCTGCCGCGCGGCCTATTGTAACGACGGATGCCCCAGGCTGCCGGGATATTGTCCACCACAATGTGAATGGCTTCCTTGTGCCGCCGCACGATGTGGAATCGCTGACTGACGCGCTGGTCCGGCTTGTGACGTCCAAGCGCTTGCGCGAGCAGATGGGGCTGGCGGGGCGCGAGCGTGTGCTTGATGGATTTTCCGTGGAGGCCGTCACCCGCCGCACACTGGCCCTGTATGAAGAAATGCTCGCAGGCGAGCACGAACGGAGCGTGGCATGACCCCGGCGCCGCGTGGGATTGTATGCGTAACCGGAGCCAATGGGTTCATCGGCCGCGCCACAGTGGGCCGCCTGCTGGACGCCGGCTACCGGGTGCGCGGCATCGTCCGGCGTCCACTGCCGCCTGTTGCGCCAACGGCGCCTGCTGACAAATATGAACAGACCGAAGTGCCGGATGTTGGTCCGGAAACGGACTGGAGCGCGGCCCTCAGCGGCGCGGACGCCGTCATCCACCTTGCCGCGCGCGTCCATAGAATGGATGAGAGCGGCGACGCGGCGGAGGACGCCTTTGCACGGGTCAATGCCAGCGGCACGGGGCGGCTGGCGGCGCAGGCGGCGGAGCATGGAGTGCGCCGCATGGTTTTCATGAGCACGGTAAAAGTGCTGGGTGAGGGCGGACCGCGCGTCTATACGGACAATGACCAGCCAAACCCGCAGGACGCCTACGCCCGCTCCAAACACGACGGCGAAATGCTGCTGATGGACACGGCGCAGGGGACAAAACTCAGCGCCATCATCCTGCGCCCGCCGCTGGTGTACGGCCCCGGCGTTGGGGCAAACTTTTTACGGCTGATGAAGGGCATTGAACGCGGCATCCCGTTCCCCTTTGGTTCCGTGGACAACCAGCGCAGCCTTATCTACGTCCACAACCTTGCCGACGCGCTTGTGGCCAGCCTTGGGCCGTCGCAGGGGACGGGGACGGCGTACCTTGTCAGCGACGGGCTGTCCTTTTCCACGCCGCACCTTATCCGCGCCATTGCGGATGCCCTGAATACGCGCGCCTACCTGACGCGTATGCCGCCATTCCTGCTGCGCGCCCTCGCACGGTTGGTGGGCAAGGGGGCGACCATGGACCGCCTCATCGGCTCCCTGACGGTAGACTCTTCACGATTCTGCAACGACTTCCAGTGGTCGCCGCCCTTCTCGCCGCAGGAGGGGCTGACGGCCACCGCCGCATGGTACGCGGCGCACACCACCCGCGCGGGAGGGGCTGGGCATGGCGTATAAAGTGGCGCTGTGCGCCGTTGCCGCCCTTATGTCCTTTGCCCTCACGGGCTGGTTTCGGCGCGCGGCCCTGCGCCGCAATATTGTGGACATCCCCAACGGCAGAAGCTCTCACACCACGCCAACCCCGCGCGGCGGCGGACTGGCCTTCATTGTTGCCTTCGCCGCGGCTCTCACCATGGACGCCGCACTTGGCGGGGTCCTCTCCACCCAGTCCTTGCGCCTGTCGTTGGCGGTGCTTGCGCCGCTGGTCCTGCTGGGCTGGCTGGACGACACACGCGGACTGTCCGCCACCGTGCGCCTGCCCGTGCACATCGCTGTGGCGGCGCTGGCGTGCATCGCCCTTGGCCCCATGCCCCTGCCCCTTCTCCCTCAGGAAGGGATATGGAACGCTGGTGCATGGGCGGTGAGCATCCTCGCGGTCACTGCGCTTATCAATTTCTATAACTTCATGGACGGCATGGACGCCCTTGTGGCGGGGACAAGCGCGGTGTTCTTCACCTTTTGCGCCGTCAGCATGAACCAGCCCGCATGGATTCTGCTTGCCGCGGCGGTGGTGGGATTTCTGCCGTGGAACCTGCCGCCCGCGAAAATTTTCATGGGCGATGCGGCCAGCACCTTTCTTGGCGGGTCGGTGGCGCTTGCCCTGCTGCACGCGCCATCCCCGCACGCCACGGCGGGCATGATTGCCGTCACGCTACCCATAACATGTGATGCCGCCTACACCATCTCCCGCCGCGTGCTGCGGCGGGAGAATATTTTCCGCGCCCACCGCTCCCACGTGTACCAGCGCCTGCATAGCGACGCGGGTTGGTCGCATGGGCGCGTTAGCCTTGCCTACGCCGTGGGCAGCATTGCGGCCGCCTTCGCTGTAACCATATGGCCGAAATTCGGCCCCCTGTGGTGCCTTGGCGGCGCGGCCCTACTCATCGCCCTTGCCGAAGCACGCATCCGCGCGCAGAAGTTGAAAATCCGATAACACCCTTTCCCATCTTTCTGATATACAAGGAGCATAGGCCTGCGTTCCGCGCCGTGGTGCCCCCGCACCATGCCGCGACAAGCGCCGCCCGCACGGACACAGCGCGAAAGCACCGCAAGAGAGACAGCACACGACCACACCAGCCAGAGAGGTGACGGCTCCGTGATTCAGCAGCTCCGGTCCATCAACTTCTACATCCTGATTCTTCTGGATGCCGCCCTTGTGCTTGCGGCGCACGCCCTTGCGTACCTGACGCGGTTCGAATTCGCCGTACCCGCCGTGCATCTGGAGCAGTTCACGTCGGTTCTGCCCGTGCTGGTGCCGCTGAAGATTGCCTGCTTTTTGTACTTTGACCTCTACAAAGGCATGTGGCGCTACACCAGCCTGCCGGAGCTTGTGGACATTGCGCGGGCGACCACCGTGTCCACGGTGCTGCTCCTCGCCTACATCGTGTTTTTCCGAAATTTCCAAGGCTTCTCGCGTTCGGTCTTTATTCTGGACTGGGTGTACACCATGGCTTTTGTGGCCGGGGTGCGCATCGGCATCCGCATGGTTTACGGCACAGGCTTTGTGACCCTGTCGCGGGTACTGCTGCCGCGTCCGGGGCAGAATCCCGAGCAGACAACCTGCGTCCTGCTGGGTGCGGGCAAAGCCGGGGAAACCCTGCTGCGCGAGAGCCAGTCCAACCGCGCATCGGACCTGCGCATTGTCGCCATCTTTGACGATGACAGGAGCATGCACGGGCACTCCATCCACGGCGTGCCCGTTGTGGGCGGGCTTGACGCCCTGCCGGAGTGGAAGCGCATTGAAAAGTTTGGCGTGACCGACGCGCTCATCGCCCTGCCCGATGCCTCGGGCGAAGAAATACGCCACCTGATGACGCTGTGCGAGCGCGCAGACCTCGCCTGCCGCCGCATCCCGTCGCTGACGGACATCGCGGGCGGCCGCGTTTCCATCAAGGACCTGCGCGACGTCGACTACAAAGACCTGCTGGGCCGTCAGCCCGTCTCGCTGGATGACCGCAAAATTGCGGGCTACCTACGCGGCAAGGTGGTGCTGGTCACGGGCGCGGGCGGTTCCATAGGGTCCGAGCTCTGCCGCCAGATACTCGCCTACGGCCCAAAACGCCTGCTCCTGCTCGATGCCAGCGAATACGCCCTCTACACCATCCAGATGGAGCTGGAGCACGAGCGCGATTTCCACGACTACGAAACCCTGCTGGGCAGCCTGTGCGACGAGGCGTGGGTGAAGCACATCATCACAGCGCACAGCCCGGACGTTATCTTCCACGCCGCGGCGTACAAGCATGTGCCGCTTCTGGAGGCCAACCCCTGGCAGGCAGTGTACAACAACATCCTTGCCACCAATGCCCTTGTGTCCACGGCGGTCAAACGCGGCGTGCCGCGTCTGCTCATCGTCAGCACGGACAAGGCGGTACGCCCCACCAACGTCATGGGCGCGTCCAAGCGCGTGACGGAAAAAATCATGCAGGCGCACTGCGGCAATGGCACGGCCATGATGGCGGTGCGCTTTGGCAACGTGCTGGGGTCCACCGGCTCGGTTATTCCGCTGTTCCGGCGGCAAATCGAACACGGTGGTCCCGTTACGGTGACGCACCCCGACGTAGTGCGCTATTTTATGACCATTGAGGAAGCCTGCCAGCTTATCCTGCAGGCGGGCAGTATGGGGGAAGGCGGGGAACTGTTTGTGCTGAACATGGGGCGGCCCGTACGCATAGCGGACATGGCGGCGGACCTTATCCGCCTGTCCGGGCGCGAACCCGGAACGGACATCGAACTGCGCTACATCGGCCTGCGCCCCGGAGAAAAGCTCTACGAGGAGCTTATCACCGAGGATGAAGGCGTTGTCCCCACGCAGCATGACAAGATAATGGTCCTTCGCGGCCAAACCTGCGACGTGCTCACCCTCACCCGCCACCTTGAGGAATTGCGCGAGGCTGCGGACTCGCGCAACCCGGAGCGAATCCGCCAAAAACTTGGCCATCTGGTGCCCGAATACCACCCGGAGAAGGCTGGCTAACGCCGCCGGATAAGCAACCACGCGGCGTCTCAACTGCGCCCCGGAAACTGGCGCGAGTCTTGCTTATCCAGCCGCATGGACATCTTCAACTTCGACCCCGCGACATTTTTCAGCTTTCTTCTGACCCTGTTCCGGGTCAGTCTTATTCTCTTTGTCCTGCCGTTTTTTGGCGGCAACTCGGTGCCGACCACGGTCAAGGCGGCGTTGTGCCTTGTCCTGAGTTACGCCGTGTGGCCCGCGCTGTCGTTTACGGGCGTGATGTTTCCGCGTCATCCCTTCGACATTGCGCTGATGATTTTTGGCGAGCTGCTCATTGGCCTTGTGCTGATGCTGGTTGTGCGCTTTCTGTTTGCCGCCGTGCAGATGGGCGGCCAGATTATCGGCTTCCAGATGGGCTTTGCCATGATCAACATCGTCGACCCGCTGACGGGTAGCTCCGTAGTCATCACCTCGCACTTTCTGTACATGACCACCCTGCTCACCTTCCTGAGCCTGAACGGCCACCTGTATTTGATTCAGGGACTGGCCGACAGCTTTGCCATCATCCCGCCCGGAGGCCTGCTCATTACGCCGGAACTCGGCGAAGGCCTCATGAAGCTGGCGGGAAGCATCTTTACCCTTGCCGTCCGCATTGCCGCGCCGGTCATGGCCGCCCTGTTCATGGTGGACCTTGCCCTTGCCCTCATTGGCCGCGCTGCGCCGCAGATGCACGTGCTCATCCTCGGTTTTCCCATCAAGATTGCTGTTGGGTTCTTCTTCCTCGGCATCCTGTTCACCTATCTGGCGCAGCACGTTTCAACGTTCATCGCCGGTATGGGGCCCATGTTCCACCACCTGCTGCGCACCATGGCCGGCTAGCCGCGCCGCGCAAAGCACACAGGACCATACGAAATGGCAAAAGATCCGAGTAAAACAGAAGAGGCGACACAAAAACGAAAAAACAAGGCCAGAGAAGAAGGCAATGTCGCAAAGAGCCAGGAGCTCAGCAAAGCGACAATCCTTCTGGCTGGCCTTGTGGGCATGTACTTCTATATTGACGTCATCGAAAAAGAACTGATGTCCGTCTTCACATGGTTCTGCGGCGAGGGGCTGAGCTTTCAAATCACTGAGCAAAGCGTGTATTCGCTGTTCGTGGACATGTCACAACGCCTTGCCCTCATGCTGCTGCCCACATTTGCCATCCTCGCCGTGGTAGCCTTTGCCACCATGCGCATGCAGGTAGGCCGTCTGTGGACCACCAAAGTTTTCATTCCCAAGCCTGAGAAGACATTCAACCTTGCCTCGGGCCTCAAGCGAATCTTTGCCGACCCCAAGGTGCTGGTACGCCTCTTCAAAAGCATCATGCAGGCGCTGGCCATTGGCATTGCGCCCTACATCGTGCTGAAGACGGAGCTGACACACCTTGCGCCGCTGTTCTTCTCCAACGCGCAGGGCGTGGCCAGCTACATCCTGTCCATCGGCCTCAAGATGTGCATCTACGCCCTTATTCCCATGCTCATCATCGGCATTGCCGACACGTGGTACACATTCTGGGATTACAAAGAGAACCTCAAGATGAGCAAGCACGAGGTCAAGGACGAGCGCAAACAGGCCGAAGGCGACCCGCTGGTCAAACAGCAGCAGCGCGAGAAGATGATGAAGTCCATGGCCAGCCGCATGCTCCAGCAGGTGCCGGAGGCGGACGTGGTCATCACCAACCCCACGCACATCGCCATCGCCCTCAAATACGACGCTATGGAAGCCCCCGCGCCGCTGGTTCTGGCCAAAGGCGTGGACCACATGGCGGAAAAGATCAAAGAAGTCGCCCGGGAAAATAACATTCCCATCCGCGAAAACAAGCCGCTGGCACGGGCTTTGTATAAATCAGTGGAAGTTGGGGACGTCATCCCCGAGGAAATGTACCAGGCAGTGGCCTCAATACTGGCCCAGATATTCAAGAACCGCCCCCGCTAGCCTGAAAAACGCTTGAGATAGGATGTCAATTTTATGGCGAATCAGTCCTCTATCATGAACCTTGATTACCAACGCTTTGCCAAGCAAGGTGATGTCCTGCTGGCCCTTGGCGTCGTAATCATTCTGTTCACGATGCTCATCCCGCTGCCCACGATCTTTCTGGACATGATGTTGACGTGCTCCATCTCGCTCAGCCTTGTGGTGCTCATCACCACCATGTTCATGAAATCCCCGCTGGAATTCTCCATCTTCCCCTCGCTTCTGCTCGTGGCTACGCTGCTTCGCCTTGCGCTCAACGTTGCCTCCACCAGACTCATCCTGCTCAATGGCGACCAAGGGCCAGGCGCAGCGGGACGGGTTATTGAAGCGTTTGGTCAATTCGTTGTCGGCGGCAACTTTGTGATCGGCATCGTCATCTTCCTCATCCTGTTCGCGCTGAACAAAATGGTTATCGTCGACGGCACCACCCGTATTGCCGAAGTGGCCGCACGCTTTACCCTCGACTCGCTGCCCGGTAAGCAGATGGCCATTGAAGCCGACCTCAACGCCGGCCTCTTGTCCGAGGAAGAAGCCACCCAGCGCCGCGACGCCCTGCGAAAGGAAGCCGACTTCTACGGCGCCATGGACGGTGCGGGCAAGTTTGTCAGCGGTGACGTGAAGGCCGGTATCCTTATCACCATCATCAATATCATCGGCGGCATCTTCATCGGCATGGTCCAGCAGGACATGAGTTGGAGCGAGGCCGCACAGACCTATACCCTGCTGACCATTGGTGACGGCCTGGTCTCCACCATTCCGTCGCTTATCATCTCCACCAGTTCGGGCATCATCGTGTCCCGCGCGGCGGCGGAAGCCAAGATGGGCGAGGAGTTCATCGGCCAGCTGACCTTCCACTCCCGCGCGCTCAAGCTGACCAGCTGCATTCTGGTCATCTTCGGCCTGATTCCCGGCATGCCGACCTTTGCCTTCCTGCTGCTGGCGAGCGTACTGTTCGTGGTCTCCATCCTGTCCAGCCGCTTCCATCAGGCTGTGGAGGATGCGGGCGGCCCGGCGGCCAAGGGCAAGGGCACAGCCGCGCAGACCGGCGAGCTGGAAACCCCCGAGGAAGTCCAGAGCCTGCTGCCCCTCGACGCACTGGAGCTGGAAGTGGGCTACGGCCTCATCCCGCTGGTGGACGAGGACCAAAACGGCAACCTGCTGGCGCGCATCCGCTCTATCCGCCGACAGTTCGCACTGGACATGGGCGTGGTTATCCCGTCCCTGCACCTGCGCGACAACCTGCAGTTGAAGCCCGGCCAGTACTCCGTGCTCATCAAGGGCAACCAGGTCGCCACCGGCGAAATCATGATCGACCACTATCTGGCCATGGACCCCGGCGACGCCAAGCACAGGATTCAGGGCATCGAAACGCAGGAGCCGGCATTCAACCTGCCCGCACTGTGGATTCCCGAAAAGCAGAAGGAAGAGGCCATGCTCGCGGGCTACACCGTTGTGGACCCGTCCACCGTCATCGCCACGCATTTGACGGAAGTGTTCCGCCGCAACCTGCACGAGTTCCTCGGCAGGCAGGAGACGCAGGCCCTTCTGGACAACCTGTCCAAGCGCGCCCCCAAGGCCGTGGAAGACCTCGTGCCCGGCACGCTGCCCCTCGGCACAGTACAGAAGGTACTGCAGAACCTCGTGCGCGAAAATGTCTCCGTCCGCGACATCCTGACCGTGGCGGAAACCCTGACCGACTACGGTACGGGCATCAAGGATCCCGACCAGTTGACGGAATACATCCGCTCCAAGATGGGCCGCACCATCATCAAGCCCTACTTGGACAGTGGCGGCACGCTGCCCATCATCACGCTGTCGCACAACGTGGAGCGCGCCTTCCAGGACGGCCTGCGCCAGTCCGAGCAGGGCACCTTCCTCGCTATGGAGCCGGGCCTTGCCCAGCAGATTATACAAAACATCAATGAGGCGGCGGAACGCGCCGTCGCCACGGATGGACAACCTGTCCTCCTCACGACACCGGTAACTCGCTCACACCTCGCACAGCTTCTGGTCCGGTTCATTCCGAACCTCCCTGTTATCTCTCAAGCTGAAATTCCCGCAGATGTGAAACTCGTAACTCTTGCAAACGTGGACATTGACTATGCAGGTTAAGACATTCAGAGGCAGAAGTTCTTTCGAGGCGCTCCAGCAGGTCAAACAGGTGCTTGGAGACGACGCCGTCATTCTCGGCACGCAAAACGTCAGCGAAGGCGAAAAGACGTGGTGCGAGGTCACCGCCGCCACGGACCATGCCGCCCCGGAAAAGCCCGCAACCGGAGATGATCCGCAGACTGGTAGCGCGCCGGGCTGGAACGAGTGGCACCGCGAATGGGACCTCATCAAGTCGCACATGATGGCGCTCATCAAACCGCAGCTTGATATGTCCATGCTGGCGCCGCGTCAGCGTCAGGCGCTGGAGCTGCTGGAACGCGAAGGCGTGGCCGAAGGCGTGAGCCTTGCCCTGTACGACACGCTCCGCGGCGACAGGGAAAGCTCCATCCTTGGCGCACTGGGCCGCATTGTCCGGCCCCACGCGTGGAATTGGAAGAATTGGCGGCAGAAGCTGCACGTGCTGGCAGGCCCGAGCGGATGCGGAAAAAGCACAACCCTCTTGCGTATGGCGCTTGCATGTCATACCAAACGTCCGGACAGCCGCATCTGCATTGTGAACCTTGACGCCTCCGGCGGAAAGGCGCGGCAGTACCTGAAGTACTTTGCGGAACTCTCCGGTATGGCCTACAAGGACATCCGAAACGCCCGCGAGATGCTGGACCTTGTTAAGGACGGCCAGAAATTTGACAGGATTTTCGTCGACATGCCCGCCATGTCGGGGAAAACCACACTGAATAGGTACCTCCAGCTTATTGGCCTTGGCGAATGCGACGACATGGCCGTACATCTGGTGCTGTCGCCGCACTACGCGCCCGCCCAACTGGAGCTGTTTACCCGCAAGTACGCCTCGTCCAAATGCGCATCGGTTATCTGGACGAAGCTTGACGAAGCCTGTAACTTCGGGGCTGTGGTCAACACGGCCCACGCTACGGGACTGCCCGTGGCAGCCCTTTCAATCGGGTCCGGATTGCGTGGCACCCTCGTGCCCGCAGACACTGGCATGCTGTGGAGACTGATATTCAAGCGCCAGCTCCCCGAAAGCCCTCTCGAGGAAAAACGTGGCAACTACGCTCAGTAAAGACAAGACTCGCCCCTCGGCAGACAGCGGAACCGGTTTTCCGCACGTCATCTCCATCACGTCCGGCAAGGGCGGCGTGGGCAAGACCAACGTCAGCGCCAACCTCGCCTACCTGCTTGCCTCCATGGGCAAGCGCGTGGTGCTGCTTGACGCGGACCTCGGCCTCGCCAATGTGGACGTTATGCTCGGCCTCGCACCGCAGAAGAACCTTTTTCACCTCTTCCACGAAAATGCGGGCCTGAGCGACATCCTCTATCCCACGCCCTTTGGGTTCACCATCCTTCCCGCCTCGTCCGGCGTGTCGGACATGATGGACCTTGATACGGGACAAAAGCTGGAACTTCTTGAGTCGATGGATATACTGGAAAATGACATCGACTACCTGCTTGTGGACACAGGAGCGGGAATCAACGACAATGTCTTGTATTTCAACCTTGCGGTGCAGGAACGCATTCTCGTCCTCACCCCGGAGCCGACGTCCCTTACGGACGCCTACGCGCTCATCAAGGTGCTCAAGGCGCAACACGGCATCGAACGCTTCCGCGTGGTCGTGAACATGGCCAAGAACATGGCCGCCGCCAAGGAGATATACCTCAAGCTCCACACGGCGTGTGACCAGTTCCTCTCGGGGGTTTCCCTCGATCTCTTGGGCGTGCTTCCTTATGACCAGTCGGTGCGCTCGTCCGTCATCAAGCAGCAGCCGTTTGCGCAGGCGTTTCCGGACAGCCCCGCGAGCCAGGCCCTCGCGGGGGTCGCACGCAGAATCAATGCTTGGAAGGCACCCACACAACTCGATGGAAACATTAAGTTCTTCTGGAAAAAACTCCTCTTCCAAGAATGAGCCTTGGAAGCTGCTGGAATCCGGCGAAGTGCGCTGGGATGATTTCTCCGCCTACGAGCGAGAGCTCATCGTCCGCCACTACGCGCCCAAGATTAAGATTCTGGCACTCCGGCTCAAAGGGAAGCTGCCGCAGCAGGTCGACCTGAACGAACTGCTTTCCGCAGGTACGCTTGGGCTTATTGAGTGCTTGGGCAAGTTTAAGCCCGAGCTCAACATTAAGTTCGAGACCTACGCGGAAAATCGTATCAAGGGCGCCATGCTTGATGAACTGCGTCGTATGGACTGGTTCTCCCGCGGTTTGCGCCAGCGCGTCCGCACACTGGAAGAAGCCATCCGCAAAGTGGAAAGCAGAACAGGACGCAAAGCCAGCAAAGCGGAGCTTCGGGAAGAGACGGGACTGTCGGAGAAGGAAGTGGAGGCAGGCCTTGGTGCCTTGCAGAATCAGTTGTGCCTTAGCCTTGATGCCATTCAGGACCACTTTTCGCCGGACCAGAACGCGCACCATGATAACGAGCCATACAAATCAACTGCCCTGCAGGACATCATTGACAAGATTGCCAGTCTCATCGACGAGTTGACGATGCGAGAGAAACTGGTATTATCCCTCTACTACACTGAAGAATTGAATATGCGAGAAACGGCGGAGGTTATGGGAATAACCGAAGGCCGCGTTTCGCAGCTTCATTCACAGGCACTCAAAAAACTGAAAAAGAAATTCCGCGCCTCTTATGGGCAGGAATAAAACCTAGCACGGGAGACCTTTATGGCTATTGATAAAAACATGCGGGTTCTCGTGGTGGACGACTTCTCCACCATGCGCAGAATCGTCAAGAACATCCTTCGGCAGCTGGGCTTCAACAACATCGTCGAAGCAGACGACGGCTCCACCGCATGGGAAATTCTTAATAAAGACAAGATCGACTTTATCGTCTCGGACTGGAACATGCCCGAGATGCCCGGCATCGACCTGCTGCGTAAGGTTCGCGCCAGTGAAGAGTTCGCCGATATCCCCTTCCTCATGGTCACCGCAGAAGGCCTTCAGGAGAACATCATCGAGGCCGTGCAGGCCAAGGTGTCCAACTACATCGTGAAGCCCTTCACCGCCGAAACCATGAACCAGAAAATCGAAAAGATTTTTGAGGGATAAGCCGCTCCGCAACAGCGTTTTGGCTTGGTTTAACACAGAATGACCGACGAACTCGACGATCTCCTTAATGGAGAGGACGACTCGGCTAAAGCCGAACTCGATACCGATGAACTGACCGCATCCCTCCCCCAGGACTCGCAAAAGGTTGAACTCGACCTGGAAGACGCGCCCTTTCTGGAGGAGGATGAAGACGAGGACGAGGAGGAGCTTCCCGAAGAGGAAGCCCCTTCCGTCGTCGACGAGGAACCAGACGGCGACCAAGAGCCGTGGTTCAAGAACAAGCGCATCGTCATCCCGGCTGCGGCCGTCCTGCTCCTTCTCCTTGCTGGTCTTGCCATATGGCTCTACACCAAACCCGCCACCCAGCCCGTGGCCGAACCGGAGCCACCCGTAGAAGAGATTCAGCCCCAAGAGCAGCCCGTGGCCCCCATGGTGGAAGAGGAAGAAGTGCAGGAATTCATCGTCTCCCTCGCCCCCTTTATGGTGGAAATGCGGGGCAAGGACGGAGAAATCCACTTCCTGCGGTGCAAATTTGCAACCGTGACGGAAAACGAAAAGCTCTCCTTCGAGATTACGCAAAAGACCACCACCCTGCGCGATGCCGTGTTCTACTACCTGAAGAACAAAGACATGGCCTACCTTGCAGACATGGACAACGCGGATACCCTCAAGGCCGATATTCTCTCCGTCATCAACCAATATCTCAGCAACGGAAGGCTGGAGACCCTGCTTATCGAGGAATATCTGGTGAAGTAAAATGCCAACGAGCATTAACCTCCCTGTTTTGCTGGCGCAGCTACCACATCTGTCCAAGCTGACCAGCGTGGAGCAGGCCCGCCCGGAAGCGCAAACCGCCCTTTCCGAACAGCGCGCCCGCGAGGAGGCACTTCGCCGTCAACACTCGGTGGAAGAAGTCGAAAAGCAAGAGCGCTCGAAAGTCGTGGACGACGAGAGCAAAGACGGCTCTTCCAAGCAGGATCGACACATGCGCGACAGAAAGGACCACAGCGCAAAGGAAAAGGACGACCCCAAGAAGTCCCCGTCCAAAAGCCCGTGGTCCGGAAACATCGTGAATATGAAAATCTGACGTCTGCACACCGCGCCGGCATACGATGGCAGGCGCGCGTTGCGGCACCGGCGGCGCATTCCGGGCGCTCCTGCGGCGTCAGGCTTCTGCGCCTCATTGCCCGCGCGCCCCTCCCCACCCGCCATGGCAGACATTTAACCCATACGACTGGCCGCACAATGACATCTTCTTTTCTCCTTCTGCTTTTTCTGAGCCTTTCCGAAATCGTACTCCTCGGGCTGCTGCTCGTGTTCTTCATGCGTCTGCGCCGTTCGGAATCCGTGCTCAATTCCCTGCAACAGAATCAGGAATCGCTACTGGCAAAGCTCCACTTCAACGCCGAGCTGGAGCAGGAACTGGTTTCCTCCTTTGAAAAACGGCAAGCCGAGCTGTCCAAGCTGGACGACCTGCTGGAAAAGCGTTCCGACGAACTGCAAAAGCTCGTGAAACAGGCCGAACAGATTTCCCGTTCCCCGCAGTTCCTGCGCGAGGTTATCCTCTCCGGGCACCGCAAGGGCAAGTCCGCACAGGCCCTTGCCCTGTCCACAGGACTCAGCGTGGACGAAGTGGAACTGATTCTGGATCAGGCCGGACAATAGGACCCGCGCCATGCGCATTACCGGATATGGCTCCCGCGGCTTTGGCGGCGGCTCGCACGGCGACAAGGCCGCCCTGTTCCGTGGCCGCCACCGCGTTGGCGAACACCTGCGCGGCCGCCTTATCGAGTATGAGGCGTCCGGGCTTGCGCGTGTGGACTTTGAGGGGCTGGAGCTTCTGGCCCGCATCGAGTCCTCTCCCGCGCCCAGCCCCGGACAAGTCGTCCTCTTCCGGGTCATGCGTTTGACGCCGGAAATCGTCCTGCAGGAAATCGGCGTGGCGGATACGTCCGAAACCCCGGCAGGGCATGCTCTGCAAGCCTTTTGGGCCGCACGCGCCGCCTTTGAGCAGCACACCCATGACCTGCGCGCCGCCCTTGCCGCACAGGCCGCTTCCGCTCCTGTTACCGCCAAAATCTGGACGCAGCGCCTTGCCGAGCACCCCGACGCGCCACCGCTGTGGGACGCCGTGCAAAGCGCCCTGCGTCTGCTGAATGCCACCCTTGGAGCCAACGGTCCGTGGCAGGCGGACTACCGCCCGTGGCTCCTCCCGGCCGCGCTGTCCGGCGAAATCGTCTACGACCGCGCCATGGACACCCCGCGTGGCGGCGAAGCGGTCTTTTCCTTCTCCCTGCCGCAGCACGGGCAGTGCGAACTGCGTGTGTTTGCCTCGCCGCCGGACGCCACCTGCCGCGTCCTAATGGAACATCCCGCCGATGCGCCGGAGCTTGGCGAAGCCGCCAAAGCCCTTGTCCCGCAGGGACTGACGCCCACGGTGCTGCCCCCGGCCAGCCTGCCGCAGGCCAGCCGCAGCGGGGCGCTCACGCGGTTTGTGGACGCCACTCCCGGACGGCGGCTGCGCCTTCGCGTCTAGTGCGCCGTTCCGGCCTTGCTTTTCTCCCACCCACCGCGGCGCACCCGCCATCCCTTGAGTTCCCCGGGGGGCAATGGTACACCGCTGACGTTGCGACGCCGCCACACGGCGGGTCTTTTCATTCCTTCATCCAACAATCGGTATGAACACGAAAAAACATCCAATCATCGCCAAGGACACGCCGTGGCTCGCGCCGCTGGCCGGATACTCCGACCTGCCCTTTCGTCTGCTGTGCCGCGAGCATGGCTGCAAAATCGCCTGCACGGAAATGGTCAGCGCCAAGGGCCTTGTCTATGGCGGTCCGGGTACGGGCAACCTGCTGGACACCACCCCGGACGACCAGCCGCTGGTGGTTCAGCTCTTCGGCAACGAACCTGAATTCATTGAAAAAGCCATGGTTCCGCTCTTGGAACGCGGCTTTGAATATTTCGACCTGAACTCCGGCTGCCCGGTGAAGAAGGTCAACAAGACTGGCGCGGGCGCGGCCCTGCATAAGGACGTGGACCGCCTTGAAGCCCTTGTATCCACCATGAGCCGCCTTGCCCCTGGCAAGACCGGCGTCAAATTCCGCCGCGGCTGGGCTACTGGCGAGGACAACTATCTGGAGGTGGGCAAGCGCATGGAGCAAGCCGGGGCGTCATGGATGACCCTGCACCCCCGCTACGCGCGCCAAGGCTACTCCGGCACCGCCCACTGGGACGCCCTGCGCGAGCTGCAAGAGGCCGTCAGCGTTCCGGTCATTGCCAGCGGCGACCTGTTCTCCGCTGAGGACGCCGTCCGCTGTCTGGACGAGACGGGCGTTGCCGGGCTGATGTTTGCCCGCGGCGCGCTGTACAGCCCGTTCATCTTCACCCGCTTTGCCGCCATGATGCGCGGCGAGGACGCGCCCATGCCCACGGGCGATGACATCGCGGCCATGATTCGCCGCCATGCCGAACTGGCGCGGGAGTACTTCCCGGAGCGCAAGGCCCTCGTCAAGATGCGCACCATTGTGCCGCGCTACGTGCGCGACCTGCCGGGCGCACGCATTTTGCGCTCGCGCGTGGTGGGGTGCCAATCGTGGGAAGAGCTGGACGACATTGTTGTGGAATTTCTGGCCATGCATATGCCAAACGACGCCGAAGACGGCGCCACCGCCGCCCGCCCCGAAAGCCAAGGAGAATAGCGCATGGAAGTCGTACTCGCCGATACCGCGGGCTTCTGCATGGGCGTCAGCCTTGCCCTCAAGAAGCTGAACGCCGTTGTGGAAGCCGCCGAGGGCATCCGCCATATCCGCACCCTAGGCCCCATCATTCACAATCCGCAGGTGCTGGAGCACTACGCCGCCCACGGTGTGGAAGTGATTGAATGCGCCAAGGACGCCGAAGACGGCGATGTGGTGGTCATCCGCGCCCATGGCGTGCCGCAGGCGCTGGAGGACGACATGAAGAAGCGCGGCGTGGACATCCACGACGCCACCTGCCCCAAGGTCAAAAAAGCCCAACTCCTCATCGCGCGCGAGACGGAAAACGGCCGCACCCTGCTCTTGTACGGCGAAGCCGACCACCCGGAGGTCCGGGGGCTTCTGTCCTACGCCGGGCCGGACGCCGTGGTCTTTGAATCGCTGGAGGAACTCAAGGCCGCGCTCAGGCCCGGCACCGAGTACTTTCTTGCCGCCCAAACCACGCAGGACCGTAACCTCTTTGAAGAACTCAAAGAATATCTTGCCACCGCGCTTCCCGCCCCCATTCCTGTACTGGAGACCATCTGCGACGCCACGCGCATCCGCCAGCAGGAAGCTATCCGCATTGCGCGCGAGGTGGATCGCATGATTGTTGCAGGCGGACGCAATAGCGGCAATACACGCCGCCTTGTTCAGGTGGTGCGGGACCAAGGCGTCCAATGCGACCATGTGGAGACCGCCGACGAGCTGAGCGCCGATGCCTACCGGGGGATTTCCAGAATCGGCTTGACAGCCGGGGCGTCCACGCCTGATAAAATAATTGGTGAGATTGTCGACAAGCTGAAGTCTTTCTAAACCCAGCGGCTCATCCACAACAGGAGGACCGAAGGAGCACTTATGTCCCATACGAATATTCTGCTCGAATCGGGAACCAACGAGCTCGAAATCGTTGAATTCTACATTAACGAGCCGTCCGAGGAAGGCGAACACTATCAAGGCTACTACGGCGTCAACGTCGCCAAAGTCCTTGAAATCATCCGCATGCCGCAGGTGACGGAAATGCCGGAAGTGACACACCCCTCGGTGCTCGGGGCTTTCAATCAGCGATCGCACATCACACCACTTGTGGACCTGAGCATGTGGCTGGGCAAGGAGCGCACGGAAAACGAGCCGCCCAAGGTTATCGTGACCGAGTTCAACAGGGTCACCACGGCGTTCATGGTTTCCGGCGTTACGCGCATCCACCGCATCAGCTGGGAGGAAGTGGAACCGCCGAATGCCTACGTCTCCAACCTGTCCAACGACTCCATCACCGGCGTGGTGAAGATGGACGACCGCATCATCTTTATCCTCGACCTTGAAAAAATCGTCACGGAACTGAACCCGTCCCTCGGGCTGCGCCTTGACGAAACAATCCACTGGGAGACCGGCGACAACCTCAAAGCGCTTATCTCCGACGACTCCGCCCTCATCCGCGAAATGCTCAAGGACCTGCTGCAAAAAGCCGGCTTCACCGTCGAGGTCACCCACAACGGCAAAGAAGCGTGGGACCGCCTGCAGGAACTGAGCAAGCTCGCCCTTGAGAACAACAAGCCCATCTGGGACTACGTCAACGTCCTCGTCTCGGACATCGAGATGCCCAGCATGGACGGCCTCAGCCTGACCAAGAACGTCAAGGAGCACCCCGTGCTCAAGGACCTGCCCGTCATGCTCTTCTCCTCCCTCATCACGGACCGCCTGCGTCACAAGGGCGATTCCGTGGGCGCGGACGACCAGATTTCCAAGCCGGAGGTCTCGCAGCTTGCCCTGCGCGCCAAGGACCTCATTGACAAGTATATGGGAGCCGCGGAATAACTCTTCCAGCCACGCAACTTCTTCAAAACCGCACTCCTTCCCGTCCGCCGGGTTGGAGTGCGTCCTTCTACGCATGAAATTCGCCCTGCTGCAGCTAAACCTGACCGTTGGAGATCTGGAAGGGAACACCGAGAAAATCGCCACCGCCGTCCGCGCTGCCGCCAGCAAGGGCGCGCAGATGTGCATCGCGCCGGAGCTATCCGTTATGGGCTATCCCCCGCGCGACCTGCTCCTGCAAGGCGGCTTTGTCGAACGTGCCAACGAGGCGCTCACGCGCCTTGCCGCCACCCTTGCCGATGCCTGCCCCGTTCTGGTGGGCATTGCCACGCCCAACACCTCCGGAGCCGGAAAACCCTACCGCAACAGCGCCGCCCTGCTTTCCGGCGGCAAGGTCGCGGACGTTTTCCACAAAAGCCTGCTCCCGTCCTACGACGTCTTTGACGAAGACCGCTATTTCGAGCCTGCAGGCGGCCCCGGCATCCTACACATGGACGGCGTCCGCATCGCCGTCACCATCTGCGAGGATGTTTGGAACGACTCCACCTTTTGGGACACGCCGCGCTACTCCAGCGACCCCCTGAGCACACTGCCCGAGGGCAGTGTGGACCTCATCGTCAATCTTTCGGCCTCGCCCTTTGTCATCGGCAAACAGCGCATCCGGCAGGATATGCTGGCGTGGACGGCAAAGCGCTACGGCGTGCCCCTTGTCTACGCCAATCAGGTGGGCGGCAACGACGACCTCGTCTTTGCCGGACGCAGCATGGCCTTTGCCCCGGACGGCCGCCTGTTCGCGCGCGGCAAGGCCTTTGACGAAGACGTCCTGATGGTGGACACACAGACCTGCACCGGACGCATGGAGGACGACGACTTCACGCCCGAAAGCGAAGCGTGGCGCGCCCTTGTCCTTGGCGTGCGGGACTACGTGCGCAAGTGCGGCTTCTCGCGCGTGCTGCTTGGCCTGTCCGGCGGCATCGACTCGACCCTAGTGGCCGCTGTGGCCGCCGAAGCCATAGGCCCGGAAAATGTACTGGGCGTGCTGATGCCCTCGCCGTGGTCCAGTGACGGCAGCATTGCCGATGCCGAGGCCCTCGCAAAGAACCTTGGCATTGCCACGCGCACCATCCCCATCGCCCCGCTGATGCAGGGCTTTGACGACGCCCTTGCCAGCGCTTTTGACGGCTTTGAGCGCGACGTCACCGAGGAAAACATTCAGGCGCGCATCCGCGGCAACCTGCTCATGGCCATGTCCAACAAATTCCGGTCGCTGCTGCTCACCACGGGCAACAAGTCCGAGCTGGCCGTGGGCTACTGTACCATCTACGGCGACATGTCCGGCGGCCTCGCCGTCATCTCCGACGTGCCCAAGACGCTGGTCTTTGCCGTGTGCCGTTGGCTCAACATGACGCAGGGCCGCGAAATCATCCCGAACAGCGTCATCACCAAGCCCCCGTCCGCCGAGCTTCGCCCGGACCAGAAGGACGAGGACTCCCTACCGCCCTACGAGGTGCTGGATGCCATCCTTGAGCGCCTCGTGGTCCAACGCCAATCCCCCGAGGACATCGTGCAGGCAGGCTTTGAGCGCGGCACCATTGAGCGCGTGCGCCACCTGCTACGCATTGCCGAGTTCAAGCGCCGACAAGCCGCCCCGGGCATCAAGGTAACAGACCGCGCCTTTGGCACAGGCTGGCGCATGCCCCTTGCCGCCGTTATCAAGTAGTTTTTCATCAGCCAGTGAGCCAGTGAGCCAGTGAGCCAGTGAGCCAGTGAGCCAGTGAGCCAGTGAGCCAGTGAGCCAGTGAGCCAGTGAGCCAAAACAAAGCCCTTGCCGTCCGTGGATGGCAAGGGCTTTTCTATGATGTGCTCTGGACGCTGGGGCGGCGGGGCCGCATCAGCGCGCGGGGATGCGCCGGCAGCGCGTCCCGGCAGAGGAGGAAAACGATTAGCAGATGCGCGGCAGTTGCTCGCCCTCCAGCATATTCAGCAGGCGTTTGCCGCCAAGTGGCGTCTGCAGGACGACCTTGCCCGCGTGGTCCTCGCTGACGCGGCCCACAAGGCAGGCCTCGCGGCCCTCTTCGCTGGCGCGCAGGACCTCAAGCGCCTTCTCGGCCTTGGCCTCGGGCAGGATGCACAGGAACTTGCCCTCGTTGGCCAAATACAGCGGGTCCAGCCCAAGGATGTCACAGCCCGACTTCACGCCGGGATGCACGGGAATGCGCTCCTCCTCCAGCGTAATGCCCACGTTCGAGGCCTCGGCAATCTCGTTCAGCGTGGTGGCAAGGCCGCCGCGCGTCGGGTCGCGCAGGACGTGGATATCGCCCACCTCGGTGATAAGGGCCTCGG
Organism: Desulfobaculum sp. SPO524; assembly: GCF_044987625.1. Classification (NCBI taxonomy): domain Bacteria; kingdom Pseudomonadati; phylum Thermodesulfobacteriota; class Desulfovibrionia; order Desulfovibrionales; family Desulfovibrionaceae; genus Desulfobaculum; species Desulfobaculum sp. SPO524. The sequence goes on along the minus strand of NZ_JBJDSB010000002.1, from coordinate 575,005 downwards.
TCAGGTGGTTCAGGTTGGTGCTGTCGCTTTCCACATGCGTGGTCAGGGGCAGCCCCTCGCGCTGGGCAAGGATGGTCAGGCCATGGTCGCCCATGGTGCCGGAGACCAGCACCACGTCGCCGGGGCGCGCGCTTTCGCCGCTGGGGTGGTTCTCCGCCAGCATGGTGCCAACGCCCGTGGTATTGATGAAGATTTTGTCCGCCATGCCCTTGGGCACAACTTTGGTATCGCCCGTTACAATGGACACGCCGGCATTCTCCGCCGCACGCGCCATGGATTTGACGATGCGCTCCAGCACCTCAAAGTCCAGCCCCTCTTCAATAATGTAGGCGCAGGACAGATACAGCGGACGCGCGCCCAGCATGGCCACGTCGTTGACGGTGCCGTGCACGGCCAGCGAGCCAATGTCCCCGCCGGGAAAGAAGATGGGGTCCACGGTGAAGGTGTCGGTACTCATGGCAAGCGGTCCGGCGATGTCGAGAAATGCGGCGTCGTCGAGCTTGTTCAGCACCGGATTGGAAAAGTTCGCCTTAAAGAGATCACTGATGAGACGCTGGGAGGCCTTGCCTCCGCTTCCATAGTCCAGAAGAACCTTCGTATCGCTCATTGCTCTAGAGCTCCGTATGGTATTTGAAGTACGCGGCGCAGGAACCTTCCGTGGAGACCATGCACGGGCCCACGGGTTGTGCCGGAGTGCACGCCTTGCCGAAGAGCGGACACTTGTTGGGGGCAAGCTTGCCCTTCAAAACCTCGCCGCAGCGACAGCCGGGGATGGGCGGCTCTTCGTGCAGGGTCAGGCCCAGCACCTTTTTGGCGTCGAACCGCTCATACTGCGGGGCAAACTCCAGCCCGCTGGCCGGAATTCTCCCGAGGCCACGCCACAGGGCGTCCGAAGTATCAAAGACCTCGTTCATAATGGCAACGGCCTTGGGGTTGCCTTCCTCGGGCACGGCGCGGGTGTACATGTTGACCACCTCGGCGCGTCCGTCATTGCGCTGGCGCACCAGTTCCAGCAGCGCCTGCAGAATGTCCAGCGGGTCGAACCCGGTGACCACGGCGGGCAGCTTGAACTCGTCGGCAAGGAAGCCGTACGCGGCAGGGCCGATGATGGACGTAACGTGTCCGGGCATGATGAGGGCGTCCAAACGCAGTTCCGGGTCCGCCATAAGGGCCGCAAGCGCGGGCGGAACCAGCTTGTGGAAGGATACGACGTGGAAATTGGTCAATCCGGCCTGCTCCGCCATCTTCACGGTGGCGGCCACAGTGGGGGCCGTGGTCTCAAAGCCAATGCCAAGGAACACGACCTTGGTGTCCGGGTTGTCCTGCGCCAGCTTAATGGCGTCGAAGGGCGAATAGACGACCTGCACCCTTGCGCCCTCGGCTTGCGCGGCCTTGAGGTTGCGCCCACCGGGACCGGGAACGCGCATCAGGTCGCCAAAGGTCGCCACGATGACGTCGTCGCGCGCGGCAAGGTCCAAATACAGGGCGACCTCGCTCTCGTGCGTGACGCACACGGGGCAGCCGGGGCCGGAGAGATGAATTACTCGCTCTGGCAGAAGCGAATGCAGGCCGCTGCGGAAGATGGACACTGTATGCGTGCCGCACACCTCCATAAATCGCAGTTCACCGTCCAGCTCCGCATGAATCCTGTCCAGAAGGGAGCGGCAGAGCTTCGGATCACTGAACTTGTCGAGCACACTCACAGTCGTATCCTTTCGCCGGTTTCCGGTCGGGTTGCAGTTCCCCCAGAGGTCCCGGAAGCGCCGGAACATGGGAAATCCCCGCTCATTTCAACTTGTTGCGGGAGATTTCGGGCATACTACGAAAGCCCCCCAAAGCACAAGCGGACCCTTTATTTTTCCAGCTTCGGCTGATAGAACGACTACGCGTTCGGCATAAGCCGGACTCCACCCGTTTTTCCCCAAGGAATTCTGTTTTCATGCGCTCATCCACAAGCAAGGAAACTGCCAGCACAGCCAAGGCATCTTCGCGCACAGGCAGGGATTTCCTCCCCACCCCGGATGAATTGGACCTTGCCGTCCCCTTCACACCGGACGAGTTCTTTGTTCCAGACGACGACACCTGCACGGCCTATTGGGACCTGCGCAGCATGCCGGAGCACATCCGCAATCACTCGCGGCAGGTGGCCCGCGTTGCCACCGCCATAGCAGAGCGCGCAGCCCAGCGCGGCCTTATTGACGGCCAGCCCGCGGTGCGCCTTGTCCGCGCCTCCGCCCTGCTCCATGACATCGCCAAAATTTACTGCATCGAGCACGGCGGCCATCACAGCCAGCTGGGTGCGGCGTGGGCCATGGAGCACACCGGCAACCCGCTGCTGTCGCAGGGCGTTTTGCACCACGTGTGGTGGCCCTACACCGTGGACGTCGTCCGTTACTTTCTGCCCCTTGTCGTGCTCTACGCCGATAAGCGCGTGCGGCACGATGCCATCGTGCCCCTTGGCGTGCGTTTTGCCGACATCCTTGAACGATACGGCAAGAGCGAAATGGCCAGAAGCCGCATAGAACGCTCCATGCAGCAGACCATGGCCATTGAAAAAAGCCTAAACGAACACCTCGAGGTCAATCTCAATGCGTGTACTTTTGATAGCGGGAGGCTGGTCGACTGAGCGCGCCGTCTCCCTCAGCGGTGCCAAGGCCGTGCAGGAATCCCTGCTCCGCCTTGGTCATGACGTCACGTTCTTCGATCTTTCCGCGTCCTTCGACTCCCTCATCTCCACCGCCCGCGCCCACGATTTTGCGTTCATCAACCTGCATGGCGCTCCCGGCGAAGACGGCCTTGTTCAGGCCATTTTGGATACCATCGGCTGCCCCTACCAAGGCTCCGGCCCCGCGGCGTCCTTTCTGGCCCTGCATAAGGCAGCGGCCAAAGGCGTCTTCCGTGAGCATGGCATCCTGACGCCGGACTGGGAGCTGGTCACCGACAAGCCCGGCGCCGACTGGACGCCACGCATCGGCCTGCCGCTGTTCGCCAAGCCCAACCTTGGCGGCTCTAGCCTTGGCATGAGCATGGTCACCGACCACACCGACCTTGCCCCGGCTCTCGCCACCATTGCCGACCTTGGGCAGGAAGCGCTGCTGGAACCCCTCATGAAGGGCAAGGAAGTCACCTGCGCCATCCTTGGCGACGAGGCCCTGCCCCTGATTATGATTCAGCCCAACGAAAGCGCGGCGTTCTTTGACTACGAAAACAAATACAAGCCCGGCGTTGCGCAGGAAATCTGCCCCGCGCCCATCGACGAGAGCGTGGCGGAGCCTATCCGCAAGGCCACCCTCGCCGCGCATAAGGCCCTTGGCCTGTACGGCTACAGCCGCGGCGACTTCATCGTTACGGACGACGCCGCCTACCTGCTTGAAATGAACACCCTGCCGGGAATGACGGCCACCAGCCTTGTGCCGCAGGCCGCCGCCGAGGCCGGATACTCCTTCGACGACCTCATCGCCAGACTCATCGACCTCGGTCTGTCCCGCTAGCCTAGAGAGCCTATGACACTCACCATGAAAACCCGAGCCGCACTCGGCCTCTACAGTGCTGCCTGGCCCCTTGCCCTTCCGGCCCTTGCCCTGTCGAGACGCATGCGTCAGGGCTGGCAGGAACGCATACTCCTCTCCGGTCCCGAAGGCCCTGTGGACATCTGGATGCAGGCGGCATCTGCTGGCGAGGCATACCTTGCGCGTGAGATTCTGCTGGCCCTGCCGGACGACAAGCCCCTGCGCGTGCTGATTACCACCGGCACCAGTCAGGGCATGGACATCCTCCAGCAGGCCGCGGACGAAGCCGAAAAGAACAACCTGCTGGCAACGCGGCTGGCGTACTTTCCGCTGGACATGCCTATGCTCATGAACACGGCCATGCAGCGCTTCAGCCCCCGCGTCATCGTTTCGCTGGAAACCGAACTCTGGCCCGGCATGCTCGCCGCCGCAAAGCGGCACGACATCCCGGTGCTGGTGGTCAACGGCCGCATGAGCGCCAGCAGCCTTCCCGGCTACCTTGCCGTGCAGGACCTGCTGCGCGACATCGCCCCAGAGTGCATCCTTGCCATCAACGGCGCGGCGCGCCAGCGCTTCTCCCTTGTCTTTGGCGAGGACCGCGTCGGCGGCATGAACAACATCAAATTCGACCGCTGCCCCACCACGCCCCAGCAGGCGCACAAGGACACACCCGTAGCGCGCATCCTTGGCGGCAAAACCTCCACGGCGGTTTTCGGCTCCATCCGGCAGGAAGAGGAAGCCGAGGTGCTGGAGGCCATAACGCTGGTGCACGAGGCGCGGCCCAAGACAAATCTGGCTGTTTTTCCCCGGCACATGCATAGGCTCGACTTTTGGGCGAAAGCCCTGTATGAAGCCGGGTTGCCCGTTGTCCTGCGCTCGCAACTTTCCGAAGCACCGCCTCCGGGGACGCCCATCCTGTGGGACACCTTCGGTGAGCTGGGCGCGGCCTACGGGTTTGCGCGCGCCGTCTTTGTGGGCGGCAGCCTGCGCCCGCTGGGAGGTCAGAACTTCCTTGAGCCGCTCACCCACGGGGTTTCGCCCGTCATCGGCCCGCACTGGAAGAACTTTGACTGGATCGGCCGCGACATTGTGGACAGTGGCCTCGTCACCGAGGTCCCGGACGCCCGCACCCTTGCGGCCACACTTATCAAGAACCTGAACCGTCCCAAACCGCAGGACTCCGTGCAGCGCCGCGCCGCAGAATACATCGGCGCGCGGCAGGGCGGCACGCGGTCGGCGGTGGACTGCATCACCAGGTATCTGTAATGCCACAGCTTCCTCCCTGTTACGGCATCATCCCCGCGCGGTACGCCTCGTCCCGCTTCGAGGGCAAGCCTTTGGCGGACATTCTGGGCCGCCCCATGTTCTGGCACGTGTACCAACGCGCCATTCAATGCCCCCTTTTCGGCAAAGTCGTCCTCGCCACGGACGATTCCCGCATCTATACCGAAGCCTGCAAGTTCAACGTGCCCGTGGTTATGACGGGCACGGAGCATACCAGCGGCACAGACCGCGTGCTGGAGGCGGCAGAGGCCCTCTCCGTCCCGGACGACGCCGTGGTGGTGAACATTCAAGGCGACGAACCTCTGCTTGAGCCAGCCATGCTGACCGAGCTGATGGAGCCTTTTGCGGACCCGAACATCCGCGTGGCCACCCTTGCCACCAAGATTACCGCCGAGGAAGCCGCCAGCCCGGACCAAGTCAAGGTCGTATGGACCAGAAGTGGCTCTGCGCTGTATTTTTCCCGTGCCCCCATCCCTCACCTGCGCGACGGCGGCGAGGGGAACTACTGGGGTCACATTGGCCTGTACGCCTTCCGCATGCGCACCCTGCGCCGCTTTGTGGCCCTTGGTCAAAGCGAGCTGGAACGGCAGGAAAAGCTGGAACAACTACGCCTGCTTGAGAATGATATCCCCATCTACGTCGTGCCCACGCAATTTCGCACGCACGGCGTGGACCGTCCCGAGGACATCGAAAAAGTCATCAACGCGTTATCGGAGAACAACTGATGAAAGCCATTTTAGCCCTGGAAGACGGCACCTGGTTTGAGGGCCGCTCCTTCACCGGCGCCGGGAATGCTGGCGGCGAGGCCATCTTCAACACTGGAATGACCGGCTATCAGGAAGTCCTCACGGACCCCTCCTACGCCGGACAGATGGTCTGCATGACGTATCCCCTTGTTGGGAACTACGGCGTCAATCTGGAAGACGTCGAATCCTCGCGCGTCTGGGTCGAGGCCTTCATCGTTAAGGAATGCTGCAAGGTCCCCAGCAACTGGCGCTCCAAGATGTCCCTGCCGGACTACCTGAAGGAGCACGGCGTCATGGGCATTGAGGGCATCGACACCCGCGCCCTGACCCGCCACATCCGCCTGCACGGCGCGCAGCGCGCCATCATCAGCACGGACGACGTCACCCCCGAGGAGCTGGTGGAACGCGCCAAGGGCCTGCCCTCCATGGACGGCCAAAACCTTGCCGAGCGCGTCGCGCCCAAGGAGCCGTACACATGGGTGGACGGCGCCCCGCGCACCGTCTCCATCGCCGCCGACGGCACCTACGACTGGCCCGGAAACGGCCCCAAGGTTGTGGTGTACGACTTTGGCGTGAAGTGGAACATCCTGCGCCTTCTGGCCGCACAGGGGCTGGACCTGCTTGTTGTGCCCCCGCACTTTACAGCCCAGCAGGTGGACGCCGTGAAGCCCCACGCCGTGTTCCTGTCCAACGGTCCCGGCGACCCGGCCACCCTCGGCGACGTTATCGGCACCGTCACCACGCTGGCAAACAACTACCCCCTTGCGGGCATCTGCCTTGGGCACCAGATTCTTGGTCAGGCCCTCGGCGGCACGACCTACAAGCTGAAATTCGGCCACCACGGCGTGAACCACCCGGTAAAGGACCTCACCACCGGCCGCATTGAGATTTCCTCCCAGAACCACGGCTTCTGTGTGGATATGGAAGGGGTTGAGGACATTGAGGTGACGCACATCAACCTCAACGACAACACTCTGGAGGGCTTCCGCCACACCACGAAGCCCATTCTGGCCATCCAGCACCACCCGGAAGCCGGGCCCGGTCCGCACGACAGCCAGTACTTCTTCCCCCGTTTCCGCGAACTCGTTCGCACCCACGCCGGAGTGTAACAACGTAAGCCCCAGCGTTCACACGCGATTTGCCCGCGGCGCGGAAAAAAGGCCCGTCATCAAGCACTTTTGACGGAACTGCCAATACTGGCAGCACCTTCTCCCTCCGCCGCCACAAAATCGCGTGTGAACGCTGAAACTCGCTTTGCATCCGGCCCATTTTTCCCCTACATCTGAAAGACATCCGACACTCAGACAAGGAAACGGCATGTCCACCGAGCTCATCAAAGCACGATCGCAACTTTCCGGCATTCAACGCTATCTTAAGCAGAAGAAGCTCCTTCCGGCCATTGTCAGCCTGCACGACGCCATCGGCATTATCCTGCGCACGCCGCTCATGGCGCACGAGAAGAAAGAATTCGGCACCAGCGTGGAACAAGCGCTGTACACCCTCAACAACGACGCCGAATTCAAAAAAGTCTGCCCCATGGTTTTGGAATACAACGCGGGGCAGGAAAAGCAGCTCATGGGCACCCTGCGCGAACTGCTCGAAGACCTTCAGGGCAGCGCCGTGGACGAGGCCAAGCAGCTGCTGGCCGCCATTGAGGAGCAAAAGGTCAAGGGCCTTGCCCGTGGTAAGGAACTGCTGGGACGCAAAAAGTTCAAGGACGCCAAGTTCGTCTTTGACAAGCTGGTTCTGCAATTTTCCGACGATACGGACCTGAAGACGCAGATTGCCGAACTGCTCCTCAAGGCCGAGCGCCACGAGGACGCGTTGGAATACCTGACGCAGGCGCTGAAGGAATTTCCGGAGTCCGCCCATCTGTACAACCGCGTGGGTATGGTTCTGCGCAAGATGAACCGCTTTGACATGGCCGAGAAGTACTACGTCAAGGCGCTGAAACTCGCCAAAGACGATCCGGGGCTGTATTTCAACATCGGCCGCCTGTACATCGACTGGGAGAAGTGGGACAAGGTCGCGCGCGTTGCCGCCATGGCAGTGAAGCTGTCGCCCGACTTTTCCGAGGCCAAAAAAATGCACACCTTCGCCAAAAAGAAGATGCGCAAGGAAGCCGCCAAGCAGGACAAATAGCCAGCACGCAACCACACCCGACCATAGGGGCGCCGTCGTGACGACCGCGCCCTTTTTTACGCCCTGCGGCCTGCGTCCGCCGTGAGCCGTGAGCCGTGAGCCGTGAGCCGTGAGCCGTGAGCCGCCTGCGCTCATCATTCAGTCAACGAATATTTCGCCCGGCCTTCGCAAACGAAGGCAACGGGTCGCACCATGGCGCGACCCGCCTTCTTCGCCCCGTCACACCCGGCACGAAACCTTACCCGGCAAAGTCTGCGCCAAAATTCCGACACTTTTCCCCAGCCTTTTTCCCAGTCCCCGGATTTGCTCGCGGCTTTGACATTGGCCCCACCATTGCATACAAATATTCAGTAGGTGAATGTTTAACGCCCAACGCGGAGTGACCATGCTGCACCTTTCAGGACAATTTGTCCGTCCAAGCACGGAGTACCGCACCCTCGCCATCCTTGAGGCGCTTGCGGAAACGCCGCACCTCAGCCAGTCCGGGCTTGGGGAGCGCACCGGTATGTCCGGTGCCATGGTCAACAGCTACCTCAAGGACCTGCGCGGCAAAAACTGCGTTGAGGCCCGCCCCGTCAACGCCCGCAAGTATGAATACCTCCTGACCGACGCGGGCGAGCGCCTGCGCCGCGACCTCTTCTCCGCCTACTGCGCGGAGGTGGTCCGCAGCTACACCGCCGTCAAATCCCTCGTCCGGCGCAAACTCCAAGTGCTGGAGGAGCGCGGCCAAAAACGGCTGGTGCTCTTTGGCGCGTCAGAAACCTGCGAGATTGCCCTCTCCGCCCTGCGGCACATGGACTGCACCGTCCTCGCCCTGCTGGACAATGACCCGGACAAACACAGCCAGCAGCTAGCCGGGCATACCATATTTCCGCCCCATGTCCTTGAAACGCTCACCTGCGACGCCATCGTCATTACATCCTTTGGACAGGCGGACGACATCTTTCAACATATTCAGCCCCTCGCTGAATCCAGAAACATCCCCGTGGTGAAACTATGACCCCGCATCCCCCCATACAGCTTGCCTCCGGGCGACGCATCGGCCCCGGCCAGCCCTGCTTTCTCATCGCCGAGGTCGGCAACAACCATCAAGGCAGCATGGACATCGCCCGCCAGATGGTGCACGAGGCCGCCCGCGCCGGCGCGGACGCCGTCAAGTTCCAAAAGCGCGACAACGCCGCACTGTTCACGCAGGCCGGGCTGTGCGCGCCCTACACCGGGGCCAACAGCTTTGGTCCCACCTACGGCGAACACCGCGAAGCGCTGGAACTCACCCTGCCCCAACTGGCCGAGCTTAAGGCCGAGGCCGAAGCGCTGGGCATGGTCTTTTTCGCCTCTGCGTGGGACATGCCAAGCCTAGAGGGTCTCATCGGCATGGATGTGGAGCTGTTCAAGGTCGCCTCGGCGGACCTGACCACCATCCCCATGCTGCGCCGCCTCAGCGCGGTGGGTCGCCCGGTCATCCTCTCCACGGGAATGAGCGATCTTGCGGACATTGACGCCGCGGTGCGCGCCCTTACGGCTGGCACCGCCCCGGTGGCGCTGCTGCACTGCAACAGCAGCTACCCCTGCGCCCCCGAGGACACAGGCGTGCCCGTCATGGCGCAACTGCGCTCACGCTACGGCCTGCCCGTAGGCTATTCCGGGCACGAGTCCGGCCTTGCGCCCACCCTTGCCGCCGTGGCCCTCGGGGCCTGCATTGTGGAGCGGCACTTTACGCTGGATAAAACCATGCGCGGCACGGACCACAAGGCCTCCCTCGACCCGGCGGAGTTCGCCCAGCTTTCGGCCATGGTCCGCGACACGCAGGCCGCCCTGCGCACCACCACCAAGCGTGTATTCCCGGCGGAGCAACAGTGCGCGGCCAAACTGCGCAAAAGCATCGTCGCCGCACGCCCCCTGCGCGCCGGGCAGCGCATCACCGAGGCCGACATCGCCGCCAAGTGCCCAGGAACGGGCCTCTCCCCCATCCACTGGGACGCCGTACTCGGACAAAGCCTTCTGCGCGATATTCCGGCGGACGCCCAACTGTGCTGGGAGGATATGGAAACCGCGCAGCACGCCGTGGGCCGATAGGACAACGCCATGCGCATACTGATGATTGCCATCAACGACCCGGCGGGCACCGCCATCGGCTTTGCCAATGCCCTGAACCAGCACACGGAGCACTTTTGCCGCGTGGTCACGCTGGAAACGCGCTACAGCCACGCGTGGGACGCGGACCTGCATGTGCCAAGCCTCGACGCCGCCGGGCTGGACGCCCTGCGCGACGAACTGGAACACGCAGACGTCTTTCACTTTCATATGACGGCGGACGAGCACCTGCGCCTTGGGCCTTTTGTCCCCGCCGACTACATGCGCGGCAAGGCCATCGTGCACCATCACCATGGACACCCAGCCTTTCGCGGCAATCCCCAGCACTTCCGGGACAAGTACGCCGCCCTTGGCCGCTCCAACCTCCTTGTCAGCACGCCGGACCTTCTGCGCCTGCTTCCGGAAGCCACATGGCAGCCCAACCTCGTGCCGCAGGACGACCCGCTCTACATGCCCCTTGACCAGCGCGAGGCCGCGCCCGTCCGCCTTGCCCATTCCCCAACGCGCAAGGACCTCAAAAATACGGACGACCTGCTCCACGTGCTGACCAGCCTGAACGGCTCCCGCCCGCATCTGGAGCTAATGGACGACATCCCGCACAAGGAATGCCTGCGCCGCAAGCGCCAGTGCCACATGCAGTTTGACCACATGCAAGGCTATTACGGCATGAGCAGCCTTGAGGGGCTGAGTCAGGGCGTGCCCACGGTGGCGGGGCTGGATGACTGGTGCACAGGACATATGCAGGACTTTGCCGAAACGCAGGACCTGCCGTGGATTGTGGCCCATGGGCGGGACGAACTCGCCCGCGCCATCACGGACCTTGCCTGCGACTGCGACCGCCGCGACGCCGTAGGCCGCGCCAGCCGCGCGTTTATGGAAGACCATTGGAGCGACCGCAAAGTCGTCGCCCGCCTCAGCAGCGTGTACGCCACCCTTTCGTGAGGAACCGCCATGCCCATCAACAGCGCCCTTGCTCCCCGGCACCTGCACATCATCATCCCCTGCCGCAACTGCGGCCAGTGGCTTGCCCAGTGCCTTGCCTCCCTCGTCTCGCAGGAGCGGGACGACTGGTCCGCCACCGTCGCCGACGATGCGTCCACGGACGACACCGTCAACGCCGCGCGGGACTACCTGAGCGACCCACGCATCACCTTTCTGCGCCAGCGCACCCGTCTTGGCCTGATGGGCAACACCCTCAGCGCCATTGACGCCGCCGCGCCCGGCCCGCGCGATGTTGTCGCCATTCTCGATGGGGACGACATGCTCCTGCCCGGCGCCCTTGCGCGGGTGATGCAAACGCACGCCCTAGGCTATGATGTAGTCTGGACGGACATGGATATTCAGGGGACTGAAGGCTCCACGGGCGCGCCGCTGATACCGGGCATTCCGGTACGGCAACAGCTATGGTGCCTGTCCCAGCTACGGACCTTCAAGGGATATCTTCTCGATGGGTTGGACCGGTCGGTCCTGTGTGACGACAGCGGCCTGCCCGTGCGCGCGGCGGGAGACTTGGCGCTGTACTTTGCCCTTATCGAACGGGCGGGGGTGGAAAAGACGGCCTTCATTCCGGAAAAGCTCTACTGGTACCGCCAGCATGCCGCCAACAACTGTACGGCCCTGCGCGAAGAGCAGCTTGCCAACAACGCCCGCCTGCGGGCCTTGCCGCCCCTGCCGCGCCAGACGCAGCACTTTGACGTGCACATCACCGCGCTGGGGCTGGAAAAGCTGCGTCTGCGGGCGTTTGGGCAAAGCCTGCGCGCCGACTATCCCCTGCCCTACTCCATCTGCGTCCACCACGACATCGGGCGGGAATCAGGGGATAGCTGGGCGGCCTATCATGACAAATGGATCGCCGAGGGCGTCTACCTTACGGCGCGTCCGAACCCACAGACGCCCGAACCCCTTCACGGACAAGACGGAGTGTCCGCCCCGACGGGTCACGGCGCATAAGCATCTTAAAAAACGATTCCTCGCGCTGGTGCTTCACGGCGCTTTCATGGGCAAGGCGCAGTTCCTCCACGCCCGATTCATAGCGCATCACCTCAAAATTCACCCGCGCAAGGTCCACGCCCAGCCGCCAGTTGTCCGGCTCGCGCAGGGACAGCGCCGAGGCAAAGCCAAGGTGGTGCTCGCCCGCGCCTTCCAGCGCGCCACACAAGCTTACCAACTGCTTCATCACCCGCGTATCCTCCGGCGCGCAGGCCGAGGCGGCAAGACAGCACTCCACAGCGGCCTCAGGTAAACTCTGCCCCGGCACAAAGCGCAATCCCGGCCGAAACAACAGCCCACGCTTGCGGCACTCCCGCGCCCACGCCATGTATACATCGCACGGCGTCTCCGCCTTCAGGAACGACGCGCCACCGTCAGTGACCTGCCGATACCAAAAACCCTTGGCAAGCCCAAGTTCCCCAAGAGCCAACGCGCACATGCTCCCGGCAAAGTTCACCACAAAGCTTTGGTGATAGTCGCCGGAGTCCATGAGCCACGCGCACAGTTCGCGCAGGTCCTCGCGCTTTTCCAGAGACCATTCAAGGCGCAGGGTCCGCGCCACCATCTGCTCATCCTCGAAGCCCTTAGCCAGTTGCAAAATGCGCTCGCCGTTGCCGCGCAGGTATTCAGCCTCCCACAGCATGGACAGTGTGGACGCCATATGCCACGCGGCGTCCTCTCCAGTCACGCCGTTTTGCCCGCACTGAGCCGCATACTCCATAATCCGCTGCGCGCGGTGCTCTACAAGGTGCTCGCGCTGCACGCGCTCCCACGCGGCGTGGGCCATGGCCTCCGCCACTTCGGGGTGACGCTTCACGTAGCGCACGTGCTCCTCAAGCTCCAGCACATCGCCATACTCCAGCACTTCCTTACCCGGCTCAAACAGCCCGGCAATGTCGGTGCCCCCGCGCTGGTTCAGCACAAGGCTGCCCACGCTCGCCCCCTCAAACAGCCGGAAGTTCACCTCCGCGAGGATGGACTCGTTGGGAATGACGCAGACTCTAGCGTATGTATCATGCAGTTCGGCGTAGGGAATATTTTCGTAGAAGGCCATGCCGTGGTGCGTGGTCATATAGTCCACCAGCCTGCGCCGCACGGGGCGGTAGCCGGACAGGCGGCCAATGAAGCCAAAGGTGTGGCGGCGCTCCTGCCACGGGCGGTAGGGGCGGCGCACGCCGAACCACGGCAGCCAGTACACACGCGGCAAGCCGCAGGCCTCCAGGCGCTGCACCCAGTGCTGCTGGGTGGTCAGCACCGCATCAAACAGCCGCCCATAATCCGCATGCCACCACGCGTTCAGGTGCGTGTCCACAGACCAAAAGAGCTTGGTGCACGCTATTTCGTCCAGTCCATTCAAGACAGGGCGGGCACCAAGGACCTCCACCTCCACAAACAATTCCGGCTGAAAATCATGCTCCGCAAGCAGGGCGGCAATGTTCTGGATTCCCGGCTGCACGCGCAGGCCAAGCACATCATGCCCCATGGCGGAAAACGCGTCCGCCAGATAGGTATTGTTTACTATACAAATTCGCATTGTTGCCTTGAGTCTCTTAGGTGGAAGATGTTGTCCATTTACACCGAATACGCGCGCGGCGCGGTGGCCTGCGTCAACCGGGTGTACAGGTCGCGGTAGGCCTGCACCTGCCCGGTCAGTGAAAAACGCTCCAGCACCGTGGTCCGGCACCGGACGCCAAGGGCCGGGTCCCGCTCCTTCATAGCGTTGGCCCACACTATGCCGGAGGCAAGGTCGCGCGCATCATAAGGCCGGGCGAGCCAGCCTGTAGCGCGGTGGTCAACCATGTCCGGCATACCGCCCACATCAAAAGCCCCGACAGGCGTTCCGCAGGCGAGGGCCTCCAGCACCACGCTCGGCAAGTTGTCCTCCAGCGAGGGGATGAGCACCATGTCCGCCATGGAATACAGCGCGGCGAGGGTTCGCTCGTCATGCACGTAGCCAAACTCCATCACCGGGAAGGGAAGACGCGGCGCAGCGCCGCCCCACTGCCCAAACACACCAAGCACGGCGTTTGGCACGCGGCCAAGGCTTTGGAGTTCCTCAAGGGCGCGCACCAACTGCCGAAAGCCCTTCCGGTGGTTCGCCACACTGGCCGCGCCAAACAGCACAACAAAGGCGTCCTGCGGCACGCCAAGACCTTCACGGATTGCTGGCGTGGGCCATGGCCGAAAGACCTCAGTATCCAACCCGTTGGGGATGACCCGTACACGCCGCCCGGAAAACAGCGGACTGCGCGAGGCCAACCCGCCAAGCCAACGGCTGGGGGTGACCACCTCGGGCCGCAGCGCGCCGTAGGCCGCATGCCGCGTCCGCCACGCCGCGTGCGATATGTCATCACGCCGCGTGGAACCAAGGGCGGGGCACATGCCGCACCCCTCAGCCCAGCGCTCACACCCGGCAGAATAATGACAGCCGCCGGTGAAGGGATTCATATCGTGCAGGGTCCACACCACGGGACGCGCTAAGAGTGCCCCCAGTGGGCGGGAAAAATCAATCATTCCCGCCACCCAATGCAGATGCACCACATCGGCCTCATGGATGCCGGGAATATCGTCCACATCCAGCGTGGACGCCGTGTCCGTGAATATTTCCAGATTGCCGGGACGCTCCGGGTAGTCCGCCAGCAGGGCCTGCCAGCGCCTGCCCGCATCCACCCACGCCTGCGAAATGTGCGTCACCACTCCATCCGCACCGGTGACGGCGTGCACGGGCTCGCCTTCGCGAGTCGCCACTGAAATGGCGGCATCATCGCCCTGACGGTTCAGCACGCACATGCGGCTGTCCACGCCCTGCGCCACAAGGCCGGCGTGCAGACGATACGCCGCTGTTCCGGCCCCGCCATAGTGCTGCATGCACAGATGCAGGACGCGCATCAGGCCTCCTCCGCCGCCGTCACGCGGGCGCGGTCGAACCAGACGCCGTCGTTGTCGATGGGCCGCAGCGAAAAACGAATGCCGCGCTCGGCCTGAAATTCCTCCATGGCCTTGCGGCACCCCCGCCAAAAGCCATAGTCGTCGGCCTGAACAAGGGCCTGTGGATGCAGGGCGTCGTAGAGGTTCTGCAAGATGTCGCGCGTGGATTCGTACCAGTCGCCGTCCATGTGCAGGAAGGCGACTTCGCCCACCTCAGCCCGCGCGGCCGGGAGTGTTTCACCAAACAGGCCCTTTACCGGGCGCACGATGTCCGCCACGCCAAGCTCCGAGCAGATGGCAAGCAGGCTCTCCTCCGGCGCGGCGCAGGTGCCCGTGCCCCAGCCCGTCTCCTCGGCATGGACATCGCCGTGCACGTCCTCCGCCGTGGGCTCGGGCATGCCTTCAAAGGTGTCGAAGGAATACACATGGCGCTCGCGCGTGCTGTAGCGGCGCACCACAGCGGCCAACAGCGCGCTGGAGCCGCCAGCGGCCACGCCGCACTCCACAAAATTGCCGGGAACGTCCGTGGTGCACACCCGCCGCGCAAGGCGAAACAGCGAATGCAGCCGCGCCTCCGGAACCATGGTGTACGGCTTAATCTGCGCGAGGAGTTCCGCGAATTCCTCGCCGTACCGCCCGGCCACAGTGCCAAAGCCAAGCTCCTTGAGCTTCTCCAGCATCTCACGCGCGGGGGCGCTGTCCGGGGTGTACCGCAGTTCCTCCTTCAGGGCCTCCACGGCGGATGGCGGGTCCTGCAAGCCGATGAAGGCTTGCGCCCGCAACAGGTCCATCCCCGCCACGGGAACGCGAAGCGTCTTGGCAAGGCTGGTCAGGCGCAGAGCGTCGCCGTACTGGCCGCTCTGGAGGAGCTGCTCCGTCATGGCGGCAAGGTCCACAAGAAAGGGGCGGACGCTGCTTTCCACAATGGACGCGCCCTGCGGGCTGTTTCGGTCCACCCCGGCAAGGATGCGCCGGACGGTCTCGAAGGACTGTTCTATTCGCTGCAACATGATGCTTATCCTGTAGGTTTGGTGGCGCACTCCTCAGCGCACGCCGCTTCGGCAGGCTGCTGCGTCTGCCGCGCCAACCGCTCGCGCACAATGGTGTCGAACAGCTTGGCCTTTTGCGCCATAGAGTGCTCACTGCGGCACCGCTCGCGCCCGCGCTGGGCGATTTCCTCGCGCTCTTCGGGGTGGGCAAGGTAGTAGCCCAGCTTCTCGACCATTTCCTTGTCATCGCGGAAGGTTTCAATCTCGCGCCCAATGTCAAAGTACTTGGACAGATTGTCGTAATGCTCCGTGAGCAGGAATGCCCCGCTCCCTGTGGCTTCAAAGATGCGCATGTTCGCGCTCTCGCGTCCGGCAAGGTCCTTCATGGCTCCGCCGCTTGGGGTGCCAATTCTGCCGCGCCCGTCAAAGGCGATGCGTCCGCGCGCAAGGGCCTCGTGCATGGCACGGCCATACAGGGCCGGACGGGCGTAGGTGGCGACCTCCGGCGTCAGGGTGTGCACCTCGCCGCTCAGGTGCATATCGCAGGAATAGCCCTTGGCCGACGCCGCACGGGCTACGGTCTGGAGCATGGCGTTGCGGCGCTCGTGCTGGCCGCGCGTCCACTGCCCGCAAAATACAATGTCCGAACGCTGCTCGTCCGGCACGGCTTGCGGCATCAAAAATTCCGGAACACCCGGCGAAAAGTCCACACCCTCGCGCGCGCCGATGCGTTCGGCCTCCTGCCGCAGGGCGGCAAGGCTGGACAGCATCACGTCAAAGCCGCGCCAGTCCGTCCCCTGCGGGATGTCCGCCGCGCGCCAGCCAAGGGTCAACCGCGGCGTAAAGGACAGCATGTGCAGAAAAGAACCGTCAAAGGTAATCGGCTCGGTCAGATACACAACATCCGGGTGCAACTCCTCAAGCTGCATCATGGCGATATGGCGCACCCAGTCGCCCTTGGGCAGAGGGTAGCCCCGCTCACTCAGCCACGCGGCCTGCGTATTGGGATTGTTGGCGATGATGAGGTGGCTGTCGTAGTCGTAGTCCTTCAGATGCGGGGCCAGCATGTGGATGCCGCTGAAGCCGTCGTCCACCAAAGCGCGGACCTGTGCCTCGTAGCTGGCCTGCGCCAGCTTGGGATACCGGCCATAAAACCACTCCAGATACGCCGGGTAGAAGGTATGCACCTGCACAAGGCGCAGCTTTTCGCGCCCTCCGCCCTCCTGCCGGACGCCCGGCGCGGCGGTATCCGACAGCAGGACACACCCCGGCAGGCGCGAGGGATTCTGCGTCGGCACTCCCTGCTCCACCGCACGGCGCAGCGGGGCAACGGACTCCTTCACCGCCACAAAAATATCGTTGGCGCTTCGCACCTCCACCTTGAAGGAATCCTCCCACATGAACATGGTGTTCACCTGCGGCGCGCGCAGGTAGATGAGGGCGGCAAAGGCCTTTTCGCGCGGGGATTCGGGGTGGGCGGTCATGTCCATGAGCACGTCGGACATAAGGCCCTTTTTGTCGTCCTTCGTGTACTCGGAGAAAACGAGGGTGCCATGGATGTGCTCCACCGCCCATAAATGGTGTGACACGCGCGCCATGTTGAGGAAGCAGTCCTTGGCGCGGGCCGGGGTTTCGATGTAGCCGCGCCGGGCGACGCGCATCAATTCGCGGCAGGCCTTTTCCGGGTCCGTGGAGTGCTCCAACACATGCGAGCAGTAGGCAAAGTCAAAGCTGTTGTCCTCAAAGGGCGTATCCTCCACCGGGCACTCAAACACAGGCAAACCGTCGCGGCGCTTAAAGGCCTTGCCCGCGCGCCCCACTTCGCCGTCGGAGAGGCTGATGTCCGCCAGATGCGTGGCTTTGGGGAAGGGAATATGCCCACTGCCGATGTCCAAAACACTGTCGCCATCCCAGATGGGAAAATCGAAATGCCGCGACTGATAGAGGGCGTAGCGGCTTCGGTCCGTCAGGGATTCATAGTGGTCGTAGCAGGCCGCCAAAATTTCGACATGCATCTCCGGCCACTCGTCCAGCGTCTGCTCAAACACGTCAAAGGCTTCGCGGAATTTTCCCCGCAAAAACAAGCCGTTGGCAATGAGCACGCCTTCCGACGGGTCTTCCATCGTCACTGTGTGGGGGAGGCGTTTGTAGGGCATTTCAAACATGGTTTCGTCCTTTGTTTGCGCGGACTGCGCGGTATCAGGCTATTCCATGCAAAAGCGGTTCCGTGCCGCGCGCCTGCGGCGCATCAATACATAAGACACTGGTCCATGCAGAACTCCGGCGCGTTACCGCTGGCAATGCGCTGACGGAAATCCCGGCAGTGTGGGCTGTTCCATATGTCCAGCACGTCCGACTCAAAAATGTTGCCAAAATGGGTAAGGCCGTTGTGGTCGTAGCAGCACGCCACAACGGAACCGTCGAGGAGGATGGTCATCACATCGCGCGGATTTTGGCAGGCGCGCATGGCCTTTTTGCGGCCTTCCGGCGTCTCCGCAAAGGTGCGCTCAAAGGCCGCAATGCCCGAGGGCCGGAGTCCGGAGCCGTTGCGGATATACGGGGCCTTGAACATAGGCGACAGGCCAATGCCCCGGCAAAAGGCGTCAAAGTCCGCCATCTCGTGGGCATTGTGCGCAAAGACGATGAACTGCGGGCAAATGTTCACCCCCGCCCCCAGCGCCTGATTGAATCGCTGGAGCATCTCCAGCGCGTCGAGGGCCTTTTGCACGTCTCCGCGCCTGCGGTAGGTGCCGTAGACCTCCTGCGACACGCCGTCGATGGACACGATGACATCCGTCACGCCGGAGGTAATCAGCTCCCGCGCGCCGTGGGCTGTCATGGTATTGCCGTTGGTGCTGATATTGGTCTGCGCGTAGGTGGACGCGTGGCGCACCATAGGGATGATGTCCGGATTCAACAGCGGCTCGCCCCACAGATGCAGGTAGAGGTACGAGCAGTAAGGCGCTATGCGCTCGGCAATGCGCACATAGTCCGCGTAGGACAGCATGCCGTGCTTTCGCTCCACAATGCCTGCGCCCACGGCGCACTCCCGGCACCGCAGGTTGCACCCCAGCACGGTCTCCAGCGCAAAGATTGACGGAACAGTCTCTTTCATAAATCTACTCACTTGCCGGCGCGGCCTGCGCCATATCGGCTCCCGCGCGGCGGGAATCCAAGCCGTCCAGCCATATTTCCATGTTCACCACTTGCCACAGGAACATCATATGGTTCTCACGCGGGGCGCCCTCGGCCACAATGGTCCTGTGCTCCATAACAAGGCGCTCCACCTCCGCAGGGTCATAGATGCCGCGCTCGCGGAAGGCGCGGCCACGCACCATATCCATAAGCTCGTCGCCGCCTTCGCCGGCAAACCATACGTGCGCCGGTGCATTCCAGCCCGTTTTGGTCACGCGGGTGCGCGTTGCCTCCGGCAGAGTGCCATGCATGGCGCGGCGCAGCAGCACCTTGGTCACGCCGTTTTCAATCTTCATGCCATCCGGCACCCGGTACATGAACTCCACCAGCCGGTGGTCAAGGAAGGGGTGCGCCGCCTGCATGCCAAGGGCGGCGCAGTGCCTGTCCTCCGCGCGCAGGCAGCAGGGCATAGTCTCTCGCGTGAGATCCTGCCACGTTCTGTTCTTGAGGCACGAGGGAAAGGGATGCTCCGGCTGTGGCGCGGGCCGCTCCAGCATGCGGCGCATATCCGGCGACAGCGCGGCGGCGTAACGCGTCATGCGGTCAGTGTCCGGCAGGCAGATGCCGGGACGCTGGGCGTCCGTCAGGCGATCCATCAGCGCCATGGCCACCGCTGTGCTCTTGGTGTAGATGGGATGGTTATGGTGCTCCACCCATCCGGCAATCTCGCGCGCCAGGTCCGCATGCCGCCCCGCCCGGCGAAGCTCCGCAAAGTAGTATGGGAAATACTCGTACTCTCCGGCGTTAAGCTCATCACCGCCAAGGCCGCCAAACAGCGTGCGCACCCCCTGCGCCGCCGCATGCCGGGCCAGCAACCAGTGGGACAGCCACGTTGCCGTGGCAACGGGTTCATCGTGCAGGCGCACCATATCGCGCACCAGCGCCATCACGTCCGGCGCGTCCACGGGGACGCGCTCCCACCGCGACACGGCATGGTCCAGCATGGGCCGGATGTCTTCGGATTCATCAAAGGTCCGGTCCGCATACACAGTGGAAAACGCCACCTGCTTGGCGCGCACGCCCCGCGCCGCAGACGCCAGCACCGTTGAGGAATCCATACCGCCGGACAGGGTGAACCCAACCGCGGGCATAACGGCCATGCGCCGGTCCACGGCGTCAAAGATAAGGTCGCGGTAGCGCCCTGCAAGCTCGTCCTGTGTCCCTGTCAGTTCCGGCGCGTCCTCCACGCTCCACCACCGCGTGGCGCGTTCGCCCGCCTCGGTAACCTTAAGCGCCGTTGCCGCCGGAAGCTGGGCAATATCCGCGTAGGGGGACTCCTCCGGCGCGTCGTCAAACAGCCGGTAATGCGCCGCAGCAAGGCGCGCCACGCGGTGCCCGCGCAACCTGCGCGACACACCGGGCAACCCAAACAGCGCGCCGGGCCGCGACGCAAAGGCCACCAGCGGCCCCTGCCGCGTCCAGTACAGCGGGCGCACGCCCAGCCTGTCGCGCCCAAGCCACAGGGTGCCACGCGGCACATCATGCACCGCTACGGCAAAATCGCCCCACAAGCGCGAGAGCGCATCAGTAAGCCCATAGCGCAGGTAGAGATCCAGCAGCAGGTCCGCGTCACTTTTCTGCGGCTCGAAGGCGTCGCGGTTCAGCACCACGCCATCCATCGCCACCAGCACTCCGGCCTTTTGCGCGCAGGGGGGCGCATCCACGCCGGACCAGCCAAGGGCGGCGCTGCCGCCATGGAGCACCCGCTCGCGCCGGTGTGGGGGCGCGCCGACGCGCTCCAGCATCATACGCAGCAGGTCGTGCCGCCGGGCCGCATCGCCCGGAGAAATCAGTCCGCAAATCCGGCTCATGCCGCCTCCTCGGTGTCATCACGTGTGGCAACAAAGAATGTCCAATGATGAGGGTAGCCGATGACGTCTTCCGGTTCGCCGCCGGTGCGCACGTCCACCACCTGACAGACGTGGAACCCGCGCACGCGCATAAACTCCATCAGTTCCGGAGCGTTATAGGTATTGACGTGCACACTCAGGTCCACGCCGGGGTCAAGGTAGGCGTCGCGCACGTACTCGTACCGGGCGGGCCTGTCCCACGCGGACTCGCGCAGAATGACCGACCGCCGCGCCATGCCCAGCATCCGCTCCAGCGGGCGGTGGTAGTTGTCGATGTTGGTCAGCACGTTCAGGCACACCACATGGTCCACCTCGCCGCAGGCATCCTCCAGCCGCAGGCACTGAAGCGCGTGCGTAGGCAGGCCGTACCCAGGCAGAATGCTCTGCCCCAGCCGCACAAGGGACGGCGCGGCATCTATGCCGGTATAGCGCAGGTCCAGCCCGCGCCGCGCGATGCTGTGGTAGAAGTATCCAGCCCCGCACCCCACATCCAGCACGCTTTCGCCGGGGCGCGCCACACGGGCCAACAGACTGGCCGCCTGCTTGTGGCAGGTCATTTCCTCGGACTGCAGCAGACAGCGGCGGCTGTAGAGGTCCTTCACCACAGCGCTGTGCTCCCAGATGCAGTACGTGCCCCAGCCGTCAGCGCGAATCATTCCCGCCTCCCCACCAGCATGAAGGCCGAGGCCATAAAGTGCCCGCGCCAGTCCTCCGGGTTCTCCTCCAGCGCAAGGCTGGCGGCGCGAAAAGCCTGCGGCACGGCCTCGCCCAGCATGGGCGGCAGGCAGTGAAAGTGGTAGAACATCACCCGCACGTCCGCGAACCCCGCCCGCGCAAAACGCGGCGCAAGCTCCAGCGGGTTGTGCGTGCGCGAGAGCACCTCATCATAGCCCGGCTGACCATCCTCGCCCCGGCGCACCGGGGGCAGGTCCGTACGGAACATGGCCTCCAGACCGTCAAGGGCGCCCTCCAGCGCGCCGCGCTCCTCACCTGGCGCGCGGGACAGCACGCCGCCGCGGTCAATGAGGCGGTCCATGAAAAAGTCCCGGCTGTAGCGGTTGAGGGTGAAGAGCGAAAACAGTTCGTTACGCGCCTCCACCACGGCCAGCCCACCCGGCCGCACCGCCCCGCGCAGATTGGCGAAGACCGTACCCTCTTCACCCTCCGGGATATGCGGCAGCACGCCAACGCACACCGCCGCGTCAAAGGTCTGCGGCCAGCCGCCGGGCGCGCTGTAGGCCGCCTCGTCCAGCACACTGCCCTGCCATATGCGCTCCGCCGGAACGCCGCGCTCGCCCAGCACCTGCCGCGCCGCGGTAACCATCTCCGGCGTGAGGTCAAAGCCGTAGAGGTCAAAGCCAAGGTCCGTCACATCCCGCAAAAAGGACGCCGGACCGCAGCCCGCATCAAGGAGCGTCCCGCCCTTGCGCGGGGCAAGGATGCGCCGGAGCAGGTCCCGGTGCACGGGCGGATAGGCCGCGCCCTCGCCGTAGTAATCATCGTAGTAGGACGTACTCCACGTGCTGTAGCAGGCCCGGACGGCGTCCTCGGCTGTTCGGTGCGTCATGGATTCCTCCGGCTATGGCCCAAGGGGCCGTGGCCGCCGGTGCAGATGCTCCGGCGGGGTCAGGGCCACAAGGTCCTTGTCCTCAAAGCGCTGCAGATACTCGCGCAGGCGCGTGTAGCTGACGCCAAAGGCCTCGGCGATGTCGAACACGGTGCGTGCCCCGTCAAAGGCGCGGGGGAGCCGGTCCTGCATCTGCCCAAAGCGGATGTCGCGCTCGGTCAGGTTCTTTTCCACCACGGGGTCCGGGCGCTCCACATACAGGTCATAGCGGGGGTTGGAGAGCGCCACCAGGCCGTTGAACCGCCGGTGCACCACGCTGTCGGTCTCCAGCACGTCCACCATGGCCTCCAGCACCTCCACGGCCTGCTCCAGCTTGCCGGGGTGCATGATGCGCATGTCGTCGTGGCTGGTGTGGTACTCGGGGTACGGCCAGCGGGAGAGGGAAATCATGGGCACCTCAATGCCCGGAGCCTCCCACACGGTTTCGTCGTTGCCGACGATGGTGCGGAACGCGCCGTCCGTGAACCCCGGCTCCACTTCCGCCAGAATGTGCGCCGCCACACGGTCCACAAGGCTGTCGCCATAAAAACTGCGCTGGAGCGCGAGGGGACCGCTGCTGCCGAGCATCTCGGCAAAGACGCCAAGGCGGATAAGCTCCAGCTCCTCTTGCGGCAAGGTCGCTGTATAGAACACCGTGCCAAGGTGCTCCGGCGCTAGCACCAAACGATAGGACCACCGCGTGGAGCGCTCCCGCAGGCGGGAGAACAGCTCCAACAGCACAAACACGCCCGCAAGGTCATCATTGGCCTGACAGGGATGGCAGGTGTGGGCGTTGAAGACCACGGTATCCGGCCGCTCCCCGGCGAGGTGCAGGTCCCCCACCAGCATGTCGCCGTCGGTAAAGGACGTCTCAAGGCGCACCTCGTACTGGCCATCCTCGGGCCAGCCGCTGTACTCCGTCCATGGCACGCAAAATCCCCAGTGCTCCTGCCATGGGCGGTAGTTGTACATGGAGTGGAAGGCGTAGGCGTCCGGCACGTCCTTGCGGCAGAAGACGTGCGCGTCCAACTCACGCCGGGACAGCGTGCCGCAAAAGGACGAGGAGTAGCCCGCCACGGCCAGCGGATGCGCCCTGCCGTCAAACAGCAGGCGGCCACCGCAGCGTATTTCGGCCACGTCCACGCTCCACTGCCGGGGCACCACCCAGCCGTTGTGCTCCAGCCCACTGGCAAAGCGCGAGATGCGCAAGGGGACAATCTGCGACAGCAGACTCAACAGCCGCGCATTGTCCGGCTGGCACACGCCGATGTTCAGCTCCAGCGCCTGACGGAAACGGTCAAGGTCCACCATGTCAGTACAGGGGGTAGATGTCGCCGTCTTTGGGCCGCTTGCGCCGGAACACGGCATTCACGACGCGCCGGAGAATGGTCCACAGTTTCTTCATGATGCGGCCTCCTTGAGGTAGCCGAGTGTTTCCGCGAGATGCCTGCCCACATACCGCGCGCGGCAGGCGTTCCCGCTTTTGGAAAAGTGCATGGCGTCGGCGAAGAATTCCGGATCGTTTGGAAAGTCGCGGTCAAAGTCGAGGACGGAGCACCCCTCGTGGCGCTCCAGCTCCCGAACAATGGCGTTGATGCGCGTAAGGAACGGGCGATACCAGTCGTCCCCTTCGGCAAGGCGCTCGGTCATCAGCACCGTGGGGATGCGCCGAAAACGCGTCAGGGCGATGATGTTCTCAAAATGGCTGCGGATGATGTCATAATCGATGCGCCGGGCGATGTGGCGCACGGCAAAGTCCGTATCCCCGCCGATGTGGTGCACCTTGTGCCCGCCGCCAAGGGTGTGGAAGCGGATATTGAACTCCTCCGCCGGTACCGCCAACGACGCGGCAAGGCGCGCCAAATGCGACCACCGCGCGCACCGGGGCAGGCGGGCGCGCACCTCCGCCGTGCACAGGGGCCGCAGGGAATGCGCATAGTCCGGACGGATGCCCTCCGGCGCGGCGTCCGTATACAAAAAGGGCGTAATGTCGTTGATGCCCTGATACACCACCGTCACATGCGGACGCAGAGTATCCACCCACGCCGCAAGGCGCACTGCGGATTGAAAGGTGGTAAAATTGCCCACCCCGGCGTTGAAGACCTTCACCCGCAGGCCCGTCAGCGCGGCCAATTCCTCCTCCAGCAGCACGGCAAAGGTGTCTGTGTCGTCATCCACACAGGTATCGTAGACGGTGCTCCCGCCAGCGAGGTACACGCGCAGGTCAAAGGACTCCACATACTCCGGCGTAAACTCGTGCGCGTCGCGGAAGGAACTGGAATTGTGCAAGCGCCGCCCCTCTGGCGTCACAAAGTCCGGGTCCGGCTCAAACGCCGTAAACGGATGCCCCCGGTACCGCATGAGCGAAGGGCGCGACAGCTCCACGTCCTGCGCGGACGCGAGCGCCGCCTTGCCCGTCAGCAGATAATCAAGGAACAGACGCTTGCGGCGCGGAACAAGAGTGCGCCAGCAGACGCGCGCGGCAACCTCCGCGCCCGCAAGGCCGCCGCAAGCCCACAAGAGGCCGGTAAGAACGCTCATGAGGCCTCCCGCTTTGCCGTGCAGACCAGTTGACCAAGGCCAACGTCGAACTCCGCCAAAAACCGCGCGGACACGGCGTCCACATCCCGCGCCGGGGTGCCCTCGTCCAGTGCGGCCACCAGCCCGATCACATGCTCCGCCAGCAGCCGCGCCTGCCGCCGTCCGGCCTCAAACAACGCCCCCTCGTCCGCCGCGCGCCAGATGGCGCACGCGGCGAGAAGCGCCTCCATGGCGCGCTCATAGCTCCACACATCAAACAGCATGCTAGTGCGCGACTGCGTGCCGTAGCGGAACGATTCCCGCGTGTACCAGTAGATAACGGTGCGCCGGCGGGCCTCCGGGTCAATGGCGAACCGCGCCCTGTCGCGCAGGTAGCGGCGCAGACTCTGCACCAGCCGCGCCGCATACGCCGGCGAGGTGGACACCGGGCGCTGAAGCGGCCGCTTGCGCTTCATGAGCACAAGGTCCCGGTAGGCCGCGGCAGAAAAGTCAAAGCCCGGATACTCTGCAAGCATGCCGCCCTCTCCTGCGCGCTCCAACATGTCCAAATACACGGCAAGGATGCGATAGGTGTGAAACTCCGGAAAGCTCAACATCTCGAACCAATACTGCGGCGGCATGGCCATAAGGTCCTCGCCAAACCCGAACAGCGGATGCTCCAAGGCGCTGCGGGTAAAGCCGATAATGGCCTCGGCCAAGAAGTCCTCCTCCGGCACGTCCACGCGCGAGGTCTCCATAAAGGTGCAGAACACGCCCTCGGGGTCGGCCTCGCCCCGGTCAATCTGGTAGTAGTCCAGCAGGGAGCCGCACCGCCCGGAAAAGGCGTCCGGGCTGACCAGCCAACGTTCATACCCGCACTCTCCGCCCGCCCGTGGCAGGTCGTCGCAAAGCGCCTCCATAACGGCGCCGGCAATGCGACCGTGCAGGTCCGGCGTGGGGTGGCAATAGTCCACAAAGCCCCCGCCGCCAGCCAACGCGTCCACATCCACGATGGCCGCCCCGCTCTCCTGTGCGGCCAACTTCAGTGCCTCGCGCCCCTCGTCCTTGACGCGGTACAGCGACGTATCCGCATGAAAGGCCGCCCGGTCTGCCTCATCCGCGCCGCCATCCCGCCCCTGCACGCGCAGAATGCGCGCCACGTTGTCCAGATAAATGGGCGCGTAGAGAGGATGCTCCACCGCCGCGCGCTCCAGGGTGCGCCGGGCTTCATCCACGCGGCCAAGCCCGGCAAGGGCCACTGCCGCGTTGTTTGCCGCCGCCGCGCGCACGGCAGGCGCGTCCGCCCTTGCCGCCTCCACGCAAAACTCCTGCGCCAACCCATAGCGTCCTTTCTCAAGGGCAAGAATCCCCCGATACAGCCCGCCCACAACGCCGCCGTCCGGGTCGTACCACTGGCGGATAAAGTCCGATATGCGGTCCGTGCTGTGCGCGGCCTTGAACCACGGGGCATTGGGCAGGCCCACCCCGTGGGGAAAGCGCTTGTTGGCGCTAGGGACAACAACGACGGCGCGCCCTCCGGCAAGATGCACCACCTTCAGCACCTGCCGCATGTTGAACAAAAAATCCTCCACGGTGTTGGCCGTGGCCGCTTCCGCCGGGTCCGGCTCAAAGTGCAGGCCGCCGCGCCCCCAGCGCACCACGCCGCCACCGTTCGTTTCTGGCATCAAGGACTTGAGCGCCCGCCGCCAGCGCGTCAGCCCGCTATAGCGCCCCTTGTAGCGCGAGGCCGCCTGCTCGTTGTTGCCAAGGTACAAAACAACAGCACTCCCCGCGCCAAGCCCGCCCGTTCCGGCAATGTCGCGCACCAACGCGGCGGCGTCCGTACTGGTAAAGCCCGGCACCGCACAATTCACAGCCCGCACCGGTCCATGCCCCCCTTCGGCGGCCAGCGTGGCCACGCGACGGGGGAAGACCTCGCGCCCAAGGCCAATGCCCGAGGCTGACGAGTCGCCAATGAACCATATCCGGTATGGCTGAATCATCAGGTGCCCTCCAGCTCCCGTTCCACTTCCAGCCCGCCCGTGGTGGTATGCGACACGCAGCGCAGGCAGTAGGGGTTGTCCATGTACCTGCGGCGCATATGCATACGGCGCAGGTCGCGGAATTTCGGGGAGTTCCACGCATCGTGCGCGCTCATGGCCGTCAGGTCGCCAAGGCGCAGGCCGTCCCAGCCAAAGACGTAGCCGCACGGCAGGGCTTGCCCGTTGTAGCGTACGTACATGCGCTGATTGATTTTGGCACAGCGGAAGTCCTGCGGGGCCTCGGCGGGCGGCACGCTCATGCCGTGGCGCTCTTCCATGATTTCGTAGTCCAGCAAGTTCTGGATGGAAAAATAGTCCGCCACGTAACGCCAGTAGTTGATAAAGTCCGGAAGCTCATCGCGGTTGGCGTCCAGCTTCAAAAAGCTCACCCGCAACAGGGGGAAATCCGAGCCGACCTTGTCGCGCTCCTCAAGGAAGGTGAAAATATTGCGCATCAGGCGGTGGTAGTTGCCGCCGCGACGCACCTCGGCATACGTGCCCGGACTCACGGCATCCACGGAGACCTCCAGCCGCGTCAGCCCGGCCCCAATAAGCCGCTTGGACATCTCCGCATCCAGCAGCATGCCGTTAGTGCCAACGCGGATGTCCATCACCCCGCGCCTGCGGGCATAGGCCACCATATCCGCAAGGGCCGGGTTGAGCAGGGACTCGCTCTCAAAGCCAAAGGTCATGGCAGGCAGGCCGTGTTCTGCGCCCTCGTCCACCAGCTTGCGGAACAGGTCTATGCCCAAAAAGCCCTTCTGGCGCTTGGCGTCCGGGTGCAGATTGGTGGAAAACAGGCACATGCGGCAGCGCAGGTTGCAAAAGTTGTTGGTCTCAAAGTCGAGGCTGAGGGGAAACTCAGGGATGCGGTCGCCATCCTGCGCGGCGTACCAAGCGTGGCGGTAGGCGTCGTATGCCTCGCCAAAATGCCGCCGGAACACGGCGTCCAAATCCTTATAGGCAATCAGGCGCACCTGGTCGGTCGGCTCAAGGTGGCTGTAGGCAAGGTGGGTCATGACGGTCCTCCTTGTGATGGTGGCATGGCAATGCGCGCGGACAGGCGCTTGCCCTCCGCCGAGTCTTCCATAGCGTCTACGATGCGCTGCGCCTGCTGGACCATGCCCAAATGGCTCATGCAGATAACGCGCAGGTGGTCAAGGTCGCGCAGGTCCACATCCAGCCGGCGCGAGAGCGCGTGCGCCTCGTTCAATTCCCGCAGCGCCGCGCCATGGTTCCCGGCCTGCAGAGCCGCCACGCCAGAAGCAATTATGGCGTCCAGCAGGGACAACCCGCCCTTGTCCAAGGCATTCAGCACATAGGGGTCATCGCCTCGTAGCGCCTGCGGCGCATCCTGCGCCAACCCGGCAAGGAAACGGGCAATCTCCAGCGACGGCTCATAGGCTTTGGCCCCGCGCAAATGCTCGGCGTCGATATTAAAGACATCCAAGAGAACGCGGCGCATATGCGGGCGCATGGTAAAGGTCAGCGGCTCGCGCAGGTGCCGGGCCACAAGGGCGGAGACACCGTCAATGTCCGCACGCACGGACGACTCCCAGCCCGAGTCGTGGAAGTAGAAATTCGGATTGGTGGGATTCTTCCCCTCGCCGTAGAGTTCCTCGCTGGTAACGAAGACCGAGGGGATGCCCAGCAGATAACTTTCCGCAAGGCAGGTGGAGCCGTAGTGGAAAAACAGCCCCGTGCGGCGCAGCAGGTCCGCAATGCGCACCGGCTCGCGGATGTAGAGGATATTTGGCAGGCGCGAGAAGGCTTCCTTGTAGGGATTGTGGCGCTTGCGGTCGAAGATGATGTGCTCCACGGGGTGGCTTTTGACCACCACCAGAGCGTCCGGGTTGCGGTAGGCCGTGCGCAGGATGTTGTCTATCCACTTCTGGCGGAACACCGCGCACCGCCGCGCGCCGTTAATGCCCGCCACCACCTCCTGCTGCGCATCCGGGGCCGATGCGTCCACCAAATCCCCCGCGCGGACAATGTCCTCCGCCGAATAGTCCGCAAAGCAAAAGTTGGTAATGAAGGTCACCACCCGCTCGCGCGGGGTCGCGTCCATGCGCTCGCGGTAGGCCGCGGGCATGGTGTCCTCGGCGTCGTCCCAAGGGCGGAAATAGACCTCATAGGGCGGATAGCCAAAGACGCGGATGCGCTCCGGGGACGACAGCTTGCCGCAACGCACCAGCTCCTCCCCGGTCATCTGCGCAATGCGGCGGCTCCAGAACAGCTCATAGTCCACAAAGTCCGGCCCGTATGGCTCCAGCCCCACCAGCCATGTGTTCTTGTTGCCGTGGCGGTAGTCCAACTGCCCTTCCGTACGCAGGCACACGTTGAAGCACCCCAAAATATGCTTAAACAGATAGGACCGCACCGAACAGGTCCGCGCGGTGTAGGGATAGGACAACAGCACCTGCGGGCGATAGCGCATCACCTGATGCGTAAATTCCGGGTCCGTGGCGACGAAGGTCTTCAGTTCGCAGTCCGGCGCGCACTCGGCAAGGCGGGCGCGGATGGCGTCCATGGTGGGGCCTTCGCGCTCTGACTTATTGAGAAGAGCCGCAATCTTGAATGTCATGCCGCCTCCTCCCCCGCGCCGGGGCGCGCTGCGCCGCGCAGGTATCCAAGGAGCGGACTGTCCGCCCCATGCTGGCGCATCACCTGCGCGCGAAGCAGGTCCATGAACTCCTCCGACGCCTCGTTGTCATTTTCATCCACGCCGCAATCCGTGTCGCGGCACAGGGGGATGCTGAGGCGCCGCCCGCTGGCAATGGCCCGCCGCAGCGCCGTCAGCCGCTCGCCGCGCCACATCTGCGCCAGTGGCTCATCCGCCACGTTACCAAGGCTGTACTTGCCCGCCACATCACAGCAGCAGGGATGCACCGAGCCATCCCACCCCACCAGCAGCCGCTGCCATGGCGAGGCGCAAAACGCATCCGGGTCATGCGGCGGCGCGTATTCGGCAAAGTTGGACAGCATCTCGCCAATGAGGATGGCGTCGGTCAGCGGTTGGAAGGTCTGCACAAACTCGCGCCGCTCCCCGGCAGTAAGCCATGTGCTCACAGCGTTGATGCGCACGCGGGGAAAGCGCGAACCATTCGCCCGGCGGATGTCGCGCAGGCGCTCCAGCTTGCGCACAAGGTCGTCAAAGCGCGCGGGGCGGCGCACGGCCTCGTAGGTGCGGCCCACGCCGTCGGCGGAGATGACAATATAGTCCGTCTGCGCGGCGACAATGCGCTCCATCAGCGCATCATCCAGCGCAAGGGCGTTAGTCAGGAAGGATATGCTGCCGGAGAACCTCCGCCGCGCGTAGGCGAGAAGCTCCGCAAACTGCGGATGCAACAGGCACTCCCCGCGCCATGACAAGCGGATGGAGTACGGGCGGCGCGCCGCCACCTCGTCCATCACGCGGCGAAAGAGCGCCGGGTCCATGACGCCGCGTGGCACATCGCCGCGCACGGTCTGAAAACACATAGGGCAGGCCATCTGGCATGCGGAGGCCGTTTCAATGTCCACATGCTCCGGAAAGGCCGAAACCCGCCGCCACCGGGGCAGCAGCGACCACCGCGCCCGGTGCATCAGGTACCGCATGGCGTGGCGCTGGCTCATGGCGTAGCGCGCCTGCCTGAGGGCGGACCCAACGTAGGTGATGTTTGGGTTGATGGTTCGGGGCACCGTACGCTCCCTGTCTGCTGTGGCCGTCACGCCCGCTTCGCGCGGCGGCCCATCATCCAGTCAAAACCACATCATCCTTCATGCCGTGTGCACAAATGCGGCCACGGCGGGGCAAAACCCAGCATTCCAGCGCGTTGGAGCAAGGCCTACAGCGCCCACCAATGCGGGCCCATGCTGTCCGGCTCCAAAAACGCGCGCAGGGTAAACTTGCCGCTGGGTTCACGCACGCGCTCCACGGCAAGGGGTGAAAAACCAGCCCGCGCGGCAAGGATGGCCACGGACGCCGGCGAAAACACATGCAAATGCTCCACAAAAAATTCCTCGCGGTGCGGGCCTTCAAACAGCGCGGCCACGCCGTCGGGCACCTCCACATACACAAAGCCGCCGGGGGCCAGGCTTCCCCCTGCCGCCGCCAACATGCCGACGGGGTCCGCCACATGCTCCAGCACCTTATTAAAGGTAACGGCGTCATAGCCCGTCAGCCCGCTCATGGTGGCAAAGTCGCCGCACACGGCCTGCACCCCGGCCACCTGCGCCGCGTGGGTGGTCAGCCGCTCATCCACGTCCACCACGGTGCAGTTCCACCCAAGCTGACGCATGGCGTGGGGAAACACCGCCAGCCCGGACCCAACGTCCAGCAGCCGCATGGCCGCGCCGGACGGGTCTCCGCCCCGGTAGCGCCCCTCCGCAAAGGTGATAATGCGCGACACCCGCCCCACATTGTCCGACTGCTCCGGGGGCAAATTCACCACCCGCTCAAAGGACCGCTGCAGGCCATCCATACCGCCGTAGGTGGCCTCCACATAGTCGTGCTGATACAGCCCGCTCAGATTCATGCGCAGGCGCGCGGCCATGTGCCCGCAGTACTGGCACTGCCAATACTCCCGGCGGTATTCGCCCGTGAGGGAAAAATGCGTTTCGCCCTGCGGCGGCGCGTCGTAGGCCAGCTCGCGCCGCATGTCACTGCCCCCGCAGATGCAGGTGAGGCCGTTATTCACACTCATGGGCCGCCTCCCCGCTCGCTATGGCGTCCAGCGCGTCCTCATCAAGCCGGCAGACCTCGGTCAGGTGCTCACTGCGCAGGTACGCGGCGTATTCGGCCTCGTGCCCGTCCTCGATAAGCACGATAAAATACCGCCCGATGGTGCTCCGAAGAAGCGCCGCGCGCAGGCCAAACCCAGCAAGGCGGCCATTGATGGACGGCGTGGCGTAAAAGCCCCACGACTTGCGCGCCACGTCGTACTCCGCGCCCGCGCCGGTCAGCAGCGTCACCTGCTCATCCGGCCCGAGGCGAATGTGGGCGCAGTCGCGCATCTGGACATCCTTGCGGCGGCCGGTTGTAAACTGCCGTGGCGGCGTTATGGTCTGTATTTTCATGTCCACTCCCATTGCGGCACCAAAAAGTCGGGTATCCACCACCGCTCCCCGTCCCACTGCCACACGTCCGGATTGCGGAAGCGCTCCGCCATGTCATAAAAACGCGCCGTGGATATGCCCAAAAACTCGCTCATGGCGGCGATGTCCGCGCGCGGCGTATCGTCCCCGCGCTGGCGGATGCTGGTTACGGCGTCCCCGCGCGTTATGCGCCCGATTCGGATTTCCAGCGACAGATTGTCAAAGGTTCTGGTGAAGCCGAACTTGTACCATTTCAGCCAATGGTGGACGCTGATGAACGCATCGTCCACGTCCGCATAGTCGTACAGTCCCGTTGCCGCGCCGCCCTCGCGGGGGGTGAAGCCGTGCGCCTGCGCCACATCGCGCATGCGCTGCGGGTCCCACGGAAAGAACCACCCAAGGAAGACCGCACGCACGCCGCTGGCCTCCAGCGCGTCCGGTTCCGGGCCGGTATACGGCGTCAGTTCGCGCGCAGTGAGGCCGCGCTCCCCCACCCAATCCGCCGCCGTGGTGCCGTGCATCACGCCGTAGCGCTCCAACCAGCCAGAGGTCAGGCGCACGCCCATGTGGCGTCCGTCCTCAGAACCGTACTCCGTGGCCGAATTCTCGCCCCACACCACAAGGGGGATGGACAGGCGTACGGCAAGGTTCAGCGGAATGTTGAAGATGGCCATATGCATGGGCAGCCCCGGCGTCCCAAAGCGCTCCATGGCCGCAAGGGTGAAGCGGCGCTCCACATCCGGCGCGATGGACACATCCATGTGGTCCACACCAAGGGCGATGAGGTTCTCCAGATTCCGCCGCCCAAGGGCCGTGCGCCCCGGTGGCCGCCACGTCACGCACAGCGGGCGCAAACCATGCTCAAGACAGGTCAGCACCTGCCAGTGGCTATCCTTGCCGCCGCTGACGGGGATGAGCACGTCGTAGCCCGGACCGCTGCCGCGGACCTCGTCGCACAAGGCGGCAAAGCGCCGCGCCCTGTCGCCCCAGTCCACCTGCGGACGCGCGGCGTGGGTGCGGCAGGCCGTGCACACGCCCGCATCGTCCAGCACAATGCCCGGACGCGTATCCGGCAAAACACAGCGCGAGCACCAGCGCATCAGGCGTACTCCTCAAGGAACATCTTCACCCCCAAAAAACTGAACAGGAACTTGCTGTCGCAGTTGGGCAATGTTTCGCGGTCCAACAGGTCCTGCACCGCGCTGCGGCGCACCACATCAAACACCGGACTCTCGCGCAGTATCTCGGCGCGCGCGGCAGGGTCGGAGCGATCAAGGAAGCCAAAGACGGGCGCGTTGAATCCCACCTTGCGGCGGTCATCCAGCACATGGTCCGGCACAATGCCGCGCATGGCCTCGCGCAGGACGGATTTGTTGTAGCCGTCGTGGATGAGGTGGCGCGTTGGGATGCGGCCGCAGAATTCAAACAGCGCGCGGTCCAAAAACGGGGACCGGTTCTCTACGGAAAAGGCCATGGCGTTCAGGTCGTCCTCATGCAGGATGACGGGTACGGCCTCATGAAACAGCTCGTTCTGCATGCGGCGGCGCAGCAGGCCGCCCCCGTAGCCGCGCTCCGTAAACGGCTCCGCAAAGGGCGCACGCAGATAGGAGGCAAAGCGGTCCGCGTCGAGGTAAATATGCCGCCGCTCGCCCGGCCGCTTCACAAACACGTCCGGGTCCTGCAGGACGGGGTTTCGCACCACCGGGGCCACATGGCGCATCCAGTTGTCCCGCGCCCTGCCGTACAGCCCGGCATCGTGGTGAATGTCGTGCAGGTACAGCGCATGGTGGTCGTAGTACCCCGTGAAGAGTTCATCCGCGCCCGTGCCGCTCACGGAAATGCGGTAGCCGCTCTCCGCCACCGCCTGCATGAGGAGCCAGTGCGCGTAATACGTAACGGTATACACCGGGGCGTCGTGCTGGCGCACCGCGCGGCGCAGTCCATCCAGAAAGCCCCCCGTGCGCAAAGGCAGCGCCGTATGCCGTATGCCGAGGTCCGCAACGCTTTTCTCCACCGCGTCCCATTCCGCGTAGCGCTCGTCGGTATTGACGATGGTGAAGCCGTGCACGTCGTGGTCAAACATCCGCCGCGCCACCGCGATAAGCGAGCTGGAATCCACCCCGCCGCTCATGCAAAAGGCGATGGGCACGTCCGCCCGCAGGCGCAGACGCACGGCCTCGGCAAGTGCCTCGCGCGCGCCGCATACGGCCTCGTCCCGCGTCATGGCGTCATCCGGGGCAACGCGGGGCGTCCAGTACCGGATGCGCCGCTCCTCGCCGTCCACCCCGCGCGTTAGCACATGCGCCGCCGGAAGCTCCTCCACGCCTGAGAAAAACGTCTGCGGCGTTTTGTACAGGCACTTATAGCCGTTGACGAGAAAGCGCCGCACATGCGCCATATTCACCGGGAACCGCCGCCCGCACAGCGCCTCCAAAAACTTCACCTCCGAGGCAAAATACAGCCCCGTGGCGTCGCGCCGGATATAGAGCGGCTTTTCGCCAAATCTGTCGCGGCAGAGGATGAGCGCGCCCGTGGCAAGGTCCACCGCCGCAAAGGCCCACATGCCTTCCAGCGCGTCCAGCCCGCCTATGCCCTCCCTGTCCAGGGTGCGCGCCAGCACCTCGGTATCCGTGCGGGTATAAAAGGCAACGCCCTCATCCTGCATGGCCCGGCGGCGCTCCACATAGTTGTAGACCTCGCCGTTAAAGGTCAGGGCGTGGCGCGGCGTCACAAAGGGCTGATTGCCGCGTTCATCAAGGTCGATAATGGCAAGGCGCGAGTGCAGCAGGCAGACGTTCATGCCGCCGGGAAGCTGACGGCGAAACACGCCGCTGGCATCGGGACCACGGTGGCGCATACGGCGCAGGCACGCCTGCACCGCGCCGTCCGCAACCTCCGCCCGTCCGTAGTAGCCCGCTATCCCGCACATAATGTGTCCTCCCGGCCATGGGCCGGTTAGTCCGCCGCCGGTTCGGATGCGGCCAGCGCGTCCTCACGCGGGGCCACGTCCTCCGGCAGAATCATTTCGCCGCGGCGGATGGTCCGCGTCAGCGCCCGGCCCAGCACAGCATCCTCATCGCCCGAGGCAATGCCCCCGCCGGGGCGGACCCAGTCGATATGCTCCCGCGTCAGTACCGTCCCCACCCGCACATCGCGCGACGCCACCAAGGAGCGCGTCATTGCCGCGCCGCCGCCCTCTTCGCACGGGGCGGGCTGTTTGCGACCAGTGCCTAACATGGCCTCGGCCCGCCGGATGCGCCGCACCAACTGCGCCATCTCCTCCGGGTCGGCGGCGAGGGCATGGTCGCGGAAGGAGGAATGCTTTTTGTCGATGGTAAAGTGCTTTTCCACGATGCGCGCGCCGCAGGCCACGGCCAGCACTGCGGCCTCTATGCCCAGCGTATGGTCGGAATAGCCCGGCACCACGCCAAGGCGGCCAAGCTCGCGAATGGCGGCGACATTGGCCTGTTCCGGCGGTGTCGGGTACGCGCTGACGCAGTGCAGGGCCGCAACATCCAGTGCCCCGCCCGGAGCATGTCGGCGCAGATAGGCTATGCTCCGCCGCACGTCCTCCAGCCCCACAAGGCCTGTGGAGAGGAGCACGGGCTTGCCCGTGGCCGCCACCGCCGCAAGCAGCGGATGAAATGCATTGTCGCCCGAGGCCACCTTAAACGCCGGAACCAGCGCGTCCAAAAAGTCCACGGCGTCCACGTCAAAGGGTGTGGACAAAAACTCCACCCCCGCCATGCCCGCCACCTGCGCCAAATGCCGAAACGTCTCCAGCGACAGACGATACCGCTCCAGCTGCGCCACGCGTTCACGCTCACGCGGGGACACCAGCCGCACCGGGGTAATGGTCTGAAACTTCACGGCGTCCGCGCCGGCTTCCGCCGCGCGCCAAACCATCTCCTCCGCAAGGACCGCATCGCCCTCGTGGCAGTTGCCAATCTCCGCCACGATAAAAACCCGGCGGTCCGTATTATGCCGTCCTATATGCATCAGCACTCCCCGCAGCGGTCATCCTGCGCGCCGTGATAGTGAAAAATCCGCTCCACTGTGACGGAGGCAAACCCCGCGCGGTGGTAGCACGCCATGGCCTGCATATTCTCGGCCTGCGTTACCGTGCGTATGATGGCAAAACGCCCAAGCTCGCGGCTGGCAAAGGCCATCATGTCGCCCCCGGCGCGAAAGCCCCGGTGCCTGTCATCCACGGCGATGAGGTCCAGCACCAGCTCCTGCCCCCGGCACAGGAACAGAGCAAAACCCGCAACCTCGCCATCGGCATTTTCCGCCACCACCATGGCGTCCCCGCGCTGCCCAAGGAAGAAATTGCGCGCCCAGTCCTCCTTAATGGAATTCGCCACGGGCTTCGGGATCATTGGATCGCGGTGGAAGCGCGAGGAATGGAAGCTCTCCCGCGCAATGCGGCGCACGGCCCCCTCATCGCTGGCGCGCGCCAGCCGGATGGTCAGCGGCCCGGTCCGTTCCATAGGCTCGTCCAAAGGCCGCTCCATGCTCACCGCCGTCACCACAGGCGTGAAGCCCATGTGCCGCAGGACGCACCCCGTCCCCGCCGCATCGGCAAGGATGCGCGTGGACACAAACACCCGGTGCACGCACAAGAGTTCCCCCAGCGCCTCGCGCAGGCGCATGGCGTCCAGCCCGGACAGAATGCATCCGTCCACGGCAAAACAGGGGCGGGCCAGCCGCAGCTCCAACCACTCGTCCCGCCGGATGAAATCGGCGGGCACGCAAAGCACATCATCCTGCACCGTCATTGCCGAACCTCCCGCACCCGCGCGCCGGATGCCGCTCCGGACGCCGCTCCGGACGCCGCCTTGCCATGGCCGTTGCCATTGCCGTGGCCAAACGTCTGCTTGTACCAGTTCAGATACTTCACAAAACCACGCTCCAGCGGCCACTCGGGCCGATAGCCGATATACTCGCGCGCTTTGTCCACGGACAGCGTCCCCCGGTCCGGGGTGAGCTTGTCCTTGGGCACGTAGCGCACGCGCACATCGGGAAAGTGCTTGGCGACGATGGACGCCATGTCCGCCAACGAACGCGATTCCCCGTAGGTGAGATTGAATATCTGGTTGATGGAATTGTCGTTTTGCAGCACGCAGAGCATGCCGCTGACAAAGTCGTCGATGAAAGTAAAATCAAGGCGGTCCGAGCCGTCGCCCAGCACGCGGATTTCCTCACCGTGCAGGGCGTTCTCGATGAATATCTGCCCCACGCGGCGGCTGACGCACCGCTCGCCATACAGGGCCGAGGGGCGGATGATGGTATACGGCAGGCCAAAGGCCTGATTGTAGGCGATGACCAGCTTCTCCCCGCCAAATTTCAGCGCGCCATAGATGCCAATAGGCTCGCACGGCGTCTCCTCCGTGACGATGCCGGTGCGGAAGTTGCCGTAGACCATGCTGGAGGAAAAGTAGATGAAGTGCTCCACCCGCCCACGCGCGCAGTCGAGGGCATTTTCAAGGGTGCGGAAGCTGTGGTCAAAGGTGCTGAAGGGGTCCTTGTTGGACTTGTTGGCATGCGCCACGGCGGCCAACTGAACCACCACGTGCGGGTCTATCCTGTCGATGAGCTTGGACAGGGCGTTATAGTCCCGGCAGTCCTGAATAAACAGCGGCACTCCGGCCTGATGCAGCAGATCGAGGCGTGTATTGAGCATGCTCAGGTACATATCGCGGTGGGCCACATCCTGCCCGGCGGAGGCGAACGTCAGCAGGTTGTTCACCATCAGTCCGTCAATGATGGACACCTCCGCCCCCAGCGCGCGCAGGCGCAGGGCCAAATTGTGTCCGATGAATCCCGCGCCGCCCACAAGGGCAATGCGCCGTCCACGAATCGGGATGACTGCCATGGCTCACAACTCCTTGACGATGTTGCCGAAAGCGCCGGCTATGCTGTGCATCTCATCCGGGCCAAGATGCGGCCCCACTGGCAAAGCCACCGACGCATCACTTATGGCGGCGGCACGGGGATACTGCCCGTCCGTCCAGCCATATTTTTCTCTGTAATAGGCAAGGCGCGGCACCGGGTGCGGATAGTACACGCTAAAGCCCACCCCCGCCCGGCGCAGCGCCAGCAAAATGTCGTCCCGCCGCGGGGCAAGCCGCCCCTCCAACTGCGCCACAAGGCAATAGTGGCTGGGGCGCGAGTCCGGCAGGGTCGCCGCGATAACGCGCACGTCCTCCAGCGCATCAAGCGCTTCGCTCAAAATACGGTGGTTCTCCGCGCGGCGCGCCAGCATCTGGTCCGCGCGCTCCATCTGCGCCAGCCCCAGGGCGGCCTGCATCTCGCTCATGCGGGCGTTCATGCCCAGCATGGTCACGTCGTACATGCCGGGTATGGCGCGCTCATCGTGGGTGCGGTCCACTCCAAAAGCGCGCTTTTGCGCGGCAAGGGCCGCTATCTGCTCGTTCGCCGTGGTGAGCATGCCGCCTTCTGCCGTGGTCAGGTGCTTCACCGGATAAAAGGAAAAGCACCCCGCATCGCCAAACAGGCCCACATGGATGCCGTGCAGGCGCGCGCCAAAGGCCAATGCGCAGTCCTCCACCACGTACAGCCCATGGCGTCCGGCAATGGACATAATGGCGTCCATATCGCAGGGGATGCCAAGATAATGCACCAGCGTAATGCCCCGCGTACGGTCCGTGACGAGGGCCTCCACGTGGTCCGGGTCGATATTGCCCGTTGCCGGGTCGCAATCCGCAAAGACGGGCCGCGCGCCCATAAGCTCAATGGCGTGCGCCGTGGCCACATGCGTCATGGCCGGACAGATGACTTCGTCACCGGGACCAATGCCGAGATGGAACCACGCCACATGCAGGGCCGCCATGCACGAGCTCATGCTCACGCAATGCGCGCCTCCGCCCAGATATGCGGCAAAGGTCCGTTCAAAGGCCGCGCACTGCGGGCCGTGGGTCAGGATGGGACCATCCAGCACCGCGGCCACGGCCTCGCGCTCGCGGTCCGTGATGCTTGGCCTGCCAAAGGGTATGCTCGGGCTTCGCGTCATACGTATTCCATCTCCATCTCTTCCCCGGTTGCGGCGGCCTTGTCGCACGCCAAACACACGCTCACGGCGTCGAACACTTCCTGCGTCATGGGCGCGAGGTCCTTGTCCTCAGCTATCCAGCGGACAAATTGCATCAGCAGCGCGCCCTTGTGCTCCGGGTGCGGCGACTCGGCGAGGGGCGTATGCGGCGTTTCGGGCGAGCGGCTGGTGTAGGTGCGCGCTCCGGCGTCGTCGTAGAGCACCGTGCCCTTGGTGCCGTAAACGCGCAAAACATGCTGGTGCGGCTGCACACACCCGAAATTGGCGGCAAGCCGCCCCACCATGCCGGACGGGAACACCAGCTCCGCCACGGCAAAGTCATTGAATCCCAGCCGGTGCGGATGCGAGCACAGCGCGTTGCCACGGGCGCGCACGGCAACGGGGCGCTCCCCCGCCAGCCACAGCATCAGGTCCGCCATGTGGATGCCGCCGCCCAAAAAGACCGAATAGTCGGGAATCTGCCCGCGCCAGCCATTCGTGATTTTTTCCAGCCGTCCGTAGAGGTACTCGCCATCAAGGGCGTAGAGGGTGCCAAGGCGTCCGGCGTCGACGTCGGCCTTCACCCTTTGGTAGAGCGGCGCGGCGCGCAGGATATGGTTGGAGAGCAGCTTCACCCGTCCTCCGTGGGCAGACCACGCCCGGCGGATGCGCCGCAGGTCCTGCACGGTGAGGCAGACGGGCTTTTCCACAAACACATGCTTGCCCGCCTTGAGGGCGGCCAGCACTTGCCGCGCGTGCATATCATCAGGGCTGGCGATGACCACAAGGTCCACGGCCCCGTCGTCAAAAATATCCTCCACATGCTGCGCCGCAAGGCAGTGGTAGGCCGTCGCCACCTCCCACGCCTTGTGCGCGTCCGGGTCATAGACCTGCCGCAAATCGCACCCGGCCTCCACAAGGGCGCGGGCATGCACCTCGCCCACACCCAAGCCCAAAACAGCACAGCGCAGTGGCCCATCCTGAATCATTCAAGCCTCCCAAGGGTTGCCACGTCCCGCTCCAGACGCCGCATGTCCGACAGCGTATCCACGGCAAGGCTCTGCGGCGCGGACACATCGTGCGGATTCACAATGTTGACGATGCGGTACATTCGGGGACGGTTGTAGAAATGGAGCGTCACATGCTCCCGCTCCTCGGCAGAAAGCAAGGCGGGATCAACGGAAAGGAAGGCCTCCGCGCGGACAAGCTCCGCAGACTGGCCCTGGGGAAAGGTCCGGGGAAAGACGTTGGTCACAATGTCCGCTGTGGCGGGGTCCGCGTGGCGGGCAAATTCCGTCAGCAGACCGGGGAGCAGCAGAGGACTATCCGCGCACACGCGGTAGAACCAGTCGCACGGCGACTCCTGCAGGCACCCGCGAAAGCGCCGAAACACATCATCCAGCACGCCGCGGTACACCTGAACGCCCAGCAGGCGGGCATATTCCGCCAGTGGATCGTCGCTGCCCTCGGTGCTGGTGGCCACCGTGATGCGTGTGCGCGGCACCACCCGCGCCACCCGCTCCACCACATGCGCAAGGAGCGGCACCCCGCAAAACGGAGCGAGCACCTTGCCCGGGAACCTGCTGGAACTCATCCTCGCCTGAATGAACGCCCGAAACATCCCGCCACCTGCACAATTCGTCTGAATGTGATGCAACACACCGGAAAAAGCAGGACTTTTTCCACCATATTGCCATGTAGCAGAATATGAGCGCCATTTCAACACTGCTTCAAAATTTCACGGCATCTCAACACAGTACGACACTTGCGCCGCAACGGGGCTGCACACCCTGCATCAATGCTCCATTGTACAGCACACCCCGTGCCGCAACGCGCTTTGTGCAGTATTCCAAACACCTGCCACGCGCGGCTTTTCGCAGAGTATTCCAAAGCGCCCCCTGCCCCGCCACCACGCCCGAAAGGCGCGGACCAGACCTGTTCCCCTGCGCCACACGCGAGTTCACGCCGCCTCCCAACGCCCCGAAAGAGCACATAAAAAAACGCCGAAACCGCAGAGCGGCTTCGGCGTCGAAAAAATGG
The DNA here is from genome assembly GCF_044987625.1 of Desulfobaculum sp. SPO524. Lineage (NCBI taxonomy): Bacteria > Pseudomonadati > Thermodesulfobacteriota > Desulfovibrionia > Desulfovibrionales > Desulfovibrionaceae > Desulfobaculum > Desulfobaculum sp. SPO524. Next base: position 533,944 of record NZ_JBJDSB010000002.1, on the reverse strand, counting down.
CGCGCAGGATGCGCGGGGGACTATCGTTTCCGGCGGGCGGCCACAAGGCGCTGCGCCCAGTCGATGGCGGCGGCAAGGCTGCCCGTATCCGCCACATACTTTCCGGTGATGTCGTAGCCTGTGCCATGGTCCACGGAGGTGCGCACCACAGGCAGGCCAAGGGTCACATTCACGGCCTCGGAAAAGTGCATGAGCTTGAGGGGCGCAAGGCCTTGATCATGATACATGGCCAGCACCGCGCTGTAGCGGCCCTGCACGGCAAAGTGGAACACCGTATCCCCCGGCAGCGGTCCCACGGCGCTCACGCCTTCCTCACAGGCCTGCTGCACGGCAGGGGCAATGATGCGCTCGTCCTCGGTGCCAATTTTGCCGGACTCGCCCGCGTGGGGATTGAGGCCGCACACGGCGATGGGCGCATCGTCAACGCCAAGGGCGCGGACCAACTCATGCGTCAGGTGCAGGCACTTGACCACACGCTCCTTCGTGATGAGGGCGGGAACGTCGGCAAGGCGGGGGTGGGTGGTCACAAGGCTGACCTTGAGCTTCGGCCCACCCAGATGCATGCAGATATTCTCGCGCCCGGCGCCAAGGCGCTCCGCGAAGAATTCCGTATGACCGGGAAAATCAAACCCGGCATCCTGTAGCATGGCTTTATTGAGCGGGCAGGTCACCACGCCTGCGGCCGCGCCATCGCGGAGGAGTTCGCACGCGGCGTCCAGCGTAACGCCAACGGCGTAGCCGCCCTCGGTGCGGGCCTCGCCGGGATGGACGGCTGTGTCCTCAAGGCCAGCAGGCACCAGCAGACAGACGGACGCATCCGGCGCATCGGCAGGGTGCGTCACCCGCGTCCAGAAGGGCGCAATGCCAAGACGCTCCGCATGGTACACAAGGCCCTGCTCCGGGCCAATCATCACAATGCGCGAGGAGGGGCGCTCCCCGCCGCCAAGCAGGCGGCAGGCCAGCTCGGGACCAAGACCGTTCGGGTCGCCAAGGGTAAGAAGCAATGTATTTTCAGGCATAGCGGGGGAAGAGTACGCAAGCGAGCCCCCGCAGTCCAGCACCGGACTGCGGGGGCGCAAAATATCCTACCGCCACGAAACGCCCTGCCACCCCTGCGCGGCGCTACGTTGTCACGACGGAGTTATCACAATCGCCAAAATTACTGCGGACGTACGTATCCGCCGCGTCGTCATTCTCCCACATCTCTTTATCCAGCAAGTACCGGTACTGGAACGATTTTCCCGTCTCAAGGTTGAGCGTTACGGTAAAGGAGCCATCCTTGAGGCGCTTCATGGGCGTTGCCTTTTCGTTCCACTCGTTAAACTCGCCGACAAGTGTGGCGGAGCCCGCTCCATTGGCGGCTTCCTTGGGAAGCCGGAACGTCACCTTGCATACCGGCTTGCTCCGCAAATACATCTTCTTTAGGGACATAAGCTTCCTCCTTAGGGCATTCCTCGTGGAGTATACCCCAACCATCAATTTCGGTTCAAGCGTCAGGCGCGGTCACGCCCAATTTTTTATAGACAGCAAGGTATCCCTCGGCCGAACGCGGCCACGAGAAGGACGCCTTCATGGCGCTGCTGCGAAGCTGGGTCCATTTCTTGGGCTTATCCCACACGGACAATGCGTCCATGATAGCGCGCAAAAAGGCGCTGGGGTCGCCGGGGGCAAAGGTAAAGCCCGTCGCGCCGTAGCGGGGGTATGGCACGATGGTGTCGCGAAGTCCGCCCACCGCGCTGGCTATGGGCACCGTGCCAAAGCGCAGGGAATACATCTGCGTCAACCCGCACGGCTCATAGCGCGACGGCATCAAAAAAATATCCGTCCCGGCCTGAATGTAATGCGCCAACTCCTCCGTGTAGCCAATGCGCGCGGCAAGGCGGCCCTGATACTTCTCCGTCAGCTCCATCAGCTGCGCCTCAAATTCAAGGTTCCCCTCGCCAAGCACCACCACGCCTACGCCGATTTTCATCAGCGCTGGCAGGATATCAAGAAGCAGGTCTATGCCCTTCTGCCGCCGCAGACGGCCAATAAACCCAAGCAGCGGGCGCGTGGCAACGATGGGGTCCATGCCATATTCGCGCAGCAGGTGCTCCTTGCAGATGCGTTTACCCTTCATATTCCCGCGGCAATAAGGGTGCGGCAGGTACTTGTCTCCGCGCGGGTCCCATACGTCGTAATCCGCGCCATTCAAAATACCTGTCAAATCCGCCGAACGCTTACGCAGAATGCCTTCCAGCCCGCAGCCAAAGGCCTCGGTCTGCACTTCCTCGGCGTAGGAGGGGCTGACCGTGGTCACATGGTCAGCGTAGGCAATGCCGGCTTTCAGCATATTGAAGTCGCCCCAAAACTCCGCTCCGTCCATATTCCACGCCGAGGTCGGCAAGCCGCACTCCCAGAACAAACGCGACGAATACCGCCCCTGAAAGGCAAGGTTATGGATGGTCAGCACAGTTTTGACGTCCTTCCAGAAGGGATCAATCTGCCGCCAGTAGTGCAGGTAGGCCATGCTGAGCGCGGCCTGCCAGTCATGGGCGTGGACCACATCCGGCGTGCGGCCCATAAACTTGCACCACTCCAGCGCCGCGCGGCAGAAAAAGACAAACCGCTCGCAGTTGTCGAAATAGTCGCCGCGGTGGGTATTGTAATAGAAGCGGCGGTCGAAATATTCGCCCCGGCTGATGAAATAGACGGGAACGCCCTGATAGTCCGAGTGGAAAACCTCGGCCGTGGTCGGGGGCCACGGATAGCCCACGGGTACATCGGAATGCAGAAGCCGGACAGGATAGCCGGCCGTGGAAAGACGGCCATAGAATGGCGTGACAACGGCAACGTCCACACCCTTCTCCGCCAGCGCCGGAGGAAGCGCGCCCAGCACGTCCGCCAGCCCTCCTGTTTTGGAGAAGGGATACATCTCGGAAGTTATGTGGAGAATCAACGGCCTATCAGCCATCAACGCACCATGCCCCGCCTGGCCGGGGTGGTCTTCGCAGCCCTTATGTCAACGTGTGCTCCCGAAGCCATTGCGCGAAGTCACTGACAATCTTCGCGTGGTCAAAGGCTAATTCCGGAAGCGCGTCCAAAGGAAAGAACCGGGCGTCCCCTGCGTCGTCCCCCGCCTGCAAGGCATCCGGGTCCGTCGTTGTCCCGACAAAGGTGACGCTGAGGGTGTGCATGCGTGGGTCGCGTGCGGGGTCGGAGTAGACCCCAAGCATCCCGGCAAGCTGCACGGCAAGGCCCGTTTCTTCAGCCAACTCGCGCACTGCCGCCTGCTCCACCGTTTCGCCGCAGTCAACAAATCCTCCGGGAAGCGCCCACCCAAGGGGCGGATTGCGGCGCTCCACAAGGACAATTCCCCGCTGCGGGGCATACACCACCACGTCCACAGTGGGGACGGGATTGCAGTACTGCTCGAAACGCTTGCCGCAATGCGGACACTGTGTCTCTTTCATCATGAGGCAATGCCTTCCAACACTCTCATCTTCTTCCCCTTGCGTCCAGAGGGTCGTGAATTTTCCTGTGGTTCATCATGGCGCGCATGAGACATCCCCGTGACATTTGGGTACGCCATGCCCCACCCAAGGACAAGAAAAGTTTGCGCCATTTCCGCAGCGTTGCGCATGGTCAAATTTTTTGAACGGTCCCACATGGTGACATGCGGCGGGTTTTCCGCGCTCCCCTGCCCTTGCTTGCCCGGCTCAGACTCTGGCTCAGGCCCCGGCGTGCGTATGCTCAGGCCAAACTATTCCCATCTGGAATACCCTGAAGGATACCGGAAAACGTCTTTCCCGGCCCGGTCAGGCACGGCGCAACCCGCCCTGTGTCAGGGCGCGTAGCCGCCAGGGCAACGGAACGTGAGGAGGAAGAATGAGGACGGGACCCGTCCTGAGCACCCGCGCAGGCCGCGACAGGGCAAACAAAACAAAAACCGGCTTCTGGGGGCGCAACCCCAAAAGCCGGCTTCTGCAAAACAAAGAAGGTATTTTGAATAGAGCAAGTCGCGGGCCAACTTTGAAATTGCCAGTGCTTTTTCAAATAAACCCAGTAATACCGGGCAACTACAGACTTCACACAAAGCCACACACTGCCTCTCACCGCCGTTTTGGGGTCAAATTTTTTAAACTGCTGCAGGATTCTCCAGCAATCGCCCCAAAAGGAGTCAAAATTTTTTGACCACCCCCGGAAAAGGCACCGGAAAGAGGCTTGGCCTCCCCTCAAAAACATTGGCAGACCGCAAAAAAACTCAAAAAAAGCCCACGCTGCATGCGTGGGCTTTGTCGCTGAGGCAAGGCGCGCCGGGGCGCGTGTCCTGCGCTAGGCGGCGGGCTGGCACACGGCAAAGCCTGCCGCTTCCAGCTCAGCGCGGGAGATGGCTCCCTCGCGGTAGATGGTCAGTTCGCCGGGGCGCTCGATGCCCACCACGGTGGACGGGTCGCCGCCGCGGGGCCATGGCTCCACGTCCAGCACATCGTCCACACCTGCGGTCAGGGCCGGATCAAGGGCCGAGGGGCGCGCGACGGCGCTTTTGCCGCTGATATTGGCACTGGTGGCAACCAGCGGCACGCCAGTGCGGCGCGCAAGTTCGGCGGCGACGGGATGCGGCGTCACACGCACGGAGGTCAACCCGCGCCGGTCCTGAATCTGCGGAGGCAGACCGGGCAACGTGGGCACCAGAACGGAAAGCGGACCCGGCCAGAAACGCTGGCCCAGTTCGAACAGGTCGTCCGGCATCCAATTGGTAATGAGCGACAACTGTTCCGTCTCCGCGATAATGAGCGGAAGCGGCTTGGAGTGGTCGCGATTCTTCAGGGCGAACACACGGGCTGCGGCGGCTTCGTCCAGCCCGCTGCACCCAATGGCGTACAGGGTTTCCGTGGGGTAGACGAGGACGCCCCCGCCCGTAACCACGGCGCATGCACGCTGCATGGCGGTTTCTATTTCGTGCACCAGTCTTCTACCATTTCTTCAAGTGTTTCAGGGTCGTACGTGGGCTGATCGTACATTCCCTTGGCCATGCGCTGCCTGTAGGCTTCGTACATAATGACGGCGGCGGCCACGGAAACGTTCAGACTCTGCACCATACCCTGCATGGGGATGTAAATCTGATCGGGAACCAGCGCGTCCAGCTCCGGGTCCACGCCCCGGTGCTCGTTGCCCAGCATAAAGACCGTGGGCTGCGTGAGGTCATAGTCCATCAGCGGGCGCGCCGTTTCGGAAAAGCCCGTGGACAGGATTTGGTACCCGTCTGCGCGCAGACCGCCAACAAGGCTTTCCGCGCTGGTATGGCGAACGCACTCCACCCACTTTCGTGCAGAACCGGACGACTTGCGCCCAATGTTGGGGAATGCGGTGTCAGTATAATACAGATGAACGCGAGGAACGCCAAAGGCGTCGCAACTGCGCAGGATGGCGGAAACATTATGCGGATCCCAGATATTGGCCATGATGAGCGACAGGTCCTTCTGCCTATGCTCAAGAACGTAGCGCATCTTTGCCTTGCGCTCCGGGGTGCGGCACTGCGGTATTTTTTTCATCCGTCTCCTCTTTTGTAAGAAGGGGTCACCCGGTGGACCGGGCCAAAAGTTCGGTCCGCTCATTACACGTTTTTGCCCTAATTGGAAATAACCCGCCCACACGGCCATTTTTCATGAAATCCGTTCATATGCCAAAAAATACCCTTGACGAGCAACCCGTTAGTTTTGATAAACGTTTCTCAACAGGCGAGGCGTCAAAGCGCCTGCTCTTTTTTTCACAACTCATGTGACAGCGCGGCGACACTGCCGCCACATGCAGTCCCTGAAAAAAAGACGTACAATATAATTGATTTTTTCGGCATTAGCTGACAAAAGGATTTCACCGCCAATTGTTCTTTTTTTCTCAAGGCGTGCGCTTTTTCCCCTGTACGGAAGTGCCCTCTGTACAACGGAAATCCGCCGTCACCAGTTGAGACGGATTGTCAGCGTCGGCCACACAAGGCCGACACCGCCAATGCCGGGGGGACGCCCTTGCCGAAACCGCTTATCGGTCCGGGCGTATTGGAACAAATCCGACAGGGAGCATACCGCCAAACCGCGACCTGCCGCCTTTGGAGCCCGTTCGTGGACCGCTTGGTCCTACCGTCCGAACGTGCTTGCCGCATCCTCACGCACGACAACTCCGCCCCAACACGCGACGACAGCGCACTGTGCGCCGACGAAGAGTGCCCTTCGCGACGCATCGACACGGCTTGAGATGAGTGACGCAGTTGGACGGGCAAACGACGACTGTTTGCTTGCCCACCAATTCCCTTCGAAACGCTTGTTGTCTGATGGAGGATCTTGATGGTTGATAAAGCAAAAGCCGCCGTTCAAGAGGTGATGTTCGATAAGAGGCGATTCTTCGCCATGCTTACGGGTATTCTCCTTTTTGTCGTGGTGTACTGGTCCCCCCAGTGGGCCGACGCCATCGACCCGGCTGGCAAACACTTCGTCCTCACGCGTGAGGGCAAGGGCGCGCTGGCAGTATTTCTGCTTGCCGGCACCTGGTGGGTGTTTGAAGTTGTTCCCATTGGCATCACTTCGCTGCTGATTGGCATTCTTCAGGCGCTGTTCCTCATCCGCCCGGCTAAGGCCGCGTTTAAGGACTTCATGGACCCGTCCGTGATGTTCATCTTCGCATCCCTCATTATTGGCGCTGTCTTCACCAAGACAGGCCTCACCAAACGCCTGGCCTACAAGATGCTGGGCATCGTCGGTGAACGCACGTCCATGATCCTTTTGGGCACGTTCGTGGTTTGCGCTGCACTGACGCACATCATGGCCCACACCGCTGTGGCCGCAACGCTCTATCCGCTTCTGGTTGCCATTTACAGCCTCTACACCGACGAGACCAAGCCGACCAAATTCGGCAAGGCGCTCTTTATGGGTATGGCCTACGTGGCTGGTGCCGGTTCCATCGTCACTCTGCTTGGTGCAGCGCGTGGCGCGGTGGCCCTTGGGTTCTTCAAGGACATCATGAATCAGGACGTCAGCTTCTTTACCCTGACCTATTACATGGCGCCCATCGGCTGGACCATGACCTTCCTGCTGTGGGGCTTCTTTATGCTGCTCCTGCCGCCGGAACGGAAAACCATCCCCGGCATCCGCGAAAAAGCCGCAGAGCTGAGTGCTCAGCTCGGTCCCATCACCCGTGATGAGATTATGGCGGCCGTCATTGTGGGTGGCGCCATCCTCACCATGAGCCTGCGCTCGTTCATCCCGGCTCTGCAGCCTATCGACAAGACCGCCATTATCCTGTCCTCCACCGTGCTGTTCTACGTCTTCAAGATTCTTGACCTTAAGAATCTCGAAGAAGTTCCGTGGAACATCATCCTGCTGTTCTCCGGCGCGATGAGCATTGGTTTCTGTCTGTGGGAGACGGGTGCCGCCAAGTGGCTGGCCGTCAACTGGCTGACCCTGTTCGAGCAGGCGCACTGGTTCGTGTTTGTCATGGGCATCGCCTTCTTCGTCATGATGATGACCAACTTCATCATGAACGTTGCGGCCATTGCCATTTCCCTGCCTGTTGCGCTGGTTATCGCCCCCTATCTGGGCGTTGCCGGCGAAGTCATCCTGTTCTCCTCCCTGGTCGTGGCGGGCATGCCGTTCCTGCTCCTTGTGGGCGCGGCGCCAAACGCCATTGCGTACAACTCCAAGCAGTTCACCAGCGGTGAGTTCTTCCTCTACGGAATTCCCGCCAGTATCCTGCTGATGGTTGTCACCGGCCTTGCGGTGATGTTCCTGTGGCCTGTCATGGGCATGCCCATTACCATCCCCGTAGGAGGATAAGAGGACATACACAGTATGCTATGCGGGGCGGCAGCGGCGGATTTCTCCGCCGCAGTCGCCCTGCCCAAAACATGATTCTGATGGAGAAAATCACAATGCCTCAGCTTCAAAACCTGCTGAACAACATCATCAACCGGGTCAACGTCAACCTTCGCGAATTTACGGACGTGGGCCCGCATATCAGACACCTTGTCGACAGGAACAGACTCGCCGGATTTTACGCCTTCTATGGCCTAACCCAGCATCATCCGCTGTATTTCAAGTTCAATAAATCCTGCCTGTCCGGCACCTATCTCCTCGGCAAGTGCGAGGTAAACCGCTCCATCATCTACAAGAGTGACATCCGCGGCGACGAGCTCAAGCGCCGTGGCGATGTGGTCCCGTTCGGGGACATGAAGATCCGCCTGTTCCAAGACGAAATCATCTACATCCGCGACAGCTACCTCATCAAAACCCTCGTTCACAATCATTCCCACGATCCCGAAAACCTTGAAAAATTTGGCATCCGAAACACCGTTGCCCTGCACTGGTCCAACATCCACGGCGCGCCCGTCGAGGGCTGTTTCCTCGGCCCCTTCGCCACCGTGGACCTGACCAGCGCCCACAACTGTGTGTTCGGCACCTACTCCTATACGCAGGTCGGCGAGTTGGTGAACACCTTCGTCAAGCCCGGTCAGGTTTGGATTCGCACCAAGGACTTCGAATTCAACTACCAGTTCGACGAAGAAGTGCTTCGCCGTTATGTCGCTTACGAAACCGGCAAAGCCCCCTCGGGCATCCTCATGGACTACGTTGAGGAACGCAAAGCCGACTTCATGCCCATCTACAGCTCCATACAGGAGCACCCCGTTCCGGTGCCTCCGGGCGCATCCCTGTCGCCGTACGCTGTGGTCAAGGGCCAAACCCGCATCGACAAGAACGTCCTCGTAGCCCAGCGCGCCTACCTTGAGGAAGCATGGCTCGGCCATGGCTCCAACGCGCAGGAAAACTGCTACATCGTCCACTCCAGCCTGGAGGGCGAAGACGTCACCGCCCACGGCGGCAAGGTGGTCCACGCTCACCTTGGCAAGCACGTGTTTGTGGGCTTCAACGCCTTCCTGCACGGCACGCCCGAGACGCCGCTTCAGGTCGGCTCAAACACCATCATCATGCCCCACACCATCATCGACGCCGATGAACCGCTGGAAATCCCGTCCGACACGCTGGTTTGGGGCTACATCCGCAATGCCGACGACCTCAAGCAGCACTCCATCGCCCTCGTCGATCTGGAAAAGATCACCGACGGCATGGAGATGGGCGCAATGCGCTTCAGCGGCAGCGGCAAAGTCTTTGCGGACGCCTTCCGTGGCCGCATCCGCCACATCCTGGAAGAGAACGGCGCGTTCTTCGACGAAGCCAACAACGCCGGACACGCCCAGAAGAATCAGGAAATGGCCTTTAATATCCTCCAGCCCTACCCCTCCGGCGACCTTGCCGGACTCTATCCCAAGCTGGAGATTAAACCCACGGAACTTGAAACCATTGACGAGTTCTCAGCGCCCTAGATGAAACCCGCCTCAGCACAACAACGGCCACGTGGGAAACCGCGTGGCCGTTCTTTTTCCCCCGCCCCATAGTGTTTTCCGCACCAGTTATGCTATGCTTCAACGCGCGGTTTCACATCGGCGCCCAATTTGAGCGCGCAGCAAGCTCCAAAGACAGGGCCGGTGAAAATCGCCCAAAGCGTCCGCGAGACGACACAAAACACATGACATGCAACACTGCGGCGAATGCTGCGGCAAAACATCGTAGAATATGAGCCGTTTATAGTGTACAACACAGGGCTGTACCCCCATACAGCCAGCGCAAGGGAAGGCAAAATATGCACGGAGCAGAGTCTGCGCACACAGGCTTGTTCTGAACTTCACGAATTGCGTCGAACCGAGTGCTCACTCGGGTGGTGCGATCATATCCTATATCATAGGAATACCGCACCAATTCTGGATTTTTCGGACGGCAAGCTATTCACGAATGAGCACAAATAGGGTACAGATTTCTTTGCTTTTTGGGAGGAGGTGCCCCCAAAAAGAGAAAGGAGAGGAATCTTAACCAAATAATTCCGTACAGTTATAACCAAGGATTCGCTCATGGCCATTTCTAATGACCATCTTGGACGGCGGCATGGGCCTGCCGACAAGATAGGTGCGTCCGCCAAGCCGCGTAAGCGACGTGTCGGGCCCATGGTATCCACATTCGTCATCATGGCGATTGCATGGGTCATTCTCTCGGGAAAGTTCGACGCTTTCCACCTGACGCTGGGAGTCATCTCCTGTGCCATCGTCGCCTGGTTCTCCAGTGACCTGCTGTTTCCGCCCAAAGACGGCGTCAACGGCCCCACGGCAACCTGGCTTCGTTTCCCGCTCTACATCCCGTGGCTTCTGCTGGAGATCATCAAAGCCAACTTCTGGCTGATGTATCTCGTCTTCCACCCCAGGATGCTGGACAAGATTGACCCCAAGGTCATCAAGTTCGATAGCCGCCTGCAGAAAACCATGGCACGGCTCGCCTTTGCCAACTCCATCACGCTCACACCCGGTACCATTACGGTGTATGTGGACGTGGACGGCCGCTACACCGTCCATGCCATTGACGAGAAGTCCGCATCCGGTGTGCCTGGCGAGATGGAGGAAAAAGTAGCAAAGACTTTCGGAGAGTAACCTATGGATTCGTACTTTCTGTTTGCCGCCCTGTGCCTTATCGCCGTTATGATCGTCACCCTGTACCGCACGGTGGTTGGTCCTACGGTTATGGACAGGATGCTGGGCGTCAACGCCATCGGGTCCAAGACGGTGGTGCTGCTTGTCCTTTTGGGCTTCAGTTTCGATCGTGTGGACATGTTCGTGGACATTGCGCTGGCGTACGGCATGCTGAACTTCATCGCCGTTATCGCGGCCAGCCGCTACTTCCAGAAACGCAAGGGACTCCACGACGAGTCCTAGGGCAGCTTTTACCCTGCACAAAGGAGAAAAAAAGACATGATACTCGACATCATCGTCATGACGCTGCTGCTTTTGGGCATCGTCGTCTTCGCCGGGGCCGCCCTTGGCATCGTCCGTTTCCCGGACTTCTATTCCCGCCTGCACCCGGCGGGCAAGATGGACACTCTGGGTTCGGCGCTGATGCTCCTCGGTCTGGCGCTGTACAACCTGCATCACTTCGAGGTGGCAACCCTGCTGACCAGCCTCAAGATCATGTTCATTCTGGTCTTCGTCTTCATCGCCAGCCCTACCGCGACCCACGCCCTTGTGGATGCGGGCTTCCGCGCTGGTCTGAAGCCGTGGAAAAAAGGACAGGAAAGGAGATAGTCGCATGATCTGGCAGATAGACGAAGCAATTCTGATTCTGGTCATGTTCTGTGCCATCGGCGCCCTGCAGGTCAAAGACCTTTTGGGTGCGGCCCTCGTCTTCGGCGCGTTCAGCTTCATGATGTGCGTTCTGTGGACGTCCATGGGCGCTGTTGACGTGGCCTTTACCGAGGCCGCCGTCGGCGCTGGCGTGAGCACGGTGCTGTTCATCGGTGCCGTCTTCAGAACTTCAAGGAGGTCCAAGGACTGATGATGAAGCATCTGAGTCTGGCAACCGTCGTCATCACCGGCCTGCTGCTGATTTACATCACCGGCAGCTTCCCGGCTTGGGGCGACCCGAACTCCCCCGCCAGCACGCACCTTTCGAACCACTACATCACCAAAACCATGGAAGAGACGAGTGTCCCGAACATCGTCTCCGCCGTTTTGGGCGACTATCGTGGATTCGACACCATGTTTGAAACCACGGTGGTGTTCTGTGCTGGTATGGCCGTCTTTTTCATGCTTGGTGCCTACAAGCGTGACCAACCAACGGTCCGTCAGTTCCGCCACACCGAAACCGGCGTGGTGCTGCGCTTCCGCAATGGCGCAAAGACCCCACGCGAGGGCGGCGCGTTTGAAGAAATCGACCCCACGTGGATACCGTACGATTTCATCGTCTCACGCGTGGCCAAGCTGATGGTCCCCTTCATCCAAATCTTCGGCCTGTACGTCATCGCCCACGGCCACCACAGCCCGGGCGGCGGCTTTCAGGGCGGCGTCATCCTTGCGGCAGCCTTCCTGCTGCTGGGCCTGTCGCACAACATGCGCACGCTGATCAACCGCGTCTCCAACAAGGCGCTGGGGCTTATGTCCGCAGCGGGTGTGGTCCTCTACGCCGGTTACGGCGCGCTGGCCATGATCTACGGCGGCAACTTCCTCGACTACTCCGCCCTGGCGGGCCTTCTGGGCATGGACCCGGTGGCCGCCCGCTCGTTCGGCATCCTTGTTATTGAGATCGGCGTGGGCCTCACCGTCATGTCCACGATGGTCATCATCTACAACAATGTCGCCTCTGTCGGCAGATACGACGAGGGCCTCTAGTATGCATGAACTGCTCGAAACCGTGATAACGGCCAAGTACAACTACTGGGCGTACACCGTGCTGATGATGATCGGCGTATGGGCGATGATTGGAAAGAACAACTTGGTCAAGAAGGTGATCGGCATGAACATCTTCCAGACCTCCATCATCCTGTTCTACGTCTCCATCGGCTCGAAAAAGGGCGCGACGATTCCGATCCTTCAGCACGCACACGGCGCGACGAACCACGCCGTCAACGCCGCGGACTACATCAACCCGCTGCCTCACGTGCTGATGCTGACCGCCATCGTCGTCTCCGTGGCGACCCTCGGTGTGGCACTGGCGCTTCTGCTCAATATTTATAAAGAGCACAAGACGCTGGAAGAAGACGAAATCTTAAAACACCTCAGCGAATAATGAACCAATATCCTGCGCTTATACTCATCGCACCGTTGTTGTCGGCCTTTGCCGTCGCCATCGGCGGATGGTTCGGCCGGCGGATCCACTTCCCCGTGGCCGTCGCCGCGCTGGGCGTGTCCGTCCTTTCCGCCATCGGCCTGCTTGCTCAGGTGATGGCAGACGGCCCATTCAGCTACCGCCTTGGCGGCTGGCCGCCGCCCGTCGGCATCGAGTACTATGTGGACCACCTGAACGCTTTGGTCCTGCTGCTCGTCGCCGGTCTGGGATTCGTCAACCTCATTGCCACCCGCGCCGACATCGAGCGCCGCTACGAAGGCAAGGTCCCCGTGTTCTACACGCTGTACCTGTTGTCCGTGGCCGGTCACCTCGGCATCGTCGTTACTGGTGACGCGTTCAACCTCTACGTTCTGCTCGAGATCGCCGCGCTGTCCGGCTACGCACTGCTTGCCATGGGCAACGCCCGTGCGCCGCTGTCCACCCTGCGCTACCTGTTTATGGGTACTGTGGGTGCGTCGTTCTACCTGCTGGGCGTCGGCTACATGTACATCATGACCGGCTCCCTCAACATGCAGGACCTCGCCACCATTCTGCCGAACCTCTATGGCAACCCCGCCATCATCGCCGCCTTTGGCTTGGTGCTGGCCGGTGTGTTCGCCAAGATGGCGTTCTTCCCCATGCACGCATGGCTGCCCGGCGCCTACGGTGACGCAGGCAACCCGGCATCCAGCCTCATCGCCCCCATGACCACCAAAGTCATGGTCTACGTGATGATCCGCATGATGCTGACCGTGTTCCAGCCCGAGTTCGTGTTCTCCTCGCCCGAGGTGAGCCGCGCTATCGTCTGGCTGGCGGTCATCGCCATGATGGCAGGTGCCTTCTTTGCCCTGTCCAGCCGCGACCTCAAGCGCATGCTGACCTTCATCCTCATCTCCGAGGTTGGCTACATGGTCGGCGGCGCATGGCTCGGCAACCGTATCGGCATGTCCGGCTCCATCCTGCACATCGTCAACGACGCCGTGATGACGCTGTGCGTGTTCCTGTGCGTTGGCTGCATTGCCTACCGCCACGAGAACACCCACTTCGACAACCTGAAGGGGCTGTTCCGCACACAGCCGTTCACCATGACGGCCTTTGTCATCGCCGCGCTGGCCATGATTGGCGTGCCGCCGACCTGCGGCTTCTTCTCCAAGTGGTATCTCATCCTCGGCGGCCTAGAGGCCAATCACTACGGCTTTGTGGCCGCACTCATTCTGTCGAGCCTGATGAACGTTGTCATGTTCTTCAGAATATTCGAGATCGCCTACTTTGAGCCGTTCGCCGAAGGTCACGGTCATGAACACGGCCACGGCCCTGCGCCGCAGCCCATCAAGGACGCGCCGTGGAGCATGGTGGTTCCGCTGCTTCTGGTGGCAGTGGGCCTCATCGTGCTGGGCCTGTACTCCGGCGACATCGTCACCCGCGTCATCGACTTCGCCATTCCGGCCAACATCGCCTAGGGGACTCGTATGCACTATGAAACTATAGTCTCTGTCAGACCGCTCATCGCCGTTCTGGTCTCCCTGGCGGTCATGCCCATCATCGCGTCGTGCGGCAAATCGCCCAACGCGCGTGAGGCATGGACGTTTATTGCGGGAGCCATCAAGCTGGCCATCGTGGCATCCATGGTGCCGGCCGTGCTGGACGGCGTTCAGTTTACATACACCATGTTCGAGGTGCTGCCCGGCGTACCGCTGGCCTTTAAGGTTGACGCCTTTGGCCTGATGTTCGCGCTGGTCTCCTCGTCCTTGTGGATTCTGACCTCCATCTACTCCATCGGCTACATGCGTGCGGAGCACGAGCACAGCCAGACGCGCTACTTCGCGTTCTTTGCGCTGGCGCTGTCCTCCACCATTGGTGTGGCCTTCTCCGCCAACCTGCTGACCATGTACATGTTCTACGAGATTCTCTCCCTGAGCACGTACCCCTTGGTCACGCACCATCAGGACCCCGAAGCCCGCGCCTCCGGCCGCAAGTACCTGCTCTACATCATGGGCACGTCCATCGGTCTGGCGCTTCCGGCCATGCTGGTCGCCTACTTCCAGGCGGGCACGCTGGACTTCGGTCCCGGCGGCTTCCTTGCCGGTCACGTCACCCCGACCATGGCCACCACCTTGCTGGTGATGTTCCTGTTCGGTTTCGCCAAGGTCGGCATCATGCCGTTCCACTCCTGGCTGCCCGCAGCCATGGTGGCGCCCACGCCTGTTTCGGCCCTGCTGCACGCAGTGGCGGTTGTTAAGGTTGGTGCGTTCTCCGTGCTGCGCGTCATCACCGGAGTGTTCGGCGTAGACCTGCTGGCCCAGATGAACCTGTCGTGGTTTATCTGCACGGCGGCAAGTGTGACCATCATCACAGCCTCGCTCATAGCGCTGTCGCAGGACGGACTCAAACGGCGGCTGGCCTTCTCGACCATTGGCCAGTTGTCCTACATCGTCCTCGGCCTTGGCCTGTTGGCCCCGAAAGCGCTCATTGGCGGCAGCGTGCATATTGCCATGCACGCCTTCGGTAAGATTACGCTCTTCATGTGCGCCGGCGCCATTTTTGTTGGCGCGGGCAAGAAGAACATCAGCGAGATGGTGGGCATCGGCAAGCGCATGCCCGTGACCATGGCGGCGTTCCTTATCGGCTCGCTGTCCGTCATCGGCATTCCGCCCACTGGCGGCTTCTTCTCCAAGTGGTACCTGCTGCAAGGCACCATAGAAGCCGGACAGTGGCCGTTCATGGTGGTGCTGCTGGTCAGCTCGCTGCTGAACGCGGCCTACTTCCTGCCCATCGTCTACAAGGCGTTCTTCTGCACGGCTGATGAATGCATGTTCAATGAGGGCGTCAAGGAAGCGCCAATCCAGTGCGTGGCACCCCTTGTCATCACAGCGGCGTGCTCCATTGGGCTCTTCTTCTACCCCGACGTGTTCATGAACCTGGCCAAGCTGGCCGTGGGCGTGACCCCCTAAGGAGAGGGACGATAATGAGCCAAAAGAAAGAATTCGACTGGTTCGACCATGACAAAAACAGGAAGCTTCTGTGGAAGCTCCTGTACGGCACCTGCGCCCTGACGCTGGTTCTGGAACCCATCGCCCATGTTCACGGCCACTTTGGCTGGGACAACTTCTTCGGGTTCTCTGCGCTACTCGGCTTCGGGTCCTGCGCGGTGCTGATTGTCCTCGCGAAACTCATGGGCTACGTGCTCAAGGTGAGGGAGGATTTTTATGATCGCTAACATCCCCCCGTTCTCGATACTCATCCTCGGCGCGACTCTCGTGCCGTTCTTCCGGGGCAAGATGAAAAGCCTGTACGTGTGCCTTCTTCCGGCACTGGCGTTCTGGGTGATCACACAGCTGCCCTACGGAGAATACCTGGGGGTGCACTTCTTCGGGTACGACCTGACGCTGCTGCGCGTTGACAAGCTGTCCAAAATCTTCGGCTATGTCTTCACGCTGAACGGCTTTGCGGCCTTCCTGTATGCCTTCTACCTGAAGGACAACCAGCAGCACATGGCTGCACTGGGCTACATGGGCGGCGCGCTTGGCGTGGTCTTTGCCGGCGACCTTGTCACGCTCTACTTCTTCTGGGAGTGGATGGCCGTGACGTCCACCTTCCTCATTCTGGCCCGCAGAACGAAGAAGGCCTACGGCGCCGGTTTCCGCTACGTGCTGATGCACCTGTTTGGTGGGCTGGTCCTGCTGGCGGGTATTGTGATGCACGTGCAGGGCACAGGCTCCGTGGCGTTTGAACACTTTGCGGTGCGCGGCTGGGCCTCGTACCTCATCCTGTTCGGCATCCTTGTGAACGCTGCGGCTCCGCCTTTCCACGCGTGGCTGTCCGACGCCTACCCCGAAGCCACCGTCACCGGCGGCCTCATCCTGTCGGCGTACACCACCAAAACCTCCGTCTACACCCTCATCCGCGGCTACGCCGGGTATGAGGTGCTCATTGTCATCGGCTGCATCATGGCCCTGTACGGCATCATGTACGCCCTGCTCGAAAACGACATGCGCCGCATTCTTGCCTACTCCATCATCAACCAGGTGGGCTTCATGATTTGCGGCGTGGGCATCGGCACCGCCATGTCCCTGAACGGCGCAGCGGCGCACGCCTTCTGTCACATCATCTACAAGTCTCTCTTGTGGATGAGCGCGGGCAGCGTGCTCTACATGACCGGCAAGAGCAAATGCACCGAGCTTGGCGGTCTGTACAAGACCATGCCATGGACAATGATATTCGGCACAATCGGCGCGCTGGCGATTTCGTCCGTGCCGTTCACCAGCGGCTACACCTCCAAGCCCCTAATCATTGACGCGGCAGTGCACGAGCACTTCACGTGGGCATGGCTGGTGCTTGAGGTTGCCTCCGCGGGCGTGTTCCTGCACGCGGGCATCAAGTTCCCCTACTTTGTGTTCTTTAACCAGGACAGGGGACTGCGACCGGGCGAGCCGCCGCACAAGACGATGCTGGTTGCCATGGGCATCATGGCCTTCCTGTGCATCTTCCTTGGCGTGTACCCCGATCCGCTGTATGCCATCCTGCCCTTCGACATGCCCGCGCATGAGCCGTACACCTTCGGCGGCGTGGTCAAGCAGTTCCAGCTGCTGATGCTGTCCGCTCTCGCGTTCTTCGTGTTCCTGAAGCTGCTGAAGCGTACGGACACCATCGCGATTGATACGGACATCTTCTGGCGCCTTGGCGGCCGGGCATTCTACAAGCTGATGGCAAGCGTCCTCAACGGCCTGAACGCCGTGTGTGACCACGTCATTGCCAAGGGCCTCACTGGTCTGGTCAACGGCTTCTTTGTGAATGCTCCGCTGAAGCTGACCCAGCTTGTGCTCTACCCTGTGCTCTCCGGGGCGCAGCGCGAGCGGCTGGCCAAGCAGTTCAAGGCCGGAGTGTCGCCCATCGGCCTCTCCGTGGCGGTATCCCTGCTGTACCTGTTTGGGATTATCGTCTTCATGCTGAACCGATAACATCCGATAACCACGACCATCGAGGTTACAGATATGATTACGCTGAGCGATCTGAAAAACGTCCCCATGCTGCAAGGCCTTGGTGACGATGCCCTTGAAAAGATGCTGCCGCTGGCCAAGCTGGAGAACTACAAGGCCGACGAGGTCATCTACGAGTCCGACGCACCGGCAGATGACTTCTACATCCTGCGCTCCGGCAAGGCCCTGCTGGAAGGCGACATCAGCGAAGATGTCACCATCTCCCTCGCGTCCCTGAAGCCGGGCTACCTGTTCGGCTGGTACGCGCTGGTGCCCAGCTACAGCCACACCATGCGCGCCCGCGCCACCGAACCGACGGAAGTCATCGCCTTCCCCGGCGACGGCCTGCGCGCCCTCATGGACGAAAACCACGACCTCGGCTACCGCCTCATGAACCGCCTGTTCATGCTGGTCCGCCGCCGTCTGGACTACCGCAGTGAGCAGTTCATGAAAATCCTGTCCCGCCATCCCGACCTGTCCTCCATGGACGACTAGCGGACAGCGGCGTCGCGGCCTTGCCTGACGCCACAGACTGCACGCCACGCGGCGCATGGTTCTCCATGCGCCGCGTTTTTTTGTTCCTGTTTGCCGCGCCGCCTCACGCCAAACGCGCCCGCCCACGCCCCCTCATTTTTATGCCTAGACACCAATTTGCGCCCCAAAACCCTTTACTGGCGGGGACTAAGCGCACTCCTTGCCGGATTTTCACGCGCAAGGTGTAGCACATTTACCAAAAATATATTACGACAAAGGCCGTTCTTGCGGGACACCAGTTCCGCCCACGCTTAGTCCCGGAGGCATCCCTTGCGCCACTTATCTCTCCGCACCCGGCTTTTGGCCCCGCTTCTCACGTGTCTTTTTGTCATTGCACTGGCCGCCCCCAGCTTCGCGCACAGGGTGACCATCTTCGCGTGGGAGGAAGACGGCGTCATCCATACCGAAAGCACATTCAGCGGCGGCAAAAAGGCCCGCCGCAGCACGGTTACGGTCTCCAACGCCAAAACCGGCGAAACCCTGCTCACCGGCACAACGGACGACGCAGGGCTGTTCTCCTTCCCCGTGCCGCCGCAGGCCGCCAAACAGCGTATGGACCTGCGACTCAAGCTGAATGCCGGAACCGGCCACGCCGGGGAATGGGTCATTGCCGCCGACGAATACCTCGGCGCGAAGGATTGGCAGGAGGTTGCCCCCTCCACGCCCATTACGGACGCCGAGCCCGCGCCGGTCGCCCCCGGCGGGCACAACTCGCACCTCAGCGTGAGCGAGGCCGCTCTGGAGCGCATCGTCGAGCGCGCTGTGGACCGCAAGCTGGCGCCCATTGCCAAACGCCTTGCCGCGCAGGAGACGTCCGGTCCGTCCATGGCGGATATCTTTGGCGGCATCGGCTACATCTTTGGCCTGTTTGGCGTTGGCGCGCTGGTCGCCAGCAGGAAGCGGAGCTAGCGCCCCATGCTGGACGAACGTTTCGCCTACGGCTCGTCCCCCTTGCACACGCTGGACCCCCGCGCCAAAATCTGCGCGGCCACGGCCTTTTCCTGCGTGGTGGCCGTATGCCAACAGTTTCCGGTGCTCCTTGCAGCCCTTGGCCTTGGCGCGGTGGTTCTGCTCTCCGGAGGGTTGCCGCTGCGGGCGGTTTTAAAGCGCCTGCTGGCGGTGAATATCTTTATCCTGCTGCTGTGGATTGTGGTGCCCTTCTCCATGCCGGGAACACCCGTGTTCTCGGTGCTGGGCTTTACGGCCACGCAGGAGGCCATCAACCTCACCACGCGCATCACCATCAAATCCAACGCCATCATCCTTGTGCTGACGGCGCTCATCGCCACCACGCCCGTGCCTGCGTTGGGGCATGCCCTGCGCAAGCTACATGTGCCGCAAAAACTCGGCTGGCTGCTCATTTTCACCTACAGGCAGATATTTATCATCGCCAAGGAATTCCAGCGCCTGAGCGCCGCCATGAAGGTCCGCGGCTTTACCCCGCGCACCAATATGCACACCTACCGCGCCTACGCCTCACTGCTCGGCATGGTCCTTGTCCGCAGTCTCGACCGCTCGGAGCGCGTGTATCAGGCCATGGTCTGCCGCGGCTTCAACGGCGCGTTCCACTCTCTTAACGGCCTTGCCATGACCACGCGGGATGTCGTCTTCCTCGCCCTCATGCTGGCCCTGACCTGCGCCCTTGCCGCCGGAGAACTGCTCATCCCATGACTGCCGCGCCGCTTTTTGAACTCAAGGACATCCACTTCGGCTACCCCGCTCAGCCCGAGATTCTCTCCGGCCTCAACTTCTGCCTGCGCCCCGGTGACCGCTTTGGCATCATCGGTCCCAACGGCACAGGCAAAACCACCATGGCGCACATCCTGATGGGTCTCATCCAGCCAACGCAGGGCCGTGTCTTTTTCAAGGGCCAGCCCGTGAACGCGCCGGACATCCAGCAGCGCCTACGCTGCGCCGTGGGCCTGCTGTTTCAGGACGCGGACGACCAGCTCATCTTTCCCACCGTTATTGAGGACGTCGCCTTCGGCCCGCTGAACATGGGCAAAACCACCGACGAAGCCCGCGCCATCGCCCAGCGCACCCTGCGCACCCTTGGCCTTGGCGGCTTTGAGGACCGCGTGACGCACAAGCTCTCGGGCGGTGAAAAAAAGCTCGTCTCGCTGGCGTCCGTCCTTGCCATGGAGCCGGAAGCCCTGCTCCTTGATGAGCCAACAAACGCGCTGGACGTGGACACGCGTGAGCGCCTTGTGCGTATCCTGGCGGACCTCAACAAGGCGCTGGTCATTATCTCCCACGACTGGGACTTTTTGGCCCGCACTACCCATGACATCTACGCCATGAAGGACGGGCGCATCGCCTTTGACGGCGAAACCCACACCCACCAGCACATCCACGCCCACACCCACGGCACCATGCCCCATACCCACGGGGACTAGCCGCCGCAGGCCGCCGTGGCCCCACCGCGCCGTCCACCCCTCACCCGCGCGCAGACTACCGCCCGCGCGGGGCTTCTCCATTGTCCATTTCTCTGCTATGAATGGGACTTGCGCTACCCCGTAGCGCCAATTCCCATCCACCACCATCAACGGACATTATGCAGAAAGGTATCCTCCTCGTCGCTTTCGGCTCAAGCAGACAGGCCGCACACTTGTCGCTCAAGCGCTTTGACGACGCCGTCCGGCGTCGCTTTCCCGGCGTGCCCGCCCGCTGGGCCTTCACGTCCGGTGTGGTTCGCGGCAAACTTGCCGACAAGGGCATGAAGACCGACTCCGTGCGCAAGGCGCTGGAGAAAATGTGGTTTGAAAAGTTCACCCATGTGGCCGTGCAGTCCCTGCACATCATCCCCGGCGACGAATACCACGACCTTGTGGAGGACGTGCAGCGCTTTCGCGGTGGCGAGCGCGGCTTTGAGCGCATTGTCCTTGGCCGTCCGCTCATCACCAACGAAGGTGACGTTGCCGCAGCGGCGGACGCCGTTATGCGCGCCCTGCCGCCGGAGCGCCGTACCGGGGAAGCCGTCGTGCTCATGGGACACGGCACTTGGCATGCGGGCGACTCCATGTACGACGCCCTGTATGACGAACTGCGCCGCCGCGACGACAACGTCTACGTCGCCACCATGGACGGCCGCCTCGTTATTGAGGACGTCACCAAGGCCTTGGCGGAAAAGGGCGTCACCAAGGCGTGGCTTGTCCCGCTGCTGGCCGTCCCCGGCCGCCACGTCCAAAAAGACATGTGCGGCGCAGGCCCGGACTCATGGGTCAATATTCTCTCCGCCGCGGGCATCCAGACGGAATGCGTCCTGCGCGGCACCGCCGAGTACGGGGACTTCCCCAACATCTGGCTGGACCACCTGAGCGAGGCCATTGCCAACGACGCCGAAGCCCGCTCCTGACCGGCCGCCCACAACGGAGCCGCTCTTTCTATGGGCGCTCCCCTGACGCCACAACAACGCTGTTGCAGAGCGCAGCTTCCGCCCGGCCCGCCAAGCCCGTCCAAGCCGCGCAGATATCTTCTCCAGCCCACGGCCCAACACGGCGCGGGTTCTGCGGCGTTCACTCCCCACACTGGCGCATGAGTTCCCGCCTACACAGACACGCAAAAAAACGCCCCGGACCGTACGGTTCGGGGCGCTGTTAACTCAGATATACGACTGGCTAGCCTTGGTCCGCCCAGCGGATCAGACCAAGGGAGTGCGGGTCCAGCAAGTTTTTGTGGCGCGGCAGCACACGTACGGTGTACCCAAAACGTCCCGGCCACTGCGGCGCAAACTCCCCGGTATAGCGGCACCAGCCTTCCTCCACAAACTCGCCCGGCGTCATCTCCACAGCGGCCCGCTGCTTGAAGTTGCCGTCCTGATCAAGCGCCCCGGCGTAGATTTCCACCAGCACGTTGCTGGCTTCAATGCCGTTGAGGTGCACTTCCGCCGTAACAGGGATGGGAACGCCAACGTTCACCTCGCCCTGCTGCTGGGCCGCCACGTTGCGGATATCCAGCCCATGCCACTTGGTCATCATATCCATCCGCCACTCGGCAAGCTCCTTGGCGGCCTGGAAGTCATTCTGCGTCAGCTCCAGATAGTTCCTGTACGCGGGCAGATAAGCAATGTTTGCGTAGTCCTCCACCATGCGGTGCGAGGTGAACACCGGGCCTAACTCCACCAGCGCGCGCTTCATCCGCTCTACCCACGCGCGGGGCAGATTGCCATGGCCACGGTCATAGAAGTCCGGCACCACTTCCGTCTCCAGCAGGGTGTACAGAATCTGCGACTCCACAAAATCCTGATGCCGCAGGTCGTCGTAGGTTTCCCCGCGGCCAATGGACCAGCCCACGCTGTTGTCCGAGCGGTAGGCCTCGGCCCACCAGCCGTCCAGCGTGCTCAGATTGATGACGCCGTTGACCATGGCCTTCATGCCGCTGGTGCCGCACGCCTCAAGAGGCACGCGCGGATTGTTCAACCACACGTCGCAGCCCTGAAGCATGTGCTCGGCAATGTCCATGTCGTAGTCCTGCAGAAAGACCATTTTGGGCCGGCAGTCGCCCTCGCGGCAAAACTGCACAATCTGCTGGATGATTTTCTTGCCTTCGTTGTCGGCAGGGTGCGCCTTGCCCGCAAAGATGAACTGCACCCCACGCTGGTTGTTGTGCAGCAGCTTGAGCAGGCGGTCCCTGTCCTGCAGGAGCAGGTTCGCGCGCTTGTAGGTGGCAAATCGCCGCGCAAAACCAATGGTCAGGGCCTGCGGGTCCAGCACGTCCTCGGCGGCCTCCACCTCGCTGCGCCGCGCGCCCTTCTGCAGAAGCTCCTGCCGCAGGCGATGGCGGACGAAGTCCACTAGGCGCTCACGAAGCCGCTCGTGCGTGCGCCAGAGTTCGGCGTCGGGGATGGCGTCGGCGTTTTTCCACACACGCTGGCAGTCCGGGTCCTCGCGCCAGTTGGAGCCAAGGTAGCGGTCGAACAACAGCCCAAGGTCATCAGCCACCCAGCTAGGGTGGTGCACCCCGTTGGTAATGTCCCCGATGGGGACGTCCTCCGTGGGGAATTGCGGCCACACACGCTTCCACATATTGCGCGACACGTGCCCGTGCAATTCACTCACACCGTTATTGAAGCGTGACAGGCGCAGCGCCAGCACCGTCATGCAGAAGGATTCCGCATCGTCTCGCGGGTCCTCGCGCCCAAGGGCCATAAAGACCTTAAAGGCAAGGCCAAGCTCCTGCGCGTACGGCTCCATATAGCGCTGCATCAGGTCCGGCGGGAACCTGTCATTACCCGCGGGAACAGGCGTATGCGTGGTAAACACGCAGCTAGACGCGGCAAGTTCCACCGCCGCCTCGTAGCTCATGCCGCATTCCTTCATGAACACCCGAATGCGCTCCAGCCCGGCAAAGGCGGAGTGGCCTTCGTTCATGTGGATGATTTTCGGGTCCAGCCCAAGGGCCGACAAGGCCTTGATGCCGCCGATACCGAGTAGCATCTCCTGCTGGAGGCGCATCTCCCAGTCGCCGCCGTACAGGCGTGTGGTCAACTGGCGGAACTCCGGCGGATTCTCGGGGATATTGGTGTCCATCAGGAACAGATTCACCCGCCCCACAGCCGCCTTCCACAGCTGCACCGTCACCTGCCTGTCCTGCAGGTCAAGGGTAATACGCACGGGGCGCCCGTTGTCGTCCTTCACAAGGGATATGGGCATCTGCTCAAAATCATACACGGGGTAGTGCTCGTGCTGCCAGCCGTCCGGGGCAAGGCGCTGACGGAAGTACCCCTGCTGATAGCACAGCCCAATGCCCACAAGAGGAATGTTCAGGTCGCTGGCGGACTTTAAGTGGTCACCGGCAAGAATGCCCAGCCCGCCCGAATAGATGGGCAGACACGGGCTGATGCCAAACTCAAAGCTGAAATACGCCACCACGGGGTCCTTGCCCAAGCTGCCGGGGAAGCTGAAGGTCGTCGCCACTTCGCCGACGTAGCTCTTGAGTTCGTCCACCGTCTCCTTCATGCGGGTCAGGAACAGATCGTCCTTTGCCAACTCCTCCAGCGTGTCCTGCGGCAGGCTGTTAATGAAACGCACAGGATTACTTTCGCTTTTACGCCACAAAGCTGGATCTATGCGCGAAAAAAGGTCCACAACGTTCCCGTTCCAGGCAAACAGGAAATTGTAGGCGAGTTCCCAAAGCGGGCTCAACTTCTCCGGAAGTTTCGGAACCACGCTGAAAACCTGGATAGGTTGCATATCATACTCCTTGCATGGCGCTTGTCGTACACTCTTGCGTCTATACTAGTCCGGCAGGTTATAACCTGCCAATGCACCCGCAAAATGGCAAGCACTCTCTTCTGCCCTAGGGCTCATCCCCGAGGCTGGTCTTTGACTTCCACGCCCTGCTGGACTACCTCTTTGCGTCATACTCTTTAATCGGCCGCCACCCGGCGGCCCCGTTTTGTGGAGCATACCATGTACAGCGACCAGAGCGCCCCGGGCTTCGGGAGCATCGACGTTGACTTCAAGGTGCTGCACCCGGTGCTGGAGGAGCATCCGCCCGCCTATTCCACCACCGGTTCCGCAGGGTTCGACCTGCGGGCCTGCATCGACGAAGAGACGCTGACCATCCCGCCCGGAGAACGGCGCGCCATTCCCACCGGAATCGCCATCGACATCAAATCTCCGTCGGTGGCCGGATTCGTCTACTCCCGCAGCGGTCTGGGCACCAAGGAAGGCCTGACCGTCAGCCAAGGCGTGGGCGTTATCGACCCCGACTACAGAGGCGAGATTATCGTTTCCCTGCTCAACACCTCGGACCAGACACGACGACTCCGACGAGGGCAGCGCATTGCCCAGCTCGTGTTTCAGCCCGTGCATCAGGCGCGGCTGACCAAGGTGACTGATCTTTCCGAAACCGCCCGCGGCGCTGGCGGATTCGGCCACACAGGGAAAATGTAATCCGCCACCCGGCGGCACAGGGAGAAACCCACCATGTCCGATGCACTCAGCGCGCTCAAAGAACGTGACACCGCTTCCATCTGCAACACCTACGCACGCTACCCACTGGCAGTGGAGCGCGCCTCGGGCACCCGCCTTTATGACAGCTCCGGCAAGGAATATGTGGACCTGCTTGCGGGCATCGCCGTCTGCAACCTCGGCCACGCCAATGAGGAACTGCTGGGCACCCTCACCAGCCAGTGGTCCAAGCTGGGGCATGTGAGCAATCTTTTCCACCAGACGGAGCAGGTGGAGCTTGCCGAACGCCTGCTGGCCACCTGCGGCGCGGACAAAGCCTTCTTCTGCAACTCCGGCGCGGAAGCGAACGAAGCCGCCATCAAAATGGCCCGCCGCTACATGCACACCGTCAAAGACCGTGACGCCTACGAGGTTATCACACTTGACGGCTCTTTCCACGGGCGAACTCTCGCCACGCTGACCGCAACCGGCCAGCCCAAGGTCAAGGACGGTTTCGAGCCGCTGCCCGAGGGCTTTATCACAGTGCCATTCATGGACATTGACGCCGTGCGCGCAGCCATTACCGGCAAAACCGCCGCTGTGATGGTGGAGCTTATTCAGGGCGAACGCGGCGTGCGGCCGCTGTCGCAGGAGTATGTGGACGCCCTTGTGGCCCTGTGCCGCGAAAAGGACATCCTGCTCATTGTGGATGAGGTGCAAACCGGCCTTGGCCGCACCGGCAAGTACTGGGCGCACCAGCATTACGGCATCACGCCGGACATCTTTACCACGGCCAAGCCGCTGGCCAACGGCCTGCCCATGGGCGCGCTGCTGGCCACGGACACCGTTGCCGCGGCCTTCACCCCCGGCAGCCACGGAACCACTTTTGGCGGAAACGCCCTTGTCAGCGCGGTGGCCTGCACGGTACTGGATATTATGAAGCGCGACGGCATCTGCGAAAAAGCCGCACAGACCGGCGCCTACGCCCTTGACCTCTTCCGCTCGCTGCAGGAGCGCCACCCCGGCAAGATTGCCGAGGTGCGCGGCCTTGGCCTCATCATCGGCATCGAACTCACCATCCCCGGACAGGCCATCTGGCAGGGCCTCATGGATGCAGGCTTTATCTGCAACCTGACGCAGGGGACCATCCTGCGCCTGCTGCCGCCGCTTATTATCGACCCGGCAGACCTTGAGCGCTACGCCAAGGAGCTTGACCGCCTGCTCGCGCAGGCCTAGCGCCGCCTTTTCACGCCGGGGCCTCGGCCCCGGCGCACAACGCGGCGAAAGACAAAGACGCCCATGCCCATGACCACACCAGCCGCAAGCGGCCCACAGCCCCCAGAACAGCCGCAGAGCGTTCCCGCACCGCGCCAGTTGCCCCGGCAGCGTCCGGGCATAACGCCGGACGCGCCGCCCACAACCGAGCGCGTGCGCCGCGTGCCGGAGGCCGGCACAGGCCGCATTGTGGACAACAGAGTATAACACCACAGGAATTCATGAAAAATCTTCTGCAAATCGAATGCACGGTCCCGGACTCCCTCGTGGAGGACGTCACCTTCTACCTGACGGAAAACGCCCCCCACGGCTGGCAGGAGGAGCTTTCCACCCAGCACGAGGAAGTGCTGTTCCGCATCTACTTTGAGGAATCCGCCGCCGCGCATGACGTTATTCAAGGCCTGTCCGCCACGTGGCCGGACATCACCATCCACCGCGACAGCATCGAGGAACAGGACTGGGCCAGCGCATGGCGCGAGTTCTTCACCCCGGTGGAAGCCGGACGGTTTATCGTTCTGCCCCCGTGGCGGAAGGACGAAGCCCCCGAAGGCTCCATGCCCATCATCATCGAGCCGAAAACCGCCTTTGGCACCGGCCACCACGGTACCACGGCCCTGTGCCTTGAAGCCATCGACTCGCTGGTGCAAGGCGGCGCGGTTGCCGCCGGCGGCAGGTTCTTCGACCTTGGCACCGGCTCCGGCATCCTCGGCATTGGCTGCTGCAAGCTGGGCCTTTCCGGCATAGGTCTGGACATTGACCCCCTTGCCATTGAAAACGCGCTGGAAAACCGCACCATCAACGGCGTTGGCGATGAATTTGCCCTCGGCACCGGCTCCGTGGACGCGGCAGGCGGCGACGAGCGCTTTGACCTTGTGGTCGCCAACATCCTCGCCAATCCGCTCAAGGCCATGGCCGAGCAGATCATCGCCAAGGCCAAATCCGGCGGGTGCCTTGTGCTCTCCGGCATTCTGAACGAACAGGCGGACGCCGTGGCAGAGGTCTACACCGGCCTTGGCCTGCCCGCGCCGGAACGACACTCCAAGAACGAGTGGACCGCGCTCATCTGGAGCAAGATGCCCGCCTAGCGGCGCATCGGCGGATACCCCCGCAAACACGGGACGCCGCCACACAAAAAGGCACAACCACCGCGCCATAGCTTGACGCGAAGCTGTGCCCCCAGTCCGTCACCGCGCCGCGCAGAGCGCCAGCCCGCGCCCACGCCGTGACGAACGCATCCGCACTTCCGGGCGGTGGGGCTTTGGCCCTGCCGCCCTTTTGCAGGCTCTACCCGCCGATGTCCGTATTCACGCGGTAGGCCCGCGCCCACGGCGCGCGGTCCACCACAAGCGTAAAATACGGCGCAAAGGCCGAAGGATCATCAAGAAGCATCTTTGCCATGAGTGAGCGGCGCGCCTCGCCATCCATGACCAAAATCTCCCCGCTCAGCTCGTTGGCCACAATGCGCACCCTGCCGCCCGAATGCCACTGGTACTGGTGAAAGCTCCCGTCCCGGCGGATGAAATCCATGGTCGCAAGG
This sequence comes from Desulfobaculum sp. SPO524, assembly GCF_044987625.1. Lineage (NCBI taxonomy): Bacteria > Pseudomonadati > Thermodesulfobacteriota > Desulfovibrionia > Desulfovibrionales > Desulfovibrionaceae > Desulfobaculum > Desulfobaculum sp. SPO524. The sequence goes on along the minus strand of NZ_JBJDSB010000002.1, from coordinate 506,061 downwards.
GGCACAACGCCAATGCCGTCAATGTGCGCCCGCCCATTTTCCAAATCAAAGCTCGTGCCCTGCAAAAGCCGCTTGGACGACCCGCCGCCCGCCGCGCCGGAGTCGAGTTTCCAATGCCCGAAACGCGTTATCCATGTAGCGATGCGCAGATTCTCCCATCCCACGGTCAAAAACTGCTGCCGCCCGGTCACGGGCCACTCCCGGCGCTCCCGCGCAAGGGATTCCACAAAAGCCTGCGCTTTTTCCGCGCCCATCTGCGCAAGACCCGCCACGGGGTCAAAGGGCGCGACGGGAAGCCGCAAGGCCTGCGGAGCCGGCGGCGCGTCGTCCCCGGCCGCCTGCGCCTGCCGCTCGCGCTCCGCCGCCATGTAGCGCAGAAATTGCCACGCCTGTAGCGGAGAAGGCGTGCTGTGCACCTTGCCAAGGGTATACAGCACGTTGCCATCCTGCCGCGCGCCGTCGCCCAGCGTGTCGCGCTCCGCGTAATACTGCGCGGCGTAGCCAAAGTCCCACCACTGCCACAGCACAGCATCCGGCTCGGCCAACCGCCCCACGTCATCAAGGGTTGCCGCATACTGCGGCGTCACCACAGGTACGGGGTCAAAGGCGTCCAGATTCATCACCGTGGGCAAGCTCACCACACACAACAGCCCCGCGTGAAACACCCAGTGTGTGCGCGTCGAATCACGGTACCGCACCACCAGCCACGACACGATATACGCCAGCCCAAGGCCGACAATCACGCCGGAATACATGGTAAAGCGCGTCCCCAGCCAGCCGCCGACCACGCCAAGAGCCAGCATCGGCGACAGCATCAACGCGGCAGGTCGCCGCCACGCCAGAGCCAGATACCCCGCAATGCCCACGGCGCTCATCACCCAATTGCCGCTCATAAAGCGCAAAACCGCGTCCGGCGCGGGCCGCGTGGCCTCACGCACGCTGGAGATAACCGACGGCAAATTCAGGTCGCCCCACGCCTTACGCACCGTCTCGTCAGCAGGGCCAAGGCCCAAATATTTGGTCAGGATAACGCCTATGGTCGCCACATCCCCCTGCCGAACCAGAAGAAGCGCGACAAAGGCGCCGGCGCCAAGGAGAGCGGTCAGGGGCATGCGCCAGCGATACACTCCCTCCGGGCGCAGCCGTGCTGCGCCAGCCAGCGCCGCGCCCACAATCCATCCCACCGGTCCCGCCAACCATGACATCAGGACAAGAGCGACCAAGAAAACAATCTCCCCCCACGCCCCGTGCCGCGAAGCCACCAAGGCCACTGCGCCGCACACCCCGCACAGGCCAAGGGCAATCACAAAGCCGGAACCATAGAACCACGTATACAGCCAAAGGAGCGCGCCAAGGCCCACCGCCCCGGCTGGCGCAGTGCGGCGGTGCTCCCACAAGCCGCGCTCTGCGTCTGCGGCGTCAGCATCCTGCTCCGCGCCGTCCTTGGGCGCAGACGCATCAGCCTTGCCACGCCGCCACGCGCCGCGCATAAAGGGCGTCAAAAGGACATAAAACCACGCCGTCGCCATCAGGGGAAAAAACAGGGTCAGAATGTCCGTGTCGCAGAACCCGACACGTGTGCGGATAAAAAAACCGGGACAGGCCACGGCCAGAAATCCGGCGGCAAGTCCCGCGGCGGGGTGCACCAGCCGCGCGGCCAAAAAGGCGGCAGGAAGCGCGGCAAGGGCGGCAACAAAAGGCGGCATCCAAAACGCAATGTCACCAAGGGGGATTCCCGTGGCCCCATGCAACCACCCCAGCAACAGGCTGAGCGGCTGTCCGGCCAGACGGCTGGTGCCCTTGGCTCCGGCCATCCATGCGTAGGCATCATGCGTGCCCACAATGGCCTCGCCGCCAACGCGCAGGTCCGCGCGCAGCCACGCCGGCACTTCCGCCATATGCAGCAGGACGGCCACGGCGTAGGCCACCACAAAGGCCACCCAAATGCCCCAACACATTCCAGCCGATGTCACCTGCCCGTCATCGCCGTGTCGTGCACATGTCATGATTCACCCGTTTTGCTGGATGGTTGCACAATTGCCGCGCGCGCATTAGACTTCCCGGATTCCCGACTGCGCCGCACCGGCGCCGGGGCACGACGCGCACAAGGACGCACCCGAAATATGCCCAGAGAAGACCTGCTTCGCGATATGTACACCGCCATGCTCACCGCCCTTGGCCCCAGCCGGTGGTGGCCAGCCACAACGCCCTTTGAGGTGGCGGTGGGCGCCATACTCACGCAAAATACCAACTGGCGGAACGTGGAAAAAGCCATCGGCAACCTGAAGGCCGCCGGGATGCTGTCGCCGGAAGGCATCCGCAGCGCCCACCCCGACGAATTGGCGGAATGCATCCGCCCGTCCGGGTATTTTCGTATGAAGGCCAATCGTCTCAAGGATTTCGTTGCCTTCCTCGGCGAAGAATGCGACATGGCCCTCACCCAGCTGCGCGCCCTGCCGCTCGACTCCGCGCGTGAGGCGCTGCTTGGTGTACGCGGCATCGGCCCCGAAACGGCGGACAGCATACTGCTCTACGCGCTCGAAAAGCCGAGTTTTGTAGTAGATGCTTATACCAGACGCATACTTACACGTCACGCACTTCTTCCAGAAGACGTACTCTACGACGAAATGCGCGACTTTTTCATGGATGTTCTGGACCCGGACGTCCCCTTGTACAATGAGTTTCACGCGCTGCTCGTTCGCGTTGCGGCCACATACTGCCTCAAAAACACGCAGCACTGCACGGAGTGCCCTCTTGCCCCGTTCCTGCCATAGCCGCCCTGCCTTCACGCTTGTCCTCGCCTTTGGGCTGGCCGTCGCCGCACTCTGCGCCGCCGCGTCCGCACAGGCCGAGGGTAGCTCGGACGCCCTGCGCCAATCCATCCGGCAGGAATCCAAACGCGCCGAACAGGGGCGCCGGACAGTCGATTCTCTGACATCCAAGGAGCGCCGCCTCAACGCGGACCTTGCCAAAATTGAGGCCGACCTTGCCACCCTGCGAAAACGCATTGCCAAGCGGGAGGACAGCCTTGCCGCACTGGACGACAAGCGCAAGGACCTGCTGCACAGGCAGGAGGATGTGGAGGCTGAAAAGGCCCGCACCCGGCGTCAGCTCTCGCGTTTGGTGAATGCGCTGTGGCCGTTGCGCGTGCGCGCCAAGCAGGGCCGCTCCGCGTCCGACCCGGCATGGGCGGCCACGGACCGCCGCTTTGCGTGGGGGGCCGCGCTCTACTCCCGCGTGCAGTCCGCCCTACGCGAACTGGACGAACAGGACCAGAAATTGCAAAAGCTTGCGACACAGCACCGCACCCTGCGCGCCGAGGCGGAAGAGCGCATCGACGCCATCAACGCCGACAAGGACGACCTTGTGCAGCGCCGCCTCAGCTTCGTGCAGCGCCTGCGCAAGGTCCGCACCCGCCGCATCAGCGAAGAGCAAGCCCTGTCGCAGATTCTGTCCGTCATCGACGACATGAACTACCGCCTCAAGGCGCTGTCCGAAACGGGCATCAAGCGGCGCAAGGGCACACTGCACATGCCGGTTTCCGGCAAGCGGTTCACCCCGCGCCAAGGGTCCGGCTCGCGCCTGACCATGGCGCCCGGACGCCGGGGCATCAGCTTTCATACCGTTGACGGCGCGTCGGTGAACGCCGTGTTTGCCGGGCGCGTTGTGCACAGCGACATCCTGCGCGGGTATGGCCGGGTGGTCATTCTGTCGCATGGTGACAAATATTATTCCCTCTACGCCTTTCTGTCGGAAAGCAACGTCATCCGTGGCGACACGGTAAAAGAGGGACAGACTATTGGCTGGACCGGTCCCTATCCCGCTGCGGATGGGCCCGGACTCTATTTTGAATTGCGTTTTGGGCAAAAAGCAATTAATCCTGATGAGTGGCTGACAGCCCTCAGATGACGGGCGGCGTCATGCTGACCGTCTGCTGCCGCAATGTCAGGCACAGGTCCGGTCAGGGCCGTTCCATCATACTCTAGCCGGAGGCTTACATGCGTTTAACCGTCTGGATCTTCACAGCAATCCTGCTCCTCTCCATGTCTGTGTCCACAGGCATCACCAAGCCCGTGGGCGAGGACCTCTACGGCCCGCTCAAGCGGTTCAGTCAGGCCATGGACATGATCGAGCGTCAATATGTGCGCGACGTCTCGCGCGATGAGCTCATCAACGGAGCCATCAGGGGCATGCTGCAAGACCTCGACCCCCACTCCACGTTCATGACGGCGGATGAATTCAAGGAGATGCGCATCGGCACCTCCGGCGAGTTCAGCGGCATCGGCATTGAAATTTCGCTCCGCAACGGCCGCCTGACCGTCATCTCCCCCATCGAGGACACCCCAGCGTACAAGGCCGGCCTCAAGGCCGGGGACACCATCCTTGAAATCGACGGTGAAACCACGCAGGACATCACGCTCATCGAAGCCGTGCGCCGCATCCGTGGCCCCAAAGGCTCCGAAATCATCCTGACCATCCTGCACAAGGACGCCACCGCCCCCGAACAAATCAGCATCAAGCGCGACACCATCCCCATCATCGGTGCCAAGGGCGAAGTGCTGGAGGACGGCTACCTCTACCTGCGCCTGACCCGCTTCCACGAGCACACCACGCAGGAAATGCGCCAGCTCATCAATGAGTACAGCGCCAAGCACAAGCTGGAAGGCATCGTGCTGGACCTGCGCAACAACCCCGGCGGTCTGCTGGATCAGGCCGTGTCCGTGGCGGACACCTTCCTGTCCGACGGCAACGTGGTCTACATTCAGGGCCGCAACCCCAAAAACCGCAAGGACTTCAACGCACGCAAGTCCTCCAAGGACATCACCGTGCCCATGGTTGTGCTCATCAACGCCGGCTCCGCCTCCGCTTCGGAAATTGTGGCCGGCGCGCTGCAGGACCACAACCGCGCCCTGCTCATTGGCGAGCGTACCTTTGGCAAAGCCACGGTGCAGAGCGTTATCCCGCTGTCCGACGGCTCCGGCATCAAGCTGACCACGGCGCTGTACTACACCCCCAGCGGTCGCTCCATTCAGGCCGAGGGCATTGTCCCCGACCTGATCTATCCCTTTGAGCCTCCGCGCGAGAAGGCCGACAACGGCCTGCACATGATTCGGGAAAAGGACCTGCAGGGCCACATTGAAAACGCCACGCACGCAGAAGGTGCCGCCGCCGGTGGAGCCACCGAGGAAGCCCTCGAAATGCTCTCCCGCGACAACCAGCTTCGTCTGGCGCTCCAGCTTGTGAAAAAGCTGCCTGACCTGAAGGCCATTAAATAGCGCGCACGCGCGCCCCAGAAGACATCACTACCTCAGCGCCGGACCCTCGTGTCCGGCGCTGCCATATGGGCATGACCGAAGAGACCACGAACGAGACCACACGACTGACGCTGCGCCCCGCCTACCTTGTGGGCGTCACCATTGTCCTGCTTGTTGCCGTCTGCATCACGCTGTTCTTTCTTGCGGACAGCGGCGGCAATTCCGAAGTCCGGCAACCCGTTGCCGCCACCACCCAAACAGCTCCCCCGTCGCCCACCGAAGGCGGCGCACCGCCGCAGGGCGCAGCCCCCGGCGCCAGCCCCGCACAAGACCCCGCCGCCATTGCCGAGGACGACGAAGGCCAATACCACGGCTACGAGGAAAGCCTCGGCGCGCCGCTGGAGCGCCTTGTCCGCAAGGTGGACTTTGCGCTCATGGAGAGCCTTATCCTCACGGGCTATGGTCCGGGGCATCTGGAATTTACGGAAATCAGCCTGCGCCGCTTCCACGGCGAGGCCTACCACTATCAGGCGCTGACCATTGAACTGGACAGTAAGCCGCAACGCTTCATCACCACGCTGGAGCGCGCCCTTGCCAAATGGGCGCCGGTGAGCAAGCTGGTCCGCGAGCACGACGAATCCGGCGCGCAGCGCGCCACTGTCATGCTCATGGGCCGCCCGACGCACACCCTAACATTCACCATAACGCCCGCCAAAAGCCCGGAGGACCTCTCCGAAGGCAAACTGGCCATCGTCATCGACGACATGGGGCAAAGCGCCAACTATGCGAAGAAGTTGGCCGAGCTGCCCTATCCCGTCACCTTCTCCATCCTGCCGCACATGGCCCGCGCCACACAGGTGGCCCGCATCGCGCATGAGGCGGGGCTGGATATCCTGTTGCACCTGCCCATGGAGCCAAAGGGCTACCCCGGCGTCCGCCCCGGTCCCGGCGCGCTCTTTACCACCATGGACAAGCGGCAGATTCTGGCCACACTGCACGATGACCTCCGGCAAGTGCCCGAGGCCATCGGCGTCAACAATCACATGGGTTCGAAGTTTACGCAGGACACGGCCGGAATGGCCACCGTCATGGGTGAACTGCACAATAAGGGGATGTTCTTCCTCGACAGCCTGACCACGCCGGGAAGCGTGGCCATGCAGGAAGGACGCAATGCCGGACTGGCGCTGTACAAGCGCAACATATTCCTGGACAATATCCGGGACGTTCGCTCCATCCGGCGACAATTGGAAAAGGCGCAGCGCCTTGCGGCGTCGCGGGGGCAGGCCATAGCCATCGGCCATCCCTACCCCGAAACGCTCAAAGCGCTGCAGGAATGGGGACAGCGCACCAACCGCACCGCGCGCATGGTGCCGCTGACCGCCTTACAACCTATTCGCTAGAGGAAGGGAACCCATGAAGCGAATCGTACCACTCGTCTTGACCGCGCTGCTGCTTGCGGCTTTGCCGCCGTCGCCCACCTTTGCCCGGACGTTCTCCGTTTCCGTCAGCCAGTTTGTGGAGCACCCTGCTCTGGACGCCGTGCTGGCGGGCTTTCAGGACGCACTGAAGGAACAGGGCGTTGATGTGGAATACAGCGTGCACAATGCACAGGCGAACATGGGCACGGCAAACCAGATTGCCCAAACCATCGCCGGTGAGCGCCCGGACCTCGTGCTGGCCATCGCAACGCCCAGCGCGCAGACCTGCGCCCAAATCATCAAAAAAGCGCCGCACATGGCGGACGTGCCGCTCATCTTCGCGGCCGTGACGGACCCGCAGGGGTCCGGCCTTGTGCCCGACCTTGAAACGCCCGGTGCCAACATCACCGGCGTGTCCGACTTAACGCCCGTGGACAAGCACCTTGGACTGATGCTGGAAATCCAGCCGGACCTGAAAACCCTTGGCGTGGTGTACAACTCCGGCGAGGCTAACTCCAAAACGCTGGTGCGCCTGCTGCGCGAAGCCTGCAAGGCCAAGGGCGTCGCCCTTGAGGAAGCCACGGCCTCCAAGACCGGCGACGTGTACCAGTCCACCAAGAGCCTTGCCGGTCGCGCGGACGCCGTCTACGTGCCCACGGACAACACCGTGGTTTCCGCCCTGGAGTCCATGGTCAAGGTCTGCCAGCAGTATCAGATGCCCCTGTACGCGGCGGACGTTGGTTCCGTGCCGCGCGGCGCAGTCGCCGCCCTTGGGTTCGACTACTACCTGCACGGCAAACAGGCCGGCGACATGGCGCAGCGCATCCTTGTGGGCGGCGCCAAACCCGCCACCACGCCTGTGGAATTTCAGGACGGGCTGACCCTGCACCTGAACCTGCCCGCAGCCAAGGCACAGGGCGTGGCCCTGCCGGATGACCTCAAGGCCAAGGCCGACAAGATTATCCGCTAGCCCTTTTCGATTCCCGAAGAATCCAACCACCGGGGGCGCGGTACGCCGCGCCCCCGGACATGCCTTTTCGGATAACGCATCATGAGCCTCTTCGCATTGCTTGGTGCCCTCGAACAAGGGCTTGTCTACGGTATTATGGTCCTTGGCGTGTACCTCACGTTCCGCATTCTGGACTTTCCGGACCTGACCGTTGACGGCAGCCTGCCTCTTGGCGCCGCCGTTTCCGCCGTTGCCATCACGCACGGCATGAATCCGTACCTCTCCCTCGTCCTTGCCATGGGCGCGGGCTTCGTGGCCGGAATGATTACCGGCCTGCTGAACACCAAACTGAAAATCCTGCACCTGCTGGCGTCCATCCTGACCATGACGGCGCTGTATTCCATCAACATCCGCATCATGGACGGCCCCAACGTCTCGCTGCTTGGCGTGGACACGGTGCTGGACACCATGATGGGCCTCGGCCTGCCGGGGTATTATGCCTCGCCGGTGCTCTTCGCCATATTTGCCGCTGTGGTCGGCGTCGCCATTGTCTGGTTCCTGTATACCGAGCTGGGTCAGACCATGCTCGCCACGGGCGACAATATCCAGATGATTACCAGCCAGGGCGTGGATACGGACAAAGTCATCATCTACGGCGTTGGCCTGTCCAACGCCCTTGTGGCGCTGTCCGGCGCGCTTATAGCGCAGAATCAGGGCGCGGCGGACGTGAACATGGGCGTCGGCACCATTGTGGCGGGGCTGGCCTCCGTCATCGTTGGCGAAACCGTGTTCGGCTGCCGCAGCATCCCGCGCGCCGTGTTTGCCGCCATTGCCGGTTCCGTGGTCTACCGCGTTGCCATCGCCCTCGCCCTTGGGCTGAAGGTGGGCAGCTTTTCCTTTACGCCCAGCGACTTAAACCTCATCACCGCGGTTCTCGTCGTGCTGGCGCTGACCATGCCCAAACTGAAAAAAAGGTTCGCCAGATGCTGACATTATCCGACGTGACACTCTCCTTCCATAAAGGCAGCGTCAACGAGGTGCTGGCGCTCAAAAACGTGGACCTCACCATCAACGAGGGCGATTTCATCACGGTTATCGGCTCCAACGGTGCGGGCAAGTCCACCCTGCTCAACACGCTGGCCGGAACCTTCATGCCCGACAGCGGCTCCATCACCCTGAAAAATGATGACATATCGCGATGGCCGGAGTACAAACGCGCCCGGCACATGGGCCGCGTATTTCAGGACCCGCTGCTTGGCACCTGCGCCTCGCTGACCATTGCGCAGAACCTTGCCCTTGCGCGCCGCCGCGGGGCTTCGCGCTCACTGCGGCAGGGCGTTACCGCTGACGACCGCGCCTACTTCCGGCGCGAGGTCCACAAGATTGGCCTTGGTCTGGAAGACAGGCTGGACGACCGCATCGGTCTGCTTTCCGGCGGCCAGCGGCAGGCGCTGACGCTGCTCATGGCCACCATGGTCCGCCCGGACATCCTGCTCCTTGACGAGCACACCGCTGCGCTGGACCCCAAAACCGCAAACTCCGTTTTGCTGCTCACAGAGCACCTTGTGACGGAGCTGGGGCTGACCACACTCATGGTCACCCACAACATGAATCAGGCGATAAAGCTGGGCAACAGGCTCATCATGCTCCATCAGGGCGAAATCATCATGGACGTTAGCGGCGAGAAGAAGCACTCGCTGTCCGTGAACGACCTGTTGGCCCAGTTCTATGCAGTCAAGGGAGAAGAGTTCTCGTCCGACAGGATGCTCCTCACCTAGACACTTTCGCGGGCCGCACTCACCCGCATGGACGATCTGTCCCACTCAACCAACACTCATTCGGAGGTACTCATGGAACGCACTTTCTCCATCATCAAACCCGACGCCGTCGAGCGTAACCTCATCGGCTCCATCTTGAAGATGATAGAGGAATCCGGTCTGAAGGTCGTTGCCACCAAGAAGATCCACATGACCAAAGAGCAGGCGCAGGGTTTCTACGCCGTGCACAGCGAGCGCCCCTTCTTCGACAGCCTGTGCGACTACATGTGCTCCGGCCCGTGTGTCGTGTCCGTGCTTGAGGGCGAAAACGCCATCACCCGCTACCGCGAGCTGATGGGCGCCACCAACCCCGAGCAGGCCGAGGAAGGCACCATCCGCAAGTGCTTCGCCAAAAACATCGAAGCCAACAGCGTGCACGGTTCCGACGCCCCCGAAACCGCAGCAACCGAAATCGCCTACTTCTTCAACCAGCTTGAGATTGTAGGCTAAAGAGAGTTTGACTATGCACACCGTTATCGGCGTCATCGGCCTTGGAAATATGGGTGGAGCCATTGTGTCCGGCCTTGCCGGGCGCGAGGACATCTCCATCGTTGGGTACGACCTTTCCGAAGACAACGCCCGCGCGCTGTCGGAGCGCTGCGGCATTGACATTGCCGCCAGCCCCGAGGACGTGGCGCAGCGTTCGGACTATGTCCTTGTTGCCGTGAAGCCGCAGCACATGGAGCCGCTCCTGACCGAGCTTGCCCCGGTCCTGTCGCAGCGCGGCGCATGCCTGCTTTCCATCGCCGCAGGACTCCGGACGGACCAGTTGCGCGCCTTTACCGGCGGAAGCGTCCCCGTGGTGCGCATTATGCCCAATACCCCGGCTATGGTCGGCGCGGGCGTGTTTGCCGTCTGTCTGGACGACGCGGCGCTCACGGACGCGCACAAAGCCTTTGTGCCGGAGATGTTCGGCGCGCTTGGGCAGGTGCACATTCTGCCGGAAAAGCAGTTTGACGCCTTCACAGCCCTTGCCGGGTCCGGCCCCGCCTACGTCTTCTACTTTATGGAAGCCGTCATCGAGGCTGGCGTCACCCTTGGGCTGACGCGCCAGCAGGCCACGGAGATGACCGAGGCGCTCTTCACCGGTTCAGCCAAGCTGGCCGAGGAAAGCGACCACCATGTCTCCGTCCTGCGCGAGATGGTCTGCTCCCCCGCAGGGACAACCATCGCCGCCACCAACCACCTCGACGCCGAGGGCGTCCGCGCCGCCATTGTGCAGGCCGTGGGCAAGTCCTTTGCGCGCAGTGTGGAGCTTGGCAAGTAGCTGGGCGGCATAGACAGCCTATTTGGCGCGGCCTGCTCTGCGGGCCGCGCTTTTTTTCGCCCGCCGCCGCCAGCATTCGCCCGCCACCTGTTCGCGCGTTCCCTGCTTTCGCCTCCCGCCCACTGGTGCGTTCGCGCATCAAAGCCCTTCGCTCCACCGTCTGTCCTCACCGAAATCCCCTTCCCGTTGGCCCGCAGACCTGCCCGCCCCCGGCCCAAAGCCGCCCCGGCCACCAGCAGCACGGGCGCAGCCCTTGCCCCAATCACCGGGAAGCGCTATGCATCCGGCCACGCGCTGATACAAACCATCCCCGCTTCATCCGCATGCCAGAGAGGATTCCGCCCATGCGCCCAATTTGCGACTTCCCCCGCGACGCACGCGCCGCCGTGCGCTATGTGCTCACCGACATTGACGACACCCTCACCAACGACGGCCGCCTGCCTGCCGCCGCCTATCAGGCACTGGAAGACCTGCGCTGCGCGGGCATCCGCGTTATCCCCATCACTGGCCGCCCCGCCGGCTGGTGCGACCACATCGCCCGCATGTGGCCTGTGGACGGACTGGTGGGCGAAAACGGCGCATTCTACTTCCGCTACGATGAGGCGAATCGCCGCATGCTGCGCCGCTACGCCAAAACGGGCGAAGAACGCCGCGCCGACCGCCAGCGGCTGGAGCTCATCAAAAAGAAAGTCCTGTCCGCCTTCCCCTGCGCCGCTGTCGCCACGGACCAAGCCTACCGCGAGGCCGACCTCGCCATTGATTTTTGCGAGGATATACCGCCCCTGCCGCAGGACGACGTACGCGGCATCGCCCGCATCTTCGCGGACTGCGGCGCGGAGGCCAAAATCAGCTCCATCCACGTCAACGGCTGGTTTGGCGGCTACGACAAGCTGTCCATGACCCGCATCCTGCTGGAGGAAGCCTTTGGCGAGGACCTTGCCGCCATCCGCGAGCACGTGGTCTACGCGGGCGACTCGCCCAACGACTGCCCCATGTTCGCCTACTTCCCCAACGCCGTTGGCGTTGCCAACGTCCGCGCGCTGGTGGACGACATGGACGCCCTGCCCGCATGGATTACCCAGTCCGAAGGCGGGCACGGCTTTGCCGAACTCGCCGCAGCCCTTCTCGCCGCCCGCTCCTAAGCGCGCCGCGCCAATGCTTCCCGCCCCGCGCCACCAGCCGTCCTGACGGCTTTCGGCGCGGGGCACATTGCCCATCCCCGCACCTTTTCCCGCGCACACCAGCCTTCACAGCCTCTTCCCCCCTAAATTGCCACTCCCCCTTGACACATTTGAACATCAAATATAGACAAATGCGTATAGCTTCTCATGCTCGCTCGCTGAGAACGCGATACGCCGTCGTCATACGGTTTGGCATACGTAGGCGACGACAGCCGCGCGCCGCGGCCGCGCAGGGGATGACGGACGCGGCGCGCGGGCAATCCTCTCCACCCGCGCGAGGCACACGCGTGGGCATGACGGCATGCACCTTCATCGGTGTTGGTCCCCCCAGACCACCCCTTCCGCACCCAGCGGCTCCCCGCACCGATGAAAACGCAAAGCGGCCCGAAGCCATAGGCTCCGGGCCGCTCTTGTGTGCGGTAATCTTGCGCGCCGGATCAGTTGGCGCCCTTGGTGGCGAGGCGTACCGCCTCCACCACATGGTGCACCGCGCTCAGGTTGTCCAGCGTGCGGTACAAGTGGGCGGAGTCGCGCACCTCGATGGTGAACAATAACTCGGAATTGCCGTCCACGTTGGACTTGAAGCTGCCGGAATCAATATTGGCGCCCTGCTCCGTCAGCTTGGAGCAAATGGTCGCCAGCATGCCCGGCTCATTCTTACACACAATCTTGACCTTGGCCGGATAGGGCCGGTCCTGATCGCTCTCCCATGAGATGTTGATGAGGCGCTCCGGCTCCATCTTGCCCATGTTCGGGCAGTCCGTGGTGTGCACGGTCACGCCCTTGCCACGGCTGATGTAGCCGATAATCGGCTCGCCAGGCAGCGGATTGCAGCACTTGGCAAAGCGGATGAGCACATCGTCCACGCCGTGGATGCGAATTTTGTCCGCGCTCTTGTCCTGCGTCTGCGCCGGGGGCTGTGTTTCCTTGGCGCGGGCGTGCTGTTCCTGCTCCTTCTCTTCCTCCAGCTTGGGATAGAGCTTATTCAGCACCTGCCGCGGAGTCAGCCGGGAGTAGCCAACGGACGACAGCAGGTCGTCCACGGTCTTGAAGGAGAAGTCCTCGGCAACATGATCAAACTGGCCCGCCTTCATGGCTTTGGCCACGTTGATGCCCATCTTGCGGCCTTCCTTCTCCAGCATCTCCTTGGCAAGAGCGATGGAGCGGGTGCGCTCCTCCGTGCGGATAAAGTGCTTAATGCGCGTCCGCGCCTTGGCCGTTTTGACGAACTTGAGCCAGTCGCGGCTGGGGCGGCGGTTCGGGTCCGTGATGATTTCCACGGAATCGCCATTGCGCAGTTTGCGCGAGAGCGGCACCAAGCGTCCGTTCACACGCGCCCCGGCGCAGTGGTCGCCCACCTCGGAGTGGATGAGATAGGCAAGGTCCACGGCGGTTGCGCCGTCTGGCAGCTCCTTCACGTCGCCGCGCGGGGTAAAGACGTAGACCTCGTCCTTGAAGAGGTCAAAGCGCAGGGACTTCATGAACTCGCGGGGGTCGGATTCCTCCTTTTGCCAGTCCATAATCTGCCGCAGCCACGAGAAACGGTCCATGTCGCGGGCTTTCTTCTTGCTGCCTTCCTTGTAGCTCCAGTGCGAGGCCACACCATATTCCGCGATGCGGTGCATCTCCTCGGTGCGTATCTGAATCTCGATGCGCTCGCCCTCCGGGCCAATGACCGTCGTATGCAGACTCTGGTACATATTGGCCTTGGGCATGGAGATGTAGTCCTTGAAGCGTCCGGGCACGGGCTTCCAGTCCGCATGCGCCAGTCCAAGCACGGCGTAGCAGTCCTTGATGCTGGGCACCAAAACGCGAAAGGCAATCAGGTCATGCACCTGGTCCAGTTCCAGTCCCTGCTGCTGCATCTTGTGGTAGGTGCTGTAAATATGCTTGATGCGCCCGCTGACGCGGCCCTTAATCTTGTTGGCCTTCAGCTTGTCCTCGATAAGGGCGATGACGTTATCAATGTACGCCTGTCCGTGCTGGGAGCGCTCCACAAGGCCTTTTTCCAGCTGGCTGTACATATCCGGACGCAGGTACTTGAGGCTCAGGTCCTCAAGCTCCACCTTGATGCGGTGCAGGCCAAGGCGGTTGGACAGCGGCGCGTAGATGTCCATGGTCTCCTGCGCAATGGCCCGCTGCTTGTAGGGCTTCATGTACTCCAGGGTGCGCATGTTGTGCAGGCGGTCGCACAATTTGACCATCAGCACGCGGATGTCCTCGCTCATGGCCATGACCATTTTGCGGATATTCTCGGCCTGCGCGGCTTCCTTGGAGTCGAAGGACATCTGCATCTGGCTGATTTTGGTCACGCCGTCCACAATGTCCGCCACTTCCTCGCCAAAGAGGTTGTCGATGTCCTCAATGGCGGCCTTGGTATCCTCCACAGTGTCGTGCAACAGCCCCGCCGCGATGGTGTAGCCGTCCAGCCGCATACCCACCAGCAGGTTGGCGACCTCCAGCGGATGCGACAAATACGGCTCGCCGGACCTGCGCGTCTGCCCCGCGTGCGCGGTGGCCGAATAGACGTAGGCCTTCTGAATAAGCTCCTGCTCTGCGGGGGAGAGGTAGCCCTTGGTCCTTTCCAGTATCTCGTGAATGCGAATCATTGTTGCTGTAGCCACCTGAGGCCGCGCCTAGGGCACGGCCGTGTAACGCTGTTTGTCCTCGGGAACCCACCACCACTTCAGGTTGTGGGAGATGCCCGCCGGGGCGGGCGTCACGTCCATGAACCGGGACGACACCACAGGGAGCGACAACGGACAGTACAGGAACAGGTAGGGCTGCTCCTCGTGCAGAATTTCCTGCACCTTGTCGTAAATGGGTTTGCGCTCTTCGTTGGTGATGGAGTGCCGGCCCTGAACCAGCAGTTCGTCAAGCTCGGGGTTCTTGTAGCCGATAAAGTTCAGCCCCCCGGGCACGGCCTTGGACGAATGCCAAACGTTGAAAATATCCGGGTCCTGCGGAATGGTCCAGCCCATAACAACGGCGTCGAAATTGCCCTTGTCCAAAAATTCCTTGAGGAATGCGGCCCACTCCACGGTACGAATCTTCACCTGAATGCCAATGTCCTTCAGGTTTGCCTGAGCAATGGTCGCAATCTTAATGCGCTGCTCGTTGCCCTGATTGGTCAGCAGGGTAAAGGCAAAGGGCTTGCCGTCCTTGTCCAGCCAGCCGTCGCCGTCGGAGTCCGTCCATCCGGCCTCGGCCAGCATGGCTTTTGCCTTGGCCGGGTCGTAGTCGTAATCGGTAATCGCGTCGTTGTACATCCACGTTCCGGGCTTGTACGGGCCGACGGTGGGCCGCCCAAGGCCAAAGAGCACGGCCTTGATCATGGCCTGTTTGCTCACGGCGTGTGCTAAGGCCTGCCGCACCCGCTTGTCCTGAAACATGGGACGGCGGTGGTTCCAGCCAATATAATTGTACCCAAAGGACAGGTACTTGAACTTGGTATAAAACTTTTCCCACTCCGAGGTGGTGGTCTGGAACAGGTACTGCTGCGGCGTCAGGCCCATCATGTCCAGATTTCCGGCCTTCAACTCAAGGAACATAGTGGAGATGTCGGGAATAACGCGGTAGACAATGCCATCCAGATGCGGACGACCTTCGAAGTAGTCGTCGTTGGCCTCAAGGATAATGCGCCTTCCGGCCTCCCAGCGCTTGAACTTAAAGGGTCCAGCCCCCACGGGATGGCGGCTGTACTTTGTGTCCATGAGGTCTTCGCCCTCAAGCAGATGCTTGGGCAAAATATCCGTCGCCCACGATATGAGCGCCTTGGCAAAAGGCTTTTCGTACTCGATCTCAACTGTATACTTGTCGAGCTTTGTAAATTGTTTTACGAGTTTGTAGTTCTCCGAATACGCGGTTGGTGTTTTCGGGTCGATCATGAGCTTGTAGGTGAATTCGACATCGTCGGCGGTCAGTTCTACGCCGTCCGTCCACCGGATGTCCTGTCGCAATGTAAAGCGAAGGCGTCTGCCGCCGTCGAGCACCTCGTAGCTTTCGGCCGCGTAGGGTTCGAGTTCGATATCCTTGTTATAGCGAACCAAAGAGACGTATATGAGGTCTGCCACCTCATGCGAGGCAGAGTCCGACGCAAGTGGCGGGATAAGGTTGGAGGGTTCTCCAATTGTTCCCGTCACCAGCAGGTCCCCCTGCTCGGGCTGTGCCGGACGCTTGGCCGACGCTGTGTCGGCGGCGCGGTGCTCCACCTCGGTCTTTTGACCGGGCTGGTCACCAGAATCTCGCCCATCGCCGCCACATGCAGCGACACAGCACAATACGACGGCCAAAAGCGGCATGAGCAGCCTTCCAAAATTCATACGTGCTCCAGTTGTGGTTTCCGATTCGTCTGAAACCCGGTATGGTGTACTGCGGCGTGTACGCACCCGGGTCCGCGAGTATGAATGAGAGTTCCCCAAATGCCAAGGGACTCTTGAAAATCTAGCGCATATGGATATAATCGGCCAGTCTCATCGGGTCTGCACAACGAGCGAGCACTATGCGGCATAAACCCGGCGATTCAAATCCCAGTGAGAAGTGAGAGGCTATCGTTATTATGGATACTGCTGACGAGAAGGTTGTAGAGAGCCTTCTTCAGGAATTCACAAACTTTACAGTCCCCGAGTATATCGTTGACGGGGCGAAGCAGATTCTGGCCGAGAATGGGGTCCAGAAGCTCTCCCTCAATAAGCGGGAGGGCTACTGGGATGTGGAGGGCCAGATTGAAGGCGATGATTTTCAGGCCTACAGCGCCGAGCTGGGCCTGAATCTTAATGAAGGGACCATCAACTTCTACTGCAACTGCCCGGAGTCCTTCTCCGGCGTGTGCAAGCATGTCGCCGCGACCGCCCTCAAGCTGTTTCAAACCTTCGAGGTCAAAAACGAGGATGAACACGAACCCGTCCACTCCGACTGGCGGCAGACCTTTCGGTCCTACTTCGCCACGGAGCCGGAGCCAGAGGCCGGACGGCACTACCTCATCTTTCGCTTCTACCCGGAGCCGGGCAGGCTTCAGGTAGCGTTCTTCCGTGCGCGCCAGAACAAATCCGGCCTGTCCACGGTGCAGAACGAAGTCACCCTCGAACAAATCATCCGCAACGAGGAATGGGCCGAGCTCTCGCCCCGGCTGCCGCAGGTGGCCGAGCAAATCAGCCGTTACCTCGACTACGCCGGACACCGCGTGGACATCCCCGAGGGGCTTATCTCGTGGTTCTTCTGGGCCATCCAGAACGAATACTACCTGTTCTGGAAGGACACCGAACAGCCCGTGCGCATTGAGCCAAAAACCATGCGCCTTAAGGTTTCGCCCGTCATCTCCGAGGACGGCGTCACCTTTGACGTGCTGCTGGACCACGAAGGCAAAGTCCCCTTCTCCATCAAGGGCGAAGAGGTCTACTTCTACGGCCAGTTGCCCATCTGGGTGTTCCACAAGCTGGGCTTCTACCCGGTGCAGACCAGCCTGTCGCCCGCGCTCATCCACGAGATGACCGCAACCCCGCCGATGATTTCCAACAACGACATCTCGGAATTCCTCGACAGGGTGTGGACCAAGCTGCCCGCCTCCGACCTGCACGGACAGGACAAATTCATCGAGAAGATGAAGCCCTTCTTCGTGCCTGCGGAGTACGCGCCCAAGCTGTTCCTTGATGAAGAGGGCAGCCTGCTGACCCTGCGCGTACACAACGCCTACGAGACGGAACACGGCGAAGCCGCCCTGCCCGGCCCGAATCCGGACCTGCAAACCGGCAGCTACTCCTACGGCGGCAAGTCGTACCTCATTCTGCGCCAGCAGGATAAAGAGGCCGAGCTGACCTCCACCCTCATCGACATGGGCTTTCAGCCGCGCGACAACGACAACTGGTTCCTGGAACCGGAAGAGGCCATCACCTTCCTGCTGGACTCGTACCCGTCGCTCATCGAAAAGTACCGCGTATTCGGTGAAAAGAATCTGGCCCGCTACAAAGTGCGCCTCACCTCCCCAACCGTCGTGGCGGAAGTCAAAAGCGGCGACGAGGAAAAAGAGGACGAGGATGCAAAATGGTTCACCCTCGACCTGGAGGTGGACTACGACGGCCAGCGCGTGCCCATCGACAAGATTTGGGAAGCATGGACCAGCGGCAAGCGCTACGTGCAGCTTAAGGACGGCACCTACACCAGCCTGCCCGAAACATGGCTGGAAAAGCTGGGCCACAAGCTCAAGGCCATGGGTCTCAACCCCGACGAACCGCCCAAGAAGCAGTTCGAGCAGTACGAAGCCCCTGTGCTGGACCGCATTCTGGAGGACCTGCCCGAAGCCGTGACCGATACCTTCTGGGACAACCTGAAGGAAAAAATCCACAGCTTCGAGCGCATTACCCCCATCACGCAGCCCAAGACCCTCAACGCCACGCTGCGCCCCTATCAGGAGCAGGGCCTGTCGTTCATGAACTTCCTCAAGGAATACGGCTTCGGCGGCATCCTTGCGGACGAAATGGGCCTTGGTAAAACCATTCAGACGCTGTCGTTTTTGCTGCACCTCATTGAAAAGGGCAACGACAAGCCAAACCTCATCGTGGTGCCGACCTCGGTTCTGCCCAACTGGGAGCGAGAGGCCGAAAAATTCGTTCCCATGCTGCGGCGGCTGGTCATCTACGGCGCACGGCGCGACCATCTTTTCAAAAAGATTGGCGAGTCCGACCTTGTGCTGACCACCTACGCCCTGCTGCGCCGCGACCTTGAGGAGCTGCAAAAGTTCGAGTTCAACGCCCTCGTCCTTGACGAAGCGCAGAACATTAAAAACCCGAACACCATCACGGCCCGTTCCGTGCGCAAGATTGATTCCGAACTGCGCGTGTGCCTGTCCGGTACGCCCATTGAGAACAATCTCTTTGAACTGTGGTCGCTGTTCGAGTTCCTGATGCCCGGCTTCCTTGGCTCGCAGCATTCCTTCCAGCGCGGCATCGTCAAGCCCATCAAGGACGGCGACGAAGAAACGCTGGAATACCTGCGCACCCGCGTGAAGCCCTTCATCCTGCGCCGTACCAAAAGCGCCGTGGCCAAGGACCTGCCGCCCAAGATTGAAAACGTGCAGTACTGCGCGCTGGCGGACGAACAGCTGGAGCTGTACGCCTCCCTTGCCAAGCGGCTTAAGGAGCAGGTCATGGCGGACGTGGACGAAAAGGGCATCGCCAAGAGCCAGATGTCCATCCTCGACGCGCTGCTTAAGCTGCGCCAAATCTGCTGCCACCCGCGCCTGCTCAAGCTGGACATCCCCGGCGTCTCCACCAACCTGCCCTCCGGCAAGTTCGACGCCTTCAAGGATATGGTCACGGACATCATCGAGGAAGGCCACAAGGTGCTGGTGTTCTCGCAGTTCGTGCAGATGCTGCAGATTATCCGCTCGTGGCTGCAGATTAACGACATGCCCTTCTGCTACCTCGACGGCTCCAGTAAGGACCGCTTCGAGCAGGTGGACCGGTTCAACAATTCGCCGGACATCCCCATCTTCCTCATCTCGCTGAAGGCGGGCGGCACCGGCCTGAACCTGACCTCCGCGGACTACGTCATCCACTACGACCCGTGGTGGAACCCCGCCGTGGAAGCGCAGGCAACGGACCGTACCCACCGCATCGGCCAGACGCGTCAGGTCTTCTCGTACAAGATGATCTGTCAGAACACGGTGGAAGAGAAAATCCTGATGCTTCAGGACCAAAAGCGCGGCATCGCGGACGCCATCATCCCGGGCAAGGACTCCTGGAAGTCCCTCACCCGCGACGACCTCGAAATGCTCTTCGAAATCTAAAGCGCCCCCGCGCCACACCCGCACAACCACAGCGCCCCCGGATTTTCGTCCGGGGGCGCTTTTTTCGAGCCATATCGTTACACAGGTCATCCCACCAGACCCTCTGAGAGTCCTCAGCCAATCCTGCCCCAAAAAAATTCCGACGTACCGAGTAGGAGGGCCACGCCCTAGCCCCCTGAATCCTTTGCCGGACTCCCGCCGCAACGCCCCGCCGCTCCCCGCATATGACTACAGAGAAACACATTTCCTGCCTGCCCCCCTTCACCACAACCGTCCGGATATCGTACACTCGATACGAGTACACAACCACATCACCGGGGGGGCCGGAATATGAATTTTCTTCGGAATATGACGCTCAGGGTAAAGCTTATTTCGCTTCTGATTGTGTCGAGCCTTTTGCCGCTCATCCTCTTAGGCGTCATGAACAGCAACCTCGCCGAGGACGCGCTGATGCAGAGTTCGTACAATCAACTCTCCGCCATCGCGCAGATTAAGAAAAACCAGATTGAGGGCTACTTCACGCAGCGTGGTGTGGATGCGGAAATCCTCTCCAACACCCGCAACGTCGCCGAGGTCTTCAGCATTCTGCACAACTACTCCATGGGAACGGTGCAGGACCCCAAAGGCCCTATGGATGTCGCCGCGCCGGAGTACCAGACAATCTGGAAAATCTACGAGGGGTTCTTTAACAACTACATCCAAAAATACGGCTACTACGACGTGTTCGTCATTGACGCAGAACGCGGGCACGTGCTGTTTACCGCCGTCAAGGAAAACGACCTTGGGGCGAATCTCAAGCACGGTCCCCTTCGCGATTCCGGCCTTGGCAAACTGTGGCGAAAGGTGACGGAAACAAACACGGTGCGGTATCAGGACTTCGCGCCCTACGCGCCCAGTAACGGCGAGCCTGCGGGCTTTGTCGGCGCCCCCATCACCCGAAGTGACGGTGAACTCATCGGGGTCTTGGCGCTGCAACTCTCCATCACCGCCATCAACAACGTTATGCAGGAGCGCACCGGCCTTGGGGAAACCGGCGAAACCTACATTGTCGGCTCAGACAAGCGCATGCGGTCAGACTCCTTCCTCGACCCCGAAAACCACTCCGTCAAGGCCTCCTTTGCCGGAACCATCACAGCGAACGGCGTGGATACCGAGGCCGTCCAAGAGGCTCTGAACGGCGACACCGACGCACGCATCATCACCGACTACAACGGCAACCCCGTGCTGTCCGCGTGGACCCCCATCTCCTTCAGCCGCGAGCGCTGGGCCCTTATGGCGGAGATTGACCTTGCCGAGGTCATGAAGCCCGTGCGCATGCTCCAGCTTGAAATCACCGCCATTGCCGTGGTGGTGGCTGTTCTCGTGACGCTGGTGGCGATGTTCTTCTCCCGCGTCATTCTCAGCCCCATCCTTGCCATCCAGCGGTTTGCCAACACCGTCGCCAGCGGCAACCTGCACGAAACACTCAAGGGCGAATTCTATAGCGAGATGGCCCTCCTTGCCACCGACATCAAGTCCATGGTGGCGGAGCTGAAAAACAAGCTGGGCTTTGCCCAGGGCGTCCTCAACGGCATCACCCTGCCCTGTTCCGTCCTCAACAAGGACAACACCATCGCCTTCATCAACAAGCAAAAGCTGGAACTGCTGGACCGCAAAGGCAGCGAGGACGACTACCTCGGCCAGACTTCCGGCGAGGTCTACTTTGGTGACCGGGACAAAACGACACTTGCCATGCGCTCCATTTCCGAGGGCACCAAAATGGAAGAGGAACTCACCATTTCCAGCACTTCCGGCAAGCAGTTCCTCATCAACGCCACCTGCACGCCCATCTATGACCTCGACAACGACCTTATCGGCTCACTGGTCATCTGGTACGACCTGACGGAAATCCGCTCGCAGGAACAAAAAGTCCTGCGCCAGCACGACCAGATCAGCTCCGCGGCAGACCGCGCCAATCAGGTGTCGGAGATGGTCACCGCAGCAGCGGGAGAGCTGTCCGCGCAGGTGGAGCAGTCCACCCGCGGCTCGGACCTGCAACGCGAACGCACCAGCGAAACCGCCACAGCCATGGAGGAAATGAACTCCACCATCATGGAAGTGGCCCGAAACGCCGGAACAGCGGCAGAAACCGCAAACAATACCAAAATCCGCGCGGCCGAGGGCGGCGAGTTGATGCAACAGGTGGTGACATCCATCAATCAGGTGCAGACCAAGAGCCTGCGCCTCAAGGAAAGCATGGCCGAACTCGGCACCCACGCCGAAGGCATTGGCGAGGTGATGAACGTCATCACCGACATTGCGGACCAGACCAACCTCCTCGCCCTCAACGCCGCCATTGAGGCCGCCCGCGCAGGCGAGGCAGGACGCGGCTTTGCCGTGGTCGCGGACGAGGTGCGCAAGCTGGCGGAAAAGACCATGAGCGCCACCAAGGAAGTGGGCGACGCCATTTCCACCATCCAAAACGGCACCCGCTCCAGCCTGCAGGACATGGACGAAGCCGCCAGCCTTGTGGACACAAGCACGGAGCTGGTCAACAAGGCCGGGGATACGCTCAAGGAAATCGTCAATCTGGTGCAAACCACAACGGAGCAGATTTCCAACATCGCCACGGCGGCAGAGCAACAGTCCGCAACATCGGAGGAAATCACCCGCGCGGCGGATGAAATCAACTCCATCGCCGCCGAAACCGCCGAGGCCATGACCCAGTCCAACGCCGCGGTAAACGACCTTGCCGAGCAAGCGTCAAAGCTGAAGCAAATCATCGACGATATGCAAAACAGCTAGCCCCGCACTCCGGTCCCCACACGCACAACAGGGCGGAAGGAACATCCCCTCCGCCCTTTTTTTTTGGCTTTTTCTTCTGTGTAGGCAGGCTCGCCTGTGCGCCTTAGCGCAGGCCAAGGATAACAAGCCCGCCGGACACCGGCGCGTCCTTGGGTGCGGCGGTCTCTTCGCCTTCCTTGAGGAAGACGCGCTCCGGCGGCACACCGCCCGTATCCAGCAAGTACGCCCGGACAGAGCGGGCGCGGCGCTGGGTGAGTTCGCGCACGGCTTCGGCGTCTGTCGCCACGCTTTCGCGGAACTCCTCTTCCATGTCCTCCACGGACGGATCCCACAGGCCGCCGAACAGTTTGCCCTCGGCAAAGGACGCGGCCTCGTAAGCGCGGCGCAGATACTGGGGATATTCCTCCTCTGTCACCTGCACTTCGGCCACGGTGCGCGGCGCGTTGCCCGCCTTTTCCAGATCAATATACTTTTGCAGGCGCACAGCGTCGGCCAGCACGCGCTGGGCAAGGGCCGGGGCGTCCACGTCCGCGTCGCTTGCGCCGCTGACCTCCAGGGTCAGGCCGGGACGTTTGTTCATGGCCTCGGCCACGGCGTCCAGCTTGGCTACGGCGCGCGGTGTCAGCAACACGGAACCCGGCTCAAAGGCGATCAGATTCACATCTTCGCCGCCGCCAAACATGTTGCCAATCAGCGTAAAGGGCGAGGCGACGACCTTGATGAACAGATTCACGATGGCCTTCATCACCACCTTGCCAAGGCGGAATTCGGGGTCGTCCAGCCGCCCGCGCACCGGGATGTCCAGATCAATATTCCCCTGCGCATCACGCAGCAGCGACAGCGCCAGCCCTATGGGCAGGTTCGGCGCGTCCGGATTGTCCACCCGCTCTCCCACCGTCAGGTTCGCCAGCCGAATCTGATTGTCCACGGCAATCTCCATGCCCCGGATATGCGTCTCCAACGTGGCAAAGAGCTTGCCCGTGCTCAAGGGGTAGGCGATGTAGCGCACGGTGTAGGGCGACAGGCCGGACAGCCCGGCGTTGTCCAAATGCAGTACAAGATTGGTGTCCAGCTCCTGCCCAAAGGGAACAATGGAGCCAGAGAGCGTCACCGGGGCGTAGCCGTCCACAGTGGCATTCAGGGACACATCGGCCGAGGCCCCCTCCTTGCGGGAGAAGCCCGTCACCTGACAGGAAATATCGCCCACGGTTGTGGCAAAGGCCGGTGAGGTGGTCTCGTCATGAAAACTCACGCCGCCACCCGTCAGCGTCAACCGCCCCACACGCATCAGCGGCGGCGCGGCGGCGCTGGACGCAGCGTCGGCGTCGCTCTCCTCAGGAAGTCCGGCGGATGCGCCTTCTGATGCCTCTTCAGGCAGCGCCTCGGCCACCACGTCGGCGTCCGGGGTTCCGGCGGAGCCAGCTTCCGCATCGGGGGCATCTCCCTCGGGCGCGGGCTGGCCAAGCATCCGGGCGATGTTCATTCTGCCGTCGGCCTCGCGGACAAGGTCCGCCGTCGGGTCCTCAAGCGTCACCGCGTCCACGGCAACGCCAAAGGGCGCGGTGGTCAGGGATAGCCCGTCCACGGCAAAGCGCTTGAGTCCGGCAACCTTCTTGCCGGAAGCGCCATCACGCAGCACAACGTCCGACACACGCACAGCGCCGTCATAGCGCACGCTGGGCGCAGCATCGCCGCTGAGGCCCCACGCACCGGACACATCCACCCGCCCCTGCGCAAGGTCGCCGTCCATCACATCCCGCAGATAGCCGCCAAGGGGTTCAAGCGTCACGCCCGCAAGGTCCACCTCGCCGGAGAGGTCCAGCGGCGCGAGGGGTCCTTTGGCGGTGAGGTTCACCCGGCCTTCGCGCCACGTGGTGGCGGCAAAGGCCACCTCCACAGGGTCTTCAACATTCGAGGACGCGCCGCGCACGGTGATGTCCATGCCGGAAACCGTGACCTCCACAGCCTCCGCCGGGGCGGTGTCGTGCAGGTGCACTGCGCCGTTTTCCAGCGCCACACGGTCAATGCCCACCGTCCACGGCGTGGTTGCCGTCTGCTGGGTTTGCGGCGCGGGCGGCGCTATGGCGGGAGAAGCCGCGTCGGCGCGGGCCTCATCCTCTGCGCCAGCGCCGGTGACGGAGGCGGCCCCGTCCTGCTCCGAGGGCCCGGCGCCCAGCAGGCGCTGCACCTCCAGCCCATCGGCGTCGCGGCGGAGATGCGTTTCAAGCCCCTTCACCGTCACATCCGCAACATGCACATCGCGCCGGCCAACGTCCACACTGGTGCCGGTAACGGTGAGTTCCGGCAGGGACACCAGCGGCTCGCCGCTTTCGGGCATATTCAGCGCCAGAGCGCGCACCGAGGTTGCCACATCGCTCAACGTCAGGTGGTCCGGGTTGCCGTCCCCCGCCCAGGCGAGGGACACATCAACCACGCCGGACGCCACATCCACAGGTGCGGCGTCCGCGTACAGCGGGGCATAGGTGGTCACGTCCAGTCCACGCAGGGTCAACGTCCCGTTGTGCGCAAGGCTGGCCGGGGTCATGGTTCCGGCGATGTCGAGGCGCTCGCCATCCTCCGGGCCACAGGTCACGCTGAACGTGACCTCGTGGTCCGGCGCGGTATCCACATCCGCAATATCAATCCCAAGGGGACCAATGGTCTTGGCAAAGCCGCCAAGGGCGTGGTCCGTGTAGCGTATGGACGCCCCGGACAGAAGCAGCCGCGTCAACTGAATGCGCAGGGGCAATTCAAGAGACGTCGCGGGCGCAGCGCTCTCGCCCTCATCATCCAAAGTCTCTTCCGCCACACCGGCGTCCGCCACCGGAGCAGGAGCCGCCGGGGCTTCGGCGCCCTCGTTGGCGTCTGCCTCCGCGCCCTTCACGGCAGTGCCGTCAGCTCCAGCAGGCGTGGCCGAGGTCTTGTCATCTGCGGGGGCTTCGGGCGCGGGACCATCGGACGCAGTAACGGCCTCAGCACTCGCCTCATTGGGCGAGGGGGCGGACGGTTCCACGGCGGCGGGCTGCTGCGCGGGCTCCTCCGGGGCCTCAACAGACGCCGCACCGGGCAGCCAGTCCTGCGCTTCCAGCGTTCCATCCTCGCGGCGCACCACGTCCGCCCGCAGGCCCGTGAGGGAGCATGGGCCAAAGGCCAACAGCTCACGCTGGGGATTAAATTCATCCAGCCGCACGCGCAGCGCGTCCAGCCCCAGCACCTCGCGCGAGGACGCGGAGGCCTCGGCCCTTTCGGGGAGCACTAGGGACACGTCATCAAGGGACACATCGCCGCTGACGGTGTATTCCGGCGCGCCGTCTTCATCGAGGACGAAGTCCACGGCAATGCGGCAATCCGCCGTACCACGCAGCAGCGTGACCGGAGTCTGCACCGGGACGTACTCCCAATAATAGGGCAGTTCCGCGCCGGTAACGGAAAAGACCAAACGCGAGCTGACGTCCTCGGCAAAGGGGCGCGTTCCGCCCGTCATGGTCAGGGGCTTGCCATTGATGGTGGCGCTGAGTTCTGGCCGGATAAAGTGCTGCCTGTCCTTGGGCAGGCTGGACGTCAGCGGCACGGACAGATTCACATGTTCAACACGATGGGTCTTGCCACGCAGGGCGTCCTCCACCACCACAGTGCCATCCGTCAGCACCACGGAACGCACCACCAACGGCAGCGGAAACCCCGCTCCGTCGCCAGTGTCCGGCGCGCTGTCCTCCTCGGCCCCGCCCTGCTCCAGTAGGTCGGAAAAATTACTCTTGTCGCCCGCAAGGCGCGCATGCACATAGGGCGCATCCAGTTGGATGCTATCCAAAACCAGCGTCAGGCGCGGCAGGGAAATCCATTCCGCATTCACGCTCAGCCGCTCAAAGGAGACAAACACCCCGTCCCCGTCCGGCTCGCGGACCTCCACCCCGTCCACGGTAACGGCCAGCGTCAGTGGATTGAACGAGACGTCACGCACCGTCACAGGCCGGGACAGCAGTTCCGGCAAGCGCGCCTCAAGCTGCGTCCGAGCTATGCGCGGCGCGACGAAAAATCCCAGCAGGGTATACACCACCAGCACGGCGGCGAGGACCACAGCGGTCCTTCCTCTATATGTCATGCGCTTCCACGACTGCATTACGCGTTCTTCTCCTTACGGATAATGGCCAGCGCCGATGATGACGCGCCGGGGGACACTGCGGCGCGGGGCCTTTCTGCGGGCGTCCGGTTTCGGCTCCATGGTAGCCGCCAGAGCGGAAAAAGCCAAATCCATCAGTCAGAAATCGCTGAGGAATTCCCTTCTTCTGCAGGCCCAGAGGCATCCGCGCGCCACACGGCGGCACGCACCTTGGCGCAGGGGGCCGCGTTCTCGTCAAACAGCACATCCCCAATGGCCGCAACAGGCACCATGCCGATGAGGGAGTTGAGCACATACGCACTCTCGAACCCGCCAAGCTCGGCCAGCGCCACGGGCTGCGGGGTAATGGCGAGTTCCTCGCGCGCGGCGGCAAGGGCGATGGATGGCAGCACACCTGCCGTGCGCTGGCCGCAGTCCACGGGCACGGGGGTGATGTATTTGTTCCCTGCGCGCAGCACCAGCGCGGCGGTTGCCGCCTCCAGCACATTGCCGTCCGGGGAACAGAGCACCGCATCGTCCAGCCCCTCGTGCACGGCGGCGCGGCGCGCCAACAGATAGGGCAGATAATTGCCGCACTTGTGCGCGCCAAGCCACGAATGGAGCGGACGCGGGCACACGCCAAGGGTACGGGACGTGCCGGGCGCCGGCGGCGTATACGGCGCGGCGCATACCACGGGGCGCGCCGGACCGCAGGCTGGCGCCGACGGCGAGGCGTCCACAGGATAAACAACGTTCACCCGCGCGTACTGGTCCTCAAGGCCGTTGCGGCTGACGACTTCCTGAATGAGCACCCGGCAGTCCGACACCTCGTACGGCACGCCAAACGCGCCAAGGCTGGACCACAGCCGCCGCATATGCTCGTCAAAGCGGCACACGGCGCTGCCATTCCAGAGCATGGTTTCAAAAAACGAAAACCCATAGCGAAACGCCGGACCGTCAACATTCAGCCCAATGCGTCCGCTGGTGAACTGTGCGCCGTCAAAATACATCATAATCCCAGTATCCTGAAAAATTTTGATGCCTTGGCCAGCGTTTCCTTATGCTCGGCCTCCGGCTTTGAGTCTATCACGATACCGCTTCCGGCATGAAACCGAAAGACCGCATCGCGCGCATCATAGGTCGCCGTGCGGATGGCGATGTTCGACTCCATGCTGCGCTCATCCTGCACCACCACAAGGCTGCCGCAGTACATGCCGCGGGCGTGTGGCTCCAGCGCCTCAATGATGCGCATGGACGAATGCTTGGGGCACCCGGTGACGGAACCGCCCGGAAAGGCGTCCAGCAGCAGGTCCAGGCAGGTGCTGTTCTGCCGCAGGCGTCCCGTCACGTTGGTATACATCTGGATGAGGTTCTCTACCACAAAGGTCGACTTGTGCCCCCTCACCCGCACGGAGCCATACTCGCAGTGCGCGGAGATATCATTGCGGATGAGGTCCACAATCATGGAGAGTTCCGCACTCTCCTTGGGGGATTCGGTCACGCGGGCGTCAAGGTCCGGGGTGTAGGTGTCAAAGGCAAGGGTCCCCTTGATGGGCTGGGACAACACCCGCCCCTCCCGCACGCTGAGAAACCGCTCCGGCGAGGAGCTGATTACCGTCACAGCCCCAAGGCGATACAGCGCGTAATACGGCGCAGGTGCCTCGCGCCACAGGCGCATAAACAGCGCCGCCGGGTCCAGCCCCGGCACATGCGCCGCGTACTCCGACGACAGACAGAGCTGATAGCTCATGCCGCTACGGATGGCCTCCAGCACCTCCTCCACGCCGCGCATATAGCCCTCACGGTCCAGACTCTCGCGCAGGGGGGTATTCGGAGCGGCACACGTCTGGTTGGCATACGTCTGGCCAGACGTCGCCGGAGCCTGCCGCGCCGCGTCCAGCATCTGCCGCGCAAAGGCCGCGTCGCCCTCGGCGTCCAGCGTCTGCGCGGCCATGTCGTACACCAGCATGACGCGGTACTTGCGGAAGCGTCCGGGTGGGCAGGACGACACCTTGTCCGTGGCTATGCCCATACGCGCAAGGCCGTACTCATAGGGCAGGCAGCCCAGCGCCGTGCCCGGCGTGTCAAAGAGGAACGCCGCAATCTCGGTGCGCGGGGTGTGCTCCTGCACCACGCACTCCCCGGTTGGCGCAACGCCAATGCGGCAAACCGGCGTATCCGCCCCGGCGCAGGAAAGAAACAGGTCGGCATCGGGCCGCGCGGCGCAGGCGGCGGCCAGCGCGGCAAAGCCCTCGCCGTCAAGCGAGTCCGCAATACGTGAAAGCATAATCGATGAACGCTCCGCCATTTTCGGTCAAAAAGGATTCGGGATGAAACTGGTAGCCGATGAGGGGCCGCCGGGGATGTGCCAGCACAAAGGGCACGCCCTGCGCGTTGGCCGCAAGGACATCCAGCCCCGCACCCACCGTGGAGACATACAGGGAATGATAGCGCGCCACGGTCCACTGGCGTTGCCGCCAGTGCATCACGTCCTGCCGCCCGTGCACGCAGCCCGCAAGGCGCGAGGTCACTCCGCCGAAGTGCGTATTGAGAATCTGCATCCCCAGGCACACGCCCAGCACAGGCACGCCGGAATCCACAATGCGCGCGTAGCCGGGATAATCCTGCGGCGCGCCCGGCCCAGGGGAAATTATCACCATATCCCACTCTGCCGGGGTCACGGCGTCAATCTCCGCCACGGGGACAATGGCGGGCGGGCTTGGGGCCACCTGCGCCACAAGATGCTCCAAATTCCGCGTAAAACTGTCCCGATTATCGATGATGACGATACGCATCGCACTCTCCGCTCCCGCGCGGGGGCCGGGCCGCCCGGCGGGGTTTGACATCCTTGCCGCCATCGCCCACAACCTCCTACGGGCCACGCGGCCCCCAAGGAGTGCAACAATGCAGACAAGCGACATAGTGAAATTTGACAGGGAGCACATTTGGCATCCCTACACGTCCATGAACAACCCGCTGCCCGTCTACCCCGTGGCGCGGGCCAAAGGCGTCCGCCTGACGCTGGAGGACGGGCGCGAACTCATCGACGGCATGAGCTCGTGGTGGGCCGCCATTCACGGTTATTCCCACCCGCGGCTTGTCCGGGCGCTGACGCAGCAGGCGCAGACCATGTCTCACGTGATGTTTGGCGGCATCACCCACCGCCCCGCAGTGGAACTGGCGCGCCGCCTTGTGGACATGACGCCCGCGCCGCTCCAGCGCGTGTTCTTTAGCGACTCCGGTTCCGTGTCCGTGGAGGTCGCCATCAAGATGGCCTTTCAGTATTGGCTGTCCAAGGGTGAAACGGGCCGCTGCCGCCTGCTGACGGTGCGCGGCGGCTACCACGGCGACACCTTCCGCACCATGAGCGTATGCGACCCGGAAAACGGCATGCACAGCCTGTTCGCCGGCGTGCTTGCCAAAAGCGTCTTCGCCCCCGCCCCCACTCCGGCCTTTGATGCGCCATGGGAGGACGAACACTTTGACGCTTTTGAGCAACTGGTCCGGGAACATGAGGCCGAGCTGGCGGCAGTGGTGCTGGAGCCCATCGTACAAGGCGCGGGCGGCATGCGGTTCTACTCGCCGGAGTTCCTGCGCCGCGTTCGTGAAATCTGCACCCGGACGGGCATTTTGCTCATCGCGGACGAAATTGCCACGGGCTTTGGCCGCTCCGGCAAGCTCTTTGCCTGCGAGCACGCGGGGATAAGCCCGGACATCATGTGCCTTGGCAAGGCGCTCACCGGCGGCACCATGACCCTTGCCGCCACCCTCGCCACGGACCGCGTCGCAAATGGCATCTCGGACGGCGAACTGTCCGTTCTTATGCACGGGCCGACCTTTATGGGCAATCCGCTGGCCTGCGCCGTGGCCTGCGCCAGCCTCGACCTGCTGGTGGAAAACGATTGGGCCGCCTCCGTCAGCGCCATTGGCGACCAACTCCGGCGCGAGCTGGCCCCCTGCGCGGACCTGCCCACGGTGCGCGACGTGCGCACCCTTGGGGCCATTGGCGTGGTGGAGACCACCCGCCCCGTGGATATGGCTGCGCTGCAGCGCTTCTTTGTGGACCGCGGCGTGTGGGTACGACCCTTTGGCCGCCTTGTGTACGTGATGCCGCCCTACATCATGAAAAAGGACGACCTCTCGCAGATAACGTCCGCCATTGTAGACGCCGTGGCGCGCCCGGAGCTGCTGTCATGAGCGAATTGCCCAAAAGACTCTTCGTCACAGGAACGGACACGGACGCAGGAAAAACCGTCATCAGCGCCCTGCTGACTCTTGCGCTGGACGCCCACTATTGGAAGCCCATCCAAAGCGGCGTCAACACAGACTCGGACACCCGCGACGTGCGGGCACTCACCGGCCTGCCGCAGGAGCGCTTTCTGCCCGAGGCCTACCGCCTGACCGAGCCGCTCTCCCCGCACGAGGCCGCCGCCATTGACGGCGTACGCATTGATTTAAACGCCATCACCCCGCCCGCCCTACCGCAGGACGCGCCGCTGGTGGTGGAGGGCGCGGGCGGCCTGATGGTGCCGCTGAATGATAAAGCCCTGATGCTGGACCTCATCACGCGCCTTGGCCTGCCCGTGGTCGTGGTGGCACGCTCCGGCCTTGGCACCATCAACCACACCCTGCTGACGCTGGCGGCCCTGCGCGCCGCCGGGGCCGAGGTTGCGGGTGTTATCATGAACGGCCCGCCCCATCCGGCCAACGCGGACGCCATTGCCCACTTTGGGCGCGTGCCCGTGTTGGCGCAGGTGCCCATGCTCGGCGACCTGTCACCGCAGGGCCTCAAAAACGCCTGCGCCCGGTACATTCCGTAACCGGACGCAAGCAGAGAAAGACCATCCAGCGCGCGGCGATCCTTCATGACGCCGCGCGTTTTTTATCCCTTTGGCGCGCCGGCAAACACGCCGCTGACAAACAGCATCCGCCACGACGCCACAACCTCGGTGCCGCCACCGCAAAGCTCCTCGTATCGGCGGCAAAACGCCGTGTAGCGCGAGCGGGAAAAGGCCCGCCCCGCGCCGGCTCCGGTCACGCCCGTACGCTTCAGCTCACGCAGGAAGTCGCGCACCGAAGGGTAGCGCATCTGCGCGTCCCACACCCGCGTCTGGCAGGTAACGCCCGGCGTGCCGCTTATTATCCATTCGTACTCCTGCGCGTCGCGCATGGGGACAACATGCCCAAAACCCGTCTCGCGGCTGACCTGCGCCAACTCGGCAAGGGTTCCCGCCACAAAGATGACAAAGGAAAACCGCCCACCCGGCCGCAGCAAGCGCAGATTCGCCGGGATGGAGCGCGCGGGGTCGCGGTACCACTGCATGGTGGACGCGCTCACCAGCAAATCCGCCCGCCCCGGATGAAGCGGCACCTCTTCGCCATCGGCAACCACAAGGTGCTCCCCGCCGTCCGGACGGGGCATGGCGGCCAGCATGCCGGGGGCGATGTCGCAGCCGATGTAGGTGTCCCACATGACATGCGGGCGCAGAAAATCCGTCAGCACGCCGCAGCCGGTGCCAATCTCCACCGTCACCGGATAATGCCCAAGGGGCACGGCGTCCGCGCAGTCGAAGGCCGCGCGGCGCTGGATGCGGGCCGCGCGTGAATATGTCGTCCCCGCCCTGCTAAAGGAGGCGGCAACCTGCCGTGTGCAGTACGACATCGGCAATGACCTCCTCTGTGATAAAATGTCCTGCGTCAACACGCTGGAAGCTGGCCCCCGCCGCCATGGCGGCAACGCGCTCCGTCTCGGCGGGCGGGACGATGCGGTCCGCCGCGCCGCCGATGAGAACCACATTCGACAGGGCCGCATCGGCATCAATCGCCTCCACCGTGGAGCGCGCCAAAAAGCGCAGCCCCTCAGTCAGCGCCGGGGCCTCGCCCGGCACCCAGTCTGTGGCCGCGCCGCGGACGCCGCAGTTGCGGTAAAAACTGCGCACCGTGCGCTGGGCCGCCGTGGCCATGTTGGCGGTCATGGTCTCCAGCACGCTGGCCTCAGCGCAGCGGGAAAACGCCGCAAAAGGCGCAACCAGCACAACACAGTCATATATCCCGGAAAGCCGCGCCACATCGCCAAGGAGAATATGCGCGCCCGTGGACCAGCCCACCAGCACGCCGCCACCCGTCAGCCGGGACAGCACCGCGCCGGGGGATGCATCCACAAAAGGCGCAATATGCTCGCCCTGCGCGGTCAGCCTCGGGAAAAACGCCGCCTGTCCGGCCCAGCCGGACACAACCGTTACGCGCGGCATACGCCACGCTCCTGCGCAAGGTCCGTAAACGCGACGCAGATGTCATCCATGGCCTTGTCCGAAATATCCGCCCGCAGCGAAATACGCAGACGCGCCGTGCCCTGCGGCACCGTAGGCGGACGGATGGCCGGAACGTACAGCCCCTTGCGGCGCAGATACTCGCGCGCGGCGATGGCGGCGTCGTTGTCACCAAGGATGACCGGGATAATCTGCGTGGTGGACCCGCCGGTATCAAAGCCCAGCCCGTCAAGGTGCCCGCGCAGGCGCTGGCTCAGGTCCGTCAGGCGGCCCGCCAACGCGGTATCCGTGGCCACACTGCGCAGGGCGGCGCGGTTGGCGGCCACCACACTGGGTGGCAAAGACGTGGAAAACACAAAGGACCGCCCCCGGTTGCGGACAAGGGCGATGATGTCCTCATCCGCGGCAATGTACGCGCCGTAGGAGCCAAGCGCCTTGCTAAAGGTGCCCATCTGCACGTCCACCTCGTCAGCGCAGCCAAGGGCGTGGCTCAGCCCCTTGCCGTCGCCCAACACGCCCGTGGCGTGGGCCTCGTCCACCACCAACAGCGCGCCGTGGTCCCGGCACAGGCGGACAATGCTCTCCAGATCGGCGCAGTCGCCATCCATGCTGAACACGCTGTCCGTCACCAGAATTTTCTGCGCCGCATCCGCGTGCGCCTCCAACTGCCGGCGCAAGTGGTCCATGTCGTTATGGCGGTAGCGGACGTGGCGCGCGCGGGACAGGGTGATGCCGTCAATGATGCTGGCGTGGTTGAGCCTATCGGAGAACACAGTGGCCGTGCGCCCGGCAAGAGCCGTCATAATGGACAGATTCGCCGCATAGCCGGAACCAACCACAAGGGCAGCCTGCGTCCCCTTAAAGGCCGCCACTTCGCGCTCCAGCGCGTCGTAGGCCACATCCGTCCCTGTTACGATACGCGAGGCGCCACTCCCCGCGCCGCCCTCCAGCGCCGCGCGGGCGGCGTGGTCGCGCAGGGCCGCGTGGCCGGAAAGGCCCAGATAGTTGTTGGAGGCAAGGTTCAGGAGCCGTTCCCCTTCATAGGTCAGGTACAGCTCCGCCCCGTGGTCTACCGGCGGCATCTCGCGCAGGAGCGATGCGGCGCGCATGCGCGAAAGCTCCGACGTAATGTGCGTTTTCCAAAATTGATCCTGTGCCATGGGCGGGAGAGCTACCGCAAATACCGCGTTGAAGCAAATAGCTCCTGCCGTGCCACCTTGCCTTTTTGTCCATTGTATCGGATGGTTGTGATGAATGCGGGAAATGTTTCGCACGCGCGGGCAACGTAGCGTCCCCGCTCTGCACTGCAGGCTGGCCCAAAGTGGCCGATGCACGGCGCAGAAACCCCGCGCCCCAGCGCATCTCTCTACGATGCGAAAGCCGTGCAGGCAGAAGAGGTCAGCCCCGCAGGTGCCTAGTTCAACAGCCATAAGGAGGCCGCATGACCTTCACGCTTCCCCCCTACAAGCAGCCGGATTTCACACAGCCGCCCCTCACGGACGCACCGCTGGCCCGTTTTGTGCCTGTGGAAAGCGCCGGCGTGGCCCCGCAGAACTTTCACGCCACGTCCATCTATCCGGAATACTTTCAGCTTGAGCGCGGCATGTGGGTCATGCCCGAGAAATCGCGCATGGACTGCGTTGTGGTGCGCGATGGCGACACACTGCACGTTGTGGAACCGCGCCGCCTTGCCCCGGGCGACCTGGTGTGCGTTGGCAGGCGCGAGGACGGCGAGGACGGCATCTTCGTGCAGACGGAACCCTTTGGCGCCGTGGACGGCGGCGCGGAGAAGTTCGCTTTCCGCACCCGCATGACGCGCGAAAGCTCCTTCTCCATCGACTACGACGAGCTGTACTCCCTGCTGCAATACGAGCGGGACAACGGCTTCATCCTGTGGGTGCTTGGCCCTGCCGTGGTCTTTGACCACGACTCGCGCGAGGCCCTCGCCCGCCTTGTGCGGCAGGGCTACGTGCAGGGGCTTCTTGCGGGCAACGCCCTTGCCACGCACGACATGGAGGCCGCCATACACACCACGGCCCTCGGGCAGGGGCTGTACTCCAAGCGCTCCGCGCCCCTTGGGCACTACCACCATCTGGATACCCTCAACGAGGTCCGCCGCGCCGGGTCCATGCCCGCCGCCATAGAATCCGGACTGGTACGAAACGGCGTCATGCACGCCATCCATGAAAAGAACATCCCCTACGTGCTGGCCGGGTCCATCCGCGACGACGGCCCTATGCCCGAGGTGATGGCGGACTGCTACGCCGCGCAGGACGCCATGCGCGCGCTGGTCCAGCAGGCCACCACGGTCATTGCCATGGCAACCCAGCTCCATTCCATCGCCGTGGGCAACATGACGCCCTCATACACCGTAACCACACACGGCGTGCGCCCCGTCTTCTTCTATTCCGTGGATATGAGTGAATTCGTCATCAACAAGCTGGCCAACCGTGGCTCGCTATCCGCGCGCTCCATACTCACCAACGTGCAGGACTTTCTTGTCACCACGGAGCGCGGCCTGCGCGACTGGTGCCGCGAAGGCCCGCCGCCACCGCCGGAAGAGTAGCCCCGGCACCGCCTGCTCTGCCCCAAATGACTACGGCGTCCGCCTCCCCATGGCATGGGAAACGGACGCCACTTATGGAGAGCGTTTCACAGGGAGCGCCCTTGGCCCTGCCCTGCGTCACCTGTCGTCCAGTTGGCCGGGGCGCGCTACAGCACGCCCCTCTTCTGCAGGGCCGCGCGCAACGCGCCATCAAGTGTCGCCTGCGCGGTCGCCTCGGCGCTGTCGGCGTATTCGTACACCACGCGCTGAGCGGGCTTGTCGATGGAGAGGAATCCCGTCAGCTTGGCCGGCGTTCCAAGCAGGACCATATCGCAGTCCACGGCGTTGATGGTGGCCTCCAGGTCCGCCAACTGCTGCTGGCTGTAGCCCATGGCCGGAAGCACCGGCCCCACCTGCGGGTACTTGGCAAACACCTCGCGGATACTCCCCTTCGCGTAGGGGCGCGGGTCCACAAGCTCCGCCGCGCCATACGCCCGCGCGGCCACACTGCCCGCGCCAAAAGCCATCTCGCCATGGGTGAGGGTTGGGCCGTCTTCCACCACAAGAACGCGCTTGCCGCGCACCGCCGCCGGCTCGGCCACGGACACCGGCGATTCT
The DNA here is from genome assembly GCF_044987625.1 of Desulfobaculum sp. SPO524. Classification (NCBI taxonomy): domain Bacteria; kingdom Pseudomonadati; phylum Thermodesulfobacteriota; class Desulfovibrionia; order Desulfovibrionales; family Desulfovibrionaceae; genus Desulfobaculum; species Desulfobaculum sp. SPO524. Next base: position 470,076 of record NZ_JBJDSB010000002.1, on the reverse strand, counting down.
GCCAGCACCACCTGCGCCTGCGGACTGTGCCGGGCAATATTCTCGCGCACCATAGCCACGCCTTCGGGCGACGCGGTGTCCACCTTGTTCACCACGGCAATGTCCGCCATCAGCATATTCGTTTCGCCGGGGAAGTAGGTCAGCTCGTGCCCGGCGCGGTGGGGGTCGAAGACCGTAATCTGCACCGTCGGCTTAAAGAACGAGGTATCGTTATTGCCGCCATCCCACACGATGACGTCGGCCTCCTTTTCGGCCTCGCGCAGGATGGCCGCGTAGTCCACCCCGGCGTAGACCACAAGGCCGCGCTCCACCAAGGGTTCATACTCCTCGCGCTCCTCCACCGTACACTCATGGGCCGTGAAGTCCTCAAAGCTGGCAAAGCGCTGCACCACCTGCCGCGACAGGTCGCCGTAGGGCATGGGGTGGCGCACAACCACCACGCGCTTGCCTTCCGCGCGCAGAATGTCGCACACCTTGCGCGTGGTTTGGGACTTGCCGCATCCCGTGCGCACGGCGCACACGGCCACCACCGGGCGCGTGGACTCCAGCATGGTGTACGTCGCCCCTATCATCATAAAATCAGCGCCGCCCGCCATAACGGACGACGCCTTGTGCATCACGTCCTCGTGCCGGACGTCGGAATAGGAAAACGCGACAAGGTCCACCTTGTTGCCGCTGACGATGCGCTCCAGTTCGTCCTCGTGGCAGATGGGGATGCCGTCAGGGTACCCGGCCCCGCACAGTTCCACCGGATAGCTTCTGTTCTCGATGCCTTCAATCTGCGAGGCGGTAAAGGCCACAACCTCATAGCGGGGATTGTCCCGAAAATAGACATTGAAGTTGTGAAAATCGCGGCCCGCCGCGCCCATGATGACGACCTTCTCGACCATGTGTCAGGCTCCTGTGTTCAGGTTCATGCATGTCGATACATCCACGAAAGACCAGACAGGCGATATCGTCAAGGCTCTTTCCGTTTTTTCAGGCCCATGGAGGCGCCCCCGGAGCCGAAAGAGGCCACGAAAAACGGCGGGGACGCACCGTATGCGTCCCCGCCGCGGGAGTTTTTCGTCTGCGGCTTGAGGCCGCGCTATGGGTTATTCGCGCATGTCCGCCGTGATGTTTTTCAGCTCCACGGCAAGGCGGGCCAATTCGGCCACGGCCTCGGTGGACTGGGCCATGGCGTCGGCATTTTCGCTGGCGATGGAGTTGATTTCCTCGGTGGAACGGTTGATCTGCTCGCTGGCTGAGGACTGCTCCTCCGCCGCCGTGGCAATGGCCCGGACCTGATCCGCGCCCGACTGCACCATGCTGACGATTTCCTGCAGGGAGCGGCCAGACTGCCCGGCGCGCTCTGTGGTTTCCTGCACGGCGGAGACGGTTTCCTCGGTGCTTTCCAGACTGCGGCGGGCGCTGGTCTGGATGCTTTCGATATAGACCGCAACCTCACGTGTGGCGCTCATGGTCTTTTCCGCCAGCTTGCGGACCTCATCGGCCACAACGGCAAAGCCGCGACCGGCGTCGCCCGCGCGGGCGGCCTCGATGGCGGCGTTGAGCGCCAGCAGGTTGGTCTGGTCCGCAATGTCGGAGATAACGTCCATAATGCGTCCAATGCCTTCGGCCTGATCGCCCAGCTCGCCCATGATGGACTTGAGGCTTTCGGAGCGCTCGGCCACGGCGTCGATGATGCTGGCCATTTCGGACACGATGTGCGCGCCCTCGTCGGCCTTGCCGCGTGCGCCGTCCACCAATTCGGCGGCGCTGCCAGCGTTGCGCGCCACTTCCAGCACGGAGGCGTTCATCTGCTCCATGGCGGTGGCGGCTTCGGCAGTGCGGCGCAACTGTTCGCCGGAGCCTTGATTGGACTCGTCAATCTGCGCGGCAAGCTCCTCGGACGCCGAGGACACCTGCTCCGCCACGCGGTCGGCAAGGCGCGCGGCCTCGGCCATGCGCTCGTGCTGTTTGCGGATTTCCTCTTCCTGCCGCTTCATGTCCGTGAGGTCGAACCAGATGACCAAGGCGCCAATGGGGTTGCCGTCAAGGTCATGAATGGGCGTGCAGGTGGAATTAATCTGGAACTCGCGCCCGGAGGTCGTCGTCATGGGAATGTCGGCGCTCAGGCGTTTGCCCTGGTCCATGCTCTTCATGGCGAGGGTTTCGCGCGCGGCGTCGTGGAAGAAGAACTCGCCGGAGGTTTTGCCGTAGTAGTCTTCCGCCGTTCCGGGGAACTCCATCAGGCGTATCTTTTCGTCGTTGATGAACACCATTTCGTTCTCCGCGCTCACCACGGAGCACGGCAGGGTGATGCCCTTGAGCACGCCCTCGGCAAAGCCCAGCTTGTTTTTCAGCTCCTGCACCATGGCGTTCACGGAGGAGACGGTGCGGCCGATGGCGTCGTCGCCGTCGTACTCGGAGCGCGCGTTCAGGTCGCCGGAGGCAATGCGCTGGGTGACGGAAGACAGCTCATCAAGAGGCCGCAGCAACCGGCGCAGAAGCAGCACGGTAAACAGCGCCGCAGCCACAAGGCCAACGCCCACCACGCCAAGGCTGACCAACATCAGCGTGCGGTCCATGCCCAGCATCATGGAATCCTTGGCGATGGAGACAACCACCAGCCAGTCCCACGGGGCAAAATACTTTACAAAGCCGACGCGCTCGCGGCCGTTGTTGGTAAAGGTCACAATGCTGTCACGCGCGGAGGAGATGGCGCGCCACACATCCTTGCCACTGCCGGAGAAGTCGAGCTCGCGGTCCTCGGGACAGAACAGCAGGTGCCCGTTGCTATCGCTGACAAAGGCGTAGCCGCGCCCGGCAACGGAAATCTCACTCAGCATGGACTGCATGTGCGGAGACATAATCTCCGTGCCCACAAACAGCACCGCCACCACATTGCCGCCGTAGTCCGTAGCCGGGGCGTAGGCGGTGATGTACTCCTTGCCAAGCACTCTGGCGCGGCCGTAATAGGTCTCGCCATTCATGACCGTTTGGTAGACGGGGCTGTCTTCGGGGATGTAGGTGCCAACGGCGCGGGTGCCGTCGTCCTTGGTGATGCTGGTGCTCACGCGGACCAGCTTGCCGGGCAGCACCTGAAAGATGGTGGCATGAAAGCCCGACATCTCGTGGATGCGGTCCACGATGGAGGTGTCGTTCAGGATGGTGGTATCGGAAAGACGCATGGAGGGAATGTCCACGCGCTCCGCGTCCATCGTCTTCTGGTTGATGACGTTCATGGTCTCCACGTCATTCTTGGAGAGCCAGAACCCCATGTTGTCCTTCACCTGCTGGCTAAACCGCGCAACCTCATTGCGCAGGGCCACATCCATGCTTTCATCCTGCATGCGCGCGGCGTGGACAACCTCTGTGGTTGTGTTTTTGAGGAATTCCTGCCCGAAGGCGGTGAGGGCCTTTTGGGATTGATACAGATTTACAGCCGCCTGCGTACCCAAAAGCACGGCAACCGTCAGCAGTATCCCGGAGATGAGTTTCTTGTTGAAATTCAGTCGCATCAAGCACCCTATCCAAAAGTTCGAGTGGGGCGGTTGCCTGACAACCGGAGCACACATGGGGCGCACCCGCCACGCATACGGCCTCCGCCATGAGGAGTATAGAACCTAAGCCAGCCCGCTTAGCTGGCGTCGCAGTGGCGTCATGAATACGTCACATCATCGCACAATGTCCAGTCGGATATCCGATAGCCTTTAATACCAGCACCTTCAGGACATCACACGCCTTGCCTGCGTCTATCGGCGCTTGTGCGCAAAAGATTACCCCTACCGCCTGAAAATGCACATCTTTTCTCATTATCCGCCCACACACCCGCGGGCGCCCACAGTGCGTCGCAGACAGGGCTTGCCAAGGAAATCGTTTGCCGTTATATCCCATCTCCGCGTTTGGAAATCGGATGACGACAGCAGGAGAGACCGCCCGCGAGGGGGCGGCGCCGAAGAAGTAAATCTTTCAGGCAAAAGGACTGCTGTTCGACGAGCCTCTGGAGAGATTCCCGCAACGGGAACGCCGAAGGAGCAAGCCGGGATACCCCGGTGAAACTCTCAGGCAAAAGGACAGAGGGAAAATTCCACAGATGCACACCCCCCATGTGCGTCTTGGCGTATTTTCCGCATGTATTCCCCTCCACTGGCCGCATCATTCATTTCCTGATTGTTGAACCTTGAAATCCATAAGGAAACATCAGAAATGGACTTGTTGCAGCTCCTCGAAAAAGTTGACTCCTTTGTTTGGGGTCCCCCGCTTCTCATTCTTCTTGTTGGTACCGGCGCGTACCTGACCTTCCGCCTTGGCCTGCTGCAGATTCTGAAGCTGCCGCTGGCGCTGAAATATGTCTTCAGCCGCGAGAAGGACCAATCCCAACAGGGCGACGTGTCGCCATTTGCCGCCCTGTGCACCGCCCTTTCCGCCACCATCGGCACCGGCAACATCGTGGGCGTGGCCACCGCGCTGAAGGCTGGTGGTCCCGGCGCACTGTTCTGGATGTGGCTTGCCGCCTTCTTTGGTATGGCCACCAAGTACGCCGAAGGCCTGCTGGCCGTGAAGTACCGCGTGGTGGACGAAAACGGCCAAATGTCCGGCGGCCCCATGTATTATCTGGAACGCGGTTTGGGGAACCGTTTTCTGGCGCGCATGTTTGCCGTGTTTGGCATTGGCGTGGCCTTCCTTGGCATTGGCACCTTTCCGCAGGTGAACGCCATTACCGAGGCAACGCAGGGCGCGTTTGGCCTGCCCAAACTGCTCACCGCCGCCGTACTGACCGTTTTGGTCGCCATGGTCACCCTTGGTGGCATCCGCCGCATCTCCGAAACGGCAAAGCGCATCGTGCCCTTTGCGGCGGTGTTCTACATTGCCGCATCCGTGATGATTCTGGTGCTCAACGCGGACAAGGTGCCCGCCACCGTCAGCCTCATCATCCAAAGCGCCTTTGCGCCCGAGGCCGCCTTTGGCGGCGCACTGGGCGTGACCATGCTCATGGCCATGCGCAATGGCGTGGCGCGCGGCGTGTTCTCCAACGAATCCGGCCTCGGCAGCGCGCCCATCGCCGCAGCCGCAGCGCGCACCAATTCCTGCGTGCGTCAGGGCCTTATCTCCATGACGGGAACGTTCTTCGACACCATTGTCATCTGCACCATGACGGGCATTGTGCTGGTGATGACCGGCGCGTGGAATACCGACGGCCTTGCCGGTGCGGACATGACCAACGCCGCGTTCAACATGGGCCTTGGTACCGAAATTGGGCAGTACATCGTCACCATTGGCCTTGTCTTCTTCGCCTTCACCACCATTCTTGGCTGGAACTACTACGGCGAGCGCTGCACGGAATACCTTGTGGGCGTCAAGGGCATCCGCCCCTTTAAAATCGTCTACATTCTGCTGGTGGCGTCCGGCGCGTTCCTGAAGCTGGACACCATCTGGCTGCTGGCGGACATCGTCAACGGTCTAATGGCCGTGCCGAACCTTATTGGTCTGCTGGGCCTCTCCGGCGTGGTTGTCGCCGAAACCCGCGCCTACTTTGCCGCGCGCTCCGGCGCGGGCGAAACGTGCTGCGCGCGCTGACCCGCACGCACGCCACACGACACACAGGGCCGTCCCCGCTTGGGGGCGGCCCTTTTTGTAGGCAACGGCGCACCAGTAGGGATGCCGCGTTGGCTGAAGGGAGAAGCCCCGCACGCGTCGGGGCGCCCCACTCTGACCTGATCCGCGGATGCTCCGCGCGCTCCGATCAAGGGGGAAAACCTTGCCGCTCAGGCTCCACGCCGGCCTGATCCTCGCCGGTCTCCTCCCGCCCCGGTCAACGGCAGTCTCCCAAAGGCCTCGCCATCTCCACCTCGCCGCGCCTCCATCACGCCCGGCCTTCCCGTGTCTCCCAAGCGTTGCGCCATGATGCCCCCCTCACGCCCCCTCACACAGCCATCACCATCGCGCACCGCACACCACCGGCACCCACTGCCAGCGCCCCCTCCCGCGCAAAGCCCTGCGGCGCGGGGCTATCCCTGTGGCTCCACCAGAGGCGTGTTTCGTGCTACCCTTGTCCCGCCCGGAAGCCCGGACGGCGTCCGGTTCGGCACCACACATGACACGGCCCTCACACCAAGGAAACACAATGCGCCACGTGCACTCGCCGCTTTCAAAAATCATCAACGCCGCCCTGCCGGGTGCGGTGCTCTTTCTGCTGCTGCCGCTTTTGGTCTATGTCACCAACCTCAACGACGTGCTGGTGCCCAAGGCGGACATCCTGACGTGGGGACTGGCGGCGTGGGGCGGCTCGTTCCTTGCGCTGTGTCCCATTGTCGCCCTGCCGCGCACGAAACTGCCGCTCATCCTGTGCGGCGGTGCCGGGTTGGGGCTAGCCATTGTTGTGGTCTTTCTGCCTGTGGACGCCCCGCCCCTTGCGGGACATATCGCCGAGGCCCCGCACCTTGTGGATACCCTCATTGCCATGCTGAAACTCGGCGCGGCCATGGGCACATGCATGCTCCTTCTGCGCCTGCGCCCCGCCTTGGCGGATACGCTCAGCGGCGTCGTTCTCCTCTTCACCATTGGCCTTGCGCTGTGGACAACGGCTTTCGTCACCGCCGAAAGCGAACGCGCCCTCACCGAGGGCCGCCGCAACATGCAGGCCACAAGCACCATCGGCCATGAACGCAGCATCATTCTGGTGCTCTTCGATAACGTCCGGGGCGACGCGGCAGAGCGCCTTCTTGCCACGCGTCCACAGGTGCGGCAGTGGTTCCACGGCTTCACGCTGTACCCAAACGCCCTTGGCGTGGCCGGAAGCACCTCTTTCACCGTGCCCGTGGTCTACGCAGGGCGCGCGGACTTTTTACCGCGCCACCAGACCGTCAACGGCATCTTTGGCGCGGCGTATGCGGACTCCATCTTCACGGACGCCGCCGACGCCGGATTTCAACCCGCCGGAGCGTTCTATGCCTCCATGCCGCGTGGCGGGCTGCCCTATACCTCCTGCCTCGACTGGCACCGCACCCCGCGCGCCGCGCTGGGCGGCGCATACGCCTACGCCAAGCACATGGCGGTGTCCCTGCGGCGCATCCTGCCTGCGCCCCTTGTGGACGCTATGCGGAGCAGCGCCCACACCCTGCGCCGCCGCGTTACCGGGCGTCCGCCGCGGACGAAACAGTCCCGCCACACGCCGCAGGGCGTCACCCCGCATGATCTGGACATCATGCTCAAGTCGCGCCGCTCCCTCGTCAACTGGCGCGATGCACTCCGCGTTGGCGATACGCCGTCAACACTGCTCTTCTTCCACTCCCTTGTGACGCACAGCCCCTACGTTTTTGGCGCGGACGGCAGCATCCTTCCGCGCCCGGACGAGGAAGCCACCACCCTGTACGGCCTGCGCCTCATGCATTCCATCATCACGCGGCTGGAGAGACTGGGCGTTTTGGACAGCACGCTTGTGGTCTTCCTCTCGGACCATGGGCATGGGCTGGACGGCGGCAACTTCAACCCCCTGCTCATGGTGCGGATGCCGGGGGACAGCGCGCCATACCGCACAGACCCGGCCCTTGTCTGGCACGGAGATATCCGCCCTGCGCTGCGGCGGTTCATGGCTGGGAAAAGCGGTGGGGAATTCTTGGATGCGCATCAGCGCGGACGGGACTTCATTGATGGCACGTTCTACCACGTGCCCACGACAGGACGCTTCATCCCTCCGGCGCAGTTGCCGCAGGTCCGGATGCGATTCACAGGAAACCACGGCGCCATTCAGCGGGCGCTGGACGCCGCGTCCTCTCAGGACGAGTGAGGCTCGGCCAAATACAGCGTCCGCGTTCCGCTGGGCAGGGGATGCGCCGCCGCAATGCGAAAACGCCGCGCAAGGGCGGCCTCGAAGTGCTCTTTGGTGTACTCGGCGTGAGCCTTGCGCTTGTTCTGTAGCAGACGCTTGGCCTGCGGGTCGTCCTTGGCGACAAACTCCACAATCACCGTGCCGCCAAGGTCCGCAATGGCGTCCACCAACGCTTGCACAGGAATATTCGCCGTGATGCACAGGTGGTGCACCACCGCCAGCAGCAGGGTCAGGTCCGGGCGCGCCCTGTGGGCGAGGGCGGGACGCTCGCGAAGGTGCCAGCCCATGGCGGGCGAAGGGTCGTGGAAGCGGTAGACAAGGGGCAAAACATTGCGCGGGCCGCCCTGCGTCAACTGCTCATAGTGCGCCCCGCACACGGCTTCGTCACTGTCGAGGGCAAGAACGCACCGCGCGTGCTCCGCCGCCATGCGCGAAAAGACGCCCCGGTTAGCCCCCACATCCCACACGGTATCCCACTGACGCTGCGCCACCCAGCGCGCCACAACCTCCTGCTTTTCCGCCCACGACTCACCGCAATAGCTCTCACTCTCGTCATAGGCCGTCCATACGGACTCGGTCCGGCGCGAGCGCAACGTCTCCACCAAATACCTCAGCCGACGCAGATTTGTGCGTATAGCCTCGGATGAGAATCCGGAGTCACTAATGGCCCCGCGCAGGTCCCCGTTCCGCCCGGCAGCCGTACGCGACAAGGACGCGTGCAAAAACACATGCGTCAGCACGCCGCGCCGCAGCATATCACGCCAGCCAAGAAGCCGCGCCATCACCTCCGGCTCTATGCCCTCAATATTCCCGCGCAAAAAGGACTGATACGGAATATCGCGGTAGGCCTCTATGAGCAGGGGATACAAATACAGCTGGCAAAACTGCCGGTACCCCTGCCACGTATCGCCCTCCTCATGCCGCCGGAAGGAGGTCACGTCGATGAACACAGGGTGCCCGTCCTTCCATTGGATATTGTAGGGCGTGGCGTCTTCGGCAAGGAAGCCGTCGCCAAGGGCGGCCAGCAGCAGGTCCAGTTGCAGCATGGCCGCGCGGCGCAGCATGGGAAAGGGCCATTCGTACGGGTAGGTCACGGCGGGGACAGGCTCGTGTTCCACGGCGGTGACCCATGGGCCGCCCCCCTGCCTCACCAAGTCCTGCGCGTCCCCCGGTTCCCATGTGGAGACGATGCTGCCGGTCTTTTGCCCCAGCTCCCAAAAGGACGCGCCGGAGAGCACGCGCCACGCCCGCGCGGTGTCGGCGTCCAAAAAGCGCACCACGCGCCCCCCGGCGCGAAACACGCGGCTGCCTTCCTCGCGGTAGGACCCGACAACGGGCCGCACCTCAGGCATCGTCATCCTTCCCCATGCGGAAAAAGGCCTTAATGCGGTGCCAGAACAGCTTCAGGATGACCGCCACGCCTGCCAGTCCGCCAAGCAGAATCTGCAGCAGCATGCTCCCCGCGCCGGGGTCCAGATAGGCGTGGGCACAGGGCGGAAGCACCAGACCAAGGCCAAGAAGGCAACACCACAAACGCAGCGCCAGATGCAGCATGTCAACATTCTCCGGGGGCTTAGGTTCACTCCTCCACACAGTCTTGTACCCCGCCAGCGCGGGTGATGACAACCACTGCGCCACGCGTCCTGCTTCCACGCTGTGCGCCGCCCCGGCGCAGCGCCCTGCCAGAGGGCCGCGTACCGACCGTCGCCACCACCCAAAACGCCCGCCACTAGGCCTTTTTTCCGGGCGTTCGTTTCCCCAGCATCCGCCGCGCTCCGCAGTGCGAATATGCCCCTAACGCCTTGACTTTCCAGACAGGCAAAGGAATAACGTAGACCCTGTTCAGCAAATTCAAGATGTCGCGGCCATTACGCGTCAGGAGCGTGGCATGCAGATTACCAAGTTCGCCATACCGGAAATCATCTTCGGCAATGGCAGCATCAAATATCTGGCTCCCTGTGCGCATCGCCTTGGGGCGAAGCGGGTCTTTCTCGTCAGTGATGTGGGGCTGGAGACCTCGGGCTGGGTGGAGCGCATCCGCTCCATCCTTGAGGCCGACGGGCTGGAATGCATCATCTTTAGCGAGCTTACGGCCAACCCGCGCGACTGGCAGGTCCACAAAGGGGCCAAGGCCTACGAGGAATGCGGCGCGGACGTCATCATCGGCCTTGGCGGCGGCAGCCCCATCGACGCGGCCAAGGGCATCGCCACCATTGTCGGCAACGGCGGACGCATCCGCGACTACGAGGGCGCAAACCGCATCATGCGCCCCCTGCCGCCCATGATTTTCATCCCCTCCACCGCGGGCAGCGGCTCCGACGTCTCGCAGTACGCCATCATCACGGACACGGACCGGCAGGTGAAGATGTCCATCATCAGCCGCTCGCTGGTGCCCAATATCTCCATCATCGACCCGGACCTCTTGGTGACCAAAACGCGCGAGCTAATCGTCTCGTCCGCTGTGGACGCGCTGTCCCACGCCATTGAGTCCTATGTGTCGCGCCTTGCCTCGCCCTTTACGGAAACGCAGGCCCTGAACGCCATAGGCCTCATCGCCACCAACCTGCGGGCCGCAGCGGACGACAAGGACACCGAGGCGCTCAAGAATCTTTCCATCGCCAGCACCGCGGCGGGGATGTCGTTCAGCAACGCGGGGCTGGGCATTGGGCACGCCCTCGCCCACTCCCTTGGCGGACGCTATGACGTGGTGCACGGCATGGTGCACCCCATGCTGCTGCCGCCCATCATGCGCTTCAACATCCCAAGCTGTACGGAAAAGATGGCCACCATCGCCCAAACCATCAACGGCGTGCGCCTTGCCTCGGCCAAGAGCCTAGCCGAACAGGGCTGCGCCACGCTGGAGCACATGTTTGCCGAGCTGCGCATCCCCGTGCGCCTGCGCGACATTGTGCCCGATGAATCACGGCTGGAGCAGATATGCCGCATTGCCGTACAGGACGCCTGCGCCGTCACCAACCCCAGGCAGGCCACATGGCGCGACCTCTATGAAATCTGCGGGGAGGCGTGGTAATGCAGAATAACAAAACATCCCTGCACGATCTCATCGGCATAGAACACAGCAAGCTCAACTTCTTTCAGGAACTCCAACAAAGCATTGAGGATCTCAAGGCCATCAACCGCGAATCCGAAAACCAACGCCGCGAAATTGCCGCCATTCTCGACGGCATTACCGACGTGATGATGGTCCTGTCCGAGGATATGCGCATCATCTCCGTCAACCACGTCTTTGAGGAACTGTTCCCCGGCATCAACCCCATCGGCAAAACCTGCCACAGCATCTTCCGCAACAGTTCAAACCCCTGCCCGGAGTGCCCAGCCTTCCGCTCCCTGTCCACAAACTCCGTGTGCAAGGAGACCGCCATATTCCACATCGGCGACGGGAATATGCAGTTCGACATGGTGGCCTCGCCGCTCAAGAGCCCAACGCGCTCGGAGCACCGCATCCTCATCTTTAAGCGCGATGTCACCATGGAGAAGAAATACCAAGCCAAGTTCTACCAAGCCGAGAAGATGGCCACCATCGGCGTGCTGGCGGCGGGCGTGGCGCATGAAATCAACAACCCCCTCGCCGCGGTGGCCGGATTTGCCGAAGGCATCCAGCGCAGGCTGGCGCGCCTTGATGACAGCGTGCCCGAAGACCTCGCCGACGACCTGCGCGACTACACCAACACCATCCTCAAGGAATGCCTGCGCTGTCAGGAGATCGTCAAAACCCTGCTCACGTTCAGCCGTCCGGTGTCGTCGGACTTTGTGCCCGTGAATCTCAATCAGGTGGTGGGGGACACCATGAAGCTGCTGCACCATCAGTTCCGCAAACGCCGCTCCATCACCCTGACCACCGCCCTGGCAAGCACCCTGCCCCACGTCAGCGGCGACGAAGCCCAGCTCAAACAGGTGACGCTAAACCTTATGACCAACGCCATCGACGCCGTGGGCGACTGCGGCACCATTGGCGTGCAGACGGCCCGCCGCGGCGACCACGTGGAACTGCGCGTCTGCGATACCGGCTGCGGCATACCGCCGGAATCCAAAAACATGCTCTTTGAGCCGTTCTTCACCACCAAGCCCGTGGGGCGCGGCATCGGCATCGGCCTGTCCACCTGCTTCAATATCGTCCGCGAACACGGCGGGGATATTGTGGTGGACTCCACCGTCGGCAAAGGCTCCTCCTTCACCGTCAAGCTCCCACTTCATCAGGAATCGCACCATGCCTGAACCGTACAACGTCCTTGTGGTGGATGACGAAGAATCCATCCTCAAGCTGCTGAGTAAGGAACTCGCGAGCCCGGAACGCACCGTCCACACGGCGGACTGCGCGCACGCCGCGCGCGACGCCGTCCGCCGCCACCGCTTCGACGTCATTATCTCCGACATCCGCCTGCCCGATGGCGACGGGCTGGAGCTGCTTACCGAATTTAAAGACATGGAGCCGGACGCCGAGGTCATCCTCATCACCGGACATGGCAACATCGACAACGCCGTTGAGGCCATCCGCATCGGCGCGTACGACTACATCACCAAGCCTTTCCGGCTGGACCGCGTGGAGCTGGTGGTGGACCGCGCGTGGCAGCGCGCCTGCCTCCAGCGCGAGAACCGCAGCTACAAGCACACGCAAAAGACCACGTCATCCACGCAGATGGTGGGCAGCTCCGCCGCGGTGAAGCACATCCGCTACCTCATCGACAAAGTCGCCCCAACGGACGTCCCTGTGCTCATCACCGGCGAATCCGGCGCGGGCAAGGACGTGGTGGCGCGCTGCCTGCACGCCGCCAGCCAAAGGGCGGATAAGCCCCTCATCGTCAAAAACTGCGCCACCCTGCAAAAGGAACTCTCGCGCAGTGAGCTGTTTGGACACACCAAAGGCTCCTTCACCGGCGCAACGGACAACCGCGAAGGGCTGATGAACTTCGCCCACACCGGCACACTGTTCCTTGATGAAATCGGCGAACTGCCCATTGAGGTGCAGGCCTCCCTGCTGCGCGTTCTGGAGTCGCACACCTACCGCCGCGTGGGGGAAAAGGACGAGCGCACCGTAGACATCCGCTTCCTGTTCGCCACCAACCGCAACCTTGCGGATGAGGTTGAAGCCGGGCGCTTCCACGAGGCGCTCTTCCACCGCATTAATGTCTTCAACATCAGCCTGCCCACCCTGGGCGAGCGCCGTGAAGACGTACCCCTGCTCGTGGACTACTTCCTTGCCCAACTGGGCCGCCAAAAAGGACAGGGGGAGTACACGGTCAGCGAGCGCGCCATGCAAAGCCTGCTCTCTTACGACTGGCCGGGAAACATCCGAGAACTGCGCAACGTGCTGGAGCGCAGCATCATCCTGTCCGACAACGGCGTCATCACCCGCGCCTGTCTGCCACGCGAAATCTCCGACCAGCCCGCCAGCGGCCAAGCCGGGGGCGTATTGTCCCTTGAGCGCATGGAGCGCGAGCATATCGCCAAGGCGCTGGACTTCTACGGCGGCAACCGCCAACAGACCGCCAAGGCTCTAGGCATTGGCCGCAAGACCCTATACCGCAAAATCGAAAAGTTCGACCTGTAGGGCGCGGCGCGACGCCCATACCGCGCCGCCTCACCGCCCTGCCCCGCGCATTTCAAAACGCACCCTGCCCACCACCACAAAAAAGGACGACGCCCCGCGCCGTCCTTTTTCCGTATGCCTTCCGCAACCTTGCGCGTCCTCGCGCAACAAGGCCCGGCGCTATTTGACCCAACCCCGTCACAAAGCGGCGCAAACTGACACACCACCCCGGCAGATCCCGCCACATGCGCTTTTCCATAGACCCACATCCGCGAAAACACACCACTTTTGACCCGAGTGCGCACTCTGGCCCACCACCGTGGGACATTCTGCCCAGATGGTATTTTCTCTAAGCATTCGGAATATCACACTTTTCATTTTGGCCCGCTCTTTGCCTCTAGGGAAGCAACTCGCGAGTTCAAGCAGTACGGATTGCATGGCATCGCAAACACACAAGCTAAGGACGGTGTGAAATGGCAGTACGGGAAGAAGTGAACGGTTTCTTTATCCCCAGTGTTACTCTTGTAGGCATCGGCGCACACAAGGAAATCCCCGCCCGCATCACGGCTCTCGGCGGCAAGAAGCCCCTGCTCGTCACGGACAAGGGCATCACCAAGGTTGGCATCACCCAGCAGATTGTTGACCTGCTGAAGGAAAACGGCATGGACTGCGTCGTCTACGACGAAACCGTGCCGAACCCCACCGACAAGAACGTGCACGACGGCGTTAAGGTCTATGAGAAGAACGGCTGCGACTCCCTCATCACCCTGGGCGGCGGCAGCTCGCACGACTGTGGCAAGGGCATCGGCCTTGTCGTCTCCAACGGCGGCAAGATTCATGACTTTGAGGGCATCGACAAGTCCACCAAGCCCATGCCCCCCTACGTCGCCGTGAACACCACCGCAGGCACCGCGTCCGAAATGACCCGCTTCTGCATCATCACGGACACCTCCCGCAAGGTGAAGATGGCCATCGTGGACTGGCGCGTCACCCCCGGCATCGCGCTGGACGACCCCACCCTGATGATGGGCATGCCCCCGGCGCTTACCGCCGCCACTGGCATGGACGCCCTGACCCACGCCGTTGAGGCGTACGTGTCCACCATCGCCACCCCGCTCACCGACGCCTGCGCGGAAAAGGCCATCAAGCTCATCTTCACCTTCCTGCGCCGCGCCGTGGCAAACGGACAGGACATCGAAGCCCGCGAAGGCATGTGCTACGCCCAGTACCTCGCCGGTATGGCCTTCAACAACGCCAGCCTCGGCCACGTGCACGCCATGGCGCACCAGCTGGGCGGCTACTACGACCTGCCCCACGGCGAATGCAACGCCATCCTGCTGCCCCACGTTGAGCAGTTCAACCTCATCGCCTGTGTGGAACGCTTTGCCGAAATGGCCGAGTGGATGGGCGAAGACATCTCCGGCATGTCCAAGCGCGACGCCGCCGAACGCTGCCTGCACGCCATCCGCGTGCTGTCCGCCGACGTAGGCATCCCCGCCAACCTCACCGAGCTTGGCAAGCGCTACGGCAAGGACGTCCAGAAGAAGGACATCGCCACCATGGCCGACAACGCCCAGAAGGACGCCTGCGGTCTGACCAACCCCCGCTGCCCCACGGACGACGACGTCCGCCGCATCTACGAGCAGGCCCTGTAAAGACACCTCCTGCCGGTTCCCGATACGGCGGGAACCGGCGCTCTCATTGTGTCGGCGGGCGGCCAGCTCCCCCCTTTGGCCGCCCGCCCACCACCACAGCAAGCAGGATCGCACCATGGAACCCGTCAGAGTCAACGACACATACGACCGGGACTTCATCGACGAAGTCCAGCGAGAAAGCGGCCAAAACATCGCGCTGTGCTACCAGTGCGGCAAGTGTACGGCCGGATGCCCCGTGGGGTTCGCCTACGACATCCCGGTCAGCCAAATCATGCGCCTGTTGCAAAACGGCCAAAAAAAGCGCGTCCTCTCCTCCAGCGCCATCTGGCTGTGCGCCTCGTGCGAAACGTGCACCGCGCGCTGCCCCAATAATATCGACGTCGCCCACATCATGGACGTGCTGCGCAACATCGCCGGACGCGAGGGCGTGGTCTCCGAGCGCGACATCCGCAAGTTCTGGGAGTGCTTCCTTGAGTCCGTCGAAAAACACGGGCGCGTGTTCGAAGCAGGCCTTATGGCCTCGTGGAAAACGCGCACCGGGCGCTTTTTGTCCGACACGGACCTTGGCCCCGCCGTGCTTGCCAAGGGCAAAATTTCCTTCAAGCCGCACGACGTGCAGGGCCGTGAGGAAATCGCCAAGATATTCAAGCGCTACGCACAGGAGACGTCCAGATGAGCCGCTTCGCCTACTATCCCGGCTGTTCCGCAACGGGGACGTCCATCGAATACGACGCGTCCACCCGCGCCATTTGCGAGCAGCTCGGCATTGGCCTTCAGGAAATTCCCGGCTGGAGCTGCTGCGGGTCCACCCCCGCCCACGCCGTGGACCCGGTCCTCTCGGCGGCGCTGTCCGCCCGCAACATTATGCAGGCCGGCACCATGGGGCTGGACACCATCACCACCCCCTGCCCCAGCTGTCTCAAAAACCTGCGTTCCACCAGACAAAAACTGCAGGACGACGCCTTCCGCGCCAAGGTGGAACGCCTTGTGGACGGCGCCATCCCAACGGACATCCCCATCGTCTCGGTGCTGCAAATCATCTTTGAACACATCGGCGCGCAGGGCCTGAAGGACCGCACCACAAAGCCCCTGACCGGCCTGAAGCTCGCCCCCTATTACGGCTGCATGCTCAGCCGCCCCAAGGAGCTGATGAACTTCGGCGACCCGGAAAACCCCATGTCGCTGGACATACTCATGCCCGCCCTTGGCGCGGAGATTGTTCCCTTCCCGCTCAAGACGGAATGCTGCGGCGCGTCCCTTGGCGTAACGCGGCGCGGCGTGGTCACGCGGCTGTCCGGCCGCATCCTCGACGTGGCCGAATCCATGGGCGCGGACGCCATCGTCACCGCCTGCCCGCTGTGCCAGATGAATCTGGACATGCGCCAAGGCCAAATCAACCGCGACAACAACACCCGCCACAATATGCCGGTGTTCTACTATTCCCAGCTCATCGGGTTGGCCCTCGGCCTTGATGATGCCGCCCTCGGACTGGACAAGCTCTATGTCCCGCCCTTCAAGCTGCTGGACCGCATAGGTCCGAAGGCCGCAGACGCCAAGGCGACCGCCTAGGACACAGCGAGGAGAAAAACAGATGAGAATCGGAGTTTTCGTGTGCCACTGCGGCAGCAACATCGAAGGAACCGTGGAGACGGCCAAGGTTGCCGAGGCCGCGCGCCTGTTCCCCGATGTGGCCTACGCAACGGACACCCTCTACGCCTGCTCGGAACCGGGGCAGGAGGGCATCATACAGGCCGTGCACGACCATGCCCTTGACGGCGTTGTCGTGGCCTCCTGCACGCCGCGCATGCACGAGGCGACCTTCCGCAAGGCCGTCCAGCGCGCGGGGCTGAACCCCTACATGTTCGAAATGGCCAACATCCGCGAGCACGTCTCGTGGATTGGCAAGGACCGGGACGCCAACACCGCCAAAGCCACGGACCTTGTCCACATGGCCGTCGCCAAACTGCGAAACGACAGCCCGCTGTCCTCCTCGCAGTTTGACGTCACCAAGCGGGTCATGGTCATCGGCGGCGGCGTGGCGGGCATTCAGGCCGCGCTGGACTGCGCCGAGGCGGGCCTTGATGTGGTGCTTGTGGAGCGCACCCAGACCATCGGCGGCAAGATGGCCAAGCTGGATAAAACCTTCCCCACCGTGGACTGCTCCAGCTGTATCCTCGGCCCGCGCATGGTGGAAATCGCCCAACACCCGAACATCACCCTCCACGCCCTGTCCGAGGTGGAGCAGGTTGACGGCTACGTGGGCAACTTCACCGTCAAGGTGCGCCAAAAGGCGCGCTACGTGAACTGGGACGCGTGCACCGGCTGCGGCCTGTGTATGGAAAAGTGCCCGGCCAAAAAGACCGAGGACCCGTTCAACGAAGGCCTCGCCCCCACCACGGCCATCGGCATCCCCTTCCCACAGGCCATCCCCAAAAAGGCCGCCATCAACCCGGAATTCTGCATCAAGCTCACCAAGGACAAATGCGGCGCATGCGCCAAATTCTGTCCCACGGAAGCCATCGACTTTACCCAGCAGGACGAAATGGTCACCGAGCACGTGGGCGCCATCATCACGGCCACGGGCTATGACCTCTTCGACCACACGCGCTACGGCGAGTACGGCGGCGGCCGCTATCCGGACGTTGTCACCTCCCTGCAATTCGAGCGCATGCTGTCCGCCTCCGGCCCGACGGGCGGGCACATCAAGCGCCCCTCAGACGGCAAGGAGCCACGGGATATTGTGTTCATCCAGTGCGTCGGCTCGCGCGATAAGTCCGTGGACCGGCCCTACTGTTCGGGCTTTTGCTGCATGTACACGGCCAAGCAGACCATCCTAGCCAAGGACCACCTGCCGGACTCCCAGTCCTACGTCTTCTATATGGACATCCGCGCTCCCGGAAAGAGCTACGACGAGTTCGTCCGCCGCGCGCAGGAGGAATACGGCGCGCGCTACATCCGTGGCCGCGTGTCCATGATTTACCCCTCCGGGGACCGGCTCATCGTGCGCGGGGCGGATACGCTCATGGGCACGCAGGTTGAGGTTGAGGCCGACCTTGTGGTGCTGGCCGTCGGGGCCGAGGCCGCCAAGGGCGCGCCGGACCTCGCGGAAAAACTGCGCATCTCTTACGACCATTACGGCTTCTACATGGAAGGGCACCCCAAGCTCAAACCCGTGGAAACCAACACCGCCGGTGTCTTTTTGGCCGGGTCCTGTCAGGGACCGAAGGATATCCCCTCTTCCGTGGCGCAGGGCAGCGCCGCCGCCTGCAAGGTGGTGGGCCTGCTCTCCAAGGACAAACTGGAGAGCGACCCGCAGGTTTCGCTGGTGTCCATGTCCCGCTGTGTGGGTTGCGGCAAATGCGAATCCACCTGCCCCTTCGGCGCCATTGAAATGACGGACTTCCGCGGCCAGACCAAGGCCTCAGTCATTGAAACGGTGTGTCAGGGCTGCGGCATCTGCACCTCTACCTGCCCGCAAGGAGCCATCCAGCTCCAGCACTTCACAGACAACCAGATACTCGCCGAGGTCAATGCGTTATGCCAGTTCTAAACGGCAAGGAACTGCGGATCATAGGCTTTTTGTGCAACTGGTGCTCCTACGGGGGCGCGGACACCGCCGGTGTTGGCCGCTTTAGCCAGCCAACGGACCTGCGCGTCATCCGCGTGCCCTGCTCCGGACGCATGAATCCGCTGTTCGTGGTCAAGGCGCTGCTCAGCGGCGCTGACGGGGTGCTGGTCTCCGGCTGCCACCCCAACGACTGCCACTACTCCAAAGGCAACTTCTACGCCCGCAGGCGGCTGGAAGCGCTGAAGTCCTTCCTGCCCATCATCGGCATTGCGCCCGGACGCTTTGAGTACACATGGGTTTCGGCCTCCGAGGGCCAGCGCTGGCAGCAGGTGGTTACCACCTTCACCGAGCAGATTCACGCCCTTGGCCCCATTCCGACCTTCTCCCCCGGCGAGGCGGGTGCGGAGCTTGCCCGCTTCCAAGCCGCCACTCAGGCGCAGATGCCCGTCCACGCAGAAAAGGAGCCGCACAGTGTCTAAGCTCGATACCCTCAAGGACGCCATCCGCGAAGCCCTGCCCCGGCTGGATGTCATGCTGGCGTGGGGCACGGGGCCGGACGCCCTGCACGCCGCGCCCCTGTTCATCCGCACGGAGGCCGATCTGGACCGCATGGTCCTTGGCCCCACGTGCGTGCACAACCTTGCCCGCTACCTCACGGACCTGCGCGGGCAAAAGGTAGGCATCGTCGCCAAGGGCTGCGACAGCCGCACCATTAAGGTAGGCATCGTCGCCAAGGGCTGCGACAGCCGCACCATTGTGGAACTCATTCAGGAAAATCTCATCGACCGCGACGAGATTACGGTCTTCGGCCTCAGCTGTAGCGGTGTGGTCAGCCCGGCGGAGGTGCTGCGCCTTGCCGGATGCGGCCACGCGGACGCCATCAGCATGGACGGGGACAACGTCACCGTCACCTGCGGCGCAGAGACCCACGTTTTGCGGCGCGAGCAGGTGCTGGCGGAAAAGTGCCGCTCCTGCGCCTATCCGGACGCCCTGCTGGCCGACAAATTCATCGGGGAACGCAGCGGCGCGGTGGACGCCCCGCTCACGCCCGGACGCACCCTCGCCATGCTTGAAGACATGGACGAGCCAGCGCGCTTCGCCTTTTGGGAGGAGCAGATGTCGCGGTGCATCCGGTGCTACGCCTGCCGCAATGCCTGCCCGCTGTGCGTCTGCCGCGACCAATGCGCCGCCCAAACGCGCGACCCGCACTGGGTTACGCAGGAGGACCACCCACGCGAGAAACTGATGTTCCAAATCATGCACACCCTGCATACGGCGGGGCGGTGTACGGAATGCGGCGAGTGCGAACGCGCCTGCCCCATGGACATTCCCATCCTTGCCCTGCGCCAAAAGATGAACCGCGAAATCAACCGGCTCTTTGACTACGCGGCGGGGACGGATACCACCGCCACACCACCGCTGCTCGATTTCCGCGAAGAAGAACCCACAATCAAGGAAAGGAGCTGGTAATGCCGACGCCCAAGTTCCTTGCCACGGAGAACCTTCTGCCGTGGCTGACCCGGCAGGCCGCAGACCGCCGCGTTCTGGCTCCGGTCCGGGAGGGGGAGGCCGTTGTGTTCCGCCCCTTTGCCTCGGGCAGAACCCTGTGCCTTGACCAGCCCGCCACAGTTTCGCCCAAGACGGCGCTCATCCCGCCCAGCGAAACCCTTATGGCCTACCGCTACGTCAAGGACCCGGAAAACCCTGACAAGGTGGTGCTGGACGTGCACGAAACCCTGCACACCACGCCAACGCTCCTGTTTGGCGTGCGCCCCTGCGACGCACGCGGCGCGGCCGTTATCGACCGCGTTTTTGCGGATCCGGAAAATCCGGACAAATACTACACCGCGCGGCGCGACACCACCGTGGTGGCCAGCATCGCCTGCACTACCCCCGCGCCCACATGCTTCTGCCACTGGACCGGCGGCGACCCGGCAGGCTCCGAGGGGTCGGACATCCTGCTCACACCCGTCACCGGCGGCTACCTTGCCCTCGCCCTCACCCCGCGCGGTGAGCCGTTCCTTGAGGACGAGCACTTCACCGCGCCGCCCGAAAGCGCGCAGGACGAGGCCGAAGCCGCCCACGCCGCCGCGCGCGAGGCCCTTGGTGAAGCCACGGACCTGACGGGCGCGCCCGAGCACATCGCGGCGCTGTTTGACCACACCGACCTGTGGCAACAGGTTTCCGACAAGTGCCTCAGTTGCGGGGTGTGCTCCTATGTGTGCCCCACCTGCTACTGCTTCAACATCACCGACGAGCCAAAAGGCTCCACTGGTACACGCGTTCGCTCGTGGGACAACTGCATGTCCGCCCTGTTTACGCTGGAAGGAAGCGGCCATAACCCGCGCGCGGACAAGAGCCAGCGCTTCCGCAACCGGGTGGGGCACAAGTTCGCCTACTACCCGCAAAGCCACGGCGGCGAAATCGCCTGCGTGGGCTGCGGGCGGTGCATCCGCAGTTGCCCCGTTTCCATGGACATACGCGAAGTGCTGTGCGGCGTGCTCGCCCATGAGCCGCACACCGAGACGGAGGCGCAATCATGACCCATATGCCACAAAAGAATATGGCTAACCTCTACCTGCCGGACATGGCGACCATTCACGAGGTCATCGACGAAACGCCAAACATCAAAACCTTCCGCGTCACCCTCAACAATGAGGACCGCATGAAGGCCTTCACCTTCGAACCGGGGCAGGTCGGCCAGTTGTCGGTGTTTGGCGTGGGCGAGGCAACCTTTGTCATCAACTCCTCACCAACGCGCATGGACTATCTGCAATTCTCCGTGATGCGCGTTGGGGAGCTGACGGGCAAGCTCCACCAGCTACGCGCCGGCGACCAGATCGGCGTGCGCGCGCCCCTTGGCAACTGCTTTCCCTATGAGGACATGAAGGGCAAGGACATCGTCTTCGTCGGCGGCGGCATCGGCATGGCGCCCCTGCGCACCCTGCTCCTGTACATGCTGGACAACCGCGACGACTACGGCGACATCACCCTGCTGTACGGCGCGCGCAGCCCGCAGGACATGGCCTACCAGTACGAGCTGCCAAACTGGCTGGAGCGCAGCGACCTCAACACCATCCTGACCATCGACAACGAGGCACCGGGCTGGGAGCACGAAGTGGGGCTTATCCCCAACGTCCTGCAGGACAAAGTCCACCCCGACCCGGCGCGCACCATCGCCGTCACCTGCGGGCCACCCATCATGATTAAATTCACGCTGCAAGCGCTGAAAAAGATGGGCTTTGCCGATGAAAACATCATCACCACGCTGGAAAAGCGCATGAAATGCGGCGTCGGCCTGTGCGGACGGTGCAATATCGGTTCAAAATACGTCTGCAAGGACGGCCCGGTCTTCTCCTATGCGGAACTGAAGACCCTGCCAGCAGACCTGTAGAAATGGGGGTCACGCGCGGCGGGTACGCATGGCCGCCGCGCGATTGGCATAGTAGGTGCGACTTCCGGTCCGCGGACGGCGGGGAGAATGAGGACTCGCCCCGCCGTTCGCCCGGAAGTCGGACAGGGACACCGCGCCCTACGGCGCGCAAAGGAAAACGCCATGTTCTACGCCGATGAAGGCACGTTCGACACGCCCAGTTGGTACATATCCGGCCCCCATCCCGGCGACGCCGCCACGCAAAACGGCTTCACGCCGGACGAGAACCGCTTCCTGCGCATCACGCCCGCCTGCATTATGGCCTCCAGTCTGTTTCGCGCGGTGTGGGGCGGGCGCAGGCCGCATATGCACTGCCATCAGTTGGACATGCCAACGGCCACGCGCCGCTTCACCTTCACTGGCGAACGTTTCGATCAATTTGATCTGGACGTGCTGACGGCGTGCCTTGCCGCCGGAGACAGCGAATCCGGCGATGGTATCGTCCGCGTGCACATGCCGGACATCCTCGCCACCCTTGACCTGCGCAGCCGTCAGGACAACCGCCGCCGCGTGCACGCCAGCCTTTCACGGCTGGAGCATGCCCGCCTCACCCTTGAGGACGCGCGCTACCGTATTTCCTTTCAAATGATGCAGAGCCTGCTGTATGACCGGGTGGATGACACCTGCATCGCCCGCGTGCACCCCGCCGTGGCGAACGCCTTTCACAACAGACCCGCCCTGCGCATGTTCCTGCGCGAGCGGGTCTTGCTGGCGCCCCACGGGCTGGCGAGATGGCTCCATGCCGCCCTTTGGGCCTGTGGCGGAAGCTGCAGCATTGCGCGCGACCGCCTGCTTGGTCTGTGCGCCGTCCCCGGTGAGGAGGCGCGCCTTGATGTGGAGCTGGACGCGGCGCTCTCCCATCTCGCCGACGTCCACTTGCTCCATGAATTTCATGACCGGGGCCGCGTGCTTGTCATCAAAGGCAACCGGCACGGAGCACAGCGCTCCCGCACGGCCTTTTTTCCGGCCCCGCCCCCTCAGTGAGACACACCGTCCTTCAGGTCAAAAACAAACTTGTCCTCAACCGGGGCGTTCTCATAGTCCGTCCACCTCAGGTCGATCTTTTCAGCCATCAGCCAGCGGATCACTTCCGCGTGGCTCTGCGGGATACCCGGGTACTCGACAACTTTCGTAATCACCTCGTTAAACACCGTGATTTCGACTGCTATCTTCATCCTGTCCCCCTGGTGAAGCTTGTGCCGCGCGCCCTCGCCAGCGCGCGGCGGACGTATCGACTCCCATCAAGGGTAACGCAATTCGCGGCTGTTCGAAATCCGAAATACACCGATGGGACAAGGCTTTTCCCACGCTCAACACATTTTGGAGCAAAAGCTGAACAATTCCGGCCGCCCCGTTGCGGCAGAAATCTGCGCCCCTTCCCTGCTGGGGCAGCACGCAAAAAGGGCCGGGAGGATATATCCTCCCGGCCCTTTGGTATGGCGGTATGGCGCGGGCAACTTAGCTGCACTCTCCGTTTCCATCGCCGTTGCCGTTTTTCTCGGCCAGCTCATGGATTTCGTCGAGGGTTTTGCCGCGCGTGGTGGCAAGGCGTTGCCACTTTTTCTTTTCCTTTTTCAGCGCCTCCACGGTCTGCAACAGGTCGCGAATGGTATGCGCGGGGTAGCCGTGCTTGGCGTACTGCCCCTTTCGCAATTCTTCATCGTTACGCTGCCGGAGGGCGCGCAACTGCTGCGCACTGAGTATCATGCATGAACTCCTGTGAAAACGCTCTCGAAAAGGCCGCTGCTCTCGCCCGTGCTAGGCGCTGCACTCGCAACCGCAGAAGGACTCCATAGCGTATTCCTTGCGGTCGCGGTACTCTTCCTGCTTGCCCTTGTTCCAGCGGTTCACGGGGCGGTAGTAGCCCACAACGCGGGTGTAGACTTCCGTATCCTCACCGCAGGTGGGGCAGGAGAAGTGCTCGCCGAAGATGTAGCCGTGCTCCTTGCACACCGAGAAGGTGGGCGTCACCGAGATATACGGAATCTTGGTGTTGGACATGGCGCGGATGAGGTAGCTCTTCACGCTTTCCTCGGAGGGCGCGGCCTCGCCGAGGAAGGTATGGAACACGGTGCCGCCGTTATACACGGTCTGCAGCTCGTTCTGGTGCTCCAGCGCGGTCACCACGTCGGAGGTGATGCCTACGGGCAGCAGCGTGGAGTTGGTGTAGTACGGCACATCCTGACCGGAGGTCTTGATGTCTTCGTACAGGTCCTTGTCGATTTTTGCCAGACGGTAGCAGGTGCCTTCGCCGGGGGTGGCCTCAAGGTTGTAGAGGTTGCCCGTCTCTTCCTGGAAGTCCACGATGAGCTGACGCAGGTGCTTCAGCGTACGGCGCATCAGGCGCAGACCGGCTTCGCTCTCGATGCCCTTGCCAAGAAGGTTCAAGCAGGCCTCGTGGCCGCCAATAACGCCGATGGTGGAGAAGTGGCCCTTGTAGCCATTCTTCAGGTAGCGGCGCGAGAACGGGAACATGCCCGCCTCAAGGTTCTGGGTGACGAGCTTGCGCTTGTACTCCAGAGAGTCCTTGGCAAGGCTGGCGTACTCGGCCACGAGGTCGAGGAAGTCTTCCTCGTTGTGGGCCAGATAGGCCAGCTTGGGCAGGTTCAGGGTGACGACGCCGATGGAACCGGTCAGGTCGCCGGCGCCGAACAGGCCACCGGTCTTCTTGCGGATTTCGCGCAGGTCCATCTGCAGGCGGCAGCACATGGAACGCACGTCCTCGGGGTTCAGGTCCGAGTTGATGAAGTTCTGGAAGTACGGCGCGCCGTAGCGGGAGGTCATCTTCAGCAGCAGCTTGCCGGACTCGGAATCCCACGGAAAGTCGGAGGTGACGTTGTACGTGGGCACCGGGAAGGAGAAGATGCGGCCGTCGGCGTCGCCCTCAAGCATCACTTCAAGGAACGCGCGGTTGATCATTTCCATTTCCTCGGCGTATTCGCCGTAGGTGGAATCCATCAGCTTGCCGCCGATGATCACGGCCTCTTTGGCCATGTGCTTGGGCGGCACGAAGTCGAAGGTAAAGTTGGTGAACGGGCTCTGGCCGCCCCAACGCGAGGTGGTGTTCAGATTGTGGAGCAGCTTCTGCATCTGCTGCTTCACATCGTGGTAGCTGAGGCCGTCCTCACGCACGAAGGGGGCGAGGTAGGTGTCCACGTTGTTGAACGCCTGCGCGCCGGCCCACTCGTTCTGCAGCGTGCCGAGGAAGTTGACAATCTGTCCGCACACGGCGTCAAAGTGCTTGGGCGGCGTGGAGGAGCAGCGGCCAGAGAGGTTAAAGCCTTCCAGCAGGAGGTCCCTCAGGCTCCAGCCGGAGCAATAGCCCGCAAGGCCGAAGGACAGGTCATGCAGGTGGAAATAGCCGTGGTTGTGGGCCTGCCGGACTTCTTCCGGGTACTTTTCCAGCACGTACCGGGCCTGAACGGAACCGGCCATGTGCAGGATGAGTCCCTGGAAGGAATGCACCATATTGGAGTTCTCGTTCACGCGCCAGTCGGAGCGGTCCAGATAGCTTTCGATCATCTTGGAGATGTCGATGTAAGCCTGATTCTGGTTGCGCATCTCGCGCCGCTTTTCGCGGTAGATGATGTAGCGCTCGGCCACGGAGTAGAGGCGGGCTTCCATCAGCACCAGCTGCACAGTGTCCTGAACGTATTCCTGCTCCGGAACGTCCACGCCTTCGGCGTCGATATGCTCGGCAACCTTGCGGGCAAGGCGCTTGCCAAGGAGCGGGTCCTTGATGCCGCTGGAATTGAGAGCCTTCAAGATGGCGCCGGCAATGCGCTCCGTGGACCAGGTTTCAAGACAACCGTCGCGTTTGAGAATCTGTTTCGGCATCGGGTCTCCGCTGACGGCACAAAGCGCCGGATCGCACACGACAAAACACATGCGACCACGATACTGCTTCAAGCCGTCGTGCCATGATTTTTACCCTGCGGCCCAAGATTTGCCGCGGGAGGGTTCGGGGGATGTATTTCTTGCCCGCCGTGGTATCCGCGTACCCCGGACGGTCAGAAACGCTTCAGGCAGGATGACTGGCTTTCCCCTCTCCGGCGCGCCGCAAAGGCACTGCCGTGAAATGCTTGGGAATACAGCGGCGGGACCGCTCCGGACTCGCACCGGATTTCCTTGGTTGCCCTGTGGGCACCTGAAGTTCACTGCGTAATGAGTGAGCGGTACCTAGCAAAAACGTATGGGGCACTCAAGGCCGAATACTGCCAAATACTGCCCAAATTCAGGGAAAATCATCAGCCCTCCACAGGGGCGAAACCCCTGCCTGGTACGGCTGACAGCGAGATGACACTCGCACCCCGCAGGATTGGCGGGCGCAATTTCCTTCAAAAAACGCCCCCGCCCATTTTCCCGAAAATTCCGCCCCATACTGAAGTGGGAATAGCGCCGCCAGCAGGGACTATTTGCGGATATCTATCCAGTGCCCATATCCGGGCTGACGCATGATGAGATACGTCTCTACGCCCGCGGCCTCCAGTATGCCGCGTAGCACATCGGGGTCGCGCCAGCGCATGCGCTCATCGTCGCTGTCCTCACGCGCCCACGCCGGGCGCATCTTCTCCACGGCCTCTTGGGGCTGGTCCCGGCTAAAGCCGCAGCCGATGAATGTGCGCCCATCAGGACGCAGCACGCGGTGCACCTCCGCAAGGACGCGGCTCCGGTCCGCCCAGAAGGGGATGGACCCGCGGCTGATGACAAAGTCCACACTCCCCGCCGCCAACGGCAACGCATGCACATCCACCGCCACAAGGGACAGGCGCTGGGAAGTCACGCCGTGCCGCTGACCATTTTCGCGGGCCAGACCAAGCGCCCCGGCGTTGTTGTCCACGCCCACAAAGCGCATGCGCGTCAGTTTTGCCATCTCAATGGCAAGGGCCGCGCCGCCGGTGCCAAGGTCGAGGCACAGGCCCTGCGTCAGTTCAAAATCCGCCACAACCTGCCGCGCAAGGCGCGGATACTCCGCCGCAAAACGGTGGGATTCATCGTAGCGGTAGAACGACATATCGCGGGGTGCGGGCATGACTCCTCCTTGCGCCAAAGCGTTTGGAAAGCTCAATCATTACGCTACGCTTCCCTGCGCCTTCGCACAAGTGGGCAACAGAATTTGGAGGTGTTTCCCGCGCTGGCCCGGCATGCGGCGTTTTCCTCGGAATGACGCACAGGATGCCGCGCGGCGCACCCGCGCGCTGTACGTGGCGCCCCGCCCTCTCGGCCCGCCACCGCCCTCTGGAGCGGCGGTGGTGAAGGACGCCACCTTGCCTCAAGAGCGGACAAAAAAGGCCTAGATACTCCTCGCGTACCGGAACGGAATTGTCGTCGAGCGCCGACTGTCTCCCCCCACAGCGGGTGGAACTTTCGCTCTGGCGCGTCAGGCGCATCGCCCCTCGGGCCGAAAGCCCAAAAAAAGAGGGCGACATCGCTGTCGCCCTCCCAAATGCCTTATATGGCACCTACCGCTTCGCGGTTTAGAACGGCACATCATCCATGCCGGATGCCTCGGACGGGAATGCCGGGCCGAGGTCTTCAGCAGGCTGCTGCTGTTGCTGCTGCGGCTGCTGTTGCTGGCCGCCCCACTGCTGGGACTGCTGCTGCGGCTGAGCCTGCTGCTGGCGCGGAGCGTCGTAGCCGCCCTGCTGCTGCGTATTCCGGGAGTCCAGGAACTGCACGCGCTGGGCCTTGACTTCGGTGCTGTAGCGGTCATTGCCGTCCTGACCCTGCCACTTGCGCGTCTGCAGGCTGCCCTCAACGTACACGAGGCTGCCCTTGCGCAGGTAGTTGGCGCAGGGTTCGGCCTGACGGCCAAAGACGACGACGGAATGCCACTCGGCTTTGTCCACGCGCTCGCCCTGCTGGTTGGTGTAGGACTCGTCCGTTGCCATACGCATGTTCACGATGGGCTGGCCGGCCTGCGTGTAGCGCAGCTCGGGGTCACGACCAAGACGGCCGATAAGCATTACCTTGTTCAAAGAAGCCATGAGACTCTCCCGATTTCGTTTTCGTTTCTATCCCCGGCTATTTGGGTGCCGGAGCTTTCTCTTCCAGTGCGTCCAGGGCGTCTTCCAGCCGCACGCTGATGGCGTTAGCTTCCCCGGGATTCCAGTCGCCGAGGGCGGCGTCCAGATTGGCGACGAGGCCAAGGGCCGTATCCAGCCCCTCTCGCAACGTCGCCTTCAGTTCCTTGTCTTTAAGGCCAAAACGCACCTGGTCGTCAAGGGCTGTGACCAATTCCACAACCCCAGGCTGGCCGCCTCCGGCGGTCACCGGAGCGTCCGTTTCCGGCCATGCAATGGCAAAAAGTCTGGGCCACGCACGTTTTACGTCGTCCGGATACGGCGTGGAAGCCGAAACACGAATCTGAAGAATTTTGCCCACGGCGTCTCCTAGTTATGTTCTTCCCACTCACCCTGCACGCGGTTGACCACGTCCTGAATGACGGGGAGCAGGTCCTCGGGGCACACACCGATGAGCGGCGCGCCCGCGGGGACGGATTCGTTGTGCTTAAAGTACAGCGCGTAGATAAGGCCTTCCGGACCGCTGTACGGCAACGGCGCCTCACGCTTCATGCGCGACATGATGAACAGGTCCATGCCTTCGCGCACGCGCACGCTCTTGCAGCCCGAGGCCTTGACCTTGGTATCCACATCCGGGGTGAAGTAGTACTTGGCCTGCTCCGGGGCGTGGAACAGGTGCAGCGTCTTCTTGAGAATAGCGGCGATGACTTCTTCCTTGGTCAGGTAGTGGCGCAGGGTACACAGCAGCGTCCCCTCCTCCACAAACTGCCCGGAGTGCTCAAGGCATACGGCGTCCACCTCGCCCTTGAGGGGGGCGTGGATGGGCTTTTTGGTATTTTCACGCTCAAGGTAGGCGAGCAGCGTTCCCGGCTTCTCATCCCACGTTCCGGACACGCCGGAAACCTGGGTGGCTGTCTCGGTCACTACGTACTCGACCACTCCGGTATGCGGTGCTCTGACCTCCACCATCTCATAGGGGGAGGCTTTCATTTCTTCCAGAAGAGCCTTGACGTCTGTCACGAGAGTGTCCTCTTGCGGTTCGTATGACGTTGACCGGAGCGGAAGCAGCGGGCCGCTTCCGCTCCGAGAGTGTCTATCTGTAGTACAGGTTGCGGCCACCCATGGTCAAAAGGGCCTGCTGGAGGTTCTTGCGAATCTCCCTGCGGTCCCAGATGCCCTGAATATGCCCGCGTGAAAGCGCCTGATGGCAGTCGTGGTAGTTGGGCGGAATGTCGATGCCCGTGGTCTCCTTGATAACGCCGGGCCCGGCAAAGCCGATGTTCGAGGAACGCACCGCGAACTGATACGGCGAGCAGCCAAGGAAGCTGGCCACAGGACCGGCGTAGGAGTTGGTGTCGTACAGCACCAGATACAGACCACCGGCTTCAATGTAGCGCCGCACGGCCATGGTGCATCGCGGCATCTGGATGACGCCGTTGACGCCCTCCTGAATGCGGATGCCTGCCGTGCCGTGCACGTAAGCGATGAAGGGGTAATGCTTCTTGCGCGCACGCTCGGCGGCGCGGATGAACTTCTCGCCCTCTGCCGCGCCAACGGAGCCGCCGCGGAAGTCCGCGATGAGCATAGCCACAACGCAATTCACGCCATGGATGCGCGCCTCAAAGGTGGTGCAGCCGCTCTTTTTGCCCGTCTTGGCCTTGGCCTTCTCAATCTTGGCGTCCAGCCCGTCGAAATCCAGCGGATTGCCGGCTTCGATGTTGCGGTTGAACTCATAGATGGAGTTCTGGTCAAAGACGTTGTGCAAGTACCACTGGTACTCCATGCGGAAGTGGTGCCCACAGGTGGAGCACACGCCGCCGAAGTCGCCAAAGAGGTCCGGGGCCCACAGGTCCACACAGCCATGCGTGGCGCTGTTTGGGCAGGTGACGGCGCGGTCTTCGCGCGCCTGCGGGCTGACATAGTAGGTGCCGTTGCCCGTATCGCATTCCTCATCCCAGCAGGACAGCTCGGTGAGGCTCTTTTCCGTTTCCGTATCAATAGCGGTTTCGCCCTCGCCTTCGGAGATGCGGTTTCGCATCCACTGGAAGGGCGCGGCGCACCGGTCCTTGACGACCTGAATCTCTCCGCCCAGCTCTTCCATAACGGAAGTAATCTTCTTCTGGTGCTTGCGCATGAAGTCGTACTTAAAGAACGAATACACGTCCCACCAGAACTCGCCGAGCACGTTGTTCACGCGTTCGGTAAAGGGAGAATCATCGAGATAGGCCTTCTGCGCCATACGGCGGAAGCGCTGGTAGCGCCGCCAGACAAGGCGTTCTTTGGCGCGCGAGGACAGGTTCCAGCGCACGTAGATGTCTTCCGCGCTTTTACCCTTCTTGCGCGCGCGGCGCGAGCTGAGCGTCATGGCGCGGAAAAGGCGCAGGCCCTTGACGTTGAGCACCACGGTATCCGTGGCCGCAATGACTTCCTGACGCAGTGTCTTGAAGAAGTCATAGTCCTCGGGGCGCGCACCAAGCGACGGCTCATGCAGTACTTGGTCGATGAAGCCCATGGCCTTGTTGTCGTCCGCCGTCATCTTAATCTTGCGTGCGCAACTCTCTATAAGCTCCACGCTGGCGCGCTGGCCATTACGCAGACGGCCCTCGATTGCGGCGGCGCCCTCGGGGGAAATGACGGAATAGTAGCCGTGGGAGAACATCATCCGGTGGTCTGCAAGGCCAATGGCCTCCGCGCCGCCGGAGCCGCCCTCGGAGATGCAGGTAATGACCGGAACGGTCAGGCCAGCCATCTCGTAGAGGTTGCGGGCAATCTGCTGCGCCGCGCCGGGGTTGTCCTCAATGGGATAAGAACCGGGGGTGAACACGTAGGTGTGGATAGGGATATTCTCGGTCTCGGCGACCTTCATATAGTGCAGCGCCTTGGCGTTGCCCCACGGCTTCACGGAACCGCCGTTGCGGAATTCCTGCCCGTGTCCCTTCTCCTGACCGATGACCATAACGGGCTGGTTGTGCACCTTGCCGCCAACGCGGCGGGAGATGTACGCCCGGGCAATGATCATGCTGGGGTCGATGTTGTATTCGTCCTGTCCGCCCAGTTCGGTGTAGTTGTCATAGACGTTCTCAAGGATGTCCTTGAGGCAGACGCGCTGCGGGTGGCGCACAATGCGCACCTTGTCCATGGGGGTGAGTTCACGTTCAAGCTTCTTTTCCAGGAACTCGAACAGGTCTTCAAGGGCGGAAAGCTGTTTGACCCGTTCCGCGGGGGACACGGAGTCCTCTCGCGCAAGGAAATCATTCAGCTTGGACTGGAGAAGCTGAATATTCGCATTCTCCTTCGCCCCGAAGATGTCCTGAATATACTGTAGCCTGTCGCGCAGGCCCTGTATCCGCTTTTCAATGTCCATATACGTGTCTTTGGGATTGAGTGTCGGGTGGTGCCCAGCCGCGCTATGGCGCAGACGGGGCCGCATCAATATGATGCGGGGTCCGGCATCAGCTGAACTTCAGGAGGTCGGCCGTCTTCTCCCGCAGAAATTCCACGTTGGAGCGCAGCCCATCACCTGCGGAATCCTGCCCCTCCAGCACAAGGTTGTCAAGAAACGCCAATCCGCGCTCCTTGGCCTCGGCAAGGTCCTTGCCCCAGATGATGGCAAGGGCGAGGTTGGGGTCGAACTCCGTGGGAATCTGATACGGCTCGTCCGTTGGCACCTGCGTGTACATGGACAGCCACGACTCTTCCTTCCACGTGAAGGTGTCGATGCGGCCGCACCACGGGGTGAACTTGTTGGCCGGGTCCTCCGCGATGATGCGGTATTCTATGCCAACACCCTCAAAGGTGATGTCGCCTTGTCCGTAGCCCAGCTTTTCGCCAAGGCCGCAACGGATTTGCTCCGCAATCAGGTCCACCACTTCGCTCTGCGGAGTGCGGGAGATAATGGCGGAAACGCCGTTCTCAACCTGAATGCGGGTGTTGACCTCCATCAGGAAGGGCTTGCCGTTGGGGGTGACAATCCACTCCCACGTTCCCACACTGTCATAGCCGGACTCGCGGGCCATGGACAGGGAGTGCCCGATAATCTCGTCCAAAAGCGCCTGCGCATCAAAGCCGTAGCCCAATTCACCGGGGGCGAAACCGGGGGCGACTTCTATGCGTTTCTGCCGACCAGTGCTTTGAACGGAACAATTGCGTGTGCCGAAATGTACCGGCTCGCTTCCGTGACGGTCTGCAAGAATCTGCACTTCCAGATGATTGAAGTCGAAGATGCGCTGTTCGACCAGCACGCCTTCGTCATTGAACTGCCGCTTGGCGTAGTTGCGGATGCGGCGATAGATGGAGCGGAAGGAATCCATATCATGGATTTCCTCAATGCCCATGCCGCCACCGCCGGCCGACGCCTTCACCAGCACCACCGGGTTCACCACGCCCTGCTCCGCCTGAAAGGCAAAGAGGTTCTCGGCGATTTCCTCGGCTTCCATCTCGTCATAGATGGGGCGGTCGGAACCGGGCACCGTGGGCACGCCAAGGCTGCGCGCAAGGCGCTTGGTGTTGATTTTATCGCCCAACTCACGGATGACGCGCCACGAGGGGCCAATCCAATGCAGGCGGTTTTTGCGCTGCGTTACGCGGCGGGCGAAGCGGAAGTCTTCCGCAAAAAAGCCGTAGCCAGGGTGCACGGCAGTTGCCTGCGCATCGTCGGCCACGGCCAGCAGTTCATTGGCGTCGTGGTAGGAGGATATGCGATAGAGCGCACCTTCGCCGCCGAGTTCCCGAGCCAGTTTGACATGGCCGGAGCCCTCGTCCGCGGCGGTATACACACAAACAAAGTCCAGACCCAGCTTTCGGCAGGCCTGGACAATCCGCATGGCGATCTCTCCGCGGTTCGCCACCAGTACCTTATGTTTGTTCAACACTGGTTTACGTTCCTTGTTTGTCCGCCTTCTTCCTGAGTGCGATCATGCGTTTCTGGACTTCCAGCACCAGCTTATCGAGGCGGGCTTCCTTTCGATAGTCGTTGTTCTCGAAATTGATGCCGATGATGCCGTTATCCAGCACCCGCATCACCCGCGCCTTCATCTCAGGAAGGAAGAGCTTCTTGTTAAGGAGCAGATCGAACTCCAGTTGTTCGCCTTCTGTGAATCCCTTTTCGGCATCCTTGAAGGCCAGCCCCATGGCGCTGAGGTCCAGCACCATGAAATGCCTGTCCGTAGACCTGAGGACGACCTCGAGCCCCGGAATCTTGGTCCGGAATGCTCGTCGTTGTCCGCCATTGTCACCATTGCCCAGAGAGAACGAGTACTCGTCGATCATCCTATTTGCTCACGATCTTTTCAAGAACCAGTTCGACACGCCGGTTCTTGGCTCTGTTTTTGGCGGAGTTGTTCGGAAAGATCGGCTCCAGATCGGCAAGACCTGTCGCCGTCAACCTTCCCTGGGCGATTCCGAGTTGCATCAGATAGCGCAAAACATACACCGCACGCAAGCTGGAAATCTCCCAGTTGTCCTTGAACCTACTCCTCCGTGAAGGAGGTATGTCATCCGTATGTCCGACGATATTGATCTGCTGGTCGACGGATTTCACCAACATGTCGCGCATGGTGTCGAGCATTTTGCGCCCCTGGCTGGAGAGTTCCACCTGACCGGATTCAAACATCACATCGCCGGGAAGACGGAGGATAATCTTGCCTTCGTCGAACACCGCGCCGACCACACCTTCCACACCTTTTTTGGTGATGAAGGTCCGCACGTCCGAAAACACCCTGCGCTGGGACTCGATGAGCTGCTTTTGCATGCGCACCGTGTCCATGATGACGGCGTCCTCGCTCTTAACGCGCATGGTCATGAGTTCCTTGTCCTTTTCGCCAAGGGCCTGCTTCACGGCCAAAAAGGAGTCCGTGAACTTTTCCTCATCCAGCGTGGACATGGAAAAGAGCAGGATGAAAAAGACGAGAAGGAGCAGCGAAAGGTCGGCGAATGTCGTCAACCATTCGTTGTTGTCGCCGCTCTCTTCCGGGATGCCGAACATGTTCATATTGTCATCGGGCACTCTTTCGCTCCTTGGGCGGCTCGAAGGACGAGAGCTTCTCGTACACCAATCTGGGGTTGTTGTTCTCCAGAATGGATTTCGCGCCTTCAAAGATAATTTGGAGGTGGAGTTCCTCCTGCGAGGTTCGCGCCTTCATCTTGCCCGCAAAGGGCAGGAACACGAGATTGGCCATGATGGTGCCATAGAATGTGGTCAGGATGGCCACAGCCATGGCAGGACCGAGGGTTGCCGGGTCCTCCAGTTTGGCCAGCATCTGCACCAGACCGATAAGCGTACCGATCATACCAAAGGCCGGGGCGAAGCCCGCCAGCTTTTGGAAAACATCAATGGAGATGCTGTGGCGGCGCTTCATGGTGCCAATCTCAATCATGAGTGTATCGCGGATGAGCTGGGGGTCGGCGTTGTCGGCAATGAGTTGGCAGGCTTTTTTGAGGATGGGGTTCTCGGTCTGGATGTTTTCCAGAGCGATAAGACCCTCGCGGCGGCTGATCTCGGCGATGCGGACCATGATGTTCACCACGTCCTCAACTTTGCCTTTCTTCTTCATGAACAGGGAAAGCGCGCCCTTGTGCGCATCAATGACATCCTGCAAGGGGAAGGTGACGCAGATGGCGGCAAAGGTGCCGCCAACAACAATCATCAGACCCGGGACGTTGATGAACAGACCCAGCTGCCCCCCGACAAGGATGGCGCCGATGACAAGGACGAAGCCTATGATGGAGCCAAGAAGTGTTGCAATATCCATAATCTATAAATCTGCCTATCAAGAGCGGACGTTGACATGAAGGGGCATCCCGTACAGAATGACCGAACTTGGTGGCCCCGGACCATTACCTTTCCCCGAACCCCTCATAATTACTTATCAAAGTTTATGCAAAATCCCGAAAAAGTCCAGCAGGCAGCGGATTATATCCACAAGAGCCTGACACGGCCGCACACAGCGGAAATCGGCGTGGTGCTCGGAACCGGCCTTGGCGACTGGGCCGAGTCCCTCACCCATGTCCAGTCGTTTGAGTATGCCGACATTCCCGGCTTTCCGCCATCCACCGTTGAGGGGCACGCCGGACGCCTCATTGCCGCGCAGGTTGGCGGGCGAAACGTCTGGCTGCAGCAGGGGCGCTTTCACCTCTACGAAGGCAATTCCCCTGCCGACGTCTGCATGGGCGTGCGCACCATGGCCGCCCTCGGCGTCAAGACGCTCATCGTCACCAACGCGGCGGGCGCGCTGAACCCGCAGTTTGACGCTGGCGGGCTGATGTGCATCACGGACCACATCAATTTCACGGGGGCGAACCCGCTTGTGGGCATCAACCACGACGCTTGGGGCGACCGTTTTCCCGACATGAGCCGGACCTACAGCCAGCGCCTTGGCGACATCGCCATGGACAAGGCCCTTGAACTGGGCATCCGCCTTGAAAAAGGCGTCTACCTTGGCCTTGTGGGACCGAACCTCGAAACCCCGGCAGAAACACGGGCCTTCCGCATCTGGGGAGCGGACGCGGTTGGCATGTCCACCGTACTCGAAGTTATCGCCGCGCACCACATGGGCGTGGAGGTCCTCGGGATTTCCTGCCTCACCAACAAGAATTTGCCGGACTGCATGGAGGAAACCTCGCTTGATGACGTCATCGCCATGGCGCAGG
Organism: Desulfobaculum sp. SPO524; assembly: GCF_044987625.1. Lineage (NCBI taxonomy): Bacteria > Pseudomonadati > Thermodesulfobacteriota > Desulfovibrionia > Desulfovibrionales > Desulfovibrionaceae > Desulfobaculum > Desulfobaculum sp. SPO524. The sequence continues at coordinate 434,389 of NZ_JBJDSB010000002.1, read as the reverse complement.
CGTCCACCGGCAAACTCTCACAGCTCCTCGGTGCAGTCATTGGGGCGCTGTAGCGCCGCCTGAGGAGCACATTCATCAAACATATCGGCCAGAAAGGGATTTCCTGTACCCCTCTGGCCTGATTTTCCTTGAAAAAAAGGCCGGTACCTGTGTACCGGCCTTTCGTTTGGCTGTCTGCCGCCTACTCGTGGCTGTGCTGCGGGTAGACGGGGGTTACGTCGTCCATATTCATCACGCGCGTGCGGTAGCCGTCGTGCTCAATGGCATAGCGCGTGAGGGTATTTTCGTCGTGGTCTAGGATATCAAGGCCGCTCTCCGCTCCCTCGCGCATGTGCTCCATCACCTTGATGACGAGAAGCTCCGCATCCGGATGATAACCGTCATGGGCGATGGTGATGGTACCGCCTTCGTATTCCACTTCATCAAAGGTAAGTTCCGGCTTCAGCGCCTCGTAGCCCTCCGGGCCGATGCCGTTGAACGTGCCGAAGATTTTTACGCCTGTTCGCATACACGCGCCTCCTGTTCTGACGCGGGGCCTGGTCTGCCGCCGCGGCTACTTCTTCACATCCCATTCGCGCTTCTTCATGTAGAGGAAGCGCACCAAGTCGTACTCAAACAGCGCGCCGTTTTCATAATAGTGGAAGAGAATCTGCTTGCGCACGTCAATGCCCTTGAGGGTGCCGTAGGCTATGCGCGCGGGCAGGGCGTGGTCCGGGTCCAGCTTGTCCATGACCGCGCTCTCCTCCATCCAGATGATGGTGCTGTCCACGGCAACGCCCGCCGTGTCGCGCACGTTGGACGGGCCAAGCACGGGCAGCACCACATACGGGCCGGTCGGCACGCCCCAGACGCCAAGGGTCTGCCCAAAGTCCTCATCCTCATCATACAGCCCGCCGCGCGACGCCATGTCCACCAGCCCGCCAAGGCCGATGGTGGTATTGGTCACAAAGCGCCCAAGGGTGTTGGCCGCGCCCTTCACGTCCAACTGCAGCACGCAGTTGATGAAGGTCGGCACCTCGCCGATGTTGCTGAAGAAATTGGACACGCCCGTCTGCACGGGCTTTGGGGTAACGGCCTCGTAGGCGTTGACCACGGGCATCAGCACGTAGTCATCAAGGCGCGCATTGAAATCATAAATCCTGCGGTTCATCCGCTCCCACGGGTCATACACGTAAAAGGGACTGTCCGGGGACAGTTCGGCCTTCATGGGCGGATGCTGCACCGGGGCCGTAAAATCCGTGACCTTGGTGGGCGTCTTGGCCGCGCAACCCGCGCCAAGAGCGAGCACAGCGCCCAGAAGAAGAACGCGCAAAAGTGTCGTTGTGCGTCGCATCAGCGCCCCTCCCCGGTCTGCATAAGCCGCAGCATATCCCGCACGTTATCCCGGTACATGATGTTGCCGCAGTGTCCGCCCACGGGATAAATAATACCGCGCGCGCCAAAGGTCCGGCGCAGAAAGTCCACCTCCGCGCCGTCGAGGATAGGGTCGTCGGCATTGGTCACCATGACAATCTTCTCCGAGCCGCGCAGGTAATCGCGGATGCTCCTGAGGCTGCTGTCGCGGATAATGGATTCGCGGGTGAGCGCAGGGTTGCGGTAGATAAGGTACGGAGCAAGAAACTCCTCAAAATAATCCTCAAAGCTCAGGCGTACGGTGGTCAACAGATAGCCCAGCAGCGGGTCGCCGGGCACGGGACGCTGGCCCTTCGGCACCACGTAGCCCGTGCCCAGGGTCAGGTCCGTGGCGAAAATGATGCTGGACGACGACATCCGAAACGACACCGCAATAAGCGTGCGCAGGTCGTCGCCGGGCACCTTGCGGAAATTATAGAGCCTGTAGAGCAGGTCGCCGCCGAAATCGACCTTGTCCTGACTGGTGTAGAACTCCGACACCGTCTTGAGCAGGCGGCTTGTGGTGCGCTCGATGTTATCCTGCGCGCCGGGGCCGTCCACATGCAGGGCGTCGAGACGCAGGGCGGAATTGTACAGGCTGACGGGCGGATTGATCATCAGCACGCGCCGGAAGTTGAACGCGCCCCGCTGCTCATCCAGCAGGGACAAAAATGCGGACTGCGCGCCGCCAAGGCTGTAGCCGCCCACGCTGTAGTCCGTCACTTGGTCCGCGATGTCCAAATCGCGAATCACCAACTGCATGACCCGGTACAGGTCTTTGACGTCGTCGCGAATGTAGCCGGGAGCGCGGGACGTGGACGCGCTGACGATGAAGTTTGGATGCGTTGGCGAGGGCAGGCACACCACATGGTAGCCCGCGTCAAAAAACACCTGCTGCAGGAAGGCATTCTTTTGCGAATTGTGCCCCGCACCGGTCCCGGCGACGAGGAACATCAGCGGGGCCTCTCCATCCTGCATCACCACGGAGTAGCGCATCTCCTCGCTGTGCCAGAAGAGTTCCGGCGCAACGCGGTCGTCCACCCGCAGGGTATGGCCCACGGGCCGCGCCGTACGCTCTGGGGTGTACATCACATCCGGCGGCGTCCCCACCACGGTGGCCACATACGGGTCGGTGTACGGAAAGGCGTACTCTCCGGCCACGGCCGTCCCCGCAAGGCAGGCAATCAGCGCGATGGTAAGGGCTGCATTGAGTAATCGGCTCATCAGTCGTTCATCTGCTCCGGTTGCGCCCTTCGCCCCGCTTCGGCGTGGTGCCGGGTGGGCCGCAGGCTGTCATCATTTTCTGAAAGTACGCGAAACTAGCGGCAAGCGCCGCCGCTGTCGAGTCCTCAAAGACCGTCATTTTTCTGGCACTTCTCCCCTGTCGTCCTGCCGCATCACGCCCTGCCCGCCCCGGAAGCGTTGTCACAGCACGACCCCGCACTTTTGGCAAGGTGCTTGCTTTGTCACCGCCAAGCGACATCAACACGATTTTTTCCATACACGGCACAGTGACAGCCAAGGAGGAATTCAATGCTTTCTCTGCTGAAAAAGCCCCACAACGAACCCGAAAAGAGTGACAACCTGCACATCGCCAAGGACCTGTTCCTCTCGGGCAAGTTCCCGGTGGTAACCACAAAGGAAATCCCGTCCCGCGCGGTCAAACGCGTTATCGGACTGGCGGCGTACAGGGGATATGACATGGAGCAGGCGTTCTATGGCATGATTACCCGCGCCATCTCCAACGGTGCCAACGCCGTTGTGGGCTACCGCGAAAACGTCGCCTTCCACCCCGATGGCAGCAAGTACATCTCCTGCTACGGCACGGCCGTGCGACAGGTGGAGGACAAGTAGCCCAAACGGCTCCCCTCCATACCGCGTCCAGTAATCACCAGAAAGGGAGCGCGCAGCACTGCTGCACGCTCCCTTTTGCCGTTTTTCTCACTCTTTCGCCGGCGGCCTGAGGGCTACGCGCCGCCGGATGGTCCCGCCGCCACCTGTCCCCTTCCGACCGCCACGCGCAGCACATCTGACGCAACTCGTCTCGTCAGCCCATCTTCCAGCCACGCCCCGCACGACCGCCGCGCGGCGCAGCGGCCACCACAGCGGTCCCGACGCGGCTACTGCATAGCCTGCGACAAAACCTCCCCGTAAATGCGCGGCGCGGCAAAGGGCATAATGTCGCGCCCCTGCACGCGGAAGCCGTCCAGCATCACGGCGTCCCGGCGGCTGCCGCCCGTGTCCACCTGCGACAGCGTCAGCAGAAGCGTGGCGCTCGGGATAATCTCGTTGCCAAGGATAAAGTCGCGCACGTCGTACCGAAAGCGCCCTTTGCCAAGGGGAGTGAAACGGCGCTCCAAGGAATGGGCGCGGACAAAGGCGTCCATGTCCGCAAAATTGAGCGACCGCGCGCGGCGCATTAACTCGTCGCGGTGCCTCCCCTGCTTTTGCAGCTTGAGCAGGGCAAGGCGCATGTCGCGCGGGTCCTTCAGCACAAACAGTTTGGACCGCAGCGACGCCCGCACGTCGCCGGAACGCTCGGCCTTTGCGGCCTCCTCGGACGGCGCGGTCTGCGTCCGCTGCGCCTGACAGCCCGCCAAAGCGAGGGTGCCCGCCAACAGCATCATCCACGCCACTTTCGCCATGTCCGACATACATCCTCCCACAGAGAGCTTGCGAAACATCAGGGCCATGCTCCGCAACCATATACCGTCATGGAGCTTTTCGCAAAACAGTTGCCGCGACAAAGCGGTCCCCTGCGGCGTTCCGCCCTGCCCTCTGCGGCGCATTTGGCCCGCTGCAAAAGGATTTCCGCCGGGCACCCACTGCGGGAAAAACCACAAAAAAAGACCACATCCTCCAGCGCAATGCCCAAAGGATGTGGCCTAAAACAGCGTATGGAAGCGCCCCGGAAAACGCGGCCTTATGCTTCGGCGGCCGCGCCGCGGCCATGCTCCTGCGGCAGGGGGATGGCGACCTCAAGACGGGTGCCGTCCTCGCTGCCCATGATGGAAAACACGCCATCAAAGGCGCGGGCGCGCTCGCGCATGTTGGACAGGCCATAGCCCGCACTTCCGGCGGTGTTGGGGTCGAAGCCAACGCCATTGTCCACCACGGCAAGCTCCAGCCTGTCAGTATTCAGACGGAGTTGCACGTCCACCCGCGTGGCCCCGCTGTGACGGGAAACATTATTCAAGGCCTCCTGCACAATGCGGTAGAGCGGCCCCTTCATGTCCTCCGGGATGCGCTCCTCGCTGGCCGGAACCTCCAGATTCAGCTCAATGCCCTGCGTTTTGCGCACCTGACGGCACTTCCAGCGCAGGGTGGCGACAAGGCCTATCTCGTCCAGCGTTGCGGGGCGCAGGTCCATGACGATGCGGCGCATATCCTCCAATATTTTGGTAATATGCTCGTTAATTCGGCGCAGATTGCCCACGGCCTCGGCCGTGTTCTCGCCCATGGCCCCAAGAATGTTGCCAATGTGCAGGCGCACAGCCGAAATGTCCTGACACACGCCGTCGTGCAATTCGCGCCCAATACGCGCCCTTTCGCGCTCCCCTGCGGCAAAGACTTGACGCTGGGCGTCGCGCAGGGCGGTTTCGGCGCGCCGCCGCTCCTGCATTTCACGCTGAAGCTCATCGCGCGAGACGGTGACCACCTTGAGCCGCAGAGACATCTCGTTAAATGCGCGGCCCAGTGCGGACACTTCATCGTCGCGGCCGGGCACCGTGACTTCGCAGCCAAGCTCACCATCGCGCAGACACAGAACGCCCTTATGCAGCTGCCGCAGCGGCGAAATGACGCCCTGCTGGAAAAAGCGCGCCCACATCAAAAACGACCCGCTCAAAACAACAAAAACGAACAGCAGCACTCCATTACGCGCCGACTGCACGGCGGCAATGTTTGCGCTGTTCTCCTCCAAAATTTCGTTGGCATCGGCCTCCACGGCGCTGAGCACCACGGAAAAATGACTGCGCAAAAACCGCCGCGCGGTCCACAGCTCCACGGTTTGCTCACGCTGCGCCTGCCGCGCCAGCTTCACAAAATCCACAAACAGCACGTCCGCCTTGGCAAAGTCGCGCTCAAGGGACCGCAGCGGCTCGGTGCTCTCAAACATGGCGGCAAAGACCTCAATCTGCGCATGCAACCGGTCCGCGCGTGAGCGCCACTGCTCCTGCACACGTTCAATGTTGGAGCTGTTTAGCTCATTGGACAGGGTGTTCAGCTCCGCCAGACCACTGAGGATGGAAAATGCGGAGTTGCCGCGGTCGAGAAAAAGCCCGATGCGCCACTCGGCCCAAGTAAGGCTGCCCATGGCCAGGAGCAGCAAAAATGCCGTCCCGGCCATGAGCAGACGAAGTTTCCCGCGTATAGTCATGCGCAGTTACCTGATGATGCTCACGCTACCGGGAAAGACCTTTTCCAGAGGCTGATACTCAATCAGGTCCATGAAGTTGCGCGGCGCCGTGTGCGAGACCAGCTTGTTCTCAATAGCCCAGCCTTCCACGCTCTCAAAGTTGAGCAGCAGGCTCTGCTTGAGGGACAGGTTGTACTCCACCTCGTTCTTCACAAAATTCAGGGTGCCCTCGTAAGAGCGGTGCTTCATGTCCGCAATGATGCGCGCGGCCTCTTCCTCGTGCCCCACAACCCAGCCTTCGGCCTTCTTCAAGGCGCGGAACATCCCCTCAATGAGTTCCGGCTCGGCGTTCACCAAGGTACGGTGGGCAAGGATGGGCACAGTCTTGCGGTCCAGCTGGGAGTTGGTGAACTTGATGGCGTTGTCGCCCAGCTTAGCCTCCGCCTTTTCAATGGGGGTGCCATGCTGGCAAATGGCGTCCACTTCACCGTTTGCAATGGCGCCGGGCAGCTGCTTCTTGGTCAGGAAGGTAATCGACACGTCCTTCGGGGAAATGCCGTTATGCAGCAGGTATTTATACAGATAATAGTGGGCGGTGGTGGCGCGCACGGTGGCGATGCGCTTGCCCTTGAGGTCCTTGGGGCTGGAGATGCCGGCATCCTTGCGGCACAGCACCTTGGTCTGGCTATCGGTGTAGGCCAACACGCCAAGCAGGGCGACCTTGGCGAAGTCCATGTCGCTCAGCACAATGCCCACGCGGTTGGTGGTGCCAAAGTCCACCTCGCCGTCCAAAAAGGCCTTGAGCGCCACAGAGCCGTTGCGGTAAATTTTATGCTCCACTTCAATGCCGTTTTCGGCAAAGTAGCCTTTGGCCATGGCGATGCAGACGGCACCGTCCATTCCGCCAGACCCGGCAGAGACCGATACTTTGCGCAATTCCGCACTGGCCGGTACAGCCAAGGCGACAGTGAGAAGCAAGGCGACGATAGTTCCGATACAGCGTTGCATATGTTCCCCTCTTCGAGTTTTTTCCCCAATAATTCCGGGATATTTTTCAGGATACGCTACACGAAGTTGGCCCTTCCTTCAATGCCCCTACCTTGCCCCGCAGAAAAGGCGTACCCGTTAATCCCCCTCACTTTACGCACAATAAGCGAATTATTCCGGCTTCTTTCCCTGCACAACCCTACCGCAACCCATGAAACACCCTACCAACAAAAGTAGGGTGCTCTGCATTTACACCCGTAGTCAAAGCACCCTATTTTGTTCACGTGCAGTCAACTAGTTTACTTAATTTTGAGGGGAGGCAATTATGTCATTCGGGGATATCATCAGTGCATGGATCCGTGAACAGGTGAATATGGGAAAACTTCCCAAAAGTATGGAAAACGGCTATGCATCGTGCAGCGATGTCAGCAGCCTAACGGACTACCTTTGCGACGCAATCCGCACCGCACAGGACGATACGCCCATCCAGCTGCTTGCCGCGCATTTCGGGTATGCACTGCACCCCTTTGAGGGAGGGGGCCGGTGTAGCTCCGCAGCTCACGATGGTGGAGATTCTGGTGACGGCTCAAGTACGGATATTCATTGCTGAAGATCACACACTCTTGCGAGAAGGGCTTAAGGCCCTCATAAAAACCAACCCGGACTGGGACGTCGTCGGCGAGGCTGCCGACGGTGTGGAAACGCTGGAACGGCTCGACCCCGATGCGGTTGACCTGCTCCTCATCGACCTGACCATGCCCCGGCTGACCGGGGTGCGCGTGATTAAGGAAGTCAAAGACAACTTCCCCACCATGCGCATCCTTGTCCTTACGGGGCACAGCGATGAGGAGTTCGTCTACGCCGCGCTCAAGGCAGGGGCGGACGGCTACGTGGTGAAGGACTCCACCAACGAGGACCTCGCCGCCGCCGTGCGCAACGTCATGAAGGGCAACGGCTACCTCAGCCCCACTGTGTCCATGGATGTCATCCGCGGCTACATCGACGGCAAAACATCCCCCGACCAGCCCCAAAGCAAAATTGATGCGCTGACGGGCCGGGAGCGGGAAGTGCTGGCCCTTGTCGTAGAAGGACACCCCAACGCGAAAATCGCCGAGCTTCTCTACATCAGCATTAAAACGGTGGAGAAGCACAAAACCAACATCATGCGCAAACTCAAGGTCGCCAACCAAAGCGAACTGCGCACACTGGTCGGGGACGCCCCGCTTCCCTGACCCCTCTGACCACTGCGCCATATCCCGCGCCCCCGCCGGACCGTACTCCCGGCGGGGGCTTTTTTCATCCAGCGGCCAGCGGCCGGGCGGCGGGCCCAATCATTTTGCACCGGGGCTTTTTCTGCTACCCTGCCAAGGCAGAAACACACACCCGGCAGGACCTACAGCGCCAACGCCACACTCTGGAGAAAGAATGGGTTCCACAAAGATATACCGCGACGCTTCCGACGACACGCTCCCAAACCTGCTGCGTGAACTTGCCGACGCCATTGAACAGGGCGGCACAGACGCCGTGCCCGTCCCCGCAGGGTTCGACCGCCTCAAACTGAGCTTTCGCACCCGCTCCGGCCAGCTCTTTATGAAGGGCAAATTCAAAACGCCCCGCCGCGACGATGCCCCGAACATGGACTTCATGGACTATGACGAAGACGACAAACCCGGCTACTCCAGCCTCAAGTCGCACATGAAGACGAACTTCCGGACCATCCTGCGCCATGCCCACCGCGGCGAATTGCCCCCGGCGGAGGTGCTCTCCTCCTTTATGGCGGACTCACGCCTGATGGTGACCTACCCCGGCTACGGCGACGAATTCTACCCGGAATACCTCAGCGCCTGCGAGCGGCTGGAAGCCGCCTACGCCGCAGGAGACGTCGCGGCCTTCCGCGCCGAAGCCGACACTCTCGCCGCCCTCAAGGCGCGCTGCCACGACCTGTACGACTAGTCGCCCTCCCACACCCGACATTCCCGCAGGCGGGAGCCTCCTCCCGCCTGCATCATCCACCACCCGCCCCAGACGACAGCCCACGCTGAGCAGCCCCAAAAGGACGAAGGAGCGCGCAACACACGCCCTCACGGTGTCCCATTTCGCCACGGGCAACGGTGCACGGGCGCTCTGCCTACACCAACGGGACGCCACGCGGTTCGACGTCGCCTGCGCCAACACGCCACATGTGCCCACACCGGGCACACCGTCCCGCCGCGCGCTGCGCGCTGCGCATTTCCCCTCGTCCGCACACGCATCTTCCCAACCTTATCGCCCCTACGGATACCACCACCCGCCTCAGACATTCCCGCCACATTCCGCCCCATTCTCTATGGACTCGGATTCCCCCGAATGCCCGGCCCCGCGTCGCATTCTCCTAGTAATCAGATAAGGATTGCGCATACGCTTTTGCATCGCTTCCCCTGCACCGAATATTGACATCACGTATTTGAGCAAATAGTGTCACCCTTCAACCAATCGTGCGAAGGAGAGTTCTATGTTGCTCAGGTCGTTTCGGGCTGTTGCCTGTGTCTTTATGGCCGCGCTGTTCCTCGTTCCCCATGCCCGCGCCGCGCAGGTGACCGACGCCCTCGGCGCCACTGTGGATGTGCCGGACTCCGTATCACGCGTTATCTGTTCCGGCTCCGGCTGTCTGCGTCTGCTCACCTATCTTCAGGGGCAGGACCTTGTCGTGGGCGTGGACGACATGGAAACCCGCCGCGCCCGGTTCGATTCGCGCCCCTACGCCCTTGCCACCCCGCAGTATAAAACCAAGCCTGTGTTCGGCCAATTTCGCGGGCACGACAACCCGGAGCGCATTCTGACGCTGGAGCCGCAGCCGCAGGTCATTCTGAAAACCTACGCCTCCAGCATGGGACACGACCCCGCCGAACTGCACGCCAAGACGGGTATCCCTGTAGTAACGCTGGCCTACGCAGACCTCGGCCCCAACCGCCCCAAGCTCTACCAGACCCTTCGCACCATGGGCGACGTTATCGGCAAGCGCCAGCGCGCTGAAGACGTCATCGCCTTTTTTGAAGACGCCATTGCCGACCTTGCCGCGCGCACGGCGGACGTTCCCGCCAGTAAGCGTCCCGGCGTCTACATTGGCGGCGTGGCCTTTAAGGGGCCGCACGGCTACCACTCCACGGAGCCGCTCTACCCGCCCTTTACCTTTGTGAATGCGCGCAACCTTGCCCACACCGGCGGCGCGGCAAAGGACCTGCGCCACAGCGACATCGCCAAGGAAAAGCTGGTGGAAATGAACCCCGAGGTGCTGTTCCTTGACCTGTCCACCGTACAGATGGGCGACGCCGCCGGCGGCCTGCATGAACTGCGCAACGACCCGGCCTACCGCACCCTCACCGCCGTCCAGCAAGGCCGCGTCTATGGCGTGCTCCCCTACAATTGGTACTCCATCAACTATGGCTCCATCCTCGCCAACGCCTACGCCGTGGGCAAAATTCTGTACCCGGACCGCTTTGCGGACATCGACCCGGCGCAGAAGGCGGACGAGATTTACACCTTCCTTGTCGGCAAGCCCGTGTTTGACGCCATGAATACGGCCTTTGGCGGCCTTGCCTACAGCCCGGTGCCGGTCAACTAGCATGCACTTTGCCGACGGACGCATCCCCGAAGCCTACTGCCGCTATCTGCGCGCCAAGCGCGTCGTCATTGCCTCCGGCGCGGTCCTTCTTGTGGGCGCGCTCATCATGGCCGTCTCCCTTGGGGCGGCCAACGTGCCCGTAAGTGATGTGGCCCGCAGCCTGCTGGGCCTCGACGTCTCCCCGCGCTGGGACATTATCATCTGGAACATCCGCCTGCCGCAGGCCCTCTCCGCCATGGTGGCCGGGGCGGGGCTGGCCGTTGCCGGGGCGACCATGCAGTCCATCCTGCGCAACCCCCTTGGCTCGCCCTTCACCCTTGGCATATCGCACGCCGCCGCATTTGGCGCGGCGCTGTCCGTTATGGTGCTGGGGGGCGGCGTTATGGGTTCCTCGGCCGCAGACGCGGTAACCATCACCAATCCCTACGTCACCACCGCTGCGGCCTTTGGGTGCAGCATCGGCGCGGCGCTGCTCATCGTCGCCATCTCGCGCATGCGCGGCACCACACCGGAGGTGATGGTGCTGACCGGCGTCGCCCTTGGCGCGCTGTTCACCGCCGGGACCATGTTTCTGCAATACTTCGCGGACGACGTGCAGTTGGCCGCCATGGTCTTTTGGACTTTTGGCGACACGGCGCGCGCCTCGTGGGGCGAACTGGGCGCTCTGTCCGCCGTCACGGCGGTGTGCTGCGCCTACTTCCTCGCCAACGCATGGAACTACAACGCCATTGACGCGGGCGACGAAACCGCCCACGGCCTTGGCGTACGCGTGCAGCGCGTGCGGCTGGTGGGCATGCTGCTGTCGTCGCTTTTGACGGCCGTCATCATTTCGTATCTGGGTATTATCGGCTTTGTGGGCCTTGTGGTGCCACACATGGTGCGCCGGGTCATTGGCTCGGACCACCGCTACCTGCTGCCTGCATCCATCCTGTGCGGCGCGCTGCTGCTGCTTGTATCGGACACGGCGGCGCGGCTGATTCTCTCCCCGCACATTTTGCCGGTTTCGGTGCTGACGGCGTTTATGGGCGCACCGGCCTTTATCTATCTCATCATCAAGGGGCGGGGACGATGAAACTCGACGTAGCTGGCCTTTGCTTTGACTATGCCAGTCAGCCCGTACTGGACGATGTAGACTTTCAGGTCCACGGCGGAGAACTCCTTGCCATTCTCGGCCCCAACGGCGTGGGCAAGACGACTCTGCTCAAATGCATCAACGCCCTGCACCGCCCCAGCAGCGGAAGCATACTGGTCTCCGGACGCGATGTGCTGGCCCTGTCGCCACAGGACATCGCGCGGACCGTAGGGTACGTGGCCCAGCGCACGGAAACCGCGCGCCTCACGGTGTACGACGCCGTGCTCATGGGCCGCAAGCCGCACATCCGCTGGCGCGTGGAAACACGCGACATGAAGATGGTGGAAGCCGTCCTGCGCCGCACCGGACTGGCGGACCTCTCCCTGCGCTTTATTGACGAACTTTCCGGCGGCGAACTGCAAAAGGTCGCCCTTGCGCGCACCCTTGTGCAGGAGCCCCGCCTCATGCTGCTGGACGAACCCACCAGCGCGCTGGACCTCAAGAACCAAGTGGGCATCCTGCACCTGCTCCGCCGGGTGGTGGATGAACACGACATCGCCGCTGTCATGACCATGCACGACCTCAACACCGCCCTGCGCTACGCGGACCGCTTCATCTTCCTGAAGGATGGACGCATCCATGCCTGCGGCGCAACGGACGAGGTCACCGCGCCTATGGTCAGCGAGGTCTACGGTCTGCCCGTCACCATCCACACCATTGACGGCAGCCCCGTTGTCATCCCGCAATGCCCACACACACCAGACGCCTCACAGGAGGACCCATGCCCTGCACCATCCCACAGCACGACCTTGACGCCGTCATCGCCTTCCACGGGCACAGCTGCCCGGGTCTCGCCATCGGCATCCGCGCCGCAGAGTTAGCACTCAGCCACCTTGGCCATAACGATGACGCCGACCTCGTCGCCATTACGGAGACGGACATGTGCGGCGTGGACGCCATCCAGTTCCTGACCGGCTGCACCTACGGCAAGGGCAACCTCATTCACCGGGACTACGGTAAAACGGCCTTTTCGTTCTACAGCCGCAAAACCGGCAAGGGCTTTCGCGCCATTATGAACCCCGCCGCGCGCCAGCCCAAAGAGGACCCAACCCCCACCGACGGCCGCACCCTTATGCGCGAACACTACATGACCATCCCCCTTGAGGAGATGTTCTCGCTGGACTGGGCCCCCGCTCCTGCCCCACGTCCGGCCTGCGTGCTGCAAAGCCTGACCTGCGAAACCTGCGGCGAAACCATGATGGAATCGCGCGCCCGCCACTTTGGGGGCCAAACCCTGTGCATCCCCTGCTTCAGCAAGGTGGAACAGAAAATCTAACCCCGCCACACACAAGCAGGGGACCAGCCTCCGCGGCCGGTCCCCTGCTTTTTTCTGTCGCGCCCTGTGCGCGCCAAGCGCTGCTGCGCGGTGTTTAGTCAATAGGCACAAGCACCCGCACGCTGGGCGGCAGGCGCTTGGTCTTCATAAAGTTCTCAAGACGCAGCAGCGCCGGGCGCGACAGTTCCGTGCCCTTGGCCATAATGTGCACCTCATCCTTGCTCCACAGGGCGTCGTCCAAAATCATACCCGGCTCCAGCTTGCCGAGGGCGATGTCGCGGCGGATGTAGCCGTCGTCGCGCGCGGCGCCGCGCTCCAGCGTATCCAGCACCCCTTCGTCGTACCACCCTTCGCGCGTGCGCATCACTTCAAAGGCCGTGTGCTTGTCCTTGCCGCTTTGGACAAGGTCGTCGTAGTCGAGGCTGGCCTTGAGGATGCGCGCTTCCATAAGCTGTTGCGGATTCTCGGAAAAGCGCTCGTTCTGGTGCGTGATAATGGTGGAGACGCGGTTCATGCGCGGAATATTCGCCAACAAAGATGCCGTCACCGAGGGGTGCATGTCGTAAATCTGCTGCTCCTCGCTGGTGAGTTCCTCGCCGGAAAAAAGCTTTTCCAGCACGTTGTCAGGAACCATGACGCACCCCACCTGACACAGCATGGACGCCAGTTCCAGATACAGCAAATTCTTCAGCCGAAGCTCCTTGCCCACGAACATAGCAAGGCGCTTAATGCGCTCGCTGCGGCCGAAGGCCTCGGGATTCACAAGGGCCAGCATATCCGTCAGCATCTTCACACTGCCGCGCAGGGTGCCGCGCAGCAGCTCCTTTTCCGACACCACAAGGGCATACTGCTTGAGGGCCACGTCCAGCGTGCGAATCATCTCATCAATAGGGCTGGGCTTGGTGAGAAAGCGGAACACCGAACCTTTATTCACCGCCTCAATGGCGGACTCCAGGTCTGCATGGCCTGTCAGCATCACGCGCACGGTATCCGGGCTGGCCTGCTGCACCTTGGAGAGGAAGGTGATGCCGTCCATCTTGGGCATTTTGAGGTCGGACACCACCACCGCGTACGGTCCAGACGAGGTCACCTTCTCCAGCCCTTCTTCCGGCCCAAGGGCCGTATCCACGGCGTAGCGCTTGCGAAGCGATGCGCGGAAGGTGTCCAGAATCTGCTGCTCATCGTCAACAAAGAGAACCTTATCCTTCATGATCAGCCCCCGTTAGCAACTGCTCAAGACAAATATCCCGCCATGTGACCAGCTTGTTCATCAGCCCAAGCTCGTGCATGTACTCCTCATCCAGCTTAGTGAACGTGTAGTCCTCGCGAATGATGACCAGTTCGTGCTGCAGGCTGTTGGCAACGTGCACCAAAAGCCCCGGCGTAATGCCCGGCCCGGCCAGCCGCGGTTCATGATGCGCGCGCACGGCCTCCACTGCAATTTCGGACAGCCCCCACAACCCAAGCAGGTACGCCCCCACCCGGTCGTGGGTGACGCCAAGCTGCCGCTGTTCCATATCCCGGACCACGCCCTCACCGGCCTGCACGGCGCTGAGCACCTTGCGGTATTCGGCGGGGTGCGTGGTGGCAAAGACAAACTTGCCAACGTCATGAAGCAGCCCCGCCGTGTAGCAGTCCGCGGCCACATCATCGCCCAGCCCTTCGGCGCGGGCGAGGGCCTTGGCAAAGGCCGCTGTCTGACGGCTGTGCTCCCACAACTTTTCCAGTGAATAATTGGAGTACAGCGACGCATCAAATTGCTGGATGAGTTTGGCCCCCAGCACCAACCCCTTGGTGACCTCCACGCCCAAAAGCGTCACGGCGTGGGCGGGGCTGTTGACCTTGTTGAACACACCAAAGAATGAGGAATTGGCAATTTTCAAAAGCGTTGCCGATATGCCAACGTCCCGCTCCACAAGCCGACCTATTTTTGCCAGTGACGGGTCCGGACTCATGAGTTCCTGCTGAATCTGCAAAAACAGGTCGGGCAATGCTGGCAGGGAGCCAAGGCGACTCACGCCCTGACTCACAGCCTCGTCCGTCAGCACATCGCGCAGGCGTTCCACCCGCTCAATGGTGCCGATAAGACGCTCCGCCCCGCAGGGTTTGGCGAGGAATTGGTGCGCCGGCTTCACCGAGCGCATAATGGGCTCCATCTCGGAATAGCCGGAGAGGATAATGCGGATAACGCCGGGGTACCGGCGGCGCACCTCGGTCAGCAGGGTTGCCCCGTCCATGCCCGGCATGCGCATATCCGCAATGACGATGTCGAACGGTTCCTGCTCCATCATGGCCAGCGCCGCGTCGCCGCTTTCCACAAACCGGGCCTTCCACACCTTTCGCTTGGAGTGCAGCACCACGCGAAAGCCCTGCAGAATATTCGGCTCGTCATCCACAAACAGAATCTTGGTCTTCATGGCAGCCCCTGCTGTCTGCTTCAATGCCGCCAACGCTGTGGCGGCACGGGTGCGTCAGGTTATGTCGCCTGCCGGGGCAGCGTAATGGTCATGGTCGTCCCCTTGCCCACCTCGGACTGCACGTCAATTTTCCCGCCGTGCTTGTTCACGATGATGTCATGGGTGATGGCCAGCCCCTGCCCTGTCCCTTTGCCCACCTCCTTGGTGGTAAAAAAGGGGTCGAAAATCTTATTCACGTTCTCCTTTTTGATGCCGCTGCCCGTATCCGCCACGCGCACGCGGACTGAGTGGTCGTCGTGGCTGGTGGTGATGGTGATGCGCCCCTTGTCGCCGCTGTCCCCCACCACCTCGCGGATGGCGTGGGCGGAGTTGACGATGATATTGAGCAGCACCTGATTGATGTCGCCGGCAAGGCACGTCACCATGGGCAGTTCCGCATCCGGGTCAAAGGAGAGTTCCGCCACGTACTTCCACTCGTTCTTGGAGATGGTGATGGTGTTGGCCAGCGCCTTGTTCAGGTCCACGGCCTTCTTTTCCTCGTTGCCGGGGTGGGCGAAGTTCTTCATCGCCAGCACTATGGACGCCACTCGCCCCACTCCGTCCAAGACTCTGTCGCACGCGCGCGGCGCTTCCTCGGCCACAAAGTCCATATCCGCCTCATCGGCCAGCTCCTCAAGGCGCTCCACCTCCTGCGCGGCAATTCCGGCATCCTTGGCGCGCTGGGTCAGCGCAGTGCACGCGCCAAAGACCTCCAGCATATCCGCAATGGCCTCGCGCAAAAACCGCACGCTGTCGCCCGCGTACTGAATGGGGGTGTTAATCTCGTGCGCAATGCCCGAGGCCAGCAGGCCGATGGACTCCATCTTCTGCGCCACGCTCAATTGCCGCTCCAAGTCCTTGCGTTCCGACACGTCAACAAGCACCACGGCCAGCCGCTCGTCGCCAAGATGGAAGGCAAATTTATCCACGGGCACAATGCGCCCATCCGCATGCTCCAGCACGGCGTCCTGAAACGTTGCGCCGTCCACAATGGGGTTGCACAGATAACGCCACGACTCCCCCGCCAAGTGCGAAAAGGCCTCGGCGCAGGGCAGGCCCGTCACCTCCGCCGCTGTCACCTCAAGAAGCGTTTCGGCAACGTCGTTACACGTGATGATGACGTTGCTGGCGCGGTCCACCACCACGTACGCCGCGCGCATGCCATCCAGAAGCCGGCTCAAAAAGCGCTCCTTGTCCCGGGCTTCAGCCTCGGCGCGGGCACGCTCCTGAATCTCCACCTCCATGGTGGTATTGATGGCCCGCAACTCCGCCGTACGCTCCTCCACACGGTGCTCCAACTCCTTGTTGCTCTGCTGGAGCGCGGTATGCAGGGCGCGGGTTTCTGTCATGTCGTGACCCACGGCCTGAAATTCCTCGGCCTTTTCGCTCCCTGCAAGGTTCACAGCACGGATGACCCACTGTACCCAGCGTTCGTTGCCGTCAGCATCGCGCATACTGGCCGAGTTGGACGTGACATCATGCCCGGAGCCAAGGCTGGCAAGGACCGAATCAAGCCAGCCGCTCTGCGCGTCGTCAAACAGCGCAAACCGCGCGCTCTCCACAAGCTCATCACACGGTTTGCCCGCTAAGGCGCAGTAGGCGGCGTTGGCGAAGGTCAGCATTCCGTCGGCTCGAAAGCGGCAAATAAAATCTGTCTGATCCTCAATAATGCCCTGCAGCAATAGCTCCTGCTCCCGCAGTTGGGTGGACTTGAACTCCAGCAGATTCATAATCTGCTCGCGCTCGCTGGCCTCGCGGCTGAGGGCAAGGTTTTTGTCCTCAAGCTCCCGCCCAAGGCCTTCCAGCTCCGCAAAAGGGGCCACAATAACCACGCGCCCAACCACCAGCATAACCACAGCCATAATGCAGGACGACCCCAGCATGGCCCACAGGGTGTGCTCCACATTGGCCGTAGCGGAATACAGCACCCCGCCAACCACCACTGCCTGCGCGGCAAGCACCAGCGTCATAAAAACCCAAAACATCCCGGATATGGAATCTGAGCGCATGTGTTCCACCGCTTTCCGCCACTGCGTGTGCGCCGCTATGGCGTAACCGTGCGGAAACCGGCCACGCCGCGCCAAGACTCTTCGCCAAACACACCTACACCATAGAATAATACACGCCTTGGCCCATGTGTCCAACACGGCAGGCACTTTTCACGCGCGCGGCGACGCCTCGGCCAATGCGACATGGCGCATCGCATAGGCCTCATCTATGCGCCACGCAGCGGGGCATATCCATTGCGCTTTCTTCACTTTTTCTGCTACTTATCGGTGATATGGACACACTGCGCACCATCGACACTTTCCTGCGTCAACGCGGCTGGATTCAGCCGGAGAACGCGGACATCGACATACAGTTTCTGGCCGCCGGGGAGTATAACGCCAACTACCTCGTCACCACGGACGGCGGGGCCACGCGCCGCGTCTTTCGCGTGAACCACGGTAGCCAGCTAGGCCTTGGCGACGCGCAAATTGAATATGAATTTGCCGTGCTGCGGGCGCTGGAGCATTCCGGCGTGACGCCGCGCCCCCTTGCCTGCGACGCCGATGCGGCGCGCGAAGGCCTTGGGCGCGGGGCACTGCTTATGGAGTACCTGCCCGGCCGCCCCCTCGACTACACGCGCGACACGGACGCCGCCGCGCGCATCTTTGCCGCCGTGCACAGTCAGCCCGTGAGCGACGCGCTCATCGTGCAGGCCAATCCCGTACGGGACATCGCGGGCGAAAGCCTTGGCCTCATCACCCGCTACGCCGACCATCCCCGCCCGGACCTGAAGGGCCAACTTCTGCGCTACCACGACGCCATCCGCGCCCTTGCGGATGATGCCGAAACCCTGTTTGCGCAGGACCCCATGGTCATCGTCAACACGGAGGTCAACTCCCACAACTTCATCGTAGGTGACAACGGCAGCGCGTGGCTGGTGGACTGGGAAAAGGCCGTGGTCTCCTCGCGCTTTCAGGACATTGGGCACTTTCTTGTGCCCACCACCACGCTGTGGAAGACCAAACACCGCTACACCGCTGAGCAGAAGCAGGACTTCGTCGCCGCCTACCTTCGCCACGCCGGGCTTGCCATGCCCATTGACGATGCCATGTACAGAGCGGACCTTATGGAGCGCACCATTTTGCTGCGCGCCATGTCGTGGTGCTATATGGCCTACCATGAGTACACGCGCAGTGAGCGCGCGCTGACAAACGACCACACCTTCACGACCATCCAAAACTATCTGGACAACATGGAATGCTTTTTCGCGCGCACGGCATAGGGAAGGACTACGAGGGCGCGCCCGTGCTGCGGGGGGTGGACTTCAGCGTGGAGGCCGGGGACATTGTGTCCATCATCGGCCCCTCTGGCGTGGGCAAGACCACGCTCCTCAAAATCATCGCCGGGCTGGAAACGCCGGATGCGGGCCGCCTTGAATTCAGCCGACCACCCAGCAAGGAAAATCCCGTCATACTTGTCTTTCAGGACTATGTGCTTTTCCCGAACCTAAGCGTGTATGAAAATGTCGCCTTTGGGCTGCGTGTACGGCGGATGCGGCGGGCCAGCGTGAACACGCGCGTTATGGAAATGTTGGACTTCTTCCACATGACGCAGCTTGCGCAGAAGTACCCGAACCAGCTTTCGGCAGGCCAGCGCCAGCGCGTGGCCATTGCCCGCGCCATGGTGGTAAACCCGGCCATGCTCCTCTTGGATGAGCCTTTTGCCAATCTGGACCGCAACCTCAAGCTGGAGACGGCGGAGTTCATCCGCGACACGCAAAAGGCCTTTGGCATCAGCACCATTGCCGTTACCCATGACCTTGAGGAAGCCTTTGCCATGTCCGACAAGGTGGGGCTGATTCTGGGGGGCGAGCTTGTGCAGTACGCACCGGCCGGGGACGTTTACGCCCATCCCGCCACCATTGAGGCCGCGCGTTTTCTTGGCCCCGTGAACACCTTGAGCGCGCCAGTCACCGCCCGTCTTGGCCTTCGCGACTGCGGGGACAACGGCTTCATCCGGCCCGAGGGCCTGCGCATCATCCCGGACGAAAACGGCCCCGGCACCGTGGAGCGCGCGGTGTTTGCCGGGCATTACACGAAATTTACCATCAGCGTTGACGGCGAGCGCCTCACCGTCTTTGACATGGACACCACCATCCGCCCCGGCACGCGCGTGCGGGTGGAACAGGCCCAGAACACCTAACACCCTGTTGGACTTCCCCCAATACAGGCTATAAAAATGAAACAATGCTCGGCGCGGAAAAAGCTCAAAGCCAACGCTGTGGCAGGCGCCTCCGCGCCACACAGCGCTCTTTTCAACAGCCAGCTAACCTCAGGATGACACGATGAAACATCTCCTTCTGCTCCTTACGGCGGCGCTTATGCTGTGCTCCTGCTCCGGACCCGATTCGGACAAGGAGGCTGTCTCCCTGCTGGACACGCCATGGCCCCAGATTGAAGCCAAGGCCAAGGACACCACAGTGCGTTTTTATATGTACGGCGGGCAGGCCAACACCAACAAATGGGTGGATACCTACGTCGCCAAGGAAGTGAAGCGCCTCTACGGCATCACGCTTGAGCGCGTGCCCATGGACGCCAGCGTCTTCGTCAACAAGCTCATCACGGAAAAGCAGGCCGGAAAGACCACAGGCACCATCGACCTGTTGTGGATCAACGGCGAGAATTTTAAGGCCACCAAGGAAGCCGGAGCGCTGTTTGGGCCTTACGCGGACAAGTGCCCCAACTACGTCGCCCACGTAGACAAGGAGCTTGCCGCCTACGATTTCGGCTACCCTGTCGAAGGCTACGAAACGCCCTATGGCAAGGCGCAGTTCGTCTTTGAGTACGACTCCGCCAAGGTGGACGCGCCCCCGCACACCTTTGCCGAACTGCTGAAATGGGTGAAGGCGCATCCCGGCCAGTTCACCTACCCCCAGCCGCCGGACTTTACCGGGTCGGCCTTTATCCGGCAGGCGCTCTACGCCGTAACCGGCGGACACGGGCAGTACATGTCCGGCTGGGACGCGGACCTGTTCACAAGCGCCGCGCCCAAGCTGTGGGACTATCTGAACGCGCTGGAACCGCACCTGTGGCAGGGCGGCTCCACCTATCCCAAGAGCGCCGCGGAGCTGGACACCCTGTTCGCGCGGGGCGAGGTGAGCATGAACATGTCCTACAACCCCTCCCACGCGCAGAGCAAAATCTTGGATAGCTCCTACCCAGACACGGTGCGCACCTTTGCCATGCAGGACGGGTCCATCTTTAACCTGCACTTCACAGCCATTCCGGCCAACGCGCCCAACAAGACCGGGGCCATGGTGGTGGCGAACTTCCTCATGTCGCCCGAGGCGCAGCTTTCCAAGTTCCGCCCGGAAAACTGGGGAGACTACCCGGCTATCGACCTGTCCACGCTGACGGACGCCCAGCGCGAGGCCTTTGCCGCGGTGGACCTTGGCGAGCCTACGCTCTCCTCCGAGGAACTCAGCGCCGTGGCTGTGCCGGAGATTCCCGCGGCCTATCTGGAAGCACTGGAAAAGGGCTGGGAGGACAATGTCCTCAGGTAAGGCGCAGTGGGGCGAGACGCTGCTGAAGCTCTCGCCCCTGCTCATTCCCTTCCTTGCCCTGTTTGGCGGCGGACTGGTGATGGCGGTGGGGCAATCCTTCGGCCTATGGGTGCCCATCGCCCCAGACAGCGCGCTGGCGGGCTACCGGGCGCTGTTGTCGGAGCATGTTTTGCGCTCCGCCCTGCTCTCGTTGTGGGTGGGGCTGGCCTCGGCCTCGCTGTCGGTGGCTCTTGGCGCGGTACTGGCCTACCTGTTCTGGCGGCTGCCCCCGCATCTGGAACGCTGGGCCGTTGTCGCCAAGGTGCCGCTCATCCTGCCGCACATTGCCGTCGCCTTTATCACGCTCATTTTTTGGAGCACATCGGGCGTGCTGTCGTCCCTTGCCTACCACTTGGGGCTGGTGGACGGCATGGACGCTTTTCCCTCCCTCATGTACGACGCCACCGGCACGGGCATGATTCTGGCGTATGTGTTCAAGTCCACACCCTTTGTCATCATTCTTGCCATGGCGATGCTCCGCCGCCTTGAGCCGCAACTGGTGGAGACGGCGACCATGCTGGGCGCGGGCGAGGTGACCGTCTTTTGGCGGCTGGTCTTGCCGCGCATCACCAGTGCGCTGAACACGGCGTTTATCATCCTGTTTCTGTACGCCTTTGGCGCGTTCGACATCCCCTTTCTGCTCAGCGGCAGTTCGCCGGGGATGCTGTCCATAGAGGTCTTTAACCTCTACTTCCGGCGCGACCTGGCCAACCGGCCCACGGCCATGGCCATCCTAGTGTGCATGTTCCTGTTCTCGCTGGCGTTCATTGTGCTCTACACCCGCACCGCGCGGCGCATGGCGCACCGGGAGCGCAAGCTATGAGGCTTGCCGCCAGCTTTGCCGCCCTTGCGGTGCTTGCGCTGTTTCCGCTGTGGGTGCTGGCCTGTTACGCCCTTGCGCCGGGCTGGCGCTTTCCGGAGCTTGTGCCCTCGCATATCGACCTGCGCTCCTTCGCCTATCTGGCATCGCAAGCGCGGCCCTTGGCCGGGCATATTGCGTGGTCCATCATGTATTCCATGGCAACGGTGGCGCTGACGCTACTCATGTGCCTGTCCCCGGCCCACCACTTTGCGCGGCGCGACTTTGCGGGCAAGAGCCTGCTTGAGGGCGTGTTCCTTGCCCCGGCCCTTGTGCCGCCCATGACGTTTTCCATGGGTGTGCATTATCTCTTCATCCGGCTGGGGCTGGTGGACACCACCCCCGGCGTGGTGCTGGTGCTGACGGTGTTCAGCTACCCCTACATGCTGCGGGCGCTGACGGCGGGCTACATCTCCATTGGCGAGGAGTACGAAATGTGCGCCGCCAACCTCGGCGCCAACTGGCTGCAGCGCACCCTGCGCGTGGACCTGCCCCTACTCTTTCCCTCCATCATCGCGGGCGGGTCCGTGGTGTTTTTGGTGGCGTTTTCGGAATACTTTCTGGTCTTCCTCATCGGCGGCGGAGCCGTGGATTCCTTTACGGGCTACCTTGTGCCGTTTTTGACCTCCTCGGACCGCAGCATGGCGGCGCTGCTGACCCTCATCTTTATGGCTGTGCCCCTCACGCTCTTCCTGCTCATTGAGTACGTCATGACGCTGCTCTACCGCCGCAAGGGCATGTACTAGCGCGCAAAAAAGCCCCCGCCGGACCATATGGTCAGACGGGGGCCGATGCGTTTCTGGGAACCGGGAAAAGGCCTCACGTTGTGGCGCTGCGCTGTGCCCGGAGCAAGAGGGAACACGATGCGGAAGAGGGAAGAGACAAAAGGCCTCATGGCAATCCTACAGCCGCCCCCACCCCGGCCCGGCATCTGGCGCGGCATCCGGCCCGGCGCCCCTCCGCGCCAAACGTGTCCATGAGCTACTTGGTTATGCGGATTTCCACATCGCCGCCGCCCACGCCCTTAAGCTCGCGGAGCATGCCAAGGATGGAACCGGAGATGATGCCCCGGACAAAATCGTTCATACCCACGGGAACGCCGCCGACGGTGACTTCCATACCGTTTTTGCGCGCCTTGCAGGAGTTTTCCGTCACCTTGCCGGAGACGATTTCCCGCGCCAGCGTGGCGCAGTCCTCCCGCCCGCAGGAGCCGCAGTCCAACCCCGGCAGGGCAAAGCCCTGCTCCAGCACACAGTCCGCCAGCGCGGCCACATCCGTCAGGTGCGTCATGCCCGGAACAGACACCTCGCCGTAAGTCGCCACGGCCAGCCCCTGATCAAGGGTCCCGGCGTCGGCAATACTGCGCAGGAGCATCACGCGCGGCAGCCAGCCAAGGCTTTTGCCGCCCTCCACCACAAGGACCTCACAGTCCATCAGCGGCGCGATGTCCGGCAGATAGCGCTTGCCGTCCCATGTGAGTATCGCTCCGGATTCCCACAGCCCCGCGCAGGTGCCGTAGGCCTCACGCAGGCGGGCTGTGTCCGTGCCCGGCGCGTCCAATTCATGGTGCGAAAACTTCGCCGCCGCGGCGCGAATGCCCCGGCTGCGAAGCTCCTCGCCCAGCTTGACGGCCAGCGTGGTCTTGCCCGTGTCCTTGTATCCGACAATGCTTATGGCAATCATGGGGTGTCTCCCGCGTAATGGTTCAGAGGTCCCACAGCCTTACAGCGAAGCGCCTGCTCTTGCAACGTCCGCCCGCGCCGGGGCTAGAAGGTGTGCACGGCCTGCGCGGCAAAACCAAGGTTCACGGCGTCACCGCACGCAATGCCGGATTCCAGCAGGGTACGCCTGTCCAGCAGCGCCTTGAAGTCCGCCTCCGCGCACCGCACGCCAAGCTCCACCATAAAGCCAAGGTCGCTCACCCGGCGCACCGTGCCCGGAAAGCTCACATACCCATCCGGGAGCGCCGTCCCGCGCGTAACGGCGACATCCTCAGGGCGCAGGGCCACATGGGCGCAGCGCTCCCCCGCCGCCTGCGGCAAGGGGCAGCACAGCCCGCCAAACCGGGCCTCCTGCTTGGAAAACGTCGCCGGAAACACATTCTTCATCCCCACAAACTCCGCCACAAAGGGCGTGCGGGGCTGGCAGAACACCTCGCGCGCGCCGCCCACCTGCTCCAACTGACCGCCGCGGAGCACGCCAACGCGCTGGGCAAGGAAAAGCGCCTCGGAAAAGTCGTGTGTCACCATAAAAAACGTGGTGCCAAGGTCGCGGTGCAGCGTCCTCAACAGCCCCCGAATTTCCTCCCGGAAGTTGGGGTCCAGTGCGGACAGCGGCTCATCAAGAAGCAGCACGCGCGGATTCACCGCAAGGGCGCGGGCAAGGCACACGCGCTGTTGTTCGCCGCCGCTCAGGGCGCGCACGCCCCGCCCGGCAATGCGCGTCAGGCCCAGCATCTCCACCAGCCAATCCACGCGCCGCCGCGCCTCGGTGCGGTCCACATCGTGGTAACGCAGGCCGTAGGTGATGTTCTGCATCACGGACATGTGCGGAAAGAGCGCGTTGTCCTGATATACAATGCCAACACCGCGCCGCTCCGGCGGTAGGTCCGTCACATCGCGCCCGTTGACGGCTATGCGCCCTTTCGCCTGCGGCACCAGCCCCGCGACGGACTCCAAAACCAGCGACTTCCCCGACCCCGTCGGCCCGATGAGCGCAAAGAACTCCCCGTCCGCCACGTCAAGGTTCACATCCCGCACGGCAAAGTCCGCAAAGGTGATATTCAGGTCCGAAATGCGAATCATGCCGCCGTCCTCCTCTGCGGCAGGGTAATGCCTCGCAGCAGCAGGAACAGCACGAGGCACACGCCAATCAGCCACACCGCCACGGGCTGAGAATACTTGAGTCCATAGGCCGTAAAGCGCTCGTACATGAGCACAGGCGCAACCTTGGGGTGATAGGCCACGATGATGATGGCCCCAAATTCGCTCACCGCACGGGCCATGCACATGATGACGCCCGCCAGCATATGCCGCCAACACAGCGGCACGGTAACGCGGAAAAACGTGGCCCCGCGCCCCGCCCCCAAACTGCGCGACACATTCTCCAGCCGCACGGGCACGCTCTCGAAGCCATTTTTGGCGGCGCTGATGTAAAACGGCAGGCCCACAAAGGCCATCACGGCGATGATGCCCGTGGCCGTCCCCATCAAACGCAGGCCCACAGCGCCAAGGGCATCGCCCAGCCAATGCCCGCGCCCGGCAAGGCTAAGCAGGGCAATGCCCACCACCGGGTGCGGCAGCATTATGGGCAGGTCAATACAGCTCTCCACAAGCCGCTTGCCCCAAAATTCCGTCCGCGCCAGCAGCCACGCCAAGGGCGTCCCAAGAACGAACACCCCAAGGGCGGCCGTGCCGGACGTCCACACGGACAGCCAAATGGATGAGCGCACCTCCGGGTCCAGCGCCGTTTCCCACAACACCTCAAGGCTGGGCTGCGAGACCATCTCGTATAGGGGCAGCAGGATGAAGGCCATCACCACCACCCCGCACGCCGAACACAGCCAGATAAAAAGCCCGCCGGGCAGGGCAAGGCCTGTGGCCTGCCCCGCCTGGCGGGTCAAAGTAGTCGTTTGTGCCGTCATAACGTCGCCTAGTTGCGAACCTCAACCAGCGGCTGTAGCTGCGTGGCAAGGCCATTCTTCATGGCATCGGAGGACACGCGGGCCGGGACAAACGGCGGCTGGCCCATCTCGCGCAGGACCTTCAGCCCGCCCTCGGGGTCCAGCAGGTAGGCCATAAAGGCTTCTGCGGCTTCGCGGTTGGGGGCGTCCTTCAGGATGGTCACGCCGTAGGTGCAGGACTTGCCCGTACGGGTCATGAACGTGCCGGGCTTCTTGCCGGTCACCTTCACCTTGGCCAGCTTATAGAAGGGGTCCATCTTGTAGTTGCCAAGATTGATATGGTCATCAAGGGTGACGTACTTCAGGCCATGCTGCACTGCCACGGACAGGTACTCCCACGCGTAATCCATGTTGCCGCTTTCCAGCAGGGAGATAAGCTCCACGGACTTGGGGCGCACGTTTTCCTTGGGGCGGTTGGCGAGCAGGTCGTCGTAGAGGCCGTCGCGGTCATAGAACTTCTCGGCCAACTGGAGCACCATCAGGCTGCGGTAGCCGCAGGGGTCCAGATTCGGGTCGGAATGGCCCCACACCACGCCCTTGCGCTGGAGGATATCCATCCAGTTCTTGTCGTTGATTTCGCCCGCGTACTTGCTCTTGTCCGTGTAGCACAGCACCAGCTGGTTGGTGGCAAAGCGGATGTTCACATCGGTGAATTTGGGCACCAGCGTTTTGTCGATGACCATGTAGTCGGCGGAGGCCATCAGGTCGGCGGGCTTGCCCAGCTCGGAAATCATGCGCGCCATTTTGGTGCTGCCACCTGCTTCACGCAGCACGTCCACCTTGGGGTATTTGGCCTCAAAATTCTTTTCAATGGTCTTGAAGGGTACGGACAGGCTGCCAGCATGGAAGATGGTGAGCTTGCCGGTAGGTTCGGCACTGGCCATGGGCGCAGCGCAGGCAAAAACCAGCGCCGCCACCGCGATGATGCGAAGTGTGTGTCTGATGCGGCTCATTACGTTAGGCTCCTTGTATCGGTTCAGGATCACACAGTCGAAATCGCCCCCGTCCTCAACACGGGCGGAAGCCATACCGCCATAGCACCCTCAGGATTTTATGGTCAATTTGTTTCGGCCTTCGCCTAGTAGTCCGATAGGAAAAACCAATACAAACCAAAACCACCCATAAACGACACCTCTTCATCCCCGCGCCCCAAAACACCGGCAAAGCGCCCCGCCCAGCAGGAAACGCCCCCCTGCCACACCATCCCCCCACAACACAAAAGACCACCCTGAACGGATGGTCTTTCTCTGCTTTGGCGCGCCCTGCTGGCCGCCGGTCTGGTCGTTGGAGAGATGCCTACGTGCGCGGCGTCCCCGTCGCCCATGCTGCGCCGCCATGCCTCAAAGGCCCTCGCGCGGCCCCCTCACTCCGCCCGAGTCTTGGCGTTTCAGTCCGCTCCGGCGCACTCGGCGCGGCAGGCCCACAGGGTGGACAGGCGCAAGAAACGCACGACAGCGGCAACGCGGCCCGCGGCCCCTTCCCGGCGCATTTTTCCTGATGCTGACGAGGCCCGGTCAGCCCTCACTGCGAACAAGCCGCCCTTCGCGCATCCGCACGATGGTGTCGGACACAGAGGTCAGCCAGTCCATGTCATGGCTGACAATGACCACAGTTGCGCCCCACTCCTCGCGCGCCGCCTTGGCCGCCGCCTTGATGCGCTCCGCGCTCTCTTCGTCAAGGCTGGCCGTAGGTTCGTCCAGCAGCAAAACACGCGGACGCAGGATAAGCCGCGCGGCAAGGGCCACGCGCTGGGCCTCGCCGCCGGACAGCTCGCGCCACGGCCTGCGCGCAAAGGACTCGGGGGCCAGCCCCACCATGTGCAGCGCCTCGGCAATACGGCCCTCGTCCATGGCCTCGCCGCGCACCTTGAGGCCGTAGCCCACATTGCCCGCCACACTGCGCTTGAGGAGGTACGGCTCCTGCGTCAGCAGAGTCACCCGGCGGCGCACGCCATTGCCCGCCTGCGTCACATCCGCGCCGTCAAAGCGCACCGCACCGCTCACCGGACGCTCCAAAAAGGCAAGAATGCGCAGAAGCGTGGACTTGCCGCTGCCGTTGGGTCCGGCCACGCCCACAATGCTGCGCGGAGCAACGGACAGGGCATCAATATGCAGCGCGTCGCGCGCACCGTAGCGCTGGCGGACGTCTGTCAATTCATACATGGCGTTCATCGGTCATGCTCCGCAAGGCGCCTCAGGCCCGAGACGGCAAGATTCACGAGAAAGGCGATGCACAGGAGCACCAAACCAAGGGCGATGCCCACCGCAAACTGGCCCTTGCCCGTCTCAAGGGCAATGGCCGTGGTGATGGTGCGGGTATGCCACTTGATGTTGCCGCCCACCATCATGGAAATGCCCACCTCGGACACAATACGCCCATAGGCGGCCACAGCCGCAAGGGCAAGATGATAGCGGGCCTCCCACAACGTGGTGATCAAAACCTGCCGCCGCGACGCGCCAAGGGTCTGGAGCGTCCAGCGCAGGCGGCGGTCCATATTCTCCACGGCGGTGGCTGTCATGGCGATGATGATGGGCAGGCCGAGGATGGTCTGACCTACCGCAATGCCGGGGACGGTGAACAGCAGCCCCAGCTCGCCAAGCGGCCCCTGCCGGGACAAAAAGGCATACACCAACAGGCCGATGACCACCGTGGGAAAGGAAAGCAGCGTGTCCACCAGCATCCGTAGCGCGCGCTTGCCCGGAAAATCCGCATGCCCCAGCAAAAAGCCAAGGGGCGCGCCAAGGACAAGGCTGCCGATAATGGACAACGACGACACCGAAAGCGTGGTGTAAATAGCGGAATACGTCTCCGCATCCAGCTGAAAAAGCAGGATAAAGGCCCGGACAAGGCCGTCGAGCAAGTAGTCCATAGTCCTCCCGGTGCCGCCATGGCGGACCGTCATCGGCCAGAGATAAAAAAGGGCCGGACGCGCGTCACGCTGCCCGGCCCCGTCATCTACGCTTTGGCGGCAATGCCGCGCAGCGCTTTACTCTGCGTTGGGGGTGAAGAGCTGCTTGCCCAGCAGCCGGAAATCACCAATGCGCTTCTGCACAGGGGCGGAAGCCATCCACTTGCGGAACGTGGTCGCAAGGTCATACTTGACCGAGGAGCACTTGGCGGGGTTCACGCACAGTACGCTGTACTGGTTGAACAGAGCCTTATCGCCTTCAACAAGGATTTTCAACGGTGCGTTGCCGTTATGGTTGGCTTCGTATTTGATGTAGGTGCCGCGGTCGGTCATGGTGTAGCCGCCACGCTCCGCCGCAACATTAATGGTGGCAATCATGCCCTGGCCGGTCTGCACGTACCACTTTTCCTTGTCCGGAACGGGCATCTTGGCGGCCTTCCACAGGGAGATTTCCTTCTTGTTGGTGCCGGAGTTGTCGCCGCGGCTGACAAATTCACGGTGCTTGGAGCCGATGGTCTTCATGGCGTCCACCACAGACATGCCCTTCACGCCCGCCGGGTCAGCCTCGGGGCCGATGATGACGAAGTCGTTGTACATAATCTGGGTGCGGTCCACGCCGTGGCCTTCCTTCACAAAGGTCTTTTCCGCGCCAGGAGCGTGAACGAGCAGCACGTCCACATCGCAATTGCGGCCCATGGCCAGCGCCTTGCCGGTGCCAACAGCGGTCCAGCGCAGTTCGATGCCCGTTTCATGCTCGAAAACGGGGGCCAATTCATCCAGCAGACCGGTGTTGTCCGTGCTGGTGGTGGTGGCCATCATCAGTACAGGCTTTTCGGCCAGTGCCATCGTCGGCAGAGCAGCCGCCACAAACAGGGCCAGCAGCGAGAGCAGAAGCAGTCGTCTTTTCACCTTTACGCTCCTTTTTCGTCATTTTTTTCATGTGACGTTTGTAAGACACGGTAAATTACTACCAAATCAGTCATATTGACTTCAAGCCCCCACGTCTACCCCTTTCAGATATACTCAAAGTTTGGCACCAACTTTTTGCAGGATACCTAGAGACACCAACCCTTTCTGCCCTTATATGGCGCGGATTAACGCACCTATTGGTCTTTCAAATACAAAAAGTGTACTATGCTGAAAATTTTCCACTATCAAACCGTTTTCAAGCAGGTGCTCATTTTATGTCCACATCCGCCGACTCCCTTTTGCGACTTCTCGACACCAGATTGAAACAACTGCAAAAAAAGAATCATATCCCCGACGTCCTCGCCGCGCTGGTGAAGGACGTTTTTACCATGCAAGTCCATGCCCGTGACGAAGCCTCCACTACCCTTGATGAAAGCCTGCTCACCCCGCGTGAGCAACTGGGACCGGACGTGCCGCTTCTGCCGCGCGAATCCTTCCCCGTGGACGAGGCGCTGGCCACACGGCTGTTTGACGACCTGCTCGCCCTTATCCTTGATGCCCCAGCGCCCCTTGGCGACGCCGCCAAGACTATAGACACCGCCCGAAAAAACGGCGCGGTGGACCTGCCCGCCCTGTTCGCGGCCTACATCTCCGGCGATGACGCCCCCTTTGCCGCATGGGCGGAAAAGACCCCGGACGCCCCACGGGCCATGGCCTTTTTGGTGCAGTCCAGCCTGACCCCCGGCCTGAGGGCCGTTGCGCAGCAGGCCGAACAGCACCTGAAGCTGGACGAAGCACGCGGCGGCAACTGTCCCGTCTGCGGCAGCCTACCGCTCATTACTGAACTGCGCGAGAAGCAGGGCTTTCGCCACGCCACGTGCTCATTTTGCCACACGGTGTACCGCATTCCGCGCATCATGTGCGCCTTTTGCGGCGAAACGGACATGGACAAGCTGTCCTACTTCACCGCCGAGGGGGAAACCGGCTACCGCGTTGACGTCTGCGAAAGCTGCAAGCTGTACATCAAGTGTGCGGACTTCCGGGAACTGGACCGCAAAACCCTTGCCCTTATCGACGATTTGGATTCGCTGAGTCTCGACATCCTTGCCGTGCAGGACGGCTACACGCGTCCGACGGTTTCGGCTCTGGGCTTTTAGACCACTCGCGCGGCGCGCCGTGTGCCGCCGCGCACCATGACCACACGCTCAGCGAGGACTGACCATGAAAACGTTCCCCACATCCCCACCCGCGCCGCAGGAGGCCCGCCTGCGCGAGCTGACCTGCCGTCAGTACAAAAATGGCGCGTGGCGGGATTTTACAGACATCGTCACCCCGGAATATCCGGTCTATCTCCAGTGGCCGGACGCTCCCACGCGCGAACTGCTCACCTTCCCCGAAGGGTGCGACAGGCTGGCCTTGGGCCACGCCCTGCTGGAGCTGTGCGCGCCGGGAGAACACCCGGCCATAACCGCCACCGACGGCGACACCTACACCCTCGCCCCAATAGCCGCGCCCGCCGCGCCGCAGTCGCCCACCCTCTCGCCCATCCCGGCGGAAACCATCCTGGACTGTATGAAGCGCTTTATCGCGGGCGAAGGCCGCTGGGAGGCCACAGGCTGTTTCCACCGCGCCGCAGTCTGGGACCCGGCATCCGGTGAATTTATCACGCAGGCCGAGGATATTGGCCGCCACAACTGCATAGACAGGCTGGCGGGCTGGTCCGTGGAAAAGGGCCGCCCCCTTGCGGGGTTGATGCTCTTCGTCTCGGCACGCGCCACAACGTCCCTTGTCCGCAAGGCCGTACAGGCGGGCTTTTCCGCCATGGTCAGCCGCAGCGCAGTCACAACATCGGGCGTTGCCACGGCGCGCGAGGCAGGCATGACCCTTGCCGGTTTTGCCCGCGAGATACGCTTCACCGTCTTTACCGACCCGCGCGGACGATTCGACGACCCGGCGCGGCGCAAGGGCTAACCTATGCCGACACGTCTTCCCTACGGATTGGTCCTTGCGGGAGGCAAAAGCACCCGCCTTGGGACGGACAAGGTCTGCCTGTGGTACTCCGGCAAAATCATGCTCATGCGCATGCTGGACCTTGCCGGGCACTTCTGCGGCGAGGTGTATGTCTCGGGCCGCAACCCCGAGGAGTTTGAAATACACGCCCCGTGGCTGGCGGACGACATCCCCGGCATTGGCCCCATGGGCGGCATCCTGACCTGCCTGCGCAGACTCAATGCGCCGCTGCTGGTGTTGGCCTGCGACCTGCCGCTGCTGGACATTGCCACGGTGCACACCTTGGTGCGCGCGCACGCCAAAGCGCCGGCGGACACCGTCATGACAACCTTCCGCCAACAGGAGACCGGGTATATTGAATCCCTCGTCTCCATCTACACTCCGGCAGCAATTCCGCTGTTCGAGGACTCCATCTCGCGCCAAAGCTACAAACTCACCCGTGCGATTCCGGAGCATTTACGGCACCATGTCCCCTATTCCAGAGAGAATGCGGGGGTCTTTTTCAATATAAACTTCCCCGCCGACCTTGCCATGCTGCGGCAAGTGGAACGGACACAGGATAACCGATGAAATCAACAAGCGTATTGACAACTGTCACGTCTGGAGCGACACATTTTCTTCTGGCCCTCGCACTTGTGATGATTGCGGCTTCCGCCGCCATGGCAAAGACGCCTGCGGCCATTTCCGCCAAGGGATTGCAACAGCTCATCCACGAAGCCAAAGGCCGCGTTGTGGTGGTCAACTTCTGGGCATCGTGGTGCGCGCCCTGCATGACGGAGCTTCCCGAATTCATCGCCATGCGTGAGGCGCAGCCAGAAGACGACGTATACATGGTTGGCGTCTCCCTTGACTTCGACCACGCCATGCTCACAAAGACCATGCAGGAGAAAGGCATCAACTATCCCGTCTATATCGCTGAGGAATCCGTGGCCCGGAAGTACGATATCAAGGTCATCCCCAAAACGTGGGTGCTGAACCGAAAAGGCGAAATGTCCACGGACCATGACGGCCTGATGACCGGGCGCATGCTGAACAAAGCCGTCACCCGCGCCCTAAACGGCCACTCCATCGCGGGAGAGCTTGAATGATCACCGACAGCCACGGGCGTTACGTCAGCTATATCCGGCTTTCGGTAACGGACCGCTGCAACCTCAAGTGTTTCTACTGCCGCACGGACTGTGCGGAAAGCTTCATCGACCACGAGCATATTCTCAGCTACGAGGAAATGCTCCGGCTGGTGAAGGCCGCCCAGACCATGCAGGTGCGCAAGCTGCGCCTGACCGGTGGCGAACCTTTTGTCCGGAAGGACTTTCTGGCCTTTCTTGGCATGCTCAAGGAAGAATGCCCGGAGCTGGACGTCCGCGTCACCACCAACGGCACTTTGCTGGGCGGCAAGATTCCGGCGCTCAAGCACCTTGGCGTGCAGCGCATCAATATCTCGCTGGACACGCTAAACCGCGACCGCTTTACCAAAATCACGGGCCGCGACTTTCACGACCGCGTCATGCGCGCCATTGAGGACTGCCTGCACTACGGCCTGACGGTAAAAATCAACGCCGTCGCCATGAAGGGCGTCAACGACGACGAAATCGGCGCGTTTACGCGCTTTGCCCGCGACTATCCTGTGGACGTCCGCTTTATCGAGTTTATGCCCATTGGCGGCTGCTCGCACTGGAAGCGCGAATACACCCTGCCCGCCAGCGATATTCTGGACCGCGCCCGCGAGGAAGCGGACCTGACGCCCATCGAGCGCCACGCGGATACCGACGGCCCGGCCCGGCTGTATTCCATTGACGGCGGCACGGGCCGCCTTGGCGTTATCTCCGCCCTGTCCGACCACTTCTGCGACACCTGCAACCGTCTGCGCATCACCTCCGACGGCAGGCTCCGTACGTGCCTTTTTTCGGACAAGGAATACCGCCTGCGCCCCATTTTGCGTTCGCCCAAGCTGGATGACGAGGCCCTGCTGCGCGTTATGACGCGCGCCACCCTCAGTAAGCCCCTTGGCTACAAACTTCTGGAACACCTGCAAGGCAACTCGGTCTGTTCCAAGGTCATGTCCTCCATCGGAGGCTGACCCACGCGCCACGCGCATATTGACGGCGGGGCCGCAGCCACGGCCAGCGGCCCCGCCACTGTTTTTTCTGATTCGGCGCTGTGGATGGTCCGTCCTGCCCGGTCCTCCCCGCCCAACCCCGCCGCCCTGCGCGGGGACGCCCCGTGGCCGGGGTCCAACACCGGGACCAGCGGCCAGAAACCGACAGCAGCACAAGACGACAGGTACGAATGGATTCCGCGACATTTGACGACATCACCCGCGACGAGGCCGCGGCACGGCGCTATCTGCTCAAGTTCTGCTGGAAGAACCACCAGCGCTTCTGCCCGCGCTGCCGCAGCCGCCGCAACTACCGGCTCAAGAATGGCCGCCGCAGGTGTGCCCGCTGCCGCTACACGTTCCACGACTTCAGCGGCCGCTGGGTCAACAACTGCAACCTCACCTGCGTGGAGTGGCTGCGCCTCATCCGGCTTTTTGAGGACGAGACAACGGCGCGCACCGCCGCCAAGGAACTGGGCATCTCGTACAACACGGCCTATAAGGCCATGGCCACCCTGCGCTTTGCCATCATCGCCCACGCGCTGGACGCCAAACAGCTGCTGGGCAAAGGCTCCCCGCTGGAGCTGTCCCTCAGTGGCAGAATGTTCAAGGCGCCCACCGCAGGCGCCGCGCAGGACGGCCCGCAGCCCACGCCCGTGTTCGGCATTATGGACCGCGGCACGTGGGCGTTTGTGGACCTTATCCCCGGCTTCGATATTGAAACCGTGCTCCACTTCAGCCTCAGCTTCCAGCTGAAGACCGTGCGCCTTGGCAACGTGGTCTACACCGACCGCTACCAGCGCTACGACACGCTCATCTGCTGTGTGGGCAACGACCCGGCGGCGGACTACTTCAAGCCCGGACCGCGCGGCCTGCCCATTGACGAGGAAAACCTCGGCTTTTGGCAGTTTGTCAGCTCGCGCCTGACCAAATTCCACGGGGTGACGCCACAGCGTTTTCCGCTCTATCTCAAGGAGCTGGAACTGCGCTACAACTCCCGCGGGAAGGACCTTTTTCCCATCCTCACCGGCTTTTTGTGCGACTTTGTCCCAACCGACTGATATTTCGCAACATCCACAGGCCGCGTCATGACTCGCTCATGGCGCGGCTTTTTCGTCTCTTTTCATCCCTTTGCGGTGTAGAACCGTAACCAAGTCCGTTTTCCGTTGCTCCCAATCGGCATACCTTATATAGGTTGATAGAGGTGTAAATCCATCACGGGTTGCACGCTATTCACTACGAAAGGAGGTAAACGCCATGAAAACAGCCTGCCCGACTGCGATACCCTTCGCGGGGCTTGGACTCGACCTGAGTCCGGTCGCAGCGCGGGCCAGCCTGCTGGCTCCGCACCGGTGGCAGTGGACGAAGCCCGCTTCGCCCACGGTACCCACCGTGCGCTGCGTTCCCGCCCCGTCGGGCTACGCGCTGCTCCTCGAACTTTCGAGGGAAATCAGAGGCCGTTAGACCGCTTTCATCACAAACAAGGAGAATATCCATGAAACGCAGAGAGTTTCTGAAACTCTCCGCCGTGGGAACCGCCGCCACTGCGTTTGGCGGCTTGGGCGTATCCCTTGCGCCCACCAAGGCGAGAGCACAGCTCCTGAAGACGAGCTGGGCCAAGCAAACAACCTCCGTCTGCTGCTACTGTGCTGTGGGTTGCGGACTCATCGTCCACACGGACACCATGAGCCAACGTGCCATCAACGTTGAAGGCGACCCGGACCACCCCGTCAACGAAGGCGCACTGTGCGCCAAGGGCGCTTCCGTTTGGGCCCTTGCCGAAAACGACCGCCGCGAAAAAAATGTCCTGTACCGCGCTCCCTACAGCGACAAGTGGGAAGTAAAGAGCTGGGACTGGGCGCTCACGCGCATCGCCAGACGCATCAAGGACACCCGCGACGCCGCCTTTACCGAAGTCAACGACAAGGGCCAGCGCGTCAACCGCTGCGACAACATCGCCTCCGTTGGCTCCGCCGCTCTCGACAACGAGGAATGCTGGGCCTACCAGTCGTTCCTGCGCTCCCTCGGCCTGGTGTGGATAGAGCATCAGGCGCGTATTTGACACAGCGCCACTGTTGCGGCTCTGGCAGAGTCGTTCGGACGCGGCGCGATGACCAATCACTGGATCGACATCCAGAACAGTGATTGTGTGCTTATCATGGGCAGCAACGCTGCCGAAAACCACCCCATCTCCTTTAAGTGGGTGCTGAAGGCCAGGGACAGGGGCGCAAAGCTCATCCATGTGGACCCCAGGTTCACCAGAACGTCCTCCAAGGCCGACATCTACGCCCCCATCCGGTCGGGCTCCGACATCGGATTCCTGGGCGGCCTCATCAAGTACATCCTCGACAATGACCTGTACTTCCGCGAGTACCTCGTCAACTACACCAACGCCTCGTTCATCGTCCGCAAGGACTTCTCGTTCAACGACGGTCTCTTCTCCGGCTTCGACGGCGAAGGCTCCTACGACAAAAGCTCGTGGAACTTCGAGTACGAGTCCGAAGGCGTTCCCAAGAAGGACGAGTCCCTCCAGCATCCGCGCTGCGTGTTCCAGTTGCTGAAAAAGCACTACCGCCGCTACACGCTGGACAAGGTCACCAGAATTACCGGCACGCCCAAGGACGACATCCTGTCCGTCTACAAGGCCTACGCGGCCACAGGCAAACCTGATAAATCCGCCACCATCATGTACGCCATGGGCTGGACCCAGCACACCGTGGGCGTGCAGAACATCCGCGCCATGGCCATCGTTCAGCTGCTGCTGGGCAACATTGGCGTGGCTGGCGGCGGCGTAAACGCACTGCGCGGCGAATCCAACGTGCAGGGCTCCACAGACCAGTGCCTGCTGTGGCACATCCTGCCGGGCTACCTCGGCATTCCCACAGCGTCCATGGACTCGCTGGACAAGTACAACACCACCAAGGCCGCGCCGCATCTGACCGGCGCACAGGACCCCAAAAGCGCCGCGTGGTGGCAGAACTATCCCAAGTACATGACCAGCTTCATCAAATCCATGTACCCCTCGGCCTCCGCCGATACGGGCTACGAGTGGCTGCCCAAGTGCGACGACGGCAAAAACTACTCCTGGCTCAACCTCTTTGAGGAAATGAGTAACGGCACCTTCAAGGGCTTCTTCGCCTGGGGCCAGAATCCGGCCTGTGGCGGTGCCAACTCCAATAAGACCAGACAGGCCATGGCCGAGCTGGACTGGATGGTCAACGTCAACATCTTCGACAATGAGACCGGCAGCTTCTGGAAGGGTCCGGGCATGGACCCGAAAAAGGTGAAGACCGAGGTCTTCTTCCTGCCCTGCGCCGTCTCCATTGAGAAGGAAGGCTCCATCACCAACTCCGGCCGCTGGATGCAGTGGCGCTATCAGGGCCCCAAGCCCTGGGGCAACACCATGCCCGACGGCGAAATCATCGTCGAACTCATGGAGAAGGTCCGCGAGCTGTACGCTGAGGAAGGCGGCACCTTTGTGCATCCCATCCTTGGCCTTGGCATCCACCAGTGGGGCGGCGCCCACGGCAAGTTTGACCCGCACGCCGTCGCCAAGCTCATCAACGGCTACTTCCTGAAGGACGTTGAGGTGAAGGGCAAGAAGTTCAAGAAGGGCCAACTGGTCCCGAGCTTCGCCTACCTGCAGGACGACGGTTCCACCAGCTCCGGCAACTGGCTGTACTGCCAGTCCTACACGGACAAGGGCAACATGGCCGCCCGCCGCGACAAGACCCAAACGCCGGAACAGGCCATGATTGGTCTGTACCCCAACTGGGCATGGTGCTGGCCGGTCAACCGCCGCATCATCTACAACCGCGCCTCCGTGGACCTGAAGGGCCGCCCCTACGCGCCCAAGAAGCCCGTCATCCAGTGGACCGGCGACAAATGGGTTGGCGACGTGCCCGACGGTGGCTGGAAGCCCGGCACCAAGTACGCCTTCATCATGAAGCCGCAGGGCCATGGCCACATCTTCGGTCCGGGCCGTGCGGACGGTCCGT
Organism: Desulfobaculum sp. SPO524; assembly: GCF_044987625.1. Classification (NCBI taxonomy): domain Bacteria; kingdom Pseudomonadati; phylum Thermodesulfobacteriota; class Desulfovibrionia; order Desulfovibrionales; family Desulfovibrionaceae; genus Desulfobaculum; species Desulfobaculum sp. SPO524. The sequence continues at coordinate 397,137 of NZ_JBJDSB010000002.1, read as the reverse complement.
TCCCCGAATACTACGAGCCGCTGGAGTGCCCGATCTCCAAGCATCCGTTCTCCGGCCAGCTCCACAACCCCACGGCCCTGCAGTTCGCTGACGAATACAAAGCCGTCTGCGACCCGAGGTACCCCTTCGTCTGCTCCACCTACCGTGTGACCGAACACTGGCAGAGTGGCGTCATGACGCGCTTCACCCCGTGGCTCATCGAGGCCGAGCCGCAGATGTTCTGCGAAATCAGCCCCGAGCTGGCCAAAATGCGCGGCATTGAGAACGGTGAGAAGGTCTATGTCGAAAGTGCCCGCGGCAAGCTGTGGGCCATCGCCATCGTGACGCCCCGCGTGAAGCCGTTTGAGGTGATGGGCAACACCGTCCATCAGGTCGGCATCCCGTGGCACTTCGGCTGGGTGTTCCCGAAGAACGGCGGCGACGCGGCGAACCTGCTTTCGCCCTCCGTCGGCGACCCCAATACGGGCATCCCCGAAACGAAGGCGTTCATGGTCAACGTGCGCAAGGCACAGGAGGATTAGAATGGACAAGACATTCTTCATCGACCTCACCCGCTGCACGGCATGCCGTGGATGTCAGGTCGCGTGCAAGCAGTGGCACAAGCTGCCTGCCGAGGAAACGCACAACTACGGCTCGCACCAAAACCCGGCGGACCTGTCGGTGCACACCTACAAGCTGGTCCGCTTCAACGAGCATATCGTTGACGGCAAACTCAAGTGGCTGTTCTTCCCCGAACAGTGCCGTCATTGCATCATCGCTCCCTGTAAGGAAGTGGCCGATGCCTACGACGAAAAGGCCATCCTGCGCGACTCCGAAACCGGAGCCGTGCTCTTCACGGACCGCCTTGCCGCCTTTGACGACATGGAAAAGGAAGAGGTGCAGTTCGCCTGCCCGTACAACATCCCCCGCTTCGATACCGAAACGGGCCTGATGGCCAAGTGCGACTTCTGCATCGACCGCGTCCATAACGGCTTGCTCCCGGCCTGTGTTCAGGTCTGTCCTACCGGCACCATGAACTTTGGCGACCGCGAAGACATGCTGGAACTCGCCCAGGAGCGTCTGGCCAAGGTCAAAAAGACCAAGCCCAAGGCCGCCCTTGTGGACCCGGACGACGTGAACGTCATCTACCTCATTGAGGAAGACGCCATGCTGTATCATGACTTCATGATGGCCGACGCCGGGGCGCATACCCCCGGTGGCATGAACAGAAAGCAGATGTTCGCCAAGCTGTTCTCACCGCTGAAGAACATCTCCTAGCCCGCACGCGAAACGCGGCGCAAAACACAGGCGGCCCGGACACAGTCCGGGCCGCCTTTTTCCTTATACTCGCCGAAACAGCAGCGCGGGAAGAAGAACGCCGCGTTCGCCCGCCGTCGCCATGCGTGGAAAAGCGTGCGGCCTGTCCACCGCGAAAACGCCTCCCGCAGGCGCATCACAAGGCCGGGGCTGGATGCGCGCGGCAAAGCCCGCAGCGCGCCGTAACGCAAAAGGAAGAAACCTGAATCACGCGCAAGCCAGCTAAGGCCGCTCGCGCGAGAACACCACCTCGCCAACGCCCGGCATCGGCATAACAATGCCGCCCCCGGCAGACAGCGTGCCGACAAGCACACCGCCACCGCGCGTGTGCAGCCACACCTCGTCGCCGCGGCGCTCCCATGTGAAGGCGATGTCCTCCTCATCTGTGGCCCATGTGCCGCGCCCGCCCTCATCAAGGACCAGCAGCACCTCGCCACTTTGGGCCTGCGCCACATACCGCCCGGACACGTCGTCCGTCTGCTGGCATCCGGCAAGGGCAAACACGGCGAAACACAGCGCCACAACGCACCACCGCAGGGTCAAGCGAGCGCCCCACTTCATGACAGCTCCTCCAGCGTCCACGAAAACCGGTTCTCCAGATGAAAGAGGGAATCAAAGAAAAAGACATGCACCGCCATGGCAAGCCAGCCCGCATCGCGCAGGGCCGTCAACCAGCTTATGGGATCCTCCTGACTGTGAAAACAGCCGCAGCCAACGGGGATATCCGCCACCAGCACCCACACCACAGCGGAAAGGAACATGACCAGCATCGCGCAGATAAAAGCGCACGCGGAGCGCGAACGCACTCCCACAATGAGCAGGATGCCGCACAGAAGCTCAACCCACGGCAACACCACGGCCATCACCCCAACAAGGGCGTACGGCACAATCTGATAGTTGGCGATGGATTCGGCGAACACCGCCGGATAGGTGATTTTATAAATGCTGGCGTAGATGAACAGCCCGCCAAGATACAAACGAAAGGCCACCGCCAGCAAGGCGTTGAGGCGCGAATGCGCAAGGCACGTCCAGATGCTCATGGTCCCACCGGGTAGCCCTTCTCGCGCCACAGGGCCATGCCCTCGGCCATGACGCGAACGTTGGTGAACCCTTTCTCCGTCAGCCAGTAGGCGACATCTTCATCATAGGGGCGGCTCACCGTGTGGCCGTACACAATGATCTCCCGCTCCCTGTCAAGGGACGCAAAGCGCATGGCGTACACAAAGTCGAAGAGATTCGACGGCGCATTGACCGCGCCGCGCACGTGCCCCTTGCGGTACAGCTCCGCCGGGCGGGCGTCCACGAACATCACCCCGTCCTCAAGACGCTGGAATGCGCGCTCCACCTCCACATGCTCGGCCTCGGCCCGCAAGAGGCTCTGAGGCACAAGCTCCACCTTGTTTGGGCTGTACTGGTTAAACAGCGCCCCCACAAGGAACGACAGCAGGATGATGAACACAAAATCCATCAGCCGCACCTGCCCAAGGCGCGACACCTCGCGCCGCACCGCGGTCAGGATGCGCTCGCGCGATTCGGCAATGTTGTCCACCTCCACGCGGCAGGCGCTCACGTCATTGAGTAGCTGCTGGAGTTCCTCGTTCTGGGTGGTGAGCTTTTGGTTGCGCTCGGTCAGGGCTTGGTTCAGGTCCGTGATGATGCGCCGCTGAAGCGCGCGCTCAAGGGAACCGGCAAGAATGACGGACAGGCTCCGCAGAAACTCGGCGTCCCCGGCGTCATGATCGCGTCCGGACTCCGGCGTCCCGAGGGCGATAAGGCCCACGGTCTCCCCCGGTCCCGTCCATGTGGACACAAGGCAGACCCCACGCGGCAGGGGCATGGTCACGTCACGGCAACTGCCCTGCCGCACATCCTCGCCGGGAAAAGCGCCAATACCACGCACATGCCCTACAAGGGCCGCTCTATCCTTTTCCAGTGCGGAGCGTTGATCGGGCGAAAAGCCCTGCGTCACAAGCATATCCGCGCCGCGCTCCTCATCCACGAACAGCACCGCCCCGTGGCTGACGCCCAGCACCTCCATGCTCCGCGTCAGGAACACAGACGCCATCTTGGGCATATCCGCCAAGGGGACCAACGCCCGCGCCGTATCGTACAGCCCGCGCATGTAGGCCAGCTTGCGGTCTTCCGTGGGTGGTGGGGGCGGCGTACGCCTGCGGGATGCCGGGTCCTCGTCCATGTCCTACTCCTTCACAAAGGAGCGGATAGTGTCCAAAAACGCGTCGGCGTCCTCAATGCGACCCATATGCGTGTACAGCACGGTTCCGTCAGGACGGGCCAGAATGGTGAACGGCGTACCCGGTTCGCCAAGCTGCTTGTGCACCGTATAGTCCACGTCCGGGACGATGGGGTACTCGGCGCGGTGCTCCTTGCGGACAAAGGCGATTTCCATGTCCGTGGCACCACTGGCAAGGGCAAACAGGCGCACCTGCTTGGACAGCGCCGCATCACGCGTCAGGGCGCTGTAGAGCGTGCGCAGGGTCGGGGCTTGGTCGTGGCAGATAGGACAGTACACACCGATGACCTCAATCATGATGAGGCCTGCGTCAATGTCGGCCAAGGTGAAGGGGGATGCGCCGGGCAGGCCAAGGGCCTCACGGTCCCCGGCCTGCTTCGGCGCTGTAAAACTGATGTCTGAGAGGGAATCGCCCTTGGCGGGCAGGTCTGCCGCCCATGCGCCAGCGGCACAAAAAACGGTGAGCACGAGGCTAAGCCACGCGGCGCTGAGACGGCGTCGGGAGTGTGCAGGCTTCATTACGTCTTTTCCCTCCGTGAGAGGAGCACTACGTCAGGGCGCTGATGGCATCCTCTTCTGTGTCGTAAATTGTGGCAAACCGCGTGATGCCGACCATGTCGAACACCTTGCGGAAGTTTTCAGACAGTCCGGCGATGGCAACGGGCGTGCCCTTTTCCTCGCTTTCCGTCAGCAACTGGATAAGCACGGCGATGCCTGCGCCGTTGATGGACGAATTCTCGTCAAAGTGCAGGACAATGCCGCCTGCAGACGAAAGCGCGTCCTCATACTGTGCTATCAGGAACGGCTCTGAACTGGAAGTGATGTTGCCCTTTATCTCGATAACGGCAACCTCTTCCGCCCTGTGCGAGGCAATTTCGTCCACCTTGTCGCGCAGCAACTGCAACCGTTCGTTGGCACGTTTGAGGGCGGCATCAAGGTCATTTTTCTGAATGGGCTTGTTGATGAAGTCCGTGGCGTTGAGGTTCAGCGCCTGGATGGCGGTGTCCATGTCACCGTGGCCGGTGATGACGATGACCTCGGTCTGATGGTCCACTTCCTTAATGCGGCGCAGCACGTCCAGCCCGTCCATACCGGGCATTTTGATGTCCGTCAGGACGATGGCCGGGCGCTGGGCGGTGAACACCTCCAGCCCCTCCTCGCCGCTTTCGGCGGTGAGCACCTCGTAGCCATAGGCCCCAAGGAACAACTCAAACATGGACAGTGTGGGCTTTTCGTCGTCGATGACCAGTATCTTGTTCATACGAATCCTTGCGTGCAATCAGGTGGCGGCCGGGAAGCGCACCGTAAAGGTGGTGCCCGCGCCAACCTGCGAATCTACGGATATATTTCCCCGGTAATCTTTCACGATTCCATACGAAATCGCAAGCCCGAGGCCCATGCCCTGCCCTGTCTCCTTGGTGGTGAAGAAGGGCTCGAAAATCTTGTCCAGTTGCGCGGGATTGATGCCGGCGCCCGTGTCGGACACCTGAATGGCAACGTCTTCCTGCGTGGTGAATGTGGTGATGGAAATAACGCGGTCGTCCGGGTCGCCGTCCTTCTCGGACCACATATTGATGGCGTCGCGCGCATTGGAGATGAGGTTAAAGAACACCTGCTGGAGCCTGTTCCCGTGGGCCTGCACAGGCGGCAAATCCTCGGACAGGTCCAGATGAACGGTAATATTCTGCAACTTCAACTGGTGCGAAATGATTTTGAGTACGGACTGCACCGGGTCGTTCAGGTTCAGCCGCTCCGGCGTCAGCTCCGACTTGCGCCCAAACTGGCGCAGCGTATTCACGATGTCCGTGGCGCGCTCAATCTGGGTCCCAATCTCGCCTGTGACCTGCCGCAGGTCCTTCTCCGGAATGTCCTTGCCGATTTCCGTCATCATGGCGAGGTAATCACTGCCCATGCGGATGGCATTGAGCGGCTGGTTCAGCTCATGGGCGATGCCTGCCGACATCTCGCCAAGGGTGGTCATTTTGCTGGCCTGCACGAGCTGGGCGTCCTTTTCCACAATGTCCGTGATGTCCGTGGCCGAAACCACAATGGCCGCGCGGTCGCCATAGGCGCTCTCGCAGGCGTGCATATTCACGTACACAGGCTCGCCATCCTTACGGCGGTGCAGGGTTTTGGGGTACAGGATGCGCCCCCCGGCGCGCTCGCCACGGGCAAAGCTGCGCAGGGAGTCCTGTCCGTCCACGTCCTCCAGATGGTCAAAGCGCATAGTCAGGAGTTCGCGCGTGGTGTAGCCGTAGACTTCCTCGCAGCGCTGGTTCACGTCGAGGATGTCCAGCGTTTCGGCGTCCACCACAAACACCGGATCCGGCCCGGCATCGAACAGGGAGCGGTACTTGGCCTCGGACTCGCGCAGGCGGTTCCTGTACAGGCGGATGGAGCGCACCATGTACACAAAGGAGTCCGCAAGCTGGAGCACCTCGTCGCCAATCTGCTTGTGGCGGATAACGCACTCGCGGCAGTAGGACGGCTTGGCGGGCGGCGGGCTGTCCGGGGACACCGGCCCCATGGTCTTATCCACATGCCAGCACGGCAGGTCGGAGTTGTGGTAGGCCGGGCACCGCTCAAAACGGCCTTGATCGGACAGCAAGTCCGCGTACTGGGAGCCAAGGTCCAGCTTAAAGTTCAGGTTGCCCTTGGAAATTTCGTCGGACATCTCGATGAGCTTGGTCACCGGCAGGGTGATGTAGCTGGAGATGCGGTGGCTTATCCAAAAGATGATGGTACACACCAAGGTGATGAAGCCGAGGAACATAATGCGCAGGCGGCCGACAAGGGTATCGATATGCTGCTTGTTCAGGCCCACGTGCACGGTTGCCACGCGGTAGATGCCCTCCAGCATGGGCACGGCAATATCCAGCGCCTTCTGCCCCGTCACCGTCACTTGCCGCACGCTGGGACCGCCCTCACCGCCGCCGCCACCGGCCACGGCCATACGCCGCAGCACATCCGGGAACGGCTGGACAAACGTATGCGCCAGCACCTCGCCGTCCTTATCCTCCACAAAGGCGTAGGAGACCAAGTCCCGCCGCTCGCCCAGCAGGCTGATATCAAACAGCAGCGCCGTCAGGTTGGGGCGGTCGTCATCCAGCACAAAACCGCTGCCCCGGTCCGCAATGGACTCGGCAATGGCGACGCCGCGGTTCTCCAGCTCCGAGGTGAGGCTCTCCAGCAAAATGCCGCGCGCCAAAAGCGCAATGGCCGCACTGATGAGCATAATCACCGCGAGGATGGAGAAATAAATCTTATTCTTCAGGCTGATATTGCGAAATTGTTTCATGGGCGTTTTTCCCGCCTTGTGGCGCGGCAGGTGGGCGTTACTGGGTGCTCTCCGTGCGCCGCAACTGCTCGCGCAGGCGGTCCCAATCGGTGATGATGGCGGGGTGACCATCGACAAAGCGGGTCATGAACACATGGTCCAGCCCCTGATGGTCCACAATGCTGTACGACAGTGGCGTCCCGATGCCGATATCCTTAGCGCGGATGGACTGCACAGCCTTGATAAAGGCCGGGCGATCTAGCTCGCGCCCTGCCCGCTGCAGGGCCTCCACCAGCACCTTGGCGTTGATGAAGCCTTCCAGCCCCACGGAATCCGGCTCCGCCTCCGGGGCATACTCCTTAAGCAACTGCACATATTCCTGAACAGCGGCAAAGCGCTGCTGCGCGCCCGGCGCACTGGGCGGCGGCACCACAAGGGATGCAAACACCCCTTGCGTTTTGCCGTCCAAGTAGCGGGACAGCGCCTCCGCGCCCACAAAGGACAGCGCGTGGAACATGGGCGTAAACCCCCGCTCGCGGCACAGCTCGATAAAGCGTGCGCACGGCTCTGCCGTGCCCACCATCACCACAGCCTCCGCTCCGGACGCCGCAATGCGGTCCACAGCGTCGCGAACCTTGAGGGTGCCTCGGGCGTAGGTGCCGCGCGCCACAGGCCGCAGTCCGTGCTCACGCAGGGCGAATTCCGTGCCTTTAAGCCCGTCAAAGCCGTAGGCGTCGTACTGATACAAAACGGCGACCTTGGTCACGTCAAGCTCATCCACAAGGCGGCGGACGATCTCTTCGGTCTCCTGATAGTACGAGGGTCGAACGTTGATGATATAGGGGTGGAACGGCTCGCGGAGCAGGTTTGCTCCGGTAAGCATGGCAACAAAGGGAATCCGCGCCTCCTGCACAAGGGGGATGACCTTTACGGTGGTGGCCGTGCCCATATAGCTGAACAGACAGAAGACCTCGTCGCTGATGATGAGCTTTTGCGTATTGCTCACGCACAGGGCGGGGGAATATTGGTCGTCGTAGGGCACAAGGCGGATGGCGCGCCCATGGACGCCCCCCTGCGCATTGATATGCTGCAGGTAGCACTGCACGCCGCGCAGCATGCGGCGGCCAAAGGACCCGGCATGACCGGACAGCGACAGCGAGGTCCCGACACGGACCTCCGTCTCCGTCACGCCCTGTTTGGTCCTGTCTTGGGCGTCGCCATGGCCGCTGCTGCCGCATCCAGCCAGCGACAGGCACAGGGCGATGACGAGCGCCGTCACGCACGATGTGTATTTCACTCTCTTCCCACTTTGTTCACGGCGGGGCATGGTACCCGCCATATCTCCGGCGGGGTGGAAAATAGCACATCCCCTTCCGGGGTCAAGAAATCTCGGCCCACAGCCGCCCCCTGCCCCGCGCACAGGGAAGGGCACGCCGCCACCGGGGTGGTGTTGCCTTGGCCTGCGGTTCCCGCTACACTCCCGGCTGACTGATTACGCAACAATTCCGCAGGGACACCACCCGCCAGCATAAGGATACGAGTCATGAAAAAGCTCCTCTCCACCAAAGAAGTCGCCCAATTCCTCGGCGTGAACGAGAAGATGATCTACTCCCTCATCTCCGAGAAGGGCCTGCCCGCCTCGAAGGTCACGGGAAAGTGGCTGTTCCCAAGCCACCTCGTGGAGCAATGGGTGGAAAGCAAAACCATAAACTACCCGGCCAAGGTCCAAAGCGGCTCCCTTGACGGCCTGTTGGTTGTCGCCGGGTCCAACGATTTGCTCCTGGAGCGCGCCCTGTCCCTGTACATGAAGCGCTTCCCCGACGAGGTCGCCGTGTTCGGCAACATGGGCAGCCTTGGCGGCATCAAGGCCCTGCGGCGCGGGGCATGCCATATGGCCTCCAGCCACTTGGCCGAGGAAAACAGCGAGGAATACAACTTCTCCTACGCGGCGGAAGAGCTGCACGAGCTGCCCGCCGTGGTCAACTTCTGCCGCCGCGAACAGGTCATCTACCTGCCCGCCGGCAACCCCAAGGGCGTCGCATCCGTGCAGGACATCGTGGACAAAAAGCTCAGCGTAGCCAACCGCCCCCTCGGCACCGGCACGCGTCTGCTCTTTGACAGACTGCTGCAGGACGCCGGCGCGGTCTCCGCCACCATCAAAGGCTACGAGAACGAATGCGCCCGCCATATGGACGTTGGGCTGGAGGTGCTGGCAGGCCGCGCAGAATGCGGCCCCGGCATTAGCGCCGTGGCTGGCCTGCTGGGCCTTGAAACCCTGCACGTCGGCTGGGAGCGCTTTGACCTGCTCATCCCCAAGGACCGCTTCTTTGACAAGCCCGTCCAGCAATTCCTGAACATGCTGGCGGACGAGGAATTCAAATCCCTCGCCGAAGCCCTCACCGGCTACGACCTGTCCGAAAGCGGCAAAATGATCTTCCCCGGCGGCTGACCCCGCACCACCCCCGCACCCCAAACGCCCCGCATACTCTCACGTGCGGGGCGTTTTCTTCTGCCCCAGCCCTCACCATCCGCCACATCCCCCCCAAAAAAACATCGCCCCAAAAAACACCCACACGGACGAGAGCCGTCAGGGGTGACGACTGTCCTATCCACACGCACCCGTCATGGGCGCACTCGGGATTCTCAAGGGTCCGCGACCCTTGAGCCTGCGGAGCACAAACAGCCCAGCCCCCCCCAACACAACGCCAACACCCTCCCCTTCCACTCCCCAGACAGACAAAAGCCGCCATGGCTGACGCCCTCTTCCGAGTCCCCCTATTGTTCGCCTGCGCAGCACACCAAAAAAAAACGGCCCCGAAGGACCGTCCAATACACGCTCTTTGTTCCCCTTTTCACACGCATCTAATCGGCATCTTTGCCGAAAAGCTGCCGTACCACTTCGTCGTCGCCATCCTCGCCCACATAGCGCTTGGCGTCCTCGGGCGAGTTGAAATTCAGCACAAAACTTTTGCCCTGAATTTTCTCGTAGGTTTCAAGCACCAGCACCAGCCGGCCCTCGGCGGTTTTGTACAGTTCGTACTGAAACACCGTGCTGCGCCGTGCATCCCACGGCTTTTCGCGCGTGGCCCGCGCAACGAGCTTGCCCTCAAACTCCACAACCCGCCCACTGGTCAGCGTCACGATGAATCTCTCCATAACTGCCCGAGGTACCATCACTTCCGGATTGCGAGACCTACCACCATGCCCTCCAGTATTGCACAAATACAAAAAAGGCGGAAGGCAAATGCCTTCCGCCTTGCTTACGCCGTATTGGCTCAAGCGTGCGGGATGGGGCCGCGGCGGAGGTGCCACGCGCACGGGGTGCGCATGTCGCCGGGGCGCGCCGTCCTCGCGGCTACTGCTTCGGCTGCAGGTCGGTCTGCACTTCCTGCATCAACTGCATAGCCCGCTGGAGCTTTTCGTTCTGGGCATCGTCGCCCATCTGGGTGCCGAGGTAACCGGCCTTCTGAGCCATTTCCTGCAGCATGGTGCCGACGACCATGTTCTTGGTCTTGGCGGGCAGGTTCCGCAGTTCGGTCAGCTCGGTCTCCATGCCGGCAATCTTGCCGTCAATGCCGTCAATCTGCTGCTGGATGCCGGGAATCACGCTGACCTTCTGGGTCAGGCTGGTCAGGTTCTGGTTGAGGCCAAAGAAGAAGACCACAAGCAGAATCACGGACATGATGGAAACAAACAGGGCAACCTTGCCCATATCGCGGTTCGTCTTGTTCATGATTTCCACTGCCTCCGGTGCAGGTTCCGCAAATGCGGCGGCTTTGGCGCCAGCCGCCTTGCCAATGTGATGGATTTTTTCTGCAGCGCTCATATCGTTCCTCCATTTCTTCACATGCTTCAAACTCAAGTTTGTTCCAAATAGGACGAATGGCACCTATACGCCAACCCGGCCATCGTGACAAGGCGTAGCGACGCACAACTACTGCAGGTGCAGTAATTTCGCCGCATTGCGGGTGCCTTCAGGATGGTTCAGCCGTTCCATCTCCGATGACAACACAGTTTCGTCCCTGCGCCTTGGCCGCATACAGCGCACCGTCCACACGGGCGATAAGCGCATCCAGCGGCTCCGAAGCGCGCCGACCGGTCACACCAAAGCTGCACGTCAATGGCCGCGTCAGCCCCGGCACGCGCATAGCGGCCACCAGCCCGCGCAGGCGCTCCGCCATGGCGGCCGCCGCCGCAGGCTCCACGCCCGGCGCCATCAACAAAAATTCCTCGCCGCCCCAACGCGCCAGCAGGTCCTGCGGGCGGATGTTGTCCGCCACAGCGTCAACAAGCGCGCGCAGCACCGCGTCGCCAATATCGTGACCGTATTCGTCGTTCACCGCCTTAAAGTAGTCCACGTCAAACATCACCACGGACAGCGGCTCCGCCGACACATCGCACGACTGCATAACGCGCACGGCCATGGTCTCAAACCGCCGCCTGTTCAGCGCCCCGGTCAGCGGGTCCCGCGAGGCTTGGTCCTCCAGACTCTCCTTTTCCTGCACAAGCTCCGTAACGTCCGTCAGGGTAATGAGATGCCTATCCGGCATGGGGAAGGGCTTGTGCGTCGCCACAAAGCTAAAGGGCGCATCGGGCGCGCCGGGCGGGGGGATGCGCACCACAGGGCGGTGGTCAATGCTGTCATCCAGTACGGCAAAGAACCACGGGCGCTCCGCGGCGTCCTCGCTGATGATGAATTCGCTCACGTCCCGCCCTGCGGCAAGGAGCGCCTCAAAGTCGGGAAAACCAAGAAAGCGGCACATGGCCTGATTGGCGTAGACGATGCGGTCGTCCTCAATCATGACGGCAAAATCGGGGTAGGCATCAAGGATGGTGCGCAGGGTCGTCTGCGCTTCGCGCACGGTGGCGCGGGTGGCAAGCTCCTGACAGGCCTTGCGCATGGCGTGGATGAGAATATTCGGCAGAATGGGGCGCAGCAGAACGCCGTCCACGCCCTGCTCCACCGCGCGGGAGCCTTCCCACGGGTCGTCCACATCCGCGGCCACGATGATGAGGATATCCGGAAATTCATCACGGATACGGGCGGCAAGGTCCAGCCCGTCCATGTCAGGCAGGCTGACCTCCGTAAACAGGATGTCTGGCGCGCGTTCGCGGCACAGGGTCAGCGCCTGCTCGCCCGTCTCGGCCATAAAAACGTTGTGGGCGTGCGTTCCTAGTACGCGGGCGCTCTGCTCGCGCTGAAAGTGATCCGTCACCGCGCACACGATGGAGCACCCCTTGAGGGGATCGCCCTGCGCCGAGGGAAAAAGGAGACCGGGCATGAAGGACTCCGCAGGCTAACGGATTGACTCATCCATCCCACACGGCCCATGCCGCGCGGGAGTGCGCCCATGGGGCGCCATGTGGCGGCGGCCAGCCCGCACACATGAAAAGGGTCAATTCATCCAGCGGCCAGTGTCGTAGCGGAAAATCTCCGTGACGCGCACGCGCTTCACGGGGGTGAAGGGACCGTTGCGCACGGCGTCTTCGGACGTTCCGCGCGCTTCGTAGTGATATTCATGATACCGCAAAACGCCGATGTAAGGACACACTCGCGACGAACTCGGCTTCACTTTGGTTTCAAGGCTGGCGTCCTGCACCTCGGTATACGAGGCCACCCACTCGCCCGCATCGTGCCGCAGCTGCATTTTGCTGGCGCGGTTGCGCAGGTTGCGCTGCACGCGCTGGACCCAGTTTTTGGCAAAGGACTCAAACTGCAGGGCCGCCTTCTCAATAGTCACCGGCCCCTTAGGGATCCGGACGGACGTCTTGGGCGCGCGGCGGGGCGTTGCGCGGGCGACCTTTTGGGCCGGGGCCGGAGTTTGCTCCGCCTTGGCCGCGGGCTGCGACGGTGTGGCGGCAACAGGCGGCGCGGCCTCCTGCGGCGTCTCGGGCAGTCTGCCCGCTCCGGGCGCCGCGCGGGACGCATCGGCATACTCGCCCAGCGCGTCCGGCTCTAGCGCAGGCGCGGCGGCGCCATCATCCTGCACGGTGGGGGCCTGCGCGCCATCGGGCGGAGCGGGGGATTCGGCCTTGGGCCGCATATCCGGGGCGTCATGAGAGGTCATGTCCACCACAAACCACACGCCAATGGCCACAGCCATGGCGACGACAAGAAGGATGACGGACGTGCCGCCAACGGATGATGCAATGCGTTGTTTTGGTTTCACCCCTCCTACATAACTGGAGCGGGCAATATCATCAAGAGCAGAGCCGCGGGCCTCCCAGAAGGAAACCCGCGGCTCATGGTCATATTCGTCGTTTTTTGCCGGGTCGTCTACTTGTTGAAGATGATCTCGACGCGGCGGTTCAGGCGGCGGCCTTCACGCGTGGTGTTGTCGTACTTGGGCATGGATTCGCCATAGCCCTTCACGCTCAGCCGCTTGGCGTCCACGCCCTGCTTGATGAGGTAGTCGCGCACGGAATTGGCGCGGCGCAGGGACAGGCCCATGTTGTACTCATCGGTGCCGATGTTACAGGTATGGCCTTCCAGACGCATGGTGCCTTCGGCCTGGTCCTTGATGATGCTTGCGGCCTCGTCAAGGATGGGAACCATCTGTTCCTTGATGCGCGAGGAATCAAAGTCGAAATTCACGCGCAGGGGGATGACTTCCTCGTCAGGCTCTTCCATGACGGGTTCGGGCTTCGGCTCCTTCACCATGACTTCGTCGTAGAACACGTCCTTGACGAACTGCTGCATGGCGGCGTTGTCCTCAAGCAGTGCGGTGCCGGAAACGTTCTGCGCGCAGGGGTTCAGCCCGGCGATGGCGTCCAGCGTGCGCTGGCCTTCTGCCTCATCGGCAAAGGACACCACGTGGATGCACAGTTGACCGGGGTACTTGGCGTACAGGTTTCTGGCTTCCTCAACCGGGTCCACACCAAGGTTGTTGCGGCCATCGGACAGCAAAATAACGGCCACGTCCTTCTTCATGGAGGCGATGGAGCCGTCCAGCATGCTCAGGCCCTTGCCGATGGGAGTCAGGCGGGCAAAGACGTCGTAGCCGGTGCTCAGGTGCTCCACAGAGCGGCCCATGATGTCGCGGTCATAGTCGCCCTGCACCATTTCCTTATACGGGGCAAAGGTGGTCAGGCGGGCTTCGTAGGGTTCGTTCGGGACAGCGGCGTTGAACTTCTTCAAGAACTGCTTGGCAAGGACGATTTTCTCCTCGCCGAGGTCCTGATGCTTCATCGCCATGGACCCGGAATAGTCCTGAAAGATGACAAAGCTGTCGACCTTGGGCACAAGCTTTACCTTCGCGCTGGCAACACTTGCCGCGCTGAGCAGGAATACGCCGGCCACCGCAAGGATGAGCAAGGCTCTCATTTTCATACGTGTCATGACGTTGTTACTCCTCGTTCATGTCGGTTCATTGTATCCGGTCCACAAGCGGAAAAGCCGCTTGAAGCACAACCCTTCTCGACAATACCAGAAAGCCGATGCCATTCAAAGCGCTGGCGACGGATTCCTTGACATGTTCGCCGTAAAGGGAGCCGGACATCCATTGTCTACCGCAACCCAAGGAGTCTTTCAAACGAAAACAGCGAGTTGAGGGAGAATTCATCCCCTTTTTTCGCCTGTGGCAGGGGCTGCGACTATCTCCCCCCGCCACAGGCCGCTACTGGGCTACGCGCACAAAAAAAGCCCGGCAGGGCCGGGCTTTACGAGCGCTAGCGCCGCATGGACGCTACTGCGAAGGCATATCGTCCGCATGGCGGAACCTCCAATGCTCGCGCGGAATCTCCACCATCATGTCCGCGCCCAGCTCTTCCACAGGAAAAATAATCGTGAGAATCTGCGTGCCTTCCATCCAGAACATATGTCCCTTGAGCTTGGACGTCAGTTCCCGAGGCATCAAGCCGCAGTAGGCCGCGACCTCTTTCACCGCCAGACCAATGGTGTACTTGGCGTTGGCCGTGAATTCCACGTCCTCCAGCATCACCTTGTGCGCCTTTGGCACTCGTTTGTCCCGATCCAGTTCCGCACGGTCCGGCAGCCGGGTGTTCAGCGTTGCGTGTTCCATCACGCCCTCCTCGTGTCGCCTGAAAACGCCTTTCCACTTCCCACTGGTGCAGGACGTCTTCGTAAGGAGAGCGAAGCAAATGCAGTACCGAAATCGCGAAGGCGCACTATATTGAGCCGTTACCGCAATACACCCCCACATGCATTTTCTTGGATTTACATTTTCGGCAAAACATGCCGCATTTCACCCAAAATCGGGCTTTGCAAAATCGGAATATCGATTTTTGCGCCATGTTCTATACGCCATCGACCACTCAACACATTTCAAAAAGTCGCCAATGATTGCAGGCGCTACGCCCTACGCGCCTTCATACAGACACTAGACCGCACTGCTACGCTCATTTTTTACACAAATGGCAATCTACACATTTTTCACATGCCGCCAAGGACTTGGCGTTACGGCTAATTTCCCTACTCCTCTGGAATCATGAAGAAAACCGCTGTGACGCCTCCACCAACGGCTCGGCCTGCGGCGCACTACGTGGCATCCGCCTGAAATGACGCCGAAAGCCCGATTGATATTCATGGCACGAACGCCCGCCACGGCAGGTGGGCGCGAGCCAACACCCTGAAAAACAAAAGGCTCCCACCTCATACCGAGGCGGGAGCCAAAAGCAGACTCTGCCGGTGCGCCAGCGCTACAGCGCGGCGGCGATGGCTTCGTGAATGCGGCGCGAGGCCACCTCATCGCCAAGCATGCCCACACGCACGGACACTTCAGTCACGTGCGGGTTGGTGGCGTCCAGACTGATCCAGAACGAACGGTCCTGATCCGTGCCGCTGACGGAGCCGGAGCTCAGGTTGATCACCCGCTTATCGATGCGCAGGTTCAACCGGCGCGCGGCGCGCAGGGTCGCCTCGTAGGTGGAATCAATGTCGGCGTTATACGACCGGACAAGATTGCCGGTAACATAGGCATAGGTGCCACCGCCCGCCACCGCGCCAGCGGCGACAACAGCGCACCCCTGCATCAGGGGCAGCGCGCACAAAGCGGCAAGCAAACACAAACGTTTCATCATTTTCATATCCATTCTCCATGGTCTCGGCACGGCACAACAGTGCCGACCCAAATACTCATTCATTCCGCACTTCCATAGCGGATACCACGCCACAACTCAAGCGCCTAGCGCGCCGGCGCAAGCCCTCGCAGCCACAATCCGGCGCAAATAAAGGCTCAAGGCGACGCCATCCCCGGCGGCGCTCACCATTCATCCTGCCCACGCGCGGCTTTACTGTTTCGCCAGCATGGTACAATACTTCACTTTTCTTCCACTCGGCCCGAAACAGTCCAGCGTTCCTTCTTCCCGCGCCCTTTCCCTACACATTCGCGCCACCTCCACAAAGCACAACATCCGCCATGCGCCAATTTCCTGACGCACCACAGCCCCCCACAGACGTCACCCCTTATGCTCCACAACGCACAATTCACGAAAAACAGCCCACAGCAGCGCATTACGCACGTAACATGACAATGTTTCACAGCGACGAGGACAGCAGACGCACTTTTTCCACAAGACAACACGCCTCATTTCCACACACTCCTTGACCCACACCGCGCATCGTGTTTTACTCGAAATACTCTGGACTGCCCTCAACCCTTTTTTGAAGGTACAACGATCACAGGGCATTTGGTAACACGCAGAGGACAAACACAGGACCCTGAGCCATGTCATGCGAAAAGCACCGTTTCACGGCAGAATTTAAGACACAGGTAGCCCTTGAGGCGCTGTCCGGTTCGCTGAGCGTCAGCGAGCTGGCCAGCAAATACGGCATCTACCCGCGCCTTGTGTCCCAGTGGAAGCAGCAGGCCGAGGCCAGCATTGCGGATTCCTTTTCCGGCACCGCGCAGGAAGTGCACCAGAATATGCGGGCGCACTACCGCATGCGGCACAACCTCTGCGCCCTGCTGACCATGGAAGAACGCGACTTCCTCCAGCGCCCCTTCTCCAACATGTAGCGCCGCGCCTGCTCCTCGCTCTGCTCTGCTCTCTCCTCGCACCTTTCCGTGCCACCACCAGAGCCGCTCCCGCCCACCCACTCAGCGTTCCCCGGCGCATGCCGCCGACTCTCCGTCCCACACAAAAAAGGGACGCACCTTCCGGTGCGTCCCTGCTCACAGTCGTCTCCAACCTGCGCCCTAAGACGCGCTGCCGCTTTGACCCCAAAACAGGCGCGTTACGCCTGCTGTGGCGCGCGGCCAAGGCGGGTGCCCACAATGAACGCCCCAAGCCCGGCAAACGTCGTCGGCACAATGGCGTGCATGCCGCCCATGTCCGGCTTGAGAAGGGTCAGGGCTACAAAACTGCCAACGCCCACCACAATGGACGCCACCGCCCCGGCGGCATTGGCCTTCTTCCAGTACAGCCCCAGCACCACAGGCCACAGGAACACCGCCTCCAGCCCGCCAAAGGCGAACAGGTTAATCCACACCAGCAGGTCCGGCGGCTGGATGGCGGCCACAAACACCACCACGCCTATGGCGGCGGTGGACATAAGGCTTTTCTGCTTCAGACTGGCGGAGGTCAGGCGCGAGGCGTCACCGCCAAGGCCGTAGTGGACGTACAGGTCCTTCACAATGGCCGCCGATGCGAGAAGGAGCATGGAGTCCACCGTGGACATGATAGCCGCCAGCGGCCCGGCGATGAACACTCCGGCCCAAAATGGTGACAGCAGTTCCACCATCAGCGTGGGCATGGCAAGGTCCCCGGCGGGGAGTCCGGGAATCACCGCGCGGCCCAGCGCGCCGGACAGGTGTGCGCACAGAATCATAAATCCAATGATGAGGGTACCGATGATCATGGCGTCGTGCATGGCGCGGGAGTCGCGGTAGGCCATGCACCGGTGAGTGGTCTGCGGCAGGCCCAGCACGCCAAGGCCGACCAGTATCCAAAAGGACAGCATAAACGGCTGGGGCACGGCCTCGGCAGGACCTGTGGGCGTAACGAGACCGGGATCAATATCCCGAAGCGCGGCAATGCACCGCTCCATGCCGCCGCCCGCGTGGACCACGGCGTACAGCACCACCACCGCCGCCACCATCATCACCACACCCTGAATGGCGTCGGTGAGTACCACGGCGCGAAAGCCGCCAACTGCGGTGTACAGCACCACGGACACGCCAAACAGCGCCAGACCGACAATGTACGGGTAGCCCGTTACCGCCTGAAACAGACGCGCGCCGCCGATAAACTGCGCCAGCATGGCCGCCATGAAGAACACCAAAAGCGACACACTGCACAGGATGACCACGGCGTCGCTCTGGTACCTTGCGCGCAGAAAATCCGTCAGGGTCACAGCGTTCGTCTTGCGGGCCATAATGGCAAAGCGCTTGCCCAACACGCCAAGGGTCAAAAAGGTTGCCGGAACCTGAATCATGGCGAGCAGCACCCAACTCAGGCCAAGGCGGTACGCCACACCCGGACCGCCCACAAAGCTGCTGGCGCTGGTGTAGCTGGCGATAATGGTCATAGCGAGGACAAACCCGCCCATGGACCGCCCGCCGATGAAATAATCCTCAAGAAACCCCTGTGCGGAATCCGGACGCTCGGCGCGTTTGCGGCCCCACACCGCCACAGCAAAGGACAGCGCCAGATACAGCGCCATGGGCAATATGGTGACGGCGTTTCCGGTCATGACGGCGTGCTCCCATCTGCGCCGGGGGCGTCGCCCGGCTCGGCGTCCGCCTCGTCCAGCGGCATATCCTCAAAGCAAAAACGCACCACAAGCCACAGCGCCAGCACCACCAGCGGGTAACCGACAATACAGCTATAAAAGAACCACTCCGGCAGTCCCATAATAAAGGAATAGCTCTCGGGGTCGCCATCGCCAAGGCCATAAGCGCACCCGTACCACCACACGAAATACAGCGCGTACACGCCAAGGGCCAACAGGGCCTCGCGGTTGGCCTGCCTGTAGCGCTTATCTTCTGCCTTGTCCGTCATGCTCACTCTCCCGTTGCGCTGTCATGGCGCGCCGGCCGTACCCGGCGCGCCATGCAAAAGTACCGGCAACGCGCATAAACGTTGCCGGTACCTCAGTCTGTAGTCATCCGCAGCGCCCGATCACGCGGCCGAAAGGGGGGCGTATCGGCCCGCCTCGGCGCACTGCGGGAAGTGTCCTAGCCGAAGCGGAATTCCACGCCCATGGTGCCCTGCGGGTATTCCCACTTCTGCAGGATGGTCTTGCCGCACAGGATGCGGCAGGTGCCGCATTCCAGACAGCCGGCAGAGTCGAAGAAGAACGCGCCGCTGTCGTCACGCTTGTAGAGGCCAGCGGGGCAGGCCGCTTCGAGCTTGGCGAATTCCGCAGGATCGGGATTCTCAATCAACTCGATATGCGGGTTGCCTTCATCGACAAAAAACTTGTTCACGCCGAGTTTTACATCAACGTTGACTGTATTCTTCATATCGCTCTCACTCCTTTGATGCCGTCCTTAATCATGTTGAGGAAGCCGACCTTCTTCAGATGCGGCAGAGCCTTCTTGCGAAGCGGTGCGGAAGGACCGTTGATGGTGAAGAGGTCCTTCATGATGCCAGCGACCATCTGAGGGTAGTCGTTGAACATACGCGGATTGTCGAGGAAGCCCGGCAGGTTCTTGTACTGCTCCAGGTCCTTCATCACAAAGCTTTCGCCAAGCTCGGCGGTGTAGGTCCCCAGACCGGCCTCGCTGAAGTCGCCCTTCTCCTTGGCGGCAATAACGGCCTTGGCCGCGGCTTCGCCGGAGGCAACGGCAAGGTCCATGCCGCGCACGGTGTAGCCAACGTTCAGGCACAGGCCAGCGGCGTCGCCAGCGATGAGTACGCCGTCGCCAACCATCTTGGGCAGCATGTCCTGTCCGCCTTCGGGCACGACGTGGGCGGAGTATTCCACCTGCTTGCCGCCCGCGACGAGGGGCTTCACCGTGGGATGGTTCTTGAAGTCCTCCAGCATCTGCGGAACGGACTTTCCAGCGGCCTCGATGTTGTGCAGGCCAAAGACCACGCCAAGGGAGATGGTGTCCTCATTGGTGTAGAGGAAGCCGCCGCCCATGTGGCCGTCAGAGGGCATACCGGCAAACAGCCATGCAGCGCCTTCGCCATCGGCGCAGCCGAAGCGGTCGTTAATCTGCTCCTTGGACAGTTCGATAACTTCCTTCACGCCCACTGCGCAGTGGTGCGGGGTCACCTTGTCCACCATGCCCAGCTTTTCGCCGAGGATGGAGTTCACGCCGTCGGCCAGAATGACCACGTCGGCTTCCATTTCCTCGCCGGCGGCCACAACGCCGCAGACCTTGCCCTCACGCACGATGAGGTCGTCCACGCGGATGCCGGGGACGATGCTGGCACCGGCCTCTTCGGCCTTGCCCGCCAGCCACTGGTCAAAGTTGGAACGCAGCACGGAGTAGGAACGCTCGGCCGGATTCTCGGACTGCGGACAGGCGTAGTCCATGGTGGTGCTGGACGTCTCGTCCATGAAGGAGACCTTCTCGTGGACGATGGTGCGCTCGATGGGCGCCTCCTCGGCAAAGCCGGGGAAAATCTTTTCGAGGCTGTGGCCATAGAGTCTGCCACCGGTCATATTCTTTGCGCCGGGGAAGTTGCCGCGCTCAATGACCAGTGTTTCCAAACCGGCCTGAGCCAGCAAGTAGGCGCTGGTACACCCAGCAAGGCCAGCACCTACTATTATAGCGTCAAACTTGTCTTCCGACATAATTCACCTCTTGTACGGCGCGGAGCCGAAGAAATGTTTGTTGGTTACGCCTTGTTCAGCTCCCGCGGGGGCGGGAGCCTTCCCTCATGTTTCTATTCCAAGCGGACGAATCCGCTTTGTTCACGTGCTAAAACGGCAGCATTGCCGTGACGTCGCGCCCAAGGAGCGCGTTGTAGGGCACAGCCCAGTACACGATGAGAAGCGCCGACACCGCGACTCCGGTTCCAATCATGAACCAGCCGTACATTCTGTCGCGGCGGTAATCGCTGGCCTTTTGCTCGGCGCGCGGCATGGTGTGCAGCTTTTGCAGAAAAGCCACCTCTTCCGCGCTGCGCCGCTGGCCCCGCGAGCCAAGGATGCCCAGAATCACACTAACAGCCACGCCGATGAAGAACGGGCCGAACAGATTCTCAAGGGGCAGCCCGGCAAACTCCTTCAGGCACTTGGCGATGAAGTAGCCAAAGAACCCGCCCACCATGGCGAGGAAGGCCCCGCGCTCGGTCAGGGACTTGCTCCACACACTGGCAAAGGCCACATAGCCCCACGACGCCGCAATAATGGTGCTGGCAAACCATGTGATGATGCGGATGCTCGACAGGTTCAAATACGCCAGCCCAAGGGCAAGAAGGCCCACCAGCAGCACAATGATGCGCGTCCACATCAGCTGACTGCGGTCGTCCTTGAAGGACATGTTGCACACGTCGCTGGTCAGGCTGAAGCTCACCACGGAAAGGAACGTAGAAGCCGAGGACAGCCCGGCGGCCATGATGCCCGTCAGCATCACAACGCCCACCAGCTTGGGCATCACTTCATAGGCGGCCCAGATGATGACGCGCTCCGGCTCCGCCATACCCGGATGCAAGGGGATGACGCTCACCGCGATAAGGTAGAGATACAGCGAAAAGACGATGGTCAGCACAGCGGCCATGGCTCCGGAACGAAACGTCACGTGCTCGTTCTTTGCCATGAGGTTGCGCCCTGCCTGCCACGGACTCACGCCCACGGCGACCATCCACACAATGCCCATGGTCACGGCGTAGAACATAATATCCGTGACCGACCCGCCGCCCACATTGCCGTGGTAATCCAGCATGCCTTGGGGCGTGTTCGGGTTCTGCGCCAAGGTGACCAGCAGGTCACCCAGCCCGCCTGCCGCGTCAAAGACGTACGGCCCGGCGATGATGGTGGCACCCAGAAAGAAAATAAACATGATGGTATCCGTCAGGATGACCCCTCGGGACCCGGAGTAGAACGTGAACAGGGTGATGCAGACCCAAGCGATCAAGAGGCACACGCCCCGATCAAGCCCGGTCATTGTCTGCATAAGGATGCCGGTGCCCTGAATCACGCTCAAAAGATAGGCCGTCAGCGAAACAACGGTGGTCACGCCTGCAAAACGGCGGATGCGCGTGCTGTTGAAGCGGTAGCCGAAATACGAGGGCATGGTCCGGACACGGGCGCGGCGGATATAGCGCCCAAACAGCAGCGCGCCGAGCACGTACCCACACGCGCACAGCGTGTTGATGAGAATCATGGTGGTAATATTGCCGCCGTAGCAGTAGGCGGTATCACCCATAAATCCGTTGGTGCTCAGCATGGACGCAAACAGCGTCCCGGTGATTAAAATGGTCGGGGCATTTCTGCCACAGACGTAATAGTCCTCAACATTCTTGACTTTGAGGCCGGCATAGGTGCCGACTATCATATAGACAACAACGCTCAGCAGAACGCCTATTGTATACACATCCACAGCGTTTCTCCTGATTGTTACACGTTGTCGTTATCAAGCCTGCTTCGTCTCTGCTCCCTGTGGAGCGTCACATTCATGTAGACGCCAACAGCGATCAAGCACCCCCCGATAAATAAGGAAAAAAGTATTTCACCCATAGGTACCTCCTGTTTCCCAGCCCCTCATGGCAAGCACCACACACATCGCTTGCCGTGTCCCGGAAACCTTGGAAGACAAACACTATCCCCCACAACGTCCGCAAGCAGTCTTGGCGGACGGAAGACCACACAAAAGAGGCATTTGGTTTGTCGAAACGCACTGTCCTGCCGAATGAAGCAAGAGCGTGCCGCGGCCTGCCAAGGAGTGCAGACCGCGGCGCCCTTTCAACAGGATACCGGGACAATGTGGTTCTGCATCGGAGCCAACAAAGCACAGGGCCTTGCCGGGACGGATGGAGCACCACAGCGTACAGCGGATGGAGCGCGGGGCGACGGATGACGAGGAAGCGGCGTGGAATTCTGGCGGAGGTCACAGACAAGGGCCAAGGCCAAGCCTGAGCGTCGAAGTCGGGGATAAGCCCTGCGGCGCGCCGTGTAAAACGAAAACAGCGCCTTCAAAAACCCAATACGCATCGTCATATATTCAAAGAACACTTCCGCGGCCTCAAAATGGCCCGCGAGATACGCCCGTTACAGCAGCGCCCCGCCACCGCGCCGCGCTATGCAGCATCAGTGCATCAGGCAAAACATTCACACCCCATGCGGCGCATTACTGCGCCAACCCACCATGCGCCCCCTGAAAGCGGGGCCGCACAGCAGTGCGGCCCCGCCCGGAGTCCCAGATGTCTACTCGCCTTTGAAAGCTTCGGTCAGCGCGGGCATGACCTTGTAGATGTCGCCGACGATGCCGTAGTCGGCGAACTGGAAGATGGGGGCGTTCTTGTCCTTGTTCACGGCCACGATGGTCTGTGCGCCGTTGGCGCCAACCATGTGCTGAATCTGGCCGGAGATGCCCAGAGCGAGGTACACTTCAGGCTTGGGCATAACGCCGGAGATGCCGATGTAGCGCTCGTGCTCCATCCACTTTTCGCCTTCGGCGATGGGACGGGAGCAGCCCAGCTCGGCCTCAATGGCGGAGCACAGCTGTTCGGCGATGGCGATGTCTTCCTGCTTGGCAATGCCGCGGCCGATACCCACCACGCGCTTGGCGCGGTTCAGGTCGACGCTGCTGCCTTCCTTGGCGCGGCGCTCAACGCACTTCACAGCGCATTTAGGCTCCACGAAGTCCACGGAAACGGCTTCGCCGGTCTTGGAGGCGTCGGCCTCGCCGCCAGCGAACACGCCGCTGGCAACCACGACGATGGAGACGGCGGAGGTCACCTTCTCTTCGCCAAGGGCCAGACCGCCGTAGACCATGTGCTTGCCGGACACGCCTTCGGCGCCGGCTTCGATGTCGGCGGCCTCGGTCAGCACGCCGGCGTTCAGCTTCACGCCCAGCTTGGAGGCAAGGCCCTTGCAGCGGCGGGTAGCGGGCAGCAGGACCATTGCCGGGGTTTCACCCTCGGCGATGACCTTGGCCATGGTGTCGGCGTAGTCCTCGACGATGCTTGCGGAGTCCTTGTCGCCAAGGTGGTACACGGCGCTGGCGCCAAGGGCGAAAGCCTTGGCCACGTCGTCCTGGGAACCGAGGACGAATGCGGAGACCTTTTCACCAAGTTCGGCGCCGCCGGCGATCACTTCGGCCAGACGGGAAGCCGCATCACTGAATACCCATACGTTGGAAAGTTTGCTCATTTTCTTCCCCGTTTAGTTGATGACTTTGCGGAGGTTGCCGACGAATTCAGCGATCTGATCTTCGCCATCGCCTTCGATGATGATCTTCTTCCGTTCCTTCTGCTTGGGCGCCTGCACGGAGACGGACTCCACAAGCTCGGACTGCTCGCCAAGGCCGAGTTCGTCGGCGGTGAGCACGTTCACGGGCTTCTTGGCGGCCTGAAGGATAGCCTTCATGCCCGGAATGGCGGGAACGTTGATGTCGGCGGTGACGGAAACAACGGCGGGAAGAGCGATTTCCAGCACTTCCACTTCGTCTTCCAGAGCGCGCTCAACCGTGAGCTTGCCTTCCTCAGCGGAGACAATCTTGCTCACGCCGCTGACGGTGGGCACGTCCAGCTGTGCGCCAAGGCGCACGCCAACCTGCTGGGCGTACAGGTCGCCGGAGCCGTCGCCGCAGAGGATGAGGTCGTAGCCGACCTTTTCGGCGGCAGCGGCCATGACGGCGGCCGTCTTGTGCGGCAGAGCGCCCTTGAAGCCTTCGTCGATGACGGCGGTGAGTTCGTCCATACCGCGGGACAGGATGTCCTTGCGGGCCTTGGTGTTTTCCAGCTCCTTGCCGCCAACGCTCAGGGCGGTGACGGTGGTGCCCTCAATCTCGCCCTTCATGTCCACAGCGGCCTGCACGGCGTTGAGGTCGAACTGGCTGATCTTGGGAGCGGCCTTGCTGGTGTCGAGGCTGCCGTCCTTGTTGACAGCGATGTCCTGCTCTTCAGGAACCAATTTGCATCCAACGATGATCTTCATGCTTTCTCCAATCTGTCTCGTATACTTTTTGTGTCAGGGAGCGACGCGCGCCGCCCCCTGACGGCCCCGGAGCAGTGCCCCGGAAGCAGTAAAAAGCTCAGCGCCCTACTTCCACTCGGCCAGAGCGTAGTTCAGGTACGCGATCTCGGGGTTGTCGGCGTCAATCACACGGAAGTGGATGGAATTGTCGTCCCACTTCCACATCTGGGTCTTGATCGTGCAGCCCGGGTACAGGGACTTGGTAATGCGGGTCTTGAAGCGGGTCAGGCGCTCCGGCTCGCCGGGGAACAGCGTGTTGATGATGTGACGGCACGCCACACCGGCGGTGCTGACGGCGTGCAGGTTCGGCTTGGGATGGCCGAATTCCTGCGCGTAAGCCCAGTCGATGTGCTGGGGGTGGAAGTCGCCGGAGAGGCGGTAGATGAGGGCGCGGTTCAGGGCGATCTCTTCACTCACCTCAAAGTCGGGCTCGCGCTCGGGAATTTCGACGATGTCCTTGGGGGCCTTGGGGCCACCCCAGCCGCCGTCGTAGAGGGCGCAGTCCCAGCTCTCGTTGGTGAAGAGCTTGGTGCCGTTCTCGTCGTAGGTGTCGCCAATGTGCTGCGCCAGCAGGCCACGGCCTTCGCCGCGGTCATACAGGCCCTTGAGCAGAACGTGGGTGCTCAGGGTGCCGGACAGAGCGGTCATGGGCTGGTGGAACTGCAGGTCAAAGCCCCAGTGCAGGGAGCCGCCCCAGTTGAAGCCGTAGTCGATAGTCTTGGTGACTTCGCTGTCCACAATAGGCATGGCAGCAAACATAGGCAGAACCTTCATGTCCTTCTCGTAGACGTACTGGAGGTCCGTCTTGCCGTCGTAACCGGCGCCGCAACCCAGTGCGAAGAGGCTCAGGTCCTTGAAATCATACTCACGCACGAACGGGCCGTAGGTCTTGCCCTGCATGTCCAACTTTAAAGCCATGTCGACCTTCCTTTTATGACTGTGATTATTACCTGCCGGGTGGTCACTTACTGATCACGATCAGGAATTTGCGTCCACGAATCCGGCGCGCTCAGCTTTCTGCCGCGCTGCGCACTACTGCGCGTTGGCGCTACATACGTTGGCAGCAGTCAAGCTGTTGCCTCCAACGCTTTCCATCTTCAGCACGTTCTTCTGGACCTTGCCGGAGCAGGACCGGGGGAACGACTTCCGAATCTCAATGTAGGAAGGCACCTTAAACTTGGCGATGTGCGCGGAACAGTACTCAAAAATCTCGTCCACGCTCAGCGTTTCGCCTTCCTTGATGATGACGAAGGCCTTGACGGCTTCGTCGCTGATGTCATCGGGCACGCCCACAACGGCGGCGTCCACGATTTTGGGGTGGCACACGAGAACGTTTTCAATCTCCGTCCCCGAGATGTTCTCACCGGACCGCTTAATGAGGTTCATATTGCGGTCCATGAAATAAAAGTAGCCATCCTCGTCCATGAAGCCGTTGTCGCCGGTGCGCAGCCAGCCATCCTTGCTCAGCACGCGGGCTGTGGCTTCCGGGGCGTTGTAGTACTCCCGCAGGATGGTCTTGCCGGGAATGCCCTTCACACAGATTTCGCCGAGGGTTCCCGGCTCCACCTCGTTGCCGCACTCGTCCACGATTTTGGCCTCGTAGGTCAGGCCCACACGGCCGATGGACGGCCAACGCCGCGCATCGCCCGGCCTGTCGCCAATGATGCCGACAATGGTTTCCGTCATGCCGTACGAGGTCAAAAAGCGAACCCCAAAGCGCTGCATGAAGGCGTCCTTCTCACTCTCGGCGAGGTCGAGGTAGAAGAGCACCTCGCGCAGACAGTGGTTGCGTTCCCACGTCTGTTCGGGCTGAAGCAGCAGGGTGCGGACCATGAGGGGTATACACTCCGTGATGGTGGCCCGGTGCAGACACACCTGACTCCAGAACCGATGGGCGCTGTACTTCTCCAGCATGATGAACGCCGCGCCGGTGGTGAACGTCGGCATGGCCGCCGTACACTGAAAATCAATATGGCACGCGGGCATCATGGTCAGGTACCTGTCGTCGCCGCGCAGGCAACACTGCCACGACGTGTAGCGCCCGGCGAACAGCAGGTTGTAGTGCGTGATGACCACGCCCTTGGGGCGCGAGGTGGTGCCGGAGGTGAACAGAACCTCCGCCACATCATCACTGGACAGAGGGACAATGGTTTGCAGCGTATCCGGCTGCTGGGCCATCTCCCTGCCAAAATTCACCGTACCGGGGATGTCCTCGCCGTGCTCCATACGCGCCACGAGGATGGTCTCCAGCGCTGCGTCGCCCTTGCGCTGGATGGTGTCGTAAATTTCAAAGAACTTCTTTTCGATGACGATGGTCTTAATGTCGCACTTCTGCAGAATGTAGGCGCTTTCGCCGTGCAGATAGTGGGCATTGATGGGGACCATGACGCCACCAATCTTGGCCAGCCCGAACCAGCTCACGATAAATTCGGGGCTGTTGTGGAGCTGAATGGCGACCTTGTCGCCCTTTTTAATACCAAGCGAAAGAAACAGGTTGGCGGCCCTGTTGATCTCCCTATTGAGCTCGGCATAGGTGTATTGTCTGGTATTTCCTGAAATGTCTTCAAAAACCAGCGCCGTCTTGTTGCCATGCATGCAGGCCAGTTCATCCCACATGCAGCGCAGGTTTTTGTTGCCGATAATATCCATCGCTCGCACCTCTTCGCTCAGCTCATTCATCTTCAGGCCACAGCGGAAACCTTGTGCATTCCGGTCCGTCTTCGCTCTTCTGCCGGAACCGTCTCACAGGAACTGACGTTCCACCGTGTGGTGACAGGAGGGACAGCCGCCAGGGAAACGGCTGTCCCTCCCCCACAACTTTAACCGAGTGTTAGTCGGCCTTGGGAGGATCGCTCAATTTGACAATGCCCTTGTCTGCAAGAGCGCTGATGGCTTCTTCCGTGTATCCGAGGTCGCTCAGGATGGCGGCGGTGTCCTGCCCATGCTCGGGCATGGGGCGCCAAATCTTGCCGGGGTTCTTCTTGAACTTCGGCATGACGTTGGGGCCTTTGAACTCCTTGCCGTCCTGCGTTTCCCACTGAGTGAAGGATTCGCGGGCGATGTACTGGGGATTGGACTCCAGCTCGGGAATGGTGAGCACCTTGGCAAAGGCGATGCGCATGGAGCCAAGCAGCTCCTGCACGTCTTCAAGGGACATCTCGGCGAAAAGCTCGTCGAGCTTGTCCTCGAACAGACGGCCAGCTTCGCAGTCGCGCTTGATAAGCTGGCAGCCCTCGGGGACGTCCTCGGTGCCGAGCAGATTGGACAGGCCCAGCTTTTCGAGCATGCCCTTGATCTGATTGACGCCCACCACTTCGGTGACGAAGTAGCAGTCTTTGCACTTGTAGGTGCCGCAACCGGCCCAGATGGGGTCCTTACCCTTGGTCTGACGCGGGCAGACCTGACCACCGTTGAAGTAGTCGATCATGTAATACTGGCCCACGCAGAGCATGGCTTCGTACATGGCGACGTCGATGCTTTCGCCCTCACCGGTCTGCTTGGCCTTGTACAGGGCGGCCAAAACGGAACTGGTGACGGTGAAGCCCGCAATATAATCCGCGGTGTACGGGAAGGCGGGCATGGGCTGGTCCACATCGCCATTCTGGATGAGGTAGCCGCTGAAGGCCTGCGCAATGGTGTTGTAGGCGGCGGAGTTGGTGTACTCGTCCACGCCGTACTGGCCGAAGCCGGACAGATGCGCAATGACCAGAGCGGGGTTGTGCTCCCACAGCAGTTCGTCGGTGATGCCGCGGCGGGCAAAGGCGGGGCCTTTGCTGGACTCGATGAGGATGTCCGTGGTCTCCATGAGCTTCAGGAACGCTTCTTTGCCCTCGTCGGAGAACAGGTTCAGCGACAGCGCATGGAGGTTGCGGCGGGAGTATTCGGGATAGTTCGGCTGCACACGGATGGTATCCGCGTAGGCCGTGTTCTCAATCCAGATGACTTCTGCGCCCCACTCGGCGAGCATCTGGGCAGAGAACGGACCGGCGATCTCGATGGCCGAGAACACGACGCGCACGCCGCTCAGCGGGCCGAACTTGGGAGTCTGCACTTTATTCGACATTCTACTGTGTCCTTGGAAGTGTTGTACGATTTCCGGGCCAGTCGCCTAGCGGTACTGCTTGAGCACAGAACGACCAAGGGTCAGGATCTGCATCTCGTCAGAGCCGCCGGAAACGCGGTCAACACGCAGGTCGCGCCAGAAGCGGCCCACGCGGTGGCCGGTGATGCCGATGCCGCAGAGAATCTGCATGGCGTCGTCCACAACCTCAAAGGCGGCGTTGGCGCAGTAGAACTTGCACATGGCGGCGTCGCCGGAAGACATGGTGCCGTTGTCGCACTTCCATGCGGCTTCGTAGATCATGTTCTTCATGCTGTTCAGCTTGATGGCCATGTGGGCGAACTTTTCCTGAATCAGCTGGGTGCGGCCGATGGCTTCGCCGAACTGCACGCGCTGGTTGGCGTACTTGGCGGCGTCCTCAAAGGCGCAGTAGGCCACGCCGTAGTTGGTGCAGGCCACGAGGAAACGCTCGCCGTCGAACTCTTCCTTCACGCGGTTGAAGCCGTTGCCTTCGGTGCCGAAGAGGTCCTTCTCTTCCAGCTCAACGTTGTCGAAGATGACTTCGCAGCAGCTGTCCATGCGCAGGCCCAGCTTGTCGAGGGGGTTCAGCTTGATGCCCGGCAGGCTCATGTCCACGAACCACTCAGAGAAGACAGGCTTCTCGGACTCGGAGTCACGGGCCATCACAACGAGGTAGGGGCAATGGGCGCTGCTGGTGATGAAGCACTTGTGGCCGTTCAGGTACACCTTGCCGTTCTTGCGGGTGTAGGTGGTCTTCAGGCTACCCACGTCGGAGCCGGCGCTGGGCTCGGTGATGGCGGAGTTCCACATCTGCTTACCGGTGCCGCGGAAGGCAAAGATCTTGTCGATCTGCTCCTGCGTACCGTAGCGCAGAATGGTGCCGAAGCCGGGCAGCTGGTACAGAACGTAGGTGGGTGCGCCGTGGCGGCCCAGCTCTTCCCAGATGGCGGCCAGGGTGACCATGCCTGCTTCCATTCCACCGTGCTCTTCGGGCAGCAGCATGGTGTCGATGCCGAGGTCGGCCAGTTCCTTAACCCAGCGCTCGGGGTACACGTGCTTTTCGTCGCACTCTGCGAAGTAGGCTTCCCAGTTTTCGCGCTCCATCAGCTCGCGTACGCCAGCTACAAACAGTTCCTGTTCATCAGAAAGCTTGAAATCCATGTGGATTCTCCTTGAGTTTTCTTTTTATCTACCTGGTATCACTAGGGAACTTACCAGTTCCGCTTCTTTGCATCCTTAATGAAGGACGTAATGATCATGAGGTTGACGAAGAAGAGCGGGCAACCGCCGGCAATGATGGCCGTCTGCAGGGGCTTCAGGCCGCCAAGAGCCAGCAGGGTCACGCCGATGACGCCCACGAGGATGGACCAGCCGACACGGACCCAAACCGGAGGCTCGCTGTAGCCGTCGGCCTCGGTGCAGGTGGACATGGCCAGCGTGTAGGAGCAGGCGTTAATCAGGGTAACGGTCGCCACAAAGCACAGGATGAAGAAGGCGCCGATGGTCACGGTGCTCAGCGGCAGCGCGGCCCACGTTTCGATAACAGCGCGCGGTGCGCCGTGCTCGGCGACCAACGTGGTCAGGTCCAGTGCGCCCTTGTGGATGAGGTCCATGGTGTTGCCGCTCAGAACGGTCCACATGAACCACGTGGTGATGGTCAGGCCGGAAACCATGCCGACGCAGACCTGACGGACGGTGCGTCCGCGGGAGATACGGGCAAGGAAGATGCAGGTCTGGATGCCGTAGATGACCCACCAAGCCCAGTAAAACACGGTCCAACCCTGCGGGAAGCCGCCACCACCGATGGTGTCGGTGTAGAACAGCATGCGGCCGAACTTGTCGAGCAGCACGCCCACGGAGTCGGTGAAGTAGTTGGCGATGAAAGTGGTACCGCTCAGAGCCAGCACCCACAGCAAAATGGCAATGGTCAGGTAGCTGCGCAGGTCGGAGGCGAACTTGATGCCCTTCTGCAGACCGCAGGCAACGCAGATGGCGTTAAAGACAATCCACGCGGCAATGATGGAGGCGTCCAGACCAAGGGTGTGCTCAATGCCAAAGAGGTACTGCATGCACTCGGTCACCAGCGGCGTGGCCAGACCAAGGCTGGTGCCCATGGCGAGGATGAGACCGACAATATACATATTGTCGATGACGGTACCGATGATGCCCTTGCAGTTCTTTTCGCCGATAAGGGGGGCGAGGGTACCACTGGGGCGGATGACGTTGATTTTCTTCACGAACAGGAAGTAGCCGAAGGCAACGGTAAAGAACCCGTAACCGGCCCAGGGCAGCGGGCCCCAATGGAACAGGCTGTAGGCAAGGCCGTATTCCTGCGCCGTGACGGAGAAGGGTTCAAAGCCAAAGGGCGGCGTGGCCACGTAGCAGTAGGCCTCATAGGAACCCCAGAACAGAACGGCAGCGGACGTGGAGGACGCGAACAGCAGGAACACCCAGCTCGCCGTGCTGAATTCGGGTTCCTCGTCCGGGTCGCCCAGCTTGTTATGCTTCCAGGGGCCAAAGACCAGCCATGCCCAGCCAGCCAGCATAACGATCATGTACCACTCAAACGCCCAGCCCCAAGAGTGGGTGACGTAGTGGAAGAGAGAGTTGATGACCTTGTTCGCCGCCTCGAGGTCGCGAACAGTCAAGTAGCACAGGATGCCGACTATGATCAGCGACGGAAAAAAGACTTTCGGATCAATCTTGATTGATTTCCCTTGTTCAGTACCCATCCGGTAGATCTCCAACTGCAATTGAAAAATGTTCCTGAAGCCAGCCCCACGGCCCCGCGGCATGATTGCCGGTCATGCACGCATGCGCCCATGCCAAGCCATGACCCTCCGCGGATGTGCTACCAGCTCCCCCTGACAGGCGAATGCCCCTGCCCCTAAAGGCCTTGCGTTCCAACCCGACATGAGCATTACACCGCATAAAACACGCGTTGCCGCACGGGGCTTTTGTGATGCGCCCCTCTTACAGCAGCAGCTTGCGACATCGGGAGGACAACGCGGCCTGCTTCCGTCTGTTGGCGCATTCGCGCCACCCTCCATGGATACGGATGAATTTCGAACGGCCCGCTTCGGGCTCGCGCGCCTGCACATATGGCCTGCGCGCGTGTTCCACACGCCCTCTTGCGCCCTGTTCGCCATTCAACACATCCCGGGAAGTTCCATCCGGCACATGGCTGTGGCGGCGTTGCCGCCCACGTTGTCAATCTGGAGGCGAAAACCGCACGAGTTCTGATCCAAGATCACCGCTACCAATGAAGCGTTGAGAGTGGTGCCCTACGATACGCTCGTGTTTTCAAATGGTTTGCTCCTCGCGGTGCGGTTGTCCATTTCCAGACAATCTCCCGTCGCCGCGCTCGTGAAAATTTGCATGATCGCGATCATTTTGCAATCACATTTTTTTTATAACCACGTTCATCGGCGGGTTTTTTGAATTGAAAAACAAAGAATCCGGGGTGTTATCCAAAATCATTTTTTGGCAGTTTTTCCAGCGTGGTCGGTATGCCACCATTTTGAGGGGGAGAATGCGGACGCAGGTATTTGCTATAAACACTTGGAATAATATACTTTCCTTCAAGATTGTCCGATTCGTGACAAAACGCACCACAAACACAATCACGGTAAATTTACTAATCGTGATTATACCCTGCTACGCACGGCCCCGCTCCCGCAGCACGGCCCTTCTCACCCACACGCCAATATCGCCCCGCATCCGGTCGGAATCATGACCGATGTGCACGCCAGCGGCATGCATCGCCATAACGCAAAGCGTCTTATAGATGACAGAATATCCATCCGGAGCGTTACGAAACGCTTCACACACGGCCAAAACGCCTTGCGCAGGACATACTGCGTGCGCAAAAATTCCACTGCTGACAGGATACAGGCGACATCAAGCGGCGACCTTGCGCATTATTGCGCATAGGTTTTCATGATGACAGCAATGCGCTACGATTGACTTTCGGGCCGAAACGGAATATCAAGTCGGCTATATTCCAGCAGGTTGTGATGCCGGGCACCGTGTGGGCGAGAGAACACGGCAGCCCCACCCTGACCGAGAGAGCGCGGGCGCCCTACGATCGCGCTGCTCCCCTGCTCCGCCAGTTCCACACACCATGCGGGGCACGCAGGGCCATCACCATGCTGACATCCCACTCGTGGACCACCACTCCGTCTTTACGCACCCGGCATCATGCCCGGCACAGGCGCAGCCCGCGTGCGACGTCGCCCCCTGACAGACGTCGCGCGCTCCGCAGCAGGGCGCCCTGTTGTCTTGCGCGCCAGATGTCCCGGCGCGGATGCGGCGTGACAGACGTATGATCGTGATCTTTTTTTGGTATGAAGCGCCAAAAGTGGTATACGTTCATAGCCTGCGGCGGGATGCAGACGAACCACACCGCGCCAGCGCGCGGATACAGCGTACGCCATACACCTTTTTTCCACACACCATGGGCGCAACGCACGCCGACCATGGAAAAGTATCGACCCCGGAACTGCGATGCTTCTCCGCTTGTCTCTGTCCTTCGAAGCGAACATGCACCAGACGCATTCGGTGCCAAACAAAAGGGAAAGCATGCGACAAACCAACGACAAGGCAAAGATTAAACAACAGCGCGTGATGAAATACTTCATCGACGCGGCCAACCAGATTATCCAAGAGGAAGGCATAGAGGCCGTCACCATCCGCAGGGCTGCTGATATCGCAGGCTACGCCAGCGCCACGCTGTACAATTATTTTGAGAACCTGCCGCATCTGGTCTTCCTGGCGACCATGACCTACCTTGAGGAATACCACGAGGCCATCCCGCACTACGTCAACAAGTGCGAAGACTCCATTGAGCGGTACATGGCCATCTGTAAATGCTTTACGGTGTATTCCCTTGCCAACCCCGAGATATACGAACTGCTGTTCTTCACCCACGGCAACGACAAGCTCGAAGAATACACCCGCCAATACTACGAGCTGTTCCCCGAGCGCATCGTCAAGGACGCCCCCGCGCCCTTCAACAAAATATACGACATCAACAACCTCTACTCCCGCAGTTTCATCATGCTGAACGACTGTGTGGAGGACGGCTTTATCACCAAGGATATGGCCGAGGACTTCAACGATGTCGCCCTCATGGTCTCCAAGTACATCCTTGAAGACGTCAAAACCGGCGCTCTGGACAAACGTGCCGGCACCGCCAAGACCATGAAGTACTACCGCCAGATCTTCCGCTGTTATGTGCTGCCCGAACACCGCCACTTGGTGGAGAAAGCCGCCGACAAGTGGAGCTAGGATAGCTGGCATCACAGCCCCACCGCTTCCGTGCGCTACGCAGCGCGCCACGCACCGCCACACCCGCAAAAAACAAGGCGCGAATTCCGAAACTCCTCCGGAATTCGCGCCTTGATGTATGGCGTTTTGTGCCGCGAGCCTGCGGGGCGGGCGGCGTAGGCTCAAAAACCCCTAGCGGCGACGTCCCCGAAAGAACGGGTTGTGCGCCTTTTCATCCCCGGCGGTGGTCAGCGGACCGTGGCCGGGATAGAGCACCGTGGCTTCCGCCATAGTGAAGATGTTGGACTCAATGGAGGTAAACAGCGCCTTGGCGTTGCCTCCTGTGTAATCCGCGCGGCCAACGGAGCCGGCAAAGATAAGGTCACCCACAAAGGCGACGCCGTCGTCCTCAAAATGGAAGGTCAAGCTCCCCGGAGTGTGGCCGGGCGTTGCCAGCACGTGGCACGGGCGGCCAAGGAACTGGTGCGTGCCCGTATGAAGCGGCTCGTACACGAACTTTTCCTTCAGGCGGGGGTAGCCGGACTCGCCGGCGTTGCGGAGTTCCTCCGCGACGAGGACGGAATCCTTGGGGCTGGCCAACACTTTGGCCCCGGTTTCGGCGGCCAGCTTCGGCGCGCCGTAGAAGTGGTCAATGTGAATATGCGTAATGAGGATGTGCGTCAGCTCAAGCCCCTCTTCACGCAGGATGCTGGACAGGCGCGGGGAATTATCGCCGGGGTCGACTACCACAGCTTTGCCGTCCTCGGACAGCAGGTACCCATTCGTTTGGTATGGACCAAGAGGAAACTTCCGAATCTGCATTGCAACTCCCTTACACTCTGCACGGTGCCGCGCTGTCCCCTTCCCGCACCATGGGCCAGCCCACCGGTACGGCGCAGGGCGCAAAGCGCGCGCAACATGCTGATTTTCTTTCTATCTTACTCTTCGCTACAAACCAATACAGACGCGTCCAAACGTGGTTTCGCCGGGTGTGGAACGACCCCGCCGCGCTTCACGAAGCGACGCCTTGCGGCCTTGTTCCCCGCGTCCATAAACGAAAAACGCCTGCATGCAAACCTTTCGCCCCTGCATTTCGGCGTGCGGGGACGGAAAAATGCCCCTCACAGCGCGCTGGCGGCGCCAAAGCCGCGCCCCACATCTGCGTCGCCAAAAGAGCCGCGCGCCAACGTCAAGACAGGGCAGAACAAGGCCCCCGCGACACATCGCGGAGGCCTTGCAGTATCACAATCCACAGCGCCTAGCGGCTTGCCTGCGAATCGTCCTTCAACTCGCGGATGAGGGACGCCAGTCCGGAGGACTGTTCCGCCATCTCGCGCAGGGCAAGGACGGTTTCCTCAACGCTCTGCGCGGTGTCGTTGGTTATCTGGTTAATTTCCTCAATGGAACGGTTAATCTCGTCACTGGCGGCGGACTGCTGGCCCGCGGCGGTGGCAATACCCTGAATCTGTCCAGAGGATGCCTCCACGCCCATCACGACCTTTTCCAGCACCTCGCCGGACTTATTGGCAAACTCCACAGCCCGCTCAAGGTCCTGCTCCGCCGCCTCCATGGACGCAATATTGCCGTGCGCCACCTTCTGGATGGACTCAATGGAGGAGCCGACCTCCTTGGTGGCGGTCATGGTCTTTTCAGCCAGCTTGCGCACCTCGTCCGCGACAACGGCAAAACCTCGGCCCGCTTCGCCAGCGCGCGCGGCCTCAATGGCGGCGTTGAGGGCCAGCAGGTTGGTCTGGTCGGCAATGTCTTCAATCACGTTCATGATATTGCCGATGCCCTTGGCCTTCGAATCCAAATTATCCATGGCGCTGCGCAGACGCTCGGTCTGGCGTTTGGTGGTCGCCATGGCGTCGATGGATTTGCCAACCACGTCCTGCCCCTCGCGCGCGGTGTCGCGGGCGCTGACGCTGTGGTCTGCGGCATCGCCGGCGTTCTGGGCCACTTCCAGCACCGTGGCGTTCATCTCTTCCATGGCGGTGGATGTGGACTGCACGCGGTCGCGCTGCAGCTCGGTGCCCTTACGCATTTCCTCGGACTGGGCGGAGATTTCCTCCATCGCCGTCGAAATGCGCTCCACAACACGCTCCAGCTTTTCCGCGGCCTGCAGCATGCCCTCGGCCTTGGCTTTTTCCGCCTGCTGGCGAGCCTCTTCGGCAACCTGCGTCGCGTGCTCGGCCTGGCGGGACTTCTCCTCGGCAATGCTCATCTGGCGCTCAATGTCGGCCATATTCTGGTGCAGTTTCTCCGCCATCACATTCACCGCGCTTTGCACGCCAGCCACCTCGTCACGGCCTTCGGCGTCGAGACGCACGTCAAGGTCGCCCTCGGCAATGCTGTTCACTGCGGCGGCGGTTACCTTAAGGGGGCGTGCAATGATGCCAGCCACTACCCACAGGACGATAACGGCCAGCAGCAGGCAGCCAATACCGATCATCGCGGAGTGCAGGGCCATGGCGTTGGCCTGCTCGTAAATCAATTTTTCCGGCACGGAGATGCCAACGCCCCAGCGGTCGCTGCTGGAGCCAAGGGTCACTGGCACCACAAGGTCATAATAGCCCTCGCTGAAATTGCGGTAGACCTCGTTGCGCGCAAGACTGCGCAACACCTTGTCCGGATGGGTAAAGACTTCAGTCACCTGCTTGCCCGCAAGGTCGGGCTTGTCCGTCTGCGCGGCAATGGTCCCGGCATGGCTGACCAGCGTCACCATGGCGCGCGTACCGAGCAGAGTCATGGAGTCCGCAATCTGCTGCAGGAAGTCCACAGGCAGGTCCACGCCCACCGCGCCAACGGGCCTGCCGTTCACGCGGATGGAGGAGCCAAGAGTCACCACCATGCGGCGCTTGCCGCCAATGTTGTACATAACAGGCTTGGAAACCGTATCCGTCGCCGAACGCAGGGGCTTGAGGTACCACCCCGCGCGCTCGGGATCGAGATAGCTGTCACCGCACGGCTCAAGGTGCAGGCCGCCAACCTTGTTCCAGTACGGCACAAAGCGGCCCGTATAGTCGTGCCCCTTGTCATAGTGCTTGTGCTCGGCGTCCGCGCCGTCCAGCGCGTCCGGCTCCCACACGGTCCACGCGCCAAGCAGCGCCTCGTTCCCCGCGGCAACCGTACGGAGCATGCCGCTCATCTCATCGCGCGAGGGCGTCTGGTTGGTTTCGCGCATGCCCTGATAGCTCTGCGCCAGCGTGCGCGCGGCATCAAGGCCCACCTCAAAGCGGCTTTTAATCTTCAGCGCCTCAACGGTGGCTTGGTCCTCTGCCTGCCGCAGGGCGTCCTTCAGGGCCTCCTGCCGCGTGGTGTACGTAGTGTACCCAATGATCACCAAAATGGACGCGGCAAGGCACAGCCCCGACCATAGAACAATTTTCCCTTTAATTGACCGAAACGAATACACTTGTCTTCTCCTCAAAGAGTGCGCAATTCACAGGGGACTCAGCCCCCCTTTTCTGCACGAATGCGCCGGGGAAACGACCTTTACCAGCGCGGTACAGCTCCACCCGCCGCCTTCCGGCCCCCAATGCAACAGCGCCCCGCCCCGACATCTCGGCACACTGTTTGATCGCATTGCATTTTATAATCATGATCATTCATATGATCATGAAAAAGCGGCTACGCGTTTTTGCGGCCGCCTCTGCAAGGCTTTTTCCATCCGCCACCTTCTGGTGGCGGCGCCCACGTGGCGTTCCGAAAGTATACACGCCAGACTCTGGCACTATTGTCAACGCAATATCGAACTTTTTACCGTCAATTCTCTGGCGGAAGCGGTGTTTTTCCGCCCTGTTGCCGCACTGCACAACGGGGCCGCCTGCCTCTACTGCGCCCCCGAATATCCCCTTTCTCACCCTGCCGGCGCCTTAACCAATATCCCCCAGCGCCTTCCCTCCTCCCCACCGGCGCACGCACTTCAGAACGCCGCAGCACCACCCGCCGCAAACGCGCCATATAAAAGGGCCGCAGCATCGCCAAACGGCAACACTGCGGCCCGTGTTCGTCACTCTCTGTTCATTGCGCCTAAGCAGGTGTAGCAGCGTCCTGCCCTTGTTCCCCGTCCACGCTGGTCACGTAGCCGGAGCTGTCCAGCTTGTGTTCGGCCTTCGTCACGGTCCATTCACCGCTGACGCCCTCGCGGAACCCCTCAAGCCGGGCCTGCGCTTCAGCGCGCAGGTCCGGACGCCCCGGCAGAGTGAGAGACAGTGTGGCGCGCCCGCGCTGAAAGGCTTCCAGCTTTGCGCGCGCCGCCTGCTTTGCGGCATCGCGCGAGGCATAGGGATGGCGCAGACGGTAGACGGGTTCGCCTTCACCAACGCTCTCCTCGCGGTCGCATGCACTGTCCGTATCGCGCCACTGGGCAACCACCCGGCGATAGTCGCCGCGCTCGGCCATTTCCACCCGCCAGCTTGTCACGTCACCGGGAGTCAGGCGCACCCGTGCCAGCGGCGCGCCGCTTACGGCCTTGCCCGCAGCCTTCGGCGTCAGCACGAGAAAGCCGCCGCCTACCTTAGCCAGCACGCCCATCTCCGCGGCAATCCGCGTCAGAAGATTCATATCGCTCTCGCGAATCTGATCAATGTGCCCAAGGCGGCGGCATGCAACCTCCGCCGCTATGGCAGGCGTTAGACCATGTTCGGCGGCCACAACCCGTGCAAGTTCGCCCAGCGTCCCCGGCGTCCATGACCGGGTGCGCTGGGTCTGAAGCTGGGTATACATGCCGCTTCGCTCAAAGGGCGCACCGCTGGCGGTAATGCTCAGCACCTGCGGCGGGCCGGACAGCGTCACGCCATCCACCACATACAGCCCCATATATTGCGCGCTGTCGCCATAGCCGAGCCACACGCGCAGTTCCGCGCCCGTGGTGGGAAGCACCACATGCGGCGCCCCGTCGGAGAGTGTCAGCGACAGCGCATCGGATTGCATCCCCGCCTCATCGGTGATGGACAGCGAAATCAGCCGCTCGCGGATGACAGCGGTGATGTCCTCACCGCCGGCCTCCACGCGGAACACCGGCGCATACGTGTCGCGTGCTAGTCCCACAGGCTCACTCCTTCATCAGGCTCCGGGTCCGGCAGGTCGGGCAAAAGAATTGCCACACCCGCCGCGAGGACCGGCCCCTCATCCGCAAGGCCGGGGTTCGCCTCCAGCACCGCCTCCACAACGCCCGCCGTCCGGCCGTAATGCCGGTGGCAGATGGCGTCCACCATGTCACCGTCCTTTGTGCGGTACCACATCGGTCCCTCCATAGAACTTGAGCTTCAGGGTGAATTCCATACGGCGCGGCGTCCCGTCCGGGAAGAGTTCCTGCCGGGTTTCGTCTACGCTCTCCACCACCCAGCGGCCATGGATGCCCCCTTGCCCGTCCACGAATAGCAGCGGCCTCCCCTGCCCCGCCTCGGCGCGAAGGGCCTCCACCTGCGAAAGCCCGCCCCGGAAGTGCGGATACACCACACCGGAGATGCTGACGCTGTCCGCGCCCGGCCCAAGGTACTGCAGCGCCGCTTCCCGTCCATGGCGCTCCTGCGCGCCCCAGCGATACGCCGTGGAACGCGACAAACGCCCAGGCGCGGCCGTATTCACGGAAAACGTGTAGTCACCGAGCTTCATAATACTCTTCGACATAAGCCCTACCCGTCGTGTAGCGCCCGCCGCCGCGCCACGCGGCTGCGTTCATCCAGCCGTCGCAGCACCGCTTCCGCGATGTCGTGAACCGACTGCTGCGGCGTCGCATAGATGTTGATGGAATCAATGTGCTGCGTCACCTGCGCTTGGGCCGCGCCTGCGCCAGCGGCGGCAGGAACAGCAGGCACAGCAGGGACGGCGCGCGGCGCGGACGCGGGAACAGACGCACGTGTCGCCGGGGCAAACCGCTGTGGCTCCCTCGTACGCTGGACGGGCTTTGCCCGTTTGACGCCCTCGTCCTCCTCATCGTCGTCATCGCCGCCGAGGGAGAAAAAGCGCCCCACAGCGCCAAGGAATCCGCCCTCGGTGAAGGCCTTTTTCAGGTCATCCCAAATGGTGATCAGCCGCACAACAGCCAGCGTGATGCCCGTAATGACGAATCCGATAGGGTTGGCCGCAAAGGCGATACCCACGGCCTTGATGCCAGAGACCAGCAGCGGGAACACCCGCCCCGCGATGCCCGACATCACATTCCCAATGGACATCAGCGACGAACCAAAGGACACCACGCTCATCACGGTTTTCCCCGCCAGCACAGCGCCCAGCACCATGGCAAGGTTCTCGAACCCGCCAACGGCATCCGCCGCCCACGTCACACAGCCCGCCACAACGGAGAACGCCTTGGCCGCGCCGCTGGCAAACTGCGCCACGGCTTCGCCAATTTTGCCGAACTCGCTGCGGTTTTCGCGCGCCCACTGGGCCAGCTTCGGGCCCCATTCATTGAGCAGCGGAGCCAACGCGCCACCGATGACGCCAAACAGCTCGCCCGTCACCGACGACACCACAGTACTAAACCGCCCAAAAGCGGCCGTGTACCTCTTCGCGCCGCTTCGGCCTGCCTCGGACACCACGTTCAGTTCCTTCTGGGTGGCAAGCAATTCGCCAACGCTCTTGGTGCGCTCCGACAGGCCCGCGACAAGTTCGCCGCCACTGTCACCCACCAGCGTTTCCGCAATGTCCACAGCCTGCTGCGTATCGCCCAGCGTCCGCAGACCTTCGGACACACGCTGCAGGCGCTCCTCCGGCGACATGGCTTTCAGGTCGGCAAAGGACAGGCCAAGGGCGCCAAGGCTCTCCTTCGCCCCTTGCGCCGCCGCGCCGCCCTGTTCCAGCTGGGCCATCGTGGCTTGCAGGCCACTGGCAACGCTGCCAATCTGGTCCGAAGTCAGGCCCATTTCCGCGCCAAGGCCATTCCACGCGGCCAGCCCCTCGGTGGAGAAGCCAAGAGACGCTGCCTGATTGGACAGACGCGTCATTTCACGGTTGGAGTTTGTGAGCGCGGCGCCAAGCGTCTTCGCATGGTTCCACGCGCCGCCGAGCGCCGCGCCAAGTTGGGCGGCCTGCGCCCCCGCCGTGCCGAGCGCCGAGCCAAGGCCAGAGCCGCCCGTACCTCCTGCGGAAGCGGGAGCTGCAGCACTCGCACCGGGGGCTTGCCCCGCGCCAGCGCCGCCGGACGTCCTGCGCGCCTGCTTCGGCCTTGCACCGCCGGGCGCCTTTGTGGACCGCAGCTGTCGCACAACGCGCCGATGCGCCCGGGAAACAAGGGCCGCACTGTTCGCGAAGTCTTGGCTCACGGCCTTAAAGGAGGCGTCCGGAACAAGGCCAAACCGGATAACACCTGCTGTGCTGCCCCGCATTACGCCCTGCCCCGTTCATCTTTTGGGAGATATGACATCCACATCATAAGTTCCTCCACTTCCATGCCGAAGAGCTCGGCGCGGCTCCAGCCCGTGTAATACGCAAGGGCCAGTACGCCGCGCCGGGCGGTCTCGGCGTCTACGACAAAAAACCCGTGTACGCCTGCTGGAGTTTGCGGTAGTCCGCCATGTCCATGTCTTCCAGCACGTCGACGGACACTTCGCACAGGTCCGCAAACAGGCTGATTTCCTTCTGCACGTCCGTGCCCTTGCGCTCCTCGTTGGCGGCCACGTCGCGCACCTTGGGGCGGCGCATGTCCAGCGCCGCAATCTCCTGCCCCTGCCACGTCACCGGATGATCCAGCGTAATCCGTTCCTTGCTCATATCGTCTCCCTGTATGCCTTTGCGCCGTGCAAGCGCCCTCACATTGAGCCGCACAAAGCGGAAGCCCGCGCAAGGTCATACCCGCGCAGGCTCCCTGGCGTCCTTATGCAACGCCGCGCGGCTGCCTACATGCCGCAGGCGTCGCGAAGTTCCTTCAGCTGGTCCTTGCCGCCGATGACGCGCTTCATGTTCAGGGCGTCAATTTCGTGCAGGGTTTTGCCGCCCTGCTCGCGCTTGTAGTAGGTCAGCGCCACCGTCAGGGACAGTGTGGCGGCCTCGCCGGGCTTCCACGCGCCGTCCTCAATCTTGGTGACTGTGCCGCGCATCTGCACGACGACGGGGGTCACCGCGCCGTCCATGCTCTGCAGGCCGCCGCGGGCGGTGAGCTGGATGCCGCTGTTCTGGACAACGCCAAAGCTGCCGAGGATGTGCTCGCACTGCTTGGACAGGGTGAAAGTGGCTTCCATCTTCTCCATGCCCATATCAATGGCGATGGAGGTGTCCATACCGCCAGCGCGGTAGTCCTCGGTGACAAGGCTCAGCGCGGGAAGCTGGAGTTCCTTGCATTCGCCGACGTAGCCGCGTCCGTCCACGAACAGGGCAAAGTTTTTCAGGATGTTCTCTGCGGGCATTAGTTGAAGACCTCCTCAATGTAGTCGTTGACCAGATGGCTGCGGAACGTGACGTGCTCTGCCGGGTACGGGGGCGTGAAGTCAAAGTCGAAGTACACCTTGCCCTGCTGCACCTGATCGGGCGTGTTCAGCTCCGGGTCCGCCCAGCACTTGCCGCCAAGGATAGCGCCCACGGCCTCAAGGTGACGCAGGTAGGCGTTCACGCCTTCCACCACGTCGTCCACGTAGGTTTTGGTGATGTTCCGGTCCACGGCCCACAGGTGCGCGGCGAGGATGGACTCGTTGATCATGTCCGCCGTGCGGCGCACGGACAGGAAGGACCACTTCGGATCGGTGCATCCGGTGCGGTTGCCCCACAGGCGGTAGCCGCCTTCGTTGATGACGGTGGCGACATTCTTCTCGTTCAGCATGTTGGCGCGGCAGTTGACGTCACCAAGGGTGAAGTCCACAGGGCGCGCGGTGCCGGAGATGCCCATCACCTGCTGGTTAGAGGGCGACCACCAGAAGCCGCGGTCGTTGTCGGAACGGGCAATCATGCCTGCCACACGGGCGGATGCAGGCTCGGCAACGTATTCGCCGTCGCGGTAGACCTTCACCCACGGGTCCACCATGAACACGCGGGCGGTGCCAAAGTCGCCCATGGCGGCGATGGCGTCGGTGTCGTTGGTGTTCGGGCCATCCACGATAACCACGGCGCGCAAACGCTCGGCAATGCCTTCCAACTCGGCGGCGACAGGGTTCTTAAGGAAGGAACCGGGATTGTCCGCATCCTCGGCGCGCTGATGCGTGAAGCCGGGAGCGAGCAGAATGCGCGGGGTGAAGCCAAGGACAGACGCGCTGGCGCGCAGGGCCTGCACGCCCATGTACTGCCCGGTGGTTTCGTCCACGCCGCCGACCACGTTGGTCATGGTCGCGGCGTCGTCCGCGCCCTCGTCCACACGCACCACCACAACCATGGCGCCGGACTGATCAAGGATGCCGTCCATGGCGGCAGGCAGTGTGCCCGCGCCATCACCCACGGTATCCAGCTTGGCGGCCTCGCGGCGGTTCCCCGCGACGAGAACAGGGGTATTCAGAGGAAAGACGCTGGCGTCGGCATCCGGAGCCGTGCCCACGATGCCGATAACGGAGCTTTTCACGGTACGAATGGGACGGGGACCACCGTCAATCTCGACGACTTCCACGCCATGCAGAAACTGTTCAGGCATTACTTAGACCTCACTGGTTGCAGGTTCAGATTCAGACTCACAAGACACACCACCACCCTCAGCGCCAGACACCACAGAATCCGACGGAGCTTCGGGCCACTCGATGGAATTTGGGAAACCGGGTTGATCGGGCACAACCTCCAGCACATCGGCGTAGGCGTCCCATTCGGTAAGCTGCGCATCAATCCCAGCGACGTCTTCCGACGCGGACGAGAGCACACGACGCTTGCGCAGGAGCTGCATCACGGCAGGGTCGTACACCTCACGCATAAGGCGGTCCCGCTCGGCGCGGGCCTGTGTGGCGAGTTGGGCCGGGGTGGGTTCGGGCAGCGGGGGCGGCTCCACGGCGACGGGGCGACCGTTGGCGTCGGGTTGGATGAGCTTGCCGCGTGACTGTGCGTCGAGCAGAGCGCGGTGCTCGGCAGCGGTGATTTCTACGGCGTCGACGGGTATGTTGTTGCCGTGCAGTGCAGGGGCATAAAAACCATTTTGGGAAGGACTGTATAAAATCATAGTGCCTCCTTAGTAACCGATTGCATAAATG
Organism: Desulfobaculum sp. SPO524; assembly: GCF_044987625.1. Taxonomy (NCBI): domain Bacteria; kingdom Pseudomonadati; phylum Thermodesulfobacteriota; class Desulfovibrionia; order Desulfovibrionales; family Desulfovibrionaceae; genus Desulfobaculum; species Desulfobaculum sp. SPO524. Next base: position 352,809 of record NZ_JBJDSB010000002.1, on the reverse strand, counting down.
CGTGGAGCTACCGAGCCTTGTTTGGCTGTGTTAAATAAATTCAGGTAGAATACGGCGCCAGTTTGGGTTTTGCTTTTAACCTGATACCCACCCTCAAAGTTGTGGGCAGTCCCAGTATATTCGAGCTGCGCCCACACCCCCATGCAGACCGTTGGGAACGCGACAGGGAACGTCACAGAAACGTCACTCTCGTTCGTGCTTTCTCCACCAAGAATGATTTGGGAAATTAGACCGTTTGGCATTTGCCAAGCCCGCCCCGGCACCAGTTCCACCCACTCCGACTTGTCCACCTTGTTCCCATTAATCGCCGCCACTTGGTCAGCTATTGCAATCAGGTCCACCTGCGCGGCGTTCACTGCGACGTCGGCGACCTTGATGCAGGGTAAGGCGTAGAGTGTCTTGGGGCGGGTTTCGTCGCCTCCTGTCGCCTCTAGCGCGGATTCGTCACGGTACGGAGCATTCACATTCATACCGTGTTCAATAGAAGGTCCTTCTGAATGACCTAGTCCATCCAGAGTCGTCATACGATGAGTATGAAATTTCAACTCATCCGTTAGCCAATCCCCAACATCTTTCCCAACTTCCCCCGGCCTCGCCGCACCAACATAGTGCCGCACACACGGCAAAATGATGTGCTCCGCCGTCACACAGTATCGCCCGCACGAGCCGTCCTGCGCCGACGCTTCCGCGTCCCACGCGGCCTCGTCGGTCAGGTAGTTCCCGGCGGCAAGGACGGCCTCGTCCAGCTGCGGATACAGGCCGCGTTGGAACTTCTGTTTGACGTTGGCGGGGACCGTTCCGGGCAGGGGGACACCGAGCGAGGACCAGCACAATTGCCCCACGGGCACACCCGCCACACTTCCCCACGAGACAGAGCCATCATTCTGGCGCATCAGAACCTGACCAGCTTCGCCACCATCAGGAAGGGTCTGATGGGGATCGCCCATATTGCCGATGTGTGAGGCAACACCGCTCAAATCAACCTGCGCAGCATTAATGGCGACATCGGCCACCTTGATGCAGGGGAGGAGATAAGAGGTTTTGGGGCGGTTTTCTTCGGCGACGGTAGTGCCATTAACATTTCGAATAGCCCTGTCTGACATCTTGACATTACAGTCAGACCTAAATTTGGCTGTAGAGCCATATGCTAAATAGCGCCCTGCTGGACTCTTCTGATTTGCATTGTGCCCACTTGCATGTAGCTCGTGCCCATGATTCCGAATCGCATCACCAACCCACTCACCAACACCCTTGCCTTCAACACCATCCTGCGCCGACGCAAAATAGTGCCGATAACACGGCAGGATAAGGTGCGATTTGGTCAGGCAGTACTTGCCGCACGTGCCTTCCTGCGCGTCCGCCTCGGCGTCCCAGTCTGCTTCCGAGGTGAGGAAGGTTCCGCTATCGCGGACCCATTCTTCAAGCTGCGGGTAGGTGCCCAGCAGGAACTTCTGCTTCACGTTGACGGGGACCGTACCGGGCAGCGGTTTGGCCGTTGTGGAGAAGCACAACTGCCCCACAGGCACCCCGGCGACAGAGTCCCACGAGAGGGCCCCATCCGCCCCACGCATCAGCACCTGGCCCGGCTCGCCGCCTTCGGGGATGGTGTGGTGGGGGTCGTCGGTGCGGGTGGTGTGGGTTTCCAGCAGGGAGCGGACTTCCACAATCTGTTCGTTCACATAACTGCGGCTTGCCAGCACCACCGTCGGGTCTACTTTCAGTTCCACGGCGGCGGTGTTGCTCACCTCCAGCACAAGGCGCACGCGCAGTTCCGCGGCAGAGCCTTCGGCAATCTGCGGTTTATAGGTTTCGGGCAGGTTGCCCACGGCGAACAGATCGCCATCGGCGTCAAAGACGCCTGCCTCGCGGATGGTCCAGCCGCCCTGCTCGGACGGGATGACCAGTTCGGCCACGATGTACGCCGGGTTGTCCGGGTCCGTTTCCAGCGTGTTCAGCTGGGCGCGGTACGTCTCGCGGACCAGCGCGTCCTGCGCCGCGTCCGGTGTCACCTGCTGCCCCGCACCGTCGCCAACGGCGCAGTGCGTCAGGGAGACGGTGTGTCCAAGCGCCACGGCATTCGCCAGTTTCGCCCGGCCCGTCTCGGTGAGGATGACAAAGAAGTCCTTGGCCATTTCTTCCTCGCTAGGGTTGTATGGTTATTGCCAAAAAGGTGTGCAGCCCCGCTGCGGCATGGACCGCAGCCTCCTGCGTCACGTCCTCCGGACGCCACGCGTAGACCTGCAACGTTCCGCCGGTTTGCAACGCGCCGCCAGCATGGGCGCTCCCGCGCGCGGTACTCACAACATCAAAGCCGCGAAGGTGCGAGCGCGTGTTCTTCGCCGCCTCCACCACACGCGTCAGCATGCCGTAGAGGTTCGCGTCCACGCCCCGGTCGTCCACCTCCACCTCAATGGCGAAGGTATACGGCTCACGCTGCGGGGTTTCCTCCCACCACTCGCGGATGCGCACCCGGTAGCCGAGGGCGCGGACCGCCCGGTCCACGGCGCCACGCGTGCCCTTGTGGCGGTGCACCCACACGGCGGCGCGGATGGCTTCGCGCTTCTGCGCTTCGGTCCAGCTTTCGTCCCACGCATCCACGGACAGCGCCCACGCCAGCCACGCCAGCAAAGGTTCCGGGCACTCGTCAGGACGCCACACCGAACGCAGCGGAACGCCCACGTCGGACAGCCGCGCCACCGCTTCGGACAGCGCCCGCTCCGTGGCGGTGGAATGCGGCGGCAAGAGATGCCTAGACACGCTCCACCTCCAGCTTCACGCCCGTACAATGCGCAGCCTGATGCGCCGCGCACGCGACATTGGCGGCAGGCTCGTCCAACGTCACACGCGCAACGCCCTCCACCTGCAAGGCCGCATAGACCTTGGACAGCGGCATGCCCGCGCCCAGCACATGGCCTGCCTCAGCCACGGCCTGCATGGCCGCAAGGGTCGCATCGTGCACGGCTTCGGCGCTGGGGCCGGGCTGAATGGCAAGGGTTGCACGCACGGCATACGGCACCACCTCCGCCGCCTGCACGGAGACAGAGTCCGTCAGCGGGCGCGTTTCCGCCGCCCCAAGCACGTTCTCCACTGCAGACAGCACGGCAGGGTCCGGCGTTCCATCGCCTTCACGGCCCAGCACATGGACCACGACCTCGCCGGGCGCGGGGCTGCTCACAGCCGCGTCGCGCACATCCGGCACCGTCAGGGCATGGAACACATACGCCCGGTCCGGCCCCGCCACGCTAAAGCCCTCCGGCGCAAGCTGGATGCGGCGGCGAAACTCGTCGTCGCCCTCCCACGTCGGCGGCACGGGCGGATAAGCGTCCGGGGCGCCGGGGTCCACCATCTTGCGCTGGAGCGGCACCAACGCGGCAAGCTGGTCAAGGTCGCTTCCGGCGGCATAGGCCAGCATCACACTGCGGGCCGCGTCATTTACGCGCTGGCGCAGGAGCACCTCGCGGTAGGCCGCAACTTCCAGAATCTTGTAGGCCGGGTCGGACTCCACAAGCGCCGTATGCTCCGGGTGCCGCGCGTGGAACTCCGCCAGCATTTCGGCCAGCACGCCCTCCGCGCTCAGGTCCTGCACCACCTGCGGCGCGGCAAGGCGCGACAGGTCAATGTCCGAAAAACCGCTCATATGATGATTCCCTCCATGGTCACGGGTTTGCCGTCCGGCAGGTAGGTGCCCTGCACATCAATCGCCACGTGCCCCGCTCCGGCCTCACGCGCGCTGACGCGCTCCACCCGCAGCCGAGGCTCCCAGCGGGCAAGGGCCTCTGCCGTGGCGGCGTAAAGCTCCACCAGCGTCTCACCAGTCATCGGCGCATCCACCAGCCGGGGCAGGCGGGAGCCATACTCCCGGCGCATCACGCGCGAGCCCACAGGCGTGGTCAAAATATCGCGCACGGACTGCCGCACATGCTCAAGGCCGGACAACGTGCCCCCCGATTTCGCATCAACACCGCGCATTACTTCGGTCCTCCGGTTTCGCCGCCATGCGGGCATGGATGAACGTGTCCATTCAGCGACACCGCCGCGCGGACATCCGCGTCCGTGGTAATGTCGCCATCAGCATGCAGGTCGCCCTTCAAAGTGGCGTTGCCACCGCCGGAGCCGCCGCCCTGCGTCAGAGGACCGTTCAGAAAAATATTGCCGCTCAGGGTAATCTGCGGCGCGGTGACCTTCACGGCGCTCCCGGCCGAGACGTTTACCTCGCCGCCCGCCTGCACAGTCACGTCCTGCGCCGCCTCGGCCACTATGTCGCCGGGGATGACCGCGCGCAGCCTGTGGGCGCTGCGGTCGTATTCAACAACAGCCCCATCGCCGTAGACATGGCGGTCAACATCCGGGGACGCCGCAGGCGCGGGATGCGCGGACTGGAAAATGCTCCCCAGCACAACCCCTTGCGAAGTATCCCCGGACGGCGCGAGGACGATGACTTGCTCGCCAACCTCAGGCGCCCACCACGTCCGGTCGCCCCCGGCGCGGAGCGTGAGCCACGGCAACCAATCCGACACGGCCCCGCCAAGGCCGACGCGCACCCGCGCCGCGCCATAATCCGCCTCAGCGACAGTGCCGACCTGCACAAGGCTCGCAAGCCGCCGCTCCATATCAGAGACGCGAAAGTCCATCGGTGACCTCTGTATAGTTGTCTTTGTGCTCCAGCCCGATGCGTGGCGAGAACGAAACCAAAACGGTCTGGACGGGGACGCCCTCGCCGCCCCACACGCTTTCGCCCAGAGGGATGTCCTGCTCGAATTCCACACGCCAGCAGGCGGCATCAGTTCCAACAGGAGCAGGCACATCCGCCTCAACCTTCACAAACCGCGCAGGCATGGCCTGCACCCCAAAGCGGTTGCCGTGGACCAGCGCGGCAACCGCCGCACTCATCTGCCGCAATTCACGCCGCATCTGCGCCGCGTCCAAAGCGGAGTCCTTCGCCACAACAAGGAACACGTCCCAGCGGCACTGCACCCACACGCGCTCCATTCCGTCCTCAGGGTCTCCGGCGTGTTCCATATCCGTCAGCCGGACCACGGCAAGAGGCGTTTCCATGTCGCCTTGGGCGCCGTACTCCACCACAGTCCGCAGTCCCGGCAGGCCGTCCGCAAGCGTCGCGCAAATGCCCTCACATACTGCTTGAACCATTCTCCTCTCCTCTCTGCCGCCCGGACTCCCCGCGCGGATTCGCTCAGCCCTCCGGGGGCGCCGCCAGCGCGCCGTTACACACTGCGCAGGCGCAACCTGTGCTCCGCCCCCTCGTTCGGCGCGCACAATAAAAAAGCGCCGCCACAATGACGACGCGTCCCTGTACAGATGTGCAGTGGTTCATTTTTTTTGGGGAGCTGACGTTACGACCACGTCGACAACGCCACACTCGTTTTTGCTCCGCAGGCTTAAGGATTTCATCCTTAAGAATCCTCTTCATACGCCACGTCCCTCACACCCCACACGGCTGCAATCACGCCCCCACGCCAACTCTGAGCAGTGCGGGCCACTGTCCCCACGTCCGGCATTGCCTCCACCCCCTTTTTTGGGGCTGGCTTCCAGACCAAAAAACCTTGGGATTCTTAAGGACAACGCCCTTAAGCCAGCGGAGCTAACTCTTGAACCCAGCGTTACGACCACGCCGGCTCGGCCACCCGTTTTGTGCTCCGCAGGCTTAAGGATTTCATCCTTAAGAATCCTCTTCATACGCCACGTCCCTCCCACCCCACACGGCTGCAATCACGCCCCCACGCCAGCCCTGAGCGGTGCGGGCCACTGTCCCCACGCCCGGCAACGCCCCCACCCCCTTTTTTGGGGCTGGCTTCCAGACCCAAAAACCTTGGGATTCTTAAGGGCAACGCCCTTAAGCCAGCGGAGCTAACTCTCGAACCCAGCGTTACGACCACGCCATCCAAACGTAAGACACAAAAAAAGGACGCCATTTGGCGTCCTTCTCTGTGCGCTTCATCGCACGATGGCTCTCTCGATATGCCCAATTCACCGGAGCGCAGCCGGAACGGCTGGACTCTTTAAGCAAGTGCGGGTATTTCTTTTCATCGCACTCACCGGCTCATGAGGCTGCGGCATTCACGCCGCTGCGCTCACGCGGAATTCTCTGCCTTGAGCTTCTCTCAAGCGACTTTTCTCCCCGCACATCCGGTCGAATATTGGCGCAGGTCCTGCTTGCGCTGTTTGGCGCGTTGCGCACCCCCAAGGCGGCTGCGTGCCTGCCCCTGCCATACGCTGACTTCGGCCTCGGCTCCACGCCGAGATATAAGGATAGACGCATGCTCAAGGTTGTAATCTCGACACTGCTCCCGCTGTTCCTGATGGTGCTCGCAGGCTGGTTTGCCCAGCGCAAAAGCCTGCTGCCAAAGAACAGTTCCAAGACGCTTAACGACTTCGTCTTCTTCTTTACGCTGCCCGCACTGCTTTTTTCTTCGTTGGCCACCACGCCCATTGAGGAAATCTTTCAAATCCGCTTTGCGACGGCCTACACCCTGTCGATGATCATTTCCTATCTGTGCATGTTTGGCATCTCGTCGTGGCTCTTCAAGGCCTGCGGACCGGTTAGCTGTATTCGCTCGGCTTCGGCAAGCCTGCCCAACAGCGCATTCCTTGGCCTGCCGATTATTATCTCCCTGTTCGACAACACCCACGAGACGCTGGTCATTGTCACGCTCTCCATCCTGCTGCCCACCGCAATTGTTATGCTCATTGTGACGCAGTTCGAGATGTATCAAAACGCGGGAGGCCAAGGCCGGGGGGCGGTACTGCGCAACGTCGGTGTATCGCTTCTCAAAACGCCGGGCATCATGATGGCCTTTGCGGGCATTGCCGTGTCGCTTTCCGGCTTACAGATTCCGACGTTCCTCACGGACAGCATGCAAAGCTTTGGCATGGCGTCCGTGCCGTGCACGCTGTTCGCCATAGGCATGCTCATCGCCCAGCTTGACCCCAAGCTGAACCTAAAGAGCGTCCTCTCCGTAAACCTGATGAAGCTCATCATCCAGCCTGCCCTTGCCGCCGCCTTGCTCTATGCCTTTGGTATTACGGGCAAAACACTCGTCATTGGCGCCCTGCTCGCAGGCATGCCAAGCGCGCCGCTGGCCTGTGTGTTTTCGCAGGTCTATAACGCCGGAGAATCCGAAACCTTCGCAACGGTCTTCATCTCCATGCTCGTCTACATCCCGGTCTTTTGGGGCATCATCACCATTGCCAACGGATTTGGCGTGGCCTTGGGCTGATGACGCCTCCAGTGTTCATGGAGCTTACCGCAGCCGCTAAAACTGCTGGCTCCACGAACTGAAGCTCACTCTTTCTTCCGTCTCCCCGGCAGCTTCGCGCGCCTTATATTCTATGCGTTCCGCAAGACGCGTATAAATGAATTCGCCAAAGCTTGAGGCATCGTATTCCCATTCATAGTCAAGCGTTCCGTGCCATCCATATATTGGAAACTCGCCGTTTTTCTCCTCGGAAAAATAGATGCCCCAGAACGTCCCATCCCCCAATTCATTCACAATAAGGACGGGGGGGATTTTCTCTTTGGCGCACTGTTCCAAAACTTCAAGTGTTGCTAATGGAAGCTCTCCCGTCGACGTTATACCCTCGAACTCCATAGCGTACACATCGCCTTCCCCAAACTCCTTCAAAAAGCGCCGATACGTCGGAGGAAAACGGTGGCCGACCTTTTCCTCAAACGCGACAATCTGCTCCTCAGTCGCCCCACCATACCAGTCTTGCCTTTCCGCAGGAACGGTCTTCAACAGTTCAAGAAACTTCTCATAATATTGCATCGCATATCTCCTTACTGTTTTTCTGACAGCAGATGGTTTAGCCTACTTTGGGAACAAATTGAAGGACTGCGATGTGAATGCATCGGAAACACAGAAAGCACACCACACAACACGCACAATTCGACTACAACAAAGAACACCCTTTTGGAAAATGCAAAATGGACAAAACACGGAAACGATTTCCATAGGGCATTAAACATGCCATCGACTTCAACACTCAATGCAGACGTATTGGGGAGTCGTAGCAAGGATTAAAGCAACAAAAAGGGGGACAATCACAGGCAAGACATCACTGCAACAGCACAAAAAAAGGACTTCCCGATTGCTCGGAAAGTCCTTTTTATTCTCATGGTGGGCAATGCAGGAGTCGAACCTGCGGCCTCTAGCTCCGGAGGCTAGCGCTCTATCCAACTGAGCTAATTGCCCGTGAAGGAGGGCTTAATATGCCCTGTGAGGGAATGTTGTCAAGCAGGATTTATCATATTTTCATACCGCTGTCCCCGCGTTTGCCTTAATCCGAAGTCCTCCACACATCCCACTGCCGCCCCGCACAGGGCGCTGAAACGCGGGGCCGGTTCGGCTTGTAAGGCTCTCTTGCCAATGGTATTTGCTGGGTATGACATCACACGCCGTACACCACACAGAAAGCCCCCGGCGCATCGTCCTCGCGGTGACCGGAGCAAGCGGGATGCCCTACGCCGCGACTCTCGCACGCGTTTTAGGGCAAACGCCTGATATTGAACTGCACTGCATCGTCTCCGCCGCTGCGGGCGAAGTGCTCCGACTGGAAACAGGCGATGGCGCGGAGGCCATTACGGCCCACGCTCACGCCGTCTACTCGCAGGACGACATTGGCGCGCCGCCAGCAAGTGGTTCATGGCAGCACTCCGGCATGATTGTGTGCCCCTGCTCCATGGCGTCGCTTGCGGCCATCGCCACGGGCATGGGGTCCAACCTCATCCACCGGGCTGCGGACGTCACCCTCAAGGAGCGCCGCCCTCTCGTACTGGTCCCCCGCGAAACACCGCTGAACAGAATCCACATGGAAAACATGCTCCGCGCCCATGACGCCGGCGCTACCATCATGCCGCCAAGCCCGGGATTCTACCTGAAGCCACAATCCGTCACCGCGCTCGTCAACCACTTTTGTGGACGCGTTCTGGATATGCTACACGTCCCCCACGACCTGTCAGCCCGCTGGGGCGACGAGACACCGAGCTAAGGAGAATCACCCATGCCAAACACCATCACGTGGTACTCGCACGCCAATTTCAAAATTCAGACGCCATCACGCACTCTGTTTGTCGACCCGTTTTTTGACGGCAACCCCGCCGCGCCCATTTCCGGCGCAGACATCACCGAAGCCGACGCCGTCCTCATCACTCACGACCATGGCGACCACGTTGGCAGCGCCGTGGACATCTGTACCCGCACAGGCGCGCAACTGGTCGCCATTGTCGGCACGGCAGAAAAACTCCAGCAGGCTGGCGTTCCGGCTGGGCAGATTGCCAACGGCATCGGCATGAACATTGGCGGCACGCTGGACCTCGGCGGGGTGCGCGTCACCATGACGCAGGCCTTCCACTCCAGTGAATCCGGCGCGCCAACTGGCTACATCATCACCCTTGAGGATGGCTACACCATCTACCACGCTGGTGACACGGGCATTTTCAGCTCCATGGAGCTGTGGGGGCAACTCTACTCCATCGACCTCGCCCTGCTCCCCATCGGCGGCGTGTTCACCATGGACCCGGCGCAGGCCGCGCTGGCGTGTTCGCTGCTCGGCTGCCGCAGCGTCCTGCCTATGCACTGGGGTACATTCCCCGTTTTGGAACAAAGCACAGCGTCCTTTGCTGACGAGCTTGCCGCCCGTGCGCCAAAGACGACGCTCCTCTCCGCCACCATTGGCGAACCGCTGACGCTGCCATAACCCGCCAGCGCACCACAGGCGCGCCCATTATCATAAAAAGAAAGACCGACACGGCTCACCGCGTCGGTCTTTTGCATTCGTATATGCTCTTGGGGCCTCGCTAGGCTTCCCCTTCCTCAGGGTCGTCCGCCAACAAAGACGCCGAGGAGGCCGGAGAGTCCATAAGGTCGGCCAGACTGATGGCTTCCAGTCCTTCGCGTAGCGCTTTGGACGCATGCATCCATGCGCTACGGGTCTTACAGTCGTCCACGCGGCCACAGGAATTGGGGTCCGCGCAGCACTTGGTCAACGAAATGCCATCCTCCATAATCTCAACGATGCGGGCGAGGGTCACATCCTGCGGCTCCACCGCCAAACTATGGCCTCCGCTGGCACCGCGCAGACTGTGCACCAAACCGCCCTTCTTCAGCGGCTTGATAATCTGCTCGATAAACTGAACGGAAATGCCTGTGCGTTCAGCAAGGAAGGACGCCTTAATGGGAGCGGCGCCAGCGTGCTGCGCCAGCTCCAGCAGGAGCCGGGCCGCATAGCGGGAACGGGCGGATAATTTCATCGGTCTATCTCTATTCGTTTCATACAATCCATGAACTCAGCGACGCTGTGGGCCTGCTGGCCCAGCAACCCGATTAAAACAATCCGAATTAGGCGTCAAGCCATCCACACCGCGCATTGGCACAATGCGCAGTGCATCCGGCGTTATTCCGACTCCCCTTTAAGCTGACGGAGGGCCTGATGCAACGCTTCGGCGCGTTTGGGCCCCAGCCCCGGTACACGCCGGAGGTCCTGCACTGACGCCGCGCGCATGGCGTCGATGGAGCCAAAGGCGTCCCATAATTGCCGCGCCATCTTGGGGCCAATTCCGGAGAGGCTGGTCAGTTCACTGCTGAGCATCTTCTTGGTCCGCCCCGCGCGCTGCCGCCCAATGACGAAGGAGTGCGCCGCATCACGCACGCGCTGCAGGAAAAGGAGTTCCGGACTCCCGGCCTTGATCGGGAGCGGATTCTTCCGCCCCGGCAAGAAAATTCTGTCATCCAGAGCGCCCGCGCGGCGGTCTGGACCGGCGCCCGGTTCCCCAACGGCCTTGGCGATGCCTGCAATGGGCCACGCCGCCGGGCGTCCTGCCTCCTCCAACGCGCGCTGCACCGCAGCAACCTGCCCCCGGCCACCGTCGATAAGCACAAGGTCCGGCGGCGGGGCATCGGACGCAACGCGGCGTGTCGCCCACGCGGCAAGGGCCGCATAGTCGTCGCCGCTGCCCTCAAGCTCATCAAAGGTATACGTGCGGTACTCGCTCTTGGCCGGACGGCCGTCCTCAAACACAACTTGCCCGCCGCGCATGCCCTTGCCGCCAAGGTGCGAAATATCAATGCACTCCACGCGCCGCGCAGGATGCGGGAGCCGAAGCGCCTTCATCAGTAGTTCCTCAAGCGGCGCCTCACTCTCGGACGGTGCGGCCTGTGCGGCGTTGGCGCGGGCCAGCTCAAGGAGCTTTTTCTCATCGCCGGAGCGAGCGGTGCGCAGGCGGACAGGTCCCTGCCGGTGCTCGGCCAAAACGTCGGCCAGAACCGGATCATCCGGCTCCCATGGCAACAGAATGCGCTCCGGAACGAATCGGCTTTGGGAGTAGAACTGCATGAGGAAGCCGGACACGGCCTCGCCGCCCTCTTCCAGCCCAAGCCCGGACCAAAAGAACGACTTACGGCCAAGAAGCCGCCCCTGGCGGATAAACATCAGCGCCAAGCCAAGACCGCCATGCGTCTCCGCGACAGCAACAACGTCAAGGTCAGAGCGCGTTTGCATGACCACGCTCTGGCGTTCCACCGTCATCTGCACTGCCCGCAGCTGGTCACGAATCTGGGCGGCTTTTTCAAACTCCAGCGCCTCGGAAGCCGCCTGCATCTGCACGGTCAAATCCTCGGTAAGCTCCCCGGTACGCCCGGCAAGAAAAAGCTCCACCTGCCGCACAACCGTGGCGTAATCCTCCTGAGGGACAACCTTCACACACGGAGCAAGACACTGCCCAATATGATGATACAAACAGGGTCGCACGCGATTGGCAAACGCCTTGTCCGTACATTTGCGCAGCGGAAACATGCGCCCCATGATTTTCCATGTGGCGCGGGCGGCTGCGGCGGAGGTGAACGGGCCGTAGTACACGGAACCATCGCGGACAACCTTTCGCGTCATGGTCAGCCGCGGGTAGTCGTGCCGCTTGGAAAGCTTCATAAGGACATACTGCTTATCATCACGCAGCACGATATTGTAGCGCGGGCGATGCTTCTTGATAAGGCTCGCCTCAAGGAGCAGGGCTTCCTTCTCCGTCGCGGTATGAAGGGTCTCAATGGCGGCTATGCGCGCCACCATGATGCGGGTCTTGGGCGTCTGCTGGCCGGGGCTGCGAAAATACGACGAAAGCCGCGCCCGAAGACTCTTGGCCTTCCCAACATATATAATGCGCCCGCGCGAATCCTTCATCAAGTACACGCCGGGCGACTGCGGATAACGTTTCGGCTCAAATTCGAACATACGCCCCATGTACACCAGTCCCCGCGCCTTGTCTCCTGGGCGCCTTCCCACCATGTCGTTACATTTTCGTCAAAACAGAGATTCTATTCCCACTTTGAGCCTAAAACTGACGAATCAGTGCGTGCCACAGCACATTTGAATATCCCTCGGAAGGCCCGGCAGCAAAGAACCCCTCGCATATGGCGCTTTTCCAGGGGACAAGATTTTGTACGGTAAAAAAATTTTGACCTTTGTCATTTTTTCCACGCTTTACGGTTGATTCCCTACTGAAAAAGCGATAATCACGACGATGAGCTTGGGCGCAACCAGGCTCGCCGTGGCGTTAGAGATGTTCAGCATTTTGCCTCAAAGCAAAACAAAGAAGGAATTCACCATGAAACGAGTATTGACTCTGGCCCTTGTGGGCGCTCTCGTTCTGGGCCTGGCGGGCTTCGCTTCCGCCAAAGAAGTCCAGATGAAAGCTCAGTTCAATCATTTCCTGACTTGGACTGACAACACCGACTTTGACGACTCTGACCGCGAAGACGACTTCAAGGCCGACCAGCGCATCCGTGTCTACTTTGACTACGTTGCCTCCGAGTCCTTGAACGCCGTCCTCGGCTTTGAAATCAACTCCGAATGGGGTAACGAAAGCGAAGGTGGCGACCTCGGCACCGACGGCAACACCGTTGCCGTGAAGCATGCCTACACCAACTTCGTGGTTCCCGGCACCTCCGTGTCCGCCCGTGTTGGTCTGCAGCCTGTCGGCTTTAAGGGCGCTTACGGCTCTCCCATCTTTGATGACGACGCCGCTGGCATCCTCGTGTCCTCCCCCATCACCGACCAGGTCGGCCTGACCGTTGGTTGGGTGCGTGCTCTGGACAACGCTGACGGCGAAGACGACAGCAAGTACAACGAAGACGACATCGACATCTTCACCGCCATCCTGCCGGTGAACATGGACGGCTTCGGCTTCACCCCGTACCTGATCTACGGCTCCCTCGGCGCTGACATCTACAACGCTTACAGCCTCAACACCGATGGTGGCGCTTGGTCTGCTGGCGAGACCCGCATGCTGGATCTCGACGACAAGCACTTCTACGCCAAGGGCCTGGTCTCTTCCAACCCGAAGCTGTCTGGCGTCGATGACAACTCCTCCCTGTTCTGGGGCGGCCTGAACTTCGAAGTCACCATGTTTGATCCCTTTACCGTTAAGGGTGACATCATCTACGGTTCCGTCAATGCTGACGACGAAGAAAACGACCGTTCTGGTTGGTTCATGGACCTTGGCGTTGAGTACGCCATGGACTTTGGTACCCTCGGCGTCATGGGCATCTACGGTTCCGGTGACGACGACGACGAAAACGACGGCTCCGAAACCATGCCGACTCTGAATGACTCCGGCTTCGGCCCGACCCACTTCGGCTTCTCCGGCGCACAGACCGGCGGCACGGACTCCGTGCTCGCTGGCGGCGACCGCTACGACCTGTGGGCCATCGGCGCCTACCTGGCTGACTTCTCCTTCGTGGAAGACCTGTCCCACAAGCTGATCGTTGTCTACGGTCAGGGCACCACCGACGGTGAGCTGGTTAAGGACAGCGGCACGACCTACACTCTCAAGGGCTCCACCCCGGCCATCACCGACGAAGACTCCTTCTGGGAAGTCAACTTCGACTCCACCTACCAGATCTACGAGAACCTGGCTTGCATCGCCGAGCTCGGCTACATCAATCTGGATAGGGACGACGACGTTTGGGGCGACGAAAATGACGACGACGCTCTGAAGGCCGCCTTCTACCTGAAGTACGACTTCTAAATCGGCACAGCCGAACCTTTTCTAACGCCACACCCTGCCGGGGCCCGTTTGGGCCCCGGCTTTTTTGCCCTCCTGCACTCAGCACGGTTTCTCATTCAAGGACGCTGTAAACACCTCCACCCATCATGCCCCTCCAACGCACATCATCCCCCCTGTTTGGCTCTGCACCAGACAACCCGTGGGGGGGCATTTGCCTCAAGTGCACTCAAAGAACACCGCCCCCAACTCCCCTCCAAATCCCTCACTGCTTTCAGCGTAGCCCTCTCTCAATATAGACTGTTCTGTTTCCACACCATTCCATTAGCCACACCCTGAAACGATTCCTTATTGATACAGTTCAACTCGCAATCACCGTCATTGCTGAAATTTCATTGATACAAATTTTTAAACTTTTTCTCGTTTGTGCGCTCAAATCACTTGATTCCTTCTCATGTCAGCGATAGACAAATCTGCACGTCGAGCAAAAACCTCGATATTGACGTCGGGAAACTTTTGAACAATCAAAAGCAAAACGAAGAAGATTATCATGAAACGCATTCTGACTCTGGCCCTCGTGGCCGCTTTCGTCATGGGCCTGGCTGGCTTTGCCTCCGCCAAGGAAGTCCAGATGAAGGCTCAGTTCGTCCATCACCTGACCTGGACTGACAACACTGACTTCAATGACGAGAACAACGAGGACGACTTCCTCGCCAAGCAGCGTGTCCGCGTGTACTTTGACTACGTTGCGTCCGACTCCCTCAACGCCGTGCTCGGTTTCGAAATGAACACCGAGTGGGGTGATGCCGATAACGGTGGCGACCTCGGCACCGACGGCGACACCGTCCGCGTGAAGCACGCCTACACCAACTTTGTGGTGCCCGGCACTTCCGTGTCCGCCCGTGTTGGTCTGCAGCCCGTCGCATGGAAGGGTGCCTACGGCTCTCCCATCTTTGACGACGACGCCGCTGGCATCATGGTGTCCACCCCCATCACTGATCAGGTTGGCCTGACCCTCGGCTGGGTCCGCGCTCTTGATGACGGTGTGAAAGGTGTTGAAGATGGTCAGACTCAGGACGACATCGACCTGTTCACCGCCATCCTGCCTGTGCAGGGTGAGGGCTTTGGCGTGACGCCTTACCTCATCTACGGCAACTTCGGTTCCGACCTGTACGACGCGTCTAACGACTTCTTTAACACTGACAAAGACGCCTACGACAAAAACTTCTACGCCCGCGGCCTGCTGAACGCCGCTGGCGCCAAGGGCAACGTTGAAGACGACTCCTCCATCTGGTGGGGCGGCGCCAACTTTGAAGTGAGCATGTTCGCCCCCTTCACCGTTAAGGGTGATATCATCTACGGTGCCGTCAACGCTGACGACGAAGAGAACGACCGTTCCGGTTGGTTCATGGACCTTGGCGCTGAGTACAAGGCTGACTTCGGTACCCTCGGCATCATCGGTGTCTACGGCACCGGCGACGACGAAGACGCCGACACCGACGGCTCCAACACCATGCCGACCCTGAACGACTCCGGCTTTGCCCCCACCCACTTCGGCTTCTCCGGCGCTGTCTCCGGCGGCACCGACTCCGTGCTGGCTGCTGGCGACCGCTACGACCTGTGGGCCATTGGCGCCTACCTGGCAGACTTCTCCTTCGTTGAGAACATGAGCCACAAGGTTATCGTGATGTACGGTCAGGGCACCACCGACGGTGAACTGATCAAAAAGGCGAGCGTCAACAACGACCGCTACTTCATCACCGACGAAGACTCCTTCGTGGAAGTCAACTTCGACACCACCTACCAGATTTACGAGAACCTGGCCGCCATTGTTGAGCTTGGTTACATCAATCTGGACAAGGACGAAGACGTCTGGAAGACCGACGATCAGGACGACGACGCCCTCAAGGCTGCCTTCTACCTGAAGTACGACTTCTAAACCGGTGCATCAATTCTCCCGACGTCATCCTGGCCGGAGCTTCATCTGAGGCTCCGGCCTTTTTCATTGAATATCAACACTCCTCGCCCCTCAAACTGTCCCGAGTCAGACAGTTTTCTATTTCCCAGCGCCCCTCACTTGGCCCTCGAACTACAATTCCTTCGCTTCGGCAACAGTTTCCGCAAAAGCACACTAAATACATACAAGATGCTGTTTCAATTGAACTTTCACCACGCAAGCAACCTAGTACAAATTTTTGACGGGTAAAAAAAATTGTACTTTCCGGCATTTTCTTGACCGTTTGGGGTTGAAAGTCGCCCAAAAAACTTCTATTCACGGTCCTCGTTTTGGTTTCGATCAAAACACGGCGTTGGGAACAATTCTTTGCATCAAGCAAAACAAAGAAGGAATTAAAAATGAAACGCATTCTGACTCTGGCCCTCGTGGCCGCTTTCGTCATGGGCGTGGCGGGCTTTGCTTCCGCCAAGGAAGTCCAGATGAAGGCTCAGTTCGTCCACAACCTGACTTGGGCTGACAACACCGATTTCACCGACGCTAACAACGAAGACGACTTCAGCGCTAGCCAGCGTGTTCGTGTGTACTTCGACTACGTTGCTTCCGAGTCCCTGAACGCTGTTCTCGGTTTCGAAATCGACACCGAATGGGGCGACGCTAACGGTGGCGCTCTTGGTACTGACGGCGCCGGCAACGTTGAAGTGAAGCACGCCTACACCAACTTCATGGTTCCCGGCACCTCCGTGTCCGCCCGTGTTGGCCTGCAGCCTGTTGGCTTCAAGGGCGCCTACGGCTCCCCCATCTTTGACGACGACGCCGCTGGCATCCTCGTGTCCGCTCCCATCACCGAGCAGGTCGGCCTGACCGTCGGTTGGGTGCGTGCACTGGACAACGGTGTTGACGGTGTTGAAGACGGCCAGACCCAGGACGACATCGACATCTTCACCGCCATCCTGCCCATCCAGGGCAACGGCTTCTCCGTGACCCCCTACGCCATCTACGGCAACATTGGTTCCGACCTGTACGACAACGGCCTCGGCAACGACACCCTGTGGTACACCAAGGGCCTCGTGAACGCTGCCAACGGTGGCGTTGAAGCTGACGACGACTCCTCCGTGTACTGGGGCGGCGTCAACTTCGAAGTTGCCATGTTCTCCCCCTTCACCTTCAAGGGTGACGTGATCTACGGCTCCGTGAACGCCGACGAAGAAAAGAACGACCGTTCCGGTTGGTTCATGGACCTCGGCGCCGAGTACAAGGCCGACTTCGGTACCCTCGGCCTGCTGGCCATGTACGGCACCGGTGATGACGAAGACGCCGCTGAAGACGGCTCCAACACCATGCCTACCCTGAACGACTCCGGCTTCGGCCCGACCCACCTCGGCTTCACCGGCGCTCAGTCCGGCGGCATGGACAGCAAGCTCGCTGCTGGCGACCGCTACGACCTGTGGGCCATTGGCGCCTACCTCGCTGACTTCTCCTTCGTGGAAGACCTCTCCCACAAGGTGATCGTGATGTACGGTCAGGGCACCTCCGACGAGGAAGCTGTCAAAGCTGGCCGCAAGCTCGATGACAACCGTTACTTCCTCTCCGAAGAAGATTCCTTCGTTGAAGTCAACGTCGACTCCACCTACCAGATCTACGAGAACCTGGCCGCCATCGTCGAGCTTGGTTACATCAACATGGATCGTGACGAAGACGTTTGGGGTGATGAGAACGACGACGACGCCATGAAGGCTGCGTTCTACCTCAAGTACGACTTCTAAATCGGCTTAGCCGATTTACCCAACGCCATCTCGGGCGGGGTCTTCGGACCCCGCCCTTTTTCTTTGTCGGTATCAGTAAAGCGCCCTCTCATTCTCTATTCCCCCTGCTTTTCCTTCACAGTCCCCCGCACCGCTCCAAGACATCGCCGCCCTCCCAAACTCCTGCCCCTTCTGCCCACTCCATTCCATACTCCCCGCCCAACGCCCTCCACGATGCCTTCCCCTGCTCTCTCATCCTCCTCGTTCCCCACTGTCTTCCTGCTTCCCACACACCAACACGTCCCCACACCTCCAAACTCCCTCCTGATACCTCCCCTCCAAACTCCAGACTCACCCCCGGCCCCACAAGGCTTCCCATCACCTCCCCATTCTCCTTCTCCTCCCCCCCCCCTCCACACACAACATCACCCCTCGACTTTTCCCCGGCTCTCTCCTATATCTCTCTGTCCAGACGTTACAACGGCGCGGCTTTTCAGGTCGCACATTCATCAATCCATCCTAAGGAGATGCATCATGCCCTGCCGGAAGATCGCCTATTGCGGTCCCGAAGATTTCGACGGTATCCGCCAGTGGCTGTCCGGACGCGACAATCCCGGACACGACGTTGACGCTCTTGTGCTGGACATCCTTGCCGATGTCCGGGAGCGTGGCGACGAAGCCATTGCGGAATATGGACGCAAATTCGACTGCGACACCCTCACCGCCGAGCATCTGCATGTGCATCACCATGAATGTGAAGCCGCTCTGCGCGAGGTTCCGGCCGAGGACCTTGCCATCATCCGCGAAGCCGTCGCCAACATCCGCGCCTTTCACGAACGCCAGAAGGAAAACTCCTGGTGGACCACACAGGCCGACGGCACCATCCTTGGTCAGATGGTCACGCCCGTGGACCGTGTGGGCCTGTATGTGCCCGGCGGGCAGGGCGGGCAGACGCCGCTTATCTCCAGCCTGCTGATGAACGCCATCCCGGCGCAGGTTGCTGGCGTGCAGAATATTACAGTGGTGTCCCCGCCGCGCCCCGACGGCACGCTCAACCCCACACTCCTCGCAACGGCCCACATCCTTGGCATTACGGATATCGTCCGCGCCGGAAGCGCGTGGGGTATCGCCGCGCTGGCTCACGGCACGCAAACCATCACTCCCGTTGATGTCATCGCCGGACCGGGTAACATCTTTGTCACCACGGCCAAACGCCTGCTGACAGGCCGCGTGGGTATCGACATGATTGCCGGACCGAGCGAAATCACCATTCTCGCGGACGCCTCCGCCGACCCTGAATGGCTGGCGGCAGATATGCTGTCGCAGGCGGAACACGACGCCCTCGCCTCCGCCGTGCTTGTCACGACGGACGAAGGCCTTGCCGGGCGCGTCCGGGAAGCCCTGTCCAGACAGCTTCAGGAACTCCCCCGCACCGAGATTGCCGCACAATCCCTGCGGGACTGGGGCGCCATCATTACCTGTGACAGCCTCGAAACCGCCACAGACATCGTCAACCGTATCGCTCCCGAGCATCTTGAGCTTGCCGTTGACGATCCGTGGTCCCTGCTCGGCCGCATCCGCCATGCGGGCGCCATTTTCATGGGGCACCACGCTCCGGAACCCGTCGGCGACTATTTCGCCGGACCGAACCACGTTCTACCCACGCTGGGCACCGCGCGGTTCTCCTCGGCCTTATCGGTGCAGACGTTCCTCAAGCGCTCCAGCGTCATTGCCACACAGCCAAGCTTCACAGCCGCTCACGGCAACAAAATCGCCCGCCTTGCGCGCCTTGAAGGGTTGGAAGCCCACGCGCGCAGTGTGGAGAAACGCTTCGCAAAATAATACCAAGCCCCCGCTCGCCTGATGAGCGGGGGCTTCTCTTTGCCGCCCGGACCAGATACGGCGGCCTGCGGAGCCTGCATCCCAACGCACCGGCCCCGCATTTTTTCTTCCCTATCCTGCACAAAAGCGGAAATCACTGCACAAACGGGGGTTCCAAACCGTTTCTTTTTCTATTATGCAGTGCACACCGCCAACCATCATATCCTTTATGAAGGAGAACGATTCCATGAAGGTCGTGACCGAGACTCAAATCAAGGAATTTCCCCTGACTTCACGCGGCAAGGTACGTGACATCTACGACCTCGCCGAGGACCGGCTCCTCATCGTCACCACGGACCGCATGTCCGCCTTTGACGTCATCATGAACGAACCCATCCCGTTCAAGGGCGTCATCCTGAACCAGATCACCATGTTCTGGATGGAGATGTTCAAAAACATCGTCCCGAACCATCTCATCGCCTCCGATGTTGCCGACTTCCCCGATGCCCTCGCGCCCTACGCCGAGGAACTGGAAGGCCGCGCCGTCATCGTCAAAAAGGCAAAGCCCCTGCCCATCGAATGCATCGTCCGCGGCTACATCACCGGCTCCGGCTGGAAGGACTACCAGCGCACAGGCTCCGTCTGCGGCTATCCCCTGCCGGACGGCCTGCAGGAATCCGAAAAACTTCCCGAGCCGCTGTTCACCCCCTCCACCAAGGCCGAGCTTGGCGAGCATGACGAAAACATCACCCTGACGCAGGCTCGTGACCTCATTGGCGCCGACCTGCTGGACAAGGTGCAGACCACGTCGTTGGAGATTTACTCCCGCGCCCGCGACTTTGCCGCGGAAAAGGGCATCCTCATTGCGGACACCAAATTTGAGTTCGGCATGGTGGACGGGCACCTCACCCTCATTGATGAAGTCCTCACGCCCGACTCCTCGCGCTTCTGGCCCATGCAGGGCTACGCCCCCGGCGTCACCCAGCCCAGCTTTGACAAACAGTACCTGCGCGACTGGCTTTCCAAGCAGGACTGGGACAAGACTCCGCCGCCGCCCACGCTGACCGACGAAGTCATCGAAAAGACCGGCGCCAAGTACGCCGAGGCCTACCAGCACCTCACCGGCAAGCCGTTTACCACGGTCTAGCCGCCGCGCCGGAGGCACGCCCCGCGTCCGCCCTCACAGTCTCCTACGGCCCGCAGCCCCGCTGCGGGCCGTTTATCTCTGCGGCATTCCCCGCCTTTTTCACCGCTGCCTTGCTCCTTCCACGCCACCACTGCTGCGCCATTCCTTGACATCAGCGCCGCTGGGGTACATAACGGCGGTGCACATCCATTGCGCGCACTTAATTTCACACCGTGATGGTTGCGCAAGCAATTTAGTCAATACAAATTCTGGAAGGAGTTCCATGAAAATCTCCGAACTGCGCATGCCCGAGTTCAAGGTTCCTGAAATGAAGATGCCGGAGATCAAATTTCCGGACATCAAAATGCCGGAGCTGCACATCGGCGACCTTGTGGCGCGTATCCCCATTGTCCAAGGTGGCATGGGCGTTGGCATTTCGCTGTCCGGTCTTGCTTCGGCAGTGGCCAATCAGGGCGGCGTCGGTGTTATTGCCGCGGCCATGATCGGCCAGAACGAACCGGACCTGGCCAAAAACCCCGACGAGGCAAACCGCCGCGCCCTCGCGCGCGAAATCCGCACCGCCCGTGAAAAGACGGACGGCATCATCGGCGTCAACGTCATGGTTGCCCTCACCAACTTCGCCGACATGGTCAAGACCTCCATCAAAGAAGGCGCGGACGTCATCTTCTCCGGCGCCGGGTTGCCCCTTGACCTGCCTAAATACCTCTCGGACGAGACCAAGACCCGCCTTGTGCCCATTGTCAGCTCCGGGCGCGCGGCCAAGGTCATCTGCAAAAAATGGCTCGCCAAGTTCGACTACCTGCCCGACGGCTTTGTTGTGGAAGGCCCCAAGGCTGGCGGCCATCTCGGTTTCAAGGCGGAAGACCTCGACAATCCCGAGTTCCGCGTTGAAAATCTCGTCGATGACGTTGTGGATGCGGTCAAGCCCTTCGAGGACGAGCACGGCGCGCATATTCCGGTCATCGCCGCAGGCGGCGTGTATACCGGCGCGGACATCAGCGCCATGCTGGACCGTGGCGCCTCGGGAGTACAGATGGGCACCCGTTTTGTTGCCACCCACGAATGCGACGCTGACCACGCCTTCAAACAGGCCTACGTGGACGCCACAAAGGATGACATCAAAATCATCAAAAGCCCGGTGGGCATGCCCGGTCGCGCCATCCGCAGCCCGTTCATCGATGACGTGGAAAACGGCAAGCGCAAGCCTTTTAAATGCCCTTTCCACTGCATCAAGACCTGCGACTATACCAAAAGCCCCTACTGCATTGCCGTAGCCCTCGCCAATGCCAAAAAGGGCAAGCTCAAGCACGGCTTCGCCTTTGCCGGTGCCAATGTTCACCGCATCAAAGAGATCATCTCCGTGCGCGAACTTATGGACACCCTCAAGGCGGAATTCATCGCTGCGCGGCAGGAGCCCGCTCTTGCCTAGCACGACCCACATCCCTTGCAGCGGCGTCAAAAGGGGCCTTCCCGCCCCAAAGGTTCTTGCCGCCGCCACGCACATAGCGTAAAGAATTGCAGTTTCCCATGGCCGCCCGATTGCTTATCCGGGCGGCCACGTTTATGTTCGGTGCCGTAAAAGGAGGAACCACATGCTGCTTGAAGGGAAAAAGGCTCTCATCTTCGGCGTGGCCAACCAGCGAAGCATCGCTTACGCCGTGGCCAAGGAATTCAAGGCGCAGGGTGCCCGGCTGGCATTCAGCTACGCATCCGACGCCGTTCAAAAACGCATAGAACCCATCAACGAAGAACTCGGCGGCGAGTTCATCATCAAGGCGGACCTCTCTGACGACGCCGCCGTGGCAAGCGCTGCGGACTACGTTCGTGAACAGTGGGGGGATGTGGACATCATCGTCCATTCCGTCGCCTACGCCGACCGCAACGACCTGAAGGGACGCTTTATCGACACCTCGCGCGACGGCTTTAAGCTGGCGCTCGACGTTTCGGCCTACTCCCTCGTTGCCGTCTGTCATGCCTTTGAGGACATGCTCAGCGAAAACGGCTCCGTGTTGACCATGACCTATCACGGCTCCCAGAAGGTCATCACCAACTACAATGTCATGGGCGTTGCCAAAGCCGCGCTGGAATCCAGCGTCCGCTACCTCGCCTCGGACCTCGGCAAAAAGGGTGTGCGTGTCAACGCCATCAGCGCCGGGCCCATCAAGACGCTGGCCTCGTCCGGCATCTCGGGCTTCAAGTCCATCCTCTCCCACATTGAGGAGCGCGCCCCCCTCGGCCGCAATGTCACGCAGGAAGACGTGGGCCGCGCCGCCCTGTATCTTGCCTCGGACCTTGGCTCCGGCACGACGGGCGAAGTGATGTATGTTGACGCTGGCTACAACGTGATGGGCATCTAGTCCGTCTGTCGCCGCCGCGCGCATGCGCCGCATATCTCGGGGGGAGGCCGGCAGGTCTCCCCTTTTCATTTCACCACCGCGTCCTTCCTTCCCCACCATCCGCCCTCTCGTCCCGCAGGCGCTCCCCGTCATTTGCCAAAGCCCGTCCGCGCAGGTACACAGACCCCAGACCATAACCACAACCGCCATAGCGGAGTTAGAGCAATGGGAATCCCGTTCAATAGCCTTAAGGCGCAGACCGCGCCCTTTGAAAACGACCTGCGCGAAGCCTTCGAACG
The DNA here is from genome assembly GCF_044987625.1 of Desulfobaculum sp. SPO524. Lineage (NCBI taxonomy): Bacteria > Pseudomonadati > Thermodesulfobacteriota > Desulfovibrionia > Desulfovibrionales > Desulfovibrionaceae > Desulfobaculum > Desulfobaculum sp. SPO524. The sequence goes on along the minus strand of NZ_JBJDSB010000002.1, from coordinate 329,496 downwards.
CGTCATGGGACGCGGCTGGTACCTCATGGGCCCGGAGGTGGACGCCTTTGAAAACGAACTCGCCCACTGGCTGAGCCGCGACCACGCCATCACCGTTGGTAACGGCACGGACGCCCTCATCCTCGCCCTGCGCGCCCTTGGCGTTGGCAACGGCGACGAAGTCATCCTGCCCGCGCATACGGCGCTGCCCTGCTATCACGCCGTCCTCGCAACCGGCGGCGTTCCCGTCTTCGCCGAGGTCGACGAGGCCACATACACCCTCGCCCCCGCCAGCGTAGAGCGCATGCTGTCCCAGAAGACCAAGGCCGTCATGGCCGTGCATCTGTACGGACAGTCCTGTGACATGGACCCCATCGCGGAACTCTGCCGCGCCAACGGCGTCGCCCTGCTGGAGGACTGCGCGCAGTCCCATGGCGCCACCTACAAGGACCGTCTCGCCGGACAAATTGGCGATGCCGCGGCATTCTCCTTCTATCCCACCAAGAATCTTGGCGCCCTTGGTGACGGCGGCGCCATTTGCTGCGCCGACGCCGAACTGGACCAGCGCATCCGCCTGCTCAAGCAATACGGCGAAGCAAGCCGCTACGAAAGCGTCACAGCAGGCGGCAACAGCCGCATGGATGAAATGCAGGCCGCCTTTTTGCGCATCCGCCTCGGCAGGCTCGCCACCGAGAACGCCCAGCGCCGCGACATCGCCGCCATTTACGACACGCAACTTGCCGGAACGCCCGTCATTACCCCGCACGAGCGCGAAGACTGCACGCACGTCTACCATCTCTACGTCATCCGCGCCCCCCGCCGCGAAGAGCTCATCCAGTATCTGCGCGAGCGCGAAATAGGCACCGGCATTCACTATCCCATCCCCGGACACAAGCAGAAGCTGTTCGTAGATGGAACGGCCCCTTGCCGCACGGACGACCTCGCCCTTACCGAGAAGATGGCCGGAGAGATCCTCAGCCTGCCCATTTTTCCAGGTATGGACCATGACGACGTACGCACCGTCTGCGACGCCATCAAGGCCTTCTACGCCCAGTAAAGGACGTATTGACTCCCGGGGGGATTGACGCGCCATCAGGAGGATATACAGTCTGTGAAAGCGCGGCGCGATACCGCGCCGCCCCAAAACAGACGGAGGACCTATGGACGCACTCTGGACCCTGCTCCTCATCGTGGGAGTCTTCGTTGTCCTCAACAAAGTGATTTTGCCCAAACTTGGCATTCACGGTTGAGGCCCCGCTTCGGACAGCTGCAGTTGGCAGCCCAAGAAGAAGGACCCATCCGCCAAGGATGACACATCGTCCAAGACCGACTAAGCCCCCGGCTTTCAACTTTTTTTAAAAAATCCCGGAAAAGGGGTTGCAAAGCGCTCCCCTTTTCCTTAGAAGTCTTTCCCGACGCGGAGAGGTGTCCGAGTCCGGCTTAAGGAGCACGCCTGGAAAGCGTGTGTACCGAAAGGTACCGGAGGTTCAAATCCTCTCCTCTCCGCCAGATCGTCATCAAAAGGCTCTCGATTCTATCGAGAGCCTTTTTTCGTGCCTTCTTATCGGGGGGGACAGAAAGGACGAAGAAAGCAAAAGATGCCTCCGGCGGGTTAAGGAAATAATTTCCTTAACAATCCTTAGGATTTTCAGGAGCGGAAGCCGCTCCTGAAAATAAGGGGGTGGGCGGGGTCTTTTGCCTTTTGTCTTTTCTTGCAACCACCCCAAACGGGGATTCTCACCGCTTGGGCCGAACCACCAATACCCCCCCCAAAAAAACTCTTCTTCAACACGGACGAGAGCCGTCAGGGGTGACGACCGGCCCATTCAAAGGCAACCGGCATGTGCGCAAATGGGATTCTCAAGGGGGCACGCCCCTTGAGCCTGCGGAGCATGCCTTCCTGCCTTCTCCCCTTTCCTTCGCTCTTCAGCATGCGCCCCCCCACCGCCTCGCCTTCGGCGCAGGCCTCCTGCCACAATTTCACGGTGAATGTAGACTTTTTGTCACTTTTCCCTTGCCAAGTGCCGCTGTTTTCTTTAAGTATGCCTCTCTCGACGCGGAGAGGTGTCCGAGTCCGGCTTAAGGAGCACGCCTGGAAAGCGTGTGTACCGAAAGGTACCGGAGGTTCAAATCCTCTCCTCTCCGCCAGCGAATATACAGCCCCGGCTTATGCCGGGGCTTTTTTCTTGCCTGCCAGCAGGCCGCATGACGCCTGTCCCCCCTCGCCTTACCGCGCACTGCTCTTGCGCTGCCGATGCGAAAGCAGCCCCTTGTCCTCCACAACGTGAAAAATTGCTTCCGCGGCGATGTCATTCCCTTTGGGATTCACGTGCACCACGTCCCAGTAAATCTCGCCCTGTTCAGCGTCGAAAATGCCTGAGAGGTCCACGACGTCTGGCAATTGATCCTGAAGCGCACTGTAGGTGGCGGCGACGAAGTCGGCAAAGCCGGGGTTGGCGGCCTCGAAATCCCGTTCGTACTCGCGCTCAAGGTCTGTCTTGATGGCCTTGGTGGCAAGGCGGGGCTGGAGCAGAAAGAGCACGGGCACCCCGCGCTGGGCAAAGAACGCCTCAACGGCGGCCTTGTCGCTTGCGTAGCCTGCCACAAGGTCAGCTTGCCGCTGCTCCTTCTGCTGGGGGCTGAGGAGGGTCCGCGGGGACCGGTCGAACGTGGTGGCGTTTCTTGCGGGGCGTATCCACTGCATGATGCGGCTCCTGACGTCGCGGGCAAGCTGCGCGAGGCGGCTGGTCATAATCGCGCCGCGCACCCGGTGAAGCATGCCGCGCTGGCGGCCACGGGCAAAATAGGTCTCGGAGTCATGCTCAAAGGGCGAGAGCCGTTGGTAACCGTACAGGAAGGCGGAGCGTACGTCGTTGGCCCCGTGATAGAAGATAACCAGATTCGGCTGAATACGCTCGGCAAGGCGCTGCGCAAGGGCGGCCTCCTGCTGAAAGAGAAATCCCTCCACGCCGCAGTTGTAAACCTCCACATGATGCGCGGAAAGGGCGGCGCGCAGGCGCACCTCGAGGCGCTGGGGGATGGTGGCGTTGTCTGCCACACGCGGCCCCCATACCGTGGAACCGCCCATGACCATGACACGAAAGGCGCACGGCGGTCTGGTGGGCGGCACCTCCCGCGCCCGAATGCCGAGGCTGTTGATGGAGTACAGCGCCGTGGTCACGGGCTTGTAGCGGTACAGCACCGTCCCGGCCTCGCGCACAGCCCGCGCGCCAATGTCGGCGTAGATGCATTGCAACTCGCGCACCTGCGCATACGTCTGCGGAAACTGCGCGCGAAGGCGCACGTCGCCATACCCGCCAAGGCGCAGACCAATCTCGACAGCGCCGAGAAGCAGGCCCGCCGCCATGAGAATAATGCCCCCCGCCATCCATACTGGAAGCCGCGTCTTGGGATGCTTCTTGAGTTGGCTTGCCCGTGTCACGTTACTGCTCCTGCCCGTGCTGTAGCCCGCGCCCTGCGCGGTGGGCGCACCGCGCTATGCCCTGCCATGCGCCACGCTTTCACCAATATCTACCAAATCATCCCTTGACAGTACCGCACAAATCAGCAATAAAGCCAGTCCGCGAGGGAAACCGGGCGGCAGGGACGCCGCCAACCCCGTCAGGCCCGAAAGGGAGCAGCGGCAACGGTTGTTTCTGGGTGCCTGGTTTCCCTAAAATGCGCCAATCCGAAAGGATTGGCGCATTTCTCGTTTGTGGAGCATGCACTCGCCGCCGCGATTTTCCAAGCACCCTCCGCTGAACTTGCCGCATCCTTTGCCCGCACCACCTCCGCTTGAAATCCCCTCCCCCGCAGTGCCCTTCAGCGATGCGCCATTTTTTTCTCTCTCCAACCAAAGAAAGCGCCATCAACTTATGGCGTTGCCCCATTCCTGCCACTGCCACGCACAACTTTTTTGCGCGCCCCACCTATATCTCTCGCATCCATTTCTCACCCCGATGCGTGAATCTCCTACTCTGCCGTAGGATTTCAGCGCATCGTTCATACCGCTATTAATTTCGAGCCACCATTTACATACAATTTAAATTATCGTATGCAGTGCAAAACGGTTTCACATTCAAGGAGGCGATATGTTTCGGTATGTTTCTCGTGTTGTAACAGCTCTTGCCCTCACCCTGTGTTTGTGCGGAACGGCCTTTGCGCACTTCGGCATGGTTATCCCGTCCCAGCCGGACGCCACCATGCATCAGAAGACCATCGGCGTAACGTGCTCCTTCTCGCATCCCTTTGCGGGACAAGGCATGGAGCTGGTCAAGCCCGCACGGTTCGGCGTCGCCTTCGACGGAACCGTTACGGACCTGAGCGGGACCCTGCACAAAACCAGCGTGATGGACCACACCGCGTGGAAGGCAGACTACACCTTCAAGCGCCCCGGCGTGTACTCCTTCTTCATGGAGCCCAAGCCCTACTGGGAGCCCGCTGAAGACTGCTTCATCATCCACTACACCAAGGTCAGCGTGCCCGCCTACGGCGGCGACGAGGGCTGGGACGCTCCCATCGGCCTGAAGACCGAAATCGTGCCCCTGACCCGCCCCTTCGGCAACTACGCCGGCGGCATCTTCACCGGCCGCGTCCTGCGTGACGGCAAGCCCGTCCCCGGCGCCACCGTTGAGGTAGAGCTCTACAACAAGGGCCGCTTTGAAAACCCCACCGACTACCATGAAACAGCCGTCACCATGGCTGATGAAAACGGCGTGTTCTCCTTTGTCTGCCCGCAGGAAGGCTGGTGGGGCTTTGCCGCACTGACCGAAGACGACAAGACCATGCCCGCCCCCGACGGCCCGGACAAGGGCAAGCAGAAGGGCATTGAGCTGGGCGCCGTATTCTGGACCTACATGCACGGCTGGAAATAGTTCCGTACGCGTCTCCCACCGCGGGCTCCCACTCGCCCGCGACTGACGCCCACAGCCCCCCAAAAGAGACCCCGCAAGCCTCATGGCTTGCGGGGTCTACATATTCTCAAAGGGGGAGGACGCCGCCCTTCTCGGCATTATGAAGAGGAGTCGTCATCCTGCGCAGGTGGCGGCACCGCACCGGGGTCCATGCGCTGGCTGCCAAGCAGCCGCCGCTGGGGCCTCCCGCCGCGCGCGGCTGGCAGACGCTCCACAACCAGCAGCCAAAACATCATATCCGCCACACCACCGGACAGTCCGGCAAACACACCGCCCCCAAGCGCCCCGCAGGACGCCCACAGGCGCAGTTCGGACCACTGCCCGGCCACCAACCCACCAACTATGCCCAAAAACGCGCCAAACGCGCCAAAGAGCATCACGCCGTCAGTTGCGTAGTCCGGAACCTGCTTGTGGCGCATCCACATCCACGCGCCGGACACCAGCATACCGGCAAATCCGCCACCATGCCCCGCAAGCAAAACGAAAAACGCCCCCAAAACTCCCGAAACAAAATACCCTTGCGACACGTCGCCATAGGCCACGCCCATGACTCCGGCCGCGCCACCGGCGAGGCACGCGCCAAGAAAACACTGGGTACGCACCCGCGCCTCGGTGTCAATGCGCGCCATGTGCTGCCCCTACTCCGCCCGGCGTCCCCGTGCTTCTCCCAGACAGGAAAATGCCCACCTGACGCCTCTGGGGAAATTGCCCATTGTACTTCCTGCGCCTTGCATGGCATAATCCGGTAAAACAATCGCTGTGCATGATTTAAACCTCAGTTGGAGTTCACCGTGCGAGTGCTCATCGTTGAAGATGACTTTACCAGCAGCAAACTGCTGGAACGCATTTTGGAACCATACGGTAGTGTGGACACGGTGGTAAATGGCAAGGAAGCCATAGACGCCGTCCGCCAGGCCCTTGCCGATAACGCCCCCTACGTCCTCATCTGTCTGGACATCATGATGCCAGAGATGGACGGACAGGAGGCGCTGAAAGCCATCCGTAAACTGGAACACGAGCACGGCATCAGTCAAGCCAATGAAGCACGCATCGTCATGACCACCGCCCTTGACGACCCGCAGAATGTGGTGGAAGCCTATTATCGAGGCGGGGCAACGTCATACGTCCCCAAACCCATCGACCGCGAACTGTTCTTGAAACTGCTCAAGAACCTTGGCCTCCTTTAATACATCCCAACCGTCCAAGGACCGTCCATGCTGCTGACACCTCTCGACATTCTTCTTATCATCATCTGCATCTTTTTGCTTCTGCGCTTTCTGGCCGCGAAAAAGCACGACGGTGACGACTCCGCACAGGATGAAGCAATGAAGCGCCGTGCCACGGATGCCTACAAGCGCGCCGAACGCGCGTGGGACATGCTCCGCGACGAACCGGACGAAGACGAAGAGCCGGAAAACCGCGCGCAAGCCCTGCGCGGCGATTTCGACCCCAAAGAATTCCTCTCCGGGGCCAAGATGGCCTACGCCCGCATCCGCGAATCGTGGGACGCGCGCGACCTGGACGACCTTGTCCACTTCACCACCCCCCGCGCGCATGAGGAGTTCCTCCGCCGCGCCGAGGAGGAAACCCGTCCGCCCCGCGCGGAACTGCTGCTGGTAAACGCAAGCCTCGTGGAGCGCCGCAACGACGGCGTCACACAGGAAGCCACGGTCCTTTTCGATGTCACCCTGCGCGAAGGCGCGGACAGCGAAACCAAAAAAGTGCAGGACGTCTGGAAGTTCGTCTGCGGCGCGGACGATCCGCACTCGCACTGGAAGCTGGACGCCATGCAAAAGGTCGAGGACACCTTCCAGTCCAAGCAGTAGGACTTTCCCATCATGATCCACCGCATCGGCTGGGCCTGCGTCACACGCGGGCTCGGCCTGTCCACAAACCGCACCTTTCGTCTTTCCAGCCTTTCCCCGCAGCGCCTGCTGGACGCCGCAGAGCGCAACGTCCGCGAAATGCGCGGCATTCTTGAATGGATGGAGCCGCGCGGCTTTCGCATGCTGCGCCTTGGGCAAAGCCTTGTGCCCTTCGCCTCGCACCCCGCCGTCCTTGGCAACCCGGAGTTCGACTGGGAAACGCCCCTCGCCCCGCTGCTTGCCGCCATCGGCGCGGAGTACGCCGCCAAGGGCTTTCGCTTTTCCATGCATCCCGGCCAATACGCCGTGCTCAACTCCCCGCGAGAGGACGTACAGCGTAGCGCGCAGGACGAACTGGCCTACTCCTGTCGCGTACTGGACCTAATGGGTCTGGACGCCACCCACAAGGTCGTTCTGCATGGCGGGGCGGCCTACGGCGACCCCGAAGGTTCCCTGAAGCGCATGGGCGACGCCATCCTTGCTCTGCCTCAGCATCTGCGCCGCAGACTGGTGCTGGAAAACGACGAAAAGACCTACGCCTTCGACGCCATTGTTCAGCTCTGTGAACGCACGGGCACGCCGCCTGTCTTCGACATCTTCCACCACCGCCTCCTGCCCTGCGGCGACCTGCCCGCACTGCTGGACCGCGCCGCCGCCCTGTGGACGCAGTCACCGGAGCATGGCCGCCCCAAGGTCCATCTCTCATCCCAGATGCCCGGTGCGCGCACAGGCAAGCACGCGGACGACATTGAGGATGCCGACATCATGGACCTGTGCTCCACGCTCACCTTTGACGCCGACCTTATGGTGGAGGCTAAAGCCAAAGAAGACGCCGCCCTGCACGTCCAGAGCGTGCTCGCCGGGGCGCATTGCCTCGCCGGCTGGCACCGCGAAAAGTGACCCATGCGCGGGGCGGGTAGTACAGCCCTGCCCCCTTTGCCCCCCAAACGGCCAGCGGCCCCGAAGTCCGAGGACTCCGGGGCCGCTGGCCGTTTGGGGAATATCAGTCGCGAGGCGGCTGTCTACACAGCGCCGCACGCGCGCCCATCGCCATTGAGCACGGCGTACAGGGCCATATACGCCTTGGCCATGGCTTCATCCGTAAAGAACTCCAGCCGTTTGGAACCGCCGCGTACAAGCGCGGCGCAAGCCTTGCCGCCGCCCTGAAGGTCCGCAGCCATGCTCGCCAGCGTATCAGCCAGCGCCGCCCCATTGCCGGAAGCAAAGGCGCGGCCGTTCACGCCGTCCTGCACCAGCTCCAGATTGGACGGCAGGTCGGATGTGACCACGGGGACGCCGCAGGCCCAGCCTTCCTTGATAACGCCGCTGGAGCCTTCGCCGTCCACGCTGGGCACTGCCAAAATATCAAAGCCGGGAAGCATATCACGGCTCTCGCGGTAGCCCGCAAAGTGGACCTGCTTATGAAGGCCAAGGTGCTTGGCGCGCTCTTCAAGCTCGCCGCGAAGCGGGCCGTCGCCAACAATAATGCCTTCCCACTCCGGCACACCACTTCGTCCGGCAAGCTCCGCCAGCGCGTCCAAAAACACAGTATGGCCTTTCTGGGGCGTCAGCGCGCCGATGAGGCCAATACGCAAGGGACCATCCGGGCGTTCCTTGCGCGCGCTGTAGCGCGTGGGGTCAATACCGCTGTGGATGACGGAAACCGTCTCCGGCCGTAGCCCGGAGTCACGCAGGGACTGGGCAATCTCCGCGCTCACGCCGACGACGGCGTCGCCAAGGGCGTACTTTTTCCGGCTCCACCCGCGCCCCAAGCGGTAGGACACGCGGCGCGAGTGCACAAGCAGAGGCCCACCGCCGCACAACACCTTGAGGGTCGCGCCAAGGGATGCACTACGCGCGCAGTGGGTATGCAGACAGTCCACGCGCTCGCGGCGAATGAGGGTCCGCAGGAACAGCAGCGTGGCCGGGTGCCACTCGAACCGAGACGGCAGCGGAACAGTCTGGATGCCCTCCTCTCGGGCGCAATCAAGGAGCGGACTGCCGTCCGGCGCGGCTATCACGGGGCGATACTCGCGCGAGGCGGCAAGGTGCCGTCCAAGGTAGAGAACCTGCCGCTGGCCGCCGCGCCATTCGCGGCCAAGGTCCAGCTGGAGGATGGTCATCTGATGCTGCATGGTGGTCGAATTCCTGCGCCGCCCTCGCGGCCTTTGGACGATGACGCCGGAGCGGTCTCCCGCTCCGGCGCGTCGTTGGTCGTGTGCTGTGCTTTCGCCGCATGGCGCGGCGCGGATGCAGGCCTAAAAGGCCTCGCCGTTTTCCTTCATGTCATTCAGGAGCAGCTCGCGCAGCTTCTGCGACACCGGACCGGGGCGCACGTCCTGAATGGGTTTGCCGTTGTAGCGGACAATGCTCAGGCAATCGCCCGTGGTGCCAAGGACCAGAATCTCCCGCGCCATGTACAGCTCGTTTTCCTGAATCTTGCGAATCTGCACAGGAATTTCGCCCTGGAGCAAATCAAGGGCGCGGAACAACGTGGTTCCGGGCAGCGCGCGTTCAAACTCCGGCACAATGATAGTGCCGGACTGGTCCACGATGCACATGTTCTCCGTGGCACCTTCCGCAAGGAAGTCGTGCTCGTCGAAGCAGATGGGGTAATCGTAGCCCTTTTCCGTGGCCTCGTGCTTCATGAGCGTATTGGGCAGGTAGTCCACGGACTTGATGGTGGCAATCCACCCCTGCTTGGCCGGATAGCTGGTCCTAAAGGCGGTAGCGCCCTTTTCGTACCACTCGGACGGCTTGGGCTGGAAGCGGTAGGCCACCACGTACAAGCTGGGGATGGGACATTCCCGAACATCAATGCCGAAGCCGCCAGGGCCGCGACCGAGCAGAACGCGGACAAGGCCGTCGTCCTCGCCGGAGGCCTTGGCAACCTCAAAGATAATTTCGCGCAGGCGCTCCCACGTGCAGGGGGGCGTCAGCTTGATGGATTCCGCCGAGCGCTGCATGCGCTTTATGTGCGGGTCCACCTGATACATCTTGCGGTCAAGAAACTTCAGCGTTTCGAAGACGCCGTCGCCGCGGTGGACGAGGTGGTCGTCCCACGGCATCAGCATGAGTTTTGGATCCGTACAAATGGCGCCGAGGCGGTGCTCGTAGAACGCCCGTACGTCTTCGGCGCCGGGGCGTCGTACGGACAGCATCTTCTTCAGGTAGTCTTCGGAATCCAACACGGGAATCATGTCCCTCTCCTTCTCTTGTACTGCTTAGGGCACGCGGACGAGTTCGCGCTCCACGAGCGTCTCGGCAATCTGCACGGCGTTCAGGGCCGCGCCCTTGCGCAGGTTGTCCGCAACGATCCACATGTTCAAACCATTGGCGATGGTTTCGTCGTCGCGGATGCGGCCAACAAAGGTTGCGTCCTCGTCAACGGCCTCAATGGCCATGGGGTAGATATTTTCCTCGGGGTTGTCCTGCACGGTGATGCCGGGAGCCTGCGAGAGCAGCGCGCGGCAGTCACGGGCGGACAGCTTGTCCACGGTTTCAATATTCACGGACTCGCTGTGGCCGATGTACACGGGCACACGCACGGCCGTGGGGGAAACGCCAATGCTGTCGTCGCCGAGGATTTTGCGCGTCTCGTGCACCATCTTCATCTCTTCCTTGGTGTAGTCGTTCTCAAGGAAGCGGTCGATGTGCGGCAGGCAGTTGAAGGCGATGCGGTACTGGAAGTACTTCGGATCAATGGATTCCATGTCGAAGTTGTACATCTTTTTCACCTGATCGGTGAGCTCGTCCATGGCCTTCTGGCCAGCGCCGGACACCGCCTGATAGGTGGAGACCACAACGCGGCGGATGGTGGCGGCGTCGTGAATGGGCTTGAGCACAACCACCATCTGGATGGTGGAGCAATTGGGGTTGGCGATGATGCCCTTGTGCCAGTCGAGGTCATGCGGGTTCACTTCGGGCACGACCAGCGGGGTCTCCTCGTCCATGCGCCATGCGCTGGAGTTGTCCACCACCACGCAGCCGGAACGGGCGGCAATGGGGGCGTACTCCTCAGACACGGAACCACCGGCGGAAAAGAGCGCGATGTCCACGCCCTCAAAAGAATGCTCGCCCAGCTCACGCACGACAAGCTCATCGTCGCCGTAGGGCACCTTGGTGCCGGCGGAGCGGCTGGATGCCAGCGGAATAATCTCACACGCGGGGAAGTTGCGCGCCTTCAGCGTCTTGAGCATCTCGCGCCCAACGGCTCCTGTTGCTCCGACGACCGCTACGACAAAAGAATCCCTCTCCATTGCGAATACTCTCCTTCCGCCGGTGTTGCGATTCCGGCGGGAAATCATGTTTAGGCAGATGCGCGCGGCACGCTGCCCAGTGAGTCAACAATATCCAGAACGGCTTCAGCCTTGTTCAGCGTATACAAATGGACACCCGGTGCGCCGCCATCAAGCAGCTCGCGCACCTGCTGGCGCGCCCAGCGCATGCCGACTTCGTACGCCGCCTTGGGTCCGCCTTCGGCGTCCGCGGCCTCAAGCTCCAGCAAAAACTTGCCGGGGATGCTGGCGCCGCAAAAGCCAAGAATGCGCTTGACGGACTGCAGGCTCATGATAGGCAGTACGCCCGGAATAATAGGCTTATCAACGCCCATATCCCGCATAAGGTCCACAAAATTCCAGTACAGCCTGTTGTCGAAGAACAACTGCGTCATGATGAAGTCCGCACCCGCGTCCACCTTGTGCTTCAGGTAGCCGTAGTCCTCGCGGAAGGTCATGCACTCGGGGTGCCCCTCCGGGTAGCCCGCCACGGCCACGCCCATCTCCGGGCACCGGCCACGGATGAAGGTGACAAGGTCCGAGGCATGGGCAAAGGCCTCGTTATCGGGCGTGAACGTCTCCGTGCCGTGCGGCGGGTCGCCGCGCAGGGCCAGCACGTTATCCACGCCTGCGGCCTGCAGCTCGGACAAGAACGCGCCAATGCGTTCCTCGTCCGCGCCGACGCAGGTCAGGTGCGCCATGGGCTCCAGCCCGTGGTCCCGTTTCATCCGCCGGACGATTTCAAGGGTACTGTGCTGCGTGCCGCCGCCGGCGCCGTAGGTTACGGACACAAACAGCGGATGCACGGCTTTGAGGCGGTCCACCGTCTGGAAAAACGACGGCCACGCGTTCTCGTCCTTTGGGGGGAAGAATTCCAGCGAGAGGAATTGTTCGCCACGGGCGATAAGGTCCCTTATGCGCACGTCCTGCTCCTTGGGCAATTGTCCGCCAGCTCGGCCACAATTTCCGTATCCGCCTCCAAAAAGGGCGCGCCGTTTGTGGCTCCGGGCACGAACCACTGCCAGCGGTGCCCCTCGTTAGCGACAATGTCGCCGGTGAAGGCCGTGACGTGAAAAAAGAGCAGCCGCACACGGATGTGCTCGTAGGCGTGGGTCTTTTCCTGCCAGAAGGTGAACGCTGTGGGCGTGAGCCCCAGCTCCTCCTGCAATTCGCGCACAAGGGCGGCCTGCGGCGTTTCACCTGGCTCCACCTTGCCGCCGGGGAATTCCCAGTAGCCAGCCTGCGGCTTGCCCTCCGGGCGCTCCACGGCGAGGAACTGACCATCGCGCCAGAGGATTCCGGCAACAACGTCTACGGCGTCTGGCATCCAATCGCTCCGCTAAATGTTGGTTAAATGAACAGGTGAGGTTAGGACGTAACTTCCCGAAAATCAAGCACCGCTCAGCGCCTCGCGCTCGGCCTCCAGCTTGGCGATTTCCGCTTCCAGCGCTTCCAGCGCCTCCAGCTTGCGCTCGGACACGTCCTGAAGCTCCTTAAAGCGCTTCATCAGCTCCGTGGAGCGCGCCACATCGGCGTAGACGTCCGGGTCGGCCAGCATCTGCTCCACCTCCCCCTGCTCCTCAAGCAGGGACTCAAACTCGGCCTCCATGGCCGCGTACTCGTCCTGCTTGGGTTTGAGGATGCGATAGATGGCGTTGCGCGCCTCGGCCTGCTTGCGCTTCATGGCTTTGGCTTCAGCGCGGCTGAGGGGCTTTTCCTCCTCGCCGGGCGCGGCCTCGTCACCGGTTTCGCCCTTGGCTTCGGCCTTTCGGGCGCGGTCGTAGCCCGTGTAGCCGTCCAGGAACACCTCCACGCCCTCGGGACGCAGCCACCACACCTGCTCCGCCACTTCGGACAGCAGATGTCTGTCGTGCGCCACCATCAAAATAGTGCCGGGGAAGTCCTTCAGCGCCTCCATGAGCGCGTCGCGGCTCTCAAGGTCCAAGTGGTTGGTGGGTTCGTCAAGGATGAGCAAATTCGCGCGCTTGAGAAACAGCGTGGCGAGGATGAGGCGGTTCTTCTCGCCGCCGGACAGCTCGCGAACTTTGCGTTCCCAGTATTCCTCGCCCAGCAGGAAGAGGCCCAGCACGCTGCGCAGTTCCTCCTCCGTGGTGCGGGGGTCGGACAGGCGGCGGATTTCCGCGAGGGCGGGCTTGTCGAGGTCGAGGGTATCGGCCTGATGCTGGCTGTAGTAGCCCACCACCATATTGGAACCAATCTCCACACTGCCGCCGCGCGGCGGCAGCTCGCCCATGATGCACTTGAGCAGTGTGGACTTGCCGCAGCCGTTGGGTCCGGCAAGGGCGACCTTTTGGCCGTCGTAAATATTGAAGGAGAGCTTCTCCCACAGGCTTGGCCCATCACCAAAGCCCATGCTGAGGTCCACCACGGACAGCGGCGTCTTGTTGCCGCGCGCGGGCGTGGGCCATGAGAATTGGAGTTCCTTTTGCTTGCGTGAGGCAGGGCGCAGGCCTTCCAGTTCCTTTTCCATCTTGGCGACCTGCTTCTTCATGCTGTTGGCCTGTCTGGCCTTGGTCGCCTTGTACTGAAAGCGCCGCACGAAATCCATTTTGCGCTCAATCTCTTCGGCCACGCGGCGCTCTTCGCGCTTGCGCTGCTCTTCCGTCTCCGCGTACCAGCTCAGGAACTGCGTAAACGTGCCGGGGCGCACCACCGCCCGCTGCCCGCCAAGGTACAGCACATGCGTGGACACGCGGTCGAGGAAGACCCTGTCGTGCGCCACAAAGACAAGCGCGCCTTCAAAGTCGCGCAGGTATTCCTCCAGCCACTCCACGGCCTCAAGGTCCAGATGGTTGGTAGGCTCGTCCAGGAGCAGCACGTCCGCACCGGCGACGAGGATGCGGGCCAGCTTGGCGCGCTCGCGCCAGCCACCGGAGAGGACCTCCAGCGTCTGCCCCCACTTTTCCTCGGCAAAGCCAAGGCCCGAGAGCACAGCCTTGGCCTTATGCTCCGGGTTGTAGCCGTAGGTATGCTCCAGATGCGCCTGCTCCTGCGCAAGGCGCGCCAGCGCGGCCTTGTCGTCCTTGGCGGTGGCGGCTTCCCACTCGTCCCAGAATTCGCGCCACGAGGGCAACACATCCAGCACAAAGTCCAAAACCGGCCGCTTCAGGTCCTCCGGCGCAAGCTCCTGCATGGAGTAACCGAACTGCGCCCCCTTGGGCAGGCTGACGTCGCCGGTATCCGACGCTTCCAGTCCGGCAAGAATCTTGATGAAGGTGGACTTGCCGCAGCCGTTGGGGCCGACAACGGCCAAACGCATCCCCGAGGTCACCTCAAGGGAGAAGGCTTCAAACAAATCGCGTCCACCAAAGGACTTGGACAGGTTCTGAATGGAGATTCTGGACATAGGTGTGTTGTGCTTCCTTGGAAATGGATTACCCGAAAGGCCGGGCGACCTTTCGGGTATACCGTTTTGCGCTTGTGTTCAACTCCCGGGACGCTGTGCGCCCCGAATTGTGCCGGAAAAATTTCTCCGGCCTGCGGTCACCCTTCCCTTCTATGCGTGGAAAAATGGCGTCGCTCTGAGTTGCCTGATCGTTTCGCCGTGCAGGCCGTCAAACGCGGCATGTCGCGGCAGCACGGGTGCGTCCCCGGCGAGATCGTCGCCGGGCAGTGGCGCTGCGTCGCTCATGTACCCCTAGAGCGATGCAGCCTTCGCGAATCGAAACCCGTGCAGGGATGTATCTCCCTTCCCTGATGTGGAGAGTGCGCCATGACCGCCCGGATCACGGTGTTCTCCGGTATCTGCACCGGATGCGCCGGAGATCGTCCAGCGCGCCACAGCATATTTGGCGTCGTGCCAGGTCATGCGTCAACGGCCGCGCCGCTTCGTACGCCCGGGACTCCCAAAGGCGTCCGCCCGGAGCAGCGCGGGAGGACCGGCGGCCATACCCGCCAGTCCCCAAAATCCTTTATGCCCCTGCGCGCAGGAAGGCGTTTACAACGTGGGTGCCCATTTCCGTACAGCCGACAAGGGTCTTGCCCTCTTCCATAATGTCGCCCGTGCGGTAGCCCGCGGTGAGCACCTCGGAAACCGCCTGCTCGATGGCGTCGGCCTCCTCGGTCAGACCAAGGGTCAGGCGCAGCATCATGGCCACGGAAAGGATGGTCGCCAGCGGATTGGCCATGTCCTGCCCGGCAATGTCCGGGGCGGAGCCGTGGATAGGCTCGTACAGGCCGGGTCCTTCTGCGCCAAGGGACGCCGAAGGCAGCATGCCGATGGAGCCGGTAATCACGGAGGCCTCGTCCGAGAGGATATCGCCAAACAGGTTGCCCGTGACGATGACGTCAAACTGCGAGGGGTCGCGCACCAGCTGCATGGCGGCGTTGTCCACATACATATGCGACAGTTCCACGTCGGGATAGTGCTTGGCGGTTTCGGTGACCACATCACGCCACACGCGCGAAACGTCGAGAACATTGGCCTTGTCCACACTGCACACCCGGCCGGAGCGCGTACGCGCGGCAGTGAAGGCCACCTCGGCAATGCGGCGGATTTCACTTTCGCGGTAGACCATGGTGTTGTACCCCACGCGCTCGCCGTGCTCCACGCTCTCGCCGCGTGGCTCGCCAAAATAGATGCCGCCCGTCAGCTCGCGGACCACCATCACGTCAATGCCGCGTTCCACAATGTCCTCACGCAGGTAACACGCGCCGCGCAGCTGCGGAAACAGCTTGGCCGGGCGCACATTGGCAAACAGCCCCATGGCCTTGCGGATGCCGAGCAGGCCGCGCTCCGGGCGGATGGTGGGGTCGTCGTCCCACTTAGGGCCACCCACGGCGCCAAGCAGCACGGCGTCCGCGCCAACGCAGGCGTCAATGGTGGCCTGCGGCAAAGGATCGCCGGTGGCGTCAATGGCCGCGCCGCCAATCAGGGACTCCTCGGCAAAGAAGGTGCGGCCAAAGCGCTCGCCCACGGCGTCCAGCACGCGGCGCGCCTGCGCGATGATTTCCGGACCGATGCCATCGCCGGGGAGTAAACGGATATTATACGGCTTCATGGCGTCCCTCCTTGCCTGCCAAGCGTTCTCGCACATAATTGACCAAGCCGCCGGCGTTCAGCAGTTCCTGCATAAAGGGCGGCACCGGGCGGCAGGGAATTTCCTCGCCGGTGGTGGTATTTTTGATGATGCCCGCGTCGGTGTCCACCTCGATGGTGTCGCCGTCCGCGATGCGGTCCACATCGTCGCCGATTTCGACAAGGGTCAGCCCCATGTTGAAGCCGTTGCGGTAGAAGATGCGTGCGAAGCTGTGCGCCACCACAACCGGAATGCCCGCGCCCTTGATGGCGATGGGGGCATGTTCGCGGCTGGAGCCGCAGCCAAAGTTCGGGCCCGCGACCATAATGTCGCCGGGGGACACACGTTCCACCCAGCCCGCCTCAAGGCCTTCCATGCAGTTTGCGCCGAGTTCGGCCTCATCCGTCGTCACCAAAAAGCGCGCGGGGATGATGGCGTCCGTATCAATGTTCGACCCGACCTTGTGGGCCTTTCCTGTAGAGTGCATACCTGTTTCCCTGTCTGTACCGTCTACAGCTTGGACGGGTCGATGATTTCCCCGGCGATGGCGCTGGCAGCGGCCACGGCAGGGTTGGCGAGAAAGACCTCGGACTGCAAGCTGCCCATGCGGCCCTTAAAATTCCTGTTGGTGGTGGCGATGGCGCGCTCCCCTCCGGCAAGGATGCCCATGTGCCCGCCAAGGCACGGCCCGCAGGTGGGCGGCCCCACCACGCATCCGGCGTCCATGAAGGTGGCAATCAGGCCCTCGTCCAGCGCCTGCTTCCAAATGCCCGGAGTGGCAGGAAGCACGATGCAGCGCACGCGGGAGCTGACCTTGCGCCCCTTCAGGATGGCGGCGGCCTCGCGCATGTCCTCTATGCGGCCATTGGTGCAGGAGCCGATAACCGCCTGATGCACGGCAACGCCGGAAGTTTCGCTCACAGGCTTCACATTTTCGGGCAGATGCGGGCAAGCAACCTGCGGCTCCATGCCATTCACATCAATATGGACCACGCGCTCGTATTCCGCGCCGGGGTCGGCAGTCATGGCCTCGTCCGCTGGGCGGCCCGCCGCGCGGGTGTAAGCGAGGGTCTTCTCATCCACCGGGAACAAACCAACCTTGCCGCCAGCCTCAATGGCCATATTGGCAATGGTCATGCGGCCCTCTACGGACAAATCGTCCACCGTGGAACCGCCGAATTCCAGCGCCCGGTACAGCGCGCCGGCAACGCCAATCTCGCGCAACAGGCGGAGCATAATATCCTTGCCCTGCACGTGCTCGCCAAGTTCACCTTCCACCTCCACGCGGATGGTGGGCGGCACCTTGAACCACGTTTCACCAAGGGCCATAGCCCCGGCGATGTCCGTGGACCCCATGCCCGTGGCAAATGCGCCAAGGCCGCCATAGGTGCAGGTGTGGCTGTCCGCGCCGATGACCACGTCACCGGGACCAACAATACCAAGCTCCGGCAGCAGGGCGTGCTCGACGCCAACGTTGCCGCCCTCGTAAAAGTGCGTCAGCCCCTGCTCGGTGGCAAACTCGCGGACGACCTTGACCTGTTCGGCGGAGTCGATGTCCTTGTTGGGGGTAAAATGGTCGCACACAAGGGCGACCCGGTCCGTATCGAACACCGCGTCCGCGCCCATGGCGCGAAAGGACTTGATGGCAAGGGGGGCGGTGATGTCGTTGGCAAGGACGAGGGACACCCTGCACCGGACAATCTGCCCGGCCTCGCCAACGGTTTCGTCTGTGGCGCGCTGCAATATCTTCTGCGCTAAGGTGCGGTGCATTCCGTGGTCTCCTCCGTCTTCTTGGCCAACCTGTTCATGGCATTGATGTACGCCCGTGCGCTGGCAATAATGATATCCGGGTCCGCACCGCGACCAACGGCGGTGCGCTTTCCATCACGTATTTTCACCGTCACCTCGCCAAGGGCGTCCGTGCCGCCCGAGATGGCGCTGATGTGGAACCGCTCCAAAACCGGGCTGACGCCCACAATCTCGGCAATGGTGTTAAATGTGGCATCCACAGGACCGACGCCGAACTGTGCCAGTTTTCGTTCCTGCCCGTCTACCTCCATTATGACCGCAGCCGTTGCGGGCACACCAGTTGTTCCGGAGTGCGTGGTCAGGTGCATGAGGCGGAACTTGTCGGGAATGCGGTAGATTTCCTCCAGCACAATGGCTTCCACGTCCTCATCATAGATGGTCTTTTTGATGTCGGCGAGGCGTTTGACCGCGTCGGACACCATGGTGACATCCTCGGCGGAGAGGCGGTAGCCCAACTCTTCCAGCTTCTGGTTGATGGCGTGGCGCCCGGAGTGCTTGCCAAGGACCATATCCGTCCCGGCGCGGCCCACACTCTCCGGCGTCATAATCTCATAGGTCTCGCGGTTTTTGAGCACGCCGTCCTGATGGATGCCGGACTCGTGCGCAAAGGCGTTGGCACCTGTAATGGCCTTGTTGGGCGGAATGGGCTGGCCGATCACATGCGAGAGCAGGCGGCAGGCCGGGAAGAGCTTTTCCGCGTCAATGCCTGTGGTCACCTGGTAGATGGTGGGGCGGGTGTTGATATTCATCACCACCTCTTCCAAGGCGGCGTTGCCCGCGCGCTCGCCAATGCCGGAGAGGGTCACCTCCGCCTGCCGCGCGCCGGCGCGGATTGCGGCCATGGTGTTGGCCACGGCAAGGCCGAGGTCGTTATGGCAATGCACGGAGAAGACCGCCTTGTGCGCGTTGGGCACATTCTTCAGCAAATAGCGGATGAGTTCCGCGAATTCATCGGGCTGGGAGTAGCCCACCGTGTCCGGGATGTTCACGGTGGTGGCGCCGCAGTCGATGACGGACTGCGTCAGCTTGGCAAGGAACTCCCAATCCGAGCGCGAGGCGTCCTCGGCGGAGAATTCAATATTGGTGGTATACTGGCTGGCGTGACGGACGGCCTTCATCGCCATATCCAGCACTTCGTCCGGGGTTTTGTTCAGCTTGTGCTTCATATGCACCGGACTGCTGGCGATAAACGTATGGATGCGCGGGTGCGCGGCGGCGCGGATGGCGTCCCATGCGCGGTCGATATCCGCGGGCATGGCGCGGCAGAGTCCTGCGACCTGCGACTGCTTCACCGTTTCCGCAATGGAGCGGACGGAGCAGAAATCCCCTTCGCTGGCCGCCGGAAAACCGGCTTCGATGATGTCGACGCCCATGGCCTCCAGCTGCCGTGCAATGCGGAGCTTTTCGCGCAAGTTCATGGTCGCGCCGGGAGACTGTTCGCCATCCCTCAAGGTCGTATCAAAGATAAAGACTCGGTCGGACATGATGATCCTCCTGTCTGCTCTGTCAAAGACGTCCCTTACCCAGAATAGACAAGCCTATCTGGTAGGAGCAAGAAGAGTGTGTACGTGCGTTCCGGCCAGAGATTCACATCCTATGGATGCACTACTCCGGCGTGCCGTAGTCGCTCAGGACGGACAACCCTCCGCCTGGGCCGGGAATACGGAGATTCTTTTTACGAGAGCTTGCTGGAAGCCCCGCATAGCGCGCCGGAACGGCGTAGGAGCAGGAGGCTGAGGATAGGGCCGGAGACCACGTAGCCAAACATGCATACGAAGCCCAGCACCTTGGGTTCCGAAGCCACCAGCACAAACAGGAGCGTGACGGTGACGGCGGAGGAGAAGGGATGCGCCTTCAGGAAACCATATTCCTTGAAGGACACGTAGCGCACGCGGCTGACCATCAGGTAGGACAGCACGTAGGCGAGCACCAACGTAAAGATGGGGAGGACCTTCGCATACGCCTCGGGAACGTACGGAGCGAACAGGATAAGGGTCGCGAAGGTACAGGCCTGCGCCGGAATGGCAAGGCCGATGAAATACTTTTTGGAAGCCGTGGGCGCAGCCAAATTGAACCGCGCAAGGCGCAATGCCCCACACGCAACAATGAGGAAGGACGCCATGAGACCAAGGCGGCCAAAGTCCTGCAAGGCCCACAAATACACGGTGACGGCAGGAGTGACGCCAAAGGCGACAAGGTCGGCAAGGGAGTCATACTGCACGCCGAAGTCGCTGGAGGTTCCCGTCAAACGGGCAACCTTGCCATCGAGGCCGTCGCACACCGCGCTGATAAGGATGGCCAGCGCGCAGTGCTCAAAGCGGCCCTCGAACGCCCACATAATACCAAGGAAACCCGCGAACAGGCTAGCCGTGGTAAAGAGGTTGGGCAGAACGTAGACTCCCTTTCTGGGAGATTTGGGCGCTTCGGCGTGCATTGTACCAATCACCTTATCTTATTGCTTTTTCTTGGCCAGGACGGTTTGCCCAGCGCAAACTGTCTGACCGACGTAAACATCTGATACATAATCTTCCGGCAGATAGACGTCAAGCCTCGAACCGAATTTGATCAGGCCATACCGGGATCCTCGGCTGAGGGAGTCGCCTTCCTCGGCCCAGCATACAATGCGGCGGGCGATAAGCCCAGCAATTTGCACCACGGTCCAATGGTTGCCGTCCTCGTCCTCCACACCCATGGCGAGGCGCTCGTTATCCTTGGAGGCCTTGTCCAGCGAGGCATTGAAGAATTTGCCCGGAATGTAGAGCAGCTTCTTGACGGTACCCGTAACGGGGATGCGGTTCACGTGCACGTTGAAGACGTTCATGAACACGCACACCACCTGACGCTCCTCGCCGGTGATGGGGTCTGCCTCGCGCGAGACCTTGCAGACCTTGCCATCCGCGGGGGAGACGGCCACACCGTCGTCCTGGGGCACCACGCGCTCAGGGTCGCGGAAAAAGTGGCCGACGAACGCCGTCAGGATGAATGCGACAAGCGCCAAAAACGGCAATTCGCAAATGGCAAGGACAAGCGTCAGCAGGACGCAAAGCCCAAAGATGGGCATTCCCTCAAGGCTCATTCCAATGGAAGGCTTCTTCATACTATAATCCTTAGTCCTTGTGAGTCCCGGCTTCGGGGCAAAGGTTGGCAAGTTCACGCTCAAAGGATTCGCGGTCCGTGTAGTGGATGGCATGCAGGCCAAGGGCGCGCGCTCGGCGGATGTGTCCACCGTGGTCGTCGATGAACGCCGCCCGCTGCGGGGCCACGCCAAGGGCGTCCAGCATGCCGGTAAAGGCCGCCGTGTCCTTTTTGGTCACGCCGGTCTTCCACGAGTTGTGGACCACGTCGAACCTGCTGCAGAACGAGTGTCTCTCCTCCAATTCTTCCAGCCAGTTGGTCTGGTCACTGAGGATGGCGACCTTGTACCCGGCCTTGCGCAGGTTGTCCACAGCCGCAAACATGAACCCGCGCGGCACAAAGCGGGAGAGCAGCTCTTCGCGCAGATCGGCGTCGGAGCCGGATACGCCCGTGCGCTCACGAAATCTGCGCCAGAATTCGGCCTCGTCAATGCGGCCTTCGCCGTAGCCGTCCTTGCGGACAATATCCACGGCGGTTTCGGCCACGTGTTCGCGGTCCTTGCCCGCCACCTCGGCAATATGGGCGAGGCCCTGGAAGAATCCTTCCTCGGCAAGCACGCCCCCAAAATCAAAAATGACCGCATCCACGGCCTTTTGCTGTGTCGTCATAGTCGTTACCTCGTCGCGTTCTGATGGAATGTCGAACGCTCATCCTTACGCACTCATCCCGCCTTTGACAACGAACGTCTTGCACAGGACTGGTGGGTGAAGTACGCATAAGACATGGATCCCGTTACGCACATCACCTCCGGCGCGCTTATGGCCCGCGCCTTCCGGGGCACCTTTCCCGGACGGCTTGCCGCGTTCTTCATCATCCTCGCCGCATGGATTCCGGATATCGACAACTTTGTCGGCCTCAGTCCGGAGCAGTATCTGCTGTACCACCGCGGCATCACGCACTCCGTGTTTGGGGCTGTGGTGCAGGCCCTTGTGCTCGCTGGCGTGTGGAAGCTCTTCCGGCGCGACGTCAGCGCCATGCGCGCCCTTGCGGCCATGTACGGGGCCATCATGCTCCACATCTTTCTGGACCTCATTACGTCCTACGGCACCCAGCTCCTTGCGCCCTTTTCGGATACGCGCTTCGAAATTGCTGGGGTATTCATCATTGATCCATTCTACACCCTGACCATGCTTGCGCTGCTGGTGGCGTCCATCCGCTCGCGCAACTGCGCGCGGCGCCTTGGCGTCATTGGTCTGGCCTTTGTCATTGTGTATCCGCTGTGCTGTATCGGCGTCAAAAACACCGTGCAGACCATGGTCCCGAGCCTGCTGCGCCAGCACAACGTCGCTTACCAAAGCGCCACCGTCACCACGGACCCGTTCTCGCCCGTGTATTGGAAGCTCATCGTTGATGACGGCGAGCGCATCCGTGTCGCCAGCATTTGCGTGCTTACCGCCGCAGAGGACGACCTCACCTTTACGGACTTTGAAAAGGCGGACCGCAGCGTCCTCGCCCGCCTTGGCGAAAAGGTCTCCATGTTCCGCACGTGGAACTGGTTTGCGGCGTGGCCCGTTGTGGCGCGCTCCACCCGCTCGCCGGAGCAGGTGCTCACCTTCACCGACGCCCGGTTCTACTCCAATAACCCCGTGCTCCGGCGGCTCATCGGCGAGCGCGACGCGCCCTTTGCCCTTGAGGCCGTCTTGGCGCCGGACGGCACGCTTCTCGAATACACCTACGATAGCCCCGGCAACGGCAAAGACGAACCGCACACCCCCTAAGCCCGGAGGCGTCATGCCCTGGCTCACGCTGTCCCTGACCACCGCCGTCATGAATGCGGCGGTGGCAACGGTTCTGCGCAAGCATTTCTCCACCCTGCCGCCGCTGGAAATGGCGGGCATACCGCTGATGATGGGCCTGCCGCTGTTTGTCCTCATCTTTTGGCTGACGCCCGCGCCGCCCCTGCTGGACGGCTTCTGGACCTTTTTCCTCCTGTGTCTGCCGGTCAACGCCGCCGGATTTTACCTGCACATGCGCGCGGTGAACCTCTCGCCACTGTCCGTCACCATGCCCTACCTTGCATTTACCCCCGCATTCGTCCTGCTGACGGGAAACGTCATCCTTGGCGAATTGCCCAACATCTGGGGCGGATGCGGCGTAGCGCTCATCGTCTGCGGCAGCTACGTCCTCAATATTCCGCCCGCCATGGGCCGCGACCTTGCCGCCCCGCTCCGTGCCTTCTCCAATGAGGTCGGAGCGCGCAGCATGCTGGTGGCCTCCATCCTTTACAGCTTCTCCACCGTGCTGGGAAAGCGCTGTATTGAACTCTCCTCCCCCGTCTATTTTGCGACGCTGTTTTTTGCCGCCTTTGCCTGTTGCGCGGTGGCGGGCCTTGCCCTCCTGCGCCGCCTTCCTCTTGCCGCCGTGCGCAAGCGGCCCGGCCCGGCACTGCTCTGTGGCGGCTGCCTGCTTGCCGAAGTAGTCGCCCACAACCTCGCCATCATCCTTGCCAAAGCCGCGTATATGATTGCCATCAAGCGCTTTAGCGTGGTTATCGCCGTCATCTTCGGCAAGTATTTCCTTGGCGAGACCAATATCCGCGCCCGCCTTGCCGGGGCGAGCATTATGTTTGCGGGGGCGGCACTCATCGGCATACTTGGAGATTAGCCAAAAAGCACCGTGTGACGGGGATTTTCAGTGACGTGAGCCTTGCACTTGTGCGGGGCAGTTCCTATATTCTGGGTATGGAATATTACCTCGCCGACGATATCACCCCTGCCCCGCCTGCGGTCTCACAACCCGTTACGGGGCCAAACGTCACCCTGCTGCCGGGCGGCGAAGTGCGCGGTTCGCCCGCAGGATATGTGACGGTTGAGGGCGGCGGCGAAGTCAGTGTTCCGGGGAGTGGTCATGTGGTGGTCCCCGGTGCGGGACAAGTACGCATCCCCGAAGGGGTGCAAACCATCCCGCAGCCCTTCGACGTCCCGCAGGTTCCGGAAAGACATACCGGAGCCATTGTGGACC
The DNA here is from genome assembly GCF_044987625.1 of Desulfobaculum sp. SPO524. Taxonomy (NCBI): domain Bacteria; kingdom Pseudomonadati; phylum Thermodesulfobacteriota; class Desulfovibrionia; order Desulfovibrionales; family Desulfovibrionaceae; genus Desulfobaculum; species Desulfobaculum sp. SPO524. Next base: position 305,518 of record NZ_JBJDSB010000002.1, on the reverse strand, counting down.
AGGTCGCCTAGCCTCAGGCTTTCGCCTACCTCGTATGGGTATCAACGCCCTCCCGGTCACATCGTGCCAACAAAAAAGCCCCCTTTCGGGGGCTTTCATCGTTTCCGTTCAGCATCACGTCGCGGTTAAAACGCCGGAACGCAGTACTTGCGCCGCAGGGCGTCCACCACGTGCCGCGAAGGCGTATGCGGCACGTCCGGGGACATGGGCGGAGCAAGGCGCATCCCGCTGCGGCTGCCAAAGGGCGTGGCGCTGACAAGCTCGTTCCACGCATGGGTCAGCAGCACTTCAAGGCTCACCACGTCCGCCGCGTTGTAGGCCAGCAGTGTTTCCAGCACTTCCTCATCACCCGTGCGCTGGAATTCATTCCACAGCAGCACGGCAAAGTAGCCGTCCACGCCGTCAAGGTCGTCTCGGCCAATGCCAACGGCTTGCTCGCACTTTTTCAGCCCGCCGGTAAAGCCCAGCTTTTTGAGAATATAGCGCAGATCGAGATGGGCCATATTCAGCTTCATGCCAAAGGTCCGCTCGATGAAGGGCGCGTCAAAAGTCTTGCCGTTGTAAGTGACAAGCAGGGAAAAGTCCCGAATGTCGTCCTGAAAGTCCTCAAGGTTGCGGCCATAGACGTAAGTCTTCACCTCGCCGCGCCCGTACAGGGCAATGCTGGTGATGTGGTCTTCGCCAAAGGTGAGGCCGGTGGTCTCTATATCCACATAGGCCGCATGCTCGCGAAAGGCGCGGAACAGCCGCCAGTGCTGCGCCGAAGGCAGCCCCTGCTGAAAGAACAGCGCGTCCCCGGCCAGCAGATGCTTGCGCGAGGTCTCAACGTGCTGGCGCACCCACCCCGCCTTGGAGCCAAGCACGCGGTCTGCCTCCGGCCGCATAATGTCGTCCCACGAGGCCAGCCCGTTCAACCAATATTTTTCTTCCGTCCCCACCCCAATGCGGGGGATATGACAAAAGGAGTGTTCGAGCATTGTTGCCTCGTCTCCGGTTATGCGTGTTGCGTTGTTGTGCGTCGATGCTCTCAATAGACGAGCGGGCCGCCATGAATCAAGCCCCGAATCCACACAGACCACGCAAAAAACAAACGCGGCCCACCGCAAAAGGCAGGCCGCGCACATTTCCTGGGAGCGCCCCGAGCGTCCTTAATCCGGGAAGAACGGCGGACGCGGGCGCATGGCCCCGATAAGCTCACTGTAGGTCAGGTCCGACAGGCGAAAGTCCGGCGGAATGCGGTCCACATGGGCGTAGTAGCGCATCAGCAGCAGGTACCGCCGCATCTGCTCCGGCAGCAGGAAGAACTCCCGCACATGCGCACGCCCGGCCTCGCACAGGCCCTGACACAGGTCCGTCTTTTCCATCACGTCGTGCATGGACTTGGCAATGCCGTCCGTATCCAGCGGGTCGGTCACAAAGCCCGTCTGACCGTCGCGCACCTGCGCCACCACCCCGCCCGCACGGGAGCCAATAACCGTTGTACGGTGCCACAGCGCCTCGGTCACCACCAGCCCAAAGCCCTCTCGCGTGGGCACATGGATGAAACATTCGGCCACATCCAGCAGGGAGCCAACCACCGCGTCGTTGTTCTCCACATTGGCAAGGAAGAAGATATCCGGGTGCCCGTCCGCACGCTCCGTCAGGCCCTCCAGAATGCCGTCGCCTTCCGGGTCGTCCTCCGCCGTATTGCCAAGGAAGACAAGCTGCGGGCGCGGGTCATAGGACGTCGCGTCTACAAAGGCCTTGAACGCGTCGATAACCGTGGCCTGATTCTTGTGGATGTCATACCGCGAGATGGCCGCGAAGATGGGGCGCTCCGGGTCGATGCCCGCCTTGAGGAAAATGGGCTGAAGCACGTCGCGCGCCTCGTCCGGGGTGCGGTCGATATTCTTGTCCGACAGCGGATCGATGGAGGGCATAATCTGGTACACGGGCACATGCAGGCCCGCCCCCACAAACTCCGGCATGGTGAAAATGGCCCCGGCGCAGTGGTTGATATACGGCAGCAAAAAGCGCCACACCACGGACGCGGGGTCCGAGGTATCAATATGGCAGCGCCAAATCACGTTGCCATAGATAATGCCGTTCATAACCATGGCTGCGGGCTGCGGGTCGTGCACCACCACAAGGTCCGAGGTGATGAAGGCGTTGCGCACATTGTCGTCGATGGTGCCAAGGTAGGCGCCAAAAATTTCCTCCAGCTCCAATTCCTCATGCTGGCCTTGGAGCATGTTGTGGAACTTTTTGGTCACGCGGAAGAACTCCTCGCCGCCCTCCATGACGTACCACCGCGCATCCAGCCCAAGCCCACGGGCAAGGGGGACACTGGCGCGCAACAATTCCGCAACGCCACCGCCCACAAGCGCGGAGTTCACATTGGCCCATCCCTTCCCCTGCAAGGGCGTGGCAAGGCGTACAAGCTCCTGCACGCGCTCCTCGCCAACTATGGGCGCGTAGTCTTCGGGTGATCGGATGCTTTCCGGAGTATGTTCCGTTAACGAGCAGGTCTTCTGTGCTGTCATCGCTACCTCATCGTCTGCGGGCTCTGTGGTGCCAAAAAGTTTGTCCGAACCTAGCACAGCTCGGCGCATCGCGAAAGGTACAAAGCTGCGGCGCGGTTAAGCGAATTCGTCCCGGATGCGGCGGAAGAAATCCACCATGTAGCGGGCGGGCACCTCCTGCCCATCCACGGCCATGGCCCCAAGACACGCCACAATGTTGCGCATGGGCGTCAGCGTTTCGGTAAGGTGCATAACATACTCGCGCCCTTCTCCCGAGCTCCCCCGAAGCTGGACGGCGAGCCGCCAGTGGTCCTCGCCACGCGTCCACTGCACCTTCACCGTGCGTCCGCCACCAGCCCCGCGCCGTACATGGGTCAAGAACTTTCGCACGTTGAACCGCCGCCGCCCCCGGCTCAAAACGCCAAGGAACTCCCCCTCCGACGAGCGAATAACAAGGGGCAGGTCCAAAAATGATGAAGGCGGCGCCTTGCCACGGGTCGCGCCCGTGCCAATGGCGCTCAGCAGCAGCTGTTCCAGCTCGCGCTTTTCGGCCTTGAGGCGGGAGTTCTGCTCCCTCAAGCGGCGGATGCGGCGCTCCGACCCCTTGGCGCTCCCGGCCAGCTTGCGCAGGGCGGCCACTTCCTCACGCAGGGCCTCCACATCCTCAGCCTGCGCGGGTGGACCTTCGCCGCCCTCGCACTGCCGCCGCAGCAAGCAGGACATACGCTCCACCACACGGGACAAAAACGCCGTAAAGTCCGGCGTAGCGCACTGGCAGTCCCCTTCCGCCGCCGCAAGGATATCCGCATAGTGCGCGGCGATGTGGCGTTCGACCTCGTCCGTTGTCGCCATGCGCTCGGACGCGCGGCGTATTTCGCGCACAATGTCCAGCGCCACAGGCGGATACACCCGCCTGTTGCCGTCGCGCTCAAAGGGGATGTAGTCGCCGAACCGGTCCTTGTAGGACGCAACGGTCGAAGGTGGTATGTCCAGCTTCCGGGCTATTTCCCGCAGACTCATGCAGCGCCGTGCCACGGAGCGCTCCTCCTTTGCTCCTGTCGTGCAACGTGGAACTCCGGCCGAGAAGACATCTGCGTCCAGAATAGCCCGTCTGGATAAAAAGACAACGCCCAACCGCGCGGCGAACCTGCTACAGCGGCAGGCGCAGAGCCGTCAGGGCGCGGCGGCCCTGCGGAAACTGGCGCATATTATTCCACACCACCCATATGTAGAGGAGATTGCACATAACGAGCAAAGCCGGCCCTTCCCAGCCGCCGGCAAAGCCAAGGTACACGCCGCAGGGGATGGCAAAACCCAGCTTGGGCGCCCACCACCAGCGCCCGCACACGCGCATAAGGGCGCGCATCACGGGGTTCCGCTCCCGCCCGCCACGGGCAAGGATGCTGCGCGTGGTCCACACGTCCAGCACCTGCAGCGCAATAAACAGCACAGTCAACACAATACGCATGCGTCCTCCCTCCACGGCGGCCACGGGCACAGGATACAAAAAAAGGCGTTACGACAAATCGTAACGCCTGAAAAGCGAAGTGGTGGGCCATCAGGGACTCGAACCCCGAACCAACTGATTAAGAGTCAGCTGCTCTACCAATTGAGCTAATGGCCCATATTTTTCCTGCGCGGTGCGCCGGAACGAGAAGCCTTTTAAACCTCCAGCACGGGGGATGTCAACTCACTTTCGACATTTTTTCGTCATATCCCCGCCCCACAGCGACAACCGGCCAAAGCACGCCGAAGGTTGTACCGCGAGAGGGTGCTTCCTGCGCTCCAAACGGCGGTACCCCGTGCGGGCAAATAGGACCAGCAATGGCGGCGGACTGCCCTCTGCCCCAGCCCCAAAAACAAAAGCGCCACGGTTTCCCGTCGCGCTTTACAGTCATAATGGTGGGCCATCAGGGACTCGAACCCCGAACCAACTGATTAAGAGTCAGCTGCTCTACCAATTGAGCTAATGGCCCATATTCCGTCGGCATGTCCGCCGAAGCGAGTGCGCTTTTATGCCTGTGGCCACCCAATGTCAACACCGGCCACAAACTTTTTTCCTTTTTCCCCTAGGGTTGCGGACGGTTGGTTGCAAACCGGACCACCTTCCTACCTCCTGCCCGCCCTGCAGGCACAGGGACAACGTGCACCGACGCGCTCTGTTGCACCGAATTTTTCACAGTTAAAACATAAAGAAGTGACTGTGAACGCTACATCACTCTTCCTATCTTGTCTGAAAAACATATTCCCCAAGACATCGCTCCACTGTGTGTCAAAAAGGACCACCACTCTAGAAACATAACAACACCGATGGATTAAGGATTTTCACAGAGATTCACATTTTCTTTCTCAGTTGAATCCTGCTTTAGCCTTTGCTCAGAATCATCAAAGTAATTTGGAAAAAAAATTTCACCCACAAACGTTGCCTATTACCAAACCTAAGGTTCCATTTTTCTACAAAGCCAGTCTGAAATACATTTAGGGACGTGGCCGGCCCAAGCATCCCTCCCCAAATATCTGTTTCATCTTCTCTATTTTTTTTCTCGTCGTAAATCCACGCGTCCAAAATATGCAAAAAGTCCCAAACCACGCCACTTTTCAATCCGAATCGCCCCTCAATACATCCCGTTTATATGCGTGCGCAAAAGAGTCAACTATCAATAATTTCATTTCTCTCTTTTCAAGCTTTTCACCTCTCTGCTAGTGGCGCCAAAAGCTAGCGTGCGGTCTGTTTAACACTGGCATTCGCCACTTTTCACACACAAGAGAGCTTACGATGCGCTTCCTTTATCTGACCCTTTTACTCGGGTTCACAGTCTTTCTCACACCTGCGTATGCAGCAGGGAACAATTATGTCAGCCTGAAGACAGGTATCGCTGCCATGTCCTACGACAATGTGCAGTCACATGATGTCCCCTACGTGGATTTGGCAATGGATGATGTCTACGACACAGAGTTTGCCGCAGGCATTGCCATTGGCCGCTCCCTGAAGGACGACATTGGCTACCCCGTCCGCATTGAGGCGGAATACTTGTACCGGTCGTTTACCAGCTGGTATCATCACGGCTCAAAAAACCATAAAGCCGTGCAGTGGGACGTTGACGTAGAATGCAACGCCCAAACGTTCTTTGCCAATGTCTATTATGATTTTGAAAACGATTCGGCCTTCACGCCTTACGTTGGCGTTGGGGCTGGCGTCGCCATCATCAAAGCGGAACTGGACGGAATGCTCCGCGTGGTCTTCCCGCCCATTATTCAGGAGGAAAAGGGAACCTTTTCGGATGAGGTGACGAACTTTGCCTGGAATGCAGGTGCTGGCTGCTCCTACGCCATCAACGATGACTGGACGGTGGACCTTGGGTACCGCTTTGTCCACATCGGCAAGGCCAAGCTCCACGTCAACGGCTACACCCTTGATGCCGACGGCGCCCTGCACGAGGTGCTGCTCGGCGTTCGGTACTCCTTTTAACACCCCGCAACCGCACGCAGAACGCAAAAAAGGCGTTACCGAAAGGTAACGCCTTTTTACTTGCGTGGTGGGCCATCAGGGACTCGAACCCCGAACCAATGGATTAAGAGTCCACTGCTCTACCAATTGAGCCAATGGCCCACATATATGGGGAATTCGACGGTGTCCGTCGAAGCGAGAGCGTATTTATGCCGCACTCGCCTCCTTGTCAACGCCTTTTTTATCTTTTCCCATTTTTTCTCTCTACGCACCGCTCCCCCCTCCCTGCGGAGCAAAATGGGTGTGGCACAGACGGCGTGGTCGTAACGCAAGGTTCAAGAGGTTGCCTTCGGCGACTTAAGGGGTGCGACCCCTTAAGAATCCCGAGGTTTGGGCCTGGAAGCCAGCCCCAAAAAGGGGGACAGGCGTTGCCGGGCCTTGGGCGAGTGGACCGCCCTGCTCAAAGCTGGCGTGTGGGCATGATTGCAGCCGTGGAGGTCGTGGGGAACGTGGCGTATGAAGAGGATTCTTAAGGATGAAATCCTTAAGCCTGCGGAGCAAAACGAGGGTGGCACAGACGACGTGGTCGTATCGCAAGGTTCAAGAGATAAGCTCCGCTGGCTCAAGGGCTACCGCCCTTGAGAATCCCGAGATTTTTGGGTCTGGGAGCCAGCCCCAAAAAAGGGGTGCAGGCTTTGCCGGGCCTTGGGCGAGTGGACCGCCATGCTCAAAGCTGGCGTGTGGGCGTGATTGCAGCCGTGGAGGTCGTAGGGAACGTGGCGTATGAACAGGATTCTTAAGGATGAAATCCTTAAGCCTGCGGAGCAAAACGGATGCGGCATAGACGACGTGGTCGTATCGCAAGGTTCAAGAGGTAAGCTCCGCTGGCTCAAGGGCTACCGCCCTTGAGAATCCCGAGGTTTTTGGGTCTGGAAGCCAGCCCCAAAAAAGAGGTACAGGCGTTGCCTGGCGTTGGGCGAGTAGACCGCCCTGCTCAAAGCTGGCGTGTGGGCGTGATTGCAGCCGTGGAGGTCGTAGGGAACGTGGCGTATGAACAGGATTCTTAAGGATGAAATCCTTAAGCCTGCGGAGCAAAACGAGTGCGGCACAGACGGCGTGGTCGTAATGCAAGGTTCAAGAGGTTGCCTTCGGCGACTTAAGGGGTGCGACCCCTTAAGAATCCCGAGGTTTTTGGGTCTGGGAGCCAGCCCCAAAAAGGGGAGCAGGCCTTGCCGGGCGTTGGGCGAGTAGGCCGCCCTGCTCAAGGCTGGCGTGTGGGCATGATTGCAGCCGTGGAGGTCGTGGGAGACGTGGCGTATGGAGAGGATTCTTAAGGATGAAATCCTTAAGCCTGCGGAGCAAAACGAGTGCGGCACAGACGGCGTGGTCGTAACGCAAAAAAAAGGCGCGGCCTTTCGGCTGCGCCTTGGATGTACGTGGTGGGCCATCAGGGACTCGAACCCCGAACCAATGGATTAAGAGTCCACTGCTCTACCAATTGAGCCAATGGCCCACGTATTGGGGGCTTTCGCGTTTCCGCTCAAGCGAGGTGGAAAGTGCTCTTTTGGACAAAACTTGTCAACGGTTTTTTTTCAAATTACTTTGGAAACTATGAAACACACCACATTTCGCTCCATCGCGCCGCTTCTCGCCGCGCTTTTCATCTTCGTCGCCTTGGCCGTCGCCTCTGCTCCGGCGCATGCGGACGACGCTCCCCTCCCATATCGATGGGAGCTGTACGCCATGCCGTCAGACAGTCAGGACGCGCTCCTTGCCGTCTTGTGGATCACTCCTCCAGCAGGCACCCATGCTTATGGCAATCCCGCCGGCGACACGGGGCTGCCCACCACGCTGACCATGGCGGTGGAAGGTGAAGAGCCGCTCCCGGCGTTGTATCCTCCCGGCGACAAGCAAAACGACATCTACGACCCGACCAAAACCGTTTTCGTCTACGAGCACGAAACGCCCATTTTTATGCCCATCCCGGCACAGGTGGCGGAGCATGCCGACGCGCCACTCTCGGGACGGCTGTCCGCGCTGCTGTGTTCGGAGATCAACTGCCGCCCCATTAATACGGACATCACCCTCGACCTTGGTGAAGCCGCCCCCGCGGACCTGCCAAGCGCCAAAAGTGCCGTCTGGTGGCCCCTGTATACCAGCCTTGCCCAAGGCGGCGCTCCGGCGGCCGGCGATATTGCTGCGCCGTCCCCTGTGCTATCGCTAACCGGCGACGCGGAGCCAGCCCCGGCGCCAGAGTTCCAGCCACGCTATTTCAGCCCCGGACTGGAGGTCACCAGCATTGGCAAGGCGCTCATCTTTGCCTTTATCGCCGGGTTCATCCTCAACTTCATGCCCTGCGTTCTACCTGTGGTCAGCCTCAAGGTCTCCGCCCTGCTGGGCGGCGCGGGCGCGGAAAACGAAGCCCAACGCATCCACGCGTTCCGCGAACACAACGTGTTCTTCTCCCTTGGCATTTTACTCTACTTTGGATTCTTGGCCGCTGTGCTCAGCGCCCTTGGGCTGGCGTGGGGGCAACTGTTCCAGCAGCCGGGGCTGGTGCTTGGCGCTACCGCCGTGGTCTTTGCCCTGTCCCTGTCGCTGTTCGGCGTGTTTGACCTGCCGGTGGTGGACCTCAAAACCACCAACCCGTCGGGCAATCCGCGCATGCAGGCGATGTTTACAGGCATTCTCGCCACGCTTCTGGCCACCCCGTGCAGTGGGCCGTTTCTTGGCGGCGTACTGGGCTGGGTGCTTCTCCAGCCGCCGCTGGTCATTGCCTCGGTCTTTTTGTGCATTGGCCTTGGCATGAGCTCGCCCTTCCTGCTCATGGCGCTGCGTCCCGGTCTTGCCACGCACTTTCCACGTCCCGGCGGCTGGATGCGCTACCTTGAGGCTGGGGTTGGGCTGTTCCTTATGGCTACGTGCGTCTACCTCCTCAGTATTATCCCCGAGGCATGGCTCATCAGCGCCCTTGCCCTGCTGTGGGTTGTGGCCGTGGCCGCATGGATGTGGGGCAAGTGGACGAATCTGTCCCAGTCGCGCGTCAAGCGCTGGTCCATCCGCAGTGTGGCCGTAGCGCTGGTGCTCATCGCTTGGCCGCTGCTTATGCGGCCCGCAGCGCCAAACCCGTGGCTGGGCTACACCCCCGCGGCCTTCGAGAGCGCCCTTGGCGAAACGCCCATTGTTCTGGACTTTACCGCCGACTGGTGCCCCAACTGCAAGGCGCTGGAAAAGACCACCCTCACAAACGACAACCTGACGCGCTGGACTGAGGAATGGGACGTCAGCTTCATGCAAGCGGACCTGACGGAATCGAACCCTGAGGCCATGGCCCTGCTGCGCAGTCTGGGCAGTCAAAGCATCCCAGTGGTGGCCATCTTCCCGGCCGGCAAGGACGCCACACGGCCCGTGGTCCTGCGCGATATCTTTACGGAATCGCAGATGGACGCCGCACTGGCCGAAGCCCTTGGCGCGCCGTAGGCCCCCCGCCGTCTCCAAACGCACAAAGGGCGCGGAATATTCCGCGCCCTTTTGTGTTCCGTCAGTCCCCAGCCGTATTCAGACAAGCGGGCCGCTACGAATCAATGCACACAATGTCGTGCATGTCCCCAGTCAGACTGACGCCGCCATCCGCTGTAACTTCAAAGGTATTCTCCACACCCACCATACCAACGCCGGGGATGCCAAACTTCGGCTCCAGCGCGAGGACCATGCCCTCCTCCAGCGGCGTGCGGACCTTTTTCGCCACGGGCGGGAATTCATCAATCACCAGCCCGATGCCGTGCCCCACAAAGGGCACCTTGTTGTCACCAAGACCCATGAATCCACCAGCAAGCCCCTCGCGCTCCGCCCACGCGACGCAGTGCATATAAAGATCTTCGGGGATGGCTCCGGGACGCAGGTTTTCGGCCAGCCAGTCCTGCACGTTTTTGCAGAACTCATGCCCCACGCGCACGGCCTGCGGCACCTCATCCGGCGTTCCGGCAAAGTAGACTTGCGTTTTATCCGTCACATATCCTTCGAGGCAAAAGCCAATATCGCAGGCGAGCACCTCGCCCCGCTTCCACACCTTACCCGCGTAGCCCATGACCGGAATGGCCGGATGCTCGCCGCGCAGGCCAAGGGGACCGTTAAACACGCTGGGGTAGTTGCCGCTGTCTCCAGCCGCCACATGCCCCAGAAACGTCTCCTCGCCGGGATTCCCCATACGCAGGGGACCGCCGTGCCCAAGCTCAAAGAACACATTCCACGCCGCGTGGGAGACCTCCCGCTCGGTCATGCCCGCGTGGAGCATCTCCGGCAGCACCTCGGCAAGGGCAAAGTTATGCCGCTCGCCGCACAGGCGCATCTTTGCCAGCTCCCACGCCGTCTTGCGCGAACGGGCGAAGCCCAGCGCGGCGTCTCCCGGCAGCAATGTTACGCTCGCAAGGGCCGAGCGCAGCTTGTCACCCATGGTCCACGGCAGGCCGTTCATTTCCACGGCTACCGTCGACGCCAGCGTGCCCCCGCATTCCGCCACCGCCCCGGCTATGTCGCGGTAGCTGCGGTATGGCGCCATGGCGGCAACGGACGATTCCAGCCGCGCCCGCTCCATGCCCTTGCGAACAAGGAGCACAGGCTCCCCCTCGCGCGGGAGCCAGAACAGGCCGTTCATCCACGACCCGGACAGCCAATAGATGGCCGTACGCGACGTTGCCAAAAGGCCGCCCGCCTCGGGGACCATCTGTGCAAGGGCCTCGCGGCAACGCTGCCAGCGCAGCGCAAGTTCCTCGCGCGGTATCGTTTCAAGCGCCGTTGTCATAGTGATTCTCCTTGGCAGATTCACCAAAATTTTCTCATGCTCTGCGAATGGCCCGTCATACGCCACAATGAGATGCATACGCAACCACTTGCACGGATTGGCATTCCCAGCCGCGCTTGCCATGGCTCCCGCGCTAGTATACGAACTCCCGTCCGCATCGCGACACTTTCCCCGGGCGCTTCGGCCCGGAGCACAGCATATTTGCCCCGACACGAGCATCCATCAGGAGGACATATGGATTTCGACTGGCTCATGAAAGCCAGAGACTACCTGCGTGTGGCGAGCCATACGCCCGGTGATCTCAAGATTAAGGTCAACCCCGCCATCCTTTCCGCCCCCGGCTTTTCCGGTCTGCCCAAGTTCGACGAGCTGCCAAGCGGCATCGACGACGTGAAGGTAAACATCTTCACCCAGACCATCCACGTGCGCTACCAGCCAGACGTCATCCCCACGGAGCTGCTGGACGAACTGCTCTCCACCACGGATACCCAGCGCGCCAAGGCCATTACGACGGACCTGCAAACCCGCCTCGGCGTCACGCTCCTGTCCTAAACACGCCGCGGCATTCTGCCAGACATCATCCGGGGCCGCCCCGCGGCCCCTTGAATTCCCGGACAATTCCGCTACAGTCCGGGCTATGAAAGCCGTCACCACCACCCGCACCCGTCTGCTCAGGAATATTTGTTTGGGCGCAGCCTGCGTCATTCTCCTTGGCTGCACCAGCTCCGACGCCTACCGCCTTGCCCGCATCGCCACCAGTGGCGACCCGGCCGCCGTGCAGTCCCTTGCCGCGGAAAAGGCCGCCCGCTACGCTGCCAACCCCAAAAAGCTGAAGGCCGACATCCTCGCCTTCAAAAAACGCATTGAGGAATTCCGCGACGCCATCGACGGCGTGTGGGGCAAAAAGGAACGGCGCGAACCAACGCCAAAGACCTACGTCAAATATACCGAAGGCTACAAATCCCGCGCGCTGGTGGACTTTGACGCAGGGCGCGTCACCGTGGAAACGGTGGACACAACCGCCCCGCTGGACAGCCTGAAGCAGGCCGTGGTGGCAACGGTCCTCGCCCCCGGCGACCCACGCGCCGTGGACCTCTACTCCGCGGGCGAGGTCACCTACGGCGCAACGCCCTTCCTCTACAAAGAAGTGCTGGACCAGGACGGCAAGGCCATCCGCTGGCAATGGCGCGCCAACCGCTTTGCGGAGCACCTTGTTAGCACCTCCCTCTCCACGCGCCGTCTGGACAACGGCCACGGCACGGCGCGTTCGGTCAGCTTTCCGCTGGTGAAGGACCACCTGCACATCCGCGCGCGAAAGTACGCCTCCCTTGTGGCCAGCCGCAGCAAGCGCTTTGGCGTCAGCCGCAACCTCATCTACGCTGTCATCAAAACGGAAAGCGATTTCAACCCCTTTGCCGTCAGCGGCGCGCCGGCCTTTGGCCTGATGCAGATTGTGCCCACCAGTGCAGGCGCGGAAGTGAACCGTATGCTCCACGGCAGCACCACGCCGCCCAGCCGGGACTTCCTGTTCAAGCCGGACAACAACATCACCTTTGGTTCCGCCTATCTGCACATTTTGGATACGCGCCACCTCGCCAAAATCACCAACCCGCTCACACGGGAGTATTGCGTCATTGCCGCCTATAACACCGGCGCGGGCAACGTGCTGCGGACCTTTAGCTCCAACCGCTCCACAGCGGTACGGCGCATCAATGCCATGCGCCCGTCCGAGGTCTACGCCAAGCTGCGCGCCCACCTGCCCTACGCGGAGACGCGCCGCTACATCAAAAAGGTGCTGGACGCCAAAAAGCTCTTTATCGGCGCCTGACCCGCGCCCAAGGGCGGCACCGTCACGGCGGCCAGCCCGCCCCTGCGACCAGTACCGTCATTCTCCCCACTGCACGCAAAAGCGCCGCGCCCCGGATAACCCGGCGGCGCGGCGCTTCTTTTGCGCTGTCTGGCCCCTTTCGCGGCTAAAAGCACCCGGAGGGCGGCAACGGCAATCGCACGCGCATGGTGGTCCCCTCCGCCTTGGTGGACGTGTAGGAAATGCTGCCCCCAAGGGTCTGCACCACAAGGCGCGCGCAGTACGCGCCAAGGCCGGTGCCGTCCTTCTTGCCCTCGGTGATGAACTTGTCGAACAGGGTATCGCGAATCTTGTCCGGCACCATACCCATATTGTGGATGCTGACGCAGCAGCTCTTGTCTTCGTTAAAATGAATGTGCACATGCTCGCCCGGCGGCGAGGCTTCCACCGCGTTTTGCACCAAATGGTACAGCAGCGCCCAGCACAGAAGCCGCTCGCCAATCACAAAGAACCCCGCTCCCGGTCCCGCCAGCACGCCGCGAATGCGCACGTCCGCCTTCACCTTATGCGCGGACAGCGTGGTCTCCAGTTCGGTCAGCACCTCGGCCAGCAGGGGTAGCAGGTCAATGCGCTGGGCCTTCACAGTATAGGCGCCGCGCTCCATGCGATACATCGCCAGCGAAAGGTTGATCATGTTGAGCATGGTATTGCCCGAGTGCTCGATAACACGCAGGCTTTCCACCTGATCATCAGTCAGATTTTCATCATCCTGCAGCAGGTTGGCGAGGCCGACCACAGCGTTGAGCGGCGACTTGAGGTCGTGGCGGGTGATGCGTTCCACTTCCTCGCGCAGGTTCTCCGCCATTTTGCGCTCCGAGATGTCCACCTCAAAGCCCATGGACGACAGGACATTGCCCTGCCCGTCACGAATCTGCTTCACGCTTTTGGACACCCAAAACGTGGAGCCATCCGCATGGCGGACAAGGCATTCAAAGTCGTCCACCGCGCCCCTTTCGGCCAGTGCGCGTTGCAGGGCGTCGCGCTGCTTCTGATCCACAAACAGCTCGCTCGGGTCCTTGACGCCCAGCTCCATTTCATCGGGCGAGGCAAAGCCGTACATCCGCGCAAGGCGCAGGTTCACATGCTCAAAGCGTCCGCCCGTCCCGGTCTGATAGATGCCAACGGGAGCCGCATCGAACAGCGCGCGGAACTGCTGCTCCGCCTTCTTTCTGTCCTCCCAGAACTGCATGCCCTGCGACATGTCCTCGCAGAACATGAGCACAAGGTCCGGCGGACACGCGGCGTAAGAAAAGCGCATATGCAGGCGGCGCGCAGGCTGGGTGCGCGTGGTATAGCGCATCTCGCGCACAATGCGCTCGCCGCTGTGGTAGGCGCGTTCAAGGTCGAGGGAAATTTCGGGATGGTCGGGATAGAGAGTGGTGCTGGTGAAGCCGATGCGGCTATTGGCGGTGGAGCCGAAGAAGTTCACGGCCTCGGCATTGAAGTCCACAAGCACGAACTCGCCGTCTGTATAGCGCCACGTTACCGTCGGAAGGGGAATCCCGTTCAGGAGCGTTTGATACTGGCTGCTGCCCAGCGCATCGGCCACACCCATTCCTTGCTCGCGCCTCTGGGGCGGGCCGGGCAAGGTGTCGCCATTGCGCCGTCTAGACGCTTCGCTCTTGTCTTTAGGTTTCAGGGCGATAAGAACGCCCTGCTCCATCTTGGGATCACTGGGCATCGCGCTTCCCCGCATCAACTGGACTTATGGCATTTCAACTCCTTGGAACAGACAATCGGCAATTGTTATCTGTAATACCATGAACAGCCCATCGTCACAAGCGGGCCGTGGGTTTCGGCTGTTGATAACAAGGCTAAACAACGGGGAATATGCGCCCGCAATTATGCTGCGCTACACAAAAATGGCGGCTGACGGGCAGAAGCTACGGACGGGAGAGGAGCGCCGCGCAGCGGGGGGTCACGGCAAGGATGAGCAAAAAGACGGGGAACAGGCTTCCGGCGGTGAGGTCATACTCAGCCACCAGCGCGGCAAGGGGCCGCTCAAACACCAGCCGCCCAAGGCCAAGGTGCAGGGCAACGGACAGCGCCGCCCACATCACCCCCATCCGCCACAGCAAGGCGGGCGCGGCGTCAAAGCGGCGCAGCAATCGATGGGTCAGCAGCACCACGCACGCCGTCAGCGCCACCAAGTGCACATACTGCGCGCCCGGCCCCAACGCAGGCTGGGTCCACGCCGCGCGCACCGCACCGGACGCCGCCCCAAGCAGGACAAATCCCGCCCAGAGCAGCATCCCACGAAGAAAAAACGCCGTGTGCACGGTTACTCCATCAAGGTGTAGTCCATGCGCCGGCGGCATGGGGTGAACCCTGCGGACTCCACCAGATGGCGCAGTTTGCCCTCCGGCAGGCGGAAGTGCACGCCGGCGGCGGCCACCACGTTCTCTTCAATCATGGTGGAGCCAAAGTCATTGGCGCCCCAGAACAGCGCAAGCTGACCGATAAGCGGTCCCTGCGTCACCCACGAGGCCTGCACGTTGTCGATATTGTCCAAATACAGGCGCGAGAGGGCCAGCATTTTGAGGTATTCCTCACTGGACGCCTCCGGGCGCGGCAGGCGGGTGTTGTCGGGCTGGAAGGTCCACGGGATGAACGCCGTAAAGCCGCCCGTTTCGTCCTGCAGGGTACGCAGGCGGTCCAGATGCTCAATGCGCTCCTCAATGGTTTCGCCTTCGCCAAACATCATGGTGGCGGTGGTGCGCAGCCCCTGAAGGTGCGCCTCGCGCATGACCTCCAGCCACTGGTCCGCCGTGGCTTTACGCGGGGAGACGTCCTCGCGCACACGGTCCACAAGGATTTCCGCGCCGCCGCCGGGGATGGAATCCAGCCCCGCGGCCACCAAACGGCGGATGACTTCGCCGTGCCCAAGGCCGCTCTCCTGCCCCAGGTACCAAATCTCGGACGGTGAGAAGCCATGCACGGCCACCTGCGGGAAGCGCTCCTTCAAAAAGGACAGCATCCCCTCATAGAATTCCATATCGAGGTCCGGATGCATGCCGCCCTGCAGCAAAATCTGGTAGCCGCCGAGGTCCACGGTCTCCTGCACTTTGGCCGCAAGCTCCTCGCGGCTGAGGACGTAGCCGCCCTCGTCGCCCGGCGCACGGAAAAACGCGCAGAACTTGCACCCGGAGATGCACACGTTGGTGTAGTTGATATTGCGGTCAACGATATATGTCACCCGGCTGTCCGGATGCTTTTGCATCCTGCGGGCATGCGCCATGCGGCCAAGGCTGAACACCGATTCCTGCTTCAGCAGCGCAAGCGCCGCCTGCGGAGTCAAACGCTCCTGCATATTTGTCTCCCTCCCGGGTTGCTTGACGATTACGACAAATTCACGGACAACAAAGGCCCGGCGGGCCAGACATTGGCGCATCCGAAAGATTTTCGCAACCATGGAGTCGCGGATGATTCTCTTCGACGACACGCTCAAAAACCTGCTGTCGCAGGTTCGGACCATTGCCATCATCGGTGCCAAAGACAAGGCGGGGCAACCCGTCGATATGGTGGGACGCTACCTCATAGAGGCCGGCTTTACCATCTATCCCGTGCACCCCAAGCGCACCGGCGTCTGGGGGCTTGCCACCTATCGCAGTCTTGCGGACATCCCCGGCGAGATTGACCTTGTTGATGTTTTCCGCGCGCCCGCGTATTGCCCGGACCACGCCCGGGAGTGCGCCGCACTGCCAAAGGCCCCGCTCCTCTTCTGGATGCAATCCGGCATCGTCAGTAACGACGCCGTGGATATACTGAACAACACGCCGACCAGCGTTGTGCAGGACCGCTGCCTCATGGTCGAGCACAGGAGACTTCTTCGATGAACAAGGACGTCAAGGCGTTCGAGTGCCGCATGTGCGGCCACTGCTGCAAGGGAGAAGGCGGCATCGTTATGGCCGCCAAGGACCAGCGCCGTCTGGCCGACCATCTCGGCCTGCCGCTTGAGGACTTCCTCTCCCGCTACACCCGCACCTGCGGCGGCAAGATTATCCTCATCACCGGAGACGACGACTACTGTATCTTCTTCCGGCAGGGCGAAGGATGCCACGTTCACCCCGGACGTCCGGACATCTGCCGCGCGTGGCCCTTCTTCAAGGGCAACATCGTTGACGCCATGAGCTGGGAAATGATTCAGGAATACTGTCCCGGCGTCCGCGCCGAGGCCGGACACGACGAATTCCGCAGACAAGGCATCGAATACATCAAAAGCCTGAACATCGAGTGCGACGACAACGACGCGCCCGAGGCACTGACGAATATCATCCCGTCCTGAACCACCATACACCGGGGGCCCTGTGAACGTCCGTGACTGTTACAAGATTCTTCGTCTCAAACCCGGGGCGTCCTTGCACGAGGTCAAATCCGCCTACCGCAAAAGGGCCTTCGAACTCCACCCGGACCTCAATCCCAACAACCCCAAGGCCGCAACGGATTTTCAGCGCCTGAACGAAGCCTACGTCATCCTCACCGAGGCGTTGAAGGATCAGCCGCAAGAGCCACCACGCAGCCGCAAGACCTCAAAAAGCGCAGACCACAAGGCCAAAGCCTCGCGCGAGGAAGGCGCACGCCGCTACAAAAAGCAGTCCGAGGCCAAGCCCCCGCCGCCGCCACCCGGCGGCGCACGCCAAAAGCCCCGGCGCGAGGCCGAACCCACAGGCGGCTTCCACTTCAAGCAGGAAGACGTGCTGAAAAACATCCTCAACGACCCCTTCGCCCGCAAGGTCTTTGAGGACATCTACAGCCAAATCAAAAAGGCTGGCACCGCCCCGCGCCGCAACGCCACCGTCAAAAACCGCAGTCTCAGCCTGCGCCTTGGCAGTGCGGAGATGAACCTCAACCTGCGCGGCGGCCCGATACAATGGATGAAAGGCTGGTTGCAAAAGCAGATGGACGACGAACAAACCGTCCATCTCCTTCCCAGCCAGCTTTTGCCCGGTTGCGTCGTGCGTCTGCAAATCCGGCGCGGATTCTCGGACAAGCCCATGACCATTGAGGTGCCCCTGCCCCCGGACTTTGTGGCAGGCCGCCCGCTGCGTCTGCGCGGCCTTGGGCGCAAGATAGGTCCCATCAAGGGCGACCTGTACCTCCGGCTGATGGCGCGCTAACCGGGCGTGCACCCTGCTCATCCACGGTCTCAGCCCGCACACGGCACGGCGCACATCCCCGTGGACACAGCGTCAAATTTATCCACACGTGCAGCAGCTTACCACTGTGCGCCCCGCCACACGAAAAGCCTTGACGCAGAAGGGGCACGACCCTTTTCGTGCATGCAAGGCATCGTGCGCGCCACCACGCACAATGAAAAAAAGATTTGAAATCCTCCTTCGTCCATGCGAGGGAAGCGGTCACGCCTGCGCTCAAGCATTGAGCACAGGCCCACGAGAGCGAAGAACAGCAAAGGAGGGTGTTTCATGGCCGAGACTATCGACGAAATCACAATCAATTGGGAAGACGAAGACGGCCGTCTTGTCGTCAAGGAGCTGAAAAAGGAAGTCCTGACCAAAGGCTCCTGGACCACCATCGTCTTCCTGTATCAGGAAATGGACAAAAGGACCGAAGAATACAAGGCCCCCAAAGTCCGCGTAGGACGTTACCAGAAGCGTGGCGGGCACTACATTCAGCAGTCCAAGTTCAATATATCCTCCGCCAAGCAGGCACGACAGCTCGTGGACATTCTGTCCAGCTGGTTCGACGATATGGACGCCGCGGCCTCCTAAGGCCACCGCGCACCAATCGCCGCCACAGGCGGCCCTATCACGACTCTGCGCCTGCCGTGGTGACCGGCACCCGCCACCAGCACGGCATACGAAAAAAGGCACGATGACCAAACGTCATCGTGCCTTTTTTCGGATTGGGCGCAGCGGGTAATGTGCGCTCAGGCGGACTAGTACTCCGCCGAGTTGCGTTGTGGATTGGGATGCGGCTCCCAGTACTCGCACGAGCCACAGGCCTCGGTGGGGCACTCCGCCCCGCCTTCCCTGACAGCCTGCTTGGGTCTATAGCGGCACAGACCCTCGACGTCGCAGAGGATTTCCTTCCCCTCAGGAGCCAGCCAATACAGACAACGGGCACACAGTTTTCGCATGAATCCCCCCAACTGGCGAGGTGCCGCCAAAGCAGCCCCCGCATTCTTTTCGAAACCTACAATACCCAGTCCAGAACAAGGTGCGAAAAGTACCCAATGACCGCGGCGGCGTAGTACGGCGCCAGCACCTCAACCCCGGTGCCAAAAAAGCAATACGGCAAAAGCAGAATCGGAAGCGGCACGATGAGCATGGCCCACCATGTATGCGTCCACCCCCGGTGCTGCCCCACTGCCGGGAGCATGGCAACAAAGCCGAGTATCGCGGCCCAACGGTATTTTCCAAACCACAAAAGCGTAAGGTCCGCCACGACGAGAATGGCGTAAAACAGGCGCTGCCCCTTAGAATCCGTATCCACGTCGGGGAAAAGCGCCGTCAGCGTCGCAATCGCCATGAGGGCCACGCCCTGCACGGGTTCCGGCTGGTACATGGGCAACCACAGGGCAAGAGAAAGCCACACGCCGCCAGCGGCAAGCGTCCCGCCAACAACGTGTCCTTGATATCCGGGCATCAGGCCTGACCTCGGTCCGATTGTCTGGTTCTTGTCCAGTTCTGTGCATCCATGTTGACCTCTTTCCGGTCACACACCCGGGTGACCGAGTCAGACTTTTTACTCCTCCCGCTACACAAAGACAAGCGCGTCAGCCCCCTTTCAAACGAATTCCCGCCAAGTGCGAAATTTCACACGGCGGTGCCTTTTGCGGGGCCGGGTCGTTACGCCGCATTCAAGAGGTTAGCTCCGCTGGTTTAAGGGCGTTGCCCTTAAAAATCCCAAGGTTTTCGGGCTGGAAGCCAGCCCGAAAAAAGGCCTCTGCGCTGCCGCACCCATGGACAGTCCCCCGCCCTGCTCAAAGCTGACGTAAAGCCATGATTGCTGCCGCGTGGGCCGTGGGAGACGTGGCGTATAAACAGGATTCTTAAGGATGAAATCCTTAAGCCTGCGGAGCACAAAGAGGGTGGCAGAGACGACGTGGTCGTTACGCCGCATTCAAGAGGATGCCTTCGGCGACTCAAGGGGTGCGACCCCTTAAAAATCCCAAGGTTTTCGGGCTGGAAGCCAGCCCGAAAAAAGGCCTCTGCGCTACCGCGCCCACGGACAGTCCCCCGCCCTGCTCAAAGCTGACGTATAGCCATGATCGCAACCGCGTGGGCCGTGGGAGACGTGGCGTATGAACAGGATTCTTAAGGATGAAATCCTTAAGCCTGCGGAGCACAAAGAGGGTGGCACTCCCACCAACACCAACCACACGACAAAAAAAGGCGCCCCGGTCCGCTGACCGGGGCGCCTTGAGAAGCACGGATGCTCTGCACGCGTCGCTACATGGCGTCGCTGGCGTCGAGCTGGTTAATCTGCTCTTCGATGGCGGTCTGCAGTTCGCTGGGCAGGCCGTCCATTTCGACGTTGAGGAAACCGCGCACGATGGTGGACGTTGCTTCGTCCTCATCGAGACCACGGGCCTGCAGGTATTCGATTTCTTCCTGCGCGATTTTGCCGACGGCGGCCTCGTGGGAGAGCTCCACGCCTTCGAGATGACCGTCCAGCTCGGGGATGGCGTGAATGCGGCCATCGCCAAGGATAAGGCCCTTGCACTCCAAGTGTCCGCGCGCGGGCACGGCTTTGGCGGAGATGCGACCGGGGGCCACGATGGTGCCGCCGGTGGTCAGGGTGCGGGAAATAATCTCGCCGCGGGTGTCCGGGGCGTTGAGGTTCAGCACGCCGCCGGAGTTCACGTAGGAGCCTTTGGGCGCGACGATGACGGAGTTCAGACGCGCGCGGGCGCCGGCGCCGTCGAGGTCGATGATGGGGCTGGACTGCAGATTGCCCACGGGCTTCATGAGCACGTAGTTGTTCTGGAACTCGCCGCCAGCCTGAATGACGCCGCGGGTGCGGGGGCGCACGACGACTTCTTCGCCCCAGTTGTGAATCATGGTGAAGGTCAGCTTGGCGTTCTTGCCGATGTAGAACTCGGAGATGCCAAGATGGGCCGCAGCTTCTGTGGCGCTGGAAACGGCGCAGCCGGTAATGAGGTGCAGCTCGGAATCGTCCTCAACGATGACGATGTTGTGCACGTTCTGGCCGACTTTGTTGCCCTTCATGAACAGGCAGGACTGCACGGGCGCGGTGAGCTTGGCGCCCTTTTCGGTACGGATAAAGTAGCCGCCGTGCAGGTTCTCGCGGGCGGCGCGGGTGAACTCATCCTTGTCCGGGTCCATGAGGTTCCAGTAATGCTGGGGCAGGCCGTCGTATTTCTTGAGGGCGGCCTTGATGTCCATGAGTTCAACGCCCTGCTGCGTGGTGGTGCAATGCACGGCGCTGTGGTTCATGTGCAGAAAGCTTCCGGCGCGGTCCTGCTCGTTGACATCCACACCTGCCATGAGCAGCCGCTTCTTGTCTGCGGGGTCCAGCGTCCGCAGGTCCTCAATAGACGCGGATTCCGCGCCCGAGAACGAAAAATCGGACAGATTGACGTCTTTCATATCTCTCTCCGCAAAGGCGTTGTCGTTATTTGGTCAGACAGCGAACGCATTCCTGATAGCCGTACTTGCCCACATGCTCCAGAATGTCGCGGGGGCGGGCTTCACAGCACAGATGGCCGTTGTACATCACCTGACCACGGTCAGCGTTGATGTAATCAAGAATGTAGCCGGTGTGGGTGATGATGAGTCCGGAGCGCTTGTGGCTGGACTTCATCTCCTTCATGGACAATTCGGGATGCGGGGTCACGAAACCGTCCAGCAGCTTGCGCGCGGTCTTGCCGATGAGCTTCATGTTCTCAAGGTCCACGCCGGATTCAGGTTCGTCAAAGAGGACGAGGTCCGGGGACTGAGCCATAAGCTGGAGCAGCTCGGAACGCTTAATTTCGCCACCGGAGAACCCGGCGTTGATGTCGCGGTCGAGGAAGCTGGAAAAATTGACGCGCTCGGCGAGGTCGTCAACGGGCGTGGTGCCGTTGTGCCCGTGGAGGCCACACATTTCCACGAGGTTGCGGGTCTTCAGGCCGTGAATCGTCGGCGGACGCTGGAACGACATGCCGATGCCAAGGCGCGCACGTTCGTGAATGGGCGCGTAGGTGATGTCGTGCCCCTTGAACAGGATACGGCCACCCGTGATGGAGTAGTTTCCAAAACCCATCAGCGTCATCAAGAGCGTGGTCTTGCCGGAGCCGTTGGGGCCGAACAGGATGAACGTCTCACCCTCGGCAATGTGCAAGTCAATGCCCTTCAGCACTTCCTTGTCGCCGATATTTACGTGGAGATCTTCGATTTTCAGCATATCGCGGTTCCTTTCGGTGGTTTCTCGCAACGGCACGTAAGCCCGAAGCGCCCCAAAGACATAATCAGAATCTGAAAAATGTCCACTCTCGTATGGGCGGTGACGGCCGTTTTCAATGCCGCCTGCGCGAGCGCGCGGCTCCGGGGTCGCCCTCGGGAATCCGGCAAAAATAGCAGCGTCCCTTCATGCGAAATGCGGGCAATAGCACCATTCCGGCCACAAAGCCCCCGGCATGCGCCCACCACGCAATGCCGCCGCCCTGCTCCGGCGAAATGGCGGAAAACACCCCGGAAAAGAATTGTGAAAAGAACCACACGCCAAGGTACACAATGGCCGGAATCTCAATAATGAAGGGAATGATGACGATGGGAATAACGGTAATGACGCGAGCGTGAGGGTAGAGCAAAAAATACGCCCCCATCACCCCGGCGATGGCCCCGCTGGCCCCCACCACGGGCACCTGCGAATGCAGGTTGAACAACATATGCGCCACCAGCGCGGCCAGCCCGCACAGCAGATAAAAGAGCACAAACCGCACCGGGCCCATCACATCCTCAATGTTGTCCGCAAAAATCCACAGCGTCCACATGTTGACGATGAAATGCATCCAACTGCCGTGCAGAAACATGTAGGAAAAAAAGGCGTAGAATCCGCCGGGCGGATAGCCCAAACTGCTGGCGAGAACGGGGTCGGCAAAGCGCGAGGGCACCACGCCCAGCAGATGAAACATCAGCGCGGCTTCACGCTCGGGCATATAGATGGTGAAGGCAAAGACGATGGTGTTCGCGACAATGAGCGCCCAAACCGCGTAGGGCTTGTGCACGCGGGGGATATTGTCGCGAATGGGGAACATGAAGGGCCTCCCTGCTTGCGTTACGAAGTGTTAAGCCAACGTCACGGGACGGCAGGAGCACGGCGCGCCCGGGGACAGGCGGCTCATCCGCCCGCCCCGGTCCATACGCGCAGTCAAAAACCGTGCTCTACGAGGCTGTCGCGTCCGCGCCGGCGGAGGCGTCTTTATCGCCGCTCCACAGCGCCATAATACGCTGGTGCTCGCGCTCCTCATCGGCGCGCCTGTCGGCGTCGATACGCTGGAGCAGACGCTGGGCTTCGGCGTGCAGGTCATCCAAGGTGCCGCTGTTGTCCACCACATGGGCGCAGCGGGCCAGCTTGTCAGCCTCGGACCACTGCCACGCCTCCAGCGCGGCCATGGTGGCCTCGTCCCAGCCCCGGTCTTCCAGTCTGCCACGGCGGACGGCCTCGGGGCAATGCACACCAACAACCATATCCACAATTCCCCGCTCGTCCCAGCCGCCTTCGACCAAAAGCGGCACCTCGGCAACGGCAACGGGAGCGTCCGCATGCTGCGCCCAAAACTCCTCAAGCCGGTGCTGCACAAGGGGATGCACAATGTCGAGCACCTCGCGCCGGAAGTCCTCGGACTGGCGCATCCCGGCAAACAGACGGCCCTTGGCCACAGGCTCGCCATCCGGGGCGAACTCCTCGCCAAAGCGGCGGCGGACAAGTGTCCAGCCGTCCTCGCCGTGCTCGTAGAGCGCGGCAACGGCATCGTCGGCGCTAAAGACCGGCACCCCGGCCTCACGCAAAAAGCCCGACAGCGCGGACTTGCCGCAACCGGGCATGCCCACCACGCCAACGCGAACCGTGGTCCGCGCCAGCGTAAACAGCAGGCGGCGGAAATCCTCGGGCGGCTCAAGCACAAAGCGCATGTCCTGTTCCGTCTCGGGATGCGTGAAGCCAAGCCGCCACGCATGCAGCATCTGGCGGGGAGCAAGGGATGCGTCATGGCCGGAGTCGCGCAGCCACTCCTTGTGCTGGCGCGCGCCGTAGATGGCATCGCCCATGAGCGGATGGCCGATGTGGGCCATGTGCACACGAATCTGATGCGTGCGCCCGGTGTAGATGTGCACCCGCACAAGGCTGGCCTGCCCGTCAGGGCTGGACCACAAAACTTCCCACTCGGACAGCGCCTCACGCCCGCCCTTGTCCACCACGGCCATCTTGGTCTTGCTTTTGGGGTCGCGGCCGATGGGGGCGTCGATGGTGCCGGTCTGTCGGCCCGAGGACTCGTCCTGCGGCACGCCATGGACAATGGCAAGATAGTCCTTGTCCACATCACGCCCAGCAAAGGCGGCGCTGAGGGCAAGGCGCGTCTTTTCATCAAGGGCCACAAGCAGCAGTCCAGAAGTGTCCTTGTCGATGCGGTGGACAACGCCGGGGCGCTCGCCCTCCATGCTCATTATGGCGGGAAAGTGATGCGCCAAGCGGTTCACAAGGGTGCCGCTTGGCTGCGCGGGGGCGGGATGAACCGTCAGCCCCCACGGCTTGTTGACCACCACAAGGTGCTCATCGGCGTGGATAACGTCCAAGGGCGCATCCTCCGGCGCAAGCTCCGCCGAGGGGAGGTCCACCGTAAGGGCGATGGTCTCGCCGCCGGAGAGCTTGAGCTTGGGCTTGCGGGCCACTTCGCCGTCCACGCTGGCGCTGCCGGACTTGATAAGGCTTTGAATCTTGCTGCGCGAGAGGCCGCCGTCCTTGAAGGCCGAGGACAAAAACACATCCAGCCGCTCACCGGCCATGGTCCGGGGGACCACAGCACTCCAGACGCCATTCTCGCTGACGTCGCCGGTAGGTCTATCGCTTTGCATACTCTGCTGTATCTCGTTTGGCTAAAGAGGGATGAGGCGCGCTACAAATACGCCTGCGCCACCGCGAACATGTCCTCATAGGAACAGCGCGTGCGCAGGGCCGTGGCAAGCTCCGCCGCCATGGCCATTTTGCGTTCCGCCTCGTGCAGGATGCCGTCGTACCGGGCATCCAGACAGGTTTTGATAAAGCTCCGGTCGAAGCCGTCGCTGACGAGGGTCAATCCCTCGCGAAAGAAGACACACCGGGAACTCTCGGCAAAGGGCTCGATGGTGCTTGTCCCCTCGTGCCGCGCCCAGATGACGTAAAACATCAGTTTGACCAGCAACTGATCGGCGGGCATGCGGGTATCCACGGTGACCAGATAGTCCTGCGTGTTGCCCGAACGCGCCTTTTTGACCATCTCCAGCGCCATGCGGGTGATTTTTTCCTCCGGCATGTGCTGGCAGGGAAAGCACGCGGCCATGCGCACCAGCGACTTGCGCGGATTCTCCCCCGCCGCCATGGACAGGTGCGCCTCGCGCATGAGGCCAAGGCGCTGGCGCAGTCCATCAAGGGACGTCTGCGCGCGGATGACGCACACGCGCCGGAATTGCTCGTCCGTCAGGCCGGTGAAGGCCGTCTCAAGTAAATATTTGATGTACGGCTCTTCGGTGCGCTCGGCTTCCTCCTGCGCGGCCTTGGCCGTGACCTTGGTTCCCATAATCTTTTTGAGGGACAGCCAATAGGCGGCAATTCCCTCAAGGGGCATTTCCGTGATGTCGACAGTCTGTTCAGCTTCCGCAGTCACGCCAGTCTCTCTTGCATATGATGGTCGAAGTTCATTGCCGTGCCTGAAAAAAACGGTATCCCATTTCCCGCCAAAAAAGAACCTTGTCGCTCCTGTGAGAAATCCCCACCTCTTTAGGCGAAAATCCTATTGTCCCTCATGGCCGCCTATGCCACACGCTTCCATATTCGCAGACTCAACCATGCAACAGGAACCATGACACAGACACACGCTTCCGCCACACAACCACGGTCCAGCAGCATTCCGGGCAGCCTGTACCACCTGCGTCCCGGAACACGCCTTGTGCTCGACGCGGCAGGCCTCGGCAAACGCATACCCACCCACTACATCGGGCAGGACAGAGGACGCTGCTTCATCGTGCATATGCCCCCGTCCGCCACGCACCCGGATGTGTACGACCACACCTACACCGGCAACACCGTGGTGGTCCGCTACATCAAGGACGGCAACGTCTGGGGCTTTGTCACCGCAGTGCAAGGGCGCATCGCCAAGCCCCAACGACTGCTGTTTCTCGACTTTCCAACATCTGTGGAATCCCACAATCTGCGCCAACGCCATAGGGTGGAATGCTCCTTCCCCGCTTCGGTCTGGCTACGGGGCGAGTTGATGGACACCGTCATCACGGACATCAGCACCGGCGGCTGCCGCATCAGCCTCACCGGCTCGGACCATGCCGTTGATATCAACGACGAAGTGGGCATTGAAAGCGCCATCTTTCTGGCCACCGGTCCCGGCAACCTGCTCACGGGCTGCGTGCGGCGCATCTCCCGCAGTGCGGCGGGCACGGACATCGGCATCCGCTTTGCGGACGTGCCGGAGCACGTCATGGAGCACATCGACGCCTATGTGGAACGTGTTTCGGAACTGTTAACACCCTAACACCGCCCCGCCCCCACCAGACGCAAAGCGCCCCGCCACGGCCATGCCGTATCGGGGCGCTTGTCGCATGCAGTGCCTGAGCAAAACGCTAGGCGGAGCAGGCGGGACGGGCCTCCAGGTCGCGCCGGACACGGCGGACCGCATCGCGCAGTTCCGGCTTGTCCGGCAAGCCCTGCGCCAATGCATCAAAGAACCCGCGCTCCAGAACCGCCATCTTGCTGGCGGCGAAGTTCAAATCATAGGTCCAGCTCATGAGCATGAGCCGGAAGTCGTTGAAATACTGCATCTCCGTGTACTTGGCCTGCTTGTGGGAGGCGAGGCGCTCCAGCAGAACCGGCGTATACGAAGCCGGATCATCCACAAGGCCAAGGGTCACCACAGAGTTTTCATGCGCGTCCGGGCTGAAGTAGGACAGCACCACACGGATGATGTCCAGCTTGTCCGCGTCGCGCACCACCCGCAGGGCGGTGTCCACGTCCGCAGGCAGCCCGCGCGGCATAAAACGGCGGTTATGCAGGCAGACCACGGTCTGCACCAGCTTGCGCTGGGCCTCGGGCAGGTCCGCAATCACGCCTTCCTCACGCAGGGCCTTGAGGCCAAGGCGGCCGTGATTCTCGGACACGCTGTCGTCAAAGGTGCGCCAGCGCGCATACTGCGGAAAGCGCCCAAGGTCGTGATACAGCGCGGCCAGATGCACCAGATGCATCAGCTCGGCCGTCATGTTGCCGTCGCCGCTGAGGCTGGCGGTAATCATACGGGCTTCATCCAGCACACGCAGGCTGTGGTCCCGCTTCAGGTCCACATTTTCCCTGTCCTCGTCGCTGTTGCCACGAAACCGCCGCACATACTCGTCAAAAAAGGCAAGGTGCGGCGTTATGTCAAAAGTCTTCATGCGCGTTCAATCCTCTCTCGCTCGGCGGCATATTCGTCTTTCGATATCCGCCCCTTTGCCACGTCGCGCCGCAGGTCCGCTAGGGCGGCCTTGCGCTGACGGCGCTCGTCTATATGCTCCGTGCCAAATTCCTTCGGCCGGAATTTTCCTTTCGGGCCGTACAGATACCGCAAAAAGAAGATGATGCCGGCAAAGGTCAGCACCATGGCCCCTATGCGTACAGCCGAGGCCAGCCACGGGTTCACCGCGCTGCCCGGCCCAGCCGCCATGGCCGATGTGGCCAAAACCACGGTCAGAAAAAAAGAAATGCCGATGGCACGAAAGAAATCCATTATTTATCACTCCGCAAAAAATCGCGCGCCACGGGCCTTCCCGGACGCAGGCAAATGCACTTTACGCCCTCTTGCCAAGCATCTCAACCTGTTGGCGAATATTGCAACGCGCGGCAAAATCCTTTAAGGAACACATTACGCAGGATACTCACAACATATGGGGGAACCGATGCGATTTCTGATAGTCGACGACGACTTCGACAGCCGGCGGCTCATGCAGAAAATACTGTATCCCTACGGATACTGCGATGTTGCCGTTGATGGCGAAGAGGCGGTGGAGGCCTTTAAGCGTTCGCTCAACAATGACGAACCCTACGACCTCATCTGCCTTGACATCATCATGCCGAACATGGACGGGCAGGAAGCGCTTCAGGAAATCCGCGAAATCGAAACCGAACGCGGCATCTCCGATGAGGCCCGCATCAAGACGGTGATGATTTCCGCCCTTGACGATACCAAGGAACTGCACGACGCCTTCTTTCTTGGCGAAGCCACGTCCTACCTCGTCAAGCCCATCCGCAAGAAAACACTCCTGAACGAGATGCGCAACCTTGGGTTGTCCATCCAGCTCAAGGAGGGACAAGGCAAAGCCGTGGAGGCATAGGACGCCCGTTCTTTTCGTCCCCTTCACCACTCTTGTCAACCATAGAGGACGGCCGCACCCGGCGGCTCGTCCTCTTTCGGCGCGCTGTGCGCCCCCGCCTTTTCCGCGCAGCGTTCTTTAGCATCTCTCTAACACTCTCCCCTTGCACGCATTTCTGCAAAAGGATATGTCCGCAGTGTGCTCGGACGCGCTGTGTTTTGCGTCCCACGCCGCAACACGACAATCCATCCGAACGGCCCATGCGCCGCAGCGCCGGGCCCCGGCCATACACCAAGGAGGTGCGACCGTGATTCCAAAAGACCTGCTGTACGCCAAATCCCACGAATGGGTACGCATAGAGGGCGAAACCGCCACCATCGGCATCACCCATTTCGCGCAGGAGCAGCTTGGCGACCTGACCTATGTGGAGCTTCCCGAAGTTGGCGAATCGTTTGAGGTTGGGGACGAAATCGGCTCCGTGGAGTCCGTAAAGGCCGCCAGCGAAATCTACGCCCCCGTCGCCGGCACCGTGGCCAGCGTGAACGAGGAACTGGAAGACGCCCCGGAAAAGGTCAACGAAGACCCGTACGCCAGCGGCTGGATGTTCACCATCACCCTCTCCGCCCAGCCCGAGGGCCTGCTCACGCCCGAGGAGTACGAAGCCGTCGTTAGCGCCGATTCCCACTAGCCTCAAGCCCCCGCAGGAGCACCACCATGCCGTACGTCCCGCACACCGAGGACGAAACAAGGCAAATGCTCGACACCGTGGGCGTTTCGTCCATGGATGAGCTGTTTGCCGACATCGGGCCACAACTGCGACCCGCCAGCTTCAACCTGCCCGAAGGCAAAAGTGAAATGGAAGTCATGGCGCATATGGAGCGTCTGGCCGCCAAAAACAAAGTGGATGTCGTCAGCTTTCTTGGGGCGGGGTTCTATGACCACCACATCCCCGCCGCCGTCGACACCCTGACCAACCGTGGCGAATTCGCCACAGCCTATACGCCCTACCAGCCCGAAGCCTCGCAGGGCACCCTGCAAGCCATCTTCGAATACCAAACAGCCATCGCCAGACTGCTGGACATGGACTGCGCCAACGCCTCGGTCTACGACGGCGGCTCCGCCATCTTTGAGGCCATGATGATGGGCGTGCGCGCCACCAAGCGCACCAAGCTCGTCATCAGCGAGGCCCTCTCTCCCATCTACCGCATCATGCTGGCGTCCTACACGTCCAACCTCAAGCTGGACCTCGTCACCGTCCCCCACAAGGACGGCAACACCGACATCGACGCCCTCATTGACGCCGTGGACGACGCCACCGCCGCCGTGGTGGTGCAGAATCCCAACTTCTTCGGCAACGTCAACGACTTCACCGCCCTGTGCGAACACGCCCGCTCGGTGAAGGCCAAAAGCGTCATCTCCATGTATCCGCTCATGCAAAGCGTCCTCAAGACGCCGGGCGAGATGGGCGCGGACATCGCCGTCGCCGAGGGCCAGAGCCTGGGCATGCCGCTGTCCTTTGGCGGCCCGTACCTTGGCATCATGACCTGCACCAAGAAGATGGTCCGCCAAATGCCCGGCCGCATCGCCGGACGCACCACAGACACGGAAGGCCGCACCGGCTATGTGCTGACCCTGCAAGCGCGCGAGCAGCACATCCGGCGGCAGAAGGCGACCTCCAACATCTGCTCCAACCAGTCCCTGTGCGCCCTGCGCGCGCTGGCCTACATGAGCCTGCTTGGCCCCTGCGGCATGGAGCGCGTGGCCCTCAAGGCCTCGCACACCGCGCACGAGGCCGCCCTGCGCCTCACCGCCCTGCCCGGCGTACAGATGCTGTCGGACGCCCCCTTCTGCAACGAGTTCGCCATCCGCCTGCCCGTTCCCGCCTATGAGGTGGTGGACCGCCTGACGGAGCGCGGCTACGTGCCGGGCTTCCCCCTTGGCCGCTACTACGATGGCCTTGAGGACTGCCTGCTGGTGGCCTGTACAGAAAAGCATACCAGCGAGGATGTGGGCATCCTTGCCGAGATGATGGGAGGCCTGCTGCGATGAAAACCATGTTTGCCCAGTCCACCCCCGGCCGCCGGGGCGTGTGCATCTCCAAGCCGGACTGCTGCACGGCGGACTTTCTGCCCGAAGGCATGCGCCGCTCCACCCCGGCCAACCTGCCCGAACTTGGCGAATTGGACGTGGTGCGCCACTTTACGCGCCTGTCTCACCTCAACTACGGCGTCGACAGCACGTTCTATCCCCTTGGCTCCTGCACCATGAAGTACAACCCTAAGTTCATGGAACAGGCCGCCACCCTGCCCGGCTTCACCCGTCTGCACCCGCTGATGGCCCAACTGAAGGGCGCAGGACACTTCACCCAAGGCGCGCTGGAAGTCATGCATGAGCTGGAAAACCTGCTCTGCGAAACCACAGGCATGGCCGCCTACACCCTGCACCCCATGGCGGGCGCGCACGGCGAACTGACGGGCGCCATGCTCATTGCGGCCTACCACGCCGACAAGGGCAACCAGAAGTCCAAGGTCATCGTCCCGGACTCCGCCCACGGCACCAATCCCGCTTCCGCCCACCTCGCCGGGTTCGACATCGTCTCCATTGAGTCCAAGGACGGCATGGTGGACCCCGAGGCCCTGCGCGAGGCGCTGGACGACGACGTCGCCGCCGTCATGCTCACCTGCCCCAACACCCTTGGGCTGTTTGAGCAGCACCTGCCCGAGATTGTGGAAATGGTCCACGGCGTGGACGCCCTACTCTACTACGACGGCGCAAACATGAACGCCATCCTCGGCAAAATGCGCGTTGGCGATGCAGGCTTTGACGTGGTGCACCTGAACCTGCACAAGACCTTCGGCACGCCCCATGGCGGCGGCGGACCGGGTTCCGGTCCGGTTGGCGTCTGCGAGCGCCTGCGGCCCTTCCTGCCCGTCTCCCGCGTAAAGAAGCTGGAGGACGGCCGCTTTGTCCTCGACTACGACCACCCGAAGAGCATCGGCTACATGGCCCCGTTTTACGGCAACTTCGGCGTCTATCTCAAAGCGTATTCCTACATCGTGCGCCTTGGCCGCAAGGGGCTTATCCGCGTCAGCGAAAATGCCGTCTTGGCGGCAAACTACCTGCGCAAACGCCTTGAGAAGGACCTGCACGTTCCGCACAACCGCATCTGCATGCATGAGTTCGTGGCCTCGGTCACCGGGGACGATCTTGGCGGCGTCCGCGCGCTGGACGTAGGCAAGGCTCTGCTCGACAAAGGCTACCACGCGCCCACGGTGTACTTCCCGCTCATCGTGCCCGAGTGCCTGATGATTGAGCCGACGGAGACCGAAGCCAAGTCCACCTTGGACGACTTCGCCGACGCCCTCATCGACATTCTGCGCACCGCCCGGACAGACCCGGACGCGGTGAAGGCCGCACCCACCACGCTGCCCGTCTCCCGTTTGGACGAAACCAAGGCCGCGCGCCAAATGGTGTTGACCGATGACGCCTAGCCATCTCGTCCGGTACGACCTTGTCGTCATCGGCGCCGGTCCCGGCGGCTTTGCCAGCGCAGAGGAAGCCGCGCGGCGCGGGCAATCCGTTGCCGTCATCGAACGCGGCGAGCTTGGCGGCACCTGCCTCAACAGAGGCTGCATCCCCACCAAGCTCTTCCTCGGCGCCACGGAATGCGCCAGCGACCTCGCCGCGCAGGCCAAGATGAAGGTGGCCTCCGGCGACATCAGCTTCAACCTCCCCGCACTGCAGGACCGCAAGGGCAAGCTCCTTGCCGGAAGCCGAACGGGCATGGAAAAGAAGCTGGCGGGCCTTGGCATCACACTACTGCGCGGGCACGCGCGCTTTACCGCGCCCGGCACCATTGCCATTGACGGCGACGAAGCCACAACCATTGAATACAGCGCCTGCGTCATTGCCACCGGCAGCACGCCAACGGCCTTCCCCGGCATGCAGCCCGACGGCGACAGGGTGCTCAATTCCGACGCCCTGCTGGACCTGACGGACGTGCCGGAGCACCTGCTTATCGTAGGCGGCGGCGTCATCGGGCTGGAGCTTGGCCGCGTGTTCTCGCGCCTTGGCTCGCGCATCACCGTCGTCGAGGCCATGGACCGCATCGCCCCGTGGGAGGACCCCGAGGTCAGCAAGCTCCTTGCCGGCCAGTGCAAGCGCGCCAAGTGGAAAATCCGCACCGGCCAGCGCGTCGCCAGCCTCGTCACCGAGGACGACCACGCGCTGCTGACGCTGGACTCCGGCGACACCATCACGGCGGACGTCGCCCTTGTTGCCACCGGGCGCGGTCCTGTGACGGACGGGCTGAACCTGCCGGCCCTTGGCGTCACTCCGGATGCCAAAGGCTTTCTGCCGGTTGACGAGCACCTGCGTTGTGCGGCACACGTCTACGCCGTTGGCGACGTGAACGGCATGGCCATGCTAGCGCACACCGCCTCGCATCAGGGCCGCTACGCCGCGCTTCACGCCGCAGGCACCGCCAAGACGCCCTACGAGTCCGGCCCGGTTCCGTGGTGCGTCTACGGCGCGCCCGAGAGCTTCCGCGTCGGCCTTATGCCCGAGGACGCCAAGGCCAAAGGCATGACGGTGCGCGTCTCGCGCGCCATGCTGGCGGCCAACCCCATCGCGCAGGCGCACGCCGCCGTGCAGGGGTTCATCAAGGTCTGCTGGCATAATGGCCGCGTGTGCGGCGTCACCGCCGCAGGGCATGGGGTCTCGCACCTCATCACCCCGGCAACATTGGCCGTTCATGACGGCTGGACGAAAGACGACGCAGACCGTATCATCTGGGCGCATCCGACTTTGGACGAAGCCCTGCTTGACGCGCTGACTGCTGAGCAGACAGACAACTAAGCATCACGACAATACATCAGGATTCAACCGGGCCGGGCACCTCCATGAGGCGTCCGGCCCGTGTTCTCCCAACGGAAAAGACGAGCGCATGAATATTGAGCCCATCGTAGAACCCGGTCCCTTCGAGGCCGCGCAACGCATCATTCTCGCCTCCGGTTCCCCCCGGCGGCGCGAAATGCTGGAAAACCTCGGTCTGGAATTCGACATCATCCCCTCTCCCGGCAACGAACCCGCGCCAGCCCCGGACGAATCGCCGGAGGACTACGCCCAGCGCGCGGCCATAGCCAAGGCCGAAGCCGTTGCCGAGGACTACCCGGACGCCGTGGTCATCGGCTCGGACACCGTCGTCACGCTGGACGGCGAAATCATGGGCAAGCCCTCGGACCAAAACGAGGCCCTGCTCATGCTCTCCAAGCTGGTGGACAACACCCACCGCGTCGTGTCCGGCTGCGCTGTCTTTCATCCCCATGCGTCTCAGCCCGTCGCCTTTACCGTGGCGACGGAGGTCACCATGGGCCCCCAACCGCTGGAAGTGCTGTTCAGCTACGCCAGCAGCGGCGAACCCATGGACAAGGCCGGCAGCTACGCCATTCAGGGCAAGGGCGGCTTTTTGGTGCAGAGCATCAACGGCTCCTACAATAATGTTGTGGGCATGCCGCTGGCTCATCTGGTGGACGTTCTACAGGACATCCGCGCCATCCGGCCACGCGCCATGGAGCGCTAGCCGGCCCCCGCACGCGCCAAACGGCCCCAGCTTTTGCCGGGGCCGTCTCTTTTTGCCCTGCACGCCGCCACAGCGCAGCACAAGCACATGGCAAAGCGCCTCCTACGCGCCACTTTTCAGCGCCTGCACGAAGCGAAGACGCCCAAGTCACCCGGCCTTTTCATCATTTCGCAGCGCCGCAGTGTGCCTTGCTATTCCTACTGCGTCGGCGTAAACAACACATTCATTCCACAACATGCATTTGGACACGCTTTCATGACACACATTTCCCGCTCCGACAGCATTGCCACAGCATTCGCCACCCTCGGCCCCATCGGCCATCTGCCCAAGGCTCCCGGCACATGGGGCTCCGCCGCCGCCGTCATCGCCGCGCCCTTTATCTTTTTGCCCCTGTCGCCCACAGTGCGCTGCCTTATTCTCGCCGCGCTCTTTCTTGTGGGCGGGCTGGTCGCAACCCGCGCGGAAGCCGTCATCGGCAGTAAGGACCCCGGCAGTGTGGTCATCGACGAAGTGCTTGGGCAGTGGATGGTTTTCGCCCTCTTCCCCATTATGACCACGTGGCAAATTCTCCTCGGCTTTATGCTGTTTCGCCTTTTCGACATCGCCAAGCCCTGGCCGGTAAAAGCCGCTGAGAACTGGCTCCCTGGCGGCTTTGGCGTGATGATAGACGACCTTCTTGCCGGATTGTACGCCGCGCTCTGCATGTGGGGCGCGCGCTGGGCCTACGTTCACTGGGTGGCCCCGCTCATGAACTAGCCCTTGCCTCCCGGTGCGGTTTCTGGCAGATTGCAAGCCGTTGTTAGGAATTATTCCTAACAGAGAGCGTGCAATCACCCGCCATCACGGCGTTTTACTTTTTCGAGGATACCATGACGAACAAAAACATTTTCACCCTGACCACGACCTTGGCAGTGCTGCTTGCCCTTGGCCTTGCCCTCGCCGCCCTGCTGGGGCATCCGTCCATGACCTTTGTCGGCGCGGTCAGCTTTGCTGTCGCCGTATTGGCCTCCGCCTCCTTCATGCTGGCCTCGCAGGGCGCGTACGCCATGAATGAGGCCGTCGCCAAAACGCTGGCCGGCCCGGCCAGGGGCGCCCAGCCGCAGCCCCTCGACATCGCCGCCAAGGAAGCCATCCGCCAGCTCGAAGAAAACCGGAAGGAATATGAAGCCCTCGCCGCGCGCCTTGAGGCCCAGCAGCGCGAAGCCGACAATTCCATCCGCCAAGCCGCAGAGGCCTCCCGCATCGCCGAGGAAGCCCGCGAACAAGGCATGGGCGAAGTCGCCTCCAAGCTGGACACCATGGTCAGCAAGACCACATCCGCCACAGCGCACATCACGGACCTGACCGACACCATTGCCGAGGGCGCCAAGACCCAGCGCGAGCGCATGCAGGAAACCGCCACCGCCATGGTGGAGATGGCCGCCGCCGTCACGGACATTTCCCGCAACACGCAGGAAACGGCCCTCAACGTTGAAAACACGCGCGAGCAGGCCCGTCAGGGCGCAGACATCGTGACGCAGGCCCAGCACGCCATCGTTCAGGTGGACGGCATGACCCACGGCCTCAAGGAACTCATGCACGACCTCGGCCAACAGGCGCAGGGCATCGGGCAGGTCATCGGCGTCATTAACGACATTGCCGACCAGACCAACCTTCTCGCCCTTAATGCCGCCATTGAGGCCGCACGCGCCGGCGAAGCAGGCCGCGGCTTCGCCGTTGTCGCCGACGAGGTTCGCAAACTCGCCGAAAAGACCATGACCGCCACCAAAGAAGTGGGCGAATCCATCACCGGCATTCAAAATTCCGCACAGGCCAACGTGGAGCGCATGGACGAGGCCGCATCCCTCATCAACAACGCCGCCGAGCTCGCCCGCGAGTCCGGCGCCGCCGTGACCGCCATCACCCAGCTTGCTGACGATAACCACATCATGGTGCAGGCCATCGCCGCCGCCTCCGAAGAACAGGCCCAGACCATGGTCGAAATCAACCGCGCCGTGGACGAAGTGAACGACGTGGCCGCCCGCATCGCCGACGGCATCATCAACGCCGCCAAGTCCGCCCACGAGCTCACCGGCATGAACGAAGAGCTCAACGTCCTCATCGGCGACCTTAAAAACGTCACCAGCGACGTACTCATCAACTGGACCTCAGACCTCTCCGTCGGCGTGACAGAAATCGACAAGCAGCACATGAAGCTCGTCGAACTCATCAACGCCCTCTACCGCGCCATGAAGCGCGGACACGCCCGTGAGGTCACCCAGAAAATCGTGGACGAACTGCTCGACTACACCGTCTACCACTTCGGGCACGAGGAAAAATACTTCGACAAGTTCGGTTACGAAGACACCGCAAGCCACAAGCGCATTCACAAGAAGTTCACCGACACCGTGGGCGAATTCGCCCGCAACTTCAAAGCCGGCAAGGCGGACGTCTCCAGCGATCTGCTCAACTTCCTGCGCGATTGGCTCACCGGGCACATCAAGGGCACCGACAGAAAATACGGGCCCTTCCTGCGCGAGCACGGCGTCAAGTAACAGCGCCACCGACGCATCAAAAATGAGCGGCCGCATCCCCATAAGAGGATGCGGCCGCTTTTTGTGTGATGCCCGAACAACCGGGACAGGAGGACACACAAATTCAGCTACTGCTCAGTAGGCAGTTCACATTCGGTAGAGCCGTCCGCTCCCGGCCCCGCCATAGGACGAAAACACTTTTTGGTGCCACCACAGATGGGGCAACGCCACGTATCCGGCAAGTCCCTAAACTGCGTTCCCTTAGGGATCTTGCCCTTCCGGTCTCCCCTGTCAGGGTCATACACATACCCGCAATTCACCGTCTGGCAACGGTACATCTCTTCAGGCTGCGCCATAATCGCCTCCCCACGCTCATGTTGTCGCTAATAACTATCTTTACTATTTAGGAACGTGTGGTGCAAGAAAAAAACGCTGCCACACAGGTTATGGAAATTTGGGCATGTGGCGGCGTTGAGGATGAGCGTATTTATGCTCCGCAGGCTTAAGGATTTCATCCTTAAGAATCCTCCTTATACGCCACGCTCCTCACCACCCACACGGCTGCAATCACGCCCCCACGCCAGCCACGCCATCACGGGCCACTCACCCCACGCCCGGCATGGCCTACACCCCTTTTTTGGGGCTGGCTTCCAGCCACAAAACCTTGGGATTTTTTAGGGCGAAGCCCTTAAACCAGCGGAGCTAACCTCTTGAACCCGGCATTACAACCACGTCGGCCATGCCACCCGTTTTATGCTCCGCAGGCTTAAGGATTTCATCCTTAAGAATCCTCCTTATACGCCACGCCCCTCAGCACCCGCACGGCCGCAATCACGCCCCCACGCCTGCCACGCCATCACGGGCCACTCACCCCACGCCCGGCATGGCCTACACCCTTTTTTGGGGCTGGCTTCCAGCCACAAAAACCTCGGGATTCTTAAGGGGTCGCACCCCTTAAGTCGCCGAAGGCAACCTCTTGAACCAGGCGTAACGACCACGTCGGCCACAAAAAAACGCCGCCGGTTTTCACCGGCGGCGTTTTTAACGTCGTATCTACCGTACTTGTCGCGTCTTACTTGAAGAGCTTGAACTCGTCGCGACGGTTCATGGCCCATGCGGTCTCGTTGTTTTCGTCGACTGCGGGGCGCTCTTCGCCGTAGGAAACGACCTTGAGGCGGGAGGAAGGCACGCCGAGCACTACGAGGAATTCGTAGGCGGCGCGGGCGCGGCGTTCGCCGAGGGCGAGGTTGTATTCTTCGGTGCCGCGGTTATCGCAATGTCCCTCAATGAGGAGCTTCCAAGAGCTGTACTTCTTCAGCAGTTCGGCCTTGGCGGTCAGCAGTTTCTTTGCTTCGGGCTTCAGGTCGTACTTGTCGAAGTCGAAGTAGATCTTGTTGCCGGTGATCGCCTGTTCGGCGGCCACCATGGCCTGCTTTTCGGCAGCCAGTTCCTGCTCTTTGATGCGCTGTGCATCATCAGCGGAGCTGGAGTCTGCGGGCTGGGTTGCAGCGGGTGCGGGTTCTGCGCTCATCTGCTTCTTGGCACAGCCGGTGCCAAGGGCCAGAACAAAGGCCATCATGACCATAACCACCAGGAGTTTCGTTCTCATTACATCCTCCTCGATCAGATTCAGGGACTTTACTCCTAAAAAAGGAAAAACCTTTGCGTCGTCATCAGGTGCGAAGGGCGCACGCGGCCCTCGACTTTTTCAGGTCTACCCCGCCATAATACGAAAATCAACAAAAGAACAAGTCATTTCTTGAGAGTTACAATGGTGTCAACGCCTTGGCGCGGGCATTATTCACCGTATCTCGGGCCGAACACTGGATGCGTTGCCGCACCGTCACCTGTGGGCAACAGTTTGGGCTGCGCACCATGCCGCGTGGTAAGATACAGTTTATACTCTCCTGACCTGTTTGATGCAAAGCAGATGAAGTACCCGTCGGGGGAAAATGCGGGTTCCTCATCGCTACCGGGACCGAAGGTCAGCTGACGTTCCTTTCCGGACTGCATGTCATGCAGAAAGATGCGGTGCCCTTCCGGTGTACGGCGGGAAAAGACAATTAGCTTTCCATCGGGGCTGATGGACGGGCTGGTGTTGTATTTGCCGTCGTAGGTCACGCGGGTGACTTTACCAGACTCCATATCCTTCACAAAGATGTGCGGGTTGCCGCGACGGTCCGAGGTGAAGGCCATGGTGGAATAGTCCTTGGTGAAGCATGGCGACACATCGATGGACCAGTTTTGCACCAGCGTTTTATGAATGCGCCGCAGGTCGCGCGTCAGCTCGTAGATTTCCATATTGCCGCGCGTCAGGGCCACGACCACCCGGTCGTCCTTGCTGAACGCGGTACCGCCGATGGTGGTGCCGGGGAGCTTGGACCGGAAGATGCGGTTCTCCTTGGAGTCCCAAATGCCGAGGGTGTGGTCGTGGTCGCTGTGATGGGCAAAGGCGAGATAGCGGCCCGTGTGGGACCACGCCGGACTGATGCTGGCGCCGTGCAGATAGGTCACCTGCCGCAGTTCGCGTCCCTGCGGGGTGACGGTCCAAATCTGCCTGTTGCCGTCCTTGCCGGTCTTGGAGAAGGCGATGATGGAACGGAAATACTCATCACGCCCGGTGAGGGCTTCCATAAACGCGGCGCAAAACAGGTCCGCCACACGGGAGATGTTCTTTTCGTTAACGCCGGAGTAGGCCTTGCCCACCACGAGGCGGGAGGTGAAGGTCTCGTACACCCGGCACTCAAGGCGGCTGCCGCCTTGGCCATTGGGCTTCCAGCCCGTGGTCATGACAAGGTCAACCTTGCTGAGCTGAAAGCGCTTAAAGTCGATGCCGCTGCGGGAGACTCCGGCAAGCTGAACGCCGCCAAGGACGTCCGTGGGCGCAACTTCGCGGATGAAGGGCAAAAAGGAGAAGTTCTGGCTCACCAGCTGCCCGAAGGTGGGAGCAAGGGCCGGAACGGGCGCGGCGTCGAGGCCTTTTGGCGCGGCCTGCGCAAGGTTCACGCGGCTCTGGCCGGGACCGTAGATATCGATAGTCAGCGCCTCGGACGCCCACGCGGTTGCCGAAAGGCAAACGGCGAGGACGACGGCGAGGGCCAACGTCTGAAGTATTCTCATATCACTGCATGTCCTGAAGATTGAAGTTGATGCGAATCTGCCGGACGGTGCCGGGCGGGGGCGGCAGTTGCCGCGTTTCCTGCACGGCCTTC
Organism: Desulfobaculum sp. SPO524; assembly: GCF_044987625.1. NCBI lineage: Bacteria > Pseudomonadati > Thermodesulfobacteriota > Desulfovibrionia > Desulfovibrionales > Desulfovibrionaceae > Desulfobaculum > Desulfobaculum sp. SPO524. The sequence continues at coordinate 266,083 of NZ_JBJDSB010000002.1, read as the reverse complement.
ATGACCGAGGAATCAAAATCGGGGCGTCCGGACGTCGCCAACAGGCGCGACTCCGTAATGCTCCCCTCGGGACCTACACGCAGATACACCGTCGCCACAAGGGCCGCATCCACAGGAATGGACGGAAAGCGCCAATTCTCGCGAATGATGGCCTTCACCTGCGCGGCGTAGATTTCCTCCAAACCGGCGGAGACGCCCTCTTCGCTTTCGCCGCCGGCGCCGTCGGCCTGGGTGGCGTCCTGTTTGGCAACCTGCTCACGCAGGGCCGCCAGTTCGCGCTCCACGGTTTTTCGCTGGAGGTGCTCCTTCCATTGCACGTCCTTTTTGGCCTGTGCAAGGGCTTCGTTCAGCAAGTCCTGCCGGGACTTCTGGGGCTTTTCCGGAGCTTTTTCCTTAGGCTTCGGTTCTGGCTTTGGTTTTGGTTTCGGCTTGGGGGCCGGTTTCGGCTTTGGCTTTTCCGGGGCTTTTTTAGCCTCGGGCTTTGGCTTCGGCTTCTCCACCTTGGCGGCAATTTCGTTGGCCTGCGGCTTGGGTTTGGGCTGGGGCTTCGGCGCAGGTTTGGCCTTTGGGGGCGGAGCGGGCTTGGCGGCGGCCTTGGGTTTTGGCACGGCCACACCCTTTTTGGGCGCCAGCTTCACGAGGTCCACCTGATAGACGGGCACATCCAGATTCACCTTCATGGGCGAAGGCGTGGCCAGATATACCGCCATAAGCAAGATGCCCCCGTGAAGGGCTATGGAAAGAATCCAACTGAGCAGTCGCATAGTGCGCGGCCTAGACTACTTCTCGCCCGGCCGCGCAGGCCGGGTGTCTTCGGGCTCCGCCACGACGCCGAGGCGGTCAATCCCTGCGGATTTCACCTCGCCCATCACGCCGACCACCACGCCGTAGGCCACGGCCTTGTCGGCGCGGATGTAGAGGAACTTGTTCTCGGCCTTGACCAGCCGCTGAAGGTGCCCGCCCAGTTCGCCCTGCGGCACCTTGTACTCGTCCAGATAGATGGTCCCATCCGCACGGATGGTCAGCACCATGTGGTCCTTGTCTTTCGGCAGGGTCCGCACGGTTTTGGTCTGCGGCAGGTCCACCTCCAGCCCCTGCGTCATCAGCGGCGCGGTGACCATAAAGATAATAAGCAGAACCAGCATGACGTCCACAAAGGGCGTCACGTTGATTTCCGCAATGAATCCCCTTTTGTGGGGATTAAAGTCCGCCATTGTCCTCACTCCTCCTGCGCTGCTGGGGCGCATCCACCGTATCGCCGGACAGCTCGCGCTGAACGGTGTTCAGGAACGCACCGGCGAAGTTCACCAGTTCCGTTTCGATGGATTGCAACATGCCAAGGAAGAAGTTGTAGGCGATGGTCGCCGGAATGGCGACGGCCAGCCCAACGGCCGTGGCGATGAGCGCCTCGGAGATGCCCGGAGCCACAGCGGCGAGGGCCGCCGTCTTCATCTGGCCGATGGAATGGAAGGAATGCATGATGCCCCACACGGTACCAAACAGCCCGATAAAGGGCGCGGAGTTGCCGCATGTGGCCAAAAAGGACAGGGACCGCGACAATCCGCCAAGCTGGGAGCTGACGCCCTGCCTCAGGGCGCGGCGCAGGTTGTCGATGACCACGTCGAGATTCTTGCAGGTGAGCAGGCCGGAGCTTTCCAGCCGCCGCAGTTCGTTCATGGCGCTGACGCCGGAACGGTAGACGGGCGAGGTCTGGTCGCGGCCAAGGGCGCGCATGCCCTCGCCAAGGTCACTTGCGCCGACAAACTTCGTATAATCCTGCCGGGCGCGGCTGCGTGCCTGCGCCAACACAAACACCTTGAACAATATGATGCTCCAGCTCACCAGAGACATGCAAACGAGCAGTCCGAGCACGAACTTCACCGTCAGCGTCGCGTGGGAAAGCAGAGCAATGACACCGGTCTGCGGTAACATCTCCATATCGGGGTATCCTCGTATCGTGAAAAGTCGATCCGGACGCGCGAGACGCGCCACGGCATCCATAATCCGGGCGGGCTTCCGGCCCGGACACACTAGCGTAAAATCACTGTAGTTTAAACCCTACTGGTGGGGCATATCAGGAAACGGCGCAATCATAAAGAAGCGGCAGAACCTCTTGCGCCGGGGCGTCAAAGCGCACATCGGGGAGCGCCCCGTAGGCCGTGGGGCCAAGGTTCACCTCAATAACCGCCCCGCCCGCGTTCTTGACGCGGTAGGGGAACGTATTCGCGGGCATCACATCGCCGGAGGTGCCAATGACCAGGATACAGTCCGCCGCGGCAATAAGCGCCTCGGCCCGCCGCCGGGGCTGGCTTGGAATCCCCTCGCCAAAGAACACCACATCCGGGCGCACCACGCCGCCGCAGGACGGACACGTCGGCACGCCAACGCCGCCCAGCGCGGCAAGATTCACGGCCTCGTACGGGCGCGCGCAGCGCATGCAATGAAAGCGGTCCGCGCTGCCGTGAAACTCCACAACCTCGCGCGAACCGGCGCGCTGGTGCAGACTGTCGATATTCTGGGTGATGATGCCGGTGAGAAGGCCCGCGCGCTCCATGTCCGCAAGGGCGGTGTGCGCGGGATTGGGCGACGCCGCGCTAAACATGCCGTGCGCCTCGTGCATGAAGGCCCACACGTCCTCCGGCGCGGTGCGCAGCGCCTGAAGGCTAGCGACCTTTTGCGGGTCGTAGCGCGACCACAGGCCGCCGGGGCTGCGAAAATCCGGAATACCGCTGGGCACGGAGATGCCCGCGCCGGTAAACGCAACAGCGGCGCGAGCTTCCCGCAGAAGCTGCGCCGCCGTTAAAATGTCATCCTGATTGAGCCGCGAGGCCCGTTTCTTCCGGCTCACCGCCCGCCTCCGATAAGCGAGGAGATAATGCGCCGGGACGCAGCCTCTGCCGCGCGGTATTCCTCCACGCTCAGGCCCGCGCCAAGGGCGATGCTCCGCCGCATTTCCTCGCCCACAAGGTCGCCCGGTTCGTGGGCGTCGTTGTTGATGACAAGGGTTGCGCCGTACTCGCGGGCAAGGGCCGCAACATGACCATTGGTCAGGCTGTGCCCCTTGCGGGTGGTAATCTCCAGCGCCACGCCCTTCTCAACCGCAAGGCGAACCTCTTCGGGCGTAATAAGGCCCGGATGCGCCAGCACGTCCACACCGGCTTCAATGGCGGCAAGGTTGGTGCCCTGCTCCACTGGCTCGGCAATGGTTTCGCCGTGGGCCACCACGATGTCCGCGCCAAGCTCGCGGGCGCGGGCCACGGTGTCCGGGATGAGTCCCGGCGGAACATGCGTGACCTCCACCCCGCAGAACAGATCAATCCCGGCATAGGGGGAATAGCTCTCGGTAACGCGGCGGACGTTGGTGATGATGAATTCCAGATTGGAGGCATCGGCGTGGTCGGTCATGGCAAGGGCCTTATATCCGGCCACGCGGGCACGGCGCGCAAGCTCCGCAGGGATGAGCGCGCCGTCACTAAAGACGGTATGCGTATGCAGATCTATCATCGGGTCAGGTTCCTTTGGTCGTTGGCCGATGCCATCCGTTTGCGGTGGCGGGGCGAGATACACTGTGCCCAGCGCGCACCCGCAGGCATGCGGCCCGAGAAGACAGGCTCAGGCTATTGCGTCACATAACGCGGAGACGTGGTGACGGTGTCACATCTTGTACTTGGTGTCATCCTCGGAAAATCGCTCCAGAATCTCGCTCCACTTGTCGGAGTCTTCCGTGGAGAAGATGGGGCCTTCTCCGGTGCGCACCTCGGTGCTGACTTCGTCAAGGATGGCCTGCGCCACAAAAATGGGACACCCAGCGCGCAGGGCAAGAGCCACCGCGTCCGAAGGGCGGCTGTCTATACGCCGCTCCTCGCCTTTCATATCCACCACAATTTCCGCATAGTAGGTTCCGCTGTCGAGACGGGTCACATCCACACGCTGGATGAGTCCGCCCATACCGTTGGTCATGTTGAGGAGGAGGTCGTGGGTCATCGGACGCGGCAGATGCACCTCGTTCAGGGCAAGGGATATGGCCATGGCTTCCATGGCTCCTATCCAGATGGGGAGCGTTTTGGTCTCCTCCAAATCCTTGAGCACGAGGACGGGCACCTGCGCTGTTTCATCCAGCGCCAAACCGACTACCTTCATCTCTACCATGGTTCCCCCACCGCTTTTCCCCACAGGGAATGTTTCTTGGCCGTTTCGATCCGCACGCGAACCAACTTTCCGGCCAAATCGCCCGCTTCCTCCGGCCAAAGGAAGTTGACGACGCGCCCGTGGCGGTCGCGGCCACGCCAGGAGATGTCCTCTCCTGCGCCCTGCACCTTGCTGCGCGATTCAACCAGCACCTCGGCCTCGCGCCCCACGCTGGCGGCCAGCGCCTTGGCGGTCAACTCCTCCTGCAAAGACTGCAACTGGATAAGACGCTCCCCCTTCACGGCTCGGTCGATTTTGAAGGGCATCTTCTCGGCGCGGGTTCCGGGGCGGTCCGAGTACATGAACGAAAAGCTCGACTCGAAGCCCACCCGCTCCACGGCGTCCAGCGTCTGGCGGAAGTCCTCGTCCGTCTCGCCGGGGAAACCGACGATAAGGTCCGTGGTGAGCGCAATATCGGGACACGCCGCACGCAGTCCCTCAACAAGGCCCATGTAGCGCTGCATATCGTAGCCACGACCCATAGCTTTCAATACAGTATCTGAACCTGCCTGCATCGGCAAATGCAGCGAGGGACAAAGTGCGTCCAACCGGCCAAAGGCCTCAATAACCTCCGGGGCAATATCCTTGGGGTGCGAGGTGGTAAACCGCAGGCGCGTCAACCCCTCAATGCCCGCCACCTGCTCCAAAAGCTGGGCAAAGCTGGTGCCGTCGCCGTGCTTGTCCAGCCCGAAGCTGTTCACGTTCTGCCCCAGCAAAGTAATTTCGCGCACGCCGCGCTGGACAAGGGCGCGGCACTCCGCCACCACATCCGCCGCCTGACGCGACTTCTGGCGTCCGCGCACGTAGGGAACAATGCAGTACGCGCAGAAATTATCGCACCCCTTCATAATGTTCACAAACGCCTGCCCCGGCAGGTGCGACACCGGGCCGTCCTCGGGCAGCACGGCGTCCTGCGCCGGGTAGCCGTCCTCAAAGTCCAGCAGCGCGGTGCGGCCCTCGCCGTGTTCGGCCAAGCGGTCAAGCTCCTCGGGCACGCGTCCGGTCTGATCCGTGCCGAACACAAGGCGCACATACGGGTAGCGCGCAAGGAAATTGCGCCCAATCTGCTGCGCCACACAGCCGCCCACGGCCACAAAGCGGTCCGGGTGCGCCTCCATAATCGCCTTCAGGCGGCCAAGCAGGCTGTAGACCTTCTGCTCCGGCTTCTCGCGCACACTGCACGTATTCACCACGATAACCTGCGCCTCGCCCTCGGGAGCCTCGGTCCATCCCCGCGCGGTCAGGGCGCGCGATAACCACTCGGAATCGTGGACATTCATCTGGCATCCAAAGGTCATCACATGAAAGGTCTTGCTGCTCATATCATATATCCTTGAGGCGGCGATGGCTCGCCGGTGGAAGTCGTCTTGGGCGCGACAGCCGCGCCGAGGGTTCGTGCTTATGAAAAACTGCCGCCGTTGGCAAATCCGCAGCGGCATCTCCTCCCCTTCCAGTGGGACATGCGCCCGGCCGTTTTGCCCGCGCGCAGCGCCAAACGCCAAGCGCAAACCAGCCGCCGAAAGCGCCAAGGCTTCCGACGGCCAGTCTCCATTTATCGCGTCAATACAGCCGCCTACAAGGAACGCAGCCACTCCCGGACAAAAGCCATGGTCCGGCGGCGGGTTTCCTCCTTTGGGATGTCGTCGTTGGCGATGATGAACTCTGCGCGAGGGTTTTCCTCAAAGGGCACATCCACGCCAATGACCTCGCCAAGGCCTTCGACCTCTTCGCCTGTTTCCTTGCGGCGCAGGGCCTTTTCGTACAGCCCTGCCATCACCAGCCCGGCGGGACGTCCCGCTTCGCGCTGCATGGCATTGTCCAGGGTGCACTGCACATGCACCTCGGCAAAGTTGGGAATAAGCTGGCGGGCGTAGTCGCGCATGGCCACCTGATAGGCGGAGCCGTCCATGACGACGTTGACGCCGTTTTCCACCATCTGCGCGGCCTCCTCGGCAAACATGCGGTAGGCGGCTTCGCGCTCCTGCGCCGTATACTGTGGACGCGGGAAATACACCTTGCGGCGGGCATCCATTTGCAGCCACTGCACGGCGTAGCCCTCCTTGCGCAGGTCATCCACAATACCGCGGGCAAGGTTGGACTTTCCCGACCCCGGCAGGCCCACAACCCATATCGCCCAGCACGTCTGCCCGCATGCGCCAGCTCCGCTCATGGCTACTCCATATACTTATTGATATTGCGCCAATCAAAGGTGTCGTCCTCCAGCACATTTTCAATGAGCCGGAACAGACCACGCCTCACCGCAATGGGATGGTCAGGATACCACTCCGGGGACGCCACGACGAGAGCGCGGAACACATAAAACGGCGCAATGACCTCCAGCATCTGCCTGTCGCCGGTTTCCTCCAGATAGGTGTCCCACAGCGTTCGGTACAGCTTTTCAAACGCACCGGACAGGCGCGGCGTGTCGTACAGACCAAAGAGCAGATAGTTCAGCGTCATGGTCGCCACATCGTCGGCGGGGTCGCCCCACTCGCCGCGGCTGCGGTCCAGTACGCCAAAACTCGGCGGCTCGCCGTCCTGCACCAGCACATTCCACGGGTGGAAGTCGCCATGCACCTCGGCCAGCCGGTCCGTATAGCCGCGCAGCTTCCAGCGCCAGTCAATCAGCCGCTTTTCCAGCGCCACAAAGCGCTCCGGCGGGAACTCCGAATACGGATGCGGATAGCCGTCCGCGATGCCAAAAATGCACTCGCAGTCGCCCACAAGGTTGCGGATGCGGCGGATGTAGAGGTCGGGGTCATCGTTTTTGCGGGAATGGATGCGGGCCAGCCAAAGGGCGAACTCGCGGGCGAGATGTTCATCCTGCGGGCGGAAGTCGCCCTCGCGGATGCGGTAGAGGTCGAGGAAATAGTCCCGCCCCTGAATCTTTTCGTTGATGATGAAGAATTCCTGTGGGTCCGTCACGGGCACCATGTGCCCCGAGGTATCCACATAGCCAAGGCCCAGCGGGCGGACGTGGCGCTCCATCTTTGGCCCGGCGGCATGCTGAAAGAGCAAAACGCGCGCCCTGTCCCAGTAGCCCTGATGGCCGTAGCGGTCGCCGCGCATCATGGACAGCACGGCCTGCCGCGTTTCGCCGTTTTCCTCCCAACTGACAAGCAGGGGCTTGCCGTAGCCAAAGTCCTTCATGCCCTGCTCGTCCAGCGAACCGATTTCCCCTACGCCAGTCAGCTTCACACCAGAACCAAAGGTGTCGCGCAGGTAGCGTTCAACGGCTTCCAGAGTCAGTTCGATCATGTGGCCTCCCGTTTTCAACCGGCAGCCCACAGCGGGATGCCGGAGTGTTCGGCGGGGACTGACGGCCACGCGGAGGCCTTGGCACTTCTGGCCGCTGGGCGGCGCCGGCCCCCGCACTGGGCGGGGGCCGTTGGTCCGCTTAGTCCGTCTGTCCGAAATTCTTCCTATAGTGCTCCCAGAACTCCTCTTCTGTAAAGGAATGTTCCTGCGTTCCCATGCACTCAATGCACCACGTGGCGCAGCATGCGCCTATACGGGCGGCTTCCGGCAGGTCCTTGCCCATGGTGATGCCCTTGAGCAGTCCCGCGCGGAAGGCGTCGCCAGCGCCGGTGGGGTCCACCACTTCGCCGACGGACGCGGCACGGATTTCCGTCACATCGGACGTCTCATGCACAGTGCAGCCCTTTTCGCCAAGCGTTGTGATGATATTCTCCGTGCGGTTCATCAGCTGGTCCAGAGACAGGTCCGTGGCACGCAGAATCATTTCCAGCTCGTAGTCATTGGACACCAAAATCCACGAGCCGGTGATGGCTTCCAGCAGCTTCTCGCCGGGGATGGCGGTGATGTTCTGGCCCGGATCAAAGATGTAGCGCATGCCCATCTCGCGGAACTTCTTCGCAAGGCCGATGGTGTCCTCGTGGTTGCCGGGGGCGATGATGGCGATGTCCTTTTCCGGGTCCGCGCTGGAGAAATCATACTCGCAGGGGAAGCCCATGGCGCCGGGGTTGAAGCAGGTAATCTGGTTGTCGGCAAGGTCGGAGGTGATGTGGCAGTTGGCCGTCAGGGCCTCGTCCACGATGCGGATGCCTTCGGTCGTCAGATCAAGGGCCTTCAGCCGCTCTTCATATCGACCAAAGTCGTCACGCCCCGCAGACGAGACGATGACCGGCTTCTCGCCCAGCAGCGACATGCTGTAGGCAATGTTGCCCGCGGTGCCGCCAAAGCGCTCCTTAAGGCCGTTGCCAACGAAGCACACGTTCAGGATGTGCAGCTTGTCGGGCAGGATGTGGTCCGAGAATTTGCCGGGGTAGGTCATGATGCGGTCAAAGGCCAGAGAGCCGAAGACGAAGGTCTGCATGTATTCTCCTCTAGGATGGTGTTGAGTCCGGGGTTGTGGATTCCGCAATCCAGCCGAGGAATTGCGGATCACCCGCCGCCACGGGCATGGCAATGATGCACGGCGTGTCATAGGAGTGCACCTCGCGCACGGCGCGGGCCAGCTCCTCGAAACGGGAGCGCCGGGTTTTGGCGATGAACGCGGTTTCACCCTCGTCTTGCACCGCGCCGTCCCACCAGAACATGGACTGAATGGTCCCAAGGATGTTCACGCAGGCGGCAAGGCGGCGCTCCACGAGCACCGCGCCGATACGGCGGGCTTCTTCCGCGTCCGAAGCAGTCATGTAGACAAGAATCGTGTCCATGTAAAATCCTCACAACGTTGCAGGTTTTTCAATATTTTCCGCCACGGGCACCAGCGGGGGCAGACGCACCGGGGACTTTCCCGCATGCACCACCCGCCACACCGCATGTGGAGCAATCCCCGAAATATCATTTTTTCGGCTGCTGACGGGCCGCACAGCGCGAGCGCAGCACCACTCGCCCACGGCACGTAAACGTGGTATCCAAGGGACCACATCACAGATGTCAGCCGCCGCAAGAGCGATTGGTTCACTGCATCAGCAGGGGGAGGCTCCATGTTTCCGCTCCACACCACATCCCACCGGCAGACGCCTTACACGCCGCCGCCACGCTGCCGCACACCAAGTGGCGGATTCTTCCACTTCACCGCGACGCTTTGCTTTTTCCGCGAGAGGCCAATGCTGGCGCGCATTTTGGCTTGACCTTGCAAACCTTTGCGGGTAAGGACGACAAGATTTTGCGCCACGCATTTTCCACGTCATAAAACAACCCCACAAATCAAGCCTAGGAGATACCATGGCAGTTCATGTTGTGGACCACCCGCTGGTCCGGCATAAGCTCGGCCTGCTGAGACAGGTCGGCCTGAGCACAAAGGATTTTCGCGCCCTTTCCAACGAAGTTGCACGTCTGCTCACCTACGAGGCCACGCAGGATCTCGAAACCGAGCTGGCCACCATCGAAGGCTGGGCCGGTCCCACTCAGGCGGACTCCATCAAGGGCAAGACCCTGACCGTTGTGCCCATCCTGCGCGCCGGTATCGGCATGCTGGACGGCGTGCTGGACATGGTGCCCGGCGCCAAGGTCAGCGTTGTCGGCCTGTTCCGTAACGAGGAAACCCTCGAACCCGTCGAATACTACACCAAGCTCGCCAACAAGATCGAAGACCGCATGGCCCTTATTCTGGACCCCATGCTGGCCACCGGCGGCACCCTCATCGCCACCATCGACATCCTGAAGAAGGCTGGCTGCAAGAACATCCGCGGCATCTTCCTCGTGGCCGCGCCCGAAGGCCTGGAGCGCCTGCACGAAAAGCACCCCGACGTGGAAGTCTACACCGCCAGCGTGGACGAGCGCCTCGACGAAAACGGCTACATCCTGCCCGGTCTTGGTGACGCGGGAGACAAGATCTTCGGCACCAAGTAGTGCCGCACCTGTCCCCAACGACATCATATAACCATACAGCATAGCAAGAAGGAGAAGGATATGGCCGCGACGGATTATGCATTCCGCCTGAAAGACAGCCTCATCGGCGCGCAGATGCTCTTTGTGGCGTTTGGCGCCTTGGTGCTGGTTCCCCTGCTCACAGGGCTTGACCCCAACGTGGCCATGTTCACGGCCGGTGCCGGAACGCTGCTGTTCCAGTTTGTCACCAAACGCAGTGTGCCCATTTTTCTGGCATCCTCCTTCGCCTTCATCGCGCCCATCATCTACGGCGTGGAAACATGGGGCATCCCCGCGACAATGAGCGGCCTTGCCGCAGCCGGCGTCTTTTACGTCCTGCTGTCCGCCCTCATCAAGTTCCGCGGCGCGGGCATTTTGCACCGCGTGCTGCCCCCCATCGTCACCGGCCCGGTTATCATGGTCATCGGCCTACTGCTCGCCAAGACAGCCATCTTCATGGCCGTCGGCAAGTCCGGCGACGGCTCCTTGGAGCTTATCCCCCGCGACACCGCGCTGACCGTGTCCATGATTTCCCTCGCCGTGACGATTCTGGTCTCCCTGCTGGGACGAGGCTTCTTTAAGCTCATCCCCATCCTGTGCGGCATCGTCTCCGGCTACATCGTCAGCCTGTTCTTCGGCATTGTGGATTTCTCCGCCGTTGCCGACGCCCCGTGGCTGGCCGTGCCGAGCTTCGTCACACCTGAGTTCAACATCGAAGCCATCCTGTTCATCGTGCCCGTGGCCATCGCCCCGGCCATTGAACACTTTGGCGACGTGCTGGCCATCAGCTCAGTCACCGGAAAGGACTACATCAAAAGCCCCGGCGTTCACCGCACCATGCTGGGCGATGGTCTGGCAACCGCGCTGGCCTCCTGTCTCGGCGGTCCGCCGAACACCACCTACTCCGAGGTCACCGGCGCCGTTGCACTCACCAAGTCCTTCAACCCCGGCGTGATGACATGGGCCGCACTGACGGCCATCGTTCTCGCCTTTGTGGGCAAGCTGGGCGCAGTGCTGCACACCATCCCCACCCCGGTCATGGGCGGCATCATGATTCTGCTCTTCGGCGCTATCTCCGTTGTTGGCATGAACGCCCTCGTCAAAGCAGGCGACGACCTCATGGAACCCCGCAACATGGCCATTGTGGCCGTTATTCTCGTGTTCGGCATCGGCGGAATGAGCTTCGGCGTCGCCAAAGTCACCTTGACAGGCATCGGACTCTCAGGTGTCATCGGCGTCGTTTTGAACCTCGTTCTTCCACAGACCAAGCACTAGGCGGAATGATTCCATGCAGTTCTACAAAGGCAAAAAGGTCATGGTCACCGGCGGCTGCGGCTTCATCGGCTCCAACCTCGTCATCCGACTGGTTGAAGCCGGGGCCGACGTCACCGTTGTGGACTCCATGATCGACGAATACGGCGGCAACCTGCACAATATCGCTCCGGTTAAGGACGATATCCGGCTCAATATCTCGGACGTGCGCGACCGGGTCGCCATGCAGTACCTCATCCGCGGGCAGGAGTTTATCTTCAACCTCGCCGGACAGGTCAGCCATATCGACTCTATGCACGATCCCTACACGGACCTTGAGATCAACGCCAAGGCCCAGTTGGGCGTGCTGGAAGCCTGCCGCTACTACAACCGCGATGCCAGACTGGTGCTCACCAGCACCCGCCAAATCTACGGCAAACCGCACTACATGCCCGTTGACGAAAACCACCCCCTCGACCCCGTGGACGTCAACGGCATCAACTGCATTGCCGGCGAATGGTACCACCTGCTCTACAACAAAGTGTACGGCATCCCCGCCGCCGTGCTGCGGCTGACCAACACCTACGGGCCGCGTCAGCTGCTCAAGCACAACCGGCAGGGCTTCCTCGGCTGGTTCATCCGACTCGTTGCCGAAGATAAGCAAATCCAGCTCTACGGCGACGGCGCACAGCGCCGCGATATGAACTACGTGGACGACGTCGTCGACGCCATCCTCACCGCAGGAAAAGACAACCGCGCCGCAGGACAGGTCTACAACCTCGCCGGCGATGAGCCTATCAGCCTCAAGGAAATCTGCGAGAAAATGATCGCCACCGCTGGCAAAGGCAGCTTCAAGCTCGTCCCCTGGCCAGAAGAAAAGAAGAAGATCGACATCGGCGACTTCTACGGCGACTGCTCAAAGATTACCAATGACCTCGGCTGGGTACCCAAGGTCTCCATCGACGAAGGCCTCAAAAAAACCTTCGACTACTACGAGACCTGCCTCAACGAATATATCAAGGACAGCGGCGAACATACCCTCAAGCCCTAAACAGCTTGCAAAGGACGCCCTCCCTGAATCGATATGCTCACCAAAGCGGCCACCCAACACGGGTGGCCGCTTTTTTTGGGGCCTGCGGCCAGCATGGCGAAGAGAGAAGAGAGCCTCCGGCGGGTTAAGGAAATAATTTCCTTAACAATCCTTAGAATTTTCAGAAGCGGAAGCCGCTCCTGAAAATACGGGTCGTGGCTGGTGAACTGAGGAAGGAAACAGTGGCGCGCCCTTTTCCGGCTCAATACCCCGGCGAGGAAGGCCTCGAGTGACAGCATACAAAGCACGCCGCATCTCCACCCCACGAACTCGTCTTTTCGGGGCGGCTTCCGCCCCGAAAAGTATGGGGATTCTCAAGGGAATCATTCCCTTGAGCCGCCGGAGGCCCTCTTTTCTCTTCTCTTTCCCAGCCGCCGGAGGCATCCCCACCTACCAGCGCCGCTGTGCTATCTTGACAAGACATAGCCACGCGGTCAGTCTTTGTGGCCCCGCATTTGGGGAAAGGGAAAACCATGCAACGCGATTTTTTACAAGAACTTGCACGCCGCCGCATTGTGGCGGATGGCGCGATGGGGTCGCGCATCCACGAGAAGGGTGTAGGCGCGGAGTCGTGCTACGACGAATTGAACGTAACCCAGCCGGAGCTGATCATTGCCATCCATGATGAGTACTTGCGTGCTGGGGCGGAGCTTATTGAAACGAACACGTTTGGCGCCAATGAGCTGAAGCTGGAGCGCTTTGGCCTTGCGGACAAGCTGCACCTGATCAACCGGCGCGGCGCGGAGATTGCGCGTACGTGCGCCGGAGACAGTGCATGGGTTGGCGGCTCCATGGGGCCGCTGGGCCGCCTTGAGGACATGCCCTCACCCGAGCGCATCGGCGAAATGTACACGGCGCAGGCCTTGGCGCTGGCCGAGGGCGGCGCGGACGTAATGGTCCTGGAGACCTTCTCGCGTCTGGACATGCTGCTGCCTGCGGTCACGGCCGTAAAACGCGCTACAAACCTCCCTGTAGTCGCGCAGATGGTCTTTACGAGCCAGGGTGGCTCCTTTAGCGGAAAAACGCCTGAGGAATGCCTGCGCGCCCTTGTTGAGGCCGGTGCGGACGTGGTTGGCATCAACTGCGGCACGGGGCCGCTTGGCGTACTGGAAACCTTGCGCCGCGTGGGCGATCCGGGCGCTCTGCTGTCGGTCTTCCCGAACTCCGGCTACCCGGAGCGCTCCGGGGACAGGCTGCTGTACGGGAGTGCTCCGGACTACTTTGCGGAGACGGTCATGCGCTGCGCCGAGCTTGGCGCGCGCCTGCTGGGTGGCTGCTGCGGCACGACGCCGGAGCATATTGCCGCACTGCGCCGTCTGTTGGATGCGGCGGAACCTGCGTCGACGGCAACGCCCAAGGCCACGCCCCGTGTCGGCGAATCGCAGACGCAGGACGCCGCTCCGCGTTCGTTGCCGCCGACGCTGTTGAGCCAAAAGCTGGGGCGGAAAAAGATGGTACTGGTGGAGCTTGACCCACCAAAGCATCTCGACGTGTCGCAGGCCTTGGAGGCGGCGGACGCCATAGCCAGCGCGGGCGCGGACGCCATCACCATCGCGGAAAATCCGCTGGCGGTGCCTCGACTGTCGAACACCATCCTTGCGGGCATGATACGCCGCCGCACGGGGTGTGAGGTAATTGTGCACCTGACAGGCCGCGACAGAAACCTCATTGGCATGCAGGCCACGCTGATGGGGCTGGCCGTGGATGGGCTGTCCAATGTGCTGGCCGTGACGGGCGACCCGCCGCCTGCCGGCGCAGACGATGTGGTAAAGGGCGTGTTTGACGTGCGCTCCTTTGACCTCATCAGCCTGACGAAAACCTTTAATGAGGGCGTGAACCACCACGGCGATTCCATGCGCCTAAAGGCGAACTTCTGCACGGGCGCGGCGTATAACCCGAATACGCGCAACAAGGCGCTTCAGGTGCGGCGCATGGAGCGCAAGATTGAGTGCGGGGCCGAGTACTTCCTGACGCAGCCGGTGTACACGCGCGAAGCCATTGACGAGGTGCGCGAACTCACGGCGCATATCACGGTGCCCATTTTCCTTGGGATTATGCCGCTTGTCAGCTCGCGCAATGCGGAGTTTTTGCACAACGAGTTTCCGGGCATCAGCATCCCGGACGACACCCGCCGCCGCATGCGCGAGGCAGGCGACAACGGCGCGGCCGTGGGGACGGAAATTGCGTGGGAACTGATGGAGTACGCGTGGCCGCACTTCTCGGGCATATACATCATGCCCCCGTTCAACCGCTACGCCATTGCCCGCGACCTGATGCAGCGCCTGCACGATGGCGGCTACTGGACGCCGTAGGCTCACGCAAAAACGCGTTGACCGCAGAACGCAAAACCGCCCCGGAAGGTATGACCTTCCGGGGCGGTTCGCTTTTGAGGCGATGGTGAGGGCTAGTCTGCCGTCGCGCCCGGCTCAAAGCCAATGGCGGAGATGGCGTCCTTCACCTTCTGCATGTCGACGGGGCTATCCTCCTCAAAGGTCGCCTTGGCGTCTTCGAGGCTGACGTTCAGGTCCTTCACACCGGGCACCTTGTTCAGTGCGTCGGTGACGGAAGCAACACAATGCTGGCAGCTCATGCCTTTGACTTCAATGCTCTTGGACATAGTTCACTCCTTGAGTGGTTTTACGCGCTCTGGGCGTCGATCCATTCGTGGGCCTCGGCGAGATCAAGGGTGCCTTCGTACACGGCCTTCCCTGTGATGGCTCCTTCGAGGCCCTGCCTACAGAGGGGGTAAAGAGCGCGAATGTCGTCCATGGTGGCGACGCCGCCGGCGGCGACAACGGGGAGCCTCGTCGCTTCGCAGAGCTTGGCGAGGGCGTCCACGTTCACGCCGGACTGCATGCCGTCGCGGCTGATGTCGGTGTAAATGATAAAGCTGGTCCCCTGCTCTTCAAGGCGGGGGATGACGTCAAACACGGTGTAGCCGGAATCCTCCACCCAGCCCTTGGTCTTGAGCTTGCCGTCCACGGCGTCGAGGGAGACGCCGATGCGGCCGGGGAAGGCGGCGCACAGCTCGCCGTAGAGGTCCGGGTCCTCAAGGGCCATGGTGCCGATGATAAGCCGGGACACACCGGCCTCAAGGTAGGCCGCGGCGGTCTTGATATCCCGAATGCCGCCGCCAAGCTGCACGGGGATGTCCAGCTTGGAGCAGATGGTGGAGATTTGCTCGTAGTTGGCGGGGTGGCCGTCAAAAGCGCCGTCGAGATCGACGATATGCAGATAGCGCGCGCCGTGTTCCAGCCAATGCATGGCGGCGTCCACGGGGCTGTCGTTAAAGACGGTGACCTTGTCGGCCAACCCTTGCTTCAAACGGACGCACTTGCCGTCCTTGATGTCGACTGCGGGAAAAACGATCACAATCCGAGCTCCTTCACGCCACGGCTGATGCCTTCGCGGGCCAATTCAGTTGCCGTGATCCACTTGCCTTTACGTTTGACGAACTTGTCCGCTTCCAAAATATTCTCAGTGAGCGAGAGCTGCTCCTCGTCGAAATGATACCGCGCCGCAATGGTGCCCGCGTTCACGTCCACAAGGAAAAGGTCCAGAACAACAGCGGCGGGCTCACGGACGGCCACTTCACTGCCGTCGCGCTCCTGCCAGTAGAGGAGCTGAGGGACCAGCAGGTAATCCACGCCAAGGCACATACCAACGCCCACCCACTGGTCCAAAGACGCGGTGGCGCGCACGCTGGCCAGGCGGGAAATAACGATGTGCGTGCACCGCAAGGCCGCGCCAGGCGGCACATAGTCCGTGGTTCCACTTTTCGCGAGGGCTTCTCGCAGTTGCATATCCAACCCTTCAAGCACCTCGGTCTTTACGGGCTTGGCATTCTCGGGAATGTAGCCCGCCAGCAGTTCACTGGATGTTTCGGGCTGGTTGAAGAAGACCACGCCAATATACCCTTGCGGGCCTTCCACCGGGACATTAGCCCGCTGGCAACCGGCGCAAAGAAGCACGGCAAAAGCTGCAATCATCAAGAAATAGAGTGACTTCCGCGTCTTCATTAGTCTAGCCTCCCTTTTGTGCTCAGCACCCCACTGCGCTCGCACGAGGCCGCCTGACGAAACGCCAGACCAAAGCCCTTGCAGGCAGATTCCAAAAGATGATGGGCATTGCGGCCATACAGGAACTGCATGTGAAGATTCAGGCCCGCGCGGAATGCAACGGACTTGAAGAATTCGCGCCAGACGTCCTTTTCCTCGCCAGCGACGAGGTCCGGGACAACGGCGTCGTCGTAGACCAAATAGGCGCGTCCTGAGATGTCGAGGTCCACCTGCGTGATGGCCTCGTCCATGGGCACACGGGCGTTGCCCACGCGGGCGATGCCTTCCTTGGAGCCAATGGCGTCGGCAATGGCCGCGCCAAGGCACAGGCCGACATCTTCAAGGCTATGGTGCGCGTCAATATGTGTGTCGCCCTCGCATTTGAGGGTCAAATCCCACCCGGCCCAAAAGGTCATAAGGGTGAGCATATGGTCTGCAAAGCCAATTCCGGTGGCAATGTCCGTGGTTCCGCTGCCGTCGAGGGTCAGCGAAAGGGTGATGTCCGTCTCGCGAGTGGTGCGCGTAATCTGCGCGGTGCGCAGTGCCATGAGCGTCTCCGTTTCATGTGGTGTTCAAGGGAGTTACCAAACCCTATCCTGCACCCAGTAGCATGCCCGTTTTCCCCTGCGAGGTCAAAGCGAGATGCACAAAACAGCCCCTCAGGCCAGCACTTTGCAGTCACGCGCAAAAAGCGCCCCCTCCCGGTGGGAGGGGGCGCGTCAAGGTCGCTTGGGCCATCTGGGCGCGACGAGGCACACCCGGCGGCGCTAGGATTCGGATTCGGCGGCCTGCTGCTTTCTGGGCTCGGCCTTGCCAAACATCCACGCCACAACAATGCCCAGCTCATACAGAATGATGAGCGGTCCGGCCATGAAGCACTGGGACACGATGTCCGGCGGCGTCAGCACTGCGGAGGTGACGAAGGCCACCAGCACAAAGTACTTGCGCTTTTCGCGCAGCCACTTGGATGACACCATGCCAAGGCGGGCGAGGAAGAAAATGAACAGCGGCAGCTCAAAGGCCACACCAAAGGCCACGAGCAGCTTCAAACTGAAGGACAGGTACTCCTTCAGGCTCGGCAGCGGCTTGATGAGTTCCGTCTCAAAGCCCATGAAGAATTCAAAGGCGATGGGGAACACCACAAAGTAGCCGAAGCATGCGCCGGCTGTGAAGAAAATTGCGGAAAAGAGCGCGACGGGTATGCCCCAGCGCCGCTCCTCCTTGTACAATCCGGGCGCGATGAAGGCCCAAATCTGATAAAAGAGGTACGGACTGGTCAAAAACAGTCCGGCAAATGCCGAAAGCTTGATGTACGTGAAGAAGCCTTCCGGCAAGCCCGTGAAAATAAGGGTGGAGCCTTCGGGCAGGATGGGCTTGAGCGGCATCAGCAGATAGTCGAAAATCTGCTCGGCAAAGCCATAGCACGCAAAAAGCCCCACGATAACGGCAATGACGCACCGCGTCAGCCGAATGCGAAGCTCCTCCAGATGGTCCAACAGGCCCATCTCCACAAGCTCGTCGTCCTCAGCACCCTCTTCTGCGGCGTCGTCAGCAGCATCTGCGGCCTGAGCGTCCTCGCTTGCGGCGTCAGCGTCGGCTGTGGATTCGGTTGTGGTGTCGTCGTCTTCGGGGAGTTCCGCGGAGGGGTCGCCGTCGTCCTGACCATCCACGGGCAGATTCTGGTCCAAATCTTCAGGCTTGCGATCGTTCTCGCTCATGTGCTGGGTTCCCGCTTAGGCGTTCTTGGAGTCAGCCGCCGCGTCGGCGGATTCCGCCGTGGCTGCGGCGGTGGGCTTCTCGCTGTCTTCGGCCTGTTCGGCCTTGGGGCGAGGGGCGTCCTCGGGCTTGAGTTCGGCCTTGGCGCGGGAGGTCTGCTCCTGCTTTTCCACGCGGTCGACTTCGGCGTCGATGGTGCGCTTGACGTCGTTGGAGACGCGCTTGAATTCGCCCATGGCTTTGCCAAGGCTGCGCGCCATCTGCGGGAGCTTCTTGGGGCCGATGACCAGAAGCGCAATGCCCAATATCAGAAGAAGTTCGGTGCTGCCGATTCCAAACATGGTCCGACCTTGGTTGCAGAGTTAAAGGCGGCGGCGCTGGCCGCGCCGCCGCCCTGTCAAACCGTGATTTACGGTCTTATTCCCATTCGATGGTTCCCGGAGGCTTCGACGAAACGTCGTACACCACGCGGTTGACACCTTTGACTTCGTTAATGATGCGGTTGGACATGCGTGCCAGCAGTTCGGAAGGCAGGCGGGTCCAGTCCGCGGTCATGGCGTCGATGGAATCCACCACACGCAGGGCGATGACATGTTCGTACGTGCGATCATCTCCCATAACCCCGACAGTCTTCAAGGGCAAGAGGACAGCGAAACCCTGCCACACTTTCCTGTACCAACCGGCGGCGTGGAGTTCGTTCTGCACGATCTTGTCGGCCTTGCGCAGAATCTCCAGACGCTCCTCGGTGATCTCGCCAATGACGCGGATAGCCAGACCGGGACCGGGGAAGGGATGGCGCCAGATGATGGAATCCGGCAGACCAAGCTCCACGGCCACGCGGCGGACTTCGTCCTTGAAGAGTTCACGCAGCGGCTCAACGAGGCCCATCTTCATCTTCTCGGGCAGGCCACCCACGTTGTGATGGCTCTTGATGACCACGCTGGGGCCACCCTTGAAGGAGATGGATTCGATGACGTCAGGATACAGCGTCCCCTGGGCCAAGTACTTCACGTTGGGGATCTTGCTGGCTTCGCGGTCGAAGACCTCGATGAAGGTGTGGCCGATGATCTTGCGCTTTTCTTCGGGATCATCCACGCCCTTCAGCTTGTTCAGGAACTCGTCCTGAGCCTGCACCCACACAAGGTTCAGGTCGAAGTGCTCGCGCAGGTAGCCGATGACTTCCTCACCCTCGTTCATGCGCAGCAGACCGTTATCCACAAAGATGCAGGTCAGGCGCTTGCCGATGGCCTTGTGCAGCAGCAGGGCAACCACGGTGGAGTCAATGCCGCCGGACAGGCCGCAGACCACGTGTTCGTCCTCGCCGATGGTGGCGCGCATGTCGGCCACGCAGGAGTCAACGAAGGAGCTCATGGTCCAGGAGGCCTTGAGGCCAGCGACCTTGAACAGGAAGTTCGTCAGGATGAGCGTGCCGTCGTCGGTGTGGGCCACCTCGGGGTGGAACTGCAGGCAGTAGATCTTGCGATCAACGTCCGCCATGGCCGCAACGGGAACGTTGGGCGTGCGGGCCATGATTTCAAAGCCCTCGGGCACAGCGTCCACATGGTCGCCGTGGGACATCCACACAACGTGGTTGTCCTTTTCCGGCAGGCCGTCCCACAGGGGGCAGGAACCGGACAGCTCCAAGTCAGCGCGGCCGTATTCGCGGTCCTCGCTGGCGGAGACGCGTCCACCAAGATTATAGGCCAGAAGCTGCATGCCGTAGCAGATGCCAAGGACAGGCAGGTTCCAGTCGAGGATTTCCTTGTTCAGAACCGGGGAATCCTCGCCGGTGACGCTGGCAGGGCCACCGGACAGAATAATGGCCTGAGGGTCACGGGCCTTGATCTCTTCAGGGGTCGCCTCGCAGGTGAGGATCTCGGAGTACACGCCAGCCTCGCGCACACGGCGCGCGATAAGCTGGGTATACTGGGACCCGTAGTCGAGGATGACGACTGAATCCACGTTTTGCATTGATTAATCCGCCTTGTCTTCAGGGACGGGTTAGTAGGAATCCACCCGGTAGTTCGGGGCTTCCTTGGTAATGATGACATCATGCACATGCGACTCGCGCAGACCCGCGGGGGAAATGCGCGTGAACTGTGCCTTATCCTTGAGTTCCTGAATGGTGCCGCAACCGGTGTAGCCCATGCCGGAGCGCAGGCCGCCGAGCAACTGATAGATGCTGTCGGTCACCGGGCCCTTGTAGGGCACGCGGCCCACAATGCCTTCGGGCACCAGCTTCTTGGAATCGTCGGAAAGTCGACCACCGGAGACAACGGCTTCCTGCTTTTCGGCCTGTGCCTGCTTCTCCTGGAAGTAGCGGTCGGAGCTTCCCTCGCGCATGGCGTCGATGGACCCCATGCCGCGATAAATCTTATAGGTCCGGCCCTGATAGAGAATGGTCTCGCCCGGGCTTTCCTCAGTACCGGCAAACAGCGAGCCCATCATGCAGCAGTCCGCGCCGGCGGCCAGCGCCTTGACGACATCGCCGGAGAACTTGATGCCGCCGTCAGCGATGATGCAGCGGTCAAATTCCTTGGCGGCGCGCACGCCTTCCATAATGGCGGAAATCTGCGGCACGCCCACACCGGCAACCACGCGGGTGGTGCAGATGGAGCCGGGGCCGATGCCGACCTTGACGGTGTCTGCGCCTGCGGTGAACAGGGCCTTGGCGCCGTCGTAGGTGGCCACGTTGCCGGCCACTACGCGGGCCTTGGGGAACTGGGCACGCAGCGCCTCAACGGAGCGCAGAATGTTGGCGGAATGGCCGTGGGCGGAGTCGAGAACGAGGAAGTCCACGCCGGCCCTCAGCAGGGCTTCGGCGCGCTGGTCCCTGTCCTTGCCAACGCCAATGGCGGCGCCAACGCACAGGCGGCCGTGCTCATCCTTGCAGGACATGGGATACTTTTTGATCTTCTCAATGTCCTTAATAGTGATGAGGCCGCGCAGCTTATTCTGGTCGTCCACGACGAGGAGCTTTTCGATGCGGTTGGCATGCAGGTGCTCTTTGGCTTCCTCAAGGGTGGTGCCCACGGGCACGGTGACCAGACGTTCCTTGGTCATCACGTCGCTGACGGGGGTGTCCAGCTTGGTCACAAAGCGCACGTCGCGGTTGGTGAGGATGCCCACAAGCTGGTTATTCTTCACCACCGGCAGGCCGGACACGCGGTAGTCGGACATCACGCCCAGAGCCTGACCGACGGAAATTTCCGGAGGGATGGTGACGGGGTCGAGAATCATTCCGGACTCGGACTTCTTGACCTTTTCGACCTCAAGCGCCTGCTGCTCGATGGTGATGTTCTTGTGGATAACACCAGCACCACCATTGCGCGCGAGAGAGATAGCCATCTCGGACTCGGTCACAGTGTCCATGGCCGCACTGACCAGAGGGATGTTGAGCCGCAAGTCATTCGTCAGCTTGGTGCTCACGTCGACGGAATCCGGCAACACCTCGGAGTAGGCGGGCAGAAGCAGGACATCGTCGAAGGTCAGTCCTCTCAAAACAACTTTTTCCATGATTACGTTACTCCATGCGTCCTTGAAAGGTGGGGTCTGGGGCACGGGCAAGCACCGAAAGGGCGGGACCGACGCTTCAGTCCTCGCCAAGGTAGGCAGCCCGTACCTTTGGATCGTTCAGGAGTTCCTCGGAGGTCCCTTCCATTATCACCTGCCCCGTGGCAAGCACGTAGCCACGGTGGGCAACGGAAAGCGCCATCTGCGCATTCTGCTCCACCAGCAGCACGGTTGTTCCGGCGCGGTTAATCTGTCTGATGACCTCGAAGATATTTTCCACAACGATGGGCGCGAGTCCCAACGAAGGCTCGTCCAAAAGCAGGAGACGTGGCTGTGCCATAAGCGCACGCCCTATGGCAAGCATTTGCTGCTCGCCACCAGATAAAGTTCCGCCATGCTGACGGCGGCGCTCGCGCAAAACGGGGAACAAATCGTAGACCATGTCCGCATCGCGGCGAACGCCGTCCCTGTCTTTACGCAGATATGCGCCCATACGCAAATTCTCTTCCACCGTCAGTGCAGGAAAAATCATCCGCCCCTCCGGAACTTGCGTTACGCCGCGCGCCACAATCCGTTCCGAAGACATCCGGGTAATGTCGTCTCCCTTAAAAGTGATGCGCCCCTCGCGGACCGGGGTGACGCTGCTGATGCTCATAAGCGTTGTGGTCTTGCCCGCACCATTGGCGCCGATGAGGGTCACAACCTCCCCGGCGGCTATGCGCAGGCTCACACCACGCAGCGCGTGAATGCTACCGTAATAGGTGTGTATGCCATCCACTTCAAGCATGCGCGGCTCCCCGTCCAAGATAGGCTTCCACCACTTCCGGTGCTCTGCGTATCACATCCGGCGGCCCTTCGGCCAGCAGAATGCCGTGATCAAGGACCACCAGCCGCTGACAAATGCGCATAACCAGCTTCATGTCATGCTCTATGAGCACCACGGTTACCCCGGCATCCAGTATGCGGTAGACAAGGTCCACCAGCATTTGCGTCTCCTGCGGGTTCATGCCCGCCGCAGGCTCGTCCAGCATGATAAGGCGCGGGCGCGTCGCCAGCGCGCGGGCAATCTCCAGCCGCCGCTGATCGCCATACGGCAAGGACGCCGCGCCGCTCAGCGCCACATCGCCAAGGCCCACAAAGTCAATCCACCGCATGGCCTCGGCCACAATGCGCCGCTCCTCCTCCCGCTGCGAGGCCGTGCGCAGCACCGCGCCCAAAAAGCCCCCGCGCGAGCGGCAATGGCACCCCACCCGCACATTATCAAGCACCGTCAGGTCCGTGAACAGGCGAATGTTCTGAAAGGTCCGGGCCACGCCAAGGGCGGTCACCTTCTCGGGCTTCATGCCATTCATGCGCACCGGGCCGCTTCCGGCGTCAAAAAGCACATCGCCGCGCGTTGGTTTATAGACGCCGGCGATGCAGTTGAACAGCGTCGTCTTGCCCGCGCCGTTCGGCCCGATAAGGCCCAGTATTTCGCCGGGGCGCACGTCAAAGCTCACCTCGGCAAGGGCCATCAGGCCTCCAAATCGTTTACACAGGCCATCAACCCGCAGCAGTGGTTCCACCGCTCTCCTCCTTTTGCCGCGCGCCGGCGGCCCGCTCCTCGGCCCACAGCGCCTTGCCCCGTCCGCCGTCGGCAATGTTGGGGAAAAAGCCGCTGGGCTTAAACCGCATAATCAGCACCATGATGAGACCATAGGCAAGGAACCGCACCTCCGGCGGCATGCCAAGGGCGGGGAGCACCTCGCGCAGCACCTCGCCAAGGCACACAAGGATAACCGCGCCAACCAGCGCCCCGCTCACATTGCCAAGCCCGCCCAGCACCACCATGCACAGCACAAGGAACGACTCCCAAAACTTAAACATGTCCGGCGACAGGAACATGGTCCACCGCGCAAAGAACGAGCCGCCAAGGGCCCCAATCCCGGCGGAAATGGCAAAGGCGATGACCTTGTAGTTCAAAATATTCACGCCGCAGCTGGCCGCGGCCAGCGGGTCCTCGCGCAGGGCAAACCATGCCCGCCCAAGGCGCGAATCCTCCACCCGCCGCACAATGACATACACCAGCGCCGCCATCGCCACCGCCAAATAGAAATACGGCCGCTCGCCAAAGAACTCCCAGAACCAGTCCTCATTGAGAAAGCTCAGGTCCAAGGACACCGGATCAATCCCCGGCAAACCGAGGGGGCCGCGCGTCAGCCAAATTTCATTGGTAAGGAACAGCACCACAAGCTCACTGAACCCAAAGGTAACAATGGCGAAATAGTCCCCGGTCAACCGCAGGGTCGGCGCGCCGAGAAGGATGCCCCACAGCGCGCCATTGAGCGCGGCAAGGGGCACAATAAACCAAAACGGCATGCCATAGTGGATGGTGAGCAGGCCCGAGGTGTACGCGCCAATGCCGTAGAACCCCACAAACCCAAGGTCCAGCAGTCCGCAGAAACCGGGCACGATGTTCAACCCCATGGCCAACACCATGTACACCAGCACCAGCGTCATGACGTGCATCACATACTCACTGGCCCACGGCAGCGCGGGGTACACCAGCGCAAGAGCCAGCCCCACCCCCATCACGCGGCGCAGGATGCGCGTTCTGGCTGTGGTCATAACCGCCCTCCCCCTCTGCCAGGTCCGTTCATATGCGTTGCTCCTTGCGCGTGCGACGGGCGCCCTACGCCTTATCCACAATGGATTTACCCAGCAGGCCGGACGGCCTGAACAGGATAACCGCAATCATCACGGCATACGCCACGCCGTCGCGGTACAGCGACGACACGTAGCCCGCGCCCAGCGCCTCGGCCACGCCAAGGATAACCCCGCCCAGCATCGCACCGGGCACGGAGCCTATGCCGCCAAGCACCGCCGCGGCAAAGGCCTTCACCCCCGCCACATAGCCCATGGTGGGGTACAGCGTGTTGTAATAGACCGACACCAGTACCCCGGCCACCGCGCCCATGGCCGACCCAAGGGCGAAGGTGAAGCCGATGACAAAGTTCACGTTGATGCCCATCAGCGCGGCGGCGGTCTTGTTCTGCGCCAGGGCGCGCATGGCCGTACCGATGCGCGTCCGGGCGATAATGAAGTACAGGACGGCCATCATGGTCAGCGTCACGGCAAAGATGAACACCTGCAGCCACGTCAGGTGCACGCCGCCCATGTCGAGGGCAGTGGCCTTGAGGTAGGCGGGGACGGCTTCCTGCGCGAAGGGCTTGGGGCGGCTGCCCCAGATGACCATGGCCAGATTCTGCAAGAAAATGGACATGCCGATGGCCGTAATGAGCGCCGCCAGACGCGGGGCCTTGCGCAGGGGGCGGTAGGCCACAATATCCAGCAGAATGCCCAGCACCGCGCAGCAGCCCATAGCCAGCACCAGCGCCAAATAAAACGGCATGCCAAACGCGGTGATGAAAGTGACGCAGAAAAACGCGCCCAGCATGTAGATTTCACCGTGGGCGAAGTTGATAAGCTCAATGACGCCGTAGACCATGGTGTAGCCCACGGCGATGAGGGCGTAGATAACGCCAAGGGTCAGGCCGTTGACGAGTTGGGCGAGGAATTGCTCCACGGGGCCTCCTTGGCATAGGGATCACAGAGTCAAGCCGCAGGCAAAAGACGCAGAGGCGACGGTCTTACGGCCCGGCGAGGAAGAGGACATCTCGCCCGCCAGCCGCCGCGCACCCGCCACCAGAGCCACGAACAAAACCCACAGCCCCCGCGCCAACGTGTCCAGCGAACAAGGGCGCAAAGAGGGGGCGCAAAAGGGCCGGAAAGCAGCCGCCCACCGGCCCCCGCATGTTACTGCATTTGCTCGGCGGGAACGAACGCGCCGTCCTTGACCATCTTTACGAAGGCGGGCTTTTGCGCGTCACCGTGTTCGTTGAAGTAGGTCAGCCCGGAGACGCCCTTGTAGCCCTTCTCCGGCGTATTCATCCCGGCCAGATAATCGCGGACCTTGCGGCGGTCCGGTCCGGCCTCGCGAATGGCCTGAAGCAGGATGCCCGCGGCGTCGTAGGCATTGGCGCTCATGTAGTCCACCTCACGGCCAAAGCGCTTGCGGAAGGCGTCCATAAACGCCTGCGCCTCGGGACCTGCCTCGGAGGAGAGGAAGGGCACCGTCAGGTACGTCCCTTCGGCGGCTTCCTTGGCGAGGGTAATGTAGTCCGCGTTGTCAAAGCCGTCCGCGCCAAACTTCAAGACGTCCAGCCCCACTTTTTTGGCCTGTCCGGCAATGAGCGCGCCTTCGTTGTAGTAGCCGGAAATAAACAGCCCGTCGGGGCCAGCCGCCTTCAGCTTGGTGAGCTGCGGTGTAAAGTCAGGCGTGCCCTTGATGTAGGCTTCCTCACCCACAATGGTCAGCCCCAGCGCCATGGCCTGGAGCTTAAAGGCATCCTTGAGGCCGATGCCGTAGTCGTTGTTCTCGTAAAAGATAGCAATGCGCTTGAGACCCAGCTTTTCGGCGGCGTAGCGGGCAAGAAACTTGCCCTGGAAGTCGTCGCGGTACACATCGCGGAAAGACCAGACCAGTCCTTTTCTGTCCTTGTTCTGGTAGCTGATGGTCACGTTGGTCGCCGTGGGCGAAATAGCGGGGATGCCCCGGCGAACGTAGGTCGGCAGCGCCGCAAGATGCGCCGAGGAGCACAGGTGCCCCACCACGCCGACGATGTCGTCGTTACGAGCAATCTTGGCGGCGACGGTGGCGGCTTCCTTAGGGTCGCAAAGTTCGTCGAGGTAGACCACCTCCACCTGCGCGCCATCAATGCCGCCTGCGGCGTTCACTTCATCCACCTTCATCATCACCCCGGCCTTGACGTTGTCGCCATACGGAGCAAGGGGACCTGTAAAGGGCGAGGCACAGGCAATGGTCACCGTTTTCGCCTGAGCGGCCCCAGCCAGCACAAGCAGCCCCACCAGCGCAAGACATACTCCCAACAGACCTTTCATCCGCATAACGCTCTCCTCCGCGGCTTCGCTTCCGTCCGCGACCAGTCAAGATTGCGCCGCCCCAACACACAGGACAGGCTCCGAAGACAGGGTACACTTTTCCACCATGTATAGTGGTGCCA
This sequence comes from Desulfobaculum sp. SPO524, assembly GCF_044987625.1. Lineage (NCBI taxonomy): Bacteria > Pseudomonadati > Thermodesulfobacteriota > Desulfovibrionia > Desulfovibrionales > Desulfovibrionaceae > Desulfobaculum > Desulfobaculum sp. SPO524. The sequence continues at coordinate 239,366 of NZ_JBJDSB010000002.1, read as the reverse complement.
CAGCGCCCACACCATGTCAATCGAAGCAGTAAAGAATCAGCACAGATACAGCACACTTGCGCCACAATTGACGCACAAAATCCATTTCACACCACACGGTGCAGTTCATGCCGCACAAACACTCCCAACAACAGCGCCCCATACCGCACAGAAGCATCCCGTCAACATGTATCAATCTTCGCCTGTGCGTCCATACACAGCGTTCTCACGCCGCTGTCCCTTGAGCCATGCGCCCCCACCCTCTTATCCTGCGCGGAACACAAAAAAAGGGAGGAACCGTCATACGGTTCCTCCCTGCTCTTCTTCAGCTCTTCGCGGGGATTAGTGCAGGTGCTTCAGCTGCTCCTGCGCTTCCTTGCGCGACTCTTCGGGGACACCGTCGCCATTGGCAACGGCCTCAAAGTGCTCCCGCGCCTTCTCGGGCTTTTCAAGGAAGTGGGCGTACACAATGCCGAGGTTGTAGTGCGAAATATAATCGCCCGGCTCCAGCGCCACCACGGTTTCAAACTTCTCCGCGGCATCGGCGTAGTGCTCCATGTTGAACTCCGTCAGCCCAAGCAAACGCAGAATCTGCTTGTTGGCGGGTTCCACACTCAGGCCGCGCTCCAGCAGCGCCTTGGCGCGGTCCCACGCCTTCATGCGCATGAACTGCTCGCCAAGGGTATGCAGCACGTGCACGTCCTCGGGGTTTTCCTCCAGCTTGGCCATCAGGGCCTTAATCATCTCCATGGATGCGCCGGACATGGCCTGCCCGCCGCCCTGCTGCGAGCCTGTGTGCTCCACATGCTGCGTCAGGGACGGGTGCTTGGCGCGGTAGACGAGAGAACCGGCGAACAGTGCCACCAGCCCTACCGCCATCAGCAGCAGGAGAACCTGTCGGCCGCCCGGGCCCTGCGCATTTTGCGGGGCGGAGGCGGTGTCATTGGCCGTCGTTTTCTTAGCTGTCATCGTGAATGTGCTCCATCTGCCGAAGCCGGGTCTCGAAGCGGCGCTGCTTTGCGCCAAGCAGCAGCAAGTAGCCGCCCACTCCAAGCCAAACAGCCACATTGGCGGTCAAAAGGTATCCGGTGTAATCCATGACGAACTCCCCGCCCCCACTTCGTCGGAGGCCGTGTGTTGTCGTTTAGTGCATTCCGCCCTTGGCAAGGGCGTCGAGTTTCTCTCCGGCTGCAAGCTGGCGCGCGCGGATGGTCGTCACGCACAGCCACAAAAGGCCATAGGCGGCAAGGGAGACAAAGAGCGTTGTCAGCATCTCCGGCTCCAGCCCGCCACCCTGCTTGGCAAAAACAGCCGGATGGATGCTCCGCCACATGCGGGCGGAGTAAAAGACCAGCGGCACGTCCAAAAAGGCGACAATCCCCACCACGGCGCAAACCGTGGCGCGGCGTTCCTCGCCAATGCCACTGGCGCGCAGGATAAGGTACGCGCAGTAGACGAACCACATAATCAGCGTGGTGGTCAGACGCGGGTCCCACGTCCACCACACGCCCCACGAGGCGCGGCCCCATACGGAACCCGTCACCAGCGCAAGGCCCGCAAACAGCACGCCCACCTCAGCGGCAGCACCGCCCAGATGGTCAAAGCGCGATGTCCGTTTCAGCAGAAACAGCACCCCGGCCACAAACACGACGAAGAAGCTAAACAGCGCCCACCATGCAAGGCCAAGGTGAAAGTAAAAAATCTTCTGGACCGGACCAAGGGTCTCCTCCACGGGGGCATACACCCAGATGAACCACTGGCTCACGGCCATGGCCAGCGCGCAGGCGACTGCGGCAAAGGGAAGCCAGTTCGTGCGGCTGTTCACTCGTTCTCTCTCCGTTTGGGTAGATCGTCGCCGTCCGTCCACAGCGCGCTGCGCACGGATGGCGGCCAAACTGTATTCAATGCGTCGCCAGACGCCCTTTAGCCTTCGGCCCCATACACATGCGGGAACAAAAACAGGGCCGCGCCCGTAAACAGCGCGTCAAAGGCTCCGGCCAATCCCAGCCAACCCATAAGGCCGCTGGTGCTCTCTCCGGCAAAGTACGCGCCGCCAATGCTGACGCCAGCCAGCAACAGCGGAATGAGCAAAGGAAACAAAATCACCGTCAGCAGCGATTCCTTGGCGGCCTGCCCCTGCGCCAGCGCGCCAAGCAGCGCGCCCAGCACCACAACGCCCCAGTCCACAGCAACAAGGGTGGCCAACATCACCAAACAGTCCGCATGCACGTCCTGCCCAAGGAAGACCACCGCCGCCGGAACAAACACAAGCTGCGAGGCAAAAAGCAGCGCAAAACCGGCAAGGGCCTTGCCCAGCCACACCCCGTGCACCGGAATGGGCGACAACAACAGCGCCGTCCGCGCGCCGTTCATCTCCTCCAACCCATACAGAGTATTGAAGATGAGCACCTGCGAAAAGCACGAGGCCAGCCAAAAAATACCCGCCGCGGCCTGCGCGGGAACAAGCTCCCCGGCGGGTCGCGACGTGCTGAACACAAAAATAAGCAAAAGGCCCAACAAAATGGGCTGCGCAAGACCAACGCCCCCGGACAGCACAAGGCGCATATCCTTGCGGGCAATGGCAACAGCGGAAGCGAACATTACGCGCCACCTCCCACAGCCACAGCCCCGGTCGGCACATAGTCCGCCGCCGGGCCAAAGTAGCCCACAGTGCGGCCCTCTATGGCAAGGACGGTGTCCGCACGGTGCAGGTCGCCCGCCACATCGTGGCTGACCCACACAATGGTCGCCCCACGCTCACGGGCCGCGGCGATTTCGCCGTACAGCACCTCCTGCGAGCGCACATCAAGCCCCGTTCCCGGCTCGTCAAGGAAGAGCAGTTCCGGGTCCAGCATAAACACGCGGGCCAGCGACAGGCGCTGGGCCATCCCGCGCGAGAAGGACCCCGCCTCCTCAAAGGCCGCCGCCTTCAGGCCCACCCGGTCCAGCATGCGCACAAGGGTGGTCTCGCTGGTGTCCGCGCCATAGAGCTTGGCCCAAAAGGCAAGGTTCTCCACGGCGCTGAGCTTGGGGTAGATGAAGGTCTGGTGGCCCACGTAGGCAACGCGGTCCTGCGAGGCGGCGCAGTGGACGGACCCGGCGGAAGGCCGGGCCAGTCCGGACAATATCTTCAGGAGCGTGGATTTGCCCGCGCCATTCTCGCCAACCAGCAGCAAGACGCGGCCGCGCTCCAGCTCGAAGCTCATCTTCTTAAAGACGAGCTTCGAGCCGTAGAACTTAGCAACATTCTCAAGTCGAAGCATCATGCCGACTTTCCTACGCTTTTCTGCGGCGGAAAGCCAGTAGCGGCAGGATGGACATCAGGGTGCCGCCAATCCAAATCCAGTTCACCAAAGGATTCACGCTGATGCGCAGGGAAACGCTCCCTTCCTTGGTGGACCCGATAAGGGTGGCATAGATTTCATCGCCAAGGCCCGGAATAACGGACACTTCGGCAAAGACATTTTTGTTGTTGCGGTAGGCCCGGCGCTGCGGCGTCAGTTCGCCCACATGCTTGCCGTCCTTGTCCACGGACAGCAGCACCTCAAAGTAGGCCATACCGGGCGTGGAGACTTCCTCGCTGTCTTTGTAGGTCACGGTGTACTCGGCAACCTGCATGCTCTGGCCAGGCTCCAGAACCGCCTCATTCTCCACCTTGTAGGGGCCGGAGAAGGCGATGCCCAGCGTCATCAGCAGCAGACCAACGTGCACGCCGTAGGCCGCAAGAGAGGACGGGTTGCGCAACATATCGCGACGGGTCATGAACAGGCCCACAATGCCCGCAAGGCCCACACACGCCGCCACCGCGCCCATCAGGGCCACGGGGTGGCGCACGCCAACCATCCAGAAAAACCCTGCAGCGGGCAGGATGGCCGCGCACACGGCGTAGAACATCTTCTTGTCGCGGATGCCGCCCTTCCAGCCAAGCCACGGGCAGAACACGAGGAAGACCGAAATAAGCGCAAACAGCGGCAGGCAAACCTTGTTGTAGAAGTCCGCCTCAAGGCCGATGGGCTGCTGGCTCCAGATGGTGGAGATAACAGGCCACAAAATGCCAAGGAACACCACAAAGCCGATGGCGAGGAACATCCACGCAGCTAGGAACAACAGCCCCGGACGCGAGAACAGGTCGTCCAGCGGGCGGGCATCCGGCTCCTTGGCGGAGAAGGTGGCAATAATCGCCACAATCAGACCGCCCACCATAAAGAGCAGAATCGGCTCGCCAAGTTCACTGGTGCCAAAGGCATGCAGGGAGTCCACAACGCCGCTTCGCACCACATAGGTGGCAAAGATGCACAGGAGGAACGTCAGCGCGATGAAGAAGACGTTGGTCCGGTGCAGGGAGTTGCGGCGGGACTGGATGATGGCCGTATGCACAAAGGCCGTCGAGGCCAACCACGGCACAAGGGAGGAGTTTTCAACCGGGTCCCATGCCCAGTAGCCGCCCCAGCCCAGCTCCATGTAGGACCACCACGCACCAAGGATGATGCCTGCGGTCAGGAACATCCACGCAAACAGCACCCACTTGCGGCCATGCTCCAGCCACGGCTGCTGCTCGCGGTTCACCCACGACGCCAGCGCCAAGCAACACGGCACGGTAAAGCCGCCATAGCCAAGGAACAGCAGGGGCGGATGGAAAATCATGCCCGGATTCTGCAGCAGCGGATTCAGGCCGTTGCCCTGTGCGGGCGCGGGCGACAGCTCCAGAAACGGATTGGACGGGCCGGAAAGAATATACAGGAAGAAGGCCGACACCGTGTGGTGAAACAGCCAGAACCACGTTTTGGTCTGCGGACTGAGGCCGCGGTAATGTTCTGTGGCGGAATACACGGCGCCGCAGGCCACAACCACGAGAGCCCAAAACAGAAACGACCCGGCCTGCCCGGCCCAAAAGGCCGTGACCGTGTAAAACATGGGCAGGAAGGTATCGGTATATTGCGCAACGTATTGCAGGGAGAAGTCGCGGCCAACCAGTGCGCGAAGAAGCACGGCACTGGCGGCGACCACAAGGGCCAGCATGGCCAACTGACCACGCTCATGCCACACGGAGAACCCGCGCTTGCCGGTCCATGCCGCGTACAGGGAAAGGCCACCAAGCCCCAGCGAAAAGAGCAGAGCAGCCAACAAACAGTAATGGGCGAAAAGATGCATCGTCACCTCGTCAGAGAAGACCCGGCCAAGGCCGGGCGTGAGAGTGGCGCAAAGGAGGGGGAACAGGTGCGCATCAGCCGTTCTGAGCTTTTTCCTGCTCGCGCTGCTTCTTGTATTTGGAGGGGCACTTGGTCATGAGGGTCCGAGCGCCAAAGACGCCGGTAGTGGAATCAACACCGCCTTCGACAATAACTTCGGCACCGGGCTTGAAGGTGTCGGGCACCACGCCGTCGTACTCCACCGCGATGGAGTCCTTGTTGCCGCTTTTGTCCAGCAGGCGGAACTGCACGCCTTTCTGACCGGGACCGCCAACGATGTCCTGAGCGGCAACGGTGCCAAACAGACGCACGTTGGAAAGCTCACCCACGGGCATGGCCCGCGCTTCGGAAACGTTCAGAAAATACACACTGTTTTGTGACAGGCCGGAATACACAAGCGATCCCAGACCGCCCACGAGAAGGAGCAGGGCCACAATGTAGACTGTCTTGTTCGTTTTCTTCGCCATATATGGTCCTATCTGGATTTTTTCACCGCCCGGGCAAGCTCGGCGCGGCGTTGACGGGCAAGTTCCCGCATGTCTGTCACTTCGTCGGTCTCGTCCACGATTTCCTTACCAAGGATTTCCTCAAGAACGTCCTCCAGCGTTACCACGCCGGACAGCCCGCCATATTCGTCCAGAACCACACACAAATGCGTGCGCGATCCCAAAAATTTACCCAGCAGCCTGTCCAGGGTCAAGGTATCCAGCACAAAGAGCACAGGCTTCATGAGGTCCATCAAGCGGCGGTCCTCAAGGTCCTCGGCGGCGGCTTCCAGCACGTCGCGCCGGAAGACGATACCCACGATGTCCTCGGGGTCCTCATCGTAGACGGGCACGCGGCTGTGCGCCCAGCAGTGCGTGTCCTCGCGCGCCTCGGCCACCGTCATGGACGAGGGCAGTGACGACACCACAGTACGCGGCGTCATAATCTCGCGCACCACCTTCACATCCAGTTGCAGGATGTTGCGGATGGACTCTTCCTCGTACGGCTTCAGCACCCCGGAACGGCGCGAGAGCGCGGCAAGGGCGGTGATGTCCTCTTCCGTGGCCGATGGGCCGGCGGACTTGGGCTCGCACAGTCTGGACACCCAGCCCAGCACCCAAATGGCGGGCTTAAGGAGCCAGACCAGCCCACCCATGGGCCGCGCCAACAGCGGCGCAAGGGTCCGCGTATACTGCACACCCACGGTCTTCGGCAAAATCTCCGAAAACACAAGGATGATGACGGTGAACACAAGGGTGAAGTACAGCAGATTCTCGGAGCCAAAGAGCTTGTCCGCCGCAGCGCCCGCTATGGCCGCGCCTGCTGTGTGCGCCACCGTGTTCAGTGTCAGGATGGCCGCGATGGGCTCGTCAATATTCATCCTGAGGGCGTAGAGGCGGTGTCCGGACTTGGAGTTCGCCTTTCTTAACCGCTCTATAACGCTCCACGGCACTGAATACAGCGCCGCCTCGCTCACCGAGCAAAACATGGAGACCCCGGTGGCGAGAACGATGGCCAGAATGAGTTCAAGCACAGCGGACTCCACCGGTTCCGGCTTCTGAAATTTTTTCGCTAATCAAGCATTGGTGCGGTTTCACAGGTTCCTCTTTACTGTTTGGCTGTCTACCAGAGCTCCGCGCCTGCGCGCAAGTGATAATAGTTGCACATGGCCCCACTCTTGACGCCGCGCCTGTTGTGGCTCACAAAGAGACGCGTAACGGCGAGACCGCCTATACCCTATCTTCTTCTTATGGAAAACATCGAAAACGTCATCCTCGACCGAGACGGAACCGTCATCGTCGACAAGCACTACCTGCACGATCCCGCAGGCGTTGAACTTCTTCCCGGTGCGGGAGAGGGGCTTACGCTTTTGGCGCGCGCCGGAATACGCCTGTTCATTGCCACCAACCAATCCGGCATCGGCCGGGGCTATTTTCCCGAGGCGGACTACCACGCCGTGGACGCCCGCCTGCGTGACATGCTCGCGGACTACGGCGTCAGCATTGTGGACACCGCCTTCTGCCCCCACGCCCCGGATGCGCCCTGCAACTGCCGCAAACCCGCCACGGGCATGTGGTCGCGCCTTGCCGCCGACCATGGGCTGACACCGGCGAACACTGTCATGATTGGCGACAAGGACGCAGACGTGCGCTTTGGCCTTGAGGCCGGGCTGGCCGCCAGTATTCTGGTGCTGACCGGCAAAGGTGCGGGGGAGCTGGACAAGTACGCCCTTGGCGCGCCGCTCTCCATCTGGACCCGGCCTTCGCCGCGCCCTGCGGGCGCGCCCCACGTCGTTGCCCGCGACCTTGGCGCGGCATGCGATTTCATTCTACATCATAACGCCACAATCGGCGAATCAGTCACATGATCAAAATCGGCATCTGGAACACCGCCTTTCTTGGCGATGCCATCCTGACCCTTCCGCTTCTCCACTCCGTCTCGCAGGCTTACCCCGAGGCGGAGCTTCACTTTTTTGTGCGCAAAGGCGTGGACAGCCTGTTTACGGCCCAGCCGGAACTGACATCCGTGCGCGGTTTTGACAAGCGCGGCAAAGAAAAGGGCCTTCGCGGCGCGTACCGCCTTGGGCGCTCGCTGGCGCAGGAAGGCTTTGACCTGTGGATAAGCCCCCACACCAGCCTGCGCAGCGGCCTCATTGCGCGCTGGACGTCGGCAAGCCGCCGTATTGGCTACAATTCCCCATGGTTCAACAACTGGCTCTACACCCACACCGTGGACCGCGCCTTTGACCAGTTGGAGGAAATTGAGCGCCTTGGCAAACTCCTTGAGCCGCTGAGCATTCCGTCCACCACCAAGCCCACGCTGGTGCTCCCGCCGCAGGCGCGGGTGCGCGCGCGAAACTTTTTCGCGGATATCGACGCCCCCACCCTTGGCATTCATCCCGGCTCCACATGGCCCACCAAGCAGTGGCCGCTGGAATACTTTGCCAGCGTCATGCGCAGCGCCGCCGACGCGGGCATCCACGTCCTCCTCTTTGCCGGACCGGACGAAGTCCACCTTGCTGAAGAGGTTCTGCGCCTGTCTGGCGTCTCGCCGGACAGCGGTCAGGTCTCCAACCTTGCAGGGCAACTGAGCCTGCCTGAGCTTGGGGCGTATATCGCTGGCGTGGACTGCTACCTGTCCGGCGACTCCGGTCCCATGCATCTGGCGTGGGTGCAGGGCACGCCGCTGGTGGCCATCTTTGGCCCCACGGTGCGCGAACTTGGATTCTTCCCGCGTGGGCAGCACTCCACGGTGCTGGAAAATCCGCTGGATTGCCGCCCCTGCTCCCTGCACGGTCCCCGGCAGTGCCCCAAGGGCCACCACGACTGCATGCGCGGCATCACACCCGACGCCGCGTGGGACGCCGTACGAACCACACTGGAGCAGACGCGTGGCTAAGGCGCTTCCCACCTCATGGCTTGTTGTGCGTATGTCTGCCCTTGGCGACGTGGTGCTGACCACTGGCGTCTTGGACCACCTGCATGCCACACGCGGCTGGACCTTCCACGTCCTGACCAAAAAGCCCAATGCCCCGGTGCTAACCGGACACCCGGCCATAGAAAACACCGTCATGCCCGAGGACGCCTCCCTTAAGGGCCTCAAATGGGTGCAGGCCGCGCGCGAACTGGCCGCACGCTATAACGGCTGGGGGCTTCTCGACCTGCACGGCACCCTGCGGTCCATGGTGCTGGCCACATTCTGGCGCGGTCCGGTGCGGCGGTATCCAAAATTTTCGCTGACGCGGCGGCTGTACGGCCGGTTTGGCTGGCAGTGGGCGGGGGACAGCCTGACATCGCTCAATGTCCCGCAGCGCTACGCCCGCGCCGTGGAGCGCGGCACCGTCCCGGCCTCCGCCGTGCGCCCCGTCATTCACCTGAGCGAGGCTGAACGCGCCGAGGCTCGGGGGATTCTGTCCCGCCACAACCTCGCGGCGCCCATCGCCGCCCTGCATCCCTACGCCACGCACGACGGTAAAAAATGGCCGGACGACTCATGGCGCGAGCTGGCGGAGCGGCTGCTTGCCGCCGGATGGCAGTGCCTCATTATCGGGCACGACCCCGCCCCGCTTTACGGCGCATCCGCGCCCGAGGGCGTCACCGACCTCACCAGCGCCACCACCCTGCGCCAAACCTGCGCCCTGCTGGAGCAGTGCTCCGTGCTGGTCACGGGCGACTCCGGTCCCATGCACCTCGGCACCGCTGTGCGCACCCGCACCGTGGGCCTGTTTGGCCCCACCACGCGGCACTGGGGCTTCTTTCCCAGCGGCGAGCACGACACCGTGCTGGAATCCGCCCTGCCCTGCCGCCCCTGCTCCCTGCACGGCGGACGCGGCTGTGACCGCGGCGTCCAGTGCATGAGGGACATCACGCCAGACGCCGTCTTCCGCGCCGTTACCGCGCCGCAGCCATAACACGCATCACTTTTGCCAACGCGAAGGGCCGCCTCCGGTATACCGGAGGCGGCCCTTCGCGTGACGGCATATGATACCAGCACCGCGCTAGCGGAAAATGCGCTTCTCTGTCAGTTCCACAATCTTTTTGGCCTTGGCGAGGCTTTTGTCGGCGTCGTAGGCCTGTTTGGCGTAGTCGTAGGCTTCGTCGTACTTGCGCCACTCAATATACATCTCCGCCATGTGCAGCAAGGTCTTAGGGTGTGACCCAAAGGTCCGCAGGGCGTAGCGGTACATCTTTTCCATCTTGGGATATTCGCGGGCATTCTTGTAAGCCTGCACGGCGTAGGCAAGGGCCTTACTGTCGCGGGGGTTGAGGAGCAGCGCCTTTTCCAGCACTTCTCCGGCCTCGAAATACAGCCCGGCCTTAAGCATCCGCGCCCCGGCTTCACGCAGGACGCCTTCCTCGCGGCCAAACTCCTCAATGGCGTGGCGGAGAAGGCTTTTGCCCTTGGGGAATTCCTTTTTGTTGAAGGCCTGCTGCGCCTTGGCAAAGAGGAGCTTCTTACGTTGGGCGCGCTTGGCCTCGGCGTCCTCCTCAGCTTCCTTTTCCTTTGCCTCCAGCACCTCAAGGGTCTTGACAAAAAAGGCGAAAATCTGCCGCTCCGTCCCCCGGCGGAAGGTGACATACGGCCCAGCCTTCACGCCCTTGGACCGCATAAAGGCCTTTACCTCGGGATGCCGGTTGAAGTCCTTGAGGAATTCCTGCAGGTGAACCTCCACCTCAAACCGGGCACGCCCGAATATTTTACGGGACATCATTTGCCGCACTCCAGAGGCCGCATGGAGCAACGCCTTCGCGATGTTGCCCTTATGCAGTGCACTTTTGGCGCGTGCAAAGTCCTCACGCACCCTTTTGTCTGGAGTATCAAACATGGCATCTCCCGCCACCGGAAATTCCCCGCGCGGAGAGCGTTTCCAGCTTATTCATGAATTGCACATCCGGTAAAACTATTCAAGGCTGAGGCAAGGGTTTGCGCCGCGAAGGTTCTGGCCTCCCTTGGTTTTCGACGCATGTGTCCCATATTGAGTCCAGCCGTCTGATATACAATATTTTTACGGCAAACAACCGTTCGGCCACGCTTTTTGCCGCAATGGGATACTGGAGCGGCATTTTCCGCCCCGTTTTCAGGCCACACCACTTCCCGGCAAAACGCCGCCGCGCGCCATGCGCCATGCACAGCACGCCCACAACGTGCCCCCCGCAAAAATGCCGACGCACCAAGCCCAAAATTTCGTCTCCACATTTTGGAGATTACAGGATGTAGGACTTTGGCATGTTTTTCTTCACAATGCATTGCCCTTGGCTGCAACATTATGCATACTCTAGGCCATCTACATCCACTGCGGAACATGGAGCATGACTATGGAAGCACTGGGAGAAGTCATCCACGCCACTGGCAGCACCTATGCTACATCTGAAACCGGTCTCCGTTTCCTTTCTGCAGGATCGCCTGTTTACCCACAGGAAACGCTTGTCACAGAAGATGACAGCACACTGTGCGTCACATTTGACGATGCTGCGACCCTCCTCCAGGCGCAAAACAGTGCCGCGTCGATTTTCACCGCAGCGCAGGGCGATGTCGTCGCCTCGTCCCCTCTCACTATCGCCATTGCGGCAGGAGTCTATAGGGCTCTCGTAGAAAAAACCGAAGATTCTTCGGCGCAGCACCTTCACATTGTGCTCCCGGATGCCGATATTTCCCTACACGAAGGCGGTGTGGATATTGCCGCAGGTGGTACGGAAATCTTTGTAGGCTGCTTCGCTCCGGCGGAAATCCCTGCCGCCATCACCACGACCACTGCGCAGGCGCACCTGCTGGATCCGGGACTGGCGCGCACCATCACACCGGGCGGCGACATTTCCCCACTTCGCCCCTATACGGCGGACGAAAGCGCCCTGTTCCACAACGAAGCGCCCCTGCCGGACGACCTCGCCGCCCGCCTCACCCCCAATGACGCCACCAACGACACCACCAACGACGACGCCCTGACCACACAAGACCTGCTGGACGCCATCCATGACCTGGAGGACGCCGCCGCACCTGCTGAAACCGCCCCTGACCACGCTCCAACGGAGGCCCCCCTCTCATCCCTCACGCCCGCACACACTGAAGCCCCCTTCGGTCCCGTAACAGACGACGCGCAGCACGATGCCCACACACCAGAGACCTTCACCTTTGCCATGGCGGAACCAACCGAACTCCACCCCTTTGTCGACCACGACAACGCCCCATCCCTCACCGACTCCCCTCTCAGCGCGCTCACAGACACCGAATCCGGCGCGCTCCCTCTCTTCGACACAGCCACACCATACGACGCTCCCCTGCTCCCAGACCCGACAGACCACGACATCCTTCCCATTCTCACCGACGCCGACCTCCCAGATACCGACGTCACCTAACTCCCAGCACACAACACAAAAACGCCCGGAGCCTCACGACTCCGGGCGCACAAAACATTCACCCCACTCACCCCAAACCATCCCCCAATAAAGGATCCTTAAGGATGAAATCCTTAAGCCACCGGAGGTATTGAACCATGGCGCAGCACCTCCACGCCCAGCCCCAACACCTCCATGCCCAGCCTACACACACCCCCACACGCCGCTCAATTCCCCGGCATGCGTCCGCATCAGCCGCTCCACGCCATCCGGCACAAGAGCGCGCACGCAGCGGCCGGCGCACCACTTTTCGCGAACCTGCGAGGAGCTTATGTCCAGCCGTGGCACGTTGGCGAAAGATAAAGTGCGCCCCCCGGCAAACCGCCACGTGCCTGTGGCGTCCTCAATGGCGTCCGGCCACGCGCTGCCCACAAAGGCTCGGACGTCCTCAAGGTCGTCCTCCACACGGTTGGAGACAGCCAAATGCGCCAGCGCCGGAATCTCCATCCCGCGCTCCCAGTTGGGGAGCACGCGCAGGTCGCCGGCCCCGAGGATGAACCAAAAATCATCCTCGGGGCGCATGTCGCGCAACAGACGCAGCGTATCCACGGTGTAGGACGGGCCGGGGCGCTTGGCTTCTATACAGTTGACGCCCAGCCCATCAATGCCGTCTACGGCGGCGCGCACCATCTCAACACGGCGGGCAAAGCTCAGCATGCCTTCACCGGGCTTGTGGGGCGGCACAGCGGCGGGCATGAGTTCCACGCGGTCCAGCCCCAACTGTTCCAGCATCTCCAGAGCAAGACGCACGTGCCCGTTGTGGATGGGGTTGAAACACCCGCCCAGCAGTCCGACACAGGCCATCTATTCCCTCACCTGCCCTGCACCCAGCACAACATACTTGGAGCTGGTAAGCTCCGTCACGCCCATGGGGCCGTAGGAATGCAGCTTTGAGGTGCTAATGCCGATTTCGGCGCCAAGGCCAAGCTCGCCGCCGTCGTTAAAGCGGCTGGAGGCATTGACCGCCACCATGGACGCATCGGCCTCGCGCAGAAAACGCATGGCGCGGTCGTGGTCCTGCGTCAGAATGATTTCGGTGTGGTTGGAGCCGTGCGCGGCAATGTGGTCCAACGCCTCGTCCATGGAATCGACGACCTTCACGGCCAGAACAAGGGCGTGGAATTCCTGCCCCCAGTCCTCGTCTGCGGCCGGAACGGCCATGGACCCAAGAAGCGGCAACGCACGCGGGCAAGCGCGAAAATGCACACCATCGGCCGCAAGGCGCTCGCCAATGCGGGGCAACACGGTCTCGGCCATGGAAGCGTGCACCAAAACACACTCAAGGGCGTTACAGACGCCGGGGCGGGAGACTTTGGCATTGTGGATGACGTTCACGGCGCGGTCCACATCGGCGCCGCTGTCCACGTAGGCGTGGCAGACGCCCTTGTAGTGCTTCAGCACGGGCATGGTGGCTTCGGCCACAACGGCGCGGATAAGCCCTTCGCCGCCGCGCGGGATGATAACGTCCACATACTCGTCCAGCTTGCACAGGGCGGTGACGGCCTCGCGGTCCGTGGTGGGGACAACCTGCACGGCTTCGGCGGGCAAGCCGCGCTCCTCCAGCGCCCGGTGGATGAGGGACGCCAGAAACTGATTGGAGTGGTAGGCTTCCTTGCCGCCGCGCAAAATGGCGGCGTTGCCTGCCTTCAGGCAGAGGATGGCGGAATCCACAGTGACGTTGGGACGGGACTCGAAAATCATGGCCACAACCCCGAGGGGGATGCGCATTTTACCCACCTGCAAACCGTTGGGGCGCTGCCACATGCGCTCAATTTCGCCCACCGGGTCATTTTGCGCGGCAACAATGCGGCAGGCCTCGGCCATGGTGGCGATAACCTGCGGCGTCAGGCGCAGGCGGTCCATACGCGGGGCGTCCATGCCCGCGGCCTCGGCGGCGGCAAGGTCCTTGTCGTTGGCGGCGGCAATGGCGTCGCCTTCCTGTTCGAGCAGTGCGGCAAGGCGCTCAAGCACGGCCACCTTGTCTGCGGCGGACGCCACAGCCATACGGCGCGCGGCCTGCTTGGCACTGCGTCCGAGGCCTTCCATCAGTTCACTGGTTCCCATATGCATCTCCTTGAGCCGCAGGCAGCGGCAACACGGTCAGGCTTCGGGTCAAAAAACGCACCCTCGTGGCGCTGCCGAGCGTAAGTCGTGAAAACTCCTTGAAATCCAATCAAAAAGGGGTACAACAAAAATGACGCAAAACCCAGTAGACTTCTTTTGACATTTCTGTAAACCATCAGTAAAAATACAGTCCCTTTAATCGGGGTCGCTTTGTTTTTTTGCGAAATCCAGCAAGCAAGTCAATACGTACGTAATGGAGGATAGACCACAATGACGGACAACGCACCAAGCACACCGCAGGGCGCAACTGCCGAAGAACTTCTTGAAAATGCCCCTGAGGCGCTGCATCCCGTACTTCAGGCCATCGTCGACAACATCCGGTTCATCCTAGCCGGCATCGCGGTCCTCATCCTCGCCGTGGGCGGCACCGCCATCTACAAGCACGTGCAGGAAGGAAAGCGCGCCGAGGCCGAAGCACAGCTGGCATCCATCATCGCCCAGCCCGCAGCCCAGCGCGTTGAAGCACTGATGAACTTTGAAAGCACCGCCCCCAAGGACATGCACACCGGCATCCGCCTGGAGCTGGCTGGCGCACTGTCCGAGTCCGGCCAGCATGAGCGCGCCGCCGAAGAGCTTGGCAAGATTGCCAAGGCAGGCAATGGCCTGTCCACCGTCGCCGCCATCGCGCAGGCCAACGAGCTGACCAAGCTGGACCGCACCGAAGACGCCATCGCCATTTTGGACGGCGCAAAGGCCACGGCTCCCGAGTCCTTTGCCTCCATCATCCTGCGCGAGAAGGCCAGCCTCTCCGAAAGCATCGGCGACCTCAAGTCCGCCCTTGCCGCCTACGAGGAACTGCTCGCCGAGGCGTCCCCCCGCAACAAGGGCTTCATCGAAGGCAAAGTTGCCGAGCTGAAGGCCGCACTGTCCACAAACTCCTAAGGGTTCGCAACACCCCGAAGGTTTTTCGATACACTATGCATAGGGAGAATCTGTAACATGTCTCATCCGCTTCTGAATTCGGACGGCGGACAGCGGCATCTGCTCTTGGGCAACGAAGCCATCGTGCGCGGCGCCCTTGAAGCAGGTGTCGCTTTCGTCAGCTGCTACCCGGGCACGCCGTCCTCCGAGGTGCCGGATACCTTCTACCGGCTGGCCCCGGACGGGGATTTCACCTTCGAGTACTCCGTTAACGAAAA
The DNA here is from genome assembly GCF_044987625.1 of Desulfobaculum sp. SPO524. Lineage (NCBI taxonomy): Bacteria > Pseudomonadati > Thermodesulfobacteriota > Desulfovibrionia > Desulfovibrionales > Desulfovibrionaceae > Desulfobaculum > Desulfobaculum sp. SPO524. Next base: position 224,057 of record NZ_JBJDSB010000002.1, on the reverse strand, counting down.
AGTGGCTCTGGAAGTCGGCGGCGGCGCAGCCCTTGCCGGCGCGCCGACCCTCGTGACCATGAAGCACGTGGGCGTCAACGTCGCGGCGGACCCGCTGATGACGCTGGCCTACATCGGCACTCCCGGCGGCCTTGTTCTGCTGTCGGCGGACGACCCGGGCTGCCACTCCAGCCAGAACGAGCAGGACAACCGCTACTACGCCCGCCTTGCCGGGATGCCCGTCTTCGAGCCATGCTCCGCGCAGGAAGCCAAAGACATGACGCGCGACGCCTTTGCGCTGTCCCGCAAGCACGAACAGCCCGTGATGTTGCGTACCACCACCCGTGTGGCGCATGTTCGCGGCCCTGTGGACTTTGGCCCGCGTCCGGGCGCCATCCACGGCCCCGAGTTCACCAAAAATCCGGGACGCTTTGTTCCCGTTCCCGCCGTGTCGCGTGTGCGTCACGGCGTTTTGCTGGAGAATCTGGACGCCATCCGCAAGGACGTGGAAGCCTCGCCGTGGAACAGCGTTTCCGGCGATGCCACCGTCGGCGTTGTGGCCTCCGGCATGGCGCGCGCCTACGTGGATGACGTGCTGGCCGAAGACCAGTTCGACGGCGCGTGCAAGGTGCTGCGCCTTGGCCTCACCTATCCCCTGCCCGAGACCATGCTCACCGACTTCCTGCGCTCCGTGGACCGCGTCCTCGTGGTGGAGGAAGGCGAGCCGCTGGTGGAGGACGCCCTGCGCACCCTCGCCCAGAAGCACGGCATCAGCGTGGAGATTTCCGGCAAGGGCACGCACCTGTCCCGTCAGGGCGAATACTGCACGCGCATTGTGCGCTCCGCCGTTGCGGCCTTCCTTGGCGACACGGACACCAACACCGAGTCCCCCGCGCCCGAACAACTGCCCATGCGCCCGCCGAACCTGTGCGCGGGCTGCTCGCACCGCGCGCTGTACTACACCGTGCGTCAGGCCTTTGGCGATGACGCGGTGTACTCCTCGGACATCGGCTGCTACACCCTTGGCATTCTGCCGCCCCTTTCCGCCGCGGACTTCCTGCTCTGTATGGGCTCGTCCGTCAGCGCGGGCAGCGGCTTTGCCGCGGCGCAGGACAAGCCTGTTGTGGCCTTTATCGGCGATTCCACGTTCTTCCACTCCGGCATTACCGGGCTGGTGAACGCGGTGTACAACCAGCGCGACGTGCTCATCGTCATCCTGGACAACCGTACCACCGCCATGACCGGGCACCAGCCCAACCCCGGCGTAGAGGTTACCGTACACGGCGAAAATCCCTCGCAGGTGGACATTGAGGCCATCGTACGCGGATGCGGCGTCCAGCACATCCGCCGCGTGTCTCCCTACAATTTCAAAAAGACCAGCAGCACCATTGAGGAACTGAAAGGCATGAAGGGCGTGCGCGTCCTCATCGCCGAAGAGCCTTGCGTGCTGTTTGCCAAGCGCACCCTGCGCAAGTCGCGCCCCAACGCGGCCTATGTGACCAAGCAGACCGAGGCCGTGGCCAAGTGCCTGACCGACCTTGCCTGTCCCGCCTTCCGTCAGGACGAGAGCGGGGTTTCCATTGACGAACAGCAGTGTGCGGGATGCATGTTCTGCCTGCAGGTCTGTTCCGACATCAAGGCACGGAAAAGGAGCTAGCCATGACCAAGACACGAGTCTTCCTCACCGGAGTCGGCGGTCAGGGCACCCTCACCGCGACCATCATTTTGGCACAGGCCGCCATGGACAAGAACATCCCCGTTACGGCGGGCGAGGTGCACGGCATGGCGCAGCGTGGCGGCGTGGTGGAATCCGCCCTGCTGCTGGGCGGCTACCGCAGCCCGCGCATCAGCCACGGCGAGGCGCACGTCCTTCTCGGCTTTGAGCCGCTGGAGACCCTGCGCGCCCTGCCCTACCTCGTCCCCGAGGGCGGCACCATCATCTCCAATGAAGAGCCCATCATGCCCATCGGCGTGACCATGGGCCGCGAAAGCTACCCCGACCTCGGTTCCATCCGGGAGCGGGCCACAGCCTGTGCGGCGCAGGCGCATTTTCTGCCCTGCCGCACCCTTGGGCTGGAAGCGGGCGCACTCCAGTGCGGCAACCTTGCCCTGCTTGGCGCGGCTTGCGCCAGCGGCGCACTGCCCCTGACGCCCGAAGACCTGGCAAACGCCGTGAAAGCACGGCTGAAAGCAAAAATCGTCGACATGAACCTTAAAGCCATCGACCTTGGGGTTCAGGCCGTCTCATAACCATTAAATGCGGGGAGCCGCACTAGCTCCCCGCACAACACAACGAAACGATGACACGTCAAGCTATCACGCCGGAGCGGCAGGCCGCGTATTTCGACACGCTGATCAATATCGTGGAGGGTCTTGGTCCACAGGGTGTAGTCCAGTCCGGACTCAAGGCGCTGTTGCGCACCCTGTGCGAGAACCACGGCTACAAGCGCGCCCTTCTTACCATCTTCGACCCGGAGACGAACTCTCTTAAGCTGAGCATCACCGTCGGTTCCCAGAGGTATTCCGAGGTATCCTACCAGCCCGGACAGGGCGTGACGGGACAGGTCATGAACACCGGCGAGCCGGTCATCGTTCCCATTCAGAAGGACCATCCGTCCTTTCTGAACCTCGCCTTTGGCCGCACCAAGGAAGAGATGGAGCACCTCGGCTTCATCAGCGTTCCCGTGCGGCATCTGGACGCGGACGAGCACACCGAGATTCTGGGCACCCTGTCCGTGGACGTCCCCGCCGGGGACCCCGAAGACCTGCAAACCGACACCAAATTCCTGCAGGTGGTCGCCTCCCTTGTTGCCAAGGAAGTCGCCAACATTCAGGAAGAAATGGCCATGCAGCGCCACCTGATGTCGCAGGGCATGCCCCCGGCGCAGCAGGGCGGCGACGATGCCATCGGCCATCCCAACATCGTGGCGGCATCCAAGCCCATGCGCATGGTGCTCCAGCAGGTTTCGCAGGTTGGCCCCAGCCGCGCCACAGTGCTCCTGCGCGGCGAATCCGGTACCGGCAAGGAACTGCTGGCCGAGGCCATCCACGGCGTCAGCCCGCGCAAGACCAAGCCCCTCATCAAGCTCAACTGCGCGGCACTGCCCGCCGAACTTGTGGAGTCCGAACTCTTCGGCCACATGAAGGGCGCGTTCACCGGCGCGGTGAGCAATAAGAAAGGGCTGTTTGAGCTTGCCGACGGCGGCACCCTGTTCCTTGACGAGATTGGCGAACTGTCGCTGGAGGCGCAGGCCAAGGTGCTGCGCGCCATTCAGGAACGCGAAATCCAGCGCATTGGCAGTGAGCAGACCATCCGCGTGGATGCGCGGCTGATTACCGCCACCAACCGTCCGCTGGAAAAGATGCTGGAGGAAGGCACCCTGCGCGAAGACCTGTTCTACCGCATCAACGTCTTCCCCATCTTCATCCCGCCCCTGCGCGAGCGCCGCATGGATATTCTGCCCCTGTCCGAGCACTTCATGCAGCACTACTCCGAGGAGTACAGCAAGGACGTCAAACGCATCTCCACCCCGGCCATCGACCTGCTGCAGCAGTACCACTGGCCCGGAAACGTGCGCGAACTGGCCAACTGCATGGAGCGTGCGGTGCTCATCTGCGATGAAGAGGTCATCCGCACCTACCACCTGCCGCCCAGCCTGCAGACGGCCGAATCCTCGGCCACGGACACCAGCCTGTCGTTTGGCGAAGCGGTCTCGCGCTTCGAGCAGGAACTCTTGGTGGACGCCCTCAAAAAGGCGCGCGGCAACATGCTTCAGGCCGCCCGCGACCTGAAGGCCAGCTACCGCATCATCAACTACAAGGTGAAGAAATACCGGCTGGACCCCAAAAAGTTCGCCGTGGGCAAATCGCGCAAACGCTAGCCCCTTCCCACACTTTCGGCTCCACGCCCCTGCCCGCACTCTGCGGGCAGGGGCTTTTTTGACGCAAGGCGTACGCCAAGAGTTTGACGCGCCCGCACCGCCGCCCTTCTCCGCGCCCACTGCCTCGGCGCTCTACGCTTTTCTCGTCTTGACCAAAGTCCGCACCATCCGGGGCTTTTCTCCTCTCGCCCCAATCCCTCCCTTTGCCGCCGTCACGCGCCTTCTGGTGGTGGCAGAGTCCTTGCAACGGTTCTGCCGGTATATTGCGCCACCAAACATACAAACCACACCGGACGAGGAGGGTGCATGGAACTCTACCGGTATCTCGACACCAATATCGCCGCGCTGAAGCAGGCGAATTCGCCTGTATTGCCGTGGCTCTTGGAGGAAGGCGACGCCCACCTCGCCCTTAAGGGCGAGGTGGGGCCGAACCGCCATGGCGTTGTGGACCTGCCAAACGGCGCCGGGGGCTCGCTGTTCGACGCCCTGTCGCCCACCGCCTGTTACGGGGCTTTGGACCTTGGCGACACGCCGCACAAAAACGCCTCCATCCTCGTCGGCACCAATATCGGCTACGGCCTGCTCACAATTCTGCAGTCCGCCCCCACAACGCATCCCGTGCTGGTGGTGGAACCACGGCGCGAGGTGCTGGGCGCTTGTCTTGCGCTGACGGACTACTCGCAGGTGATTGCCTCCGGACAAGTGACCTTCCTGCCGCCGGACGAAAAGCTTATCTCCCATCATCTTGGACAGCTCAGCCTGCAATTCACCCATGGCGCGGTGAAAATGCACTCCGACTTCCCAAGCAGACAGATTGGGCCGGAATACGCCCGCTGGACCGGCATCATCAAACGCATGCTGGAAGGCATCACCGTGGAGCTGAACACCCTGCGGCGGCGGCAGGAGGACATGGTCGGCAACGAACTGCACAACTTTGCGCGCTCGTTCCACGACGGCACCCTGCGCTCCCTTGAGGGCAAAGGGAACGGCGTAACCGCGCTGATGGTCGGCGCGGGACCGTCGCTCAATGACGTTGGGCCGCGCCTTGCGGCCATGGAGACGGACGCGCTCATCGTCACCTCCATGCAGACCCTGCCCGCCCTGCAGGCCGCGGGCATCACGCCGCACCTGTGCATGGCCCTCGACTACAGCGGCGGCATGCTCAAGGTCTTCAACAAGCTGGATATGAACTGGGCGGCGGACATTCCGCTCATCTACTCCACCAAGGTTCGCCCGGACGTGGTGGAGCGCTACCCCGGCCCCACACTTCCCCTGTGGACCGTGGGCGGGCTGGCGACATTTGTGCTCAACAAGACCGAACCCGTCTTTGACGCGGGCGGCAACGTCAACGTCGCGTTGCTGCGCTTTTTGTCGTGGTGCGGCGTGAAGGACTTTGTGCTGGCCGGGCAGGACTACGCGTGGAGCGCCGAGCGCAGCCACGCCGCAGGGCACCACGCCGCGCGCCCGACGCGCGTCTTTGACCCCAAGCGGCACATCAAGGAAAAGGACGCGGACGGCAACACCATCTACTCCACCATGTCCTACCTGACGTCCAAGCGCGACATGGAGCGCGACATCGCCCGCCTAGGGCTGAATGTCGCCAACATCTACGGCGGCGGCCTGCCCATCGCCGGAACACGCCGCGTCACCGTTGACGAAGCCGCCACCCTGCTGACGGACCTGCCAACCACCCACGGCCGCATCAGCGCCTGCATTGCGGCGGCGCGCGGAAGCCTGCCGCGTCCGGTCTTTGAGCGTCGGTTCGAAACGTGGCGGACCTCCCTCAAAGCCGCAACAAAACGCCTCGAAAAACTCTACAAAAAGCCAACACGCAACAAGAGCGCTATTTTGGAACAGCTGCAAAGCCTCGTCTACTTCCTGCGCCAAGACCCGCTCTATCTGCCCTACCTCTACAACGAGGTCATGGACATGGCGGGCATGGCGCGGTTTACCCAGCATCCCGTTCCGGCGGACATGCGGCGGTTTAAGGACATCACCGGCCGCGTGCTGGACAAGGTAGCGCTGATGGATTCCATCCTTGGCGCGCAGGCCAGCACTAGCGCGGCCTGACCCGCCCCGCGCGGCCACAGCGCGCCCCAAGGCGCGCCGCCCCGCTCCTCAGGCACGACAAAACGCCCGGCACCACTGGTGCCGGGCGTTTTTTTGGTCACCCCTTGCAAGGGACAGGGGCACAATGTATACCCAAGCGACATCCTTCACCTTCAACCCCACAAAAGCCAATGTCCCAAAAGTATTCGGTACCGATGCTCTGTTTGTGGGCCGCATCCGTCGTCGGCGTGTGCTGGCTCTCCCTTATGCCCACACCCCCGCGCCCCATCGACCTTGACCACATCGACCTTGTAGAGCACGCCCTTGCCTACGGCTGGCTGGCGCTTTTGGCCCTGCGCGCATTCAAAACGCGTGGGCCTGCCATTACCGCCGCGTGGAGCATGGTGCTGCTGGGCGCGGCCCTTGAGGTAGGCCAACACTTTGTGCCGGGGCGCTACACCTCATGGTCCGATATGCTGGCCAACACCGCAGGCGTCGTCATCGGCATCTGGATTGGCGAGCGCATCAAGCAGTACGAGTATTTCGACGGGCTTAAGCGCGCGCTGGGCGTTAAAGATCAATAAGGTGCACCTCCAGCCGCTTCTTGCCAAACTGCAGGGCGGCGTCGGTGTCGAACATAAAGATATCAATCTGGTTCCGCTTGTGCTTGGCCATCAGGTCATCAATGGTGAATACGCCATAGTTCTTGATGTAGACCTTCTTGCCAAACACCCACCCCGCCTTGAACAAATCGCGCGAGACCGCAACGATGCCGTGCCGCACCCGGCGGTTGGTGGCGGTGTAATTGGGGCTGTCGTCAGTTTCGCCGATGCGCGGGCTGTAGGCCGTCACCGTCAAGAGCCGTGAACGCCGAAGCTCCTGAATGCTCTTGTGGTTATTCACAATGAAGCGATAAAAGAGGTCGGCCATGTCGTGCTTCTTGGCGACTTCAAGCTCCAGGGATTCCATTCTGTACTGCGAGTCAGCAAGCTCCGCCGCAAGGCGGGTCACACTACGGTGCTGCCAGACCAGACCTACAGCCAGCAGGACGATTGCGAGAGTCGTAAAAAACCTGTACATCTTCATCTCCAAACGCAAAATACTCTTCAGCATTCCGCAGCGTTGCCGTCCATAAGACCACGCCGGGTTCTGTGCTGTTCACACTATAGGAAAACGTTCAAGGCATTGCATCAAGAATCTGCCATGGCGGCGGCGTCTCCTCCTGCGGGCACATCGCGCCCGCGCCTCGCCGCGCTTGCCACGGCTATCTCCATGCCCTATAAGCGCCACATGCGAACACACACCCCATTTTGGCATTTTGTGCTCGGCTCACTGCCGGTACTCGCTTTGGCGGCGGCGCTTCCCTACGCCTTCGGCGGGGAAGATGCCCTGATGCAAAGCGTACGGATACACAAAAATACACACGAGGCCCTGCGCCTCACCGCAAACGTCATTACCGACTGGGGCAACCCCGCGTGTTACGTCACATTTCTTGGCATCCTCGTTCACGGGGTGCGCACCAAGAATACCGACCTCACCCGCTTCGCCCTGACCTATGTGGCCTTTCAGCTGCTCATCAACCTCGCTCTGCTCAACATCACCAAAATGGTGCTGGGCCGTCCGCGCCCCATGACGGGCGAGAGCGTCTTCCACATGCTGACGCTGAATCCGCATTACCACTCCCTGCCCTCCGGCCACACTGCCGACTTTACCACATCGGCGCTGGCGCTGGCCTTTTGGCGGCGCAAGGCGTGGCTGACGCTGGCCCTCGGAATGGCTCTGGCGCTTATGGCCCTGACACGCATCTATTTGATGCAGCACTACCCGTCCGATGTCTTCTTCGGCTGGATGTACGGCGCCTTTACGGCCTGGGCCATCTATGCTTTCGGACTCAAAAAGGAAACCACAGCCCATGAATAAGTTCCTCTCGCGACTGTGGAGCGTGTCCGCACTGCTCCCACTGGCGATACTCGGCCTGATCCTCGCGGCGCAGACCCTGCCCTCTTTGGACACCCGCGCCCTGTGGTTCTCGGATGAAATCCGCTACGCCAACGTTTTTGAGCATGTTATTGACGCCCACAAGTGGCTTGTCATGTACCTGAACGGCGTGCCCTACCCGGATAAGCCTCCCGTCTACTTCTGGTTCCTCACGGCGTTTTTGCCCATCTTCGGCGGGGCGAAGCCCGCGCTGTTCTTTGCCGGAGCCGCCGCCAGCGCGCTGGTGGTGCTGGTGGGCATGCTGTGCATGAACCATCTCGTCCTGAAAGGCGGCAGGGAAAATGGACTGGCCGCAGGCCTTATCCTGCTCACCTGCTTCTACTTCGTGGCCCTGACGCATTACTCGCGCATGGACCTCTTGTTTACAGGACTTATAACCTTTTCGCACATCTGTCTCTTCCGCGCGTGGCAGCGTGAGCGCGCCATGGGCTGGACCGTGGCGGGCTTTGTGCTCGCCGCCTTGGCGACCCTGACCAAAGGCCCGCTGGGGCTTGTGTTCCCGGTGCTGGCCTCCGTGGTGTATCTGGCATGGAGTGGCCGCCTGAGCCGCCTTGTCCGCCGCGACGTGCTGGTGGGCTTTGGCGCGGCTGTGGCCATCCTGGTTGGCTGGATTGCCGCCGCGTGGTTCTCCGGCGAGCACGCCCTTGTGGAAAACATCTTCTACAAGCAGATTTACCGCCGCGCGGTAGACGCCTCGCACCACGAGCAGCCCTTCTGGCACTACTTTGCCACGTTCCCGGCCGCATTTTTGCCGTGGACCTTCGTTGTGGTGCTGCTGCCCTTCAAGCGGCTGTTGACCCGCTCCTTCTGGAAGGAGCTGTGGTACGCCCGCAAGGCCGATGTCTGCACCACAGGCTCCGGCCTCAGCTACCTGTGGTGCGCACTGATTTCCGGCTTTGTTCTGCTCACCTGCCTCAGCACGAAGATTGTCGTCTACCTGATGCCGCTCTTCCCCATCCTTGCCCTGCTCACCGCGCGCACCGTTCTCGGCTTTGACGCGGCGCGCACGCGCAAGCTGGTGCTCTTTGTGGCCGGGCTGTTCGCTGTGCTGGGCGTTGGCGTTGCGCTGGCGAACCTGTTCACCCAGTGGCCCATCGTGCTCAAGGGCATCTACGTGCTGGCGGTGGTCAACATCATCATCGCGGCCCTGCTGTGGCGCTTTGTCTCCCGCTGGGATATCCGCCCCGCCCTGCTGACCCTTGGCATCCTGATGACCATCTGGGTGCAGCCGCTGGCCTTCATTGCCGTGCCAGAACTGGACGCCGTGATGAGCCCCAAGGAACAGGGTGAGCTGATGGGCGAGTACATCGCCGAGGGCTACACCCCCGCGGCCTACAAAATCTACTCCGGTGTCTACACCTACTACTGTGGCTCCAACATCCTTGAAACGCAGGACCTGCCGCGCCTTGCCGAAATGGCCCGCACCGAGGACAAATTCGTTCTTGGCATGCAGCGGCGCTACTGGGAGTCGTGGGACAACCGCCCCGCCAACCTGCGCGTGGTGCATGAGCAGTGGGTGGTGGACCGCCCCTACGTGCTGCTGGTGAACACCCCCGAGGGCGGCGCGCCCGCCGAAGCCCCGGCTCCGGAAACCACTCCGGCGCTGGAGCAGAACGCCACCCAGCCCGCTCCCACGCCGCAGCCCAAGGCCGCGCCCGCGCCCAGCGCGCCTGCGGCAGAGCCTGCACCTGTCCAGCCAATCCAACCGGCTCCCGCGCCCGAGGCCGCACCAGCCCCGCAGCAGACGGCCCCGGCAGGCAATACCACCAGCGCCCCCGCAACCAATGCGCCCGGCGCCACGGTGACCGTGGGCGGCAACGATGGCGCCATGGACATGCCCGCAACCACAGGTCCGGGCCTGACCACCGCACCGGCGGAAGTAAACGCCACGCCCGGCGCGCTGGCCAAAACGTGGGCCGCTATCACAGACACCTTCTCCGAGTTCTGGGAGACCTGGAACACACCCGAAGGCGAAGTGAAAAAGGACAACGAAGGCACCGGCATGTTCAAGAGCGCCATGAAGTGGCTCTCCGACGTCACCAAGGGCGGCGCGGCCGAGGAAGACATCCTTCCCGCCTCACCCTTGCCCGGCGCGGCACCGAACGCCACAACTCCCGACGCCACGGACTCTCACCTCGCGCCCGGCATAGCTCCGGCTGATGAGGCGAATGGGACCATCGCTCCGGCTCCTGCCGCAGACGAGGTCGCGCCCGAAGGTGACACAGCCCGCCCCGTGACGCTTCCCGCGACCATGACTCCGGAGTCCACTCCAGCCGGTGAAACTCATGAGGACACCGCTCCGGCGCAGGCCCCCGGTTCCGCCGCTGAAGACGCGGCGCAGGACGAACAGTCCACTGCAACGCCCGCCCAAAAGGCCACGCCCGCACCGGGCGACCACAGCGCCCTGCGAGAGACCCCGGCCGCACCGAAGGCCCCCGTCGTGGACGAGGCCGCACAGGCCAGCATCAACAAGGCATCCGAAGCCGCCGCGCCTCAGGCCCAGCCGACTCCGGACCAGTCCGCCACCAAGGGCTAGCGCCGCACGCGGCCACCGCCCCTCACACCGGGCTGACGCCGCGAGGCAAGCACGTTTCAACCACCATCACCTCCGGCCCGTCCACTGCGGACGGGCCGGAGTTTTCAACGGGACCTTATGGGGAAAATCGCTCGCATCCTCTGCACCGCTCTTGTTCTTGGCGCTGCCTGCGCCGGGGTGAACATGTATCTGCACCCGTCCAGCGCGCCTGAGCAGCGCTGGTACGTGCGGCAAAGCGTTTCGCACACCGTCATCAATCCGGACTCGCTGTTTTCCATCCCCTCCCCGGACGACGCGGCGCAGCCTGCCCGAAACGGCGCCACCTTTACCCCGCGTCATCAGCCTGACGCGTCCGCCCCCGAGCACGCCGCCACGGCTTCAACCATCCCCGGCGGCGCCTTCACCGATGCGTCCATCATCACCGGTATCAACTTCACCGAGAGCGGCTCGCGCCTTGACGTGCACATCGCCTCGCGCGGCGCATCCCCGCGTTTTTCCGCCTTCGCCCTCGACAATCCCGCGCGCATCGTTGTGGACCTGTTTGCCCAAAGCGAACTCCCCCCGGCCATGAAGGAGCTTCCCGTCTCCTCCACCCACGCCACGCGCATCCGCACCGGCGTGCATCCGGGCCGCAGCGTTGTGCGCACCGTCATCGACACCACGCCCGACCAACTTGCCCATTATGACGTTCACGCCTGCGAGCACGGCATCCGCGTGCGTCTTGGCGGCTAACGCGCACCTCACCGTCCGCACCGCCAAACGCACAAAACGCCAGCGCCCCGGAAGCTCACTGCTTCCGGGGCGCTGGCGTTTTCAGCCCACAAGGGCCGCTTTTTACCCCTCTTCTTCTCTTGCCTACGACGCGGCAAAGACCTGATTGCGGCCCTTCTGCTTGGCCTTGTACAGCGCCTTGTCCGCTTCCTTCAGCACGTCCTCGGGCGACTGGCGCGAGTCCGTACGCTGGGCCACGCCGATGGAAATCGTCACGGAGACCGTCTTATTCCCCGCATTCTTGCTGTTCGGCTTCTTGGGCTTGGTTTCCGGGCGGTTCTTGGAGCGTAGGGTGAACGGCGCGTTCTCGATGGCCGCGCGCACCGCCTCAAGGTGTGGCAACGCCTCCGCCGCATCAGCGCGGGGGAACAGAATCGTAAACTCCTCACCGCCATACCGATACGAGCAGCCGCCGCCCGTCACACGGTCCAGCTTACTCGCCACCATGCGCAGGACCTCGTCGCCCACGTCATGTCCGTACGTATCATTAAATTTCTTAAAATGATCCACGTCGCCCATGGCGACGGCGTATCGGCCACCCAGCTTCTTAAAGTCCGCCACCAGCGACCGGCGCGACGGCAAGCCCGTCAGCTCATCCAAGAACGCCATGCGGTACGAGTCCTGAAACAGCGGCGCAATAAGCGACGCCCCGGCCGCCGAGAAGAACAGCGCCGGAGCCTGCCCGCTGCCCGCAGAGTGAAGCCCCGCGCCAACGCCAAGAATCAGCCCCAAAAAGCCGCCATCCAGCGGTTCCTCCCGCACGATGGTCAGTATCAAAAAGATACATCCTGCAAAGAAAAACCCAACCAGCGCAGGCTGTGGCAGCCACGTCCAGCTATCCGCCCACGGCGGCAGCAGGCGCGCGTGCAGCACTTTGGCGACAGCCACCTGAATGCCCGCCACGCCCTCGTAGCTCATCAGGCCAAAGAAGCCATCCGTCACGGCAAAAACACATGCCGTCAGTAGTCCCGCCGTCGAAAGGTACAGGATGCCCCACGGCGTCACGAGGCCACGGTCGCCCATAATCGCCAGCAACAGCCCAAAGACCGGAAACGCACACGCGTACGCCGCATAGGCCACCTGCCCCAACGCATCTGCGCCCACGCCCGCCTGCATAAACGTATTCACAAACCAAAAGCCCAAGGCCAAAAGCGCCATGGCAAACACGCAGCGGCTGCGCTTAAACCGCCAACTCAGCAGGCCGCCAAGCACCGCCATCACATACGGAGCCGTGGACGCGACCTCCGGCGGCAAGCCAATATCCAGCGCAACAACCGCGCCAGCGGATGCCAAGAACAAAACAGGGAACATGAGCAAAGACAGTATTCGCATGGAAGAACTTTCTCCTGTATCGGCGGCCTTGTATCATGCCCCGCCCGCCCTGAAAAGCCCGTATCACGTGACATTTATGGCAAGCATGGCTGAATGGCGGTGGTTGCGCGGGGCTTGTGATGCCTCCCGCGACCTAAGCTTAAAGGGCCTCCGGCGACTTAAGCTCTTAGTCCGTTCGGCCTGAAAGGACGAAGGGCCTTAGAGATTAAGATAGCAGCGCTGGTTAAGGGCCGCGGGCCCTTAACGATCCCATTTATACGCCAGTACTACGCTCCGAACACGCGGCCTCTATCTGGCCCCCACAACGCACCTCCACCAACGCGGGGCACAGGCCAAGCGTACGGCTAAAACCCACCCCACCCTATTTTTCGGGCGGCTTCCGCCCGAAAAATCCTGGGGATTCTCAAGGGTATCATACCCTTGAGCCGCCGGAGGCCTCTTCTCTCTCCCTGCCGCACGCCCGCACCACCCCAACGCGCAACTTCCCGCCCAAAACGCTGGCCCCCTCTTGCGCCAGTGTGTTGCATGGCGTATCCTGTACGCTTGCAACAGCACTCTATGGCGGCTACCGCCACAAAATGGAGCAGGAGTCACATATGCCCGGATTAGCAGGAAAACGCGTTTTGATGTTTGTTGCGGACACATACGAGGACCAGGAGCTGTGGTACCCGAAGTACCGCCTTGAGGAAGAGGGGGCGGTGGTGACGCTGGCTGGCCCAGAGGGGCAGACGGTGTACGCGTCCAAGCATGGATATCCGTGCACATCGGATGTTGCGGCGGACGACCTGAAGGCCGAAGACTTTGACATGCTGGTCATCCCCGGCGGCTTTGCCCCGGACAAACTGCGGCGGCTGGACAGCGTGAAGCGCCTGACCCGCGACATCCACGAAGCGGGCAAGCTGGTGGCGCACATCTGCCATGGCGGGTGGATTCCCATCTCGGCGGGCATCATGAATGGCTTTGACTGCACGTCGACACCGGGCATCAAGGACGACCTCGTCAACGCCGGGGCCTCGTGGTTCGACAAGGACGTTGTTGTGGACCGCAACCAAGTGTCCAGCCGCAAGCCGGACGACCTTCCCGCATTCATGAGGGCCATCATCGAGCTGGCGCGAAAACTCTAACGCGGCGGAATTTCTCAAACCATCAGGCAGGAGGAGCGCATGCACACCCTCACCCGGCATCTGGACCGGACCATGACGGCGGAGGACATTTCCGTCTTTCAGGTGAACGTTGGCCTTCGCTGTAATCTGGCCTGTCGGCACTGCGAGTTGGACTGCTCGCCCGACCGGCGGGAAATCATGGGATGGAGTGTGCAGGAAGCAATCCTCGACGCGGCGGACAAGGTGCATCCCGCGCTGGTGGACATTACAGGCGGCGCGCCGGAGCTGAACCCCCACCTCAAGCGGTTTATCCGCCTTTTGCGGCAGTCGCACACCGTGCAGGTGCGCACCAACCTTACGGCCATGACTGTGGAAGGGCTGGATGAACTGCCGGACTTCTTCGCGCTGCACCGGGTACACCTTGTGGCGTCCATGCCCTGCTACCTCGACGAAAACGCCTGCCAGACCAACGGCAACGGCATGTTCAAAAGCAGCCTCGACGTGCTGCGCCGCCTCAACCAACTGGGCTACGGCACGGACGAACACCTGCAGCTGGACCTCATCTTCAACCAGCCCCTCGGCCCCTTCGTCACCGAAGCCCAGCAGCGCATGGAAAACGCCTACCGCGACGAACTCAGCGAGCGCCACGGCATCACCTTCAACCGTCTTATCACCTCCACCAACGTCTCCCTCGCGCGGTATTTGGAGCTTCTGCGCGTGCATGACATGGAAGAGGAATACATGCAGCTACGCGAGGCCTCGTGCAACGGCTCCAATATCCCCGCGCTCATGTGCCGCCACCAAATCAACATCGGCTGGGACGGCACCCTCTACGACTGCGACTACAACCAAGCCCTCAACCTGCCCAGCAACCACGGCGAAGGCGCCCATATCAAGCTCTTTGACCCAGACGCTATGGAGCACCGCCGTATCGTCACCGGCACCCACTGCTTCGCCTGCGCCTCCTGCTGTACGCCGGAGGCCTTGCCGGAACGCAGTTAGTGAGGAGATTGCGCCCTACTTTTTTATGCTCCGCAGGCTTAAGGATTTCATCCTTAAGAATCCTCTTCATACGCCACGTCCCTCACTGTCCACGCGGCCTCTCGCACGCCCCCGCATTGCCGCCCCACCAACGCGGGGCACAAGCACAACACTCCGCCATAACCCCACCCCCATTTTTTGGACGGCTTCCGTCCGAAAAATTCTGGGGATTCTCAAGGGTATCATACCCTTGAGCCGCCGGAGGCATCTTCTTGCCTCCTGCGTAACGACTTACCCTGTCCCGCACTTCTCACTTGACGCCAGCACCAATTTCAAACACTGTTTGAAACAGCATTTAAGAGAGACGAAGAGTTGAAGAGAGGGTGAGGGACATGGGGCAGGTTTTGGAGACAGACGGCGGGACCAAGGCGAGAATCTTGGCCGCCGCATCGGACGTATTTACGCAAAAGGGTTTTCGCAAAGCGACAATTCGGGACATCTGTTCGCGCGCGGGTGCCAATCCTGCGGCGGTGAACTACCACTTTGGAGACAAGCGCTCGCTCTACACGCAGGTGCTCCGCGGGTGGATTGAAAACCTGAACAGGTCGCACCCGTACCGCACGCCGGAGGTTGAGCTGCAGCCTGCCGAAGCGCGGCTCCGCTTTTTTATCAACGCGATGCTGCGGCGCATCTTTTGCGGCGCGCTGGAGGACCGCGAAATGTGGATCCGCCGCACGCGCATTGTGTTGATGGAGCTGGCGGAACCAAGCTCCGGCGCAACGCTCCGGGTTGAACAGTGGTGCGAGGAGGAGCGCTATTTCCGCGCCGTTGTCGCGGAGCTGCTGGGGGATGCGCCCGAGCGTGTTGTCCACTTTACGGCGGACAGCATTGTCGGGCAGTGTATCCAATATTTTCTGGGCATCGCCCACATCCCGGAGGAAGTGGTCGCCCTTGCAGAGGAAGACAATCTCGCCCAATTGGCGGATCACATTATTGCATTTTCGCTCGGAGGAATCCGGGCCATCAAGGAGTTGAACCAATGCCGCTGAGACTACTCGGCCTTTTGTGCTTGTGCCTTGGGCTTGTTGCCCTTGGCGGGTGCGGCAGCGCCGAATCCACCGCGCAGGACCAGACCGCGCCGCCGGAAAAGGTGGGCGTAAACGTCCGGGTCCATACGGTTGCCCCCACGGCCCTGCGCGACGCCATTACCCTGCCGGGACAAACTGAGCCTATCGCTGATGTCCGCGTTGCCGCAGAGCGCGCGGGCATGGTGGAGTGGCGCGGCGTCCGCAGGGGCGAGTCGGTACAGTCGGGCCAGCCCATCGCGCGCATTGACGCTGTGGCGCTCGGCGCCGCGCTGGAGCGCGCCAAGGCGAACCTGCACCTTGCCCAGGCCAAGGAAACACGCCGCCGCGAACTGTTTGAGGCAAACGTCCTTTCCCGCGAGGAACTGGACGGCGCGGCAACGGAGCTGACGCTGGCCCGCGCCAATGTCCGCGAGGCTGAATCGGACTACGCCAAGGGCGTGGTGGAAGCGCCGCTGTCAGGCGTGGTGGATGAGGTGTACGTGGACCCCGGAGAATATATCAATGCGGGTGACCCGGTGGCGGACCTTGTGGATAGCTCCACCATCCGCATTATTGTGAACGCCCCGGAGCTGGACGTGCGCTACCTGCGCCCCGGCGACAAGGCCGCAGTGCGCATTGACGCATGGCCGGACCGGACATGGGACGGCGCGGTGGACTTTGTGGCGACCAAGGCCGACGAGGCAACCCGCACCTTCCGCGTGCGCGTGGTGGTGGATAACGCCGACGGCGCAATCCGTCCGGGCATGATGGCCCGCGTAACGTTGACGCGCCGCATCATCGATAACGCCATCACGGTGCCCCTTGCCGTTATTCAGGACAAAAACGGCGAGCGCGTCGTCTTCGTGGAGGACGGCGGTATGGCCCGCGCCCGCACGGTGACGACAGGCGTCGTCAACGGAACCAGCATCCAGATTCTGGACGGCCTGAGCGAAGGCGAGCGCCTTATTGTCAGCGGCCACGCACAGGTTGAGGAAGGAACACGGGTCAACGTGCAATGATCATCAATACCGCGGCGCTCAAGCGCCAATCCGCAGTGCTGGTCCTGCTGCTGTTCATCATTACGGCGGGGGCCACGGCCTATGTGTCCCTGCCGTTGGAATCCAGCCCGGACATCACCATCCCCTACATCTTCGTCTCCACCGCCTATGAGGGCGTGGCACCAGAGGATATGGAGGAGTTGGTCACCATCCCGCTGGAACGCAAGCTACGGGGCCTCAAGGACGTGGAGGAAATCAAATCCACATCCATCGACGGGCAGTCCGTCATCTCCATCAAATTCCTACCGGAAGTGGACATCGACGACGCCATGCAAAAGGTCCGCGACAAGGTGGACCAAGCCAAGCCCGACCTGCCGTCGGACCTGCCGGACGATCCGGTGCTGATGGAGATGAACTTCTCGGACCGCCCCATCATGAACGTGGTGCTGTCCGGTCCCTTCTCCCTCAAACGCCTCAAGAGCTTTGCCGATGATATGGAGGACCGGTTTGAGGCCGTCCCCGGCGTGCTGGATGCAGAACTCATCGGCGGTCTGGAGCGCGAAATCCACGTGCTGTTCGACCTTGACCGCGTGGCGTTCTACAACATGCCCTTCTCCGAACTGGTGGGGTCCATCGAAAACGCCAACGTCAACATGCCCGGCGGCTCCATGGACATTGGCTCGTCCAAGTACCTGGTGCGCGTGCCCGAGGACTTCGACAACCCGGCGGAAATCAACAACATCGTCGCCTTTGTTCGCAACGGCAAGCCCGTGTACCTGCGCGACGTGGCCGCCATCAAGGACGCCGCCAAGGACGAAACATCCCGCAGCCGCTTTGATGAGGAGCCAAGCGTCACCATCGCCATCAAAAAACGCAGCGGCGAAAACGTCATCGACATCACGGACAGAGTAAAGCGCATTGTGGACGAACTGCGCGCCGAAGCGCCGCCGTCCCTGCGCATTGATATTACCTCGGACCAGTCCAAGGACATCCGGCTGATGGTGGCGGACCTTGAAAACAACATCATCTCCGGCCTTGTGCTAGTGCTGGCTGTGGTGCTCATCTTCATCGGCGGGCGGTCCGCGCTGTTTGTGGCGCTGTCCATTCCGCTGTCTATGCTCATCGCGTTCATTTTGCTGCAGGCGGCGGGCATCACGCTGAATATGGTGGTGCTCTTCTCGCTCATTCTGGCGCTGGGCATGCTGGTGGATAACGGCATCGTGGTTGTGGAGAACATCTACCGCCACATGCAGGACGGTTCAACGCGCCAGCAGGCGGCGCTCTCGGCCACCAACGAGGTGGCATGGCCGGTTATCGCCTCCACCCTGACCACGGTGGGCGCGTTTGTGCCCATGATTTTCTGGCCCGGCGTGATGGGCGAGTTCATGAGCTTTTTGCCCATCACGGTTATTATGGCGCTGTCCGGGTCGCTGTTTGTGGCGCTGGTGGTCAATCCCGTGCTCTCTGCGCGCTTTCAGACCATCCGCCCCAGCACCGCCCCACCCACACGCGTGGAACGCCTTCTGGGCCGCGCTCAGGCGCGCTATGCCCGCGTGCTGACGTGGAGCCTAAGCCACCGCCTGGTGATTATGGGCGTTGCCGTTGCGGCGCTTGTTTTCTCCGCCGTTGCCTTTGGCATGTTTGGCAAGGGCATTGAATTCATGCCGGACTCCGACCCGAAGCGCGCCTATGTCACAGTAAAGGCGCCCGTCGGGACGAACCTTGACGCCTCGGACATCATTGTGAAGCAGGTGGAAGCCATCGTGGGCACGTGCGACAACGTGACGCATACCATCACGGAGGTTGGCACCTCGGGCGCGGACCCGTCGTCCTCGGACGGTTCGGGCACGCATGTAAGCTCCGTCACCATGGAGTTCAAAGACTTCCACGAGCGCTCCCGCTCGTCCATCGCGGACGTGAACACCCTGCGCGAGCGCCTGCAACGCGCCATCACCGGTGCGGAGGTCCGCGTAGAGAAGGAAGAAAGCGGCCCGCCCACCGGATCGCCCATCAACATGGAAATTCGCGGCGACGACATCCACGAACTTGGACGCATTGTCACCGCCATTGAAGACCGCATCGAGGACATCCCCGGCCTTGTGGACCTCAAGGACAACTTTGTGGAAGGCAAGCCGGAAATCCGCGTGGACGTGGACAAGGAAAAGGCCGCCGTTATGGGACTGTCCACCGCCACCATCGCCAATACGGTCAAGGCCGCCATCGGCGGCATGAAGGTCGGCACCTACCGCGAGGGCAAGGATGAATACGACATCGTCGCCAAACTGCCGGACAAGGACCGCACCAGCATCGAAAGCATCCGCCGTCTCACCGTCTCCGGCCAGGATGGCG
Source organism: Desulfobaculum sp. SPO524 (assembly GCF_044987625.1). Lineage (NCBI taxonomy): Bacteria > Pseudomonadati > Thermodesulfobacteriota > Desulfovibrionia > Desulfovibrionales > Desulfovibrionaceae > Desulfobaculum > Desulfobaculum sp. SPO524. Next base: position 205,013 of record NZ_JBJDSB010000002.1, on the reverse strand, counting down.
CGCCCATCCCGCTGACCAGCGTGGCGACCGTGTCGCTCACCAGCGGCCTTGGCGGCATTCAGCACATCGACCAGCAGCGCGTGGTTACCGTCTCCGCCGACGTGGCCGGACGGTTGGCCGGTGAAATCATCCGCGACATCGAGGCCCGCCTTGCGGACTTCCCATGGCCGCGCGGCTACGCCTACTCCTTTACCGGCGAGCAGGAAGAACAGGCCAAGGCGACGGCCTTCCTCAGCAAGGCGTTCACCGCCGCGCTGTTCCTCATCTTCCTTGTGCTGGTGACGCAGTTTGATTCGCTGGCCATGCCGCTTATCATCCTTACGTCGGTGGTGCTGTCGTTCATTGGCGTGTTTGTGGGCCTGCTGGTAACAGGCATGCCCTTCAGCGTCATCATGACGGGCGTTGGCGTTATTTCGCTGGCGGGCGTGGTGGTGAACAACGCCATCGTGCTCATCGACTACTACCTGCAATGCAAAGCCGAAGGCCGCTCCGCGCATGAGGCCCTGCTGGAAGCTGGCAAAACGCGCTTCCGCCCCGTGCTGCTCACGGCCATCACCACCATCCTTGGCCTGATTCCCATGGCAACAGGCGTCAGCTTCGACTTCCTCAACTTCTCATGGGAAGTCGGCAGCGAATCGTCCCAGTGGTGGGGACCAATGGCCGTGGCCGTTATCTTCGGGCTGCTGTTTGCCACCATGCTCACCCTGGTGGTGGTGCCGGTGCTCTGCTCCCTGGTGGATGATGTGTCCCAAAGGATGAAACGCCGCAAACACGCCGCGTAACCCGCACCACTGCGCCCACGAGACGACGTGGTCGTAACGCGGGGTTCAAGAGGATGCCTTCGGCGACTTAAGGGGTGCGACCCCTTAAGAATCCCGAGGCCTTGGGGGCCGGAAGCCTGCCCCCAAAAAAGGGTGGATGGTATCGCGAGGGTGTGGACAGTGGCCCGTGGTGGTGTGGCCGGCGTAAGGCCATGATTGCCGCCGCGTCGGTCGTGGAAGATGTGGCGTATAAAGAGGATTCTTAAGGATGAAATCCTTAAGCCTGCGGAGCATAAAAAGTGCGGCCGAGACGACGTGGTCGTAACGCAGGATTCAAGAGGTTGCCTTCGGCGACTTAAGGGGTGCGACCCCTTAAGAATCCCGAGGTTTTGGGGGCCGGAAGCCTGCCCCCAAAAAAGGGTGGATGGTATTGCGAGGGTGTCGGCAGTGGCCCGTGGTGGTGTGGCTGGCGTAAGGCCATGATTGCAGCCGCGTCGGTCGGGGCAAATGTGGCGTATAAAGAGGATTCTTAAGGATGAAATCCTTAAGCCTGCGGAGCATAAAAAGTGCGGCCGAGACAACATGGTCGTAACTTAGGATTCAAGAGGTTGCCTTCGGCGACTTAAGGGGTGCGACTCCTTAAGAATCCCGAGGCTTTGGGGGCCGGAAGCCTGCTCCCCAAAAAGGGTGGATGGTATCGCGAGGGTGTGGGCAGTGGCCCCACCCTGCTCCACAAAAAAGAAGGGCGCTCCCCGTGTGGGGAGCGCCCTTTTACATGCTGTTATCCAGCGCGCTGGCAGTGCCGGCTAGTTGTGGGAACCGTAGGAACGGTTGCCACGGTCGCGGTCGTTGCCGTTGCCGCGGTTGTCATAGCGGCGCTTGCCGCCATTGCCACCGCGGGGACCGCCGCCGTTGCCACGGGGCTTGAAGCCGCCGCGGGGGCCACTGCGGCCACCGCCGCCGCGACCCTGACGGGAGCGGCGCACCAGCGGCGGAGCGCCTGCGGCCAGCTTGCGGAAGGTCCGCTCGATGTTCTCGGCTTCCCTCTCGGGCACCTGGAACACGGCGTGGCGGGCCATAATGCGCACGCCCTGAATGAGGCGTCCGTTGATGCCGGCCTCGCGGGAGACGACGTCCACCAGCTCACGCGGGGACATGCCGTCGGCGCGGCCGCTGGCGCAGAACATTTCGGCGCGGCCGTTGCCGCCACCAGCCATGGAGCGCTGCGGCGCATCGTCAATCTGACGATAGCGGGACGCGTCGAGGTCGTCGCGGTAGGCCATCTTCAGCACAGCGGCCAGAGCCTTCTTGGGATCGTCGTCGATCTCCAGCAGCTCCTGCGCGAAGGCTTCAAAGGGTTCCAGACCTTCCTGCTGCATGGCAGCCATAACGCCGGACTTCAGGCGGAGCTTGCGGGCGGAGATAACTTCCTCCACGCGGGGCAGGCTCTGCTTTTTGATTTCGCCCGAGGCGTTACGGGTGATGAAGCGCATCTTGCGGAACTCATTGGGGTTGATGATGGTCACAGCGTGACCGGTACGCCCGGCGCGGCCCGTACGACCAATACGGTGCACGTAGGTCTCGGGATCCTGCGGGATGGCGTAGTTCACCACGTGAGTCAGTTCCTGCACGTCGATACCGCGGGCGGCCACGTCGGTGGCGACCAGCACGGTCACGGTCTGCTTGCGGAACTTGTTGAGCACCTTTTCGCGCTGGGCCTGCGAGGCGTCGCCATGCAGGCCTTCGGCGGCGTAGTTGCGCTCCTGCAAGCGTGCGGCCACGTTGTCCACGTCCGCACGGGTGCGGCAGAAGACCAATCCGTAGAAGCCGTCGTTGGCGTCGATGACGCGGCACAGGGCTTCAAAACGGTCAGACTCCGCCACTTCGTGGAAGACCTGTTCGGTCAGCGGCACGTCGCGCTGTTCGCGCTTGACGGCCACGTTCTCGAAATCATTCATGTACCGCTTGGCAATGCGCAGGATGTCCTGCGGCATGGTCGCGGAGAACAGCAGGGTTCTTCTGTCCTCGGACGCGGCGGCCATGACGGTTTCGATGTCGTCGATGAAGCCCATGTTGAGCATCTCGTCAGCTTCATCAAGGACGAGGAAAGAGATGTTGGACAGGTCGAGGCTGCCGCGCTCGATGTGGTCCAGAACGCGTCCGGGCGTGCCGACGACAATGTCAGCGCCACGGCGCAGACCCTGGAACTGCGGGCCAAATGCCTGTCCGCCGTAAATGGGCAAAACGTTGATACGCTTGTTTCCCTTGAACGACTCGATTTCATCCGCCACCTGGACAGCGAGTTCACGGGTCGGTGCCAGAACCAAAGCCTGAACATGACCTGCGCCCGCCTCAATGGACTCAAGAATGGGAAGACCGAACGCCGCAGTCTTACCCGTGCCGGTCGCTGCCTGACCGACAACGTCACGCTCACCGCTGAGCAATCTGGGGATAACCGCCTCCTGAATGGGGGTCGGTTCGCTGAAACCTTTGCGCGCAAGGGCGTCACAAATACAATCCGAAAGGCCAAGGGCCTTAAAACACTCCATAATACCTTACCTTTTTAGGGAAATACGAGACTCGATGCAGCACGCGCGTCCATTGGGATGGGATGATTGTCTGAGCCATGACCGAAAGGTCAGCTTGCGATGGCGTTCTGCGGCGAGGGAGGCCCTTCCTACCGCAAATAGCTTCAGACAGCAACCCCGGCGCGACATTTGCAAAAATTCTTCCCCGCCGCTTATTTTGCGCGAACACCGCCCTACAACACATTGAATTCATAGCACATTGCATACGCAATATCCATAAAAGCACCTCATCTCTACAACGCCCCGGAGCTTGTGATTGCATGCTCAAGCAGGGGAAACGCCACTCGTGCCACGGGGTTATGCGTCTTTTTCCGCAAAAAAAAAGACGGCCCCAAAAAACAGGGGCCGCCTTCATTTTTTTTCGTCGAACTTGGGTGTTTTTTAGAACCGTTCGGTCTTTCGCTCCCAATCCTGAATGGCGGAGGTGTCCTCAATCTCCTCCCAGCCCGTGAACATGGCCGTGATGTGCGCCCATACGGTGTGCCCCGTGGTGGTCATGTACACATGCACGATAAGGAACACGAGCAAGGCAAAGGCAAGTACGGTGTGCACCAGCGCCACCGCCTCAAGGGTCAGCACGCCCTGCACGCCAAGGGCCGCCCAGTCGTTGTAGAAGAGATACAGGAGGCCGGAGGCCATCTGCACCGGCAACAGCAGCGCGGACAAGGACAGGTAGGTGATGCGCTGCAAGGGGTTATGCTTGGCGCGGATGGTCTTGGGCACGGGATGCGCCTCGCCGCGGAAGATACCTATGGCGTAAAAGTGCGCCACTTCCAGCACTTTTTTGGTGGTGGGCACGTACTGTCGCCACTCGCCCGTGGTGATGACCCAAAACACAATAAACGCCCACAGCACCACCCAACTCCACGCACTCAGCACGTGGATGTCGTGCGCCTTTTCAAAGCCAAACAGCGTGTACGAGCCGTGCAGTTCAAAGCCCGTCACACCAAGCAGGATGATGAGCGCGCCCTGCGCCCAGTGCCAAAACCGCTCGAACCGGGTGTAGAGGTATATCTTGTCCATTCCTTTCATGGCGCTACTCCTTCGGCTCGCCGTTTGCCCACCGCTTGCGGGAGACGAGTCTGATGAAGCCATGGATGCCAACGCCCACAAGACTTGCAAGCGCGGCGGCCCAGCCTATCCAGTCCACGGCCTGATTATGGTCGCGTCCAGGCATATAGAACCCGGCCAGATTGGCCAGACGGCCCTGCCGCGAGTGGCACTCGCTACAGGCCAGCGACTGTTCCTTAGGCGCCACCATGTGCGTGGTGGGGAACACCCATTCCGTGTCCACAAAGCCGTACTCGCCGGAGTAGTCCAGTCCCACGTAGTCCATGCCCGCCTGAATGGCCTTCTCCCAATCATAGCCCTTCCAGTAGGCCGCTTTATCCTTTCCGAAGAGATGCGGCACCACCATGGTGTTGTGGCCCTTGTCGTAGGGCGTCTTTCCGCGGTGGACCTTAAAGGGCATAATGCGCGAACGTGGGTCGTCCTTGTCTCCCACGGGCCATGACAACTTCACCACACCGCTGGGGTCGATGGTATCCGTCACGCGCAGGGATTCAATAACGCCGTTGTACCAGTAGTATTCCGGCACCACGTTGGTGCCCCATACAAAGCTGCCCTTCTTGGTAACGTACGACGCCTTCCCAAGCGGACCCTTTTCTTTATACGGCTTACCGTCCTTCATCTTGCCCGCCGTGGACCAGTCCCACGACATCTTGGTGGGATTCTCCCGCGCAAAAGCCGGGATATGACAGGACTGACACGCCACCTTGTCCGTATGGTCGTTGGCCTTGTGCCCGGCCTTGTGCGGCGTGGCGCTATGGCACGACTCGCACATAATCTTGGGCAGCAGGTCGTCTTCCAGCAGGCTTTTGCGCTCGGTGGCCGCCGGGTTGGAGTAGATACGCCCGGCAATGTCGTGCAGCGTGGTGGTATGACAGCGCACGCAGGTGAAGTTCTGGCCGTCCACACCCATGTGTACGTCCAGATTCTTGGTGGGCGTAAAGAGGGAGGAATCCAAATCGCCGTGCTTCACCCCGTCGCCGCCGCCACCATAAAAGTGACAGGTGCCGCAATTTTTACGGCTCGGGCGGCCAACGCTTTGCGATACGGCCTTGTAGTCCGGCGGGTAGAACTGCTCCTTGCCCGCGAACTTTTTGGGCTTCTCCACAGGATAGCCCGCCATGGTGGGGAATTTTTTGTAGGTGCCAGTCTGCTCGTGGCAGACAAGGCAGTCGACCTTGACGGGGTCGGAAAAGTCAAAGGACTTATCCTTCCACCCGTAACCGGCATGACAGGAAGTGCAACGAGCCTCGTTGCTTTGGATGTTCATTCAAAAGTTGTTGATGACAAGTCCGCCCTTGCCAACCTTCAGCGCGGGATCTTCCAGCGGGTCCAGCCACGTCCAGTGGATGGTCTTGTGGAATTGCACCGCCGCTTCGGTGTGGCAGGTCAGACACGCCGCGGTCACTTCCTCCGGCTTTTGGAAGTCCTGCTTCAGGACCTCGTGCTTGGAGTGGTCCGCGGTAATCCACAGCTCCGGCGTTTGCGTGGCCTTGCGGGCCATGGTCCGGCCCGGTGCAGGCGCCGGCGACACTGCCGCCTGCGCCGGGACAGTAAGCCCCGCCACCATCAGCGCCAGCAGGATGAGCACGCCGCCGCGTGCGTAAGCAGAATGCCTCATGCGTCACCCCCGTAGGTTGCATCTCTCGTCATCCCGGCGGACCGGAACCATCTCCCGGTCCGTCCGGATCACCTCGTCTGCATATGGGGGCGCGCGTCACACCCCCGTCAGGAACAACAGTTGATGCCTTCGGCGTGGCTTATCTGGGACAGCTTAATGGAATCGAGGATGGAATTCATGGCGCTGGTCGCCTCCACCCACACTGCGCGAACGTTGCAGGTTCCCGCTCGTTCGCACTTGGCTGCGTCCCCCACGCAGTCGGTCAGATTGATGCCGCCTTCCAAAAGGCGCACCACCTCGCCGACGGTAATCTCGTCCGGCGACTTGGTCAGCCTGTGCCCGCCCTTGGGGCCGCGCACGCTGTCCAAATATCCGGCGCTCTTCAGCGGACGGATAAGCTGCTCCAGATACTTCACGGACACCCCAAGCCGCTTGGACATGTCACTCACGGACACGGGCTTGCCGTTGCTGTTCTGGGCAATATCGATCAACATTCTCGTTCCGTAACGACTCCGTGTGGAGAGTTTCATCCTCTATGCTCCCGGCCAAATCTGTTCTGTGGACTCGGCTGTTATCCGTATCAAAACAGCCTTTCCGTTTGCCGGGAACATACCCCTTTCGATAGATTTTTCCAACCTTTTTCCCTACAGACAGTAGGGATTTTAACATGCCGGGTTTGTTGGATTTCACAGGGATTTCTGTTCCCTATCGCACGCTGCTGCGCGGGCGGACATAGGGCTGCCGCCCGGCAAGGCGCGCGGCCAGTGCCCCAAGGCCCAGCCCCATGGCCGCGCCAAGGTGCGTCCAGTCCACCAGCATCACCGTGGTGGGCGAAAAGAACACATCCGGCATATTCTTAAAGACCCGCACAAATCCCGTCCCCACGAGGGTCACCAAAAACGCGGCGCGCAGTGCGCCCGTCCACGTCAGCCGCCAGCGGCGGGCGAGCACGTATCGCGTCAGGTGCATGAAGATGAGCGCCAACAGCACGGCGGCAAAGGCGTAGTGCATGGCGTGGGTCAGGGCGAAATCCGCCGTCCAGCCAAGGCCGGGGATGTCCGCAATGTAATAGCGCTTAAAGATGGGCATCTGCGCCAGCCCGGTGACGGCAAGGGCCGCGCAGCACAGGATGTACAGCCGCACTGTCCAGCGTGGAGTCCTGAGCATTACGAATCCCCCTTCTTCATGGCGGCGGCAAAGGTCAGCACGCCAGCGGCAATGCCCACCAGCGGCGACACCACAACGGCGCGTGCAAGGGCCTCATCCTTGGCCATCACATCCTGCGCGGGGCCAAGGTGCGGGCGGCCCGGTCCGGTCTCCACCGCTTCGGCCAGCGTCTCAAAGGGGACGGGCGACACGTACAAGGTATTGGTCCCGCCGTTTTCATGCTCGCCATAAATATACCCGCCGATTTCCTCGGCGCGGGCGTGGGCAAGGGCCAGCATATCATCGCGCGGCCCAATGGTCTGCACCTGCATGGGACATACCTCAATACACGCGGGCACGCCGCCGTCCGCCACACGGTCGTAGCACCTGTCGCACTTGTACATGACGCCGTTGCCCGCAAACGCAGGCAGCAGGTCCAGATACAGCCCAACGCCGGTCTGGCGTTGGGGGATATGCCACGGGCACACGGCCTTGCACTTGGACCCGCCAAGGCAGATGTCGTCGTTGATGCGGACAATGCCGTTTTCCTGCTTCAGGGCCGCGCCCCACGGGCACAGATTGGCGCAGGGCGGATTCACGCAGTGCAGGCAGCGGCGCGGGATGTAGATATCCTGCATCTCGCCGTCCACTTCCACCTGCGCGGTCTGGATATACAGCCAGTTGTATGGGGTCAGCCTGTCGTCCACGTCCCGCCTGTCCGACCAGTCCTCGGCCTTGACGCGGGCGGGGTACATTTTAGGGAAGGGCTTTTGCGGCTCGGGCTTCTTGGCGGCATTGGCGTCGCGGCAGGCCTCCACACACGCGCCGCACCCGATGCACTGCGTCAGGTCCAGCACGGTGGCGAGTTCCACCCTCTGCTTCGCGGCTTCGGCGCTGCGGGGCGCGGCGGCTTCCGCCGTTGCCAAGGCAGCACCGCCTGCGGCCAAGGTCTTGAAAAAGGTACGCCTGTTCACGTTGTGTTCAACCTCGTCTGTGGTCTTGAGACATTTCCTATTGTCCTGATTTTTGCAGGGTATGTGCCGAAACGCAAGCGCCGGGGACCACTGACGATGAATCCCCGCCCCACGCGGCCTCCCACCGCGTGGCCCCGTTGTGATGGCGTGCAGGACGTGGTACACATTTTTTACACCTGTTCAAACACATGCCCAAAAGGTGTTCAAGAAATGCACATCGACCCCATCAAGAACTCGCTGCAAGATATTCTGGAAACCATGGCCGAAGGGCTGATGATCATCGGTCCCAACGGGCGTATCCGCATGGTCAACGAAGCCATGGCCGCCATGACGGGCTACAGCCGCGAGGAACTCACGGGCCAGCCCTGCACCATGCTCCAGTGCGACGTGTGCGCCATTTCGCGCCAGAAGGGGCGTGAGCACTGGTGCGCGCTCTTTGACACCCGGCGCGAGCCGCGCAAGCGCTGCCGCATTATCCGCAAGGACGGCGCCTCCGTCCCCGTCATCAAAAACGCCCGTCTGCTCATGGACGGCGACAACGTCATCGCCGCTGTGGAGACCCTGACGGACATCTCCGAACTGGACGCCCAAAAGCGCCGCATCGACGAACTCACCCGCCTGTTCGACACGGGCTTTCACGGCATGGTGGGGCATGCTCCGGCCATGCAACGCCTCTACGGCATCCTTGAACGGGCCGCGGCCTCGGACGCGCCGGTCATCATCTCCGGCGAATCCGGCACCGGCAAAGAGCTGGCCGCCTACGCCATCCACGCCCTTGGCCCGCGCAGCGACGGCCCATTCATCCAGTGCAACTGCGCCGCCCTCAACGAAAGCATCCTTGAAAGCGAACTCTTCGGGCATGTAAAGGGCGCGTTCACCGGAGCCATCCGCCACCGCGAGGGCCGCTTTGAGGCCGCACGCGGCGGGGATATCTTCTTGGACGAAATCGGCGACGTGCCGCTGTCCATTCAGGTGAAGCTGCTGCGCGTGCTGGAAAGCAAACGCATTGAGCGCGTTGGCGACAACCGCCCCATCACCGTGGACGCCCGCATCATTACCGCCACAAACCGCAATCTGGAGCGCCTGACGCAGGAGGGGCGCTTCCGGCGCGACTTCTACTACCGCATCAACGTCATCCCTATCCATATTCCGCCCCTGCGTGAACGCGCTGAGGACATCCCCCTGCTGGCGGACTTTTTCCTCCACGACATCAGCCAGCGCTCCGGGGCGGACATTGCGGGCATAGCGCCCGAGACCATGCGCCGCCTCATGGCCCACCGCTGGCCCGGCAACGTGCGCGAACTGAAAAGCGCGCTGGAATACGCCTGCGTCATCGCGGACGCCGGCCCCATCCTGCCGGAGCACCTGCCGCCCTCCATCATGGGCGAAGACGCGACATGCCCTCCGCCGGTGGACACCACGCCCCTGCCCCATCATGACGCACAGCGCGCCGAAAGCCTCCCGCCGCTGCGCCCGGCTGACCCCTCCGCACCACGCGAGGGGGAAGCGCACCACCCCGCAGGTCCACGCGCGCAACTGGTCTCCGCCCTGCGCGCCACTGGCGGCAACAAGACCGCCGCCGCGCGCCTCTTGGGCGTCAGCCGGGGCACGGTGCATAACCGCATCCGCAAGTACGCGGTGGACGTCAGCACCGTCATTCTGGACTAGCCGCGCCGGGGCGCGTCAGCGCCCGTTCTTTCCCTGCGGCGCCTTTGCCCGCTCTGGGGCCTCAATATCAGCGCGCTCTCGCCCGTCCAACGCGCCCTGTACCACCGCGCCCCGGTTTGCCGTATTGCCGATAAGGCGCAAGTGCATGGGGAGCAAATGCTCCAAGCTGTAGCGGCTGACGGCTGTCTCGCGCGCGCCGCGCCTGAGGCGCTCCGCATAGGGCGCATCGTCCAGCACCCGTTCCATACCTGCGGCAATGTCCTTCGGATCTGCAAAATCTACAAACTGCGCGCTTTCGCCATCACGCATCGCCTCTCTCACCGGGGGCGTATCCGAGGTGACGAGACAACAGCCGCTGGCCATGGCCTCAATGGCCGACCACGACAGCACAAAGGGCCGCGTTAAGTACACATGCACCGAGGACGCCGCCAGCATCCGCCGGTACTCGCCGTAGGGCAGCGCCCCCACAAAGTGGACGCGGTCCTGCGGCAGGTCCAACTCCTCCAGCATGATGTCCTTGTAGCTTTTGCCGCTGGGGTGCGGGGTGCCGTAGCAGACCCGGTCCGCCCCGGCGATGACGGCGTGCGCCTCCGGCCGACGGCGCAGGACCATTTCCAGCGCCGTCAAAAACTGCGGAAAGCCCCGGTACGGCTCCATGCCGCGTCCGGCAAAGGTAATGACCTCCCGCACGCCGGACAGGTCGCAGTTTTTCAGCTGCATGGGCGTGCCCGGCCGTGGGCGGAAGAGGTTCGTATTCACGCCGTCGTGCAGGACGGCCATTTTGTGATGATATTCGCCGGGAAACTGGGAGCGCTGCCACAGCGTGGGCGAGAGGCCCTGCTCGCAGGCCCACAGGTCGTTGAATATTGCCGCATTGCGCGAGCGCAGCGTCTGCGGCGGGGCAAGCCCCTTCTCAGGCGGGGGCTTGCGGCCAAAGCGCGCGTCCTCGCCAAAGGGATCGTAAAACCACTCAAAGTAGCACATCAGGGGCGTGTCGGGCCACACGTCCTTGAGGTAGAGGCTCGGCCCCCAGCCGGAGCTGGCGTAGATGACGTCGGGCGTAAAGCCGGACCGCTTCATCCGGTGGGCCAGCCGGTACATGGCCTCGCCCTGCGCGGCGGCATCGCGAAACGGCGTCACCAGCCGCCGCACAGCCTGTTGATGGGCGTCGCCATCCTTTGCTTCCGTCTTGGCCTTGACTGGTGAGAATATCGCCTTCTTCACGCCGGGGATGGTCCAGTCCGGGCGCGGATTGGTGGTGGCAAAGACCACCGTCGTCGCACTATCCGCGCCAAGGGCGCGCGCCACGTGCCGAAACTGCGCCGGAAAATTGGGATGCACCAGCAGGACGCGCATAGTCATCGCTCCTGCATGGCCTGCCCCATGGCGCCAAGGAAGGGGTCCGTCAGGTATTCCAGCACGGTGCGCTGGCCTGTATGGATATACGCCATCACCAACATCCCCGGAATGAGACGGTATTGAAAGTCGCCGTGGGAAAAGCCGTCGCCCTCGGTCTCAATACGCACAGAATAGAAGGTCTGCCCCTCCGGCGTGGTAAAGGTGTCCGGGCTTACATGCACCACGCGTCCGTCCAGCTTGCCAAAACGCGCCGCATCCGCCGAAGCCAAGCGTACAATGGCGCTCTGCCCCTCCTGCACGTAGCCAATGTCCGAAATGGGCAAATGCGCCTCCACCACCAGCCTGTCACTTGAGGGCACAATGTCCACAAGGGTCATGCCCGGACGCACCACGCCCCCGCGCGTCACCACGTGCAGGGTCTTCACCACGCCCTCCACGGGGGAGCGGATAACCGTCCGCCGCAGACTGTCGCGGAATTTCTTGAGCCGCTGGGAAAACTCCTCCAGCTCCTGCCGGGCCTTGCGCAGATCCTCCTGCGCCTCCTCGCGGTAGGCGCGCTCAAGGCGCACCAGCCGTTCACGAGCCTCGGCAAGGGACGACTGCGCACGCGGCAGGGCCGCGCGGTCCTGCTCTATGCGGCTGACAAGCTCCGACTGCTCGCGCAGATAGGCCAGGTGCTTATAGCGGGTGGTCAGGTTATCACGCAGCAGCTCTTCGGACAGCGCCACCTGCTCGCGCACAAGGGTCAGGCTCTGGCGGTTATTCCTGAGGCGGGCGCGGATTTCCTTCACGTCCTGCTCGCGCTGGATGATATTTTCACGCTGTTCGGCCAGTTCGCTTTCAAGGCGCTGGCGGCTGGCCTCAAAGAGTGTCGTCGCCTGCCGGGCAAGCTGCGGGTGCGCCATGGCAAACCCTTCGGGAAAGACCGGGGCGTCCAGCATACGCGCCTGCGCATCAAGGCGCGCGACCTCCGCCGTGAGGGATGTGGTGCGGATGGCAATCTCCTCCACGCTGGCACCGGTGGAGGTCTCCTCCAAAATGACAAGGGGCTGACCCTGCTTTACGGCGTCGCCCTCGCGCGCCAAAATCTCGCGGATAATGCCGCCTTCCAGATGCTGCACGCTTTTGACCTTGGTGCTGGGGATAACTTCGCCCTGCGCCATGCTCACTATATCCAGCCGAAAAATGGCCGCCCACAGCACAAACACCACCGCGCCCGCCACACACAGCCACAAAAAGCTCCGGGCCGCCCGTTCACTGCGCCGCGCCGCGCTGTCGGCGGCTTGGTCCGGCTGTACCGGCGTCTGCGTCATGCGCTTTGCTCCTTCGTGCGTTGCCGACCGGGAGATGCGGCCCACACAATTTCCGGTTCCGGCTTGCGCCCAAGGTCCAGCCGGACATGCGCGTCCGTCAGAACATCCGGCGCATCCGCGCAGACAATGATGGTCCGCCCCTGGCGCGCACAGTCGCGCAGCACTGCCGACACCACGTGCACGCCGTCCTCGTCCAGTCCTTCAAAGGGGTCGTCCATCACAACCAGCCGCCCCTGCGTGGTCACCGCGCGGGCAAGGGCCACGCGGCGGCGAATGCCATAGGATAACGTGCGCCCCGCCCGCGTCAGCGGCGTCTGAAGCCTCTGCGGCAGGTCCGCCACAAGCGCCGTCAGCCCGCACAGCCGCACCACCTCCGCCACGGCCTCGTCGTCCATGTCCGGACGCATGAGGGTAATATTCTCGCGCAGGGTGCCGCTGACGAAGGTTGGCTCCTGCGGTACATACACCACCTGCGCCCGCCACCACGCCGGGGCAAGCTGACGCAGGGTGATGCCGTCCGCCAACACGTCGCCACGCGTTGGCACCACAAGGCCGGTGAGCAGCCGCGCAAAGGTCGTCTTGCCCGCGCCGCTAGGCCCATGCACCACGGCCACCGACCCCGGCGGCAACGAAACGGTAAGGGATTCAAACAGCGGCGCACTGCTGCCGGGGTAGGCAAAGGCCACATCCCGCAGACTCAGACGCCCGGAAAATTCCCGAAGCGCGGTGCCGCTGCCCGCCTCAAGAGGCACGCGCGACAGCTCGCGGATATCGCGCAGGGCCTGCCTGCCCCGCGCCAGACGCATGCCCGTGCCCACAAACTGCGCCACAACCATAAAGGCTCGTGACACAAGAATATTCGCCGCAATAAGCCCCGCCACGGTCAGGTTGCCCACCACCACTTCCTTCGCGCCCACGGCGTATACCGCCACCCGTGCCAAGACGGGAATGGTCATGGCCGCATTCATGCCGCCAAGACGCATGCGCTCCACCGCCATATTCAGGCCGCGAACCGTTGCCCCCTGCCGCGCGCAGCGCTCCTGCACAAACACGCCGCCCCCAAACAAGCGGACGGTATCCGCGCCGCGCTGGGCGCTCTCCACCATGCCGCGCAGGGTCATATCCTCCCGCTGGGCCTCGCGCATGGTGCGCTGCTGCGCGCGCGTTGCGGCAAGGCCCTGCCCCAGCAGCGCCGCCGTCCCCACAAGGGCAACCGCCCCAACCCACGGACTGAGCCACCACGCCGCCGCAATAAACGCGAGGCAGAACGGCGCATCGAGCACACTGGTAATGCTGGTGGCGCTGTAGGCCTTGCGTACGGCGTCGAGATGCGCGGGAATGCTCCGCCGCAGCGCCTCCGGCACCCGCCACAGCGCGCCCATGCGCGCCCGCGTCAGCACATCCGCCACCCCCGCGGCAAGGCGCTCGTCCGGGGCCTCGCTGACGGCGGCCGCCATGGCCGTGCGCACCTGCTTCAACCCCACCTGCAGGGCCATCGCCAGCACCATGCCCACGGCAAAGGTCACAAGGGTGCCGTCAAATCCGGTGTTGGTGTACTGCCCCAGGATGAGCATCACAAACAGCGGCGAGGCAAAGGACAAGACATTCACACACACCGTCGCGGCAAAAAGGCGCATGGTCAGCGGCGCGGCCTGCGTCAGGCGGGCGGTCATCTCCTTCATTGCCGCACCTCCTGCGCGCCGGAGGCTGTGGCGGCGGGGGCGGCGGCACGCACACGCGTAAACGCGCCGTCAGCAAGGTCCAGCAGACAGGTTGCGCCCTTGCGGATATGCGGGTCGTCCGATGCGACAAGAATGGTGCGCCCCTCCCGCGCCATGGCATTGAGCGCCGCGTACACACAGGCGCGCCCCTCCGCGTCCATGCTCTGCGTTGGCTCGTCAAAGAGCGCCACGCGCCCACCGGACGCCAGCGCCCGCGCAAGGGCCAGCCGCCGCCGAATCCCGCGCGAGAGCTTTGCACCGCCACCGGTGAGCACCTCGGAAACGCCATGCTCGCTGGTGTCGATAGAGCGCCGCATCCCTGCCGCTCCCAGTGCGGCCTGCATCTCCACGGCGTATTCGCCCGGCGGTCCAAGGGTCATATTCTCGGCAATGGTCCCGTCCAAAAACACGGCCTCCTGCGGCATGACGCATATCTGCTGCCGCCACCACGACGCAGGCACCTGCGCCAAACGCGCGCCATCCACCCACACCGCCCCGTCCTGCGGCGCAACAAGCCCCGCCACCAGCCGAAGAAACGTGGTCTTGCCCGCGCCGTTAGGGCCGGTCACCAACAAAATATCCCCGGCCCGGACGCTGCAGGACAGCCCCGAAAACAGCGCCCCGCGCCCCGGCCACGCAAAACTGACGTCCTCAAGGCGCAGCGCGCCGGACCACTGCGCCGGCGGCTCGCCCTGCTCCTGCTCGCGCGGCAGGCTCCAAAATTCCTCTAGCCGCTGCCACGCCTGCCGCCCCCGCATAATGCTCTGCCACGCCTGCACGGATTGCGACACCGCGCGCAGGGCCAGCGCCCCAAGCATACTCACGCCAATAAGCGCCGCCACGGACAGCCCGCCCCGGACCACATACGTCGCCCCAATGCCAAACACGCCGACGCGCAAGAGCGCAGACGCCCCTTGCGTGAGCGCGGTCCCGGTGCCGCCCACATGCGCCGCAGCGCGCCGCAACAGCGCAAGGCGCTCCTGCGCGGCGGTCCATGCACTGCGCACCAACGCCCCGCCACAAAAGGCGCGAACCGTCTCCCCCGCATCGCTCATATTGCTGACCACACGCTGCGCCCGGTCCGCAGCGCGCTCAAGGCGCGGCGCAAGCGCCACACCACGGCGCGCCGTCCACACCCCGCCGCCACAAGCCACGGCGCAGCCGCCCGCCACCACCGCGGCCATCACCGGATGCAGCATCCACACCGCCACAATGAAGAGCAGCACAAAAGGCGCGTCCAACGTGGCGCAGAGATTCTGCGGACCAAGAGCGGCGCGCACAGCGGCAATATCGCTCATCAGACCCCGCCCGCTCACGCCTTCTGCCTCCAGCCCCGAAACCCGCGCGGTAACCAAATGCTCCATGGTCCGGGCCTCCACCGCTTCGGCGCGGCCCATGTCCATGGCGGCGGCCAGTCGGTTTCGCGCCCGGCGCACACCCCACAGCACCAGCACCGCAACCAGCGTTCCACCGCCCAGCAGATACAACGTTCCGTCCAGACCATGCGCCACATACCGCCGCAGCACGATCATCACGAACACGGTATCCACAAGGGCCAAAAGATTCATAAGCAGAGAGGCCGCCAGCAATTCTGCGGCGCGGGCGGGATGGCGGGCCAGATGCCCCGTCAGGGACGGAAACGGCGTGGCGTGGGGCAGAGGGGGACCTCCTTTGGTCCAAATGCAACAAACCGGCAGGCCCATGCCGTGGCATGCAGTCTGCCGGTTTGATCCGTGCGTGGGCCGCAGATGAGCGCCCAGCACAAGCGGCTTTGGGGCGCGTCACCCACCGTGGTGAGCGCTAGGGCGCGGCGAACAAATCAAGCTCCAGCTCACCCATGGCATACAGCAGATTGAATGCCGCAAGGTCCTGATCCACCTCTGCGGAGATGGCTCCGCTCAGGGCGTTGTTGTAGTTGACCTCGGCGGTGAGCACATCAAGCAGGGAGCGGTTGCCCAGCTTGCGTTCCTTGCGCGCCAGCTCCAGAAATTCTGCCTCGATATTGGCCTGATTGCGGAACCACTCGGCCTTGGCGCGGGCGGTGAGCAGGTTTTGCCAATTCACACGGACGAGTTCCTCAATGGTGCGCTCCTGATCCTTCAGGGAATTGGCGGCGTTTTGCTTGTCGCTCTTGGCGGCGCTCAGGGCGGCCATGTCGCCGCCACCGGCAAAGATGTTGTAGGCAAATTCCACACCCACGCGCTGTTCAATCTTGATTTCCTCAACGCCGGAGTCGTTCTCCTTGCGCCAGTATTCGCCGTAGGCATTGAAGCTGGGGTAGAACATGGACCGCGCGCTGGCGATTTGGTGCTCGGTCAGGTCCACATTCTTTTGGAGCATGGTCAGATTCGGGTTGTCGCTGATGGCCTGCGCAATGGCGGACTCCAGCGTAACGGGCACGTTGTCGTAGGGGACATCGGGCCGGATGAAGGTTTCAATCTCGTCGGCGGTGACATCGCGCCCGAATACGGCGCGGAAGCGGTTTCGCGCGTTGACGAGGTCGCCCTCGGCCACAACGCGCAGGGCGGCAACGCCGGCAAGCTGCGATTTGGCCTGCAGCACGTCGGACGACAGCCCAGCGCCGCGTTTGACGAGGGATTCTTCTATACCGGTCTGGTGCTTGATGTTTTCTTCGGACTGGAGGGCAAAGGCCAGCACCTTGCTGGCGCGGATGCAATTGAGGTAGGCGGCGACCCCTTCTTGAATCAGGGCCTGCCGGACGGCGACGCGTTCGGCCTCGGACAGCTCGTACCCTGCCCGGCTGGAGCCGATAATGCTGTTGGTGCGGCCAAAGTCCCACAGCAACTGGGTGGCGCGCAGCTTTTCGATATTGCGCCCGAGGGACGTCCCGGCAACGCCGGTCTTTTCGATGTTTTCCTTGGTGACGTCGCCCGTGATGTCGAGGCGTGGATACCACGCGGCGCGGGCCTGCCGCAGGCGGTACTGCGCGGCGTCTTCGCGGCTTTGCGCGGCATGCAGACGCTCGTGCTCCGCAATCATTCCGGGCAGCAGTTCGCCGAGCGTTGTGGCCCGGGCACTGTGCAGACCTCCACCGATTATCACCGCGAGTACCAGCGTACCCAGAATGAGGCGTTTCAAGGCATCCCCCTCAGTGCGTCAACACGTTAACATGCGAAGAACACTCATTGTCTTGTGGTATGGTGATACAGAAAAAAAGTCAATACCACCTCCACAATACACGGGATAAATCACGCCTTTTTCAGGCCAATGACAGACACTGCGTACAAAACGCACTGCACAGCGAAAACAGAGCTAGGTCACATGCCCGCCCGTGCGCGCATGGTGTAACGCCGCATGCGCCGCACCCCACAGCCCGGAGGCCTCGTTGGCGTTCAGCATAACAGGAATGCGTTCCATCACAGCGGCATGGGTTTCGGAAAAGCGGAAGGCATCGCCAAAGGCGGGATGGGTGACAAGTTCCGGCGAGCGGGCCGCAACGCCGCCGCTGATGGTCACCCCGCCAAGGGCAAGGGTGCTCAGGGCAAAATTCCTGCAGGCGCGGCCATAGAAGCGCGCCGCCCACGCCAGAATCTTGGACTTGGAATAGAAACCGGCGGTCACTTCCGCCGGGGCAAGACGTTCGCCTGTAAAGAATTCATGCAGCAGGCTCAGCCCAAGGCCGGTCACCACAAGGTCGCCGATAACCTGCCGCCGGCCCGTCCTGTCGCGGACAAAGTCCATAAAGTCGAATTCCTCACGGCTGACAAAGGGGAAGAGGCTGTGGCCGCCCTCGGTGGGCATCACCCGGTAGCCGCCGGCGCCGTCGGGGACCAGTGCGGCCATGCCAAGGCCCGTGCCCGCGCCAATGACGGCGCGTGTGGTGTCCGGTTCGGCCTTGCCGGGCAGGATGAGAAGCGCCTCGTCAAAGATGGGCGTCATGCAAGCGCAGGCCTGCGCCGTAAAGTCGTTAATGAGGGTGAAGTCCTTAAACAACAGCGCGTCGCGCCCGGCAAGGTCCACATCCCACGGGATATTCGGCGGGTCGCTATACGCCCGCCCATGGACGGGACCGGCAACGGCCAGCCCCACCACGTCGGCATCGCGCGGGAGCAGCGGAAAGTGCTCCACCTCCAACTGCCCCACAAGGTCCGCAAAGCTGGCACAGCGCCCGGTCTCCAGCCAGATGCTCTCGCCCATGACCAGCGCCCCGTCCCCATCCAGGGAAAAGACGGCAAAACGCGCATTGGTGCCGCCGATGTCCGCCGCAAGAATGCTGTCCATCTCGCCCTCTCCTCTCCACAGCGTGTGGGGATGGGCCGGGAGACGCGCTCCCGGCCGTTACGGGATTACTGCTGACCGCGTATACTTTCGCCGCCGCCAAAAGGCAGGAGCTTATCAATCATCCATGTATCCAGCTCGCCGGGGTACGGTTCCCACAAAACGAGGACGTCGCGGCCAAACTCGCGCACGAGCTGGCGCTCGCGCCCGGACAGGAAGCGGGGCTTGCCCTCGCCGTTCACAGCCGCCACGGCGCGGATTTCAAGGTCACCAGCCGCCACGGCCTGCATCACGGCGGCCTCAAGCGCGGTATAACCGCCAGCAGGACCGCCGTTCACGTCGCCCGCTGTGTAGGTCTTACCGGAGCGGGACACAACCACCGCGCCGCCGCCGGGGCCACGGTCGGGGAAGTATGCCGCGCCGCGCGCGTCCTGTGCCTGCTTCAGCATGGCCTTGAGCTGCTCCGTGCTGAGTTCGGGCACAAACCACTTGCGGTAGATGCGGTCGTAGGTGCCGTTGGCCATAATGCGGTTGAGGCCGCGCTCAATGGTCTCGCGCAATTCGGGCTGGCCCTTGTACACGGCAAAGTACACAGGCACACGCCTCAGCGACGCGCCAACGGCCCGGATATTGGTATAATTTTCCCGGCGCATCATGTCGTAGGTAATTTTCTGCGCGCCGAAATAGGCGTCCACCTCGCCTTTGGCCAGCGCGGCAAGGGCCTTATCGCCGTCGTCGTACAGTTTGACGATAACGCCGCCAAAGTCCTGCAGCAGACGCTGGTACAGCGTATCACGGATAGTCGCCACGGTCTTGCCGCGAAGCTGGTCCACCCGCTGCACGTCCGACCCCGTCTGCACAAAGAATTTCAGATAAAAGTTCACAGTGGGCGTGCGGGGATAGATGAACAGCCTGTCGCGCAGGTGGGTGCGCGTCATACCAGCGGCCACATGGGCCACACCGCCGGCAAGGTTGGCCTGCGCACGGTCCCAGTCCTTCATAGGCGTATAGCTGATGCTCAGCCCCGTGCTGTTGAGGGCGGCCTTGAGGATTTCCACCTCGAAGCCCATGGGCTTTTGGTTGCGCACGTAGGACATGGGCACAAAGCGGCTGTCGAACACAAAGGACACCTTCTGCGCGGCCACGCCCGCCATGGGCAGGGCCAGCAGCATACAACCGGCGAGTATTGCGGCAACTGCGCCGCGCCTGAGCGAAGAGGACATATGGTTGGCAACTCCTTGTTGACTCGATTGGGGGTTCACGCCGCCGGGGCGTCATGGCCTACGCGTTCTGACGCGCTGGCGGATGACGCCGGCGGCACAGCGCCGGGGCACTCCCCTGTCTTTTCGGCAAATCGTCCGGAATTCTTTACCAATTCCGCCAAGGCAATCAAAGCCCTTCCTTCGCATTCCCCTTGACCATACCAAGACAAACGCCCACGGTGAAGGCTGGACGGCGAGGGAGCAATGCCACAACGCAACACGCATGGCCCACAGCATCAGCGCTACGCGGAGAACTTGTGCGAAACGACGACCACCTGCTGACCATACGCCCCGTGCCAGAACTTGTCCGGCGCATCGCACTGCCCGCGAGCATCGGCTTTTTCTTCCACACCATGTTCAACATTACGGACACCTACTTCGCGGGGCTTTTGGACACGCGCGCCCTTGCCGCGCTGTCGCTGTCCTTTCCAGTCTTTTTCATCATCATTGCCATGGGCAGCGGGCTGCAAACCGGCGCAACCGCCCTCATCGGCACCGCCATTGGCGCGGATGACATGGAGGAAGCACGCACCCTGTCGCGCCAAGCCCTTGTTTTCGGCCTGCTGGTGGCAGGGGCCATCACCATTCTTGGCATTGCGGCCTCGCCCTTTTTGTTCCGCACCCTCGGCGCGTCCGGCGCGTACCTTGATGACAGCCTCGCCTACATGCGGCCCATCTTTGCCGGGTCCATCTTCTTCATTCTGACCTATATGTTCAACGCGGTCCTCAACGCCGTGGGCGACACCAAAACCTTCCGCAACGTGCTTGCCGTGGGCAGCATTTTGAACCTTGGCCTTGACCCGTGGTTCATCTATGGCGGTTTTGGTCTGCCAGCCCTTGGCATTACGGGCATTGCCCTTGCCACGGTGGTCATTCAGGCCGCCGGGGCCTGCTACCTTGGCTGGCGGGCATGGCAAACGGGCCTGCTGGACGGCTGCCTGCGTTCCGGATGCAGGCCACAGGCGAGGCCACTGGCGGCCATTGCGCATCAGGGCTTTCCCGCCGCGTTCAACATGGTCACCGTGGGCCTTGGCATCTTTATCATCACCTACTTCATCGCCTCCTTCGGCAAGGAAGCCGTGGCGGCCTACGGCATTGCCACCCGCGTGGAGCAAATCGTGCTCCTGCCCACCATTGGGCTGAATGTGGCGGTTCTCTCCATCACGGCGCAGAATAACGGCGCAGGGCACTACAACCGCATCCGCCAGACCCTGCGCACCGTGCTGGTGCATGGCGCGTGGCTGATGGGCCTTGGCGCGGTGGTCATCTTTCTTGGCGCGCACACGCTGATGGGCCTGTTTACGGACGACGCCGCCGTTGTAGCCGCGGGCACGCAGTATCTACGCATTGCCGCCTTTGTGCTGTACTCCTATGTGGTCCTCTACGCCCACGTCGCGTGCATGCAGGGCTTAAAGCGCCCCATGTTCGCCATTTGGATTGGCCTGTTCCGCCAAATTTTCGCCCCTGCCGCCGTCTTCTGGCTGAGCATCCATGTGTTCGACTTTGGCCTTGGCTCCATCTGGTGGGGCATCTTTGGCGTGACATGGACGGCCGCCCTCTTCGCCCTCGTCTACGCCCGCACAGTGCTGCACGGGCTTCCCCACACGGACAACGCGCCGCCCCCAAGGCCCTGAAAAAAACGCCCCGCTTCGCGCGGGGCGAAACGGGGCGGCAACAGCGTATCAGGCTGGCACAACCGTGCCGGCAAGCTCTTCTACTTGCCGTACTCCACAGGAGAGTCAGGCGTCTCCACATCCTTGGGCAAGGGGGAGAAGGGGAAGGGCTTGGTGTTGGAGTTGAGGGTCATGTAGCGCAGGCACAGGTAGGCGTAGCGCGACATGGCATTGCAAAACGACCGCAGCGGCTCGCTCTCCTTCTGCGTCACAAGCACGATGCCGTACTGCACCAGCGTGCCAAGCTCCGCCAGCAGGCGCACCACTTCAAAGGCAATGAAGATGACAATGGTGTACAAAAAGCGAATGAGCACGGCTTTGCGTTCAACGGGAGTATCGGACATGGGATGAACCTCCTCTCAGGACAATGAAACGTGTTTGAGCAAATTTTCACAGACAGTGAATTGCTTCCATAGCCGCTGTCCGCCGTCTTGTCCAGAGTCTGCACGCCGTGCACAAAGCGGCCATTGCGTACGCACTGTTTTACCCCAGTTGCGTGCACCATCCTTCGCGACGGGCCGCGTGCCCCTTGCTGCAATAAGGCGCTCCCGCCCATCGATCGTTGCCGCTTGTGTACCACCGCCCGCATGCCGTGTGGGAGCAGCTTTGCCCCCACGCCGCGCAGCCCCACCGCGTCACGTTCGCCCGTCACACAACGCGGGCGGCCCGCACGCCAGTGCGAGCCGCCCTTTTGGCCGAGGTACCTGCGCGTTATTTTTCGTCGTCAAGGCCCTCGGTTGCCACGGAAAGCAACACATCCACAATACTCGCGCCGTCACCGGCAAAGGTACTCTCCAGCGTCGCCAGCGCCAGATACACAAGCTCCTGCCGCCGCGCCTGCGATGGCGACAGCGCGTCCGGCGGCGTGAGCAGCAGCATCCGCAGGTGCCGCTCCGCGCTTGCCAGTTCCAGCCGGAACTCACGCACCATCTCGCGCGACTGGAAGGAATAGTACGTGCGGAACAGCGCGGCCAGTTCATCGGCCATCTGCTCACGCTTCTGATCGTCCGGCAGCGCGGCAAGAACGCGCTCAATGCGCGGCCTGCTGGCGGCAAGCTCGCGCCGCATCTCCGACGTCATACGCTCATCCAGCGCCGCCAGCTCGGCGTCCAGCGGCGCGGTAAAGGCACTGAGCATCTCGGCGCGTAGCTGCGGCAAACGCGCCACTGCGGCCCTTGAAATATCCTCCACCCCACGGGGGACCTCCTCCAGCAGGAAGTCGCGCACAAGGGGACGCGCCTTGGGCAGGACCTCCACTTCCGCGTAGTCGCCCAGCATGGAGGCCATCTCGCCCTCGTCCATCATCTGCCCCAGATTGGAGTAAATCCACCCCATATACCACCACACGCCCACTATGAGCACGATGCCCAGGACGATATTGCGCGTTTTGGCCTTGCGCTCGCGCGCAAGTTCGTCGTCCAGTCGCGCCTGCATCTGCTCCATGGATACGAATTCTTCATGTCCGTGCGCCATGCGCCACCTCCTCGCAAACGGTCCACCCGGCACTCACCCGGCCGGACCGGGAAATATCGTCAGCGCGCCTAGCGGGCATACGGCCCGGCCATAAGCGCCATAAACGCCTGAATAAAGCGCGAACTGTGCGCCGGGTCGTCACGCATAAGGGTGACGCGCGCCCGTACCTCGGGCATTGCCAGCAGCTTTTCCATGTCCTGAAGCGACGTTTCAATGCCGCGCAGTTCATCATCCATCACCCGCGCCACGGTCCGGTCCAGCACGGCGAGGATGTGCTTCTCCACATCCGCCCTGTAGTCCGGATCCTCCAGCTCGGGATACTGCCCAAACAGCGCGGCGCCGTGGGTGTCGAACTGGCGCTTCACAAAGCCGTTCACCCGGTTGTACATGACCACGCTGGCTTCCTCGGCAAGGCGGGAAATTTCGCGGTCCAGCGCCTCCGCCACAAGCGGGGCATTGCGCTGGACGGCTTTGTCCACACGCCGCAGCGTTTCCTCGCGATTTTCCTCAATCACATCGCGGAGCATAACCTCCGCCTGCGGACGCAGTGCCAACACCTCCCCGCGCAGCGCCGCCACAAATTCCTCCTGATTGAACTGCGTAAACAGTCCGGCAATCAGGGAGCCGTACACCACAAACAGCCCCAGCACCAAAACGCCGGTCAGCCGCTTGATGCGTCTGTTTCGCGCCTGCACGTGGAGATATTGCCCAAAGAGCTGCATCACCTCCGGGGCAGCCCCCGCGCCGCCCTGCGCATCGTGTCGCCGTTCTTCTCCCATCGCTGGCCTCCTTCAGTCACTCTGCCCTTTTAGCCCCGCCACAAGCGAAAATTCGGGCGGAGCCTGTACGGGATACTATCACCTCACATGGCCCGGGCAAAGCAAAAGTGATGAAACACCGCAGAGGGCGGGCCTTGACAGCGCCTTCCCACTGCGTGACAAAAGCCGCAGGAGGACCACGGTGAACGATCAAGATTACAAGCCCTTTGCGGCACTGAAAAAGGCAGGACTCAAGCTGAAGGACGACGAAAAAAAAGGCGTCCCCAAGCCCGCACCTCAGCCCAAAAAGCCCGACCCCGAGGTGGAGAAAGCCAAGGATGACGACCTGTTCCTCTCCGCCATGATGGGCACAAAACCCATGGACAGCACAAAACGCGTGGCCCCCAAAAATGCTGCGCCAAAGCCCGCGGCGGCCAAGCCCAAGGCCAGCGCCCCAAAACAGCCCGCGCCGAAAAAAGCCCCAAAGCCCGCCCCGGAGCCCGCAGCACCTGTGGACCCGGACGCCGAGGCCGACGTCTTCCTGAGCGCCATGTCCGGCGTCAAGACGCTGGATGGCGAATCCGGCCGCGCCGTGCCCAAAAAGACCAAAGAGCCGGAAGCGCCCAAGCTCTCCACCGAGGAAGCCCTCAGCCGCGAGCGCGTACATAAGCTCCTGCACGACGATATCGCCTTTGATATGGACTACGCCGAGGGCTACCAGTACGGGCAGGTCCAAGGTCTGGACCCCAAGATTTTCAATAAGCTCAAGGCCGGAAGCTACGACATCGAGGCGCGCCTTGACCTGCACGGCATGACCGTGGACCAAGCGTGCCACACGCTTCTCGACTTCATGCGCAAGCAGTACCAGCTGGGGCACCGCTATCTGCTGCTGGTCACCGGACGCGGCAAAAACTCCCCCATGGGCCGAAGCATCATCCGCGAGGAGATGCAATACTGGCTCACCCGCGACCCGCTGCGGCAGGTGGTGCTGGCCTTCGTGTCCGCCCAGCCCCGCGACGGCGGCCCCGGCGCGCTGTACGTCCTGCTGCGCAAATACAAAAAATCCATCGGCAAGATTAACTGGGAAAAGCTCCCCGGCGACTGGAACGACCTGTAGCGCCGAGTCCTCGCCTTATCGCACCAAAAAAGCGCGGCCCCCTCGTCATGAGGAGGCCGCGCTTTTTTGCGGGCAGCGCCAAGTCCTCTCGGCGCTACTTGCGGAATATGGAGAACAGCACCGACAGGACGATGCTGACGATAATGCACGTCACTATGGGGAAGGAAAACCGGAAGCCCTCGCGCTGGATGTTGATGTCGCCGGGCAGGCGGCCAAAGGGAATGCGCCCCCATGGCAGCTTGTCACCAAAGACCAGCAGCACGCCGACGGCGGCAATAGCCAGCCCCAGCCAGATGAGCATTTTTCCCGTTTCGCCCGTCATATGACATCTCCTGCGCTCTTCACCAGCATAAACAGCCCAAGGGCAAACAGCAGACCAATAAATACCGTCCGAAAGCCCCCTTCGCCAAGGCGGCGGTAGGCAATGCGGCCGCAGGTCGCGCCGAGGAGGACACCGGGCAGGCACAGGGCGGAAAGCTCCAGCGCGTCGGCGGTAATCAGCCCCCGCCACGCCTGCGCCGCAATGACCAGCACCCCGGATGCGATAAAGAAGCTGATGGTTGTGGCCTTCACCCGGTCCTTATCCCACGGTTGAAGCGCAACGTACATCAGCACCGGCGGCCCCTGCGAGTTGAGCGCGCCGCCAAGGCACCCGGCTATGAACCCTGCCACCACAATCCACGCCTTGCCAAGCACGCGCGGCACCGGGCAGACAAACCACATGTACAGGCAATACAGCACCAGTATGATGCCAAGGGTCCCCTGCAGCACGTACACCGGCAGATACTGGAGCATCGCCACGCCAACGGGAATACCGGGCAGTGTCGCAACCGTCAGCGGCAGCACGTCGCCCCACTGGGGCAGGCTGCCGTGCTGCTTGAGGATGAGCAGGTTCATCACCTGCGCCATCAGCACAAGGATAACCACCGAGGTCTGAAAGTCCAACACCAGCGAGATGATGGGCAAGCTGAAAAAGGCAAAGCCAAAGCCCGCCAGCCCTTGGGTGAACGCGCCGATGAAGACCACCAGCGCAACGATAAGCGTTGAGGAAAGCATGAAGCCCTTCTGCCTACAGCATGTTGACGGGGTCGAGGTCGAGGGAAACGCGAATCTTGGAGTGCTGGGACAGGTGCTTTTTCACATGCGCGTAGACCTGCCGCACGGACGGCCAGTCCTCGCCCTTGAGCAGGCACTGGTAGCGCTTGCGCCCACGCAGAAACGCCAACGGCGACGGCGCAGGGCCAAGCACCCGCACGCCGCGCTCACGCCCCACCGCGCCAAGCTGGCGCACCAATTCCATAATGCGCTGCTCACCCTGCGGCCATTCGGCGGGAAAGCTCATGCGGACGAGGGCAAGGCGCGAAAACGGCGGATAGCTGTACTTGCGGCGCAGTTCCACCTCGCGCTCAAAAAAGCCGCTGTAGTCATTGCGCCGGACAAAGTCCCAGCAATAGTGGTTGGGGTCGCGCGTTTGGATGAGCACGTTGCCGGGTTTGCCGCCACGTCCGGCGCGCCCTGCCACCTGTACCAACAGCTGGAAGGTCCGCTCCGCCGCGCGGTAGTCCGGCATATTCAGCCCCATATCGCCGTCAGGCACAATGACCAGCGTCACGCTGGGGAAGTGGTGCCCCTTGGACAGCATCTGCGTGCCCACCAGCACCTGCGCCTCCTCCCGCGCAAAGGCGTCAAGGATGGCCTCCATGCGTCCGGGCCGCCGGGTGCTGTCCCGGTCCAGCCGCAGGACGCCGGTTCCGGCGGGCAGGATGGTGTTCAGCGTCTCCTCAATGGATTCCGTCCCCTCGCCCATGGGCAAAAAGTTGGAACTGCCGCAGGTGCACGTGCAAGGAAATTCCTTACTGGCGCCGCAGTAGTGGCACACAAGGCGCTCGCGGTTCTTGTGGTAGGTCAAGCCCACGTCGCAGTTGCCGCAGCGCATCACCGCCCCGCAGCTCAGGCAGTACATCAGCGGCGAATACCCACGGCGGTTCAGCATAATGATGGCCTGCTCGCCCTGCTTCACCACATGCTTGAGGGCTGCCGCCGCCGTCGGCGTGAGCGGCCCCATGGACGGGCGCTCGTTCTTGAGGTCCACCAGCGTAATCTCCGGCAAGGTGCCCTCACCCACGCGGTTGGCCATGGTTACGGCCTTGATGGCCCCCTGCCGCGCGGCCTGAAAGGTCTTCACGTCCGGTGTGGCGGAGCCAAGCACCAGCACGCCGCCATCCTGACGGGTGCGGAAGTGCGCCACCTCCTTGGCCTGATACGGCAACCGCTCGTCCTGCTTAAAGGACGTGTCGTGCTCCTCGTCCAGCACAATGGCGCCAAGGCGTCCCACCGGCAAAAAAAGCGCCGAGCGCGTGCCCACAACAAGCTCCGGCGCGGTGGACGTGGCAAGCGCGCGGAAGGTTTCCTCGCGCTTCGCCGGGGGCTGGTAGCCGTGGTACAAGTGGACGCTTCGCTCAGTAAAGTGCGTGCTCACGGCCTTGTACAGATGACAGGCAAGGGCCACCTCCGGCGCCAACAGCAAGACGGAGCGCCCCATGGCAAGCGCCTTTTCCGCAAGGCGCAGATAAACAAGGGTCTTCCCGCTGCCGGTGACGCCAAACACAAGGCGCGTCTCCGGGCGCTCGCTCTCAAGGGCGGCGATGAGGCCGTCCACGCTCTCCTGCTGCTCATCCGACAGGTCCGGCACATCCGCGGTGACGGCGTCCATAACGCAGGCGTCCGGATCGTGGTAGGCGGGCGGCGGGCCGATGTTCACCACCCCGTTAGTCACCAACGTATTCAAGGCGTTAGAGACCTTGGAGCCAAGGTCGCGCAATACGGCGGGGCGCGGCGAGGGGCCGTTGTCCCACAGGTATTCCAGCACAGCGGTCTGGAGCTTGGCTGTAGGACGCACAGGCCACGGCGGGTCCTGCGTCAGAAAGCAGTATTCCTGCTCCTTTTGCGCCACGCTTCGCGCGGCCACCTGCATGCGGCCCTCGGCCCACAGCGCGGCCAGCGCCGTGCGGTCCTCCTGCGGCAAGGCGGCGAGTTCCGCACCGCTCATGCGCTTGGGGAAGCGGGAGTCGAATATCTTGAAGGAAATTTTGACGGTTCGGTAGCCGTGGGGAAGCAGCGTCTCAAGGATGCGGCCAAGGTCCACCATCTGCCGGGTGGCAAGGTTCTCGGCAAGGTCCATGAAGCGTGCGTCAAGCAGTGGCTCCTGCTCTGCGGGCCATGCAATCTCGCGGATGGAAATACCTTTGGGGGCGGCGTCCGCCTCGCGCACGATGACCCCAAGGCGCGAGGAACGGCCAAGGGGCACCACCACGCGCTGACCGGGATGCAGGGCATCCGGGGCAAGGCACGCGGGGTGAGCGTAGGTCAGGATGGAAAATGGTGCGCACGGCAGCGCTACATGCCAGAGTTTCATGACAAAAAAATACCCCCGCCGGACGGATTCCGGCGGGGGTCAGAATGTCCGGTCAACGGATTATTTGCAAGGCAGGAGTTCAAGAAGATTCGCAACGAGGCCGTCGCGGAGCTCTTCATCCTGCAATGCGAAGTAGATGTTGGCAGTGAGGTACTCCGCCCAGTCGCCTGCGTCAAACCGGCGGCCACGCATGCGCACCGCCAGCAGGCGATTTTCCGCAGCAAGGCGCTCCAGCGCGTCCGTCAGCTGAATTTCGCCGCCAACGCCTGGCTCCACCTTGTCCAGATGGTCAAAGACCTCGGGCGTCAGCACGTAGCGGCCAACGATAGCCATGCGCGAGGGGGCGTCCTCCACGGCGGGCTTTTCCACCACACTGCGCACGCGGAAAATGCCGGGGACGTATTCCTCGCCGTTAATGATGCCGTAGCGGTCCACCTTTTCCTGCGGCACTTCCACCACGCCCACAACGGCCATACGCTCGGCCTTGGCCACGTCCACAAGCTGCTGGATGCCCGGGTCAACGCCAAACATCAGGTCATCACCCACCATAACGGCAAAGGGCTCATTCTTGACGACCTCACGGGCGCAGAGCACGGCATGCCCAAGCCCAAGCTGCAGCTTCTGCCGCACGGAGATGATGTTGGCCATCTCGGCCACGTCGCGGATTTCCTTGAGCAGTTCCGGTTTGCCTTTGCGCTCCAGCAGGTTCTCAAGGATGAAGTTGTAGTCGAAGTGGTCTTCGATAATTTTTTTATTCTGGTTGTTGACGAAAATGACATCGGTCAACCCCGTTTGGATGGCTTCCTCCACCACGTACTGCACCACAGGCTTCTTGTAGATGGGCAGCATTTCTTTGGGAATGTTCTTGGTGGCGGGGAGTGAACGGGTTCCCCATCCGGCCACGGGTATGACGACTTTCGTGATGTCCATGCTGGTCTCCTTACTGGATCGTATATATAAGACGATGATATACTATCTTTTTTTCGACTTAGCGCAAGTGTTCGCGCAAAGTCTCGGCCAGCTGACCGGAAAGCCGCTCAACAAGGGCGTCATCCTGTCCCTCCACCATAATGCGCGCCACGGACTCGGTTCCCGAGTAGCGCAGCAGCACGCGACCGCGCGAGCCAAGCTCGCTTTCCGCGCCGGCCACAGCGTCTATCACCGCGGGGGCGGAGTCGAAGGGAATCTTGCGTTCCACGTGCACGTTGGTGAGCTTCTGCGGGAAGGGTTCAATAAGGTGCGCAAGGTCAGAGAGCGGCTTGTCGCGCTCCACCATGATGCGCAGGAGCTGCAGCGCCGCAAGGATGCCGTCCCCCGTGGTGGAGTGGTTCAAAAAGATCAGATGCCCGGACTGCTCGCCGCCAAGGGTTGCGCCCTCGCGGCGCATGGCCTCCACAACGTGCCTGTCGCCGACTGCGGTGCGCAGCAGGCTGCCGCCGCGCTCCTGCATGAAGACCTCCAGCGCCATGTTGCTCATGACCGTGGCAACAAGCTGCTTGCCCGGCAGTTCATCGCGCTCCATCATATCCATGGCGCACAGGGCCATGATCTGATCGCCGTCGAGGATGCGGCCGTTTTCGTCCACCACGATGAGCCTGTCGCCGTCGCCATCAAGGGCAAGGCCGATGTCCGCGCCCTCGCGGCGCACACAGTCGGCGACCACCTCGGGGTACAGAGAGCCGCACTTGTCGTTGATATTCAGGCCGTTGGGTTCCACGCCCACCTTGATGACCTCGGCGCCCAGCTCTTCAAACACGCGCGGGGCGACCTTGTAGGTCGCGCCGTTGGCGCAATCAAGGACGATTTTCACGCCGTCGAGGGTGAGCGCGGACGGGAAGGTGTGCTTCAGCGCCACAATGTAGCGCCCGGTGCTGTCGCCAATGCGCTTGGCCTTGCCCACGTGCTCCGGCTCCGGGTAGTCCCACGCGGTGTCGGGGTCCATGACCATGGCGGAAATCTGGTCCTCAACCTCGTCGGGCAGTTTAAAGCCCTTGTGGTCAAAGAACTTGATGCCGTTGTCCATGAAGGGGTTGTGCGAGGCGGAAATCACCACGCCCAGGTCCGCGCGCATGCTGCGGGTCAGGTACGAGATAGCCGGGGTCGGCATGGGACCAACCAGCAACACGTCCATGCCCGCCGCGCAAAAGCCCGACGTCAGCGCCGTCTCAAACACGTAGCCAGACACGCGGGTGTCCTTGCCGATGAGCACGCGGTGGCGCTTTTTGCCATTACGAAAGTATTGCCCGGCGGCAAGGCCCAAGCGCAGGGCCAGCTCCGGAAGCATGGGGAAAATATTCACCTGACCGCGGAGGCCGTCGGTGCCGAATATGCGTTGCGTCATGTGTATCCTCGTCAGATCAGGAGGCGCCGCGCCGGTGGCGGGCCGTATGATAGGGGACTAACCGCCCTCTGGTGCCAGGCGGCGGCTCACCCGCAGGTCAACCTTCTGCGGAACAGCCTTAATAAGCGTACAGCCCGGAGGCAGCTTGGTGCGGTATTCCACCACATG
This sequence comes from Desulfobaculum sp. SPO524, assembly GCF_044987625.1. Taxonomy (NCBI): domain Bacteria; kingdom Pseudomonadati; phylum Thermodesulfobacteriota; class Desulfovibrionia; order Desulfovibrionales; family Desulfovibrionaceae; genus Desulfobaculum; species Desulfobaculum sp. SPO524. The sequence goes on along the minus strand of NZ_JBJDSB010000002.1, from coordinate 174,348 downwards.
CCACCCCGGATCTATGGATGAGTTCAGAAGAATGAAGGTGGAGAACAGGCTTTTGAAGTCCTCTTTATCAAGAAGACTCACCGGAACCTCCACATGAAGCTGAACGGTCTTTGGCTTTACCTGTACACCCGCACTTTTGGCAAGGTTTTCAGGCAGCACCTTCAGGGGCAATTTGACCCACAGCTTTTCCGTCTTTTCCGCAAAGCGGAAGCTCGCCTTCACCACGGCGGGGTCTGCCACCACGGATTCGGGCAGGTCAAGGCCCAGCTCCCGTTCCATGGTGCCGGCTGTGGTCACATTGCCTGCCAGCGGCAGGGTCGGCACAGCGGAAAGCGAGTCCACAAGGTCCTGCGGGCCACGCACCTTCACCGCCGCGGGCACGGTCCATGCCTCCAGCAGGGAAAAGTTCTTTTCGACGCTGCCCTTCCACTGCGGCTCCACCCGCACGCGGCGGGTGATCATTCTGTCCGCGTCAACGGTCAGACGGGGCGGGTCAATCTCCAGCACCTCCACGGCCTTGGGCACGGGGATGCGGTTCGCGTCGAAATTGAGCACAACGGTCCCGGCGCGCAGGCCGGAAAGGTCCAGCGGATAGGCCAGACTCCGGGCATCCAGCCCACGAAGCATCGGCTTGGAACCGCGCACACGAACATTAATGCGCGTCTTCAAGCCGGACTGGATGGCAATATCCTTGGGCGCATTGACAATATCCACCGGCACCTCAAGCCACGTCTCCACCTTCTGCTGGCCCGTGACAAGGTACCAGCAGGCAAATGCCAGAACGAGGGCGAGAAGCCTGTATTGCCAATTGCGCAACATAATTACTTATTCCATACCCGTTTCAGCACGCGCTTCAGGCGCACTTCGTCAAGGCTGGCCGTTAGGCGGCCGCCAACGGCAAGGGATATCTCGCCGCGTTCCTCGGAGACCACAACCGCCACAGCGTCGGTCTCCTGCGTGATGCCAATGGCCGCCCTGTGCCGTGTGCCATAGTGCTGCTTTTTGCGGATGCCCACCGCCAACGGCAGAATACATCCCGCAGCCACAATGCGTCCACGGCGGACAATGACCGCGCCATCATGCAGCGGCGTATCCGGATGAAAAATGGTGAGCAGAAGCTCCTTGGTCATTTCGCCATCCACCTTCACGCCGCGTGCCACAAGGTCCCCCAGGGGGACATTCTTCTCAATGACCACCAGTGCGCCAATGCGCTTTTCGGCCATGGAGAGCACGGCGGCGGCAAGAGTGTTGAACTCCTGTTCCGCCACCGGCGCGCGCCGCCACATCCGCCCTGCCCCAAACTGCGACAAGGCGTTGCGGATATCCCGCTGGAACAGGATGATGACGACAAGGAAGATGGAGCCGAGGAACTTGCCCAGCAACCAGTGCAGGGTGGTCAGTCCCAACTCGTCGGAGAAATAAAAGATGATGAGCAAAAGCACGAGGCCCGTGAACACAGACAGTGCACGGGTCCCCTTGATCAGCAGGATGAGCCGGTAGAAGATGACCGCGACAAGCGCGATGTCCACCAGCTCAATCCACGAAATGCTGAATCCGCCAAGCTCCAGCATGCAGGCTACTCCATGTAGTGGCGGCGCGCGGTGCGCCTGTCCATGGCCTGCACGATACGAAGCGTCTCCACGGTGGGGGCCACCTCATGCACGCGGTGAATCTGTACGCCGCGCGCGGCCAAAAGAGCCGTTCCAATCTGTGTGGCATTCTGGCGGCTGTCCACGTCCACTCCCAGCAGGTCGCCCCACAGGGATTTGTTGGACAGGCCCATGAACATGGGCAGACCAAAGCGGCCAAAGGCCTCGATGTTGCGCAGAATCTCCAGATTATGCTCCAGCTTTTTGCCAAAGCCGATGCCGGGGTCCAGAACGATGTTCTCCTCGGCAAGGCCGGCCCGCGTCAACTGACGAAGGCGCTGGTCGAAAAAGTCGGAAATCTCGTCAACCACGTCCACGTAGGACGGATCGTTCTGCATGCTGCCGGGCAGACCCTGACAATGCATCAAAACATAACCGGGCTGATACTGCGCCAACACGTCCATAAGCTCCGGATCAAAGCGGCAGCCGGACACATCGTTGACCACAACCGCACCAGCTTCAAGAGCCGCCGCTGCGGTCGCAGCTTTATAGGTGTCCACGGAGATAGCGGCGTCCAGCTCATTATCGCGGATGTATTTGGCCAGCTCGCGCACAACGGGAACCACGCGGCGCAGTTCCTCGCCGGTACCCACGCGCTCGGCCGTGGGCCGGGTGGACTCGCCGCCCACATCAAGGATGTGCGCGCCGTCGGCGATGAGCTTTTTGCCGTGCTCCACGGCGGCCTCATGACTGTCGTGCGCTCCCCCGTCGTAGAACGAGTCCGGGGTAACGTTGACGATGCCTACAACAAAAAAGGGGGCGGGGCCCAGGACCCTACCCCCCGTAACGTTCCAGTGAACGCGACCATGCATTGCTAGTTGTCCTTTCCTTGCTTGTCGGATGTCCCTTCTGGGGACTCTTCGGGCTCACCCGGTTCAAGGGTGAACTCCTCGCCCTCATGGGCGTCCTTCAGCGTGTCATCATCCTCGGGGCGTGTGGCCTCGGCGCTGTGGCCTTCCTCGGCGGGCGCGGGCTGCGCGGCGCTCTGGGCAGGCTGGTCGTCAAGGTCCTCGCCAGTGGTGGTCTTGCCCTCGGCCGCGGCGACAGCGCCGGGCTTGCGGACGGCCACACCATTCTCCATGGGTGGCAGGGACTCGCCAGCCATCAGCTTGTCGATGTCTGCACCGGAGATGGTCTCGCGTTCCAGAAGCGCATCAGCCACGGCATGCAAGATGTCCAAATTCTCCGTGAGAATGCTGTGCGCCCTGTTGTTGGCTTCCTGAACCACGCGGGTGATTTCAGCGTCCACCAAGCGGGCAGTCTCCTCGCTGAGGCTCTTATGGCGGGTCATTTCCCGGCCGAGGAACACAGAGTCGTCCTTCTCGGCGAGGGACAGCGGGCCAATGGCTTCGCTCATGCCCCACTGGGTTACCATCTTGCGGGCCATGTCGGTGGCACGCTCAATGTCGTTGCTGGCACCGGTGGTGCGCTGGTCGAAGATAATCTCTTCGGCGGCGCGGCCACCAAGCAGCATGGCGAGGGTCGCGTCGAGGTAGGTCCTCGAATAATTGTGTCGGTCGTCCACGGGCAGCTGCATGGTCACGCCAAGCGCGCGTCCGCGGGGGATGATGGACACCTTGTGAACAGGGTCCGTTCCCGGGATGGACTTGGCGACAATGGCATGGCCTGCCTCATGGTAGGCCGTGGTCTTCTTTTCCTCTTCGGACAGGATGACGCTGCGGCGCTCCTTGCCCATGAGCACCTTGTCTTTGGCCGTCTCAAAGTCCGCCATGACAACCTGATCGCGGTTGAGCTTGGCGGCCTGCAGGGCGGCCTCGTTGACGAGGTTCTCAAGGTCCGCACCGGAGAAACCGGGCGTCCCGCGGGCGATGGTAACGATGTCCACATCGGGGCCGAGGGGCGTGCGGCGCGAATGCACCTCAAGGATGCGCGCGCGGCCACGCACGTCGGGCGTGGGCACCACAACCTGCCTGTCAAAACGGCCGGGACGCAGCAGCGCCGGGTCCAGAACGTCGGGGCGGTTGGTGGCGGCGATGAGGATAACGCCTTCGTTGGACTCAAAACCGTCCATCTCAACGAGGAGCTGGTTCAGCGTCTGCTCGCGTTCGTCATGTCCACCGCCAAGACCGGCACCGCGCTGGCGGCCAACGGCGTCGATTTCGTCGATGAAGATGAGGCACGGGGCGTTCTTCTTCCCCTGCACGAACAGGTCGCGCACACGGGAGGCACCAACACCGACGAACATTTCGACGAAGTCGGAGCCGGAGATGGAGAAGAACGGCACGCCAGCCTCACCGGCAACGGCGCGGGCAAGCAGCGTTTTACCTGTACCGGGCGAGCCGACCAGCAAAACGCCCTTGGGGATGCGTCCACCAAGGCGGGTGAACTTCTTGGGCTGGGACAAAAATTCCACAACCTCGGAGAGTTCTTCCTTGGCTTCGTCCACACCGGCGACGTCTTCAAAGGTGACCTTGGACTGGTCCTGACTGATCATTTTGGCCCGCGAGCGGCCGAAGCTCATGGCCTTTCCGCCGCCGGACTGCATTTGCCGCATGAAGAAAATCCACACGCCAATAAGCAACAGCATTGGGAACCATGATATGAATAACGTCATGTACCAGGGGGATTCCTCGTCAGGTTCCGCCGTGACCTGCACCTTGCGGTCGATAAGCCGCTGGACAAAGTTCGGATCGTCAGGGGCGTAGCTGACAAAGCGCTGGCCATCCACGACGGAGCCAGTGATGCGCTGTCCCTGGATTTTCACTTCAACCACGTCACCCTTGTCCACACGCTCCAGCAGTTCCGTGTAACTGAACTTCAGCTGGGGTGTAGGCGGCTGGTTGAACAGGTTGAAGAGGACGACCATAACGAGACAGATGGCCGCCCACAGAAAGAGGTTCTTGGCGAAGTTGTTCAAGTTGGAACTCCTCTATGGCATTGGCGCGTTTGCGCTGATTCGCAGGATATCCGGTAGTATAAGTTCTGATGGTACGGCAGGCAATGGCCTGCGTTGCGTTTTTTCCATTTTTGCCTTTTCGTGCAAGGCGTATCGTAAAACGCTAACATACACCCATGGCACTGTCCACGCGCAGGCCGGGGCAATTCTTGCTCTGGGCGGGCTGGCGCGGCGGGGCGAATTGCCTTTCCGCTTGAAGAGTTGGGCCAAACCTGTTACTTCACGCCTACCCATGTGGAGGGACGTCTCATCCGGTGATGGGCGCGGGCTTCAAACCCGTAGAATCGTTGAGAAACGATTGGCAGGTTCGACTCCTGTGTCCCTCCGCCATGAAAAAGCAGTCGGCCTTGAGCGCAGAGCATCTTGTACCAATCCGGATTCCCTGATATTTTCCCAGAGTGAAATCGCATCCGCATCGGCTGCAAACCACGGCGCAACGCACCGTGGGCGCCTCTGTATACAGGGCGTGGCACCTTGACGAGCGCCCCTGCATGTTGTAGGCGCTATCGGTCCGCACTCCATCATGTGTGGACACACTACTCTTAAAGTCTGGCATCGCTGTCGCAGCATGCTCGTGAATATTGAAATGGAGGACATATGGCTAAAGAAGAAGCAATTGAAGTACAGGGCGTCGTTGAAGAGGCCCTTCCCAATGCGACGTTCCGCGTGAAGCTTGAGAACGACCACGAAGTGCTGGCCCACATCTCCGGCAAGATGCGCAAGTTCCGCATCCGCGTTCTGCCCGGCGACAAGGTCACCGTGGAACTTTCTCCCTACGACCTGAACCGCGGCCGCATTACCTTCCGCCCCCGCTAGTCCTCATTCCCTTTCGCACGGCGAAGCCGGAGAAAGGGGGAGAGCCTGTCTCGACACAGACAGCCTCTCTCCCTCTCTCCGGTTTTTTGCAACCTAAGGCCGACACACTCAGGTTGCACGACAACGCCCCGCAAGCCTCCCTTCCGGCTTGCGGGGCGTTTCTCATTCTATGATTGTGACTTACGCTGCAACGCGGCGGCAGGACCTGCCCGCCCACATGGCAGCGACTTCCATGGAAGAAAAAATGCGGCGCGCGGGGCCTCAAAGCAAGCGTACCTCTGCGGCACGCGGCAATTTACGGCATTTCTGTACGCGCCGCGCCGTGTGCGGCCAGCGGCCTTTTAGGGTTTCTCCTCAAGGGGCAGTTCCACCATGGTCATCGGCGCGGCCGTCCCCGCTCCGCCGATGGGCGTCAGGCGCACATAGTGGCCCTCCACCTCTTGGCAGCACGGGGCGACATGGTTGAACAGGCGATTGAGCGCCCTGTTGTCATTAAGATACTTGTAGGCCTGCCTGCGCGCGGCGTCGGAATCCGCCGTGGCCAGCGTGACCAAACGGTCCATGACGAACCGCACCTGCTCGGCCTTCTCCTGACTGGTGCGTATCTTTCCCGTGTTCATCAGCAGTTTCACCATGGGCCTGTGCCCAGCAAAACGCCGTACGAATTCCCGTCCAATACCGGGGCCAGACAACACATCTTCACGCTTCATGGTCAATACTCCGAGGTTGAAGGGGAGAATCTGTCACCATAATGCCGTTATAGGACGGGACGTTACATTTCGCAACCGCTGGAATTTTTTCCTTTCTGCATTCCTCCAAAAACCGCACACCATCGTCATAAAATAGCCTTCTCCCCTCCCTTGCCGCACACAAAAACGCACAAAAAAGGGACGCCCCGTTACCGGAGCGTCCCCTTGGCGTCATCGCTGACTGAGCGGCGGCTAGTCCATGGACGTCAGCCACGCGCGCAGCGTTTCAATCTGGCGGGTCACGGAGTTCGGTCCCGTACCGCCGGAGGTTTCGCGGCGGGCGACAGCCGTCTCATAGGCCAAGGCCTCAAAGACATCCTGCTCGATCATGTCCGAGAACTGGCGCAGTTCCTCAAGGGTCAGGTCCTCAAGACCCTTGCCCTGCTTCTCGGCGTAGCCCACGGCGGAGCCGGTCACGTGGTGCGCCTCGCGGAAGGGCATGCCCTTGGACGCAAGGTAGTCGGCCAACTCCGTGGCGTTCAGGTAGCCGCGGGCGCAGGCCTGACGCATACGGTCCGCGTCAAAGCCCAGCTCGGCCACCATATCGGCCATGATGCCCACGGACGCACGCACAGTGCGGTCCGCGTCAAAGAACGGTTCCTTGTCCTCCTGCATGTCGCGGTTGTAGGCCAGCGGGAGGCCCTTCACCAGCGTCATCAGGGTGGTCAGCGAGCCGTACACGCGGCCGGTTTTGCCACGCATCAGTTCCGCCACGTCCGGGTTCTTCTTCTGCGGCATGATGCTTGAGCCGGTGGCGTAGGCATCAGGCAACTTCACAAAGCCGAACGCAGGGTTGGACCAAATAATGATTTCTTCGCACAGGCGCGACAGGTGCGCCATGATCATGGACCCGGTGAACACGGCCTCGATAACGAAGTCGCGGTCGGACACGGCGTCCATGGAATTGGCGAACACGCCGCCCATACCCAGCTCCTCGGCCACGGCCTCGGGAGCAAAGTCATAGGTGGTACCAGCCAGCGCGGCGGCCCCAAGGGGCGACACGTTGGCGCGGCGGGCGCAGTCTCCTGCCCGGTCCGCGTCGCGCATGAACATCTGGGCGTACGCCAGCAGGTGGTGCGCCAAACTCACGGGCTGAGCGGGCTGCATATGCGTGCAGCCGGGCAGCAGGGTCTGGCGGTGCTCATCCGCCCGGCGGCCAAGGGAGGCCACAAGGTCCGCCAGCAAGCCGCGCCACTCATTCATGCGGCGCGTCACATACAGGCGAAAGTCCAGAGCGATCTGGTCGTTGCGGCTTCTGCCGGTGTGCAGTTTGCCACCGAGGGGGCCGATGATTTCCGTCAGGCGCGCCTCAATGTTCATGTGCACGTCTTCCAGCTCGCGCTTCCACACAAAGGCGCCGGACTCAATCTCCTCGCGGACCTGATCCAGGCCGGAGGTGATGGTCTGCACTTCCTCAGCGGTCAGCACGCCCTGCGCGCCCATCATGTGCGCGTGGGCAATGGAGCCGCGGATATCCTCGGCGTAAAGTTCGCGGTCGTACTGCTCGGAAGCGGTGTACTGCTCCACGGACTCGGCAGTCTTGGCGGCGAAGCGGCCGCCCCACATTTTCGTCTCGGACATGTGGTGCTCCTACTTCTTGGCAAAGCCTCTCAGGCGAAGCCCCTGCAAGGTGATGAACCCGGCGGCGTCGGCCTGATTGTAGACGTCCTCGGCCTCAAAGGTGGCGAGGGAAGCATCATACAGGGAGTACGGGGACTTGCGGCCCAGCGGAATGGCCTGGCCCTTGTACAGCTTCAGGCGGACGGTACCCGTCACGTGCTCCTGCGACTTGTCGATGAAGGCCTGAATGGCTTCACGCTCCGGCGCATACCAGTAGCCGTTGTAGACCATCTCGGCATAGCGGGGGATAAGGGAATCGCGCAGGGACATGAGTTCGCGGTCCATAGTGACGCCCTCAAGGTCGCGGTGCGCAGCAAACAGAATCGCGCCGCCGGGGGTCTCGTACACGCCGCGGGACTTCATGCCCACAAAACGGTTCTCCACCATGTCCACACGGCCAATGCCGTGCTTGCCGCCCAGCTCGTTCAGCTTCAGCATGATGCTGGCCGGGGACAGCTTTTCGCCGTCGATGGCAACCGGGTCGCCCTTTTCAAAATCAATGGTGATGACCTCGGCCTCGTCAGGAGCCTCCTCCACGGACACGCACATGGCGTGGGAGAACGGTCCCGGCTCGCTCCACGGGTCTTCCAGCTCGCCGCCTTCAAAGCTGCAGTGCAGCAGGTTTCTGTCGCAGCTGTAGGGCTTGGCGTGGCTCATGGGCGTTTCGATGCCGTGGGCCTCTGCAAAGCTGATGCAGTCCGTACGGGACTTCAGGTCCCATTCGCGCCACGGGGCAATGGTCTTCAAGGTCGGGTCCAGAGCGGCGGTGGCCAGCTCAAAACGCACCTGATCGTTGCCCTTGCCGGTTGCGCCATGGGCCACGGCCTGCGCACCCTCAGCGTGGGCGATTTCCACAAGGCGCTTGGAAATCAGCGGACGTGCGATGGACGTGCCGAGCATGTAGCGGCCTTCATAAATCGCACCGGCGCGGAACATGGGGAAGATGAAATCGCGGGCGAATTCTTCCTGCAGGTCTTCGACATATGCCTTCACAGCGCCGGTTTTCAGCGCCTTTTCGTCAATGCCGTCCAGCTCTTCACCCTGACCAAGGTCTGCGGTGAGGGTCACGACTTCGCAGTCGTACGTTTCCTTAATCCACGCCAGAATAACGGAGGTGTCCAGACCGCCGGAATAGGCGAGGACGACTTTCTTGATGTCTTTGCTCATTGCTTCCTCTACTCAGAAATACTTAGTCGGAAAAAACCCATTCAAGGATGGCCTTCTGCATATGCAGGCGGTTCTCGGCCTGATCAAAAATCACAGACTGCGGCCCCTCGATAACGGACTCGGAAACTTCCTCGCCACGGTGGGCGGGAAGACAATGCAGGAATTTCGCATCCGGTGCGGCAAGCGCCATCATGGCGTCGTCCACCATAAATCCGGCAAAGGCCTTTTCTCTGGCCTTCTGCTCTTCCTCCTGCCCCATGGACGCCCATACATCAGTATTAATGTAATGGGCACCGGCGCATGCCTCGCGCGGGTCGCGGGTCAGCGTTATCCGCGCGCCAAGGCCCTTTGCCCGCTCCACGATGGCGGGGTCCGGGTCATAGCCCTCAGGCACGGCAAGCGCCAACTCAAACGGAAAATGCACAGCAGCATTGATGAAGGAATGCGCCATGTTGTTGCCGTCGCCAACCCACGCCACCTTCAGGGACGAAAAGTCCGGCGTGCGCTCGTACATGGTCAGCATATCGCTCATGACCTGGCACGGATGGTATTCGTCAGTCAGGGCGTTTACCACGGGGATGCTGCCCCACGTGGCCAGCGCGTCCACCTTCTCCTGACCAAACGTGCGGACCACCATGCCCGCGCAATAGCGCGAAAGCACCCGCGCCGTATCGCACAGCGGCTCGCTGCGGCCAAGCTGCGACTCCGCAGGCGTCATGAACAGAGGGGTCCCGCCCAGATGACGGATGCCCACCTCAAAGCTGACGCGAGTTCGGGTGGACGCCTTCTCAAATATCATAGCAACAGTCTTGCCAGACAGAAGGTCACATCGGTAATCCACCTGCTTCATCTCGTGTGCTCGTCGCACAAGGGCGTGGGCGTCGGTCTTCTCCAGGTCGAGAATGCTCAAAAAATTCCTGGGCATGGCAATCCCCTGTTCTAATGATCTATTCCAGAGAGCTCTAGTCGCGAAACAAACGGCCATTTAACGCCGAACGTATGGCAATGTAAAGCCTCGTCCCCGCTCAAACCGTCTAGGGCGCCATTTTTCACCATTTTGGCAAATTGCGCGTGGTGTACGGTGGCGGGAATGCCACGCTCTTTATGCTCCGCAGGCTTAAGGATTTCATCCTTAAGAATCCTCTCCATACGCCACGTCTCCCACACCCCACCCGGCTGCAATCACGCCCCCGCGCCTGCCACGGCCACAGCGGACAACTGCCCACCCTCTCCGCAAACGCACCCACCCCTTTTTTTCGAGCTGGCTTCCAGACCGAAAAACCTCGGGATTCTTAAGGGCGGTAGCCCTTAAGCCGCCGGAGGCACCCTCTTGACCCCGGCGTTACGACCACGTCGGCAACGCCACACCTCTTTATGCTCCGCAGGCTTAAGGATTTCATCCTTAAGAATCCTCTTCATACGCCACGTCTGCCACGCCCACCCCGGCTGCAATCACGCCCCCACGCCAGCCACGGCCACAGCGGACAACTGCCCGCCCTCCACGCAAAAGCGCCCACCCCTTTTTTTCGGGCTGGCTTCCAGACCGAAAAACCTCGGGATCCTTAAGGGCCCGTGGCCCTTAAGCCGCCGGAGGCACCCTCTTGAACCCAGCGTTACGACCCGGCCTGCCAAAACGAAAAAAGGACGCCGATACCGGCGTCCTTCCATCGTTGAACACAAAAGCGTTGCGCGTACTCCGACGCGCCGCCTCAGCAATCGCTGGAGTGCATGGCGACGGCGTCGACGGCGCCTTCGGTGAGTCCTTCCATTTCGGCTCCGTGAGGAAGCCCGGCAAGATGGAGGAAGGCATGGGCCAGCAGTCGGGCGAGATGCTCTACGGGACGCTGCCCGTAAAGGTCGGCCTCGCGGGCGCAGGTCTCGGCGGAAAGGACAACTTGGCCGATGTAGTCAGGGCGAGTGGCGTCCTTGTCCGGAAAGGACAGAACGTTTGTCGGCCCGACACGGCCCTTGAAGGAGGTATGATACCCGGTCATGGCCGCATCATCGACGATGATAATGTCCACCTGCGCGCCGTCCATGCCAAGCACGCCGAGAACAAGCTCGACGAGCGGAAGCAGTTCGCGGCGCGAGAGCGGCATATCGGGGCGAATGGCGGCGCACGTTTCCAAAGTGATGCGCTGGGCGTCCTGCTGCATTACTGGCTCCCGAGGCGCGTTTTGGTGAACTTGAGCTGAGGCCCGCCTTCGCCGTCACGGCCCATGATGAGCCGTCCGGACATGTCGAGGGTGTACTCGCGCTCGGGCGCCTTTTCGAGCTTGTCGGCCTTGTCGGCGCTGTCCTTCTTGGACGCTGCCGCCTTGGGTTGCTCCTTTTTAGGGGCCTTATCGGCGGACTCGGGCTTTCCGGTGGCGACGGGGATGGCCGGTGCGTCGTCCTTTTCGCGGGCGGCGCAGTGCGGGCACTCGGCGTGCGCCTGGGGTTCGGGCTTGGGCTGGGCGGTGCCGGGATACTCAATGCGCTGATGGAATATGCCGGTGAGAATGCGGTGGAACACATCACTGATGTGATGCAGGTCCTTGAGTGTCAGCTCGGACTCGTCCAACTGCCCATCAGAGAATATGCGTTTGATAACGGTCTCGATGTGGCCCTTGATGCGCGAGGGAGTGGGGTCGGACAGCACGCGGCTGGAGGCCTCGATGGCGTCGGCCAACAGAATGAGTCCGGCTTCCTTGGTCTGCGGCTTGGGGCCGGGATAGCGGAATTCCTCTTCGCGCACGTCCTCTTCGCCACGCGCCTCGGCCTGCTCCTTGGCCTTGTGGAAGAAGTAGGAAATCAGCGTGGTGCCGTGATGCTGCTGAATGATGTCCTCAATCTCGGAGCCGAGCTTGTGCGCGCGGGCGAGTTCCACGCCCTTCTTGACGTGAGAGATGAGGATCAGCGCGCTCATGGACGGCGTAAGCTTATCGTGCTTGTTCTTCTCGCGGGAGAGTTGATTCTCGATGAAGTACTGCGGCTTCGTTATTTTACCGATGTCGTGATACAGGGCGGCAACCTTGGCAAGAAGCGGATTGGCGCCAATGGCGCGGGCTCCGGCCTCCACCATATTAGAGACGACAAGGGAGTGATGATAGGTGCCGGGCGCGGCAACCATCAGCTCCTGCAACAGCGGCTGCTCAAGGTTCATCAGCTCCATGAGCTTAAAGCGCGAGGTAAAGCCGAGGAAGAACTCCACAATGGGCGATAGGGCAAGCACGAGCAGCAGCGAGGTCACGCCGGAAACGATGACATACACACTGCCGATGCCGATGGCCCAAATATCGCGCGCCTCCACGATGGCCGCACCGGACCATGCCAGCAGCAACCCGCCGAGCAGCGGAAACACACTGCGCAGCAGCTCGTAACGGGTGTGGGAGTTCTTGATAAGGAACATCTCAAACATGCCGCCAAGGAAATAGAACGTGAACAGCGGCAAATGCCCGCCAAACATCCACGTACTCACCAAGGCGAGAATGATGGTGGCGTAAAAGCACACGGCGTAGGGAAAAAAGAGCGCAAGAACGCCCGATGCACCCGCAAGGGGGAGACAATAGGGCAAAATATCGCGCGTCCAAGCCCCGGCGGAAAGCGCCAATGGCGCATCAAGCAGGGACAGAAACTTCGCCACACCGCCGAAAAGCAACAGCACGATGGAGACGAGAACCAAATCGCGCCCTGTCAGGTCGCGGCACAGGCCAAAGCGGGTGCACATGATGACGCCCATGACGAGCAGCGCGCTGAGGACAAAGATACCGATGGCGCGGCCCAGCCCATAGGTCTGGGGCGTGTCGGCAATCATGGCCTTGAGCTTCATGTACTGGGCTTCGCTGACGGCCTCGCCCTGACGGACGATGATCTCGCCTTCGCGAACGTGGAAATACACAGGCTCCACAGCCTGCATCACCTGCCGCCGCAGCTCGGCGGATTCCTGCGCGTTGAGCGTCAGGCTGGGCTTGGTGAGCGGGCCGACAAGGGTCCAAATATCGCGGCGCACCACAAGGGGCTTTTTGAGTTCGCCCTTGAGGAAGCGCGTCAGCGCGCGATGCATGACGTCAAAATCCGCCACGCTGGAGGTGTCGACGCGCAGGGACTCAATGCCCGACACGCGGTTGCGCACAAGGATGCCGGAGTCGTAGCGCGACAGGGCCGCGCTTTCGCGCACGACGCCCTCGCCGAGATAGCTCTTCATCCACGGCAGCACGCGGCCAAGCACGAGATTTTGAAAATCCTCGCGCCGCCAGCGCTGAAAGGTGGAGACGCCGATTTCTGCGTTCAGGTCCTCGGCAATGCTCCAGCGTACGTCCTCCAGCTCGGCAACCGGGGCCGTGTTCAGGGTCTCGAAGACCTGATACACGTCCTGCTCCAGTTGCTCGTAGGAGTCGTCCGTCAGGTCAAAAACCTGCGGCTGGGCTGCGGCGGCCTGCTTGCGCTTGATGCGGGTGGCGCGGGTGTTCTCTACAAGGAACTCCCGGTCGGCCATGATGTCACGGTCTGCAATTTCGCCCTCAAGGTACAGGCGGGGACCGGAGGAGAAATCCGCACCGGCCAACGCGCTGAGGACCAACAGGACCAAAAGCAGAAACAGCGTGCCAAGCACGCCGCCATCCGCACCGGAAAACGACGGGATAAAACGCGCCGTCCAAGAAGGGGGGGTCCCTTTCTTGCGCTTAGCGGCGCTTTTCTTTTTCTGATTTTTTATGGCGTTCATAGGCTTGCACTATCCTTCCCACGAGCGGGTGTCTTATGACGTCACCGTCATGGAAATGGACAAAAGAGATGCCCTCCACATCGGCCAGACAACGCGTGGCATTGATCAAACCGGACTCGGCATGGCCGGGCAGGTCTATCTGCGTGACGTCGCCCGTTACAACGGCGCGGGAGCCGAAGCCGAGGCGGGTGAGGAACATCTTCATCTGTTCCGGCGTGGTGTTCTGCGCTTCATCAAGGATGATAAACGCGTCGTTGAGCGTGCGGCCTCGCATAAAGGCCAGCGGCGCAATCTCGATGATGCCCTGCTCCATCATCTCCTGTACCTTGCCGAAATCGTAGAGGTCGTGGAGTGCGTCGTACAGCGGTCGCAGGTAGGGGTCGATTTTCTCCACGAGGTCGCCGGGCAAAAAGCCCAGCTTCTCCCCGGCTTCCACAGCCGGGCGGGTCAAAATAATGCGTTTGACTTCCTTGCGGACCAGACTGCCCACAGCCATGGCCACGGCGAGATAGGTCTTGCCGGTGCCGGCGGGGCCAATGCCGAAGGTCATGTCGTTTTCACGAATGGCCTGCAGATAGTCGCGCTGGGTCAACGTGCGTGGGGTGATGCGCTTTCGCGGCGTCACCACGAACACTTCGCCGTCGAACACATCCTTTATATTGGCGGACGGTTCGCGGCCAAGAATGCCGAGGGCGCAGTCCACATCATCCGGGAACAGACGGTTCCCGGCGCGCAGGTGGTCGTACATCTGGATAAGGGCATTGGCGGCAAAGGCCACCATCTCGCTGTCCTCTCCACGCAGAAGCACGCGGTTGCCGCGCGATTCCACGCGCACGCCGGTCTTCTGGGCCACCGCCGCAAGGTTGGCGTCCTGCGGGCCGAACAGTTCGCGCGCAAGTTCAAGGTCGTCGAACTCCAGCGCCTTTTCCACACACTGTGCTTTTGGCATAAAATCCTATCTTTTCGGGCCGTTATGCTCAAAGCGAGCAGACACGATACCCTTTTTGTCCGGCCCCGTCCAACCGGGGAATTTGTCCAGTCATTCAGCAGACGAAGAGATCGTCCTGCAGAGAGGGGTCAAGGTCCACGTGCAGCGTATGCTCCACGCGGTCCACGGCGACCTGCCCAAGGGCCGCCCCCTTGGTCTTGCGCACGTACTTCACGAGGGCGCACATGACCTCGGCCTTTCCGGCGCTGCCGTAGTGGCTTTTCAACCCGGCAAGCGCGGCGGCCTCGGCAAGGCTGGAATCCGGCACGTCCTGATCGGGATAATCACGCTTCAGTACGGCGTGCGCGCCGGGGCCGTTGGCGGCATGGAACCATAAATCAAAAGGACTGGCGAGACGGGACAGAATCTCATGATTGCCCTTGGCGCTCTTGCCCCGGTACACCGTAAAGCCGTCCGAAGTGCGAAACGCCGCAACCTGAAGCCCCTGCAACCGTCCGCGCACTTCGCGCTCGCCTGTGGCGCGGGGAGCCTGCTTGCCCTCCTGCACAGCGGCGGATGTACCGTCCAGTGCCTGAAGCTCGCCCTCAAGAGCCTTGCGGCGCTCCACGGCAAAGCCGAGGCCGCGCCGGCCTTTGGCGGCCAGCTTGAAAAACCGGTCCATGTTTTCCCGCACAGTGCGGCGCGGGTCCATCTGGATGCGGACGTCCTCGCCTGTGGCGTCCGGCAGGTCCACGTAGGAACGTTTCTCGTCCTTGTCAAACATATAGAGCCAGCCCTGCAGCAACTGCCCCTCTTCCGCCTTGGCCACAAAACCGCGCATGCGGTCCTCCTCCGCGTCCAGCTTCTTCAGCGAACGCTTGAGCTTGCGGCGCTGGGCCTTGATGCGGTCCAGCTCACCGGCAACGGCCAACCGGGCAAGTTCGGGGAAAAGTTCCGTCCGCCCCCACAGGTCTGCGGCCGTGAGCACGTCGTCAAACGCCTGCTCCTCGCGTCCGGCATGCAGGGGGTCCGGCAAACGCCAGACCAGCGCCTCGCCGCCGCGCGTGTTCTCGCCCTTGGGGTAGACGAAAAACCGGCCGCATCCGCCGCGCTCCAGCGCGCCAATCATGGCGGCGGCGCGGGCTTCGGGCAAGGCGCCAATGGTGCGGCGCAGGGCAGGGGAAATCTGCGGATGCTCGCGCCAGACGTCGCGGTCTGTCAGCACGCGCTGCGGGTCCGGCCACGGGGCCTCATCGCCAAAGGTGGCGGGAAGCTCGTCCACGAGGGCGGGTTCCTTTTCCACATTCAGCAGCAGATAGCGCCCTTCGCCGGGAGACAGCTCCCACGCGATGCTGCGCTGTTGCCAATCGATGAAGGCGTCAAGAAGCCTGCGCCCCTCCAGGCGCTTGCGCATCCACATGCAGATGGCCGTTGGCTGGGGCGGGTTGGCTGGTTTTTCCTTGGAAATAAAGAGCAGGCCGCCCTTTTTAGACGCCCTGAAAACAAGATAGGACCCCGCGCCAGAGCGGGCCTTAAAGGTCCACACCCCCGGCGCGGGGTTAAAGATACGGTCGATGCGTCGTCCGGCGAGGGTCTCCCCCAACCGGGGCGCGAGGCACCGGAAGAAATTTGCTTCCATATGAATGACGCGCGGGAGTCGTGCCCGCGCACAGCCCGGGGACTAAGGGCTTAATCCCCGCGCACTTTTTCCTCTTCTTCCTGACGGCTCTTGCAATTAATGCACAGCGTGGTCACAGGGCGGGCCTTCAAACGGGGTACGCCGATTTCCTCGCCGCATTCCTCGCATTCACCGAAGGTACCGTCCTCAATGCGTCCAATAGCCGCCTGGATCTTTTTGATGAGTTTGCGTTCGCGGTCGCGAAGGCGCAAGGTAAACGAGCGGTCGGATTCCGCAGTGGCGCGGTCTGCCGGGTCCGCATAGCTTTCATGTTCGTCCGTCATGTCGACTATGGTTTCCTCACCCTTACGCAGGATGTCATCCAGCATTTGATTGAGCCGGGTGCGGAACATCTCGATATCTTTCTGATCCATGATCAACCCTCCGAGCTTGGCTGTCCACTGGCGGTTCCGATGCGGAACGTGCGGGATTGAAGACGAGTGCATATAACAGGAAGCAATGAAAAGTAAAGCATTGATGACGCATTTCGCGGGTTCGTCCCCCCAGGCCGCGACGCGCGCCACCTTGCAATCCCGTGTGGGCAGACGTATGTCCAATCGTTACAGATATTACTTTCTGCTCCGGAGAATGCAAGAATGAACACCAATTTTCTTGATCAAATTGTCGCTTCCGCCACGGCCGAGCCAGACGCTCCGCTCGCCCGGTCCGTCATCGGATCCCACATGGTGGGGGTTTTGGGCCGCCGGGCCGGCATTGCCTCACGCGTGGACCAACACGCCCCAGGCGGGGCCGCAGCCCTTGCGCCACTGCCGGACGCCCTGCCGGGTACGCTCCACGCCATGGCCGCCCATCTTGCCACGCCGCAGACGGACCTGCCCCACCCGCAATACCGCTCCCTCGCTCTCGCGGCGGTAAACGCCCTGCTGCCCGTGCCGCAGGCCTCCAGCCAGCGCAAAGGGCAAGACCTCATCCGCGAACACGGGCGTGGACGGCGCGTTGCCGTCGTGGGGCATTTCCCCTTTGTGGAGCGCATGGCTCAGGAGGATGGTCTCTTTGCCGCGTTCTCCGTTCTTGAGCTGTCCCCGCGCCCCGGCGACCTGCCCGCCACAGCCGCGCCCACGGTTCTGCCGCAGGCGGACTGCGTGGCCATAACCGGCACCACCCTGCTCAACGGCACCCTGCCGGAACTGCTGTCCCACTGCCGTCCGGACGCCTATATACTCTTACTTGGCCCCAGCACGCCCTTTTCGTCTGTTCTATTTGATATGGGCGTCAGCGCCATTGCCGGGGCGGTTGTGGAAAAGACCGAGGACGCCTTCCGCGGTATAGAGGCGGGCAAACCCTTCAAACGCCTCGGCGGAGTGCGCGGCCTTGTCTGGGAAAAATCACAGGAAAAATGAACTTTTTAAAAATTCCCTGTTGACAGCAGTCCCGAGTTTGCATAGACACCTCCTCACCGCAACGACGGCGGCTCTTTCAAACGAGCGGGAGTAACTCAGTGGTAGAGTGCAACCTTGCCAAGGTTGAAGTCGCGGGTTCAAATCCCGTCTCCCGCTCCAAAGAAAACACCAACATCGGTAACACGATGTTTCACCGCCCCAACCGGGCGTATGGCACCCTTGCCATGCAGCGCGGCTCGGGGTAGGCTCCTCACCGGGGTTGGCGTTCTTCACGCCGGAGAAAAAAGGCATTGACTGATGCTTTTACACGGACTATACGCTAACTCCTCGGTTGATGAGGCGGCATAGCCAAGTGGTAAGGCAGAGGTCTGCAAAACCTCCATTCTCCGGTTCAAATCCGGATGCCGCCTCCAACATTTCGCGGGAGTAACTCAGTGGTAGAGTGCAACCTTGCCAAGGTTGAAGTCGCGGGTTCAAATCCCGTCTCCCGCTCCACCGATCATAAAAGCCGGCCTTTTTGGGCCGGCTTTTTTTTTGCCTTCACGGCGGGCGCACGCCGCGCCTGCCCCAGCCAGATTAAGGAGGCCGAATGCCCAGCTCCCTCCCCTTCTCCCCGGACGCGTCCCTCGAAGAACTGCTCGACATCGCGAGCCAGCGCTACGAGGTCCGTTTTGAACCCGTGTCCGCCGGAAACCACACCCTTGATATCCTGCAAATCGCCAATATGGCCGAATATGTGGAACGCATCTCCAGCTCCGCGCCCAAGGACGGACTGGACCTGCCCTTCTGGGCCAAGGTGTGGCCCGCTTCCATGCTGCTGTCGCACTTCATCTGCACCCTGCCCTGTGACGAAGGCGCAGAACTTTTGGAAATTGGCGGCGGCGTTGGCATCTGCGGTCTTTTTGCCGCAAAGTGCGGATTTTCCACCACCATTACCGACATTTCGCCCGACGCCTTGCTCTTTGCCCGCATCAACGCCCTCAAAAACGGGCTTGCGGACCGCGTCAGCGTACAGTACGCGGATTTTTCCACGGACAGGCTCGGCAAGCGCTTCGACTACATCGTCGGGTCCGAGGTGCTCTACGTCGAAAAGCTCCACCGCGGGCTGGTGAAATTCATGCAGGCCCACATTGCGCCCACCGCGCAGGCCGAGGTTATCCTCAGCCGGAGCTTCAACCGCAAGTCCGTGCGCTTCTTCAAGCTGGCCGACAAGGAATTCCACTCCGCTGAAAAAACCGTCGGCTGCAAAATGACCGGAGAAAACGGCGAGGATGAAAAGCACCTGTGCTCCATCCACCGCTTTAAACCGCGCAAACAGGTCGGTTGACGCCCATGATTGATATCACCAGTTGCCCCAAGGCCTATTCCCGCGAGCAGGACAAAGCCTGCCCGCCCGAAGAAACCGTCTCCCGCGTGAAGGAGCGCCTCGGCGCTTTTGGTGCGGACATTCTGGCCGAGGTCCGGCGCATCGACACCGGCCGCCTTGGCATTCCCGTCTATATGAGCCTGTGCGGCGACGCCGCGCGCGGCGTCATGCCCACGCGCAAGCAGATGGGCAAGGGCGCATCCCCCATTCAGGCCGAAGCCTCGGCGCTGATGGAACTCACGGAGCGCTACAGCTTCTTTTCCTTCTGGAACACCGAAGAGCAGTTTGAAAAACTCACTCTGTCCGAAGCCGAAGCCAAGTGGCCCGGTCAGGTCATTCCGATTGAGGAAATCATTGCCTCCGCCGGGGACAGCATCAGCCCGGACGACGCGCGCACCGTGATGGACCTTGTGCGCTGGCGCTTCTACCCGGCCACGGACGTTCTGGATGGCCGCGAAGTCTACGTCCCGCTCGACTGGTTCAAAAAGCTCAACGAGTTCAACGGCTCCAGCGCGGGCAACACCTTTGCCGAGTCCATCCTGCAGGGCGGCTGCGAACTGGTGGAGCGCCACGTCTGCACCATTGCGGACCGCACAACCCCCACCATGGCGACCATTGATCCGGACTCCTCGGACGATCCCGTCCTGGCCGAGCTTGTTGCGGCCTTCCATGACAATGGCATCGCGTTCTGGCTCAAGGATATGAGCTTTGGCATGCCCGTGCCCACGGTGGCCGCGCTGGCCTACGATCCCAAAACCTTCCCGGACTCCAGCGAGATTGTCTACACCGCCGGCACCGCAGCCTCCCCGGCCAAGGCCGCCATCCGCGCCCTGACCGAGGTCGCCCAGCTCGCCGGCGATTTTGAAACCGGCGCCAACTACGAGGCATCCGGCCTGCCCAAATATCTCCGCATTGAGGACACCGCGCACATCACCGCCGGGGAGACCATTCCCCTGTCCGACCTGCCCAGCATCGAGGCCGACGACATCGCCACAGAGCTGAAGAACCTCTGCGCGGGGCTGAAGGCCAAGGGACATCCTCTGTACAGCGTGTCCACTCAGCAGGAGACCCTCGGCATCCCCTCCAACTACAGCTTCGTGCCCGGCTTCCTGTTCCGCGAGCGCACGCCCGAAGCCAGCATTGGCCTGTTCGTGGGCCGCATCCTTGCCGAGGACGCGGAGCTGGATGACGCCCTCGCCGGACTGGCCGTGCTGGAAGCCGTGTACCCCGGCGCGCACTTTCTGCCGTTTTTCGAGGCGCTCATCCGCCTGCGCATGGGCGATACGGACGGCGCAGCCACGCTGTTTGCCGAAGCCGAACCGCGCCAGCACAGCGCGGACGACAAGGGCCTTGCGGCCTTCTATCAGGCCTACGCCCTCACGCAGTCCGGTGACTTCTCCGGCGCGGAGCCGCATCTGGACCGCGCTATTGAGCACTGCCCGGAGGTGAAGGAATACTTCAACCTTCGCGGCGTTACACGCTTTAAGCGCGAAGCCTACGCCGACGCCATTTCGGACTTTAAGGCCGCCCTTGATCTGGACAGCGGATCGGCGATGGACCTTGCAAATCTTGGCATTTGTTACAAGAATCTCGGCAGCACCGACGAGGCGATTCATTGCCTTGCCAGCGCCCTTGAACTGGACCCCCAACTGGAGTTTGCCAAAACCCATCTTGACGAGATTCTCACTGGTGGGTAAGCAGACTTTTGGGACCTACAACCATGCAGAGTTCAACTCGATTTGTGTCCGAAAAGGATTGACAAAAAAGAATGCGTGGTCGTAGACTCCGCCGAGTTTTACGCACGGCTGAACGCCGGTTATCTAGCAGTTGAGCAGCGGATCGCTGCTTACTATAGGCGTGTATCTCCCACTTCCGCTTGATTTGAGGAGATGCGCAGGAACGGTTATCGTTCGTAACCATCCTAAGGAGGACGAAACATGGCTACTGTTGAATTCCAGGGTAAAAACTTCGAAGTCGACGAAGACGGTTTCCTTCAGCGTTTTGAAGACTGGAGCCCCGAGTGGGTTGAGTACGTTAAGGAATCCGAGGGCATCAAAGACCTCACCGACGAGCACCAGAAGGTCATCGACTTCCTGCAGGACTACTACAAGAAGAACGGCATCGCCCCGATGGTCCGCATTCTCTCCAAGGTGACTGGCTTCAAGCTGAAGCACATCTACGAGCTGTTCCCCTCCGGACCCGGTAAGGGAGCCTGTAAGATGGCCGGCCTGCCCAAGCCCACCGGCTGCGTCTAAATCGACACATCGATTTGGCCTTATAAGGCGGAAGCTTTTGCTTCCGCCTTTTTTTGCGCCCTATGCCCACCAGCGTGAGCGGCGTAGACGACGTGGTCGTAACGCCGGGTTCAAGAGGTTATCTCCGATGACTTGAGCTCTTAGTCCGTTCGGCCTGAAAGGACGAAGGGGCTTAGAGATCAAGATAGCAACGCCCCTTAAGAATCCCGATATTTTCGGGCTGGAAACCAGCCCGAAAAGGGGTGGGTGGGCTTTGCCTCCTGTGTGGGCGGTTGCCCGCGTGGATGTGGCGCCGTTGCTGGGGCCGGATAGAGGCCGCGTGTCTGGAACATCACACTGGCGTATAAATGGGATCGTTAAGGGCCCTCGGCCCTTAACCCTGCGGAGCAAAAAAAGCGCCGCCCCAGAGGACGGCGC
This sequence comes from Desulfobaculum sp. SPO524, assembly GCF_044987625.1. Classification (NCBI taxonomy): domain Bacteria; kingdom Pseudomonadati; phylum Thermodesulfobacteriota; class Desulfovibrionia; order Desulfovibrionales; family Desulfovibrionaceae; genus Desulfobaculum; species Desulfobaculum sp. SPO524. The sequence continues at coordinate 152,720 of NZ_JBJDSB010000002.1, read as the reverse complement.
CCATAACGCAACTCGCATGACGCCAGCGCGCCACATGCAGCGCGCCGAAACCATGCCGAAATCCACCCGGAATTTCGGCGCAGGCGCGCCATTATGGCCATTTCGGCCACAGGGTCAGGTTTGCCCTTTGGCGCGCTCAAAGAGTTCCTTCTTGCGCTTTTCAAAGATAATGGCCGTGCGCAACGTGGCGAGGATGAGCGCCACCACGGACAGGATAATCACCAGCCCTTTCTGCAAGGCCCAGCGCTGCCCCTGAATAAGCTCGCGCAGCCAGTTCATATCGCGCACTTCCGCCACATACACCGCCGCAGGCACCAGAATAAGCGCCAGCCCAAGGCATATGATTTCCAGCCACATGAAGCCCTTGCTCAAAATAAGGGCGAACAGTGTGGAGTCGCGCACAATTTTCAGGGTGACAAGGCGCATGCCCAGCCGGTTCAGCTTCTGTTCTACTTCGTCCAAATACTCATGGCTCTTGCGGAAGTTGCGCGCCACCTGAAAGTGCTGCTGATGAATCCAGTTCAGCTTGGTCACGCAGAAGTTGAAGTCCTTGTTGAACTCGCGCAGGGCGCGGGGGAACGGGAACCATGATATTTCGTCATTGATGGTCTTCAGCCGTTCACGGAATGTTTTCCCCTGCTTTTCAAGGAACTTAATCTCGGCGTTGATTTTATTTTTCAGCTTGCGCGCGAGCTGCATGCGGCCCTTGATGATGCGGGTGAACACCACAAAGTTGTTGGTGCCGTCCAGCTCCATAAGCACCGAGGTCTGGTGCTGCATTTCCTTGTTGAAGTCTTTGTCCTTGCCAAACCAGTCGTCAAGCTCCTCGGACAACTGACTCAGCTTTTCAAGGGCATCCTTGGCGCCCTCCTCGGCCATGACCCAGCGGTCCCACAGGCTGGACATAATCTGTACGTGGCCGCGCTCCATCTCCGGATCCACGAGGATGCGGTTGAAGATGTGCGGGCTCTCGTCCACCATGTCGTCCAGCAGGCCGACAACATGCTCGGAGAAGCCCATCTTCACCAAGCAGGCGCTCTGCCTGTAGCGCAGCTCCACCCACCGGGGGCATATGGCTCCGGCTTCCTTGTACAGGGCCATAGCCTTGTCAAAGTTCCCCTGCACCTCATAGCCCCGCCCCTGCAAGTATTTGTGGTAGGCATACTGGAGTGGGGTCTCGCCCAGCAGTTCGGCGTCCTTCCAAAAGCTGATGGCGCGCTCTATCTCGCCGCGCTCCAGCGCAAGGAAGCCCTGCAAAGTCCGGTACTGGTAGTCGCGCGGGTTGCGCAGCGCCCCTTCCTTGGCCATACGCTCGGCCTGCGCCGCGTCCCCCTCCTGCAGCAGAGTCAGGGCGCGGATGGGCGTGGTGCTTTCGGGCGGGGCAAGCTTGTTCAGTCCGCCCGGCAGTTCCTTGCCGAGGCTACGCCAAATAAGCGGCACCATACGCAGTTGCAAGGGGGCGTGCATCTCGTAAATGACCTTGGTCACGTGCGAGGCCGCATCCTTGCCCTTGAGCAACTGCGGCAGCATGGCCACCGCATCGTCCTTAATCTGCGCCCCGGCCTGCGCAAGAGCTTCGTTCATTTCATCAAGGTCCATGTGCGCGAGAACCTTCCACACTTCCGCATCCATGCTCACCAGCGACTTGCTGGGGCACTCGGCCTCGGTGTGGTTGCGCATGCCGCAGTAGAAGCACGGGTGCTCCTCGCCCGCCAGCATACCAACGGGCATAACCATGGGGAGAGAACCACTCGCCCCCTCCTCGCCGTCGGCAAGCATGTGCACATAGCACCAGTCCGTAAACCGGCTGCGCTCAAAGCTGTAGCTGACGTCCTTAATCTTGAACGGCTCGCCCAGCATAAAGGCGGTGGCGTAGCTCATGTGCGGAAAATCCGGGGCCATCTTGTCCCAGTCCACCGCCACCTTTTTGGGCAGCTCCTCATTGAACTGGTACCCGGCCTTATCCACCGCGGCCATAACCGTGGGCCAATAAGCGAGGTCGTCATTGCTTTTGACCTGCTGCACCAGATTGAGAATCTCCTTGCACCAGGTCTTGAGCGCGCCGAAATTCTCCAGCGAAAAAATGAGGAACTCGTCCTTGATGATATACTTGAGCTTCAGGCGCTTGAGGATGCCCTCCACCTCAGCGAAGTAGGCGCGCCAGCCCTCTATGAACTTTTTATCCTGTGGATTGCCGAGGGGCTTCAGGATAAAATACCACCCAAGGGACGACTTGAACCCAATGCGCGGGTCGCCGTGCAAGAGCTTCCACGAGGCGGCGGCCATGCCGGTGATATTTCTGTCGTAATCCTCCAGCGTTATGCCGGGGATGCTCTCCACCACGGCGCGCAAGTCCGGGTGCACCAGCACCTGAAAATCGTCCGGGGGCATCGTTTGTTGACCAAAAAGGTCCGAAGGAATTGACAGCGCCTGCTCAAGCTGGAATCCTACCTGCATCGAGGTGGGGATCACCTGAATGAACACAGGCAGAACGTTCAGTGTGGCCCAGACCTGAAGCCGCCCCATGGCAAGGAAAACGTCGGTGGTAAAGAAGAACCACAACGACTGGTTTTCCGCCGTGGAGACTTCCATTCCGCCAAAGTCGCGGAAGGTGGAAGGTATGGCGCTGGACAGCTCGCCGGACCACACCATCCACACCGCATAGCCCTTGGAGGACATGCGTGATTCATGAATGGACGGCTGGTCCTTGAGCAGTGTCGAAAACTTGTGCATTGCCACTTTTCAAATCCTCTAACGCAACAGGATAGTACAAATGGACTTTTCCAAGACTATAGCAGAACTGAAAAAGGACCCTGAATTCACCAAAAACGTCGGCATGGTGCTGTGCCACAACGGCATTGTGCGCGCCACCTCCCGTGTGTCGAACGGGGCTGTGGTGACGGGTGTGGAAATCACCACCGATCAGGACAAAGTTGACGCCCTGTGCGCCGAATACCAGCAAAAGCCCGGCATCTGGCGCTGCATCGCCAAGGGCAACTCCGGCATGATGAAACCCGGCGACGACGCCCTGTTCATCATTGTGGCCGGCGACTTCCGAGAGAACGTCAAGGCCACTTTGTCTGAACTGCTCGACCGCATCAAGTCCGAAGCCGTCACAAAGAAGGAAACCTTGGCCTAACCGGCCAGCGCCGCCGTCCACGGCGGCGCTCCTTCATAGCGCTTTGGGGCGTGCGGGCACTTTTCGCCTGTGCGCCCTTTTTTCCGCACCCGGAGCAGGCAAATCCTACCGCCCGCCCGGCTCACCCCGGCACCGCAAAGCGCACAGGCGCGGCGGGGGAAAACGCGGCAGTCCGCCCCATATGGGCCTTGCCGCCGCGTGCCGCCCCTCTTGCGTCCGCCGCCAAAAGGCCGACACCGCAAAAGAGGCTACGCAGCATCTTGCAATTCCTGTGCAATATCCGTACTAGGCCACATGCGCATCATTCAAGTGGTCAACGTCCGGTGGTTCAATGCCACCTCATGGTATGCCCTGTTCCTCAGCCGCCTGCTGCAGGACGCCGGGCACGACGTTCTCGTCGTCGCCCTCGAAGGGACGGAGACGCACGACAAAGCCCTCGCATGGGGCCTCAACGTGCAGACCATCCCCCTCAACAGCAAAAATCCCCTCACCATCCTGCGCGTTATCGCGCGCCTTGGCCGCCTTGTCCGCTCCTTCAAGCCGGACGTGGTCAACTGCCACCGCGGGGAATCCTTTGTGCTGTGGGGCCTGTGGAAAATGCTGGGCGGCGGCTTCCGCCTTGTCCGCACGCGCGGCGACCAGCGCCTGCCGAAGGACAACGCGCCAAACCGCTGGCTCCACGGCTCCTGCGCCGACGCGGTCATCGCCACAAACTCCGTCATGTATACTCATTTCCGCGATGTGTTCGGCATCGACACCGCGCGCCTGCACTGCATCCTTGGCGGGGTGGACCGCGACAAGTTCGCCTTCACACAGACCGGGCGTGACGCTGTACGCAAACAATACGGCTTTGCCGACAGCCACCACGTGGTGGGCCTGCTGGGCCGCTTTGACGAGGTCAAAGGCCAACGCGAGCTGATTCAGGCCGTCGCCACCATGCGCGACAACGGCATCAGTGCCGTCCGCCTCATGCTTATCGGCTTCGAGACCGCCACCTCCGAGGCCGAGGTCCGCCAGTGGATTGCCGACGCCGGGGTGGAGGACATCACGGTCATCACCGGGCACTGCCCGGACGTGGCCGCCTGCATCTGCGCCTGCGACGTTGGCGTTATCGCCTCCAAATGGTCCGAGACCATCGCCCGCGCCGCGCTGGAATTCATGTCCTGCGGCGTACCGCTGGTCAGCACGCCCGTCGGCGTTATGCCGGACCTGCTCGCCCCGGAGGCGATGTTCCCGTCTGCGGATGTCAAGGGACTGGCCACCATCCTCACCCTGACGGCCACCACGCCGGAGTTTCTGCTAAGGCTGCGCGCCGCGCAAAACGCGCGCATAGCCACGCTGTCCGGGGATGATTTTCTCCACCAAACCCTTGCCGTGTACGGGGAGCAGTCATGAGCGCGCGCATAGCCGTCATGCTGCCCAAGCTGTCGTCCTACGGCGGCGCGGAGGGCTTTTCCCTGCGCCTTGCCACCACCCTTGCCCAGCGCGGCTACGCGGTGGACTTCATCTGCGCGCGGCAGGAAGTGCCCGCGCCGGAGGGCGTAACCCCGGTCATCGTCGGCCGTCCCCCGCTGACGCGCGCCTGCAAGATTGCATGGTACGCCTACGCGGCGGAGCGCGCCAGAACCCGGCGCGGCTATGACCTTTCTTTCTCCATGGGTAAGACCATTGCGCAGGATGTGCTGCGTATGAGCGGCGGGCCGCTGTCCGTGTTTTGGCGGCTGTCCCAGCGCGCATGGGAGGCCGGATTCCCCCGCACGTGGAAGATGGCGCGCCGCCGCCTTGCCCCGGCCAACGCCCTTATCCGCCAGCTGGAATCCACAGCCCTGCAGAACCAGCGCGTGTGCGTCACGGTGTCCCACCGCGTGCGCGACTGGCTTATCGAGGCGCACCCGGAGCTGAGCCAGCGCGACCTGCGCATTATCTACAACAAGCCCGACCTCTCGCGCTTCAGCGCCCCCACGGACGATGAGCGCGCCGCCCTGCGTGAGGAGTATGGCCTTGCCCCGCAGGATGTTGCCATCTCCTTTGCCGGAACAAATTTCGCCCTCAAGGGCCTTGGCACCCTGACGCGGGCGCTGTCCATGCTGCCGCCGCACTTTAAGCTGTTTGTGGCGGGCGGGCGCAATCCGGGGCGCTTCGGCGCCCTTGCCGAGTCCCTTGGCGTAGCGGAGCGCATCCACTTTTTGGGCCGCGTGGAGGACATGCCCGGCCTGTACCGTGCCAGCGACATCTTTTGCCTGCCATCCTTTTACGACACGTGCTCCAACGCCGTGCTGGAGGCCCTTGCCAGCGGCGCGCGCGTTATCTCCACCCGCGACAACGGCTCCAGCTTCTTCCTCACCGAGGACCGCATTCTGGAGGACTCCGCCGACCATGAGGGCCTTGCCGCCATGCTGCAAACCGCCGCGGACAGCCCGCGCCCGGATGCCTTTGTCTGGCCGGAGGCAGTCAAGGCGGGCTTGCCGCCCTATCTGGACCTTGTGGACGAACTGCTCGCCTGATGCATTCCGCCGCGCCCTAGACTTGGACGCGGCGTTTTTCTTTGCGCCGCCCATGCGCCGCCAGCCGTCAAATTTCCCGCACAGGACGGGCCGCATCGCCGCGCACGCCCTCTCGCGCAGTATGCGTTGCACCCTACGGGCCTGACGTGGCATACTTTCCTGCGATCAGGGACGGCTTTTGCATCATGCCCCGCAGGGCATCACCCCCGATGCCAACCACCAAGGACACCGGAGTCGCCACCCCATGTTCCGTCAGCGCACCACGCTTTTCTGCCTTGTTCTTGCCATGGCCTGCGCCCTTGCCGCGTGTGGCGGCCAGCGCCGCGCCCCGCAGGCGTCCGGCCCCGTCTCCGAAGCGCCGTACACCGTGTTCAACGGTGAATACGAAAACACAGACGCCCTGTTGAGCGCGCCGCCGCGCACTGTGGCCGTCCTCCCCTTTACGGGCGCGGACGACGCATGGCGCACCCTGCCCGAGCAGGAGGACCCGCGCGCCATTGTGCGGCGCGGCATGTACCGCCACTTTGCGGCCCTGCCCTACAAGGATATGGAGCTGCTGGACACGGACGCCGCCCTCACCCGCGCGGGCCTGCATACGGCGGAGGCCGTGCACCGCGCCCTTGATGACAATCCCGCCCGCCTCAAAAACGCCCTCGGCGTGGACGCTGTCATCCTCGGCACGGTCACGCACTTTGACCGCGCCTACGCCGGGCTTGTTTCGCAGGTGTCCGTCGGATGCACGGCGCGTATGGTGCGCCTGTCCGACGGCGCGCTGCTGTGGCGGGCGGAGCACGTCAGCCGCGAATACGGGGGCGGGGTGTCCATCTCGCCCATTGGCCTTGCCATGGGGGCTTTTTCATCCCTGTGGAACCTGCGTGATGTGCAACTGCTGCGCGAAACCGACGAGCTGTTCCGCGAAATGGCCGCCACCATCGCCACGCCCACCCAGCGCCTAGCCGTGGACGCCGCGCCGCCGCGCATAGACCTCTTTGCCATTGCGGGAAACCGCCGCGCCTTTCGCGAAGGCGACATTGTGCCCCTGCGCATGGCGGGCGCGCCCGGATGCAGCGCCTACGCCCGCATGACGCCGGACGGTCCGGCCATTGCCATGACGCCGGTGCCGCAAGCCGTCAAGGCCGACCTGCGCGGGCAACTCCTCGCCACCGTGCGCGACCGCTACGCCGCCGCAGGCCTTGCGCCCTCGCCGGAGGTGCTGGCGGACACCCTTGCCCGCATCGACCAATTGGAAATTTACGAAGGCACATGGGTGCCCACCCCGCAGACCCAGACTACACGCCTGCGCCCACGCGGTTTTCTGCTGGCGGATACCGGAGCACGCGCCGAGGCCGTGGCTCCTGCTCCCATCACCATCGACACCATGCCCCCGCCCGCGCCCCAGCGCCTGACGGCCGCCTCCATGCCGCAGGGCGTGCGCCTTGCGTGGACCGCCCCGGATGCGCCGGATATCGCCGCCTATGAAATATGGGTCAGCCATGAGGGCCAGTCGGGCTTTACCAAACACGCCACAGTGCAGGACACCGCGGCCACCCTGCGCGGCCTGACGGACTTTCTGCCCGTTTTCCTGCGCGTGCGGACCCGCGACCACGCTGGCAACACCAGCGGATTCAGCCCCGCAGAAAAAGCCGTCCCCGCCCCGCGTGAGGGAATTGTCGACGCCGCCGCCACATCCAGCACCCTTGGCGGAACCATTGACGCCATGCTGTTTCTGCCCGCAGAGCGCGGCCCCTACACCGTGAGTGCGCCGCTGGAGGTCGTCCCCGGCGGTGAACTGCATATCGGTCCCGGCGCGGCCCTGCGCTTTGCCCCGGACTGCGGGCTGACCGTCCGCGGCGGCTCGTTGGTCTGCCACGGCGCGCCAGAATCCCCCGTACACCTTGGGCCAAGCGCCGCCACAGCGCGCCCCGGCACATGGCCCGGTGTGGTCCTTGATGGCGCGCAAAGCTCCAGCCTGAGCCATGTCACCATCAGCGGCGCGGCCACAGGCCTGACGGTGCGCAACTGTGCGCCGGAGGTCACGGGGCTGCGCATTACAGAGTCCTCGCAGGCGGGGGTCCACCTTGGCGCGGGCGCGCGGCCCAGCATCACCTGCACCCTGATTCACGGCAACGGCGGCATGGGCGGGCTGGTCATGGAAGGCGCAGGCTGCGCCCCGCGTATTGTCCGCACCAGCTTTTCCGCCAACACGCCCTTTGACGTGCAAAGCTTTACCCCCGTGGCCGTGGACCTGACAGGCAACCATTTTGCGGCGGGGCCGGATGGCGGAACCATTCTCGGCCGCGTCACCATTCATCCTGCGCTGGACGCCCGCCCATCGGACTGCCCCGCGCCATAACCGCCATACGCGGCACGACGGGCAAAAGCGCACGGCGCCCCGCACGGCACAAAAATCACGCTCCGCTGGTGCACCGTCAGACGAACATAAGGATACGTTTTGAATACGAGCGCACCCCATTGCCACAAGCAACAGCCCCATAAGGACGCCGCCATGCGATACGCCCCCATCCCGCGCCCAACCGCCATCCTGTTGGCCGCCATTCTGCTGGCCGCGCTGTGCGGCCCGGCCTTTGCGGACCCCACAACGCAGGAACTCATCGGCACCATGGGCTATATCGACTGGAACCGGCAACGCGTGGTGGCCACGGGAACGGGCATTCCGCCGCATACGGCAACGGACCCATCCCACGCACGGGCCGCAGCGCGCCGCGCCGCCGTGCTGGACGCCCGCCGCAACCTGCTGGAAGTCATCAAAAACGTCCGTATCGACTCCAGCACCGTGGTGGACAACCTCATCGTCTCCAGCGACACCGTCAAAAGCACCATCTCCGGCCTGCTGCGCGGCGCGGTGGTGGACCGTGAAAATGAGCGGCCAAACGGCAGTATGCGGGTGACCGTCAGCCTGCCCCTCACCGGCGCCCTCGCCCGCGACCTGCTGAGCGCCGCACCGGGCGCCCACGCCGCAGCGCCGGGCACTGCCCGCCCCAGCACCAACCTGCCGGACGAGGCCCGCCTTGAGCGCCGTTTCAGTTCGCTGGAAGATCAACTCCTTGCCATGCAGGACATCCTGTCCCAACTGCAACAGGTCCCCAAGAAGGCCGCCACGGCCCCAGCCAACGGCACCACAGGCAAGGACCGCGTCATGCACCGCCTTGAGGACATGGCCCAGCGCCTGCGCACCCTTGAGCAGCAGGCCACAGCTCCATCACAAACAGCCCCCCGCAGCGGTCCCGAGGCCCCGCGCGCGCCCTCGCAGGCGGCAGGCCCGGCCACGCCAAGCGGCCCTTCCGCGCCGCCAGCGCCGCGCCTTGCGGCCAGCACCCCCACGCCGAGCGCAGGAGCTATTCCCCTGCCCTCGCCCGAGTCCGCCGCACGGTCCGCGCAGGCCACAGGCATTGTCATTGACGCGCGGGGAACGGACTTTTTGCCATCCCTCAAACCGCGCCTCACCTCCCGTGGCAGCGTTGTCTACCCAGGACCGGGTACGGACTTCACCACCGCGGTGAACTCCGGCTACGTACGCTATTACCGAGACATCGCCACAGCCCAGCGCTCCACCCGCGCCGGGGCCTCGCCGCTCACCCTGCGCGGCACCGGACGCGGCTCGGACATTGAACTTTCCGCGCAGGATGCGGCCCTCTTGCGCTCCCTTGCCAGCGCCAAGGGCGGCAACGTTCTTGACCAGTGCCGCGTGGTCGTGGTCTTTTAGCGCCCCATGACCAGCCCGAGACATACCAGCACCCACCGCGCCTACCGCAGCGGCGTCCGCGCCCGCGACGGCGAAGCCGCGTTTCAAGTCGTTGTGGAAGAGACGGACCTGTTTATCGTTGCGGGGCAGGACCTTGCTCCGCAGGCCCTCGACGCCGTGCACGACCTGCGCGGCCAGCTCAAGGCGTGGATGACCCTCCAGCCGGACTTTGCCGCCAGCCTCACGCCCATAGCCGTGCCGGAAACCGCCCCGGACATCATCCAGCGCATGGCCCACGCGGCCAGCCTGTGCGGTGTCGGCCCCATGGCCGCCGTCGCTGGAACCGTTTCGCAAATGGTGGCTGAGCGTCTTGCGCCGCTGAGCCGCGATATTCTTGTGGAGAACGGGGGCGACCTGTACATGCGCTCCTCGCGCCCGCGCACCTGCGCCATTCTTTCCGACCCCAGTGGGGAAGCCAGCATTGGCCTTGCCCTGGGTGCGGACGACTTTCCGCTTTCCCTGTGCGCCTCCTCCGCCACCATCGGCCACTCCCTCAGCCTTGGCAGCGGCGACCTTGTGGTGGTGCGCTCCGCAAACGCCAGCCTTGCCGACGCCGCCGCCACCGCCCTGTGCAACATCCTCCGGGACAAGCGCGACCTCAAACGCGTCACGGACATCGCCCAGTCCCTCCACGAGCACGGCATAGACGGCGTCTTCGCCCAGTGCAGCGGCTCCATCACCGTCTGGGGCGACATGGAACTCACCGCCCTCTAGCGCCCACGCCCCCGTATTTCCCAACAAAAAAAGCCCCGGCATAAACCGGGGCTTTCGTTTTTCTTTGCGTCGTCTGTGCGGGCTATTTGGCCGCGCCGAGGGTTTCGGCGATGGCCGTCACCGCCTTGTAGGCGGACGAGATGGCAAGGCCGCAGCCGCACTTTTCGCGCATCCAGTCCTGATGCGCAAGGATGGCGCCGCAGGCGTAGAGGTTGGCGTAGGCCGCCGCGCCGTCCTCGCCGAGGGGGCGGAAGCATTCGTCGGTTTCCACGCCGCAGCGGTTCACTGCGTGGCCGCCGGGGCGCAGGAAGTCCTTGTCATGCCATGCGTGGCGGTCTTCCGGCTGGGTGACGGGCAGACCGAACACCGATTCGGTGATGTTGCGGCGCTCGGCAAACAGGCCGCCACCAAGGAAGCGTCCGGTGCCAAGGACCACACTGCGCGCGTGCACCGTGTACTCCGGCTCATTAAAGCCCACTTCCATGACAAATTCGTCGGCGTCCGCGTCATGGCGCACGGAGAGGACTTTCTTCTGGCGGAACAAGGACACGCCGTCGTCAACGATGCGGCTGTCAAAGGCCTCCTTCAGGCGAAGCCCCGGCACGCTGGGCGGCAGGGACGGAATTTCAAACACCGGCACGCCAAGACGCTCGGACAGATCCGCCATCACCTCATGAGGGTGGTAGATGCCAAGGATGGCGGGCATGCCCACGGCCTGCGCGTCACCAAGGTGCGGGCGGATGGCCTCGGCCAGTTCCTCGCGGTTGCGGGAGAATTCCAGGGCCTGCGCCATCTGCTGGGGGAAAATCTCGCCCTTTTCCGCACTGCCGGGGAATTCCACCACCGCGCCGCGAAGGCCGGGCCAGTTTTCACCCTGCACGGAGGCGAGCAGGTCCGGGCTAAAGCCCTTGAGGCCACGGAAGCCAATAAACAGGCAGGGCTTTTTGTCACGGCGCACCTCGGCGCCGGCCCACATGGTCTCGGGGATGGCCCAGCTCCGCTTGAGGGTGCCCATAGCGGTGAGCACATCGCTGTTGCCGGACTCCGCCATGCGGTAGGCAAAGCCCCGCTCGTCAAAGAAGCCGAGGAACTCGCCAAACGCGGCGCGAACCTCGCCCTCGCTGAGGCGGGAATAGGGATGGCGCGGGTCGTCCTCGCTCACGGCGCGCATGGCCGCGAAAGGATCGTCCCACAGTTTGCCTTCACTCACGGGGTGCACGGCCATAACGTCCATCACGCCGCTGGTGTAGACGCTTTCGCCGGTTACGCCAGCCTGCGCCACCCGAAGGCCGCGCTGCTTGGCAAAGACGGCAGCGGCCATTCCGGCAATGCCGCGGCCGATGACCATCACGTCACAATGCAAAATATTCTCCTCAGGCATTACTCCTCCCCAGAGCCTTTCTCGGTGCGAAGTTCCAAATCGAACAGGCCGCAGTGGATAGCCTCCTGCAGTTCGGCCTGCGCCAACTGCGGGCCCCACAGGATGGAGCGTTTGCCGCGCCAGCGCTCGCCAATAAACTCGCGCAGGCCGTTCAGGTCATCCGGTCCGGAGTAGATGCCGCGGTCGTACATGTGGCCGGTCAGACGCAGGCCGCACATGGCGCCCTGACAGCTCCCCTTGCCCACACGGCTGCGGCGGCCGACCGCCTTCAGTCCCGGCGTCACACCGTTTTCGGTGTTCAGGGAGTCGATGATTTCATCCACGGCGGACTTCGGCACCATCTCGCATTCGCACAGCAGGTGGTCGTCGCGCTCGTGGCCCTTGAGCCAAATCTTCGGCGCCACGCCCGGCTCGGTCCAGCGGGCGGCAGAAGCCTGCGGCAACGGCTCCGTCCGCGTCCGGCACGGCTCGCTCACGCCAAGGCGCTCGCAGACGAGGTCGGCGGTGCGCTCGGCCATCAGGCGATAGGTGGTCAGCTTGCCGCTGGTGATGGTGATAAAGTTGTCCAGCCCTTCGTCCTCGTGCCCCAGCAGGGTGTAGCCACGGCTGACCGTCCGGTCGCTGCCGCTGCCGCCGCTTTTGACAAGGGGGCGCACGCCAGCGTAGGCGCGCACGTAGCGGGTGGTCTCCAGGGAGGGGATAAGGGGGAGCATCTCGTCAATGTTCCGGTCCACTTCGTCGATGGTGGGCCGGATGTCGTCCAGCTTGTCCACGCGCACCGAGGTAGTGCCAAGGATGGACACCGTGCCACCGGGGACAAGGATGTCGCCGTCGCCGGGCTTGCGCAGGCGGTTCAGCACGCGCTGCGACATACGCGAGTGCGTGATGAGCAGCGTGCCCTGTGCGTACAGCATCTCGATGTGTCCGCCAGCCATGGCCGCCACTTCGCCGGACCACGCGCCGGCGGCGTTGACGATAACGTCGGCCTCCACGCGCACTTCGCGTCCGGTGCGGGTCTCCACAAGGTTGGCCGCGGTGATGCGCCCGCCCTCGCGCTCAAAGCCCGTCACTTTGGTGCGGCGCAGAAACTGCGAACCAAGGCTGACGGCGTGGGCCATATTGTCCAGCGACAGGCGGAAGGGATCGATGGTGGCGTCTTCCACCTGCCATGCGGCGATGACCTTTTCCGACAGGACGGGTTCCATTTCGCGGGCGTCCTTGGGGTCAAGGGCCGTGGCCGAGAGGCCGGCCTTCTGGCAGTAGGAGCCAAAATCCGCGGCGTAGGCTTCGTCGTCGCCTTCCACAGCGGCAAAGATGCCGCCCGTCTCTTCAATGCAATGGGGGGCCAGCCGCTTGAGGATGTTGCCTTCCTCGCGGCATTCCGAGGCGGCCTCGGGGTCGGTGAAGGCGTAGCGGCCGCCGGAGTGCAGCAGGCCGTGGTTGCCGCCGGAGGCCCCGGCGTTAATGTCCCGCGCCTCGGCCAGCACGCAGTGGACGCCGCGCAGGGCGAGGTCTCTCGCTATGCCGGTGCCTGTGGCGCCGCCGCCGATGATAAGAACCTGTGTGCGCACGATTATCTCCTTATGCACATCCATTCACGGCGTGCATCCGCAAAGGATAACGCCCCCGCCAAGGCGAGGGCGCATAGTTCTATGGTATGATATAGATTCACGTTTTGGAAGGGATATTGCGCGTCATCGCGGGACTGTCAACCTCATTTTCCCCTCCACCGGGCGCGGCAAACAGGCCCTGCATGCTCCTGCGGGGCAACGTTGCCGGCCCGGAGCATTTGCCAGCCGTCCACGCTTTAGCCTCTGCGGGACGCTTTGGCCTGCGCTACGGTCACTGCAAGCTCCGCCGCCGCCCCGCGCGGCGAAGGCGCAGCGCATATGGCGGAGACCACGGCCACGCCATCCGCGCCGCTTGTCACCACATCCGCCGCGTTGGCGGCATCTATACCGCCAATGCCAACGAGCGGCCGCCGCGTCTGCGCCTTCAGCCCACGCAGCCCCTCAAGGCCCCACGGCGCGGCGGTGTCGGTTTTGGTGGGGGTGGCAAACACGGGGCTGACGCCGTAGTAGTCCACGTCCAGCGCCTCGGCCGCGCGCACGTCGTCCAGCGTCTCCACGGACAGGCCGATGATGGCGCGCGGGCCGACAAGGCGGCGGACGTCCTCCACGTGCATATCACTTTGTCCCACGTGGACGCCATGCGCGCCGCAGGCAAGGGCCACATCCACGCGGTCGTTAATGAGCAGGCGCACGTCCGTGTCGTCAATGGCGGCCATCAGCGCGCGGGCGCGGTCTACAAAGTCGCGCGTGCCAAGGTGCTTCTCGCGCAGTTGGACAAGGGTTGCCCCGCCCGCCACGGCCTCGCGCACCGTGCGCTCCACGCCGCGCTCACCGCACAGCGCCGTATCCGTCACGAGGTATACGCCAAGGTCAAAGCTGTACCGCGCGCTCATGCCCACTCCAGCCGCACGTGGGCGCTGAGGTCCGCCTCGGTGAGGGTGTAGAGCGCGTCCAGAAAGTGCAGTTGCATGGTGCCCGGACCTTCGGCGCGCCGGGCGGCCATACTGCCTGCCGTGCTCATCACCGCCATGGCGTCCACCGCCGCCTCAAGGGGCGTTCCGCCAAGGGCCGCATACGCGCCAACAAGGCTGGTGGCCGTACACCCAAGGCCAGTCACGCGCGGCATCAGTGCGTGCCCGCCGTGGACAATGCACTGGGCCTCGCCATCAGTGATGACGTCCTTTTCACCGCTCACGCACACCACCGCGCCGGTTTTGCGCGCCAGCGCCATGGCTACCGGGGCCGCCGCCAAGGTTTCCTGCGTGCTGTCCACGCCCTTGGTCGCGCCCTCTTGTGCTCCGGCAGGATGCACACCAAGCGCGTCCGCCAGAACCAAAATCTCCGAGGCATTGCCGCGCAGAACCGCAGGGCGCACCTGTTCGGTCAGCTCCCGCGCGGCCTGCGTGCGCAGACGCGAGGCCCCTGCGCCCACAGGGTCCAGCACCACGGGAATACCACGGGAGAGCGCCTGCTCCCCGGCGCACTGCATACTGTCCAGCCACGGGCGCGACAGGGTGCCGATGTTCAGCACCAGCGCGTCCACAATGCCCACAAGGTCCGCCATTTCCTCCGGCGCATGGGCCATGATGGGGGACGCGCCAACCGCCAGCAGGGCGTTGGCCGTGGTATTCATCACCACAAAATTCGTAATATTATGCACCAGCGGCCCGCGCTCGCGCACGCGGCACACGCTGGACCAAACCTGTGAGAGTTCCGTCATTGGCGTCTCCTTCGCAAAGTGTTGGGGGGCATTTTACACAGCATCCCCAGCGGTTGGAAGCGCCCTGCCCCCACAATTCCCACCCGCTCCCGTGAGACAGCTTGTCTTTCACGCCGAGATACTGCACAGTCAGCCTCCGCAAGGGGGGCGCAAAACGCTTCGGCATCGTTGGCAATTCTGCCGGAGCGCCCTTCAGCCGGGCCTTTTGGCTCGGATCCTGCGGCGCATCCTGCGGCGCGCCCCGCGCCTTTCGCCATAACGCAATGACAGAGCCGGACCATCCGGCCACACAATCACCGAGACTATGCTCCACATTCACACGCACCTTCCCCACACCATCCGGCGCCTTGCCCCTGCCCTGCTGCTGGCCGTGCTTCTCGTCTTTGGCGCGGGCGCTGCCCATGCGGCCGCCCTCACCGTTGCCTACAGCGACGACGCGCCATGGAGCATGAAGCAAAACGGCGCGCCCACAGGCATCGCCGTGGACATCCTGCGCGAGGCCGCATCCCGCGCGGGCATTGACCTCAGCTTTACCCACACCACACGCAAAAAGTGCTATAGCCTGCTCGCCAAGGGCGCGGCGGACCTGATGTTGGAAATCCAGCAGGAAAGCGGCGTTGACCGCTTTGCCGACCTTATCACGCCGCCCTACCTCACCGGACGTAACCACGTGGTCTACGCCCTCAAAAAGACCGCCGACCAGTACCCGAGGTATGAAAAACTGCGCTGGCACTATGTGGCCGTGCAGCGCGGCAAAAAAACCTTTGAGCCGTTCGCCACAGACCGAAGCATCGCCAAAAAGCGCTACAACTCGCTGGATACCGCCTTCTCGCGTCTGCTGCACAGGCAGGTGCACGCCGTAGCCACCACCGAAGCCGAAGGCGGCTACTGGCTGGCCACCCATCAGGACGAGGCCCGCCGCGTCGCCCGCACGGGCATCCGCTACAAGGGCTACGACCCGGTCTACTTCGCCGTGTCCAAGAAATCCGAGCACCAGAAGGCCGCCCGCTCCCTCGGCCCCGCCATCATTTCCATGATTCAAGATGGCAGCATCGAGGACATCCGCGCCCGCTACACTATGGGCTATTAGCCCGGCGCGCCCTGTTCGCACATGAAAACGCCCCGGCATCGGTTCGTCCGACGCCGGGGCGTATCTTTTTGGGGAATGCGGCCAGCCGCGCAAGCGCTCAGCACCGCGCTTAAGGCTGGCGCGCGGGTGCGGAGTCCTTCTCGGCGCAAGCCGCGCGGCGGGAACAAAGGTCAGTCAAAATCCGCAAGCAGCGCGCCTATATGCAGGCCATCGCCAAGGCTCACCGAGGCGTACTGCCGCTTGATGCGCCACACAGCTTCCTGCAACTGGTCGGAGGTTATGCCGTTGCGCACCGCGGTGTAGGCCTCCACAAAGGCCGCAAGGTGGTCGCAGACCTTGATCATTTCGCCGTCCTTGGGGTCAAAGGCCGCGCTGTCGTACTGGTGGGCCAATTCCTCACGCGTGACGCTCACGGGATTGCCGTCCACCCACGCCGTGGCCGTAAATTCCGAGCCGGTTTTGATGCCGAGATAGTATTCCAGCCGGTCGGCAATGTCGCTGTAGTCCCCACTGCGCAGGCGGGCAAACACGCGGCGCTCCAGCTCGCTGTCCTCGTATTCCTTGATGAGGTCGGCAAGCGGCTCCACGGACTGCTTTACCGGCGAGATGATATCGCGGGTGAGCACCTCGGGCAGGTCATGATAGAGGGCGGCAAAGAAGTTGTTCACGCGCTGGGTGCGCCCGGCATCGGCGGCAATGCTGAAAAAGTAGGAATACGCCGCCACGGTGAACAAATGCCCCAGCACCGAGGTTTCGGGAATGCGCGGGGTCTGGGACCATCTGGTCTGAAAGCGCAACTGCCCGCACAGGTGGGCGAAGTGCGAGAGCGGGGGCTTTGTTTCATCCGGCGATTCGCCACTCAGGCCAAGGCCCTGAGTCAACTCTTTCACGCCTTCAAGATCGTTTAGCGCCGCAAGCTTTTGGGCAAAATTTTCATCAATCCCAGCCTTTTCGTCGTCCCACGTGCCCAGCCCGCGGATAAGGCCAAACTCCCAACTGGACGCGTAGAGATGCGCGGCCTCAAGGATGCGGTCGGCCAGGTCCTGCCCGTCGCGCTCCGTGGTCAGGCGGGTTTCAAGGCGCTTCCAAAACGAGCCGCCAAGGGGTTGAAGGCGCGGAGAAAGCTGCTCCAGCACCCACAGGGACAGCTGGCGGTAGTGCTCCGGGTTCTCCTTAATCTTGTAGAAGACGGGCGGCTTGATATCGGTTATGACAAGGCGGTAGAGGTAATCAATCAGTCCGCCCTCAATCACGCGCAGGCCAAGGGCTATGCGCTCCTCCTGCGAAAGATTCCGGGAGTTGAGGACGTACAGCACCCACGCCACCATCATCTTGTGCCCCTGCTTATCCAGCTCGCACAGGTTCATGGGGCGGAGCTTGTCGTTCCAGCGCTTCATGTATGCGCCGGAGAACACGAACTGCAAAAGACTCTTGCGAATGCTTGGCATAATCCCTCCAAAGGGGGTTGTAGACGCGGGAAAGAAGACGATACGTCGCCCGAAAACAAAGCTCAAGCGCCGGAATCGTTGAATTTTCACTTTTTTGCCGTGGGGGCTTTTCAAACGGAGGGGTTTCAGTTACCTTGTCCGTCCCGTTACAATTTTCGTCGCGCTGTCGGTGCATTTCTCGTCCGGCAGTGATATAGAACGACATATGGCACTTCGTTCCAGCACGAGCGAGGAGAGATTTTACAATGAAAACGTACAGCCCCAAGCCTGAGGAAGTCACCAACGACTGGTTCGTTGTGGACGCCGAAGACAAAATCCTTGGCCGTCTCGCCACCGAGATTGCCACCCGCCTGCGTGGTAAGCACAAGCCCGAGTTTGCGCCTCACGTGGATTGCGGTGATTTCATCGTTGTGGTCAATGCCGAGAAGATCAAGGTGACCGGTCACAAGCTGGACCAGAAGATGTACTACCGTCACACTGGCTACCCGGGCGGCATCCGCGAGGCCAACCTCCGGACCATGCTGGAAACCAAGCCTGAGGACGTCATCATCAAGGCTGTTCGCGGCATGCTGCCGAAGAACCGTCTCGGTCGTCAGATCCTCAAAAAGCTCAAGGTCTACACTGGTTCTGAGCATCCCCACGCCTCTCAGCAGCCCAAGCCCCTGGACGTTTAGTCCGGTACAGTGAGGGAGAAATACATTATGAGCAACGAATTTTTCTACGGTACCGGTAAAAGGAAGACCTCCGTCGCCCGCACCCGTCTTTACGACAACGGCAGCGGCCAGATTGTGGTCAATGGACGTCCTTACGAGGACTTCTTCCCCCGCGCCACCCTGCAGATGATCATCCGCCAGCCCCTGAACCTGACCAAGACGATCGGCAAGTTCGACGTTAAGGTCAACGTTTCTGGTGGCGGTCAGGCTGGTCAGGCACAGGCCGTCCGCCACGGCATCGCCCGTGCGCTGATGGAGTTCGATCCCGAACTCCGCGGCCCGCTCAAGAAAGCTGGTCTTATCACCCGCGACGCTCGCGTCAAGGAACGTAAGAAGTACGGCCAGCGCGGTGCACGTGCCAACTTCCAGTTCTCCAAGCGCTAAGATTTTCTTACGCTTCGATTGCTGCTATGAGGGCGAATTCGCTATGGCGAATTCGCCCTTTTTCACGGGCTTTGGCCCACACACAACTTTTTGAGGTGCAGTAGCCCATGGCTTCAAGCAAAGTGCGGCCGCGTCTGCTCTTCGCCGACGAATCCGGCCAGATATACGACCATCCCGGCCTGCTCATGATGACCCGCCGCGGTGACGAGTTCGCCCTGCCCCGCCCGGATGAACTCACCCCCCTGCCCAAGGGCAGCGACGTTTTCCTTCTGCCCGGACGCAGCGCCGTCGGCTTTGACGAAGAAACCGGCGAAGCCATCTGTCTGGACGAAAACGCCGTGGCGGCCTTTGTCTGCCCGGCCTACACCATCACCGGCGTGTCCTCCTACGTCACGCAGGACGATGCCCCCATCCTGCCGCTGGTGGCCTACGCCGCCGTGGGCTACGCCAACGGACGCTTTTGGGTGGCCGCCAAGAAAGTGGACGAGGATATGCGCCAGGTCTTTTCCGGCATCCCGGACGAGCGCATCGAAAAGGGCGCGCAAAAGCTCCTGAAAAAATATCCGGACAACCGCCTGATGGGACATCTGGCCCGGTGCGCGCTGACCTTTGGCTGCCCCGCGGCCAAGAACCTCGCCCTTGGGCGCTTTGAGGCCCCGCTGCCCACCTCGCAGACCTGCAACGCCCGCTGTGTTGGCTGTATTTCCCACCAGCCCGAGGACTCCGGCTTCTGCTCGCCGCAGAACCGCATCTCCTTCCGCCCCAAGCCGCAGGAAGTGGTGGAAGTGATGCTGGAGCACAACAGCCGCGAAAAGAAGCGCCCGGTCTACTCCTTCGGGCAAGGCTGCGAGGGCGAACCCCTCACGGAAGCCCGCCTTCTGGAGGATTCCATCCGCGCCTTCCGCAAGGCCGGCGGCACAGGCACGGTGAACATCAACACCAACGCCAGCCGCCCCGAGACCATGGAACCGCTGGCCAAGGCCGGACTGAACTCCATTCGCGTGTCCATGAACAGCGCCAACCCCGGCCTCTACAACGCCTATTACCGCCCCGCAGGCTACGACGGGCTGGAGCAGGTAAAGGAGACCATCCGCGAGGCCAAAAAGAACGGCCTGTTCGTGTCCCTGAACTACCTCTTCTTCCCCGGCGTCAACGACACCGAGGGCGAACTGGGCATGCTCCAGGACTTCGTAAGCGACCTCAAGGTGGACTTCATCCAGCTTCGCAATCTCAACCTGGACCCCGAGCTCTACCTCGACATCGCCCTGCCTTACGCCCCCGGCGCGAACATGGGCTTTAAGCATTTCAAAAAGCGGCTGAAAAAGGCCGCCCCGTGGCTGAACTTCGGCTACTTCAACCCATTCCTCGGCTAAGCCGGAGACGGGCACACCACGCGCCACAAAGACGGGCGGCATCCACTGGATGCCGCCCGTTCTGCGTTGCAGGACAACACATACCCTGCCCTGCCTCTTCTGCACCTGCCCTGCCACGCTGAAATCCATTCTCACAGCAGCGTGCCTCTGCACGCCGGAAAGTGACCGATCCCCCTACGCTTTGCAGTCGTCTGACAACTTACGCTGAGCAAAAACCAGTCCTTGCACAGCACTGTGCCTGTGGCCCCCGCGAATCAGCCGTGTACGCCTCTGTGGCACTCTTGCAGTGCTCCCTGCGTATCACGGCTCCGCACGCAACACCGCAGAGGCAAAACGCCGCACACCAGACGCAAAAAAGCCCTTGCTCCAGAGGAGCAAGGGCTCTATTTGCGGTGTGTGGCAGGCCAGGAGGGATTCGAACCCCCAACATGCGGTTTTGGAGACCGCCGCTCTAGCCGTTAGAGCTACTGGCCTGCGCTGCACAGAAGCGTTCTAAAGGACCGTTGTTCAACGGCTTTTCCCTCAGCGCGCTTGCGGAAAATCCACGATTACCCGCTCTTTGTCAACCTTTTTTTGCGATTTAATTTCGCCGATGACCCAGGCGCTTTCGCCCATGCCCTTGGCGCGGTTGACAACGTCTTCAGCTATATCCTCGGAAACGATGAGGATGTAGCCGATACCGCAGTTGAAAATCTGCAACATTTCGGGCCAGCTCAGCTGTCCCTCTTCCTTCAGCCAGTTGAACACCGGCAGGATGTCCCAGCTCTCGAAATCGATGGAAGCCACCACCCCGCGCGGCAAAATGCGCGGAATGTTGTCGTAGAAGCCACCGCCGGTGACGTGGCACATGCCCTTAATGGTCATGTCGCGCATCAGGCCGCGCACGGTTTCCACATAGATGCGGGTGGGCTCAAGGAGCACGTCCGCAGCGGTTCTGTCGGTGCCGGGGAAGGTGTCGTCACCCTTCAGGCCGGCCTGCGTAGCCAGCTTGCGCACCAGCGAATAGCCGTTGGAATGGACGCCGGAGCTTCCAAGACCAATGATTTTGTCGCCGGGACGGATGGACGCGCCGTCCACAATGTTGGCATTATCAACAACACCAACGCAGAATCCGGACAGGTCGTACTCGCCGGGCTTGTAGAAGTCCGGCATCTCTGCCGTCTCGCCGCCAAGCAGTGCACAGCGGCTCTGCTTGCAGCCATCAACAATACCCGCGACAACCTTCTCCGCCGTGCCGACATTCAGCTTGCCGGTGGCGAAATAGTCGAGGAAGAAAAGAGGTTTGGCTCCCTGGACAAGAATGTCGTTGACACTCATTGCCACAAGGTCGATACCGATTGTATCGTGCCTGTCGTACTGAAAGGCGAGGTTGAGCTTGGTGCCCACGCCATCGGTGGAGGCTACGAGAACGGGATTTTCCATGGAATTGGTATCCAGCTTGAAAAGACCGCCGAACCCGCCGATATCGGTCACGACCCCGCCTGTAAAGGTCGAGGAAACCATGGATTTGATCCGGGAAACAAACTCGTTGCCAGCGTCAATGTTTACGCCAGCTTCGGTATAGGCCTTGGCCCTGTCTGTCATGGGATGTGCTCCTTGCGGTGAAAGCGGCTTACCGCCTTGGTCGGGAGTCGCTTATATGGTTTTCAGTGCCGAAATTCAAGGGAGATTTTTTCATGCTGCACACGCGCTTTTGTCTACAGCGCCTTGCCATACTCACTTTTGCCGTGCTTTTTGCGGCTGTTATGGTCCCCGCACCTGCCCTGTGCGATACATCGCAACAGGCCCCCGCCCCCAGAAAAGACCGCGTCTTCGGCACATCCGACGAGGGCATCCACATGGAGCGCCGCAATGATACCGGCGACCGCATCATCCGCGTGCAGCCCGCCCCCCGCCATGGCGAGACGCCCCAGCAGGAATACCACATCCCGCTGACCATTGAACCCAACATTTCCATTACGCCCAAAAACAGCACCACTCCCGGCCAAGCCCCCAAGGAGTAGCCATGCGACAGGCGCAGCTCTGGAAATCCATCAGCAACGACCGGGTGCAATGCCGCCTGTGCAGCCACTTCTGCATCATTGAGCCGGACGCGCGGGGCCTGTGCGGAGTGCGCGAAAATCGCGGCGGCAGTCTCATCACCTACGCGGACACCATCGCCGCCCTGCATGTGGACCCGGTGGAGAAAAAGCCGCTCTTCCACTTTTTGCCCGGCACGCTCACGTTTTCCTTTGCTGCCATGGGGTGCAACTTTTCCTGCGCGTGGTGCCAGAACGCCTCGCTCTCCCAGCCGCCACGCAGCGGCCAGCTCCCCTCCGGCCAGCCCGCCACGCCGGAAAGCCTTGTGGACGCCGCCATCGACCGGGGTTGCCGGTCCATTTCCTATACTTACTCCGAACCCACCATCTTTTATGAATTGATGCTCGACACCGCCCGCGCCGCTCATGAACGCGGCCTGAGCAACATCCTTGTTTCCAACGGCTTCCAAAGCCCGGAATGTCTGAGCGCCTTGGGGCCGTACATCGACGCCGCCAATATCGACCTCAAGGCCTTCACCGAGGCGGCCTACACGGACTTCTGCGGCGCGCGCCTCAAGCCCGTGCTGGAAAACCTCAAACACATGCGCCGTCTTGGCTGGTGGCTGGAGGTCACCACCCTTCTGGTCCCGGACGTTAACGATTCAGACGGCGAAATTGCCGACATGGCGGCCTTTATTCATGATGAGCTTTCCCCGGAAACGCCGTGGCACCTGTCACGCTTTCATCCGGACTACACCATGATGGACCGCCCACCAACGCCCGTTGCCACGCTGGAGCGCGCCATCGCCATCGGGCGCGATGCGGGGCTTCAATATATTTATGCGGGCAACGTGCCCGGACATAATACCGAAAGCACCATCTGCCCCGCGTGCGGCCACGTCGTCATTGCGCGACACGGCTTCAGCCTTGGCGCGCACAACACCAAGGGCCTTTGCCCATCGTGCAAACACCCAATACCCGGCGTCTTTTCCGCCGAGTGAAAAAAATGAAAAAGTTCGCCCTTAGGGCTTGCCATGGGATTTCATTTTCAGTAGGTGGTTCTTCACGACACGACGCGGGAGTAACTCAGTGGTAGAGTGCAACCTTGCCAAGGTTGAAGTCGCGGGTTCAAATCCCGTCTCCCGCTCCACTTTTTCTCTTCCCTCGGGGCGTGGCGCAGTCTGGCAGCGCGCCTGCTTTGGGAGCAGGATGTCGGGAGTTCAAATCTCTCCGCCCCGACCATAGAACACAACAGCTTACAGGTTTTTCCTGTAAGCTTTTTTTTGGCGTTTTCTCCGCCGCCCTCTTCACAGTACAGCCCCTTCCGCATGTACTCTGCATCCAGCAGCCCCCCTTGTGGCGTCTCCACGCCACACTCCTCCCCTGACGTATCTCCATACACAAGACACTTTCGCTCCTCGTGGCCAATCATCCCTCAGAAACGCTCCCGCCTCAATCACGCCACAAAGACGCCCTTTGCGCGAAATCCAGCTTTGCTTGAAAATTAATTTCAATAAAATCAGACTATTGAGCCTTTATTGCGCTATTTTTTCCACTGGTACGCTTGTTGCTCTTCTTTCTCCATCACACACCATGTTGCGAAGGTGCCCCGCCCCCAAACACAACACCTCCTTTCGGGGGGCGGGGCCAGCACGCGACACCAAAAGGAGCGACAATGCAGACACCTCCACGCGTCCTTCTCGTGGACGATGAACATGACTTTCGCGACCTCATAACCAAGCGCCTGCGCAAGCGCGGTCTGGTGGTGCAAGCCGTACCAGACGGCAAGGAAGCGCTCGCCGCACTGAGTGACGCTCCCTTTGACGTCGTGATTCTTGATGTTCGTATGCCCGGCATGGACGGCATTGAGACCCTGCGCGCTATGCAGCGCCTCGACTCGGACGCACAAATCATCATGCTCACTGGCCACGCAAGCCTAGAAGCCGCACACCAAGGGATGGCCCTTGGCGCGTTCGACTACCTGCTCAAACCGGTGGGAATAAACGAATTGCTGTTCAAAATTCAGGATGCCATGGCGCGCAAGCGGCTCGGCGCCAACACCTAATCCACACGGAGGAAGCATGGCTGGAAGCAGACTCAGGGACCGCCTCTGTGCTTTTTTCGGCGGTGCACGGGAGCAGGACAAGGCAAAAGCTGAACGGATGCTACACGCCCACAAACAGCGTTGCCTGAATTTCAGCCACCTGCTGGCGGCCAACAACCGCGCCCTGACCTTAATGGCTGAAATCGAAGAAGCCCTTGAAGGCCACAGCCCTTTTGGTATGGACTTCGTCCGCTCCAGGTGCACGCGCTGCAGCAGCGAGGTATACGCCATAGTCCGCGCCCTCATAGCCCTTTCTCCGGGACGGCATGACACCTTGTCCGACGCGTTCAACCGAATCAGCACCGACATTGCCGCATGCATCGCTCCCGCGCAGCATAGCGCCTGCGGCCCATACGTTGTCCCCATAAACGCCATCGATACCTCGCTCAGAGATGAGGTCGGTGGGAAAATGGCTGCGCTGGGCGAAATCCGTCGCAGGCTCTCCCTACACGTGCCCAACGGCTTCGCCATTACGGCTTCCGCATTTTACGCTTTCATGCAGCACAACGACCTGCGCAAGGAAATCGAACGCCGCATTCAAGCAGCCGGTGCCACCCAACTCATGGACCTCTACGCCCTGTCGTCCTCCCTACGCCAACTCATTGTCACGGCGGAGCTTCCTCCTCGACTCGAAAGAGAAATCAGTGAGCATGTCCAGGCCCTCGTCCACACCCAGGGAGACGGGCTCCGCTTTGCCGTGCGGTCAAGCGCCATAGGCGAAGATTCGGCAGGCACATCCTTTGCTGGACAGTTCCACACCGAACTCAATGTTGCCCCAGAGGATGTGCCGGACGTCTACCGTGAAATCGTCGCCACGACCTATGGCGTGACAGGAATGAACTACAGACTAACGCGCGGCATCCGTGATGATGACGTGCCCATGTGTGTAGGCATTATGCGCATGGTCGAGGCACAGGCCAGCGGCGTGGCCTATACTGCCGACCCATTGACCGGCCGGCGGGAGCAGGTGGCGGTACATTCCGTTTGGGGACTGCCCAAGGGCGTGGTGGACGGTTCAGTGAATGCCGACGTCCTCCACGTCGCCCGCGGCGACGGCCTCACCCCGGCGCGCCTCGTTTCCACGCACATCGGCTCCAAAACCACACGCATCGAAAACGACGAGCACGAGGGAATCCGCAAAACAACCGTCCCAAAGTCGTTGCGCACAAGACTCAGCCTCTCCGAAGCAGACGCCCTCCGCCTTGCGGCCATAGCCATTCGTATCGAAGAGCACTTCGGTACGCCGCAAGACGTAGAGTGGGCGAAGGACATTGATGGTCGCCTTGTCATCCTTCAGTCCCGTGACGTATTCGCCTCCGACGCGCCCCATTACGACGCCGCCCTTCACCAGCCGCCCGTAAACGCCCGTCCGCTGCTGACGGGCGGGGTCACAGCAAGCCCAGGAGCTGGCACGGGAACCGCCTATGTTGTTCGCAGGGATGCAGATGCGCTGGATTTTCCACGTGACGGTGTTCTTGTGACTACGCAGTCCCTGCCGTGCTGGGCCGCCCTCCTTCCCTCGGCGTCGGCGGTGGTTACTGAGTATGGCGGGGCGGCCGGGCACCTTGCCAATGTTGCCCGCGAATTCGGCGTTCCTGCCATCATGGGCCTTCCGGGCGCATTAGCCACCCTTGAAGGCGCGGGCATCATCACCGTGGACGCCGACGCGTGCACCATCTACGCGGGGCGCATTGAGGAAGCGCTTGCCCCGCGCCTCAAGCCTAAGAATCGCATGATCGGCAGCCCCGTGCATACCACTCTCCACAGCGCCGCACAGCACATTGTGCCACTCACACTGCGCGACCCCTCCTCTCCGGACTTCCTGCCACAGTCCTGCATGACGCTCCATGACATCACGCGCTACTGTCACGAAAAATCCGTCAAGGCCATGTTCACGCGCAGTACGGACCTCCCCTTTCCTGCCATATACAGCAAACGCCTCGTTTGCGACGTTCCCACGCAATACTGGGTCGTCAATCTCGACGACGGATACATCGCCACGCCCGAAGACAACGTTGTGCACATCGACGACATCGCCAGCCGTCCTATGCTCGCCCTGTGGCGCGGTATGACGACCGTACCGTGGACCGGACCGCCCGCGGTGGATACGCGCGGCTTTCTCTCCGTCGTGGCGGGCGCCTCGTCTACTCCTGGGCTGGAAGCGGCGGCCCATTCCGACTTCACGGCCCGCAATTTCTTTCTCATCTCCAGCAAATACGTAAATCTCCAATCACGCTACGGCTTCCACTTTTCCACTGTTGAGGCTGCTCTTGCTGACCATAACGCAGAAAACTACGCCTCCCTGCACTTCAAGGGCGGCGGTGCCGACCTGCCCCGCCGCATCCTTCGGGCCAAGCTGATAGCCGAAATCCTTGAGGACTTCGGCTTCCGCTGTGAAGTGCTACAGGACGCACTCTTTGCCCGTGTTGAGGGCTTCGCCGCGCAGGAAACCGAGCGTTGCCTTGCCGTGCTCGGCTACCTCATCGTGCATACCCGGCAACTGGACATGATCATGGCCGACGCGGCGGCCGTCGCCCGCGAGCGCACCCGCCTGCGCAACGACCTACAGACTGTTGCGCCAAAGATACCGCAACAGGCAAAAGGCGCAGCGGGCTACCACAACACAAACGGCGAAACAGCCTTTGCGAAATAAACACAACACCCGCCAAACGCGGACAAACGTTTTGCGAGATTTTCTGGAACACCGCTTGCTGTTACCAAGGCACATTCCACAAGAACACCACACAGGGCAAACCACATGAACACAAAGGACTACCGCAAGCTTCGCCTCAAGCTGTCCTCGACCATGCTCCTCTTCTCGCTGGTCCCACTTCTTGTGCTGGGGTTTATCATTCACGATCAGTTCAAGCGCGCTTTCATGGGCAAGCTCAAAGGACAGATGCAGGTAATCGTTAACAACAAGCGCAGTTCCATTGATATGTTCCTCAACGAGCGCATCTCACAGCTCAAAACGCTGGCCCAAACCCACACCTATACCGAGCTCTCGCGCCAAAAAGTCCTTGAATCCGTCTTTCGAACCGTCAAGGCCAACTCCGGATCATTTGTCGATATGGGCGTCATCGACGCTGAAGGAAACCACGCCGCCTACGTCGGCCCCTATCCTCTCAGACAATTCAACTACAAAAACGAGCAATGGTTTCACGAGGCCATGCTTAAAGGCGTCTCCGTCAGCGACGTGTTTATGGGATTCCGCAATTTCCCACACATCATCATCGCTGTCTCGGTCCACGAGGGCGAGAGCATCTGGATATTGCGTGCCACCATAGACTCCGACGTCTTCGACGAGCTTGTGCGCACTGTCCAGCTTGGCAATGCTGGGGATGCGTGGCTCGTCAACCGAAGCGGCAAGCTCCAGACAACACCACGTTTCTCCGGCACCGTTCTGGATCCCTCGCCACTGCCCATGCTGGCCTCCTGCTCCGACGCCCACGTCGACGAAGTAGACTTTTCCGGAGCCCGCCGCATCGTCGGCCGCGCTTGGCTCAACCGCACTCCATGGCTTCTTGTGGTACTGGAAGACCCCACGGAAGAGATGTCCCCCCTGATTCGCACCCAATGGATTGTTTTTACGCTTCTGGGCGTTGTCATGCTGCTCATCATCGTAGGGGCCATGCGGAGCACCAATGCCACCGTGCGACAGCTCATGAACGCTGAACGTGAAAAGGCAGCCCTTGACGCCAGCCTCATGCAGGCCTCCAAGATGGCTGCCCTTGGCAAGCTCGCCGCTGGCGTTGCCCACGAGGTGAACAACCCGCTTACCCTTATTCAGGAAAGCGCAGGCTGGGTGAAAGACTTGCTCACAGAGGAGGACCCCAAAGCCATCGTCAACTTTGATGAAATTGAAGACGCCGTGAACAAGGTTGAAACACATGTGGAACGCGCGAGGAGCGTCACCCACCGCATGCTTGGGTTTGCGCGGAGCATGGAGCCCATGCAGGAGAATGTGAACATCAACGACATCGTGGCGCAAACACTCGCATTCCTTGAAAACGAAGCTCTATACCGGAACATCAAGTTGACGACGGAGTTTCGCGACGATCTGCCCCGCATCACTACGGATACGGCGCAAGTGCAGCAGGTACTCCTCAACATCACTGAAAACGCCATCGACGCCGTAGGCAAAGACGGCTCCGTCACCCTGCGCACCACCTATGAGAGCTCGGCGGAGCAGGTTTCCGTCATCATTACGGACACTGGTCCCGGCCTCTGCCGCGAAGAACTCGGGCGGCTTTTCGATCCCTTCTACACAACCAAAGACGTGGGGGAAGGGACGGGCCTCGGCCTCGCCATCGCCTACAGCATCATGCAAAAACTCGGCGGGACCATCCTCGTGGAAAGCACGCCGGGCACTGGCACCACCTTCGACGTGCGACTGCCTGCCCACGTCGCGCCCGGCATGGCACCCGGCGCGTAGCGGAACCAAGGAGCACCAGATGACACAACTCAAGGTCCTGGTCGTGGACGACGAACCCGACTTCATCCAGCTCTTCGTCAAGCGCTTCTCAAAGCGCAATCTCGACGTACACGGTGTGCACAGCGGAGCTGAAGCACTGACATGGCTCGGCGCCAACGACGCCGACGTTGTGGTTCTCGACGTAAAGATGCCCGGCATGGACGGCATCGAAACCTTGCGAGAAATCAAGAAACGCCACCCCCTTGTGGAGGTAATTATGCTTACCGGGCACGGCTCCGTGGAGTCCGGACTGACAGGCATGAGCCTTGGGGCCTACGACTACGTTCTCAAGCCCTTCAAGATCGACGACATGCTGGAACGCATTCTGCGCGCCCGCGACCGCAAGCGCCTCATCGAAAATCACTCGGAGCGGACGCAATGACCGGCCGCTCCGTTCAAACATCACTCCCGTTCAGCACACGCCTTGCCCACCTTTTCGCGGTGCCGGTTGGAGTCGCGCTTTGCACCTTGGCCGCCGCAAAAAGCGGTAGCTCCCCGGCCTGGATTCTCCCAACCATTGCGGCGGCGGCAATCCCCTTCGCCTCCGCCCGCAGACTTCTTGGCCGCGCACCAACCCACACCCCCACACCACCTGTGGATGACCAACTCATCCAAACACATAAATTTGCCGCCCTAGGCCAGATTTCCTCCGGCATCGCCCATGAGATAAACACGCCGCTGGCAATCATCGGGCAGGAGGCCGAATGGATGGAACACCTTCTGAATCAGGCCCACCCCCTCGACAGCATCACCCCCGGACTGCGCCACAGTCTTGTTCAAATTGCCGCTCAAATTGACCGTTGCCGCACCATTACCCACTCCATGCTCCAGTTTGCCCGCAAAAGTGGGGCCGTACCACAACCTACGAACCTCAACACTCTTGTGGAAGGGATGGCGCTGCTTGTCGAAAAAGAGGCCAAAGGACGCGGCATTCGCCTCGTGCGAAGCTATGACAGCACCCTCCCCCATATTCCAACGGACCCTCAGCTTGTGCGGCAGGTCGTCCTCAACATCCTCAACAACGCCGTTCAGGCTGTGGATCGCAGGGGCAGTGTCTTTCTCTCCACCTCGTTCAGCTCCAGCCACGCGGCCGTCGAAATATCCGATACAGGACCAGGCATCCCCAATGATGCCATGGCCAGCATCTTCGATCCATTTTTCACCACCAAGCCACCCGACCAGGGCACAGGCCTTGGCCTCTCCATTTGTCAGGGCATCGTAACCCGGCTCGGCGGAACAATTTCGGCCACAAACAAAGCCAGCGGTGGCGCGGTCCTCACCGTCCGTCTCCCCCTCAAAGGCCAGCAGGCACCGCCAGCCAGCGGCCACAACCTTTGTGAGGCGCAACATGAACACGAAGCTCATTAAGGTACTCATCGTCGACGACGAACCCGCTTTCAGCGAGAATCTCCACCGCATCCTCAGCATACAGGACGACATTGCACCGTCCTGCGCAGACTGCGGCGAAACCGCCCTCGAAATGCTGAATGACACCGACTGCGACGTTGTTCTGCTGGACATGAGAATGCCTGGCCTCAACGCGATAGGCACATACAAAGCCATGTGCGCCATGGGCTGCGATGCCGAAGTCATTGTCCTTACCGGGCATGCCTCCGTGGATGACGCTATGGAAATGATGCAGCTGGGCGCGTTCGACTATCTTCTCAAGCCCTGCCCCACCGAGGAGATTGTGCGCAAGATCCGATGGGCCTTTCAAAAGGGGCAATTTTATAAGAATAAAAAACATACCGGTGCCCCCCGCGGCGGCTAACGCGGACCACATACCCTCCATCAGATGGGACACTTGGCGGTTGTCCCACTCTCACCTCACCCCGGGCCGGCTCTGTCGGTCCGGGGCTCTTTTTCTCAAAGGTCTCAACGAACTGCTTCGCGGATAAAAATCGCCTTGGCCCATCAACAGGCCAAGGCGGATGTAGCAAACGAAAAGCGATAACAAATGGAGCGTGGCAGCAACGCGGCCAGCCCTACTGGCGGGGGGATGCTGGGGACTCATCAGACGAAGGCTCCCAATCATACCGCCCGGCAAGAAAGCTCTCGACAGCATAGGTAACGCTCTGCTCGCCACTCATCAGCATGTCCATCTGGCGGGTGAATATGAGCAGCCGCCCGAGCTGGTCCAAGCGCTCACGGGTGTCGTCATGCGAATACTTGCGGTAACGCGCAACCACCCGGTCGCTACGGGTGCGCACGCGAAAACCTAGCTCCTCAAGAATACGTGCAATAGCGCGGACCCGGCGGATGCGCCGGATGTCATCAGCCGCGCCGCCCTTGAATTCAAAATTAATATAATTCTCATTAAGCACGTCGCCGCACCACGCGTCGAGCACACTGTAATGATACCCCACGCGCGAACTAAAGTTGAGATAGCGGTCAGAAACGATGGCGTAACTGCGGTCGCCAAACCGCTCGCGCCCCACCTCAGGCGGTTCCATCATCCGCTGCCCCATAACGGAAAAGAAGCCGCCAAGGCTTACGGGGACAGGGCCGCGCCGCTGAACCTTATCGTGCAGCATCCCTGCGAGCAGCGCAGCAAAGGGTTTCGACGTCACGTCGTGAGGCACAACCCGCCTTTTGCCGTGGCATGACGGCTCAAGGCCCCCGCCAAGGTCAATAATATGCAGGTCCAGCGGCAGAGGAGCGTCAAGACCAACAGCCACGCCGCCCGCCTGAGCGGCCACATCGCTTATTGAAAACATCTCGCGGTAGGAAAACTCGTGGCACATCCGCATAATGTCATGCACGGTTCTACAGTTGCCCGGCGCAAAGTCCGGCGACTTTGGATCCGTGAGACCAAGGGGGATGATATGCCGCGCCAGTGCATCAAGGGCCCGGTGCACCGGGGTTGCGGAAAATGTTGGGCGCGAGGGCGCGCACTCGCGTGACAATTCCTGCACCTCCCCAGCGTAGATACGCCGCCGCGAGGCATCCACCGTAACAATGCGTCCTTCTTCCAGCGACATCGCATCCGCGACGCCAAAAACGGCGGGCACCCCAAACTCGCGGACAAGGGAGGCCATATGGCCTGTCACGCTGCCAGCCGCTGCAATCACAGCGGCCGTACGCGGCAGGACAACAACATACCCCGGCGAAGAATGCTCAATCACCAAAACCGCACCTTCGGAAAAATTCTCAATGTCCGCGTCGCAGCGGATGATATGCACCGCCCCGCTCCCCACGCCGGGGCAGGCAGTGTCTCCACCCTCCAAAAGCACCTCGGCTCCCGGCACAGCCATGGCATCCGCCTGTACAGGTTCGGCGCAGGCATGCAACGGCCGCGATTGGAGAATATAAAGCTTCCCAGCGGCGTCGCACGCCCATTCCATATCCTGCGCAACCCCAAAATGCCGCTCAAGGCGCAAGCCGCAAGCCGCAAGCTCCACAGCCTGCGCTTCGGACAGACATGGCTCGGCGGCAAGAGCCTCGGGCACGGGCACCTCACGCACCGCGCCCTCCCCACTTCCCTCAAGACGCACGGCCTGTACGGCCACGCGCCGCTCCTGCAATTGAGGCGGCTCGTCGCGTGAGAGCACATAGGCATCCGGAGTGACCACACCGTCCACAGCATAGGGGCCAAGCCCCCACACGGCGTTGACCAACACTCGATCATCGGCGGAATTCACTGGACTGCGGGAATACATGACCCCGCTGGCTACTGCCTCAACCATGCCAAGGCAGGCGACACTCATGGCCGCATTCTCGGAAGGGATCCCCATATGCAAACGGTAGGCAATGGCGCGGGGAGTAAAAAGGCTGGCAAGAATCATAGCATAAGTCCGCAGCACTCGCTCGCGGGGGACGTTAAGCATCGTCAGATACTGCCCGGCGAAGGACAGTTCGCCATCTTCGCCAATGGCACTGGAGCGCATGGCGAGTGGCAGAGCTCCCACCCCGGCCGCGCGGCACATGTCGTCATGGGCCGCCATAATGGCCTGCGCCAAATCCGGGGGTACTTGTGCTGACAAAAACAGTCGCTGTACCTCTTCGGACACGCGGGCCAAAGACGCCGCGTCCGAAGCATCCGCACCGCGGAGCGCCTTGCGGATTTCATCCAGAATGCGGCCATGCTCCACAAAGTGAATATAGCCCGCTGTGGTCACAGCAAATCCTGGCGGCACGCTCACCCCGGCGCGACACATTTCGCCAAGGTGCGCATTTTTTCCGCCCACAAAAGGTGCCATGTCCATAGCGATGTCACTATGCGGCATGACAAAGCCACACGCTGGCAAATCAGGTGGGCGCTCCACCACCTCCCGAACCTGCGCGCGGATGCGCTCAAGATCCTCGCGCAGCCGGGCGTGCCGCCCGCCCGAAAGATCAATAATCGCATCAACCATGCGCGCCGCATGGAACATGGCCCGCGACGACTGCTCACGCACATAGCTCATGGTCAGCGCCGTCCCTCCGTGAAGCTTCTCCTCTATGTCGGCAATGAGGGTCAACAACTCGGAATTGGATTCCAGCAAAGATTTGAAACGCGCATACCGTTCACGAAAATGCAACGCAGGGTCGTACTGGTCAACGCGCCTGCGTCGAGATCTGCGCGAAAGAAATGGCAGCCGAAACATATCGTCTCCCTTTCAGACGAGAGCTCGCCCCAATTCTGCATCACATCCAAACGTACTTGGTGGCCGGCCCCTTGCCTGTCTTCTTCAGCAGGCCCCGCTTCACAAGGTCCTGCAAATCATAAATGGCCGTGCGCGAGGGCAAATCGCCGCCCACAAGCCTCTGATAACCGCTACGCGTAATTTCCCCGCGCTGACGAATAGCCTCAAGAGTCTGCCGTTGACGAGCATTCAACCCATTCCCAGCTTCCGCTGCTTCTGATTGCGGCTGCGCGCGGCGGCGCTGGGCCGGTGTTTTGGACTCGGTGCGCCCCCGCGCCGCTTCAGGAAGCGGCGGGACTTCACTGTGTGCAAAGGCCTCTGCTGAGCGTGCAGGGGCAGGCTCTGTACCATCAGCTCCTCCCTCGTCGAACAGAGCTGATGCACCAGACGTCTTTTCAGGCTCAGCGCCGACTCCGGTGCACGAAGGGTCGCCCTCCCCTTCGCCCCGCGTCCACGAGCCCTCGCCTTCCAACCGAATATCCTCCGCTTGAATGACCGAGTTCTCACACATCACAGCGGCACGGGTAATAACATTGACCACTTCCCGTATGTTGCCGGGCCAATGGTAATCCCGCATCTTTTCCAACGCGCCCTTGCTCAGTGCGACGCCCTTGCGGCCAGCCATAGCCTCTGCATTGCGCAAATAGTGGTGTGCAAGAGCGGGAATGCTCTCACGGTGACGCCTCAGCGGCGGCGTGGACAGCATGATAACCTTCAACCGGTAGTACAGATCCTCTCGAAAGCGACCCTCGCGGATTTCTTCCGTAAGGTCGGCGTTGGTCGCTGCAATGAGCCGCACATTCACGTCTACCTCACGGTCGCTGCCAAGGGGTTTGATCTTCCGCATGGCAATAGCGCGAAGAAGCGCCTGCTGCACCTTGGGCGACGCAGACTGGACTTCATCGAGAAACAGCGTTCCACCGTGCGCCTCCTGAAACGCGCCTTTCCTGTCGCTGCGGGCCTCGGTAAACGCTCCGCGCACGTGCCCAAACAGCGTATCCAGCAGCAGGTTCTCGTCCAATGCGCCGCAATTTATGGATATGAAGGGCTTTGACCGGCGCGGACTGAGCCGGTGCACGGCCTCAGCGGCCAACTGCTTGCCCGTCCCCGTCTCGCCAACCACAAGAACGTCCACATCCACCTGCGCAGCGCGAACGATATCTGACTTGACCTTCTCAATTTCCGGGCCAATGCCGATTATTTCAGGGATAACATCGTCGTCGGGGCAAGCTCCGGCCAGTTCATCTTCTAGCGACACCTTCTCGCGTAGGCTGACATCACGGATGGCCTCGTCCTTGCGCCGTATCTCCTCAATCTGGCTGCGCATAATCGCAAACATTCTGTTCAGCGCATCACGCAAACGTTCGGCCTCATACCCGGACGTCGTCATGGTTATTTCGCCAACCTCACCCTCGCCATGCATATGATCGACGGTTCTTGCCAACTGCAGAATTGGACGGGTCAGGCAATGGCTCACACCAATAATAACAGCCGCAAGAAGCAGCGCGGACACAATAGTAATAATGAACATCACATCAAGATGCTTATAGCCCGCAGCTACGGTCAGCACACTGCGGTCCTCGAAGGCGACTCCCGCCACAACACGCCGCTCCCCCCCCGCAACAGACGCGTAGGATACAGGAGCCCACGCAAGGTAGTAATCATCTACGCTTGAAGCGTGCCGCCCGTCGTTTTCTTCGCGGATGATGCCGCCGTGCCCTTCGCGATTCTTGTTCACCATCCCCCAAAAGGACGTCTTGCCCGATGACGGACGAAAAGCGCAGGACAGACCGGGGCGCCCAAGGGTGCCGTCCATGCCTGCCCGAGCAAGATAGGTGGACAATGGTGCATCCTGCTTTTCCAAATCCACTGACTGGCACAGCATCCAGCCGTCGTTATCAAAGAGATACGTGAACCGGACCTCGCTGCTTCGCGGATAGCCCCACAAGGGCGATTTATCGGAGTTGTACAGCGACAAAATGTTTCGGACATCGTGCACGTCGAGCCCAACG
Source organism: Desulfobaculum sp. SPO524 (assembly GCF_044987625.1). Classification (NCBI taxonomy): domain Bacteria; kingdom Pseudomonadati; phylum Thermodesulfobacteriota; class Desulfovibrionia; order Desulfovibrionales; family Desulfovibrionaceae; genus Desulfobaculum; species Desulfobaculum sp. SPO524. Next base: position 117,687 of record NZ_JBJDSB010000002.1, on the reverse strand, counting down.
AACAGTAGCCCTTCGCTCCCATCAGGCCCAATGCACGGAGTAAAGAAGCGCAGGATGTGCGTCGACACGCGTTGCTGCGCGCCCTCCGGCCCTTCAAACGGGTACTCAATCTCAAGAATTGGTGAAATGCGGACCTCGCCCTGACGAAGCCCCTCCGCCTCATCAAAGGTCAAAAGCGGGTTGGGACGAATAGAGCCAAAATCATCCCCCTTGGCAACAGACATGTCGCCATCGCGCGACACAATGACGAAATGCCCCCCCCCGCCGCCGGAGATGAACCCCGCCTCACGATAGGACACCCCGCCTGCACGTCTATTTCGCGCAATATAATCGTGCAAAACAGCATCGTCGATGCGGCCTTGCGCGATAAAAAGGATATCTTCCCGACATGTTGAAAAAAGCTGTTCGATCTGATGGGAGATGGCAAGCGTCTGCACGCGGACGTTGCGCTCAAGGATAAGGTCAATAAATGAGCAAGACACTCTGTAGGAAAAAAAACCGGAGATGCCAAGAATACAGATCACAGCCGGGACAAGCCACACAAGAAGCCGCGTTCCGATGCTCCATCCGCGGCCGTCTTCCGCGCCGCCACGCAGTACCAATGATGGAAATTTACCGTTGAACAGCCCCATACCCCCTCCTGCTCCCCTGCTCATGCCGAACACAACGCGCCATTATCTCGCAATATAGGACGAGATCAATTGGTGAATATCGCTTGCAACACGCCAAGGTCAATACCTTTTTCACTTTGGCATACGCATTGCTCTGCCCAATACATCGCAAAGCCGCTTTATGAAACCAGGTGGCCGTTTGGCTAAGCCGCCAAGGCAATGCGACAAAAGAGACGCCGGACGCGGCGCTCTGCGAAAAGGATCAAACCGGCCTGGACGGGAGCCGGCCCCGCCCAGAACCGGAGACGGTACGGCAAGTGAAAACCCTCAAACGCAAGTCGGAGATTCATCATGAAGAAGCGAACTTTCGGTATCTTCGCCACAGCCGTGGCCATCCACTCCTTCCTCGCCAAGGCCGCGATAGCGGGCGGCGGAGCGGCCAACGATCTCGTTGTCGTGGCCGACACACGGGTCATTTCGTCTGACATCCTGCGGTACTTCGCGGACCTCTACAACACGAACATTCTCCTTTTCGCCATATGGGCCGTCGTACTCACGGCGGCGATGGGGTGCATTTTAGGCTTCATCATGGACCGTGTGATGCAGCATACAGGCATCGACCTCAGCTCGCGCAAAATCGTTGAACACTAGGACACGTGGAGGGACATCATGGCTGATATGAGTTGGCTTTACATGTACATGCCCATCGCTGGCGTGGACATCTTCTGGCCGGGCCTTGTGCTCATTGGGTTCTCGGTCGGTGTTATCGGCGGATTCTTCGGCATGGGTGGCGCATGGATGGTCACCCCTGGACTAAATATCCTTGGCTTCCCCATGGCTTTCGCCATCGGCACGGACATTGCCCACATTGCAGGCAAATCAATGATATCCACCATGCGCCACTCCAAGTTCGGCAACGTGGACTACAAGCTTGGCATCGTCATGCTTGTGGGCACAATGATCGGCATTGAAATTGGCGCGCAAATCATCATGTACCTCGAACGGCTCGGCCTGGTCGGCTCCATCGTCCGCTGGGTGTATGTGGGCTTCTTGGCTCTCATCGCATGGATGGTCTTCTACGACTACGCCAAGGCCGTAAGAAACAAGAAGAAGGGCCTGACCGGAGAGCACGGCGCCGAAGGCGTAACGTGGTACAAGACCCTGCACAAGCTGAACATCCCCCCGATGGTTCACTTCACCCGCTCCGGCTTTACCTGTTCGGCATGGCTGCCCATCTTGGTCTCCTTGCTCACAGGTGTTCTGGCTGGCTTCCTCGGCATCGGCGGCGGCCTTCTGCGCATGCCCGCTCTTGTATACCTCATCGGCTGCCCCACCCATGTGGCCGTGGGTACGGACCTCTTCGAAGTCATGATCTCCGGCCTATACGGTGCGTTCACCTACACGCTCAAGGGCCGCATCGAAATCGTGGCCGTGTTCGTAATGCTGACGGGCGCCGCCATTGGCGCACAGATTGGCACTGTTGCCACCAAATACTCCAAGGGCTACGGCATCCGCCTCGCCTTTGGCGCGGCAGTCCTGTGCTGCATGATCTCCATCATCCTCAAGCAGCTCAATTTCACCGCCGCAGCTGCGGTACTCATCCTCTCCACCATCAGCATCATCTGCCTGATGATCATCAAGATTATGTGGGTTGGTGCATCTCAAGAGATTCGGGAAAAGAAGGCCCGCGATCAGGCAGGCGCCTGACCGAAAGACACAAAGGAGTCATAATATGAAACGTCTTTTGACCATTCTGACCTCGGCCCTCATTGTCTCATGCCTCGCCATTGGCAGCGCTTTTGCGGCAGAGGTGGTCCAAGGCAAATGCATTACCTACAACACCACATCCACCACTATTGAGGTGGAGGAATACGACATCAACTTCTCCCAAAACCACCCCTACGGCCAGTCCACCGGCATCCGAACGATCTTCAACGTCAAGGATGCAAAGATTGGCATCTCGCCCGAAACTGGCGATATCCTACGCATCGCCTTTAACGTCGAGGGCACCGAGAAGATGGCTATCAAGGTCATGAACGTCTCCAAGCAGGACCTCAACAAAAAGTAACCACAACGCCGAACCGCACGCCCCGAACCACCGGGGCGTGCGGGACATCCGGAGAAAACAAGATGCTCAACGTTCGCAACGTCAAAGACAGGCTAAACGCACGGCAAAAGGTTGTGGTCATCATCATGGACATCATGCTGCTGACCGAGCTGTTCCTCTGCATGTATTACGGATCGGCCAAATCGGAGAACCTTACCGTCTTCTTCCTGAAGGCCTATCTTCCTGCTCTGCTGGTCACCGTCGTTACCGCCCGGTTGTTCATCCGCAAATTCCAAACCAAGGGAACCAACGCGGCAGAGGCGGAAGCCGCATGAACCGCGCCATCCCAAAGAATAAAGCCGAACGCCGCAAGAGCGTCGCCGACCTGTGCCAAAAGCTCGCCCTCATTATGTGCGTGCTGACGCTTTTGGCCGCGCTGGATGGAATGCAGGCCGGATTTCGCACGGACAAAATGCTCTTCAACGCTGTGCGCGGCGAGGAGACAATCGTCTCCGGCGACCTCTACATCCCGCCTAACGAACAAGGCGTCAGCGTGCATGCCGAAGCAGAAAACAGCGCGCCGGGGACCAATCTCGACGGATACATCCGCTACCGGACAAGCACCCCTGGCCTGTCCCTTCATTTCCTCGAGATTCGGGGGCGCATGTGGCGGGGGCTTCTCCAGGTTTCGGACTCCGCCGCACTTGGCGACGCACGGCTTGATGTCTTCCTCCGTGGTTGCCCGCCAGATGAAATCGCCCCGCACCACACCGTGCGCGTCCTGCCCACCCAAGCAGCGCTAGCCGCGAGCCATACGTCTCTGTTCCACCGCTTGCTTGGCGTTCAATCATGGTGGGTGATGTTCGCCACCCTGCCGCTGGCCATCCTGTTCACCGTTGTCGTCTTCCGCGAAAAAGGCCGCGAGATGAACCGCCTGCTCGCCAACGGCATAGCCCCCATCTACAAACTCGCCCGCCGCGGCGACCATTGGGAAGTCGTTTTCGGACTTGGCAGAAACCATGGCGTGCGCGAGCACGACACCCTGACCATCCTCAACCGCGAGCTCATCCCGGTAGGTTGCATTTCCGTCCACACCGTCAAGGCTGAAACCTCCCACGCTAACGTGGACATGGGCGTCCACATCTCCCCTCGTTTTTTTGTGGCACGGCACCGCACGCGTCACCTCGACAATACGCACAAATAAAACCAGCATTCAGTTGCTCTCTTCCAGCCGTCTTCAATGCGCCCGCCAAACGTGGACGGGTGTCGTACGCCCCACGGGCACGGTCTTTCCCCCACCCCCCATGCCTTGCCGAATGCGCCCGAATGCGATACCGCCAAGGCGCAATGACCACACACGCCCATCTCCCCATAGACGACATCCTGCCTGACCTGCGCGCCCATCTTGGAACCAGCGCCAATGTTGTGCTACACGCGCCCCCCGGCGCGGGCAAGACCACCCGTGTTCCTGTAGCCTTGCTGGGGGAGCCGTGGATGGCGGGAAAGCGCATCATCATGCTGGAGCCGCGCAGGCTTGCGGCGCGCTCTGCCGCGCGGTTTATGGCGCGCCAGATGGGAGAGCGTGTAGGGGCCACTGTGGGCTACCGCGTCCGCGCGGAGACCAAAGTCTCCCGCGCCACACGCATTGAGGTGGTCACCGAGGGCGTGCTCACGCGCATGATTCAGGCCCAGCCGGACCTGCCGGATGTCGCCTGCCTCATCTTCGACGAATTTCACGAACGCAGCCTGCATGCGGACCTTGGCCTTGCCCTCGCTCTGGAGTGTCAGGACGCCCTGCGCGAGGACCTGCGCATTGTGGTCATGTCCGCCACCCTCGACTGCGCCGGCGTGTCCGGGCTTATGGAGAACTGCCCGGTGCTGAGCAGTGCCGGCCGCGCCTACCCGGTGGAGACCATCCACCTGCCGCCCCAGCATCCAGATATGGACATCGCCCAGACCACGGCGCTGGCCGTGCGCCGCGCCCTGCGTGAAGAATCCGGAAGCATTCTCGTCTTTCTGCCCGGCGCGGCGGACATCAACCGCACCGCGGCCCAACTGGGCGGGAACCTTCCCCCGGAGACCTCCGTGCATCAACTCTTTGGCGCGCTCCCCCAGCAGGAGCAGGACGCCGCCATTGCTCCGCCGCCGGAGGGGCGCCGCAAAGTTGTGCTCGCCACATCCATTGCCGAAACCAGCCTGACCATTGAGGGCATCCGCGTGGTCATCGACGCCGGATACGCCCGCGTCCCCCGCTTTGACCCCGGCAGCGGCATGACGCGCCTGACCACGGAACGCGTGTCCACTGCCTCGGCGGACCAGCGCCGCGGCCGCGCCGGACGCCTTGGTCCCGGCCTATGCTACCGCCTCTGGAGCGCCGGAGAAGACCGCCTACTGAAGCCCTTTCCCGCGCCGGAAATTCAGGAAGCCGACCTTGCGCCCCTTGTTCTTGAGCTGGCCCAATGGGGCGTACGCGACGCCGCCGACCTCAAATGGCTGGACCTGCCGCCACAGCGCAACATGGAGCAAGCCCGCGAGGTGCTCCAGTCCCTTGGCGCGCTGGGCGCAGACGGGGGCATCACCGCCCATGGCCGGGCCCTTGCCGCCTTGCCCATCCACCCGCGCCTGGCCCACATGGTGCTCATGGCCGACGCCCACGGCTTTGGCCGCACGGCCTGCGCCGTGGCCGCCCTCATCGCGGAGCGCGACATTCTCCGTGGCGGGGCAGACATGCGCGCCCGCCTTTCGCGCCTCATCCCCGGCAGAAATCCCGCACAGGCCCCGCCGCGCCGCATCAGCGAGCTTGCCGCGCGCCTTGCCCGCACCGCAAAAATCTCCGGTCCCGCACGCATTGATGTGGAGGCCGCAGGCCCGTGCATAGCCCTTGCCTACCCGGACCGCGTGGCCCAGCGCACAGGAGACGGCCAGTTCCGCCTCTCCTGCGGACGCGCGGGCTGGCTGCCGCAGGACGACGCACTGGCGCGGGAAGACTTTTTGGCCGTGGCCGACCTTGACGGCAACGCCGCCCGCGCGCGCATTTGGCGCGCGGCCCCGGTTCTGCGGCAGGAGCTGGAGGACCTGTTCCCCGAGGCGCTCACAGACGCCGCATTTGTGGAATGGGACGCGCGCACCGAGGCCGTGGTGGCCCGCTCCCAGCGCCGCATCGGCCGCGTGATTCTCAGCGACGCCCCGCTTCATGCTCCGGCACCGGACGCCGTGTGCGCCGCCGTGGTCCATGGCATCCGCCAGATGGGCCTGCACGTTTTGCCGTGGGACGCCGGCACCGAAAGCTGGCGCACGCGCGTGGCGTTTTTGCGCGCACTGGACGCCCCCGGCGAAAGCACGTGGCCGGACGTCTCGGACGAGGCGCTGCTGGAGACCCTTGAGGACTGGCTGGCCCCATTTCTGACGGGTCTCTCGCGCCGAAGCCACTTCAAGCGCATTGACCTTGCCGCAGCGCTCAACGCCATGCTCCCGTGGGACCAGCAGCAACGCCTCGCCAAAGAAGCGCCAACGCACCTGCGCGTCCCGGACGGCGGACGCGTGCGCATTGACTATTCACAGGAGGGCGGCCCCGCCCTGCCCGTCAAGCTCCAGCGCATGTTTGGCGTGGTGGAAACCCCACGCATTGCCGCCGGACGCTACGCCCTTGCGGTGCACCTGCTCTCCCCGGCTGGGCGCCCCCTGCAAATCACGCGCGACCTCAAAAGCTTTTGGGAAAACGGCTACCGCTCGGTCAAGGCCGAGATGAAGGGCCGCTATCCCAAACACCACTGGCCCGACGACCCATTTTCCGGCTAAAGTCGCATGCCCGTCCCCGGCGGTGGTCCACCACGTCGCGCGCTCCCCGCCCAGTACCGCACGTCTCCACCGCATACTTCCGCCGCGCGTTTCCACCGCACGCGGACACACGCGGCGCGCCAGAGCCAATCCCCCCGCACAAAAGCCCCGCAGCGCCCGGCTGGGGACCCCACCCCGCACCCAAACAACACGCGACCACCACCTCGCCGCATATCCCATGCCCAGCGCCGCGCGGGAAACTGTCCCGGCCCTCACCGCTCCAACTCCTCCCCCTGTCTTACCGCCCACATGCTCCCGCATCTCGCCGCGGTCTTCGGCCTCCCCCCAGCCCGCGAGCACGGGCAAAAAAAGTTCTTCCGCTTTTCCCAGACGTTCCAGCCCAAAACTTCCACATTTTCTGGAAGGCGACACTTTTCCGTTTGACAGACCTTCCACATTTTATGGAAACTGCCCTTCGTGCGTGCGCCGCTTCTTCAGCTAACCTGTTGAAATCGTTCCCATCACAACATTCCCTTTCTGGCACACTCCTTGTACTGAGCGGATGCACCCCCTATATCATCCATCAGGAGCATCACATGACTGCATCCCAGACGTCCGGCGCTGCCGGATACAGGAATATCGGTTCCCATACCTTTGAAGAATTCATCGAGATGGCGCGCCTGTTCCACAACTATCCCGCCCCGGGCCTGCTTATTGGCGGCTACATGGTGGAAGAGGCCAGACGCCACCTGCCCGAAGGCACCCTCTTTGAGGCCATTTCCGAAACCTCGTGGTGTTTGCCCGACGCCATCCAGATGCTGACGCCCTGTACGCTGGGCAACGGCTGGGTGCGTGTGCTGAATTTTGGCATCTACGCCATGAGCATGTACGACAAATACACCGGCGTTGGCGTGCGCGTGCGTCTGGACGTGGACAAGCTCCCGGCGGACTCGGAGCTGCGCGTATGGTTCCTGAAGGAAAAGCCCAAGCCCGAGCAGGACTCCGACAAGCTCCGCTGGGAAATCGGCACCTACGGCGCGGACATCCTCAGCGTGGAGCCTATTCAGGTCAGCAAGGAGATGCTGGTCAAGCGCAGCAAGGGCGACATTGCCATCTGCCCCCTGTGCGGCGACGCCTACCCCTCCATGCACGGCCCCATGTGCCGCTCCTGCCGTGGCGAATCCCCCTACGTGCGCCCCGCCACCACTGAGGGCGACGGCGAATCCGTGGTCTACCCCGTGCCGGAAACCCTGCACACCGTGGCCGTGGACGACGCCGTGGGCAAGGACGCCCTGCACGACATGACCCGCATCGTCCCCGGCGAGAGCAAGGGCGCGGCCTTCCGCAAGGGCCAGACCTTTGAGGCGGGCGACCTGTGCCGCCTGCAGACCATGGGCCGCAACAACGTCTATGTTTCCGAAAGCGAAGTCGGCGAGGACTGGGTGCACGAAAACGACTGCGCCAAGGCCTTTGCAGACGCCATGTCCGGCGCCGGCGTTCACGCCCCGGCAGAACCGCACGAAGGCAAGGTCACCCTGCGCGCCGAGCGCGACGGCCTGCTGTGCGTGGATACCGACCGCCTGTACGCCTTCAACCTCGCCCCCGGCGTGATGGCCGCCAGCCGCAACGGCTGGACCCTCGTGCGACAAGACGCCGAAGTGGCCGCCACCCGCGCCATTCCGCTGTACCTGCGCCGCCCGGACTTCCAGCGCGCCATGGCCACCCTTGAGGCTGGCCCCGTCTTTCAGGTGCTGCCGCTGAAGGCCGCCCGCGCGGGCGTGCTCATCACCGGCGATGAAGTGTTCAACGGCACCATTGAGGACCGCTTTGAAGGCATCATCCGCGCCAAGCTCACGGACCTTGGCTCCAGCGTGCACCGCTGCGCCATTGTCCCCGACGACCGCGACATCATCCGCGACACCGTAAAGCAGTTCATTGCCGACGGCTGCGACCTCATCATCACCACCGCAGGCCTGTCCGTTGACCCGGACGACGTCACCCGCCACGGCCTTGTGGACGCAGGAGCCACGGACCTCGTCTACGGCGCGCCCATTCTGCCCGGCGCCATGACGCTGGTGGGCCGCGTTGGCGATGCGCCGCTGCTGGGCGTTCCCGCCTGCGCGCTGTTCTTCAAGCGCACCAGCCTTGACCTGCTGCTGCCGCGCCTGCTGGCCGGTCTGTCCATCACCCGCGAAGACCTCGCCCGCCTTGGCGAAGGCGGCATGTGCCTTGGCTGCACCAACTGCAGCTTCCCCAAGTGCCCCTTCGGCAAATAGCCACGGCCTTTATGGATGCTCCGCCCCGCCGCCCCCCCCGGGGCGGCGGGCGCATCCAAGGAGAGTCACCCCCCATGCTCAAGCGAGCCCTTGTGCTCCTCGCCCTTGTGGCCATCACCGTTCTTGCCGGTTGCGACGACTACTCGCCCCAAAATCCCCTCACGCCCGAAGAGCGGCAGTGGATTAAGGACCACAAGGACGAGATCACCATCGGCACCAGCCTGCACTTCCCCCCGTACGAGGAATTTGACCTTGAGGGGACGTACACCGGCCTCAGTGCGGACTACATCAAGCTCATCAGCAAAAAGGTGGGGCTGGACTTTAAGCCCGTCCGCTTTCGCAACCGCGAGGAACTCCTGCGGCGCATCAAGGCCGGCGACATCGACATCATCGCCGCCATTGAGATGACCGAGGAGCGCCAGCAGTACCTTGACTTTACCCAGTCCTACGTCAGCGTTCCCGCCGCCATCATCACGCGAAAGGAATTCACGGACGACCTCACCCTCGACAAGCTGGGCGGCATGCGCATTGGCGTCACCGTGTCGCCGGACTTCACCAAGTACCTGAAAACACGCCTCAAGGTGGACTGCGAAGTGGTGCCCGTGGCGGGCGGCTATATCGGCGGGCTGCGCTCGCTGGCCGTTGGCGACATTGACGCGCTGATCTGCGACATGGCGCTGGCCTCGCACTACATCGCCAACGCGCGCATCAGCAATCTGCGCATCGCGGGGCTGACCAACTATTCCATCGAACTGCGCATGGCCTCGCGCAAGAACATGCAGATGCTCAACAGCATCCTGCGCAAGGGCTTTGCCCTTATCCTCCCGCACGAGCGTAAGGCCATTGAGGAAAAGTGGCTGTCCCTGCAGTACGAACCGTTCTGGATGAGCCGCACCTTCTGGCTGGGCATGCTGGCGGCGGTGGGTGTTGTCATCGGCGGCATCTGTCTTATCCTGGTATGGAACCGCAGCCTCAAACGGCAGGTGGCCCTGCGGACCGCGGCGCTAAGCTCCATCAACAAGGTTCTGCTCGGCTCACTGGAGTGCCACACGGAGCGCGAAGTCATGCGCCGCTGTTTGGATGAGGCCATGGGCCTGTCCGGCAGCGACTACGCCGCATGGGGCGAAGTGCACGCCGATGGCTCCATTCTGGAACTGCTCGGCGTGGCCTCGCATGATGCATCCGAGGAGCACGCCACGCTCTTTCTCTCCACCCGGCTGGACGAGACGCAGGTCCGCGACCTCGCGCGTGGCCGCGTTATTCAGGCGCTGTGCACCGACGAGGCAGGCAAGGCGCACCTGCACGTTGTGGCCGTACCGCTGCAGGGCGACCACGACGCCAAGCCCCAAATCATCGCGGCAACGCGCATGCGGCAGGCGCATACCCAAAGTGAAGTCACCCTGCTGGCGGAGATGCTGTTCGCCTTTGAGGAAGCCCTGCAACGCAAGCGCACGGAAATTTCCCTGCACGAGAAGGAGCGCCAGCTCCAGCGCGTGCAGCGCATGGAAGCCCTCGGCACCCTTGCCGGCGGCATCGCCCATGATTTCAACAACATCCTCGGCGTCATCATCGCCAACGGCGAACTGGTGGAGATGTTCCACGCCGGTGACGACGAAACCCTCAAGAACAAAATTCGCAGCATCCTCACGGCGGCGGACCGAGGCCGCAACCTCGTCAGCCAGATTCTCAGCTTTGCCCGCAAGGGCGGCGACGAAGTGGCGCTGTTGACCATCAGCCCCATTGTGAAGGAGACCGTGAAGTTCCTTGAGGCCTCGCTCCCGGCGTCCATCGCCATCGACTACACCATCCAGTCGCCGGAGCCGCCGGTTCTTGCCGAGCCGACGCAGATTCATCAGGTGCTCATGAACCTGTGCACCAACGCCGCCCACGCCATGCACGCAGAGGGCGGACGCCTGAGCATCACCCTTGGCGCAGTGCACCGCCGCATGACGGGCGGTCCGGAAGGTGGCTCCCTGCCACCGGGACGCTACCTCGCCATTGCGGTGGCGGACACGGGCACGGGCATCAGTCCGGAAAAACTGGAACGCATTTTCGAGCCGTTCTACACCACCAAAACCCCCAGCGAGGGGACGGGCCTCGGCCTTGCGGTGGTGGACGGCATTGTCAAATCATGGGGCGGCACCGTGCTGGTGGACAGCACCCTCGGCAAAGGCTCCACCTTTACCGTGCTCCTGCCCGCGCAAGAATTTGCCGAAGAAGTCCAGCCCGCGCATGAAAAGCCCAGCCTGCCCTGCGGCACAGGCCGCATCCTGTTTGTGGATGACGAGCACGACCTTACCGAGTCGTACACCAGCCTGCTGACGCGCCTTGGCTACCGCGTGCATGCCGCCACGGAAAGCCGCGCCGCCCTTGGCGACTTCCGCCGGGACCCGGCGTCCTTTGACCTCGTCATCACGGACTACAACATGCCGGACCTGCGCGGCGACAAGCTGGCGGGGGAAATCCTCGCCATCCGGCCGGATGTGCCCATCATTCTGTGCACAGGCTACAGCCACAGCTTTAACGAGCACGACGCCGCGCGCCTTGGCATACAGGAATACCTGAAGAAACCCGTCAGCCTGCAGGACCTTGCCGTCACGGTGCGCAAATATCTGCGCCCCCAGACCGAAGACGGCCGGCAGGCCTAGCGACAGAGGAATATCATGGCAAATGTTCTGATCATTGACGACAACGCCCCCACCTGCGAGGCACTCGGCGAATTGGTGCGCAACATCGGGCACAACGCCGAAAGCGCGCACACCTATGCCGACGGCCTCAGCCGCGCCCTTGGCGGCGACTTTGACGTGCTGTTTTTGGACGTCCGCCTGCCCGACGGCAACGGTCTGGACATCCAGCCGCACCTGAAGAACCTGCCCGTGCCGCCCGAGGTCATCATCATGACCGGCGCAGGCGACCCGGACGGCGCGGAACTCGCCATCAAAAACGGCGCGTGGGACTACCTGCAAAAGCCCCTGTCCCCCAAGAAAATCCTGCTGCCCCTCAAGCGCGTGCTCAAATACCGCGACAACCTGCGCGAGCTGACCCGCCCCGCACCCGTCAAGCGCTGCGGCATTGTTGGCGACAGCGCCGCCATAGAGAAGACCATGGAGCGCCTCGCCATCGCCGCGCGCGGCAACGCCAATGTGCTCCTCTCCGGCGAGACGGGCAGCGGCAAGGAGCTTTTCGCCCACGCCCTGCACGAAAACAGCGCCCGCGCGGACCAGCCCTTCATCGTGGTGGACTGCGCCGCCATTCCCGCCAACCTCATGGAGAGCACCCTGTTCGGGCACGTGCGCGGCGCCTTTACCGGCGCGGACGCCCCGCGCACCGGTCTGGTCAAGGAAGCCGACGGCGGCACCCTGTTCCTTGACGAGGTCGGCGAGCTTCCCCTTGACCTGCAGAAAAAATTCCTGCGCGTGTTGCAGGAAAAACGCTTCCGCCCCGTTGGCGCCCAGCACGAGGTCTCCAGCGACTTCCGCGTGGTGGCGGCCACCCACCGGAATCTGGAAACCATGGCTGAGGACGGCGAATTCCGCGAGGACCTGCTCTACCGCCTGTGCGCCGTCACCATCCAGATTCCGCCCCTGCGCGAGCGCCCCGAGGACATCGACGCCCTTGTCCCCGCACTGGCGGAGCGCATCTACGCCAAAAACGGCATTACCCCCAAAACCTTCGCCCCGGACTTCATGGACGCCCTGCGCGCCCACTCGTGGCCCGGCAACGTGCGCGAACTGGGCAATACGCTGGAGAGCGCCATCGTCGGCGCCTATTACGAGCCGGAACTCTTCTTCAAGCATCTGCCCGAGCGCCTGCGCATCAGCATGCTGAAGGAGAACCTCGCCAGTGTGCCCACGGGCACAAGCGAGAGCGCGCCGGACGCCGCCTGCGACCCGCAGCGCGCCATGCGGGGCGTCTTCGACGCGCACCTGTGCGCCACGGGCGGCTTTCCGAACTATAAGGATTTTCGTGAGGAAATTCTGACTGTTATGGACGAGTGTTATTTTACGGGGCTTATGGAAGCCGCCGGATGGAAGGTGAGCGAAGCGTGTGAAATATCCGGCCTTGGTAAAAGCCGCATCTACGCCCAGCTCAAGCGCTTTGACATCGATAAGGACTAACTTTTCCGCCCACGCTGGACACGGACACCCCACACAGCGCCGCACCCTCCACAAAAAGTGGAACCCGCCGCGGCGCGTGCGGCCACAACGTTCACTATCTGCCCGAAATCAAAGCCTTTCGCTCTATGGCACGCATCTTGTTCCTTCTGTGACAATTTGGACACGATCAGGTTTCCGTTCCAACACACACGAAACCATCTTCAAGGATTGAGAATGCACGAAACAAAGGCATCACAAACTCCCGCAAAGGGTGGCATCAAGCGCCGCAGCTTCCTCAAGTGGAGCGCCGCGCTTGGTGGTGTCGCCGCCCTTTCCGGCGGCGGCCTGTTCTACGGCCTGAAGCCCGCAGTCAGCGCCCGCACCGAGGCCGAAGACATCGTCTGGACCTCCTGCAACGTCAACTGTGGCAGCCGCTGCGCCCTGCGCGCCCATGTGAAGGACGGCGTGGTTACCCGCATTGAGACGGACAACCTCGGCGACGACTCCTACGGCAACCATCAGGTGCGCGCCTGTCTGCGTGGGCGTTCCATGCGTCACCGCATCTACGCCCCGGACCGCATCAAGTACCCCATGCGCCGCGTCGGCAAGCGTGGTGAAGGCAAGTTCGAGCGCATCAGCTGGGACGAGGCCCTTGATGAAGTGGCAAAGCGCCTTGGCGACACCATCAAAAAGCACGGCAACGAGTCCGTGTACCTGAACTACGGCACCGGCAACCTCGGTGCGGTGCTCTCCAAGTCGTGGCCCACCGGCGCCACCCCCATCGCCCGCCTGATGAACAGCCTCGGCGGGTATCTGAACCACTACGGCACCTACAGCGACGCCATGATCGACATGGCCCTGCCCTACACCTTTGGTGACGGCTGGGTCAGCGGCAACCCCGTGTCCGACATCGTCAACTCCAAGCTGGTGGTGTTCTTCGGCAACAACCCCGGCGCCACCCGCATGAGCGGCGGCGGCATCATCCACGACCTCATCGAAGCCCGCCAGAAGAGCGGCGTCAAGGTCATCGTTGTGGACCCGCGCTACACCGACACCGCCGCCACCGTGGCCGACGAGTGGATTCCCATCCGCCCCGGCACGGACACGGCGCTCATCAGCGCGCTGGCCTACGTGATGATTACCGAAGACCTCGTGGACAACGACTTCATCCGCCGCTGTACCATCGGCTTTGATGAAGACAGCATGCCCGAAGGCGTGCCCGCAGGAAATTCCTACAAGTCCTACATCCTGGGCAAGGGCAAGGACGGCACGGCCAAGACTCCGGCATGGGCCGCCAAAATCACCGGCATCCCCCAGCGCCGCATCATCCAGCTTGCCCGCGAAATCGGCACCGCCAAGCCGTGCTACATCTCGCAGGGCTGGTCCGTGCAGCGTCAGGCCAACGGCGAGCAGAACTGCCGCGCCGTCAGCATGCTGCCCATCCTCACCGGCAACGTGGGCGTGCAGGGCGGCAACACCGGCGCGCGCGAAAGCGGCTACGGCGTTCCCTTTGCCAGCTTCCCCACCCTGTCCAACCCGGTGAAGACCTCCATCTCGTGCTTCATGTGGACTGACGCCATCGAGCGCGGCACGGAAATGACCGCCACCCGCGACGGCGTCAAGGGCCGCGACAAGCTGGCAACGCCCATCAAGTTCATCTGGAACTACGCGGGCAACTGCATCATCAACCAGCACTCCGAGGCCAACCGCACCCACGAGATTCTGCAGGACGACTCCAAGTGCGAGACCATCGTCGTCATTGAAAACTTCATGACGCCGAGCGCCCGCTATGCGGACATCCTGCTGCCCGCCGTGACCAACCTTGAGGAAGACGACTTCGCCCCACAGGGCTCCGCTTCCAAGATGGGCTACGTCATCTTTGCCGAGCACGCCGTGGAGCCGATGTTTGAGTGCCGCACCGTGTACGACATGTGCGCAGGCATCGCCAAGCGCCTTGGCGCGGAGCAGACCTTCACCGAAGGCCGTACCCGCCAGCAGTGGGTCCAACACATCTACGACGAATCCAAAAAGCTGCTGCCCGAGCTTCCGGCCAAGCTGGAAGACGCCTTTGCCATGGGCATCTTCAAGCGCATGAACACGGAAAAGCCGAACGTGCCCTTTAAGGACTTCCACGACAATCCGGAAAAGCACCCGGTCAAGACGCCCTCCGGCAAGCTGGAAATCTTCTCCAAGCGCCTGTGGGAACTGGGCCAGAAGTGGGAGCTTGCCGAAGGCGACGTGATTACCGGCCTGCCCGAGTACACCCCCACATGGGAAGGCGTGTCCGACCCGCTGCGCGAAGAATTCCCCCTGCAGCTCATCGGCCACCACTACAAACAGCGCACCCACTCCACCTACGGCAACGTGGACTGGCTGAAGCAGGTTGCCCCGCAGGAACTGTGGATCAACCCGATGGACGCCGACGCCCGCGGCATTAAGCACGGCGACAAGGTCAAGGTCTACAACGGCCGTGGCACTGTGTTCACCGTCGCCAAGGTGACCCCCAGAATGATGCCCGGCGTGCTTTCACTGCCCGAAGGCGCATGGTTCACGCCCAACTCCAAGGGCGCGGACACCGGCGGCTGCGTGAACGTTTTGACCTCGCAGCGCCCCTCTCCCCTTGCAAAGGGCAACCCTCAGCATACCAATCTGGTACAGGTCGCCAAGGCGTAAAGGAGTCTGACCAATGCTCAAGAGACCTGCTTTCTATATTGATATGGAAGCCTGCACCGGCTGCAAGACGTGCATGATCGCCTGCATCGACAAGCACGACCTGCCCGAAGGCGTCCTGTACCGCCGCGTTTCCGAATATGTGGGCGGCAACTGGGTCACCAATGCCGACGGCAGCTGTGACCAGAACATCTTCGCCTACTACGTGTCGCTGTCGTGCAACCACTGCGAAAATCCCATCTGCGTGCGCTCCTGCCCCACCACGGCCATGCACAAGGATGAGAACGGCATCGTCAGCGTGGACCACACCAAGTGTGTGGGCTGCCGCTACTGCGAATGGGGCTGCCCCTACTCCGCCCCGCAGTACAACCCCGAAATCGGCAAGATGACCAAGTGTGACTTCTGCCGTGACTACCTCGAAGAAGGCAAGGCTCCGGCCTGCGTCGCCGCCTGCCCCAGCAGGGCGCTCCACTACGGTGAGTACGAGGACCTCGTCGCCAAGTACGGCGAAGCGCAGGTTGTCGCACCCCTGCCGGACAAGGGCATCACGCAGCCGAACCTCGTGTTCCGGCCCAACCGCAACGCACAGCCCGCGGGTTCCCGCAGCGGAAAGATCCGCAACCCCGAGGAGGTCTAGTCATGAACGAATGGAGCCTTATCCTGTTCACCATCCTCGTCCAGTGTGCGGCGGGGATGCTCATCGTGTCCGAAATCGCCCGCGCCCTCAGCGCAGACGACAGGGCCACCTCGCTCTTGTCTTGGCATACGCCGGCCGCATGCCTGCTCACCGCTGTGGGCCTTGTCATCTCCCTGTCTCACCTTGGCACGCCCCTGCATAGCGTGTTCACGGTGGCCAACATCGGCAAGTCGTGGCTGAGCCGCGAAATCCTTGCCACCGGCAGCTTCTTCGGCCTTGTTGCCGTGCTGACGCTGCTGCGCTCCAAGGGCGTCCGTGCCGGCGCGCTGGGCGCGCTGGCCTGTGTGGCCGGTCTGGTTGCGGTGTACGTTATGTCCCGCGTGTACCAGCTGGTGACCATCCCTGTGTGGGATACCGGCGCAACGGCGCTGTCCTTCTTCGGCACCACGTTCCTCATCGGCGCTGTTGGCAGCGCGCTGCTGCTGGCGCTTCGCATGCGCCGTAGCGGCGCGGACGACGACGCCCTGCGTGGCCGCCTGTTTGGCGTGGTGGCCGTTGTGGCCGCCCTTGGGCTGGCGCTGCAGTTCATCGGCATTCCGCTGTCCATGGTGGCAGGAAGCGCCGAGAACCACTACGGCGTCTCCGGCCTGAGCGTGCTGTTCGCCAGCGGCTCCGGCCTGTTCGTGGTGCGCATGCTGCTCATCGTGGCCGGCGCCGTGCTCTTTGGCTGGGCCACGTTCCGCGCCATGCTGGAGCGCGCCTCCGGCACCATGATTACCGCCACCTTCTGCGCGCTGGCCTTTGTGGCCGCGGGCGAAGTGCTGGGCAGGATGATGTTCTACCTCTCCTACGCCCGCATCGGCCTGTAACAACACCAACGGGCCGGGGGAAACCCCGGCCCGATTCATGGATGACCTATGAGCACCATTGATACCTTAAGCGCCTGTACGCTGGCCTGCGGCTTTTTCAGCCGCGCCCTGCTTGCCGAACCGACGCAGGACTTTCTGGAGACCCTCGGCAAGGACGACCTGTTTGCCGAATGGCCCCTACCCGCCGACACCGACGACACCGCCAAGGGCCTTGAAACCCTGCGCGCCTTTTTCGCCGTGTCCGGCCCCGAGGCCATGCACGCCGTCTCCCGCGACCATACCGAGCTTTTCATCGGCCCCACGGACCCGGTTCCGGTTTGGGAATCCGTCTGGACCACGCGCGAGCGCCTGCTCTTTGACGAGCCCACCTTTGAGGTCCGCCGCATCTTTGCCGCCTACGGCCTTGAAGCCCCGGACAACGCCCACCAGCCGGATGACCACATCGGGCTGGAATTCGCCTTTGTGGCGCACCTGTTGACGCTGGCCCTGCGGGCCGCAGACGACGGCGCGCCCCAGACCATGCGCGAGCACATCGCCTCCGCGCGGACCTTCATTGCCGACCATCTGGGCGTATGGGGTCCCAAGTGCCTTGACCAGATTGCCGAAAAGGCCGCCACCAACTACTACCGGGGCATTGCCCAGCTTGGCCGGGGCACCCTTGCCCAGCTGGACGGCATCCTCGCCGGGGTGGAGACCGCCTAATATGGCCCTGTGGCGCGCCCTGCTCTCCCGCCAGACCTCGGCCACGCCGCCGGAGGTCACTCCCGGTGCATGCCTGCCCGCGCCCTCGCGGCACTGCGGGCGGTGTGTTGCCGTGTGCCCTGCGGGAGCCATCACCCTTGCCGACGCGCCCCATGTGGACGCCTCGGCCTGTCTTGGGTGTGGGCTGTGCGCCTCGGTCTGCCCTGCGGATGCCCTGCACTGTGGCGGCGTGGCGGACCTCCTGCGCGCCGCATCCCTGCGTGAGGACCGCAGCACCCTTGCCCTTGCCTGTTCCGGCGCGCCTGCTGGCCCTGAAACGGACACCGACGCGCCCGTTATCCGCATACCGGGGTGCCTCTCCGCCCTTGGTGTGGAAACGCTGGCCGCCCTTGCGGCCTCCGGCGTCACCGCGCTGGTCCTCCCGGCCAACGCCTGCGCTGCGTGCGAGTGCGGCGACCACGGAAAGCGCCTGCGCGACGCCGCGCTGCTCCTTGACCAGCTTGCTCCGGGCGCCCTCACCATCACGCAGGCCCCGGCCGCGCGCGGCAAAGCGGCGCGCGCCCCGCGTGATGCCTCGGACCCCGCCCTTTCGCGACGCGCCCTGCTGCGGCAATTTGCCCCGCGCAAAACCGCGGCGACAACCCCGCGCCCACTCCTCTTGCCCGCCGCGGGCGAAGGCGAGGACAAACAGCCCCCGGCGCGCCGCAGACTCCTGCACGCCGCGCTGGAGCGCCTCTGTGCCACCTCGGCCCCGCAGGAAACTGCGCCCGGCGAGGCCCCCTCACACATCGCGCCCGTCAGCGCCATCACCGTCTCCCGGACCTGCACCGCCTGCGGCGCATGCGCCCGCGCCTGTCCCACTGGCGCCCTGTGCATGACAACACAAAGCGGCGCGTTCCGTTTGGAGCATGAACCGTGGCAGTGCATAGGCTGTGGCCTGTGCCGCCGCACCTGCCTGCCCAAAAGCCTCACGGTAACGCCGGGTCCCCCCGCCCTGCTCGCCGCCCCCGCGCGGCTCCTTGCCAGCGGGGAATTGGCCACCTGCAAGCGCTGCGGCGCGGTCTTCGCCGGGGCCGACGGTCCCCTCTGCCCCCTGTGCGCGCGCCGCGCCAATGGCGACAGGCTCTAACCCCTACGGATATCCCCATGCAGAAGCCCACATCGCCCACATGCCCCCTCACCGACGCCCACGGCCGCACCGCCGCCTACCTGCGCGTCAGCCTTACGGACCGCTGCAACCTGCGCTGCATGTATTGCAGTTCCGGCCGCGCCGAATTCATCCCGCATGGCGACATCCTGCGGTACGAGGAAATTGAGCGCGTCATCGGCGTGCTGGCGCAGCGCGGCATTGGCAAGGTGCGCTTTACCGGCGGCGAACCCTTAGCGCGCAAAGGCGCTGTGGACTTTCTGGAGCGCCTTGCCGAGCGCCACCCGGCGCTGGACCTGCGCCTGACCACCAACGGTACGCTGCTGCGGGGCGTGGTTCCCCGCCTTGCCCGCCTTGGCATGAGCACCGTAAATATTTCCCTCGATACCCTACGTCCCGAACGGTTTAAGGATATCACCGGCTTTGGCAAATATGCCGACGTCCGCCGCGCCATTGACGACTGCCTCGCCCACGGTCTGCGGGTCAAGCTCAACGCGGTGGCCCTTGCCGGCGTCAACACGAGCGAGCTGGCGGACTTTGTCGAACTGGCCCGCACCCAGCCCATTGATGTCCGCTTCATTGAGTTCATGCCCATGGGCGCAAGCCACTGGACCCAGCGGCTGTACATGTCGTCCAAGGACATTCTTGCCACGCTGCGCCGCCACGCCCAGCTTGTCCCCGCCACCAACGAAAAGAACCACGGCCCGGCGCGCATGTATTCCATCACCGGCGGCGCGGGCCGCATCGGCGTTATCTCCGCCCTGAGCAACCACTTCTGCTCCACCTGCAACCGCCTGCGTCTGACCAGCGACGGCGCGCTGCGCACCTGCCTCTACTCCGACAACGAAACGCCGCTGCGCGGCCTATTGCGCACGCCCGGCGTCACGGACGCCGACCTGCACGCCGCCATCGCCCGCGCTGTGGGCGACAAGCCCCTTGGCTACCGCCTGCTCCAGAAGGAGCGTGACACCGATGTCAGCGCCAAGGGCATGGCCGCCATAGGGGGGTAGTCTGCGCCTCCATGGTCTTTATCTTGGGCGCAAGAACTGCGTAACGTCTTCATAATTCGAGACAAATCACCGCCTCTTAACGCCGCAGCAAACCAGAGTTCCACAGGATGCATTGCCACTAGAGAGGGCACCCCTGCAACACCACCCGTCTCCGCCAGAATCAACTCCATTCCGTTTGTAATAATTTCCCACTGCATCGATCAGCTCTGACTATCGAACACTCTATCCTACCCCGGTACAGGCTTTTGCATTTTCCCCCTATACTTTTACAAGTGAAAGACGTATATCTCCCCCTGCTCAAGGCGCGCATAATGCGCCACATCTACTAAACACCCGGTCCTGAGACCTTTTCCGCGCCGCAGGCACACCCGATGCAGCGCGTTTTTTCATGGAATCCACCAGAAGGCCGAACTGGAAGCACACGACGTTATGCCTAACCAACCCCTCACAAACACAGGGACACGCTCCAGACGGGACGACTACCTTGCCGTGTCGCCCCTGCTCATCTCCCCCGGCTGCATGGGGCGCTTTAGCGTCTATCTGCGGCAGGGCGATGGCTACGTCCTCTATGCCTCTGAAGAGGAATGCTTTACGGAGCGTCACAGACGCGCCCTGTACGAGCACGGCATCAAGGAAGTCTTTATCCGCTCCAGCGAGAGCGATTCGTACAAGGAATATGTTGAGGCCAACCTCGGCACCATCCTCATGAACGAAGACATCCCCCTGCCGGACCGCGCCAAGCTCTTCCACCACACGTCCGTCTCCATTGTGCGCGAAGCCTTTGACAACCGCCTGCCCGATACCTTGATCAAGCAGGACAGCTTCAACCGCATCATCGACTTTGTGAATCAGGGCGTGCAGTTCCTGACGCTGGAGAATTCCTTCAAGGCGGTAGCCCAGCTGGTGGAGCACGATTACAAAACCTACGCCCACTGCATGCACGTCTTTTTGTACTCCTCGGCCATTTTGCAGGCCTATGGACTGGACGAAGAGCACCTGGTGCAGTGC
Source organism: Desulfobaculum sp. SPO524 (assembly GCF_044987625.1). Lineage (NCBI taxonomy): Bacteria > Pseudomonadati > Thermodesulfobacteriota > Desulfovibrionia > Desulfovibrionales > Desulfovibrionaceae > Desulfobaculum > Desulfobaculum sp. SPO524. Next base: position 96,836 of record NZ_JBJDSB010000002.1, on the reverse strand, counting down.
GGCCTTGGGGCCATGCTCCACGACATCGGCAAAACCCTCATCCCCGAGCGCATCCTCAACAAGCCCGGCGCGCTCAACCAGCAGGAACGCCGCATCGTCAACGAGCACCCCGTCAAGGGCATCGGGCTGTGCTCGCAGCTAGCCCTGTCGCAAACGGCGTACAACTGCATCCTCTTTCACCACGAGCGCATGGACGGCAGCGGCTATCCCTGCGGCTCCAAGGGTTTCGACATCCCGCTGGAAGCCCGCGCCATCGCCATTGCCGACGTGTACGACGCCCTCACCTCGGACCGCCCCTACGCCAAGGCCATGAATCCTTTTCAGGTGCTGCACCTTATGCGCAACCAAATGCAGGACGAAATCGATATGGACATGTACAAACGCTTTGTCCAAATCCTCTCCGGCGCGGAAATCATCTAGCGTCCGGCCCGGCCGTCCACGCATTATGCGTCCCGGCACGCCAAAACGCCCCCGCTCGCACAGTGCGAGCGGGGGCGTTTTGCTGGCGCAAACTGCCGCCCGGCGCTGCCGGACGGCGTGCAAATCTGCGCCACACTACACGGGAAAGTGCACCTCTATGGCGGTTCCGGCCTCCTGCCGCAAGTGCAGGGTGCCGCCCACCTGAGCCACCAAGCTGCGCACAAGCTCCAGCCCCAGCGACTCCGCCGTCTCCATGGTCACCCCCTCGGGCAGACCGACGCCATTGTCCGTGACAGCCAGCACATAGTCCGGCCCTTCGCGGCGGAAGCTGATCGTTATGCGCCCCTGCTCCCCCTGCCCAAAGGCATGGTGCATGGCGTTGGACGCCAGTTCATTGAGAATAAGGCCCATGGGCATCACCTTGTCCGGCTCAAGCTGGTGCGGCTCGCACTGGAAGGAAAAGTCGATGGCGTCCGCCTTGTCGCTGGCGCGCAGGAGGGAGCAGGCGATGCTCTCAAAATATTCGCCGCAGTCAATATGCTCCATGTTGTCCGAGGTATGGAGCTTTTCATGAATTTTCGCGATGGTCAGCACGCGGCTGCGCACGGCCTGAAGCGCGTCCGAACACTCCGGCGTAGCCGAATGCATGGCCTGCAAGGCAAGCAGGGCCGTAATCATGTTCAGATTGTTTTTGATGCGGTGGTGGATTTCCTTGATCTGAAGCCGCCGGTCCTCCGCCGTATGGCGCAGTCCGTCCATCATACCGTCCAGATTCCGCTCCACGGCCTTCTTTTCCAGAACAATCTCCACAGCGGCCTTGATTTGGTCGTTCTGGCTGGGCTTGAGGATATAGCCATAAGGCTGCACAGCCTTGGCGCGGGAGATGTGCTTGTCGTCGCCGTAGGCCGTCAACAGGATGACCGGGATGTCCATCTCACGCTGGATGACGCTGCACGCGGCAATGCCGTCCACATCGCCGGGCATGACGATGTCCATCAGCACCAAATCGGGCGACAGCTCCTGCGCCAGCTTGATGGCCTGCGCGCCGCTACCCGCCTTGCCCACCACATTATACCCAAGGGAACTGAGCATCTCTTCCATCTGCGTGATGATGACCGCCTCATCGTCTACAACCAGTATGGAATGGGCGTCCTCTGTCTGCGTATTCATGCTTCCCCTCCTTCGACGGGGTCACCAAAGGTAATGTCGATGACTGTTCCGCTGTCCGCCGTCACCTCAAGCTGTCCACCCAGCTGATATTCCACGATGTTTCGCATAAGGCGCAGGCCAAGGGAACTGGTGCGGTCAATATCCAGGTCGTCCGGAATGCCGGTGCCGTCGTCCCGCACACGGATGTGGACGCGGCCGCTTGGCGTGTATTCAATGGTCAGGTCCACGGCGCCACCCTCGGGACCGAAAGCGTGCTTGTAGGCGTTGGAAAGCGCCTCGCTCAGCACCAGACCGCACGGGATGGCAAGGTCCAGTTGCAGGTGGATGACGTCCTCCATATGAAAGCGCGGCTCCACGTTGCGGGCGTTGTACATTTGCCCAAGCTGCTGGGCCAGCACCTGCGCGTAGTCCGAAATGATAATGCTGTCGTAATTATCATAGCCGTACAGATGCATATGGATCATGGCCATGCTGTGAATTTTGGATTGCAGGTCCTTCATCACGGCGGAGGAGCGCTCGTCCTCGATATGGCGGCCAGCCATATCCAGCAGGCTGGAAATAATCTGTAGGTTGTTCTTCACGCGGTGGTGGATTTCGCGCAGCAGAAGCTCCTTGGTGCGCAGGGCCTCGCAGATGTTTTCCTCGTTGCGCTTTTGCTCGGTCACGTCCGAGGTCACCCCCGCCAGCATGGTGGGGCTCAGTTCATCCTGCACGGCAAAGGCGCGCTCGCGGAACCAGCGTGTGTTACCATCGCGGCACATGATGCGGTATTCCAGCTCCCATGCCTCGCGCCCGCTGTCGCGGTAGACCTCCAGCACGCGGTCCCTGTCGTCGGGGTGGATGGCGCTCAGGTGCCGCTCCCGCGTCTCCAGCGGCGACGAGCACGGCCCAACCCACCGCTGAAAGCCCGGACTATAGTACAGCACGTCGCCCTGCCCGGGTTCCGCCAGCCAAAACACATCCTCCACCGCATCGGCAATGAGGCGGAAGCGGGCCTCGCTTTCGCGCAGAGCGTTTTCCACCCGGCCACGGACAATGGCATTGCCAAGAATGTCCGCCGCCGCCATGAGCGCCTCCAGTTCCGAGGCGTACCACTCACGCCGGGCGCGGCATTCATCAAAGCCCACAAAGCCCCACAGCACGTCCCCGGCGAAGATGGGCACGATGGCAATGGACACAATGCCCTGAGGCTGCAGCACCGCGCGGTGGGCAGAGGGCAGGTCCGCGACGTTGCCGCGATAGACTTCGCGCCGCTCAAGGGTCTCGCGCACAAGGTGCAGGCCTTCCTCGTCATAGAGCAGGCATTGCAGGTGCGGGGTGTCAATTTGCGGTTCAACGCCCTCGCCGCACCACTCAAACTCCAGCCCCATGGCCAGCCCCTTGTCCGGGACCTCAAAATTGCGGAACACGTACACGCGGCTGACGTCCGCCGCGGTGCCAATGCGGCCCAGCACATCGGACATATGCCCGCGCCAGTCCGGGGAGTGCAGAAACCGCTCCGCCGCAAAGCCCACGGCCTCCAGCACGGCGTCGCGCCGGAGCACGGCCTTTTCCATTTCCTTGCGGCCGGAAATATCGCGCACCACGGAGAGGACAACCCGCTCCCCGCCAAGCAGGAAGGCATGGGAGCCGACTTCAAGGTCCAGCACCCGCCCGTCGTTGGCCGTAGCCCGCGTTTCCACGGGGTGGTCCAAGGCTCCGGCGGTGTCCAGCGGCCCCAAAATCTCCTGCGGCCGACGGGAAAGCAGCGCCTCTCGCGGCATACGGAACATGGTGCAGGCCTTTTCGTTGCAGTCCACAAAGCGCGTAGGATGCTCCCCATCCTCCCCGGTTCGCAGGAAGATGGCGTCGGATGCGTTGTGGAAGAGCATGCGGTACTTTTCCTCGTTTTCGCGCAGGGCCTGCTCGGCCTGCTTGCGCGCGGAGACGTCGAGGATAAGCGCGTTGATGAGCACCATCTGCCCGCTGGCGCTGCGCACGGGCGACGCGGTCACGCGCACCCAGCACACACTGCCGTCGCGCCGCAGATAGCGCTTTTCCACATCATAGTAGTCCAGCGCGCCGCAGATAATCTTTTCGTGCAGGTCACGGTTGCGTTCGCGGTCGAGGGGGTGCGTGATTTGGTCGAAGCGCACGCCCGTCAATTCATCCCGGCTATAGCCCGTAATTTCGCAATATCTGTCGTTGACCTTCAGGTACGCGCCGCTGATGTCGAGGTGCACCATGCCAACGGCCCCCTGATCAAAGGCCGCTCTGTAGCGGGCCTCGCTCTCGCGCAGCTGCATGGTGGACCGGAGCCGGTCCTCCTCCACACTGATGGCGGACGCCAGCACCCCGGTAAGCCACTCGTCCTCGTAGGTCGGCTCATAATCCGTGCAGTACACCGCGCACAGCGCGCCCACCGCCTGCCCCTGCAAAAACACGGGCATGCCAAGGTAGGTTTCAATGTCATAGCGCCGCACATTGGGGTCCGTCTCCGCATAGGGCGAATCCGCCAGATTGCGCAGCACCTGCAATTCGTCGATGCGTCCCGTGCCGATGATATCCGTGCAGATATGCCCCTTTGCCACATCCTCTGGGGGCATGGTTGACGGAGCGTTCCACCCGCCGCGGACGCACAGGCGCTCGCCGTGCAACCTGTTGTACACCGCGCACTCCGCGCCAAGCAGCGCCCCGCACAGTTCCACCACCAGATTGATGTTCTCGCGATGGTCACTGCCAAAGGACAGCAGCGCCGAGCTCAGCATGCTCAGCCGCTGTTTGGTCCGCAACTCGCGCGTTACGTCGGTGCACACGGCAAGGCAGGCACGGCGGCCTTTGTCAAAGTCAAAGGGGATAAACGAGCACTGCAGAATGCGCTCCGCGCCCTTGGCGTCGGTAAACGGCACCTCCTGCGCATACCGCGCCTCGCCCGTGACAAGGACCTTTCTGTCATAGGCCACGAACATGTCGCGCCCACCACTCTTCTTGGAGCAAAATTCGGTGTACGACGCCCCGACAAGCCGCTCCACCGTGGTCCCGCACGCCTCGGCCGTCGCCTTATTCGCCATAAGGTATCGGCCCTTGTAGTCGCGCGCAAAAATCATGTGCGGCACAAGGTCGATAATCTTGCGCAGGCGGCGCTCGGAGCATTCAAACGCCTCACGCGCGGCCACGGTCTCGCTGATGTCCGTATAGAAGCTGAGAACAGCGGGCTTGCCTTCCCAGTCGATGCACATAGGCGTAACCGACAGCCACAGCGCCTCTCGCGTGCGGGTCACCATGCGGAAGTCGTAGGTTTCCGGAGCCGGACGCCCAGCAAGGCGCTCGCGCTGGCAGGCAAAAACCTTCTCCCGGTCCGCCGGGTACACAAGCTCGGCCAGCGCCATGCCACGCAGTTCATCAAGGCTGTAGCCCGCCATTTCCTGCGCGCGGCGGTTGGCGTAGATGATGCGGTCCGTATCGATGACGGTGATGGCCTCGCGCGCGTTGTCCACCAGCAGGCGGTAACGCAATTCGCTTTCCTCGGCGGCTTTGCGGCTGGCGTCCATCTCGGTCATATCCTCAATGATGCCAATAATGTACCGCTCGCCGGTTTCCGGATCCTCGTAGGGAATTTTTTTGCTGCGCGTTTGACGGCTGGAGCCATCCCACGTGCGCGAACCACGGAAATACATGGGCGCGCCCGCCTGCCAGACAAGGTCGTCCTCGGCCCAATGGCGGTCGGCCTCCAGTTGGTCCAGCCGGTCATGGTCCGTCTGCCCGATAAATCCGCCCGGATCGCCCCCAAGGATGCTTGCCCCGGCGCGGTTCATATACACCCAGCGGTGCTCGCCATCCTTGACGAAGACCGGGGTGTCCAGCCCATCCACGACGGTTTCCAGTATGGCGAACTCCGGCGCTTTGCAGACATGCAGTCTGGATTCCAGCTCACGGACCTTGGCCCGCAAGGTAAGGAGTTCTTCTTGCATCTCAGCGCGTGTCTGCTCGTGTTCCATCTTCATCCATTATTCCGGTGGTGACGCGTTCCCAACTGCGCACGCCCTGCGGCGGCGCGAATACACAAACTTTTCAGGATTCAAGGTCCATAGCACACACCACATCACACTCACAAGCGCGGGCTGCCTGAGCCGCCCCATGTCCATGCCTCAGCAGGCCACTGGACGCCCCACGGGTGTTGTTGTATCCGTACCATGTACCGCGTGCCGCCTGCTTTTGGAGGGCTGCGCGCCGGGCACTGTACCCGCCACCACACGGGCACCCCCGCCCCAAGCTCGACAGTTTACCGCACCGCCACGGAGAAGACCGATGCCCAACCAGCATGACGATATGGACCAGCCCCGCAAGAGCAAATCGCAACTCAAACGCGAAATGCACGAACTGCAAGCCCTCGGCGAAAAGCTCTGCGCCCTGCCGCCGGACGTCATCAAACGTCTGGCCATCCCCGCAGAGCTCATTGACGCCGCGCTGGAGTCCAAGACCATCACCGCGCACGAAGGACGCCGCCGCCACATGCAGTACATGGGCCGCCTTGTCCGCAACACCAGCGACGTGAACACCCTACGCGCCGCCCTTGGCATCCTTGAAGCCGGCCATAAGGCCGACACCGCCGAATTCCACCGCATTGAGGAATGGCGCGACGCCCTCGTCGGCGGCGACTTGGACGTTCTGGAAGCCATCATCGAAGCCCACCCGGACGCCGACCGCCAGCGCCTGCGCCAACTTGCGCGCAACGCCGCCAAGGAAATCGCCAAAAACAAACCGCCCAAAAGCTCGCGCCAGCTGTTCCGCTACCTGCGCGAGCTGGAGCAAAGCTAGCGGCTCCTTTCCGCCAAACGCACAGCGCCCCGGTGTACCGAACGCACAGTCTGGTACACCGGGGCGCTTTATCTTTCATTACGCCACAAGAAGATGACTACTGACTTGTCTCCAGCAACTTCGCCATCAACTCATTCAGCTTTTCGGACAGGTTCGCCAGCTCCACAACGGCTTCGTTCGCCTTTTCCATTCCCTGCGCCGTCTCGCCAGCAATGCGGCTGATGTCCTCCACCGCGCGGCTAATCTGCTCGCTGGCGGCGGACTGTTGCTCCGTTGCCGTGGCAATGGACTGCACCTGCTCCGTGGTTGTTGCCACCATGCTGACTATTTCATTAAGCGCCTCGCCGGATTCATTCGCCAGCTTGGTTGCCTCCTCTACAGCCTCCGAGGCATTCTGCACGCTGGTTATGTTTCGACGTGCACCATCCTGAATAGAACTAATGGCTTCTCCAACCTCATGGGTGGCAGACATTGTCTTCTCGGCGAGCTTACGGACCTCATCAGCCACAACGGCAAAGCCACGGCCAGCCTCGCCCGCCCGGGCTGCCTCAATGGCGGCATTAAGGGCAAGCAAATTGGTCTGGTCCGCAATATCCGTGATGACGACCATCACCTTGCCAATGGCCTCAGCCTGCTCTCCAAGCGACGTCATCTCCTTGCGGAGCTCATCCGTCATGTTCGCCACACGTCCGTTGGCCTCCACAACCCGCTGCACAACGGATGCACCGTTCATAGCCTTTTCACGCGCCTGCCCCGCGCTTTCCGAACCAGAGCTCGAATTCATAGCAACCTCGGTCACGGTGGCGTTCATCTCGTCCATCGCCGTTGCGGTTTCGGAGCTTCGGGAACTTTGTATCTCGGCCCCCTGCAACACCTCCTCCACACGCTCCTGCAAATGCGCCGACGATTCAAGGACCTGCCCCGCAATGCTTGCGGCATCCTCCGCAACGGCAGACATAGTCTCCAGCAAACGTGAAATGCGTTGCTCATCCTGCCGGGTTCGTTCCAACGCCCGCTCAGCCTCTTCCTGAGCACGCTCCGCTTCCTCGCTTTTCTCTTCGGCTTCGCTCATCTTGGTTTTCAAATGCTCCACCATCCGCGTAATGGACCCTTGCATAGCCCCGAGTTCCGCGCCGTACTCCTCGTCTACAGTGGCGTCCAAATCGCCATCAGCAACCGTGCGTGCAAAAAGCCGTATTCCCAAAAGGGGCTGCACAATAACCCGGCGCTGCACAATCCACGACGCACACACAATGACAGCCAAAATCCCCAAGGTCCACATGGTGATGCTCAACCTTGCCCCAACCACGTCCGCGTGCACCTCTTCCAACGAACTAATAATCTGAAATGCACCATGGATTTCCCCTACCTTCCAGCCCTCCTTCACGCCGCCCACAACATCACGCGCGCCTTTGGGGTCGCCATGGCAGTGTAAACAATCCTTCGTCAGACGTATGGGCTTAAAATAGCGAATCTGCGTGGGCTCCCGCAGAACCAATTCATCAAGGTTCTCGGCCTTAAGCCGCCTGAGCACGTCCTCCTCCAGCGGCGTAGGAGTGTTTTTCGGATTTCGCGGCTTGACCTTGGGCACCCGAAAGTCATACCCCGCCTCATCCGCTTTGGCTTTGGCCATATTTATGGAAGTGATAATGGGCACGGCGTCCATAATATAGTCGTCTGGTATCTGCTCAAACGGGCGGATAACGCCACGCTTCAGCTTTTGGGACATTTCATCCCGTGCCGCTTCCGCCATAAGCACAATCGCCTTGCTCTTTTCCTCAATGCTTGCATGCGCGCCTTGTGTAATATCCCGGACATGCATCACAGCCATGACCAGAGCTACAACAAGAGGCCCGGCAACAACAGCCGCCAGCAATTTCCATTGAATACTCATATTCTTCAACATATCAGCCACCTCTCGCTGAAATGATGCCGCAGTTCACACCGGCCACTCCCCTCCACAGAATAATCTATACCACCCTGCCTTATTTTCAAACCTCAATGGCACAATCCGCCGCTGCGCCTGCCTGTTTCAGCACCAACGCACCACCAAAGTCCACAGGCAAAATTTTTCTATTGCTTTTCTTTTTTAAACGTGGAAAGGACAATCAAGGGTTTTGCGCGCGATGCCATTTCGGCTCCGTCGCACTCCATCACAAAAACCCTTTTGGAGATATGGAATGGGTTCCAATACCGTAGAAAAGAAGTTTGACGTCATCATCGTCGGCGGCGGCCCCGCTGGTCTGTTCGCCGCTTATTATCTGGCCGAGAATTCCGACCTCAAGGTGCTCATCCTTGAGAAAGGCAAACAGCCCCTCAAACGAAAGTGCCCCATCGGTCACGGCGAGGACTGTATTAAGTGCCGTCCCTGCAACATCCTCTCGGGCATGGGGGGAGCTGGCCTGTTCTCGGACGGCAAGCTCAACTACATTCCCATCCTCGGCAAAACGGACCTGACGCAGTTCATGCCCCTGAACCAAGCGCAGGCCCTCATCGACGAGACCGAAGAAATCTACAACGCCTACGGCATGGACGGAAAGGTCTACCCCACCGACATGCCCGCCGCGAAAGACATCCGCAAGCACGCCATGAAAAACGGCGTGGACCTCTTGCTCATCAAACAAAAACACCTTGGCTCCGATAACCTCCCCGGCCACATCAACGGCATGGTGGAAGATCTGGAGGCCAAAGGCGTCGTGGTGCGCACGTCCGAAGAAGTCAAAGACCTCATCGTTGACGGCGACCGCATCACCGGCGTTATGGGCAAAAGCGGCGCGTTCTACGCCCCCAACGTCATCCTCGCCCCCGGCCGCGTGGGCGCAGAATGGTGCGGACGACTCGTGCAGAGCCACGGCCTCGAAGTCAGCCAGCGCGGTATCGAAGTCGGCGTACGCGTGGAAGTGCACAACGAAATCATGCGCGACCTCTGCGACATCGTCTACGACCCCACCTTTTTCGTGCGCACTCAGAAGTACGACGACCAGACCCGTACCTTCTGCACCAACTACGGCGGCTTCGTCGCACTCGAAAACTATCAGGACTTCGTGTGCGTCAACGGCCACGCCAACATGGTGGAAAAGTCCGAAAACACCAACTTCGCCTTCCTGTCCAAAGTCGTGCTGACGGAACCCGTCACCGATAATCAGGCCTATGGCGAGTCCATCGGCAAGCTGGCCACCATCATCGGCGGCGGCAAGCCCATCCTCCAGCGCTTTGGCGACCTCAAACGCGGACGCCGCAGCACCTGGAACCGCATCAAGAACAGCCACGTCGAGCCGACCATGACCAACGTCACCCCCGGTGACATCGCCATGGCCCTGCCCGAACGTATCGTGACCAACCTCGTGGAAGGCCTCGAAAAGCTGAACCTCGTCGTCCCCGGCGTCGCCAACGACGAAACCCTCCTCTACGCGCCGGAGATCAAGTTCTTCGCCACGCAGGTGGAAACCTCCAACCAGCTGGAAACCAAAATCAAAGGCCTCTACGTCGCAGGCGATGGCCCCGGCGTGGCCGGCAACATCGTCTCCGCCAGCGCCACCGGCATCATCCCCGCCAAGGAAATTGTCCGGCGCGGCGGCAAAAACGACTAGCCACCAGCACGCTGGTACATACGCATAAGTACGGCCGGGTCCTCCCAAGAGGGCCCGGCCGTTTTCTGTTTCGCCCACGGCGGCAAGAGTTCAGAGGGCCTCCGGCGGGTTAAGGAAATAATTTCCTTAACAATCCTTAGGATTTTCGAGGCGGAAACCGCCCCGAAAATAGAGGGGGGGGGGGGAGCGGGATTCTCTTGCCTTATGCCTTTTCTTCTTCCGCAGGCCAGACAGGGATTCTCACCGCCCTTTCCCCCTCGCGCCAACGCCCCCCCAAAAACTCTCCCCTCCACACGGACGGGAGCCGCACAGGGGTGACGACAGTCCCATCCACACGCACCCGGCCTGTGCGCAAATGGGATTCCAAAGGGCCCACGGCCCTTTGGCCTGCGGAGCACACAAAACCCTGCGCCACCTCCCACCTCACGCCACTCGCCACACGCCCCACTCGCCTCCCACCTCACGCCACACGCTCCACTCGCCACACGTCTGCGCTCCTGTTGCCCCGCCGCGCGCATCCTGCTAGGCTCGTGGCGTTCCCGGGATAGGCTGGCGTGGTGTCTGAGGAGGGAGCCATGGTCATTTACGCGGGCGCGGTTTTGGTGGTTCTTCTTTTGGCGTGGCACTTTTATGTGCATGCCTTTTTGACGGAGACGCTGTTTTCGCGCATGCGGACGCCGCGGTTTATTTCGCGTATGCTGTCGCTTGTGTGCTTTGTCATTGCGCTTTTTATCCTGTGGACGATTGCCGGAGTCTCGGTACTGAGCTACCTTGCGGCCGTGCTTGGCACGACGACTCCGTAACTGTTGTGTGCCTGACGCTGAACTGCCACCGGCTTTTGCCGAAAGGAGCCATCCGCCCCGCCATGTCCCAATCCCGCACCATGCCTGCACCGGCACTGAAATCCCTTGTTGAATCGACAGAAGAGGCCAAGGAACTGGCCAAGGACGAAATCAAGGCGCTCCGCAAGGACCTGCTGGCGCTGGAACGGTTGCTGTCCAGCAAAAAGAAGGGACTGACCGACCCGGACGCGGTGTCGCTGCACGACATTGTCCACGGCGCGCTGGAAATCTTCCGCACGGCGTCGTTGGCGCTGGAGAACGAGCGCCTGATGGAGCAGATGCACGACGCGGTGGAACGCTCGCTGGCCGAGGACTTTTTGCAGTCGCACGGCGCAACGCTGCTGAAGGAGCCGGAGGGCTGGCACTGGATTTCGCCCAAGGGCGTGATGCACCACCTTGGACCGGGCGAAGAACCGGCCAAGGCTATGGCAAAGCTGAAACGCCACCTGCCGCGCACGCCAAAGACGCAGGCCGACGCGGCAATGGACGAAGAGCCCGCGCCGGAAGAGGCTCCTGCCGCTACGGAGCCGAAGAAGACGGCCAAGACAAAGGCGAAGAAATAGCGCCCTTTTTTCCTTTGACGACAAACGCCCCGGAACCTGATGGTCCCGGGGCGTCTTTTTGTGCTGTGTGGAGGCGACGGGGCTAGGCGTCGCCGCTTCGCATGTCGCCGATGATGGATTGCAAACGCGCGGCCTGTTCGGCAAGGGCCTGAATAGCCTGCGTGGATTCGCCCATGGCGGTTGAGGTCTCGGTGGCGATGGAGCGGATGCCTTCGGTTGCGCGGGTGATTTCCTCGCTGGAGGCGGTCTGCTGGTCTGCGGCGGTGGCGATGGCCCGTACCTGATCGGCAGTGGAATCGATCATGCGGACAATCTCGCTGAGCACGGCGCCGCTCTGCTCGGCCATTTCGCGGGTTTCCTCAATGCCGGTGGCGACATCGCGGGTGCCGTCCACGGTCTGGGCGGCACTTTGCTGAATGAGGGTGACGGACTGCGTGACTTCGCGCGTGGCGCTCATGGTACGCTCGGCCAGCTTGCGCACTTCGTCGGCGACAACGGCAAAACCGCGCCCGGCGTCGCCGGCGCGCGCGGCCTCGATGGCGGCGTTGAGGGCAAGAAGGTTCGTCTGGTCGGCAATTTCCTGAATGACGGTAATGACCTGCCCCACGGCTTCGGCCTGCTTGCCCAGTTCCTCCATCTGCACGGTAAGCTGGGCGCTCTGCTCGGCCACGGCAACGGACACGTTGCGCGCTTTGGCGGCGACGCCTTCGCCGCGCTGGGCGTGGTCGCGCACCTGCTCGGCCATTTCCGCGGCGCTGTCGGCATTGCGGGCCACTTCCAGCACGGTGGCGTTCATCTCTTCCATGGCGGCGGCAACTTCGCCGGTGCGCTGCTGTTGCTGCTCGGCCCCGTGGTTGGACTGCTCCACCTGCGCGGCAAGCTCCTCGGCGGAGGAGGAGACCATGGAGGATACGTCGTTGGCGTCCCCTGCGGCGTGTGAGATGCGCTCGTGCTGATTGCGGATGCGCTGCTCCTGCTCGCGAATGGCGGTGAGGTCGAACCAGAGGGTCATGGTGCCAAGGCAGGTGCCGTCCATGTCGAAAAACGGAGTGGACGTCACGTTGACCACGATGGTGCGGCCGCTGGGCGTGGAGTAGGTGATTTCTTCCTCAAGCTGGCGGTCCTGCTCCAGCGCGCGCTGGGTGATGGTGTGGCGCGAGGCGTCGCCGTAGAAGAACTCACCGGACTCGGTGCCGATGTAGTCCTCGGGCGCGCCGGGCAGTTCCAGCACGGCGCACATGGCGTCGTTCACGTAGCGCACGCGGTTGTCCGGCCCCACCACAACGCAGGGCTGCGTGATGCCGCTGAGAACGCCCTGCGAAAAGCCAAGGCGGGACTTCAGCTCGGCCACCATATCCGTCACATGCTCGGCCAGCCCGGCAAATTCAAAACGAAAGTGCCCATCCAGCGTGGCGTTGTAGTCGCCTGCGGCAACCTGCCCGGAAAAGCGCTCCACCTGCGCGAGGGGGCGCAGGGCAAAGGTGCGCACGAGCAAAACGATGCTCCCGGCCACCAACAGAATCATGGCGACGCCAGCGGCAATCATGATGCTGCGTTGGCGTACGGCAGTGGCGGCAAGGTCGGCTTCATCCACACTCACGGCAACGCGCCATCCCGTTTCGGCCACGGTCTTAAAGCTCATCAGCTTGTGGCGGCCATTCCATGTGTACCAAATGTCGCCATGCGTTTCGGCAAGGGCCTTCTGTATAAACGGCTCGGCGCTGACGTCGCGCATAACGAGCGAAGGGTCCGCGCCGTGGCCGAGGACGCGGCCCTGCGCATCAAGAATAAAGCCGTAGCCCGCATCGCCGACGCGCACCGGCTCCAGAACCTGCGTCATAAAGATATCCAGACGCGGGAAGACCAACACGCCGCCGGTGGCCGTGTCGCCGCCGTCGGTGATGGCGTGTCCCACGGCAAAAACCTGTCCACCGCCATCAAGGGCGACGACGTCGCCCGAGGCAAAGGACATCCTGCCGCCAAGGATGGCCTTGATGACGTCGCCGCCACCGGGGTCAGTTCCTGCAAGGCTGTTGCCCTCAGTATCCGCCCCCGCAACGATGCGGCCCGTCGCGTCAAAGATAGCCACGGCGGCGTAGCCGGGCTGGGACTCCACCACCTGCTTGAGGCGGGTGTAGGCCTTGTTGGCGCCGTAGGAGGACATAAGGCTGTTGCGGACCTTACGCTCCTTGGCAAGGCCTTTGGCCAGCACTTCGGCGCTCTCCAGATACCGGTCCAACGAGCGGACGGTGCTCTCGCAGCTTTGGACGGCGGTCTGGCGTCCCATGTCCAGCGCCATGCTGTAGGACGATGCGTTCACATACCACACCAGCCCCCCGACTGATGACGCAATAAGCAGAACAACCAACGCGGAAAGAAGCGTGTTGCAACTCTTAATTCGCAGCATTGAAACCCCTTCTCTGCTGAGGACGCGGGGTGCGCCCTTACATGTCAAAACACAAGAGGGCCCCGAACCGTCTGTCCGGAGCCCTCTTCATCCCTCTCTCAAGATGCGTCCGGAATGCGCTATGGCATTATTTGGATCGCATCGTTTCAATAACTGTTTGCAGCCGTTGCGCCAGCCCCGCAAGGTCGCTGATGGCGCGTGTTGATTCATCCATCGCCACGGACGTTTCGGACGCGATGGTCCGGATGCCCTCGGTAGCGTTGGTGATTTCCTCACTGGTCGCGGACTGCTGCTCCGCGGCGGTGGCAATGGTGCGGACTTGGTCGGCGGTCTGCTCGATGACGCGGACAATGTCCTGCAACACCTCGCCGGACTGGTGCGCCATGTCGCGGCTGCGCTCCACGGCGTCCACGGCCTTTTCCGTACCGCGCACGTTGAGGTTGGCGCTTTCCTGAATCTCTTTGATGGAGTCCGTCACTTCCTTGGTGGCGGCCATGGTGCGCTCGGCCAGCTTGCGGACCTCATCGGCGACAACGGCAAACCCGCGTCCGGCGTCGCCCGCGCGGGCGGCCTCGATGGCGGCATTGAGGGCCAGCAGGTTGGTCTGGTCGGCAATATCCTCAATGGTGGTGATAACCTGCCCGACGCCGTCGGCCTTGGCGCCCAGCTCGGTCATGCTCTGGCGCAGCTCCTGCGCCTGTTGCGACACCACGTTGACCAGCTCCACGGAGGAGTTGACCACCTCGTGCCCTTCGCGGGCGCGGTTTCGGACCTGCTCGGCCATTTCGGCGGCGCTTCCGGCATTGCGGGCCACCTCGATAACCGTGGCGTTCATTTCCTCCATGGCGGTCGCCACTTCGGCAATACGCTGCTGCTGGTCGTCCGCGCCGTGGGTGGACTGCTCCACCTGCGCGGCAAGTTCCTCGGATGCGGACGCCACCTGCGAGGACACGGCTTCGGCCTCCTGCGCGGCGCCGGTCATGCGCTGGTTCTGCTCGTTGATGCGCTCCTCGTTGGCGCGGATTTCCGTGAGGTCGAACCAGATGGCCAAGGTGCCAAGGAGCTTGCCGTCCATGTCGTGGAAGGGCGTTGCCGTCACTTCCACGGTAAGATTACGGCCATCGGGCGTGGCGTAGGTGATTTCTTCGGTGACCTGCCGCTTGGTTTCCAAAGCGCGGCAGGACGTGGTGACGTGCGCGGCGTCGCCGTAGAAAAACTCGCCAAGAAGCTGCCCTTTGTACTGCTCCGGCGAGCCGGGCTTGCCAAGGTACTCGCACAACTGGCGGTTCATGTAGGAAATGGTGCTGTCCTGACGGCTGATAACGCACGGCAGAGTAATGCCCTTGAGGACGCCCTCGGAGAATCCAAGCTGTCTCTTGAGCTTGTCCACCATCTCCGCGAGGGTCTGGGACATCTGCCCCAGCTCGTCGCTGGTAGACACCTGAAAATCAGCGCTCAGGTCGCCCGCGGTGATATCACGCGAGGCCTTGGCGATGATGCCCACATTGCGCACCACCTGCCGCCGCAGGAATATCACCACCGAGGCCACAAGGATAACCAGCCCCGCCGCGCACAGGCCGACGAACTTGGCAATTTCCATGTTCATGCCGGCGATGGCGGGCGTGACGTCCTGCATGACGACCATCTCGCCGAGAATGGGCTGCGACGCCCCATGACAGTGATGACAAGACTGCCGGTTGCGAATGGAATCCACCCGCACAAACACGTGCTTGTCTCCAGCCTGCAGGAGCTTGCCCGCCGAGGAATCCGTCTTGAGGGCCTGTTCGGACATGGCGTGCAAGCCGTCCATGGGCAGGGCTTCGTCGAGGTCTATGCGCTCATGGTCCGGCGTGGTGGTGTAGGTAATATTGCCGCGGAAGTTGGTCAGGTAGACCTGCACATCGGGGTATTTTTCGCGGATAAAGTCAAACTGCTCGCGGGTGCCTGCGTCGTCGCCAACGACCATAGGCTTGGCAATGGCGTGGTAGAGCAGCTCCGACGTCTGGCCGACGGACTGCTCAAGGCTTGCGCGAAAGTCTTCGCTGCGCCATGCGGCGGTGACCACGGCCAGACCGGTAAAGACAATAACGCTGACCACAAGGACAAGGATGGTGACCTTCACACCCAGATGACGCTTCACGTAATCCAGCATGGTGGCCCCCTTAATGCGCGCCGCTGTGGATCAGCGGCTTGAAGTCAAAGTTCTGAACACGGTTGGCATTATGACAGCGCCGACAGTCGTCAAGGGTTGGCGTGCGCGTGATGAGCGATGGGTCCCCCATGTCCGCATGCTCTGCGCCCGGCCCGTGGCAGGTTTCGCATCCCACATCGGCAAGGTGCGGCGTGGCGTCATGGCTGATGAAGCCGCCTTTGCCGTACCCCGTGGTGTGACAGTCAAAACACCCGCGCAGTTCCTCCTGCGTCAGGTCCGAGGCCATCACTTCCACGCTCTCCCATGAGCGGGCCTTCTTGGAATGCGCAGTAAACCGCTGATATTCTTCCTCGTGACACTCTCCACAGGCCTTGGAGCCCACATACCCTCCGGCATGCACACTCGGCGCAACGTACAGCCCAAGGGCGAATACGGCACCGATAATGACCTTCCCTCTCATTGTGACCTCTCAGAAGCATTTATTTCATAAAGAACCGGGGGGATGCTCCGCAGGCGCCCCGTCTGGCAAAACGGGTCAAGCCGCGCCTCTGCAGGCAAATTCCCCTCGTAACCCCTTTTCCCCTGCAACAGGTCCAAACTCGTACCGCATCATCTATAGCGTTGAAAAGAAGAAAACTGCCGCGAAAGGGATTTTCTCCATCTTCTCCGGCCACAAGCCGCAAAAAAGGGGCGCTGAAAGGTCCAATGCCTCCCAGCGCCCCTGCATGTGAATCAAAGCGCATTGTCACGCCCGTTCACGACGTGGCGCGTTATTTCGCGCCCCACCCCGCCGCGTCGTCAACAAGGACGATGCGCTCGCGTGTCAGCGGAACGACATTGTTCCGGCGCTGCTCGGGCCGCGCAACGCGAAGCCCCTCCGTTACAATGCAGTCGCCGCAGATGGGGCCGCGCTCTGTTTCGACGTATATGCTCCATTCACCAAGCTCGCCGTTACAACGGCAACACTTCTTCTGCATACGACCTCCGTTGACCGTTCGTGGTGTGCTATCCGTCCGGCTTTAATCAATTTCCGTGCCGGAATTTTTTGCACACCCACGAACGGCGCTGGCAGTCCCCGCACCCTGCCACGGATGCCGCCCCGCGCGTAGGCTGGCGCGGCGGGAACGGACGTGAACGTCCGGAGCATTGCGCCGCCCTTTTCGCGCTAGTGGGCTAAAGCCCCTGCATTTTCTGCCGATGAATGAGGTGGCAGCTCTATGGAGATTTCAATGCACAACCAGAATCCACAGCACACCCGCACGGGCTTTACCAGCGCCGTTGTCGTTACCGCGTCGGAATCCAACCGCCAGCGGGACAAGCGCTTTTTGCGCCAGTGCGGCGTCAACACCATCAGCGGGACGGACACGCCCACCGGGGCGTTGTCCCTCATCGAAAAAACACACGCCGACCTCGTCATCTGCGACGAACAGCTTCACGGCGCACGCGGGCTGGATTTTCTGCATATGCTTCGTGATGCGCCGCAGGTTCGGAGCATCCCGGTCATCCTCGCCAGCACGGATACCAGCGAGGGCGCCCTGCTGGACGCCGTGGCCGCTGGATGCGCGGGCTACCTGCTGCGCCCCTACTCGCAGGACAATTTCCAGCGCCAACTGAGCCTTGCCGCGCAGGGCGACCTTGCTGGCGCGGCCCAGCGCGCCGCCCTTGAACGCGCCGCGCGCCAAGCCGAGGAAGGGCAGGTGGACAAAGCCATGCGCAAGTGGGAGCACGTTGTCGCCGCCCCGGAGAATGCCCGCGACTATTACAAAACCGGCTGCGCCCGCCTTGGCAAGCGCGACTGGAACGGCGCCATCGTCAACTTCCGCAAGGCGACCGTCCTCGACCGCCTCTACGCCGAAGCGTACGAGGGGCTTGGCAAAGCGTGGCAGGGCAAGGGCAACGAACAGCAGGCCCGCAAATACATGCGCCTTGCCGCAGCGGCCTACTCCCGCATTGGCCGCTACGAGGAAGCGCGCACCATCTTCATCCGCGTGCTGAAGCACTGCCCAGAGACGGACAACCCGTTCATCGACCTTGGCGCTGCCATGGTCAAACGCGGGGACTGGACCGGTGCAGGCCGCGCCTACGCACAGGCCATGGAGCACAACGGCGACGAAAGCGCGGTGTACACGGCCATCTCCCGCGCCTGTCACTTTACGGACCACCCCGAGGCCACAGCCCGGCGCGTGGCCGCCGCCCTTGCCGAGGAATCCGGCACCGGCGACGCATCCCGCCGCATGAAGCGCATTCTTGGCGGCGCACCCCGCTCTCCCCGGCGCGCCCCGCAGGCGGACCCGGAACTGTCGGCCCCGGCATTTCTGCCCGCCCCGCTTGCCGACGCGTGGCTGGTGGTCAAGTACACCTGTATGACCTATAAGAAAGGACGCCCCGTCCCGGCCGCACCGGCGCGGCTCGATCTTTTCACTGCGTAGTCCTACGCGGGAAGGGGATGGTCCCAAGGGGACCACGGCAACAGGCCCGAAGCGACAGTGTCGCTCCGGGCCTGTGCTCGTTTGGATGGCGAGAAGAACCAGCGCAATACGCGCCGGCAGAATGCGGCAGGAAAGGAAAACGGTATGGCGTCCCCGGCCGTCAGGTCGCGGCGTGCCCGGAAGCACGGCGCGCCCTCTGCGGCGCGGGCCGACGTGTTATGAGCATCACGCGGCCCACGGCGCGGCGTCTTGGGGGACGTCGGGGCAGCGTTTGAGCGACACCACGACCGCGAAAGTCTGCCTAAATCGGGCAGAATCGGGCAGAATCGGGCGGGCACCAGCCGCGATACGACGTCGCCCTGCTGTGGCGCTAGCGGCCCTCGGCCACGTCCAGCGCGCTGTCCACGTCCCAGCCCTCGTGCACAAGGCCGTTCAGGGCGCGGACCATATTGAAGGTATCCTCCGCCTGGAAGATGTTACGGCCAATGGACAAACCGCTCCCGCCGGCATCGAGGGAGTCGGACACCATCTGGAGCAGGTCACGCGGGCTGTCCACCTTGGGACCACCGGCAATGACCACAGGCACGCAGGCTCCGGCCACGGCGCGGCGGAAGGTGTCGGGCGAGCCGGTGTAGGGCACCTTGACGATGTCCGCACCAAGCTCCATGCCCACGCGGGCGCAGTGCGCCACCACGTCGGGGTCAAACTCATTGGCGACCTTGGGGCCGCGGGCGTATACCATGGCAAGAATGGGCATCCCCCATTCCGAAGCCTGCGATGCGGTGCGGCCAAGGTCGGCCAGCATGTCGCGTTCGCTTTCGTCGCCAAGGTTCACGTGCACGCTCACGGCGTCCGCACCAAGGCGGATGGCGTCCTCAACCGTGCCGGTGAGGGTCTTGGCATTGGGGAAGGGCGACAGCACCGTGCTGGCGGACAAATGGACAATGAGGCCGATGTCCGGCCCCTGCTGGCGGTGCCCGCAGGGAACCAGCCCCTTATGCATCAACACGGCGTTGGCGCCGCCTTCAGCCACATGGGCGAGGGTCTCGCGCATGTCGATGAGGCCGTCCACCGGACCGATGGTGGTGCCATGGTCCAGCGGCACAATAATGGCGCGGCCGGTATTGCGGTTCATAATTCGTTCAAAGCGGATGGCTTTTCCAATGTGCATGACATTCCTCCTGCGCTTTCCCTTAGCTGCAAAATCGCACAAAAAAAAGAGGCCGCTGGATGTTATCCAACGGCCTCGCTACACTCGACTGTCGTTTTTTCCGTGCCCCTACAGCACAACGCACCAGTCGCTACAGACCGTCATGTCCGCAGCGTAATAATAGGAGGTCGCGATGGTGGTGGGGGCAACGTTTTGCATCCCCAATATGTAGAGCCGTTTCCGAAGCGTTGTCAAGCCCCTGAATGCAGACTTTGCGGCGCCCAGTCCCCCGCCGCCGCACGCGCCGGCGCTCCACACCGGACGCGCAGCAGGCGACCATCATCATTGCCCCGCCAGGCCCCGCCACGGGAAAACCGCCGAAAACCCGCACGGTAACGGCTCGCTTCTGCGCTTGGGTCTTGCCCACGGGGCAAAAGATTCCCTGCACATTTTCCGTGGGTTAGACACCACAGCCGTCACCTGCTATAGAGGACTATGCGCCCTTTGTCCCGCGCACCACTCACCCCAAAAGAACAAGGTGGCACTTATGAGAATAATCCGCGTATTGCACCGAGGCGTTTCGTTTTATGCGCGCGTCACCGACGGCGGTCTGCAGTGTTTGGACCGTGCCAAAGGTATTGAAGGCATCATCCCGCCCGAGGAAGCCACCCTCCTCCCGCTGGCCGTGCCCTCAAAGATCATCACCATTGAAGCGCGCCCAACCGATTCGCCCCAGCCCACTCCCCGGCTGAATCTCAAGCCGCCGTCCTCCGTTATTGGCAACGGACAGACCATAAGCATCCCCGCCACAGCGCAGCAAGCCGTGGCCAACCCCATGCTGGGCATCCTCATCGGGCGGCAATGCCGCGGCGTGCAGACGCAGGACATGCCCTCGCATATTTTTGGGTACACATGCTGCGCCAACATTGCCGCGCATGTGCCCGAACTTGCCGAACCCGGCTCCGCCGCCGCGCAGGGCTTCGACACCTTTACGCCGGTCGGGCCCTTCATTGAAACGGACCTGCCCGCCCTTGAAGAGCTGGACATCGCCCTCGCCGTCAACGACGAGACATCCAAGCACTTCACCATCGACGACCTGACTATGCAGCCGCTGGAAGCCATCAGCCACGTGTCGTCCATCATGACGCTGCTGCCCGGCGACGTGGTGATGTTCGGCGTGAACAACAACGGTGCGACCATCGCTGACGGCGACGTTGTCAGCGTAGAAATCAGCGGACTCGGCCGCCTCTCCAATCCCGTTCAGGCGGAGAGCGCGCAGTCCCACTCCGGGGGCGATACGGCCGCCGCCCGGGTGCAGTAGTGAAGGATGGTGGCCGGCGGACATTTTCTGCTTGCCATCATCTTGCATTCCAAGTATAACGCCGCGATTTCAATCCCACACACTCCACGTTGACGCCCATGGGTGCCCTCTCCGTTGAGGGGGTTATGGGCGTGCTTTACGCGGAGTGGAGGAAAACAACCCTGGAGGAATTACCATGGCTTATGTCAACATGAAGCAGATGCTGGAGACCGGTGTTCACTTCGGTCACCAGACCCGCCGCTGGAACCCCAAGATGCGTCCGTTCATCTTCGGCGCCCGTAACGGCATCCACATCATGGACCTGCAGCAGACCGTCCGTCTGTTCCAGAAGGCCCATGACTTCATCGCAGAAAAGGTCGCCAACGGCGGCAAGGTGCTCTTCATCGGAACCAAGCGCCAGGCGCAGGAATCCATGAAGCAGGAAGCCTCCCGCGCTGGTCAGCACTTCATGACCAACCGCTGGCTCGGCGGCACGCTCACCAACTTCCAGACCATCAAGCACAGCATTGACCGTCTGAAGAAGCTGGAGACCATGTTCGAAGACGGCACCATCAACAAGTTCCCCAAGCGCGAAATCGTGGGCATGACCCGCGAGGTGCAGAAGCTGAACCTCGCCCTCGGCGGCATCAAGGACCTGGAAGGCCTGCCCGCCGTTGCTTTCGTGGTTGACCCCAAGCGCGAAGACATCGCCGTGCGCGAGTGCCGCAAGCTCGGTATCCCGATCGTGGCCGTGTGCGACTCCAACTGCGATCCCGACCTCGTTGATTACGTTATCCCCGGCAACGACGACGCCATCCGCGCCATCAAGCTGTTCGCCTCCGCCATCGCTGACGCCTGCCTCGAAGGCGACGCCCGCCAGGAGGAAGTGCAGATGGCCCAGGCCGCCGAAGCCGCCAAGGAAGAAGATAAGGCCGAAGAGGCCCCTGAAGCTGAATCCGCGGAGGAAAAGTAACAATGGCTATTACCGCTGCAATGGTGAAAGAGCTGCGCGACAAGACCGGCGCTGGCATGATGGACTGCAAAAAGGCCCTCGGCGAGTGCGGCGGCGACACCGACAAGGCTGTCGCATGGCTGCGTGAGAAGGGCCTGGCCAAGGCCCAGAAGAAGGCCGGCCGCGCCACCTCCGAAGGCTACGTCGGCTCCTACATCCACTCCAACGGCAAGCTGGGCGTCATGGTCGAGATCAAGTGCGAGACCGACTTCGTCGCCAAGTCCGATAAGTTCCAGGCCTTTGCCAAGGACGTGGCCATGCAGATTGCTGCCATGAGCCCCGTGTGCGTCTCCCCCGACGAGCTGCCCCAGGACATGCTGGAGAAGGAAAAGGAAATCTACCGCAATCAGGCCATCGAAGAAGGCAAGCCCGAGCACATTGCCGACAAGATCGTCGAAGGCCGCGTGAAGAAATACTACAAGGAAGTCTGCCTGCTTGAGCAGCCTTTCGTAAAAGACGACAAGCTCTCCATTCAGGACCTCCTGAACGAGCTGGTCGCTGTTCTGGGTGAAAACATCCAGATTGGCCGATTTGCCCGCGTAGCCGTGGGCGAAGACGCCCAAAGCTAAGCTCTCCGAAACGGGCCGCAAGGCCCGTTTTTTTTGGCCTTTTTTTCTCAAACCTTTGCCAGAATTATGTTACGGTGTTCTGGCAAATTAACCACAGAAAGCGTATAAAGGTGTGAAATATGAGTGAGTTGCGGTTCCAGAGGGTGCTGCTGAAGCTCAGCGGCGAGGCATTGGCGGGAAAGCAAAAATTCGGTATAGACCCCGAATCCGTCAGCGCATTTTGTCGCGAAATCGCGGAAGTCTCCCGCATGGGAGTACAGGTGGCCCTCGTCATTGGCGGCGGCAACATCTTTCGCGGCATGGCGGCGAGCGCCAAAGGCATGGACCGCGCCCAGGGCGATTACATGGGTATGCTGGCCACTGTCATGAACGCTCTTGCCGTGCAGGACGGACTGGAAAAGGAAGGCATACAGACCCGTGTGATGAGCGCCATTTCCATGCAGGAAGTGTCGGAGCCCTACATCCGTAGGCGGGCTATCCGCCATCTGGAAAAGGGCCGCGTCGTCATCTGCGCCGCAGGTACCGGCAACCCGTATTTCACTACCGATACCGCTGCGGCGCTTAGGGCTGCGGAGCTTCACACGCAGGCCATCCTCAAGGCCACCAAGGTCGATGGCGTTTACGACAAAGACCCCATGGTCCACGAGGATGCCGTCAAATACCCGAGCCTGAGCTACATCGAAGTGTTGAGCAAACGGCTGCAGGTTATGGACTCCACCGCCATTTCGCTGGCCATGGACAACAACCTGCCCATCGCCGTGTTCAACCTCTTCGAGAGCGGCAATATCAAAAAAGTCGTTAGCGGCGAAAATATCGGAACTCTCGTCGAAGGAGGAGATTAGACCATGCAGTCCGTGATGGATGATTGTCAGGACAGGATGAAAAAAGCTCTGGCCAGCCTTGAGCGCGATTTTGCAAAACTGCGCACCGGCCGCGCCTCCACTGCTTTGGTCGAGGACGTCATGGTGGATTACTACGGCACCCCCACGCCCCTGAAGCAGCTTGCTTCCATCGCCGTGCCGGACAGCCGTTCCATCACCATTCAGCCTTGGGACCGTGGCGCATTTGCCCCCGCCGAAAAGGCCATCATCAGCTCCGACCTCGGACTGAACCCGGTCAACGACGGCAAGCTGTTGCGCATCAACATCCCCCCGCTGACCGAGGAGCGCCGCAAGGATTTGGTCAAACTGGCCAAAAAATACTCCGAGGACTGCAAGATCGCTATCCGAAACGTCCGCAGAGATGCCAACGAATCTCTGAAAAAGCTGGAAAAAGACAAGGAAATTTCCGAAGATGACCAGCGCCGCGGGCAGGAAGAGATCCAGAAGATCACCAATGCCATGGTCGAGGAAGCCGACAAGCTCCTCAAGGCCAAGGACGACGAGATCATGGAGCTCTAGCCCCGGATATCTACGCCCTTTTCGTCCTGCCGTCCCTTCTGCCGGGGCGGCAGGATTTTCCTTTTTTCGACGCCCAAGCGTCAAGCCAACCTGCGGAGCATGACTCTGAAGTTCGACACACTGCCTCGTCATCTCGCCGTCATCATGGACGGCAATGGCCGTTGGGCCAAGGCTCAGGGAATGCCACGAAGCGAAGGTCACAAGGCCGGAACCGCTTCGGCAAAGCGCCTCGTCACCGAATGCCGCAAACTCGGCATCCGCCACGTCACGCTGTATACCTTCTCGCGCGAGAACTGGGCACGGCCGAAAAAGGAAATCTCCTTCCTGTTCGACCTGCTTGTGCGGTTCATGAACCGCGAGATGGCCTCCCTCATCGAACAGGGCATACGCCTCAACATCCTCGGCGACCTCTCCGAACTGCCACTGGTGACGCGGCAAGCGGTCAAACGCGCGGTGTCGCAGTCCAAGGACGGCACGGAGATGACCCTCAACCTCGCCCTCAACTACTCCGGGCGCGATGAAATCCTGCGCGCCTGCCGCCAGCTTGCGGCCGAGGGCGCACGCCCGGAAGACATCACCGAGGACGCCATCGCCGAGCGCCTGTACACCGCAGGCCAGCCCGACCCGGACCTCATCATCCGCACCAGCGGGGAACTGCGGCTGTCCAACTTTTTGCTGTGGCAGGCCGCCTACGCTGAATTCTACTTTACCCCGACGCACTGGCCCGACTTCGACGAAGCCCACCTGCATGACGCCCTTGCCGCGTTTGCGGGCCGTGGCCGCCGATTCGGCTGTACCGACGAGCAGCTCTCGTCCGCCCAGACCTCCGGGCACAACGCTTAAACTCCGGCCCCGAGCCGCCACGCACCATGAACAGCTCTCACAAAAAACGCATCCGTACGGCCCTGGTCCTCCTGCCCCTCTTGCTTGGCGCCATCGCGCTGCGCGGCTGGTTCGAGTTCTCCGCCCTCGCGGCCATCGCCGCCGTCGGCCTGTGGGAATTCTACGGCATGTTCTGGAAGGACGGCCGCCACACTTGGCTCCGCGCCGCAGGGTCCGCCCTTGGCATCTTCATCCTCTGGGCCGGAAAAACCGGCAACCCGTGGCTCATCCTTGGCGTGCTCATCGCCGCCTTCTGGGTCTCCAGCCTTGGGTTCCTCATCAAGTATTCCAAAAGCACGGACGACCTCTCCGAGAACACGTCCTACGGCCTTGCCGCCATTCTCGTCAGCGGCCTGCTCTACATCCCGCTTATGCTCCAGTTCTTCTTCGGCTTTTTGCACGTGGAGATCATCGTGGTACTGCTGGCCGTCATGGCGGCGGACACCGGTGCATTCTACGCGGGTAGCACCTTTGGCGGCCCAAAAATCTGGCCCGCCATCAGCCCCAAAAAGACGTGGAGCGGCAGCCTCGGCGGCATGACGGCCTCCGTGCTGGTCTGCCTTGTTGCTGGCGCGGTGGATGAATACTTCCTCGCGGGTGCCGGCGCTGGCCGCCCGTGGTGGATGTGGGCGCTCTTGGGCATGGGCCTGAATATTTCCTCCCAGTTCGGCGACTTTATCGAGTCCGCCATCAAGCGCAGGCAGAACGTCAAGGACTCCGGCACCATTCTCCCCGGTCACGGCGGAGTGCTGGACCGCATCGACAGTCTGCTGCTGGCCGTAGCCACCTACGCCGGGCTGGATGCCATCTTCCACTTCTTCCGGTAGGGCGGACGCGGCCATGGCGCATTTCGCGCAGGCCGCGGCCCCTCACCTTTCGAGACACAGGACATGACGTACATCTCCCCCCTCACGCCCCCGGCCGAGAGCGCACGGCGCCTCGTTCTGCTGGGAAGCACCGGCTCCATCGGCGTCAGCACCATCAAGGTGCTGGATGAACATCCCGGCCGCTTTGAGGTGCTGGCCCTTGCCGGCGCCCGCAACGCGGCCCTGCTGGCCGAGCAGGCCACCCGCCTGCGTCCACCCTTCCTCGCCGTCCTGAACGACGAGGCCGCCAGCGAACTGCGCGAGCGCCTGCCCGAGGGCTACACCCCCGCCATTCTCGTTGGCCCACAGGCCTATGTGGACCTCGCCACCATGCCCGAGGCCGACATCGTCCTCGCGGCGCAGGTTGGCGCGGCAGGTCTGCCGCCCACCCTCGCCGCCGCCCGCGCAGGCAAGACCATCGCCCTCGCCAACAAGGAAGCCCTTGTGCTGGCCGGTCACCTGTTCCGCACAATCTGCCATGAGACCGGCGCGGTCATCCTGCCTGTGGATTCCGAGCACAATGCGCTGTTTCAGGGCATGTGCGGGCACGACCAACGCGACATCCGCCGCCTGATTATCACGGCATCCGGCGGCCCCTTCCGGGGCAAAACGCGAGAGGAACTGGAGGGCGTCACCCGCGAGCAAGCCCTTGCCCACCCCAATTGGTCCATGGGCGCCAAGATCAGCATCGACTCCGCAACGCTCATGAACAAAGGCCTTGAGGTCATCGAGGCCTACCACCTGTTTGGCCTGCCGCTGGAGGCCATCGACGTGGTGGTGCACCCGCAGAGCGTGGTCCACTCCCTTGTGGAGTACGAGGACCGTTCCATGCTGGCGCACATGGGCCCGACGGACATGGTCATCCCCATTGCCTACGCCCTTGGCTGGCCGCATCGCCTTGGTCTGTCCCTTGAGCCGCTGGATCTTGTGAAGGCTGGGCACTTGACCTTCGAGGCCCCTGCGTTAAATATATTTCCTTGTCTGGGCTATGCTTTCGACGCTCTGCGCGCAGGCGCAAGCTATCCCGTGGTCCTTAACGCGGCCAATGAAATCGCCGTGGACCTTTTCCTGCAAAACAGGATAGGATTCCTGGATATTCCCGCGCTCATACAGCGCGCCATGGACGCCCACACGGGAGCCGACGCCGAAAGCCTGGAAGCCATCCTCGCCCTCGACCAAAACACCCGGGCCGAGGTCCGGAAATGGGCGTCCGCCTGACCGTAAGGGCATCCGGAAACCATCACCCAAACCGGCAACGCGTCACGCGCCAAAGCCGAGGCTAAAGCAACATGCAAGGACCCATCGCAATCGTTCTCGTCCTCGGAGCGCTCATTTTCTTCCACGAACTTGGGCACTTCCTCGCCGCCCGTTTCCTCGGCATCGGTGTTCGCACGTTTTCCCTTGGATTCGGGCCCAAGCTGTTCTCCTTCATGGGCGGACAAACGCGCTATCAGCTCTCCGCCGTCCCCCTTGGCGGCTATGTGCAGCTGCTGGGCGAAAATCCTGATGACGAACTGCCCGAAGGATTCACCCCCGAGCAAAACTTCTCCCAGCGCCCGCCCCTGCACAGAATGTGCGTGGTGGCCGCGGGCCCCATCTTTAATTTCATCCTCGCGTGGGTTATCTACTCCAGCATTTTCATGTCCACCGGCCTTATAGAGCTGAAGCCCGCCATCGGGGGCATTCAGCCGGACAGCGCCGCAGAGGTGGCAGGCATCCAGCCCGGTGACGAAGTGCTGGCCGTCAACGGCAAAAGCATCACCTTCTGGAGCGAAATGGCCGATGCCATCCAGAAGAGTGAGGGCCAAACCCTGGACTTCACCGTCCAACGCGGCAACGCCACGCTGGAACTGGACGTCGTCCCCCGCGTGATGGAGCGCAAAAACATCTTCGGCGAGACCATCTCCACGCCCATGGTGGGCGTCAGCGCCGCCGGTGAAACCGTCACCATTCCCCTCGGGACCGGCCGCGCCTTCGTTGAGGGCGCCAACCAGACATGGCAGGTCATTGAGCTGACCATGCGCGGCATCGGCAAGCTGTTCGAACGTGTGGTGCCACTGGACACCGTGGGCGGGCCCATCATGATCGCCCAGATGGTGAACCAACAGGCCAAGCGCGGGCTGATGGAGGTGCTGTTCCTGACGGCCATCATCAGCGTGAACCTTGGCCTGCTGAATCTCTTTCCCATTCCGGTTCTGGACGGCGGGCATATCCTGTTCCTCACCTTCGAGATGGTGTTCCGCAAGCCCGTTCCCGAAAAGTGGCAGATTATGACCACGCGACTTGGCATCATCCTGCTTATCTCGCTGATGGTCCTTGCCACCTACAACGACATCTACCGCCTCTTCGCCCCATCGGCGATGTAGCAGACACATCATGGGTAAACCACAATCCACACCGACCTTTGACGCGCCGGTCCTCGTGCTTGATGGCACCGAGGACCGGCTCCATCTTGTTCTGGCCCAAAACGGCCTTGTCGGCGCGGCCCAGCAATGGACCGTGCCCGGACGCGCCATGCAGTTTCTGGCCCCGGCCATCAAGGGTCTGCTGGACAGCGCCTCCCTCACCACCGCTGACCTGACGGGCATCGCCTGTGTACGCGGCCCCGGCAGCTTTACCGGCCTGCGCATGGTCCTCGCCACCGCCCTTGGCATTGCCCGCGCGGCTGGCGTGCCCATGGCTGGGCTGGACTATCTGCCCCTGCTGGCCGCTGGACCGGCCCCCATGGCCGAAGGCACCATCGTCGCCGTCACGCATTCCCGCACCCGGCAGGTGTATGTACAGCCCTTTGCCGCCGCCACGCGCACGGCCCTTGCCGCGCCCGCGCCGCTGTCGTTGGACGAGACCCTGGCCCTGTGCGCGACCTTTGACGGCCCTCTTGCCCTGCTGGGCAGCGGCCTTCGGCGCAACGCGGCATTCTTTGCCGAGTCGCCCCTTGCCGGCGCCATCCTGCCGCCGCGCTTCGACCACCCTCTGCCCGAGGTCTATGCCGAAGCGGCCTGCGCCGCCGAGTATTCCGCCGCGCCCGTCGATCCGCTGTACCTGCGCGCCTCGGACGCTGAGGACAATCTGCGCAGCATAGCCGAGCGCCGGGGCATGGACCCCGACGAGGCCGAACGCCGCCTTGACGACGCCACCTCCAGCCTGCGCGCCCCAAGCGGAAGCGAGGCCGACGCCTAGCACGCCGTCCGGTCACACGCCCCACCGCGAGCGGTATTTCCTCCCTGTGGCGGATGTTTTTCTGCCTCGTTCCACCCGCGGTATTGGCGGCGCACCGCCCCAACCAGCCAAAGACCCAACGCATTTTCCCCTCACTGGATGCACCAGTGAGGGGATTTTTTTCGTCTTCTGCCCAAAGCAGCCCGCAATAAATGCAACACCTCGCACTCATTACGCTTTTCACACCACACAAAACAACACAAAACGCACATCAAACACTACACAACTACGCAACATACCGAAATATATAACGCAGTAGCCGCCACACTGCATACTAAAGTTTTCCGCCCATCACGACGATACATTGAGCAACAGCCCGGCACACTCAAGAGCTGCAAGGAGGTGTGGTCACAAACACATGATTTCTCTCTGGCCTTAGGGCCGTAATCGCTTGGGCAAGGACGCCGCAAGCACGAGGAAGACAAACGCTTTCAAGGAGGAAAGTACTATGTCTCTGGTTATCAATCATAACCTCATGGCGATGAATGCTGCCCGCAACCTGAGTATGTCATTCGGCGCCCTTGGCGTTTCCACAAGGCGTCTGTCGTCCGGCCTCCGCATCGGCAACGCGGCAGACGACGCTGCAGGGCTTGCCGTCCGAGAGCTTATGCGCTCCGACATTGCCGCCCTGAACCAGGGCGTGCGTAACGCCAACGACGCCATCTCGCTCATCCAGACCGCAGACGGCGCCCTTGGCGTCATCGACGAAAAGCTCGTCCGTATGAAGGAACTTGCGGAACAGGCCGCCACCGGTACGTACGACTCCACCCAGCGCCTGATTATCGACTCCGAATATCAGGCCATGGCGTCGGAAATCACACGAATCGCCAACGCCACGGACTTCAACGGCATCCACCTGCTGAACGGCAACCTGTCCGGCACCCATGACGGCACAGGCCTGACGCCCACAGGTCAGCTGAAGGTCCACTTTGGCTCGGCAAACGACAGCGCAGAGGACTACTACTACATCAAGATCGACACCGCGACGGCATCGGCCCTTGGTGTCGGCAACCAGGCAGATGTCACGGACAGCGGCTACACCATTTCCACCCAGTCCGCTGCCCAGAACGCCCTGGAGGGGCTGAACGACGCCATCGTCTCCAAGGACAACATCCGAGCCAAGCTCGGTGCCTTGCAGAACCGGCTGGAAAACACCATCTCCAACCTGCAGATTCAGGCTGAGAACCTGCAGGCGTCCGAATCCCGCATCTCGGACGTGGACGTGGCCCTTGAAATGACCGAGTTCGTGCGGCAGCAGATTCTGTCGCAGTCCGCAGTGGCAATGCTCGCCCAGGCCAACTCTCTGCCGAGGCTGGCTATGCAGCTCTTGGGCGGTTAGGGCTAGCGCGCTAACGGCTTAACACCCTGAACTGGCCGGGGCGTGCGGACATCGCGCGCCCCGGTCTCTGTTTGAGTGGCATTGCGTTTGCACAAATTCTGGTGAATACTTCGGCACCCGGCAAAATTTTCCTGAGAGGACCCCACATGCCATCGGAAATTACAACATCAGGCGCAATCCACTTCACCGGTCTCGGCAATGGGACCGACTTCGACGCAATCATCGAGGCCACACTCACTGCCGAGGGCTTTCACAAGAAACGTCTTGAAAGCTGGCAGGAGTCCTGGGTTCAGAAGAAGGAGTATTTCACTGCCCTCAACTCCCAGATGCTCAGCCTCAAGAATGAAATGCGCTCCATGGACACCTTGGACGAGTTCCTGAAAAAGAACGTGGACGTCTCCTCGTCCAGTGTGCTGTCCGCCTCTGCGGATAGCGGCGCTATGGAAGGCTCGCACGAAATTTTCGTCAAGCAGCTCGCCCAAAACGAGATAAAGACCAGCACATTCGCCGTTGCAACGGAAGATACGTCCATCAACAGTTCCGGCGGTTCGCTGGTGTTTGACTACACCTACGGCTCCACATCCGTCAGCCTTGACGTGCCAAACGGCACCACCCTCGCCGGCCTGCGCGACCTTATCAATAAGGACAACAACAACCCCGGCGTACGAGCCAGCATCCTCTACAACGGCAGTGACTACTTTCTGCAAGTCAAGGGCATGGACCTTGGCGCGGACAACTCCATCACCATTGACGGTTCAACCACCCTTACCAATTACGGGGCAGGGGGCTTCGACGACACCCAACTTGCGCAAAACTCGCAGATTACCGTGGACGGCTGGCCCAATGACGGCACCTACATCGAACTGGCCACAAACGCAGTGACGCAGGCCATTGAGGGCGTGACCATGAACCTCAAAGCCACGGGCACCACGCAAATCACCATCGCCAACGATACGGACGCCATCATTGAGCAGGTCCGCACCTTTGTGGACAAGGTCAACGAGGTCCGCGCCTCCATCCGCGCGCTGACCAAATACGACGAAGAGACCAAAAAGGGCGCCATCCTGCAGGGCAACTACGGCCTGCAGATTGTGGCAACGCAGATTAAGGACGTCACCGCCACCAAGGGTATCGGCTTTGACTACGACGACGACGTCTACTCCACCTTTGCGCAGATTGGCATCCTGACCGACGCCACGGAAGGGTCCCCCACGCAGGGCCTGCTGGTCTTTGACGAAGCCGACTTCCTTGAAGCGCTGGAGAACGATTCCGACGCCGTGGCCGAGCTGTTCAGCTCACAGGGCACAGGCGCGACGGATACCTCGGACTTCGCCTTCGAGTCCATGATTCCCGGCATCACCGAGCCGGGTGAATACGCCGTGGAATACACCGTTGACGGCAGCGGCACCATCACCGCCGCCACCATCAACGGCAACGAGGCCACCATCAACGGCAACAAGATTACCGGTAAGTCGGGCAACCCGGAATCCGGTCTGTCGCTGACGATCAACAACCTCAATGCCGGGACGCACTCCGGCAACGCCCGCGTGAAGCAGGGCAAGGCCGGTGAGTTCTACGATGTTCTCTCGGACCTGACAGACGTCCAAGATGGGACACTCAAAATCCTTGAGAACAACTATCGGGACATCATCAAAAACATCCAAAAGAAGATCGACTATGAGGAAACACGCCTCATTAAGCTCGAAAAGACACTCCGGCTCAAGTATGCCAGACTGGAAGAGACGCTTGGCACGTACGAGCAGCAGAAGAAGTCTTTGGAATCCCAGTTGAAGCAACTTTCCTCCAAGTAACCGGAGTTTCAGGAGCCATCCATGATCAAAGGCGCCAAGGCCTATCTCCAGACCCAGGTCAGCACCACGTCGCAGGGCGATATTCTCATCATGCTCTACAGCGGTGCGATCAAATACCTCATGCAAGCCAAGGAGCGCATCGCGGAAAAGGACTTCGCCAAGAAGGGCGTGCTTATTTCCAAAGCGCTCGACGTCATCGCCGAGCTCGACCAGAGCCTCAACAACGAAAAGGGCGGCGAGGTCGCGCAGAACCTGCACCAGCTGTATTTCTATTGCAGCACGCGGCTTTTGCGCGCCAATATGAATATGGACGTCAGCATCATTGACGAAATCATCCGCATCCTTGAGGGCCTCAAGGACGCGTTTGAGGAAATTCAGGGTGGCGGCGGCCAGCAGGTTGCCTCCACGGCTGGCGCGCCCGCCCAGCGTGCGCCGCAAAGCGCCGCATCCGGCGAGCCTTCCGGCGAACCGTCCGCAGAATCGTCCGCAGAATCGTCCGCAGATTCTTCTGGCGCGCCGCAAACGCCGCAGCTGTCCGCCCCTTCGGAGCACCCGGAAAAAACTTCCAAGGTCAGCAGCTTCCCGGACCTGCTCGGGCAGTCCTTTGCCGGTGTGCCGCAGGGCGCGCCTGCGCCAAAGAGCGCTCCGCAGCCTCAGGCCAAGCAGCCTCAGGCCCCGGTCAAGCCCGCACAGCCCGCTCCCTCCATCAGTGGCGGCATCATCCCCGGCCTGCTGGACAAAACCGCCAAGGACGAGGACGAGTCCACCGGAAAGCGCCCCAGCACCTTCCGGCGCAAGAATATGCCCGGAACCTACGGCCCCTCCGGCACCATCAAATAGGGCGGAAAAGGCCATGTCCCACCCCGCGCGCGTCCTGCACATCGTCAAAAATCTTGGCCTTGGCGGCACGGAAAAGACGATGCAGCTTTTCGTGTCGCACCTTGACCGGGAACGCTTTACCCCCGTTGTCTACAGCTTTGAGGACGGTCCCCGGCGCAGGGCGTTGCAGGATGCGGGCGTTGAGGTGTTTGTCGGCGGCGACCTGTTGGACCTGACCAGCCGTCTTGGGCCGGACATCGCGCATATCCACCGCGCGGGCTGGCCCGAGCCGCGCTTTTTGCGCACCCTCGCCCTTGCCGGAATCCCCCACGTGGTGGAAACCAACGTCTTTGGGCGATTCGACCCCAGCCCGCAGGCCTCCATCATCGACAGGCACCTGTTCGTCTCGCATTTTTGCCTGTGGCGCTACCGGACGGTCAACGGCATCCCGGCCTCACCGCGCTATCAGGTGCTGTACAACCCCGTGGACACGGACTTCTATGTGGACAACCCCGTCCCGCGCGACTGGACGGGCCACACCGCCGGCCGTGTCTCCCGCCCGGACCCGGGCAAATGGTCACCCCTTGGCTACCGCTTTCTGCCGCGGCTTCTGCGCCGCGTGCCGGACGCGACCTACCGCATCATTGGCGCAACGCCCGAGGTCCGCGACTGGTTTGCCGCGCGCGGCCTTGACCAGCACGTGCAGTACTGCGGCCCCGCCGTCACGGAAGCCGACCTTGCCGCATTTTATGGCTCATGCAGCGTGCTTGCGCACGCCAATGCCACGGGGGAGAGCTTTGGCCTCTCCATTGCCGAGGCCATGGCCGCCGGACTGCCTGTGGTCACCCACCCCGCCGAAGGCATGCGCGACAATGCCCAGCTGGAGCTTGTGGATGACGGCGTGACAGGCTATGTGGTGAACACGGAAGACGATTACGCCGCTGCCATTGCGCGCCTATTGACCGACCCGGACCTTGCCCGAACCATGGGTGCAGGGGGCAGGGAAAAGGCGGTGCGGCACTTCCGTGTGCAACATGTCACCCGCGCCCTCGAAACCCTGTATCAGGATTTGCTGGACCGTCGCACCACTGATGCCAACGCCCCTTACTCCGCCAGTTCGGCGTCTGTTTAAACGCCACACGCAGGAAGTTCTATCCTTCCGCCTTGGCGCGGCGCATGCGGCGCATGCCCCTGCGCCTTTGGATGCCACCGCCGCCGCGCGGCACATTGCCTCCACCCTGCGCCAACTGGAGGCCACGGGCAAGGACACCGTCGTCCTGCTGGGCCTTGGCTCCGGGGATTTCGCCACCCGCCTCGACGCCGCGCTTCCGCCCGGCGCGTCCCTCGTCATCGTCGATATGACGCCGGAACGGCTGCGGCAGCACGAGAGTGACGGCACCTTGGACGCCCTGCGCCGCTCTCCGCGGTCCACTCTGCTGGTGGACACCTCGCCATGGGCGCATCTGATGCTCCTTACCACCTGCGGCGTTGGGCCAAGCGCCGCCCTCTTCCGCGTCAATCCCGAATACCGGCCACACGCGCCAAAGAACCAGCCTTCCAAGCGAGAGACAAGCGCCCCCTGCGCCGAGCGCGATACCCTGACGGCCTTCCTGCGCACCATGACCGACGCGCGCCTGCACGACGCCGCAGCAGCTCCCGCCCCGGCGCAGGAGCCGACCATAGGCGTCGCCGCTATTCTTTCCCCGCACGACAGCGGCCTTGAAGGCTTTTTCGCAGGGCTTCCCCCGTGGCTGGATGAGGTCATCGTGGTTTGGGACGCGCCAGCGCCCCCGGCGGTGGACTTCCCTTGCGCTGCGTCGGTGCGCCACCTTGCCCGTCCCCTTGGCGGCGACTTTGCCGCGCAGCGAAACGCCGCCCTCGCCGCCTGCACCACGGACTGGATGCTCACGCCCGACGCGGACGAACGCTGGACCCCGCAGGGGTGGCACGCCTTGCGCGCCCTTGTCCGCGCCGCCCACAACGCGGACATCCACGCCTACTACTTTCCCCGGCGCACACTGTTTCCCGACGAAGAAGCCTTTTTGACGGGATACGGCCTCTGGCCGGACCTGCAACTGCGCGCCGTACGCCGCACGCCGGGCCTGACCTACGTCCGCCCTGTGCATGAGCGCCTGCACGGCATTGGCGGCCCTGTCGGCATTGCCTGCGGCGCGCCGCTTCTGCACCTCTCCAGACTGCTCAAGGACGACACCGCCCTGCGGCAAAAGCTGGCCGTCTTTGACGCGGCAGCAGGCGGCGGCATTGCCCACCGTCTGCACAGCGATTACCCATGCATGCCCGTCCACTGCATGGACGAGGCCCAAACCGCCAGCCCCACAGCATTTCTGCGTTTACCGCACCCGCCGGAGGCGCCCAGCATGGGTTGATTCCGGACCACCTTCCCGGTAGGATACAAAGTTCTACAAAAAAGAAAGGTTGTTACATGAAGATTATTTGCCCCGAATGCCAATTTGCCCGGGACGTTGCCGACGACAAGATTCCATCCAAGTCCGTCATGGCAACCTGTCCCAAGTGCCATACCAAGTTCCGCTTCCGCCCCCTTGAGTTCACCCTTGAGGAGGACGTGGAAGAGACCGAGCCCGAAACCGCCGCACACCAGCCGGAAAGCACCGCCGCCCACACGGAGGCCAGCCAGACCGGCGCCGCGTCCACGCCGCATGAGACCCCGGCGCAGGACGTCACACCCCGCACGCCACGTCCCGAAGACGGGACGCCAGAAGACGGGGCGACACAGGCCGCGCCAGCGGCCCCCGCATCTGATGACGCCGCGCCCACCGCAGCGCCCACCACAGCGCCCACCACAGCGCCAGAAGAGGCAGACCGCGCAGGCATGCATGCCCCCGGCCATGCGCACATGCCCGGCCAGCCCCAGCGCCGTCCGGACGCGCCGGATGACATCTGGTCCAAACTGGAGGACATGGCCCCCGAAGACGAGCGCCGCCCCGGCGACATGCCGCCCCCGCGCGACACTCACGACGCCGAGCGCCCGCGTATCGACGTGCCCTTTGAGCATCTGGAGGAGCACGGCTTCTTCAACGGCCTGTCGGAAACCATCAAGCGCATCTGCCTGAGCCCGCGCCTGTTCTTTGCCACCATGCCCCTTGATAC
This sequence comes from Desulfobaculum sp. SPO524, assembly GCF_044987625.1. Lineage (NCBI taxonomy): Bacteria > Pseudomonadati > Thermodesulfobacteriota > Desulfovibrionia > Desulfovibrionales > Desulfovibrionaceae > Desulfobaculum > Desulfobaculum sp. SPO524. The sequence goes on along the minus strand of NZ_JBJDSB010000002.1, from coordinate 60,970 downwards.
CGGCAAAAAGCGGCCCTTTGCCTTCTATATGCTCACGGGGATGCTGTCCGCCTACTTCCAGACGGCGTGGCAGACCATGGGCCTTGACCTGACGACATATATCTTCCCGCAGAGCAATAACGTCGAGTCCGCATCCACCGCCGCGACCCTTGCCGCGCTCGTGATGGTCTTGCCTATTCTCCTCGCCGTCGGCATTATGGTGACATCGGGTATTACCCACTTGGCCCTGATGCCCTTCAAGGCGGCCAAGAACGGGTTTACCACGACGTTCCGGGTTTGCTCGTACGCATCCGCGCCCACACTGCTGGCCGCCGTGCCGCTTATTGGGCCGCTTGCAGGGTCGTTTTGGTACCTTGGGCTTATCATTATCGGCCTCAAGCATGCGCACGAAACCAGCTACACCCGCGTCACCATTGCCCTTGGGATACCGTTTATCCTGTTTACGGCATTTGTGACGGCGGTGCTTCTGGCCGCAGGTCCGGGACAGCAGCCCGTGTTCTAATTCCGGCGAGGAGCGGCCATGATCAAAAAGTTCAAACAGCGCATTCGCGAGACCATTCAGGCCAGACGCAGGGCCAAGGAAATCGACCCCAAGAGCTTTCTGGAACTATCCGCGGAGCTTTTGGAGTTGGCCGACGCCGCGTCAAAACTCTGGCATAGCGAGCCGAGGTTCCAAACCCGCCTGCGCCGCATCCGAGAGGAAATGGCCCAGCTTGAGGACCTTGCCTCCAAGCCGGAGTTTAAGCGCCTGTCCCCGCAAAAGCGGCTGGAACTGCGCGAAAGCCTGCTCTCCTCGCGCGATCAGCTTTTGGAGTCGCTCAACTCCGCGCCGTCCCCCACCACGACCATCCAATAACCGCTCACCTGCGGCATGCATCTTGCTTCACTTTCTGCCGGAAGGCCCCGCGCCTTCCGGCAGAACAGCAAGAACGCAAGGAGCTTTCCCAAACCATGACCGTCCGCACCATCACTCTCTTTTGCGCCGCCCTCGCGGCCAGCCTCATGTTGTGCTCATGCGCCGCAGACTTCGACCTCTCCGGCCCGGGAACCGTCTACATCAACGAATATGTGGATGTTTCGGATGTCCAGACCATGGTGCATCCGCAAAACCACCCCATGCAAAAGCTCACAGCCGTGGTCCTGCCGCTGCGCATCCACCAGCGCGTGGACGACCACCGCTACCTCAGCCGCGAGCTCACCCGCACCCTGCTCCAGAAGTGGCAGCAAAACGAGGTGTTCCCCGTCATCACCTTTGCGCCGGACGCCAAATGGACCACCGCCGCCAACGCCATGCCCATTGCCCGCGCCGCGCACGCCGACCTCATCGTGGCCGGAGACATCACCCATGTGATGTTTGGCGGCACGCAGGGCGAAACCAACCTCGCCGTTCGCGTAGAAATCTACGACGCCTCCACCGGCTCGCTTATCTGGTCCATGGCGCAGGCCGGTCAGATGAGCCCCGGACACACCAAGGACTTTATCTTCTTCACCCAGCAGTCGCGCATGCCCATGGAGCCGATTCAGGCCATCATGAGCACCATTGCCACGGACATTGGCGCGCCCGTCGCGGACTGGAACCAGCCCGTTCAGGACCCCGGCGCCGACTCCGCGCTCTAGCCCCTGCCACCAAAAGCGGCCGCCCTTTTTGACCAAGGTCAAAGACGGCGGCCGCTTCTTCATGCACAGAGGACACATGACAACACAGCGCCCCACACCACAGATTCTCAAAGGCCCCGGTCTGCGCATTACGCCGTGCTTCGGCGCCAACGGCTGCCCCAACGCCGTGCTGGACGCCCCTACTCTGCCCGAGCAAATCCTTGAGGCCGTAACCGCCTCCGGTTTTGGCGAGCGTCTGCACAGCGCTCTTGGCGGCGTGGTCCCCATGCACCACACGGTCACCATTTCCATCTCGTACTGTCCCAACGGCTGTTCGCGCCCGCAGATTGCGGACATTGGCTGCATTGGCGCGGTTTCCCCGCTGGTGAGCGACGCCCCGTGCGCCGGATGCGGCACCTGCTTTGACCTGTGCCGCGAAAAGGCCCTTGTCGCCAATGACATGGGCTGCGTTACCGCTGTTGATGCGGACGCCTGCGTGCGCTGTGGCGCGTGTATGGCCTCCTGCCCAACGCGCACGCTTACGCCCGGTCCCCACGGCTTCCGCGTTCAGCTTGGCGGCAAGCTGGGCCGACACCCGCGACTTGCCACAGAGTGCTACCGCACCGTCGCCGCCAGCGACATTCCCGCCCTTGCCGCGCAGGTTCTGGACAATTACCTGACCCGGCGTCAGCCCCGCGAACGCCTTGGCGCACTTATGGAGCGCCTTGGGCCGGACGCTGTTCTGCCCTCCTAGCCTGCGCCCCTTGCACAGTCTTTCCAGCCCGGCCCTGCCGGGCTTTTTTACGTCCGCACTGCGTGACGAAGCCCTCACGCGCGTCCTCATCGCGTCAGAGCTGTCGCTTTTTTCTTTCCCCTCGGGTACACTGCCAAAGGTGTTATCCACCGCCGCGCCCAGCCCGCCCCTGCAGTTTCTTCCATGGGGTACGCGGGGGCGACGCGGTCCTGTCCGCTTCACGTCACACCACAGGAGCACACCGCCGTGGAGGCCCGTTTTCGCCCCCTGAACCTCTCCACCAGAATGCTGCTCAGCTCTCTGGCCTTTGTTCTGCCTCTCGCCATTTTGACATGGTTCATGGAGGTCAGCTTCCGCTACGATATCGGCATTGCGGACACCGAGTTGGTGGGCACGCGGTATATCCGCACGGCCACCCCTCTCTTCCGCGACATTTCGGCCCTGCACCGCGCCGGAGCACGCACCGCGCAGGATGTGCCGCCAGAAGGCGACATGGCCGAGGCCGCGCGCCGCATTGAGGCGACCATCGCCGACCTCATGCGCATGGATGAAGACTTTGACCGCTTTGTCAACGGCTCCATCGTCGGCATAACCCGCCGCATCCGCATGCGACCGCATCCCCACGGCCTCCACCAGCTATGGAACGCCCCGGCTCCGGCGCTTCCCCCCACGCCGGGCACTCCGCCGCCGCTTATGACCGCCCTGCAAACCCTTATCCGCAACACAGCGGACAGCTCGCTCATCACCGTGGACCCCGTGCACGACAGCGCCCACCTTGCGCGGCTGGTGTCGCGCATTCTGCCCAATATCATCGTCCATACGCACCAGCTGGGCATGCTCACCACCGCAGTGGTGCACGCGCCCAAAAGCGCCGCCCTGTCCGAGCAGTGGCTGCAGACCCTCGCCCTCATCAAGGAGAGGGACCTTGTGGACCTGACGCAGTCCGCGGCCGCCGCCATCATGGAGGACGACGCCTTCTACGGCGCAAGCCCCACGCTTCAGGACCGCTTTGCCTCCGAGCTTGCGGCCTTTTCCGCCACCATGGACGATGTGCTCACGGCGCTGACCGCCATCAAGACCAGCCCCACGTCCGCCGCCAATGTTCCGGCGCTGCTGCGCACCGCCACGGACGCGGAGGTCCGCCTCATGAACACCGCCCTTGATGAACTGGGCACCCTCATCCGCCTGCGCCGCAACAGCTACGCCACATGGCGCACCATGGGGCTGGCACTCAGCGTCTGTGCGCTGGCCTTTGCCGTGTGGATGGTCATCCGCACCTACCGCTCCGTGTCCGTGGCCCTCGCCGAAGTGGTGCACTACTCCCACGCGGTGTCGCGCGGAAACTACTCCGCCACCCTGCCAACGGACCACAGCGCAGAGGTCGGCAAACTCGCCACCTCCATCCAGCGCATGGTCCAGCAAATGAAGGAGCGCATGGGCTACCTGAACGGCATCCTCCACGGCCTCACCGTGCCCTGCGTGGTCGCGGACGCCGAGGAGCGCCTGACCTACGTCAACCAACCTTATCTGGATATGTACGACCGCAGCGGAGCGCCAGAGGAATACGTGGGGCAAAGCATCGCGGAATTCTTCTACGGCGACACGGACCACACAACATTCACAGGACGCGCCATGCGCGAGCGGCGGGCCTTTCAGGACATTGAAATGTCCCTGACCACACAGGCCGGACGCACCATCCATTTCCGCTACGATGTCGCGCCCATTTTCGACTTGGACGGCGTCACCATCGGCGCATTCAGCCTTGTGACGGACCTGACCCAAATCCGTGAGCAGGAGCGGGAAATCCGCCGCCTTGCCACGTTTCCGGAACTCAATCCCAACCCCGTACTGGCCGTGGACGCCACCGGGAACATCTCCTACACCAACCCTTCGGCCACCGCGCATATCCAGCGCCTTGGCCTTCTAAGCCCGCGCGACTTTTTGCCGCAGGGGCACGAGCACATCGCCGCCGCCGCGCTGGCTTCGGAACAGGACTCCGATGCCATTGAGCATACCGTCATGGGGCGGACCTACTCGTGGGTGTACCACCCCATCCCCGGCGACAAGCAGCTGCACATCTACGCCATGGACATCACCGAACGAAAACGCGCCGAGGAACAACTCCAGCACGACGCCTTTCACGATGCCCTCACAGGCCTGCCCAACCGCGCCCTTTTCGTGGACCGGGCGGACCGCATCAAGGCGTCCTCCGCCCGCGCGGGGCATGGCTACGCCGTACTCCTGCTTGACATGGACGGCTTTAAAAACGTCAACGACAGCCTCGGCCACGCCATGGGGGACCGCCTCATCACCCAAATTGCCCGCCGCCTCACCAGCGCACTACGCGGGGGCGAGACCTTGGCCCGCCTTGGCGGGGATGAATTTGGCGTGCTGCTCTCCCCAGTTGCCAGCGCCGGCGACGCACACACCGTGGCGGACCGCCTGCACGAGGCCCTGCGCCCGCCCTTTGTCATCGACACACACGAGCTGTTCACCACCGCCAGCATCGGCATTGCGGTGGATGTCTTGGACGCCTTCTCCGCCGAAGACATGGTCCGCAATGCGGACATCGCCATGTACCGCGCCAAGGCCAGAGGGCAAGGACAAAGCGCCGTCTTCGACCCCACCATGCACGCCCATGCCTCCCAGCGCCTGCTGCTGGAGACGGAGATGCAGCGCGCGGCGGAGCGCAAAGAATTCGAGCCGTTTTTCCAGCCTTTGGTGGACCTCTCCACCGGGACCATTTCCGGCTTCGAGGCCCTGGCCCGCTGGCGCAACCCGGAGCGGGGCCTTGTTTCACCGGGGACCTTTATTCCCCTTGCGGAGGAAAACGGCCTCATCCTGCCCATTGGCGAGCACATCCTTGCCGAAGCCTGCTCCCGCGTGGCCCAGTGGCGCAGCGAGGACGCCCTTGGCACCCCGGACATCAGCGTGAACCTTGCCGTGCCGCAAATGATGTCGCCGGGCATTGTGGATACCGTGGCGCACATCATTGAGCGCAGCGGCCTTGCCCCGTCACAGGTAAAGCTGGAAATCACCGAAAGCGGCCTGATGAGCAATGCGGACACCGCCCTGCGTGTGCTGGGCGACCTGCGCAACCTTGGCGTTTCCCTCGCCATTGACGACTTTGGCACCGGGTACTCCTCTCTGGCATACCTGACGCGCTTTCCCTTCGACTTCCTCAAGGTGGACCAATCCTTTGTGGCCGCCATGCTCACCACCCCGGAGGTCGCCAAAATCGTTCAGGCCATCATTACCCTTGCCCACGGCCTCGGCAAAAAGGTCATCGCTGAAGGCATTGAGGACGAAGGGCAACTGCGCGCCCTGCGCAAGCTCGGGTGCGAATACGGACAGGGCTATCTGTTCTCGCACCCGCTTCCCCACACCGAAGCGCGCACCCTGCTCGCCCGCGCCCCGCAGTGGTAGACCGCCGCGCCTCCCACAACCGCCCCACCCCCCCACAGAAAAAATTCCCGCCATCCATCATATTCCACGGATGGCGGGGCTGTCCGGCAGGTGACACCATGCCTTGCCATTGCTCATTTCATACTTAGATAGTATGGAATGATGGCGGCTGGTATCTCGCTTTGACTCCGCGGGCTGTAAAGACTATGTTGCCCTTCGCCACGCCGCCACCGCGGCGATGGTCCAGACTCATCCGCCGGGGAGTGACCGACTCCGATACATGCTCCCGGCGAATCAATACGGAGGCGCTCATGATAGGCATTTCGAAACTGTACTGCGGCGCCGTGGAAGCGTCGGACGCCCTGCGCTACGGGCGTGAATCCGGCAAACTGCCTTCCCACCTGCTGCAGTTCTCCAAAGATAAAAAGCCGGTCGTGGTCTGGAACATGACCCGCCGCTGCAACCTCAAGTGCGTGCACTGCTACGCACAGGCCGTGGACCCCGACGGCAAGGACGAGATTGATACCACGCAGGCCAAGACCCTTATCAAGGACCTTGCCGACTACGGCGCGCCTGTCATGCTCTTCTCCGGCGGCGAACCGCTCGTCCGTCAGGACCTGCCCGACCTTGCCAAATACGCCACGGAAAACGGCATGCGTGCCGTTATCTCCACCAACGGCACCCTCATCACCAAGGAAAAGGCCGCAGAGCTTAAAAAGATCGGCCTGTCCTACGTGGGCATCTCCCTTGATGGCGGCGAGGAAATCCACGACAAGTTCCGCAAGGTGCCCGGCGCATTCAAGCGCGCCATTCAGGGCATTGAGAACTGTAAGGCCGAGGGCCTCAAAGTGGGCCTGCGCTTTACCATCAACAAGCGCAACCAGCAGGAAGTGCCCAAGCTGTTCCAGCTCCTGCGCGACCTTGAAGTCCCCCGCATCTGCTTCTACCACCTCGTCTACTCCGGCCGCGGCTCCGAACTGATCAAGGAAGACCTTGACCATCAGGAAACCCGCGACGTGGTCAACCTCATCATGGACGAGACCAGAAAGTGCTTTGACGACGGCCTTGAGAAAGAAGTTCTCACCGTGGACAACCACGCCGACGGCCCCCTCGTCTACCTGCGCCTGCTGCAGGAAGATCCCAAACGCGCCGAAGAAGTTGCCGAGCTTTTGAACTTCAACGAAGGCAACAACTCCGGCCGCGGCATTGGTTGCATCTCCTGGGACGGACAGGTCCACGCGGACCAGTTCTGGCGCAACCACACCTTTGGCAACGTTCTCGAGCGCCCCTTCTCCGAAATTTGGGACGACCCGAATATCGAGCTGCTCCACCAGCTTAAGGATAAGAAAAGCCACGTGAAAGGACGGTGTGCAGAATGCAAATACCTCGCCATCTGCGGCGGCAATTTCAGGGCCCGGGCCGAAGCATACTACGGGGACGTGTGGGCTCCCGACCCGGCGTGCTATTTAACAGACGAAGAAATCAAGCGGTAAGACGCCTGTTCTTCAACACGCTTCAGGGCGGCCGGGCTACCGCCGTTCTGGATCAGGCCGTGGAAATCCACCAGCGCCGCTGCACCAACGTGATGGAGCTGCGCGAGGAATGTGAATTCTGCAAGGCCTACGCCGCGCGCGAGGCCGAGGCCTCCAAACGCCGCGCCAAGGCCAAAGCAGCCGAAGCGGCAATGAACCGACATTCATCCAAATAACGTCCACGCCGGGGCGCGTCTGAGCACGCGTCCCGGCGCCTATGCATAAAGGAGTTCATACCATGGACCTGCCTGCATTCTACCGTGGACGCCGACTGCGCCGCAGCGCCAGCATGCGCGCCCTCGTCCGCGAAACGACCATCCTGCCCGAAGACCTCATGATGCCCTACTTCGTCGTGGAGACGAACGACCCGGCACTGCGCAAGCCCATCGGGGCTATGCCCGGTCAGTTCCAGCTCTCCCTTGACGAATTGGAAAAGCAGGTCGCCGAGGCCGTTGCCCTTGGCATGCGCTCCTGCATGCTCTTTGGCATCCCCGCCGAAAAAGACGCTATCGCCTCCGGCGCATACGCCGAGGACGGCATTGTGCAGCGCGCCACGCGCCGCCTGAAAAAGCGCTTCCCCGACCTTGTCATCGCCACCGACGTGTGCCTGTGCGAGTACACCTCCCACGGCCACTGCGGCCTGCTGGACGAGAACGATACCACCGGCCTTGTGCAGAACGACCCCACCCTCGACCTGCTGGCCAAGACGGCCGTCTCCCACGCCGAGGCCGGGGCCGACATGGTCGCCCCGTCGGATATGATGGACGGCCGCGTGCTGGCCATCCGCACCGCGCTGGATGACGCCGGCTACGCCGACCTTCCCGTCATGTCCTACGCGGTCAAGTATGCGTCCTCCTTCTACGGTCCGTTCCGCGAGGCCGCCGAAAGCTGCCCCTCCCACGGCGACCGCCGCACCTATCAGATGGACCCCGGCAACTTCCGCGAGGGCCTGCGCGAAGCCGCGGCCGACATCGAGGAAGGCGCGGACATCATCATGGTCAAGCCCGCCATGCCCTATCAGGACGTCATCCGCGCCGTGCGCGACAGCTTTGACTGCCCGGTGGCCGCCTATCAGGTCAGCGGCGAGTACGCCATGATCAAGGCCGCCGCCCTCAACGGCTGGGTGGACGGCGACGCGGTGATGATGGAATCCCTCATCGGCATCAAGCGCGCCGGTGCGGAAATCATTATGACCTACTTTACCGAGGACGTTCTGCGCCTGCTGAGGAGCGAGAATGAGCGATAGACAAGACAGTTTCGAGCATCCGGGCGCAGCGCCTGCCGGGCATCCCGGCAAGGGCCATCCGGGCGGCGCGCCGCACGGACACGCTCAGGCCGAGGGCGCGGCGCCGCCGCTGCGGCTCATCGCATGGGAGATCACCCGCTCCTGCAATCTGGCGTGCAAGCACTGCCGCGCCGAAGCGCACACGGAGCCATACCCCGGTGAGTTTTCCACCGAGGAAGCCAAGGCCCTTATCGACACCTTCCCCGAAACCGGCAGCCCCATCATCATTTTCACCGGCGGTGAACCCATGATGCGCAAGGACTGGCCGGAGCTGGTGCGCTACGCCAAAAGCAAGGACCTGCGCTGCGTCATGGCCCCCAACGGCACCCTCATCACCGAGGAAAGCGCCAAGGAGATGAAGGCCGCGGGCATTGAGCGCGTGTCCATCTCCATCGACGGCCCAGACGCCGCCAGCCACGACGAATTCCGCGGCGTGCCCGGTGCATTCGCCGCCAGCATGCGCGGCATTGAGTACCTCAAAAAAGCCGGCCTGGAATTCCAGATCAACACCACCGTGACCAAGGGCAACCTTGGCATGTTCCGCGACATCTTCCGGCTGTGCGAAGACCTTGGCGCGGCGGCGTGGCACATTTTCCTGCTTGTCCCCACCGGACGCGCCGCCGAAATCGGCGAGGAAATCATCACCGCCGCCGAGTACGAGGACGTGCTCAACTGGTTCTATGACTTCCGCAAGACCACGGACATGCAGCTCAAGGCCACCTGCGCCCCGCACTATCACCGCATTCTGCGCCAGCGCGCCAAGGAAGAGGGCATCCCCGTCACCTTCGAGAACTTCGGCCTCGACGCCGTGTCCCGCGGGTGTCTTGGTGGTGTGGGCTTCTGCTTTATTTCCCACACCGGACAGGTGCAGCCCTGCGGCTACCTTGACCTGGACTGCGGCAACGTGCGCGACACGCCCTTCCCGGAAATCTGGGCCAACTCCAAGCACTTCAACGAGTTCCGCAACCAGAAGTGTTTTGAAGGCAAATGCGGCGTGTGCGAATACCATAAGGTCTGCGCCGGCTGCCGCGCCCGCGCCTACACCATGAACGGCAGCCACCTTGCCGAAGAGCCGCTGTGCACCTACACCCCGCGCAAGGCCAAGAAGGAGGCATAATGGACTCCCTCGACAAGCAGATTCTCGACATCATCCAGTCCGACTTTCCGCTGGAATCGCGCCCCTACGCGGTGGTGGGCGAGCGCATTGGCCTCACGGAGGCCGAAACGCTGGCCCGCGTGCGCGCCCTCAAGCAGCAGGGCGTCATCCGCCGCATTGGCGGCAACTTCCAGTCCAAGGCGCTGGGCTGGCACTCCACACTGTGCGCCGCCTGCGTGCCCGAGGACAAATTCGACGACTTTGTCGCAGAGGTAAACGCCCATACCGGCGTCACCCACAACTATCTGCGAAACCACCACTTTAATGTCTGGTTCACCTTTATTGGCGAGTCCCCGGAGATTGTGGCCGAAACCCTTGCCGCCATCACGCGCAAGACCGGTATCGACATCCTCAACCTGCCCGCGGACATGCTGTATAAGATTAAGGTGGACTTTAAGATGAACCACAACACCGACGGGGCCTAAGCCCGCCGGAGGACCATACCAATGCAGCGTGAATTCATCCTGTCCCCCTCCCTTCTGTCCTGCGACTTCGGCCGCATGACCGAGGAGCTGAACGCTCTGGAAGAGGCCGGACTCAAATGGGTGCACTGGGACGTCATGGACGGCCGCTTTGTACCGAACATCACCCTCGGCCAGCCCATCATCAAGGCCCTGCGCAAGAACTCGAACCTCTTCTTCGACGTGCACCTGATGATTGAAGAGCCCGAGCGCTATCTTGCGGACTTTGTAGACGCTGGCGCGGACCTCATTTGCGTCCACGCCGAGACCACCCGCCATCTGGAGCGCACCGTCAGCGAAATCCGCCGCCTTGGCGCCAAGTGCGCCGTTGCGCTCAACCCCGCCACCTCGCTCTTTGACGTGGAATACCTCATTCCCCAGTTGGACATGGTCCTGCTCATGAGCGTGAACCCGGGCTTTGGCGGCCAGAAGTTCATCCCCTTCACCATGGACAAGCTCTCCGAACTGTCTGCCCTGCGCAACGACTGGAACCCGGAGATGCTCATTCAGGTGGACGGCGGCTGCACGCCGGAAAACACCCCGGACCTCGTGGCCGCCGGCGCGGACGTACTGGTTTCCGGCTCCGCCTTCTTCAAGCATCCGCCCTACAAGGAGCGCCACGAAACGTTCCTGAAGGCCGCTGGCGCGCTGTAACAGCCGCCCAAAGCCACACATAAAAGGCGCCCTGCCGCACAATGCGGCAGGGCGCCTTTCTGTATACAGTCGCAGAGCGCCGCGAGGGGGCGCGTTAATTGTGGCGTTCAAAGGCGTCGTCGTCCTCATCTCCGTCAAAGCCGCGGGCGGTTTGCTCCTCGTCAATGAGGTCCGCGTCATCGGCGAGCAGACGGACGATATTGCGCAGGTGGGCGTAGGAATCGGGGTCCATTTCCTCAAAGTCAATGGCGACCCTGTTCCTCCCGGCGCGCACAAGGGACCCGCGCACCTCAATGACCGCATCGGCAGACAGCGTGATGCGCATGATGCACGATTCGCCGTCAAGGCCCTCGGCGGTGTCGTCCACCACCTCGCACAGCGCGCCCTTGAGGCTTATATTTTCCGTGGCAATGGAAAAGTCGCGGCTTTCGCAGAACACAACCCCGGCAAAGTGCGTTTCCACGCGGCTTCGCTTGCGCCTATCCGGCATGGCATCCCTCCCTTTCCCCGGTGTGGGGGCTGGTGGTCCGCCTGTAGAATACGATGAATCGTGTTGCGTGTCAGCCCCGGTTAGGAACCGGAAGAGTCGTCCGGGCGGGACAGCTGACGGGCCAAAATGACCGCAAGGCCAATGGCCCACGCCGCAAGAAGGGGAAAACGCACCCAAAACGGCACGAAAAGGCGGCTGAGGGGAATAAACAAAATACCCGCGGCAAAGTACCCAATCTTCCAGCCATTGCGGCGCAATCCGGAATCGGAAATCAGTGAGTTCTTCATTAGCGCATCTTGTCCGACAGCGCATTCAGGCCATAGACGAGGCAGACGCCAATGATGACCAGAATAAACGCCGTGACCGGGTTTTTATAGGATCCAACAAGGCCCAGATAGGAATCAATCACGTTCTCCAACTGCAGGAACCGAATGATGCCCAAAAAGCCGTACGTGATGAACGGCACGGCCAGGACGAATCCCAATATCTTAATAAACAGCTTCAGCATCCGCATTTCTACGCTCCCTCGCTCTTGTGCTCTCTGTGCTCGAAATACTCTGGCGCACCCTGCGCCGTGTCCAGACGGGACCGCTAGCGGTCCGCATCGTCCTCCGCCACATCATGGGCGGCTGTGGCGTCATACGACCTACGCCGAGAGCCGCGGACGGCGGAGTACAGCCCGGTACACATTATGCCGACAAGGCCTATGGTCCACACCGCCAAAAGAGGAACCCGCACCCAAAACGGCACGAACAGGCGGCTGAGTGGAATGAACAGCAGCCCCGCGGCAATATAGCCAAACTTCCACCTGTGGCGGCGCAGTGCGTCCCCGGACCTGCGCCCGGCAACACCAATGGCCACAAGGCCGGCGCCCCAGACCGCAAGGGGGACAAACCGTATCGCATACGGCACATACACCTGACTCAGCACGGCGTACACAAGGCCTGCGGCGACGTAGCCAATCTTCCAGCCATTGCGGCGCAGTCCGTTCATGGAAAATACGTGGTGCTTCATTGATTCCTGTGGCGCGGCCACGTCCACGGCCTGCTGGGGCGCGGCGGCGGGCCTTTTGCGGCCCATGCAGCCTGCGCGTCTGCGGCGGCGTGGCGGACGGTCCCGCGCTTAGCGGTCCGCGTCGTCCCCGTCACCCTTTGTGCGGTTGTGACGCCACACGATGAGCGCCCCAATGCCAAAGGCCACGACGGAAAACAGCCCGGTTATGATGATAATCTGCATCCCTCTGGAAAGTGATGCCCACATGGCCGACCTCCCGGCGCGGTTCGTGATGATAACGACCTGACAGTCCTAGCTGTTTGCACCACGACGCGCAAGCACCTTGGCCGCCAGCCCCGCCACGTCCACAGCGCTACAGCGCCGCCATCCGCGCGGTCAGCTCCTCGGCGTGCTGCTTAAAATACACCTTGGCAAAGGCCTTCAGCGGCTTTTTCACCGCCGCAAGGGGCGGCAGGTCCGGCGGATGCACCGCGTGCATGCCAAGGCACTGCACGGGCTGGAATTTCAGTTCCTCGTCAATCTCGGAGCAGTAGTTGGAAAACGTGCCCCCCGCAAGGCGCTGGCGCTCCAGCGCCGCCGGGTCCAGCCCCTTGACGAAGCACAGGGTGCCGGACGGCGAGTGGTCACGGTTCACGGCCTCAATGCGCGTATTGATGCGCTCGCACCAGCCGTGCACCTGCGTGTAGTTTGGCGTGATGAGTTTGCGGCCGGAACCATCGGGAGCGTCGTAGTACTGACCATGCAGATAGATGTCCACCTCCTGCTGCATCTCGTGGTAGGCCTTGGCCAGCAGCCCCGCATAGCGCCCCGCCCGCGTCAGGGCGAGGCCCGGGGTGAGGCCCGCGGTCTCGCGGTGCTCCGGGGCGGACATATCCTCAAGGTGCGGCGCGCGCACGTCCAAAGCGTCAAAAAACGCGGCCAGCCCGGCGCGGTCGATGAGCAGATAATGCACCGCCCCCACCCGCGCCAGCATCCGCTTTTCCAGTTTTTCCAGCGCGTCGAGAGAGGCGGTATAGGCCTCTATTTCGTCCTCAAGGCTCTTGCGCGCGCCAAAGAATGTTGTCGCCGCCTCCACGAGGGTCTCGTGCATCAGGCTGTCGGCCAGTTCCTCTATTCCCTTGCCCATGCGTCATTCTCCTGCTGGATTCAGCGTTCGGACAGGCCAAGGCACAGGCCAAGCGTTACAAACACGCCGCCGGTGGCGCGCGTCTGCATCCGGCGCAGACCGGGCCGCCCGGACGCCCACGAACTCACGCACCCAAAGCACAGCGCAACGGCCATCATCACCGCGCACCCCGTGGTGGTAAAGGTCAACCCAAGGATCATGACCTGACGGGTGAAGTCCGCCGATGCCGGGTCCGCAAACTGCGGCAAAAAGGACAGGAAAAACAGCGCGACCTTAGGGTTGAACAGCGCCACAACCAGCCCCTGCCGAAAGATTTGGAAGAACGACTGCTCGGCGTCCACCGCCTGCGTCACCTCGCCGCCGTCCTGCGGCGGCGTCATAAAGAGCTTAACACCCATCCAGATGAGGTATGCCGCGCCGACCCAGCGCACAATGTTGAACGCCAGTGCGGAGTGCGCCAGCACCACAGACAGCCCCAGCGCGCCCGCCACCGTATGGCACACACAGCCCACAGTGATGGCTAAGGCCGAGGCCACGCCCGCGCGGCGGCCCTGTCCGGCGCTGCGCGTGGCCACGTAAACCATGTCCGGCCCGGGGGTAATATTCAGAAGAAGCCCAGCCGCCAAAAATACAAAAAAATCCTCAATTCCAAACATCGCGTGTTGTCCTTATTTGTCAGCGTCCTTCAGGCGCTTTTTCATGCGGTCCCACTCCCGCTGTGCGGCGTCCTTGATGCCGGGACCGTGTTCCTGCCAGACCTCGCGGGCCTGACCAATCTTTTCCTTGCCATAGTCCTTGGCCTCGCTCACGGAGCGGATACCTTTCACCCGCTCCACCTCGGCCTGTATTTCATCGGAATGGGCCTCTATCTGCTTGCGGATAGCCCAGCCGAGCATCTTTTTTTTCATTCCCATGTCGCACCTCCATTTTGTCCACGTGCGGCGTAAATCCCCCTACCACTATCAAATCCCGATGCGGACCTCCACCCATCTTGCGCGCAGGGAAAAAGACCCGCACATATCCGGGAATCGGTTGTTTTCATCTGCTGCGTAGAATACCATATATATTCGTCCCCTCGTGCCCGGCGCAGACGCGCAAGGAGAAATGACCATGGCGTCCGAGTCCTTCCGCTCCAGCATCAGCTTTCGGTATTTCACCGCGTTTGCCGCAGTGTTTCTTCTGGCACTGGCCGGAATCGGCGCGGCGCTGGAAGTTTCGCTGCGCAAAGTGGAAGGGGAACATCTGCGCTCGGTGCTCATGCACAGCACCCATTCGCTGGCCAATATGGTGGAGACCGTCGCCACCACCTCCGTAAAGGACAACCTGCGCATTGTGGCCCACAATGAACTGCAAATCACCATGCAGTTGTACGAACAGACCCACAACGGCGCCCTGACGGAAGAAGAGGCCAAACGCCGCGCCATCGCCGCCATGCAAGGCGTATCCATTGGCAAACAGGGCTACCTGTATGTCATCAACAGCCGGGGCGAGCTTATCTACCACCCCAGTGATCAAGCCAGACACCTGACCGGCGTCGACCTCCCTTTTGTCCGCGAGCAGATGCGCCGCAAAAGCGGCTTTCTTGAGTACGAACGCCCCGGCAACAAGCTGGGCCCGCCGCAGGAAAAAATCCTCTTCATGGTGCACTTTCTGCCGTGGGATTGGATTATCTCCGCCACGGCGAGCAAGCGCGAATTTTTGGACCTTGTCGACATCGGCGACCTGCGCAAGGGCACCCTCGCCCACCGCATCGGGCCATCCGGATTCAGCGCGGTGCTTACCCTCTCCGGAGAGACCGTGGCCCATCCATGGCTCGAGGGCAATATCGCCAGCGCCACCGACGCCGACGGCAAGGCCTACATCAACACCGTTCTTTCCACGCCCACGGGCTTTCAGACCGTCAGCCTCGCCCCGCCGCCCCTGCCCATGCCGCGCACCATGCTTATGTATCACCTGCGTCTGCCCACGCTTAATTGGGTGGTTATGGTGGCCGGACTGCCCAGCACCTTTTCCCTGCCGCTCAATCACCTGCGGCTTGCCGTACTGGGGGCCACGGCCGGCGGCCTGCTTGCCGGACTCGTTCTCGCTTCGCTTTTTGCCTCGCGGATGCAGAGCCGTATGAATACCTTGGTCCAATTGCTCAAGCGCGGGGCAGACGGCAACTACGCCGTCCGGGCGGAGGTCACCTCCAACGACGAGTTCGGCACCCTTGCCAGCCTGTTCAACGTCTTCCTCGCCAAACTGCAGGACGCGGCGGAAGAGAGCGCGCGCTCGCAGCAGCTTTTGGAACAACGCGTCATAGAGCGCACGCAGGAACTGGAACTGCGCGAGCAGGAATACCGCATCATCTTCGAGTCCGTGTCCGATGGTCTGCTTATTGTGAATGAGCACGGCACTGTGGTGGAAGCCAACACCACCGCCGTCACGCTGTTTAACACCACGCAGGACACTATGCGGGGCATCCACCTCACGGAGTTGCTGCACCCGGACCATGTGGAGACCGTGCGCAACGTCATGGACAACTTTGCGCAGGGCCTCGACACCTTTGCCGCCCCCTTCTGCCGCCGCTTCGACAACACGGAGTTCGAATGCGAACTGCGCGCCACCACCCTCGACTACGGCGAACAGCACTATATTCTGCTTATGGTCCGCGACGTAACCATCCAGCGCAAAAACGAACGCGAGCGCCGCGCCCTTGCCCGCTTCCCCGACGAGAATCCAAACCCCATCCTGCGCGTCTCCTCCGACGGCAATATTCTCTACAGCAACAGCCCGGCCTGCGACGCCCTTGGCACGGAAGGCTGCCTGTACACCCTGCCCACCGAGCTTGCCGAACCAACAGCGCAGTGCCTGACGGACAACGCCGTCATCCGCAAGGAAATCGCCATCAAGCGCCGCTATTACGCCTTTGTCTTTGCCCCGGTTCCCGAACAACACTACGTAAACATCCACGGGCAGGATATTTCCGCCCGCAAGCACATGGAAGAGGCCCTGCGCCTTGAGCGCGAGCGTATGGCCCTCGCCTTTGAAGCCAGCGGCGCAGTCATTTACGAGCACACAATCCCCGTGGACCCCGAAACCGCCTTTGTGGACCAAAAGCTCCCGCAGCTTCTGGGGTACGAGTCCAGCCACCTGCCCTACGAGGCGGCAGAGCTGGACTGGTGGAACGAACGTTTTGCCCCGGATGACCGCACGCGCTTTTTGGATGAATATTCCGACTTCATTCAGGGCGTCACCCAGCAGTTGACCACCACCATCAAGTTCCGCCACGCCGCGGGGCGGTGGATTCATTTGGAAATCCACGCCAAAGCCATTGGACTGGACGAATATGGCCGCGCCAGCCGCGTTGTGGGCGTGGTGATGGACGTCACCCACCAGCGCATGGTGGAGCGCAGCCTCGGCGAAAGCGAAAAATGGCTGCGTACAATATTCAATAGCCTCCAGGCAGGCATTGTGGTGGCGGACATAGACACCTTCTCCATCGTGGACGCCAACCCCGTGGCCTCGGACCTTATTGGCCTGCCACGAAACGAACTGGTGGGCCGCGACTTTTCGGAGTTTATCCAGCCCGGTCCCGGCTCGCTGTGCATCAGTGACGGCAGTTCCATACGCGGGCTGTCCGGGCAGGGCATTCTCGTGACCGCGCAGGGGACGGAAATCCCCATCCTTGGCAACGAGGTTGTGGCCCTGCTCGGCGGCAAGCGCTCCATTGTCCATAACTTCATCGACATCACAGCCCTCAAGCAAACCGAGCGCGACCTGCTCACCGCCAATGCGGAGATGGAGCTTCTGCTCTCGTCCATCTCGTCCATCCTCATTGGCGTCGACTCCAAGGGCGCCATCCGGCACTGGAACACCAAGGCCACAGAGGTCTTCAACATCCCCGCGGCGGACGCCATTGGCCGCCACCTGTCCGACCTTGCCCTGAGCTGGGATCAGGACGTGGTCATGCAGTCCATGGACCGCTGCCAAACCAACAGCACAGCCCTGCGCATTGATGAAATCCATTACACCCGCGCCGATGGTGTAAAGCGCATCCTTGGCCTGAGCCTGCACCCCATCCGCAGCGACGGGGAAGGCACGCGCGGCTGTCTGCTGCTTGGCAACGACATCACGGACCTGATGGTCATGCAGCACCAATCCCTGCAGGCGCAGAAGCTGGAATCCATCGGCCAGCTAGCGGCGGGCATTGCGCACGAAATCAACACCCCCACCCAGTATGTTGGGGACAACACGCGCTTTTTGTCCGATGCCTACACCGATTACACAGCGCTCATCGACCTATATGGCGAACTGCTTGCCCGGCTGGACGCCGGAGAGGATACGGCGGACCTGCGCCAACGCGTGACGGAGATGATTGACGACATAGACCTCGATTACCTGCGCGAGGAGGTGCCCACCGCCATCACCCAGACCATTGAGGGCGTGGAGCGCGTCTCCAAGATTGTCCGGTCCATGAAGAACTTCGCCCATCCCGGCGCGCAGGAGAAGGTGCCCGTGGACATCGCGGCCGCCATTGAAAGCACGGTGACGATTTCGCGCAATGAATGGAAGTACGTCGCGGAGCTGGAAACGGACGTTCCAACGGACCTGCCGCCGCTTCTCTGCCTGCCGGACGAGTTCAATCAGGTGGTGCTGAATATGATCATCAACGCCTCCCACGCCATTGCGGACAAAGTGGGCAAGGACGGCACAACCAAGGGCCTGATTACCATCTCCGCCCGGCGCGACGGCGACGACATGGAGATACGCATATCGGATACGGGGGCAGGCATCCCCAAGTCCGTGCAGGGCCGCATATTCGACCCCTTCTTCACCACCAAGGACGTCGGCAAGGGGACGGGGCAAGGCCTCAACATCGCCCATTCCGTCATTGTGGAAAAGCACGGCGGCAGCATCAGCTTCACGTCCGAGGAAGGCGAAGGGACAACCTTCATCCTCCGCCTGCCGCTGACGCCCAAGTAGACAGCGCTGAGCGGCCACCGCTGGCGCTTCGTCAGGGCACGCCCCGCGCACCAGAAAGCGCCAGCAATCAGCGCGCCCTGACGCCACACGCCCCGCCATGACGGGAATGCATATTTAAGGGATTTGTTGCCGGTCCGGCGCTACTCCGGCGGCACAATTGAAGTGTATTGCTCGACTTGGCGCTTGCTCATGCCCCGCAGTTCGCACCCCACCACCAGCGGCGTTATCCGCCGCACAATGGCCTCCACCTTTTTCACCTTCACCCCGCTGAGGGACATCAGGTCAAACGTCACGCTCTCGCCAATCTCGAAGGTCTCGCCGCCGTGTTTGAAGCTGATGCCAAGGACACTGGCGTCCACAATCTGGTAGTTGTGCTCCTTCTGCGGCAAACGCGCCGCGTACTCGGCAAGGGGGATGCGGCGGGCGCGGCGCTTTTCGTGGCCATCAAAGCCGCCTGCCGCCTCAATGAAGTCAATGCGGCTGCCCGTTGAGTTTTGCGGGCGGGAATTCGTGCGCCGCACCTCAAGGGCCAGCCCCTGCAACTCCGAGGGGATGGCCTCGCGCGAGGCGATGGGGGCAAGGGTCTTGGCCGCGGCGTCCTTGTCGCCATTTTCCATCTGCGCGCGGGCAAGGCCTATACGCGCGGCGTCGCTTTGCGGGTCCACCTCCACTGCGCGCGTATACAGCCGCGTCAGGGCGCGGTTGTCCTTTTGCTGCGCCATGTGGTCCGCAACGGTTTTAAAGGGGTTGGGGGCTTGCGGGTCGGCCTTGCGGGCGCGGGTGTAAATATCCGCGGCCTTGTCGTCCTTGTCCAGCCACGCATAGGTCTCCGCCGCCTTGCCCATGAACTGTCCCCAGCGCTCCAGATTGCCCTGTCCGCGAAAGGCCTCGGCAAGGCCAATGTAGGCTTCCGGAAACAACATATGCACCCGCGCCGCCGCAGCAAACTTGGCGATGGCTTTGTCGTATTTGCGCAGTTCCAGCAGGTTTTGGCCTTCCTGCACCAGCTTGAGGGCCAGCGCCTTTTGCTTCAGCACGCTGTCCGAGGAGTGTGACAGCTCCTCGTGCACGGCGTCCGGCGCGGCGATGCCTTCGTCCTTGAAGATAGGGCGGCGAATGGGCTTACGCGGCCCGAAGAGGATTTTCTCCAGCCGCACCATGAGCAGATAGGGGGTGAAGGGCTTGTTGATGTAATCGCGCGCGCCAAGGCGCATGGCCTCGTCGATGATGCCGACAGGCGCGCCGCGCCCCATGAGAATCATGGGCAGGTGATACAATTCCCGGTCCGTGGCGATGCGGTCCAGCAGGGCGAACCTCTCGGCCACGGTCATGTCAAAATCCAACAGGGCGATGTCTGTATCGCGCTCCTTGAGGATGGTGAATATTTCCTCGGGGTCCGTGGAGTACGCCACCTTGCTGTAGCCATTATCCGTAAGGATTTTGGCAATGATGTTGGCAACGGTGGTGCTTGGTTCCCCCACAAGGATGCCGATATTTTGCTTCGCCGACATGGACGGCCCTCCCCTTCCTGACTGAGCGCGCTGCACGCGCAAACGCGGCAGCCCAGCCACGCCGCAGCATGGCTGGGCTGTTTTCACTTGCTAAGTGGGCGTGGTGAAGTCGATGTCAGCGACCGTAACCGCATCGCCCGATACGGTTGCTATGGACTGGGCGCCCCCCGAATTATCGCCGTTGGAGTCATACCACAACTCGTTGTTTGTGGAATCGTAGACAAAGGTGGCATCGCTTGTGCCAAGACTGCCATTGGATCCGTCATAGCCGCCAATGGCGGAATCCACAAACCCTGCCGACGAGTCGAAATTGGCCGAGTCGAAGACGAAGATGTCGTCGTAGGTGGTGTTGTCAAAGTCAACAATGCTGTCGCCGCCGTCGGTGGTGTCCGCGTAGTAGAAGGTGTCATTGCCATCGCCGCCGGTCAGGGCGTCCACGCCAAGGCCGCCGTACAGGTAGTCGTCCCCGCCAAAGCCAAAGAGCTGGTCGTTGTTGTCCATACCCTTTAGGGTGTTGGCGTCATCGTTGCCCTTCAGCGAGTCGGCATAGGCCGAACCTATAAAGCCCTCAATTTCCTGATACACATTGGTGTAGCCGCTGTAGGAGAACGTTCCGCTGCCGCCGGTGCCAAGGGTGATATTCATCCCCGACGTGCTGCTGACAAAGTCGATCAGGTCCGTGCCGTCGCCGCCGGAGAACGTATCCGCGCCGTAGCTGACGATAAGCTGGTCATCGCCAAGGCCACCGGAGACCAAGTCCGCGCCGTCGCCGCCATCCAGCGTGTCGTTATCCGCCCCGCCGTCCATGGTGTCGTTCTCGGTGCCGCCGCTCAGGGAATCCGCCCCGGCGTCGCCAGTGAGCATATCCGCGCCGCCACCGCCAAGGAGGGTATCCGCCCCCTCATCGCCGCCAAGGGTATCGTCTCCGGCCTCGCCGCTCATGTAGTCATCGCCGGTTTCGCCATCGAGTTCGTTGGCCTCGCTGTTGCCGGTGAGGGTGTCGTTGTACAGGGAGCCTTCAATGCCTTCGATATCGTTGTAGGTAATGACGTCACCGTCATAATTCAGCGTATCCATCCCTGTGGACAGCGTCAGGCTCACGCCTGTGGCACCGTTGATGAAGGACAGCATGTCGCCGTCAGCGCCGCCGTCGAAGGTATCCGCGCCGCCGCTGACGAAAAGGTCGTCAAACCCGTCACCGCCGGAGACCAAGTCCGCGCCGCCTCCGCCGTCCAACTCGTCGTCGCCGTCCTCGCCATACAGCGAGTCCGCCCCGCCGCCGCCATACATGGTGTCGTCGCCATAGCCGCCATAGAGCGTATCCGCGCCCGAAAGCATGCCCTGCGTATCGTCGCCATACATGACGTCCGCGTCGTCCTCGCCGCCGAGGGAGTCGTTGCCTTCGCCGCCGATGAGCGTATCCAGGCCAGCACCACCCCAGACATAATCGTTGCCCATGCCGCCGATGAGCATATCGTTGCCAAGGTCGCCGCCTATCTCATCGTTGCCGCCTTCTCCATCAATTGTGTCGTTGCCGTCCCCGCCGTACAGGCCGTCGCTGGTCTGGAAGAATTCACGCAGTTCACCATTGACGACCTGGAAGTACTGGAAGCCGTCCGTCCCCACGTTGCCTTCCGTGGTGGCAAGGTTGGCAAGGTCGTCCGCATCGGCGGATTCCGGCGGCTCTTCAAATCTGCCCGTCCCGTCCGCCCAACCAACGCGCGCCGGATTGGTTCCTGTGCCCGCGCCTGTGGGGTCGGTGTCGTCCACCCAGCCGATGTCCTCGTACCGGATGACGATGTCGTAATCGCCCATGTTGCGGTCGCTGCGGTCGATGATTTGCAGTTGGAAGGCGTTGGTATGGTCAATCTTCCCTGTGGCGTAGCCCACATCGTCCCAGGTGATGGTGAGGATATTGTGGGATGAGTCTATGTCGTACCACACAAGGTTGGAGCCTTCGGAGTTGCCGTTGTTCAGGTCCGCGCCTGTCGCCACGCCGCCGCTGGTGTCCACATGCGCCCAGAACGGGGCGATGATGGGCGTTTCCACAATGGACAGCGGCGTTGTGGTGGTGTCCGTAAAGGCCGAGCCAAAGCTGATGGTGCCGTTGGTGTTCACGTACACACCCGTGTAGGTCTCACCCCCAAATCCGATGCCATGGATAAAGGTGTCGGACAAATCGACAAACTCGGAGACGCTGTCACCACGGGCCAAGGAATTTTCGCCAAAGCCCACCGAACCGCCAAGACCGCTGACAAGGCTTCCCTGCTGCTCCACCATGGACCCCATAATCCCTGCCGAAGGGTCGCCGGGGTCTGAGGTTTCGTTGCCGCCAAGGATGGAGTCGTCCCCGCTGCCGCCGGAAATGAGGTCAAAACCGCTCTCGGAGCCGGTACCGCCGATAAGGGTATCCGCCCCCTCGCCGCCGTCGATGAGGTCGTTCCCGCCCATGCCGTTGATGCTGTCGTCTTCCTCCAGCCCGATAAGCTCGTTGTCGGACGAATTGCCGATGAGCGTATCACGGAAAAAGCCGCCCACCACGCCCTCAACGCCAATGATGGTATCCGTGTCGCCCCATTCGTCGATGGCCGTGCCCTCTCCGGTTCCGGGCACGGTGGCATCGCCAAGCTCCACATACACGCCCGTGCCGTCGCCGCCGCGGCCATTGGTGTAGTCGCCTTCTTTGTCGCGGTCGTACTCCAGCCAGTCAAAATTGTCGTAGGGACTGTCGCCGTAGTAGAGGTCGTTGCCCGCGCCGCTGACAATGAAGTCCTGTCCGTCGCCGCCGTGGACCTCGTCATCTCCTGCGCCGCTGAAGATAACGTCGCCGCCGGCGCCGCCATCGAGCGTGTCGTTGCCGTCACCGCCGTACATCGCGTCGCCGCCCGAGGTGCCAACCAGGGAGTCCGCCCCGCTGGTGCCCTTCACCTGATTGAGCGCGCTGAGGTCGACGGGATAGTCGTCATCATCGTCATCGTCGCCTGTGGAGGTGTCGCCCCCTGTATCGCCGCTGCCCGTGTCGCCGGAGGCCTGCGTGTCGTCGCCTGTGGGGGCGGTGTCATCATCGGCAATGGGAATGATGTCGTCGTCATCGTCATCATCGTCGCCCGTGACAGGGGGTTCGGTAATAAGGTCCACAAGGTCGTCATTGGTGCCCTGCCCACCAGTATTGATGGGGCCTGTCCCGGTACCGGCGCCAACGCCCGTTCCGGTTCCGGTGCCTTCGCCTGCAAAGGCGTCGTCCCCGCCAAAGGGGTCGGTGCCACCGTCAAAACCGCTACCTGTTTCAAAGCCGGTCTCGCCGCCGGTAATGGGGCCAGCGTCGCCATCAGGACCAAAATCATCCTGCCCGTCGCCAAGATCATCGCCAAGGCCGTCACCGAGGCCGGGCTCCTCGCCGGGGAGGTCATCCTCCGGGCCGCCGTCGCCTAGGGCCGCCAGCTCGTCCGGGGCGTCATCAGGAGCACCTTCCGGGGCACCTTCTGGGCCTTCACCGGGCTGCTCGTCGCCGGAGCCTTCGCCTTCCAGCTCGTCGCCGCCAGCAAGGAGTTCTTCGTCAGGAAGCTCCTCATCGCCGGGCTGTTCTTCGCCTTCCGCGCCCTCTCCGGGCTGCTCCTCACCGGGGCCTTCCTCGGGGAGTTCCTCCTCCCCTTCGCCTTCGCCCTCGGCCAGTTCATCCCCGGCAAGCTCGTCCTCGCCTTCTCCTTCACCCTCGCCTTCGCCTTCGCCCTCACCTTCGCCTTCGCCCTCACCTTCGCCTTCGCCCTCACCTTCGCCCTCTCCGTCACCTTCACCTTCGGCGTCGCCCTCGTCTTCGCCGCCCTCGCCGCCTTCATCCTGCGGGGCGTCTGGGGCCTGATACAGCCCCGGCACAACGGTGATGGGAGCCATGTTCTGCAGCATCTGCTGCTCTGTGGGGCTGTAAGGACGTGGCGCGCCCATGGTGCCATCCGCAAACACATCCACTATCTCGTTCGCTCCGGTGATGAAACGGGTGCCCTGCTCCGTGGTAATAACAAGGTCCAGCTCGTGATAGTCGAAGATGCCGTACTTTTCGCCACCATCCTCGCCAATGACGAAGTCCGCACCCGTGCCGCGGATGCCGATGGTGGCAAGGGGCGACTGCATGGTGACGCCATCGGGGTTGTCCTCCACGATTTTTCCGGTCACCATACGGAAGGTGCCCTTGGCCATGTTGAGCAGCATGCCGGAGGCGGACGGGTCGTCTGGTTCATAGACGTACTCGTCCACGGTCAGCCGCGCGTCCGGGCCTTGCGACAGCACGCTTTCGTCAGCAAAGCGAACCTCCACATTGGCTCCGGAGGACGTGACAAGAACGTCCTGAGCGTATATGGGACTGCCGACCTCAAGAGGTCGCGCGCCATCTGCCGACTCGGCAAAAGCTTGGCCTTTGATTGATGCAACTTCACCGACCTGTTGCATGGCACTCTCCCGATGTAGCGGGTGTTGGCGGGATTTTCGAGTTTGCCATCAGTATAGTCGGCAAAGCCATCCCGAAAAAGAGGAAACTTGACTTTTCTCGTAGCACATCCTGCATTTTCCAACAAACATACGGAATGCATCATCATCGGCAGAAAGCAACACACCAAGCAACGCACCACAAAACGCACCGCAATATCACTCCAGGAGGAACAAATTTGGATTCTTACGCTGTCGCCAAGCATATTTTTGAGATCGCCTTCCCACTCTTTTTGATCATGGACCCCGTTGGTAACGGAGCCATTTCCCTTTCACTGCTCAAAAATCAGGCCCCTGCGCGGCAGCGGAGCATTATCCTGCGCGAATGCCTTTTCGCCCTGCTGGTCATCCTCGTCTTTATGTACATTGGCGAAGGATTACTGGCCCTTCTGGACATTGGCCAATCCACCATGCGCATTGCCGGTGGCGCCATCCTGTTCATCATTTCCATGAAGATGGTCTTTCCCCCGGCGGAGGCCGACAACGCCGACGCCATGGACGACGACCCCTTCTTTGTGCCCATTGCGGTGCCCCTTATCGCCGGCCCGTCCCTGCTGGCGGCGGTGATGGTGTATGCCCACCGCCCGGACAACAATACCATTTTGCTGTCCTCCATTGTGGTGGCCTGGACCGCTACGGCCATCATCATGCTGCTCATCCCGGTCCTGACCAAGCTGCTGGGGCGGCGCGGTCTGCGTGCTGCGGAGCGGCTGATGGGACTTATCCTTATTCTTATGTCCTGCCAGATGCTCGAAGACGGCATCCGGCTGTTTGTCCACTCGCTGTAGGACCGCCGCCATGCAGACTGCCATTTCCGCACCGCAGCGCGTCCAGCGCCACGGTGCCACCGGGCAACCTCGCCCTGGGCGTGGCCGTCCCATGCGTTTCGGCCCGGCGCCACGCCCCGGACGCGGCGCACCACTGACGCCCCGCGCCCACGCGCCCTGCACGCGCGCGGGGGCGCAGTACCATCCACCACACCACTTGGCACACCATTCGGCGGCGGCATCGCTTCAAGCGATGCCGCCGCCGCTCGTTTTTTCTCCCCAAGGAGCGCGCCGCCACTTTCTGCGCGCGGCGCAATACCGTACACTTGTTCCCAAAAAGCCCCGCCCCTACAGGAGGTCCCATGCCCCCAAGAGAAGCCTATGACTGGCTGCGCGCCCATTCCGTGGACACCGCCCGCCTTGAAACCACCGTTTCCCTGCTCAGTTGGGACCAAGGCACCTATGCGCCGCCCCTTGGGCACCACCACCGCGCCGAACAAATCGCCACGCTGACGCGCATCATCCACACCCGCCGCACGGACCCGCGCCGCGCCGACGCCATACACGCCTGCCTCGGCCTTGCGCGCGAGGCCGGGCCGGACTCGGACATCAGCGCCAACCTGCGCATTTGGCAGCGCGAGCACGAACGCCAAAGCCGCATCCCCGAAGACCTCGCCGTCGCCACAGCCCGCGCGGCGGCGCAGGGCGAAAGCGCGTGGGAGCGCCTGCGCCCCAAGAACGACTGGAAAGGCTTTCTCCCCTATGTGGAGCACCTTTTGCGCCTGCGCCGTGAAGAGGCAGACGCCGTTGGCTACGAGCGCGAACCCTACGACGCCATGCTGGACAAATACGAACCCGGCGAAACAGCGGCGTCCGTCGCGCCACTTTTTGACGCCCTGCAATCCGCCAGCGCGGACCTGCTGGGCCGCATTGCCCAGCGCGGCGGCACCCGCAGTGCGGAAGTCGTCACCCGCCACTTTCCGCCCAAGGAGCAAGAGCGCTTTGCCCGCCACGTCATGACGGACATGGGCTTCGACTTTATGGGCGGGCGCATGGACACCACTGCGCATCCCTTCTGCACCCGCATCGGTCCCGGCGATGTACGCGTCACCACGCGCTACCGCGACAACGACTTTGCCGAGGCCTTTTTCGGCTGCGTGCACGAGTGCGGCCACGCCCTGTACGAGCAGGGCCTGCCCGGAGACCATTTTGGCACCCCTTGCGGGCGCTCCGCCTCCCTTGGCATCCATGAATCCCAATCCCGCCTGTGGGAGAACCTTGTGGCCCGCTCCCACGGCTTCTGGACGCACTACCTGCCCTTTGCCGCCTACGCCTTTGAGGCCTTCCGTTCCGCCCTGCTGAACAAGGTTTACTACGCGGTCAACGCCGTGCATCCCGGCTGCATCCGCACGGACGCCGACGAACTGACCTACAACATGCATATCTTTCTGCGCTTTGACCTTGAGCGGCGGCTCATGAGCGGCAGTCTGGACGTGCACGAACTGCCGGACGCCTTTAACGAAGGCATGTACGCCCTGCTTGGCGTAACGCCCAAGGATTCTGCCAGCGGCGTTATGCAGGACGTGCACTGGGGCGCGGGGTTGTTTGGCTACTTTCCCACCTACGCGCTGGGCAACATTTACGCCGCCCAGTTCATGGACGCCGCGCGGCGCGAGCTGGGCGACCTTGAGGCCATGTTTGCCCGTGGCGACTTTGCCCCGCTGCTGGGCTGGCTGCGCACCGCCATCCACACCAAGGGCGCACGCCTCGACCCGCGCGACCTTGTCCGCGAGGTCACCGGGAATGCACCGGACGCCAGCGCGCTCATTTCCCATCT
Organism: Desulfobaculum sp. SPO524; assembly: GCF_044987625.1. Taxonomy (NCBI): domain Bacteria; kingdom Pseudomonadati; phylum Thermodesulfobacteriota; class Desulfovibrionia; order Desulfovibrionales; family Desulfovibrionaceae; genus Desulfobaculum; species Desulfobaculum sp. SPO524. The sequence continues at coordinate 33,938 of NZ_JBJDSB010000002.1, read as the reverse complement.
GGAACACAAATATACGGAGCTCTATGGCCTGCGTCCGAAACGATCGTAGCCAAACACCAGCAATACCCTGAAATTTTACTCCATCGCGATTTCAATGCATTTCAGGGCTTCAGGAGCATTCAGAAAAAATTATGAAATGTTTTTCTCATCTTTCCCTTTACATTCCTTCGCAATTCTGCTCTATGCTGTGAGTAAGTCCCATTTTATGGACTTGACAGTACAAAACGGATGCAGCGCACTGGATTTCACGACAAGGGGGGAGAATGATGGAACAATTCACTTTGCACCGAAACGGCCAGCCCGACCTCGTCTTTAACGGCTCCGAAATCGCTCTGGTTGATGAGCGCGAATTCGTGGGTTTCATGGAAAACTGGATGGATACCGTCCTCTACAAGACGACCTTCGGCCAATACGTATTGGCATCGGTTTTCCACATTACCAATTGCGGCCAGCGCACCATGTGCACCGCAGAGGTCTTCCCAACGGCCGAGGCGCTGATGGACTTCATGGAAGTCGGCTCCCGTCCGCTGTCGCCGGTTTCGCTTGAGCTGCTGCGGCAGGCCTCACTGCATGACGAAGCCTTCATGCTGTGCACCACCTTCTGCACCGTGCAGTTGCGCGCCCCCAGCAAGGACGTGCTGGCGCAGTAGCCGTCTGGCGGACCTGCCGCCCACCGTGGTGTCCATCCCACACCGCTCCCCCGCTTTTGCTCCGCAACGAAAAGGCGGCCGCTTCCTTACGGAAACGGCCGCCTTTCCTGCGACTGGGGAACCTCCCCACAAATTGCATTTTTCCTGCTGCCCGTAGCTCACACGGCGCAAGAAGGCACGCGAACGCCCTATCGAATCTCGCGCGACATCCACACCACGCGCCCCAGCACCTCCACGTTGCTCTGGTCACCAAGGGGGATTTCCTGTGGTTCGTAAAAGCGCCTGTTGTCGCTGACCAGCACCAGCTTGCCGGGCTTGCGCTCCAAGCGTTTGACCACAATCTCATCGTCCATGCGCACGGCGTAAATTTTGCCCACTCGGATGTCATTCTGAGAGAGGTCCACCAGCACGATGTCCTCGTCATCAAGTGTGGGGGACATGCTCTCGCCGGTGACGCGCATCAGGCGCATATCATCCACAGATCCCTTACTGCGCAGCCACGAGCGCTGAAAGGCGTAATACTCCACCACGCGGTCGCTGGTCTGGGCGCTTCCGCCGCCGCCAGACAGGCGCGCCGCCACAAGGGGGACGTAGTCGTACTGCGGTTCCCGCTCCGGCGCGGGGGCGTCGCGCACGGTGCGGCGGACGGTATCCTCGCGCAGGAACTTCGCCCCGTGGCCCGTCTCCAGCCAAAAGGGATTCAGGGAGTGCGTACGGAACAGCTTGAGCAGCCATTCCGCCGGGACTTTATTTTTGGACTTCGCGTCGGAGATGGCACCACGGCTGACGCCCAGCTCACGCGCCAACGCGCTCTGCGTGCCAATGCCCAGCGCCTCGATGATGCGCGCGATAACGTGGGCCGCGCCCACCTCTGCGGGTTTGCTCCGGGTTCCGCCTGCGCCGCCCTGCGTGGTGTGTGCCATGGTCTGTATCCTCCTCGCTCGCGCGATGTTCGTCTTTTTGGCATTTAGGATTAAAGCGTTACTCAACACGCGTCAAGCTATGCCATATTTTTCAGTAGCTTCGGTTCCCCTTTTCAAAGCGGACGAAATGGGTCATGCTCCACCCCGAACCTGCAACGCATCAAGGAACGTTCCACTATGTTATTCAGACTTTTCGCGGCGTTTGCCGTTATACCGCTTATAGAAATCTACCTGCTGATGAAGGTTGGCTCCTTTCTCGGCGCGGAAACCACCATTGCCATTGTGCTGCTTACCGGCTTTGCCGGAGCGTGGCTGGCCCGCCAACAGGGTACATCCGTGCTTATGCGCATCCGCGAGGACATGGCGCGTGGCGTCACGCCCACCGGTCAGCTGGTGGACGCCCTGCTCATCCTTGTGGCGGGCATCGTCCTGCTGACTCCGGGCTTTGCCACGGACTGCGCCGGTATTCTGCTGCTTATCCCCCCGGTGCGCGCCGCCCTCAAAAACGTGCTCCGCAAAAAGTTCGAGAACTGGATCCGTCAGGGCAACGTCACCGTCATCCGCCGCTATTAGGCGCGAGGAGCCACAAGCCATGTCGGATACCTCCCATGGCGACACCACATCCGCAGATGCGCCCCTATGGCGTGACATCATGGATGCCCTGCCGCTGACGCAGCGCCCTCGGCGGCTTACCGCCGCGATGGCGCAGGACTGGTCCCTTGCCCTGCGCGCGGTGGGCATCCCCCACCGCCTGACGCCCCTGCGCAAGGGCTGGCGGCTCGACGTGCACCGCGACTTTATGGACCTTGCCGTGGATGAGGTGCTGAACTTCGCGCAGGAGAACCCGCCCGAAGCGCCGCCGGAGGCCGCGCGCCCCATCTCGCGCCGCGTGGTATGGCAGACGGCCCTCATCATGCTGCTGGGCGCCCTGTTTCACACCGTGTGTTCGCGCCCGTTCCCCAGCCTTGGCCTGTATCCCGAAACATGGGTCACCCACGGCGCGGCCGATGCCTCCGCCATTATGGCCGGGGAATGGTGGCGCACCGTCACTGCCCTCACCCTGCACGCCGACGCGGCGCACATGGCGGGCAACGCCCTCATCGGGGGCGTCTTTATGGTGCTGTTCTGCTCCGAGGCAGGCTTTGCCCTTGGGTGGAGCGTATTCCTCCTCAGCGGCGCACTGGGCAACCTGCTCAACGCCGCCGCCCACCTGGTCAACCACGTCTCCGTCGGCGCATCCACCGCCGTCTTTGGCGTAGTGGCCGCCCTTGGGGCCTACCGCGCCATGCGCGAACACGGCGTCAGCTTCCGGCGCACCGTCGCCCCGGTGGTGGCCGGGCTTGCCCTGCTCGCCATGCTGGGCGTTGGCGGCGAGCGTACGGACCTTGGTGCGCATGCCTTCGGCTTTTTGGCCGGGTTGCCCTTGGGTCTGCTGGCGGGCAGTGAGATTGGCGTCCGCCTTGCCGCGCACCCGGCGCTTCCCCGCCTGTGCGGCGCCCTCTCCATCGCCCTGCCCCTTGCGGCATGGGCGGCGGCGCTGCTGTAACTGCCACACAATTTCCCACCCACAAACGCAAAACCGCCCCTGTCCGGCCAGCCGGACAGGGGCGGTGTCGCTTCACTTGCGCAGAACGCCGCGCTAGGCGTTTTCAGGCACGATGGTCGGGTCGAGCATCCGGGCGAAGAGGAAACCGCCCTGAATATTTTTCAGGTTGGTAAAGCCCTTGGCCCGCAGCAGGACCTGACTCTCGTAGGAGCGCAGACCCGTGTTGCAGATGACGTACAGCTCCTTGTCGCGGGGCAGTTCGTCGTAGCGGGCGGGCAGCTCATCCTGCGGGATATTCAGCCAGCGCTTGCCGTACTTTTCCTGCATGGGCGCGCCCTGCTTGGCCGAGCGCACGTCGAGGACGAGCTTGCTTTCGTCGGGCAGAATGCTTTCCAAAAACTCCCTTGGCTCAATGGGATGACTAAAGCCGTCGAGGATATTCTTCAGGGAGTTGGCCGCGGCGTTGACGATGTCCATGGCCGAGGCATACGGCGGAGCGTAGCCCACTTCCAGATTGGAGATATCGTCAAGGTCCGGGCGGTGGGGCAACAGGGCCGCAACAGCGTCCACACGCGCCTTCACAGCGTCGCCCGCTTCGCCAAGGGCCTCAATGCCCAGAACGTGGCGGGTTTTGCGGTCCGCTATGAGCTTCATGTACATCCACTTGTGACCGGGATAAAAATGCGCGCGGTCGGCCTGCACGGCCAGCCCTTCCACAGGGTCGAACCCTGCGGCGCGGGCCTGCGCCATGGTCAGGCCGGCAGTGGCCACGCCAATGTCAAAGGCCTTAAGGCAAAAGGTGCCCACCGCGCCGTCAAAGCGCTCGTTGCCACCGGCGATGTTGGTGCCGATAACACGGCCCTGACGGTTGGCCAGCGAACCAAGGGGCAGATGCATGCTGGCACCGGTAATCTGGTTGCGCACTTCCACGCAGTCGCCACCGGCGTAGATGTTGGAGTCGGAGGTCCGCATGCGTCCGTCCACAAGCAGGCCGCCAAACGGCCCAACGGACAGACCGGCGCGCTGGGCAAGGGCGGTGTTGGGCCGCGCGCCCGCGCCAAAGATGACGAGCTGGCACTCCACGGTGCCCTTGTCCGTTTCCACGGCGGTGACGCCATTTTCGTCGCCAATGATGCGCTTCACGCAGGTATTGCACTGCACGTCCACGTCATTTTCCACCATGTGGTTGGTCAGCAGACCGGCAAGGTCCGGACCCATAGCCTGCGGCAGCACGTGGTCGCACATCTCCACAAGGGTGGTCTTCACGCCCCACAGGGCGGTGAGGGCCTCGGCCATTTCAAGACCGATGGCGCCACCGCCCACCACAACGGCGGAGTCGATGGAGCCGCTGGCGATGCGGTCCTTGAGGAAGATGGCCTTGTGCATGTTGGCGATGCTCACCACGCCGGGCAGGTCCTTGCCCTCAACGGGCGGGACAAAGGGCGTGGAACCGGTGGCCAGCACCAGCGTGTCATACGGGATGTCGTATTCCTCGCCGGAGGTCAGGTCGCGCACGTGCACGGCCTTGGCCTTGCGGTCGATGTCCAGCGCCTCGGTGGCGGTTTTCACATCCACCCGCTTGTAGATGTCGAAAAATTCAGGGTCGCGCACGGCATGGAAGACGGTGGAGAAGAGTTCGTCGGCATTGGCGATATCGCCGCTGACGTAGTAGGGGATGCCGCATCCGCCGTAGGAGATGATGGTATCCTTGTCGATGAGCGTAATTTCAGCTTCCGGGTCGAGGCGTCTGGCACGGCAGGCGGCCTTGGGACCAAGAGCCACGCCTCCGATGATGACGATTTTTCTGGCCATGATTCTCTCCTTTGCGACAGGCCGGGGTGCGATGGAGCGCCCCGGCGCAGATTCGGTGTTGAAAACACCCGCGCGGGCCATGGCGCGCCCTGCGGCGCGTGCGGCACGGCGGCGCGTGGCGCTACAGCTCGGGGTGCATCACCCGCACGAGGGCCACGGCAAAGCACAGGGCGCTGATAAAAACCTGAAAGATTATCGCGCACCAAAAGCCCATCTTGGACTCGTCCCGCCGCAGACGGAAAAAGCGCGATTGCACTTCCCCAACGTCCAAACCGACGCGGATCAGGTTCAGGTTCACCAGCCCCAAAAGGACCAAGACGGCCGGGATGACATATTCCATCATATACCCCTCGTTTTTTCGGTTGGCGCACCGCGTGCTTGCGGTCCGGCCTGTCATACACCGCTCCCTTCGTGTTCTCAACCCCACCGCCGGGCCCGTGTATGGGCGTTTGCCAAAACGGGCTGTGTCAAGTAAGCCTTATGAGAGATAATGCGTGGGACGTTTGCGGCGCGTTTTGCCACGGAGCACAAGCAATTCCACGCGCCCGCCCTGCGTCGCTTCCTTGATTTTACGCACGAGTGATGCACCACATGGCGTCTGTCCGTCCCCTTTTGTGACGAATCGCAACAGTTGCGCTTCTCCCAAAAGACTTCCCGGCACGACGCCTTTTTGCCTTTCGAGAAACCCTATGGACCTGCACCTATGATGGCCCCAGCCAGCGCCGCCTTTTCATATCCCTCCCGCATCCACCCGTTGTGGATTCCCGTTTTTGCGGTCGCCTACTACCTGGGGGGCCTGTTTGCCGTCTGTTTTACCGCCACCGATGGCGTGGCCCACATCTGGCCCGCCGCCGGCGTGGGGCTGACGGCGCTGTATCTGTGTGGTCTACGGGCCTTCCCCGCCATACTCATTCCGGACTTTTTCATCGCACTGTCCACCGGCCAGCCATGGGAAACCGCCGTCATCTGGTCCACCGGCAACATGCTGGCCCTTGCCCTGTCCGCACTCATCCTGCAGCGCACCGTGCCGCGTGATACATTCCACACCACATCCACAACCATGGCGCGCTTTGCCATCTTTGGCCCCACCGCCGCCAGTGTGCTCAGCATCTGTGCGGGCTGGGTGGGGGCCACCCTTGCCACGCGCCCGCCGCTGCCCAACCTCGGGCACATGCTATGGGGCTGGTTCCTCGCCGACTTTGCGGGCATTGTGCTCATTATGCCCCTTGTCATGGCGTGGACCACGGTCCGCCCGCGCCCGGCCCTTCGAATCCTCAAGAGCGAAAGCCTCGCCCTGTGCCTGCTCATTGCCGGTCTGGCATGGGCCATTTTCGGCACACGCCTTGGCGGCTCCTACCACCAGTATCCCCTCGGCTTTGCGCTGTTTCCCTTTTTCATCTGGAGCGCCTTCCGCCTGGATATCCGGTCGCTCACGCTCATTCTCGCGGCTGTGGGCACCTACTGCGTGGCCATGACCATGGTGGGGCTTGGCCCCTTTGCACACCTGCCCCAGCCCCACGCCCTGCATGTTGTCCAACTGTTCATGGCCGGCGGCTCAGGCGCAACGCTCATCATCTATGCCATCCTGCATGAGCGCCACGCCGCCGAAGCCGCCCTCAGCGACAGCCGCGACGCCCTCCAGCGCGCCTATGTGGAACTGGAGGACCGCGTAAGCGAGCGCACCGCCGAACTGCGGCAGGCGCTGGCCGAACTGCGCGCGGCGGGTGATGTGTACCGCAACATCTTCCAGCACGCCGTGGACGGCATCTTCCAGACCGACGGCGCAGGCCGCCTGACGCGGGCCAACGCGTCCTTTGCCAGCATCATGGGCTATTCCTCCCCGCAGGAGGTGCTGGACCACGCCGGAACCATCAACGCCATCATGGCCTCGCCCGACGAAGACAGCGCCCGGCTCTTTTCCCAGCTTGTGGCGCGCGGCTCCGCCGAGGAGTTCGACTTCACGGGCGTACGGGCCGACGGGTCGGACGTGTGGCTGGCGATGAGCATCCGCGCCACCAAGGACGATGACGGACGCATCATATCACTGGACGGTATCCTGCGTGATATTTCCGAGCGCAAACGCTGCGAGCAGGCCCTTGCCCAGCGCGCCATGCATGATGAACTGACGGGCATTGCCAACCGCTACAGCTTTCACGAAACCTTTGCCCACATGATAGCCCACGCCCGCAGGCGTCGCTCCGGCCTTGCCCTGCTGTACGTGGACCTTGACGACTTCAAGCTCATTAACGACACCCACGGCCATCTGGCCGGGGATACTGTGCTGGTGGAGGCCGTGCGCCGCATGACCTCGCGCCTGCGTCAATCCGACCTGCTGGCCCGGCTGGGCGGGGACGAATTCGCCATCCTGCTGCCGGACACCACGTCCCGCGAGCAGGCCGAGTCCGTCGCCAGCGACATCCGCGACGTGCTCGCCGCCCCGTTTGACCTCACGCACACCACCGTCACCACCAGCGCCAGCATCGGGCAGGCCCTCTATCCCGACGATGGCGCCACCACGGAAGACCTGCTCAAAAGCGCAGACGCCGCCATGTACAGCACCAAGGAAGCCGCAAAGACCCAGTCCAGCAACACCTCTGACGAGAACGAGCAATGAGCACCACTCCCCCAAACGACGACGGACCAGCCTCGCGTTCCGCCCGGTCACGCACGGGCATCATCAACATCCTGCTCACCCTCTGCGCCTGCGTCGCGGTGGTGACGCTGATTCTGCTCATCAACACCGAAGAATCCACGGTCGACCTCTCCCCCGAGGAACGGCAGTACCTTCTGGACCACCCCGTCATGCGCGTCGGCATCGACGACAGCTTCACCCCCCTGCAGTACCAGGACAAAAAAGGCCACGCCCGCGGCTTCAGCGTGGACTTTATGAATCTGGTCAGCGTCAACCTCGGCGTCACATTCGAATACATCCCCGCCAAATGGAGCCAACTCTCCGGCATGCTCCAGAGCGGCGAAATCGACATCATTCCGGATATGACGCCAACGGAGCGCCGCGCCCAGTTCTACGCCTTTACCGACCCCGTCAGCGACCATCAAACCCACCTTTTCGTCCAGGCCCACGTTGTGGATGTGGAGACCCCGGCAGACCTGCATGGCCGCCGCATCGCCATCCCCAAGGGCACAGCCCTTGCGGCCCTGCTGCGGCGCACCTATCCCGAGGCCGACTTTATGGAGTTTACGGACTCAAACGTCGCGTTGCAGGGGCTCTTGAAAGGCCACTACGCCGCCGTTGCCGCCTATGACTTCGCCTTCAATTACGCCATCTTTCAGGCCGGCGTTTCGGATGTGAAAGCCACCGGCCCCGCCCTCACGCGGGAGCATGGGTGTCTGGCTGTGCGCAAGGAGAACGCGGTGCTGCACTCCATCCTCAGCAAGGGCGTCATGTCCATCCGCGAGGAACAAAAGGAGAACATCCAGCGAAAATGGGTGGGCAGTGTCCCTTACCACAGACCCTTTCCTTTCCTGCTGGAACGCTACAGCCTTGAACTGACCATCGCCGCCGCCCTTGTTATTGCGGTTGCGCTGTGGAACCTGCTGCTGCAAATCGGCTTTCGCCGCAAAACCGCGGCCATCCGCGAAATGACGGCCCGCTTTTCCATCCTGTACCAAAACACTCACGAGGCGGTGTTCATCCTCCAGCGGCGTACCATTGTGGACATGAATCCCGTGGCGGAGCGTCTGCTTTCGGTGCGCGCCGATGATGTGACGGGGCAAGATATCTTCGACATTGTGCCCTCGGCCACATTCGTGCCGGGCGGTGTGGACTTCCGCGCCGCTTACGCCAAGGCCGAACAGGGCACCCCCCAGTCCGTGGAGGCCGCAATAGCGCTCCCCTCCGGCAGGAACGCGGACATCGAAGCGCGGCTGAGCGCCTTTACGGTGCAGGGGCAGAATTATATCGTTGCGCAGGTCCGCGACATCACGGAGCGCAAAATTGCCGAGCGCGGCATGCGCAAGCAGCGCACCCTGCTGCAACAGCTCTTCGAACACTCCCCCCTTGCCGTTGTGCGCGTGGACAGGAGCGTCACCGTGCTGGATGTGAACCACGCCTTTGAGATGCTGTTCGGCTACCCGCGCGAGGATGCCATCGGCCGCCATTTGGATTCGCTCATCGTCGCACCGGACAAGGTGTCGCAGGCGGACGGCCTCAATCAGGCCATCCTGCTGGGCGAAACCGTCCAGCACGAGACCACACGCCGCACCCGCACCGGGGCGGATGTGCACGTATCCATCGCGGCCTCGCCCATTACATTCGAGGGCGAATACATCGGCTCCTACTGCATCTACGCGGACATCACCCAGCGTTACATTGCCGAAGAACAGTTGCGCTATCAGGCCTACTACGACAGGCTCACCGGGCTGCCCAACCGCGAGCGGCTCATCCAGCATCTGCAAGGCTCCATCGCCGCGCCGCATCCCTTTGCCCTGCTGCATCTGGACCTTGACCGGTTTAAGGTCATCAACGACAGCCTCGGCCACCCCATGGGCAACATGGTCATCAAGGCCATGGCCAACCGCCTGAAGGTGGAATTGCCGCAGGACTGCTTCATCAGCCGCGTTGCCGGGGATGAATTCGCCATCGTCCTGCACGAAAAGGTGGATGCGGAATCCGCCCGCGCCACAGCCCGGCGCATCCAATCCATCATCCGCCGCCCCATGACCCTTGCCGGGCGCGAGATACAGCCCTCGGCCGGCATTGGGCTGGTCCTTGGCCCGCCAGAGCACGAAAACCCCGACTTTATGCTGCGCGATGCGGAAATCGCCCTCTATCAGGCCAAGAGTGCGGGCATGGACAAGCTGGCCGTGTTTACCCAGCAGATGCACACGCAGGCGATGCAGGCCCTTGAAACCGAGGCCGAACTCCGCCGCGCCGTGGATAATGAGGAATTCATCCTCTACTATCAGCCCATTATCCAGCTCACCACCGGCGCGCTGGCGGGCTTTGAGGCCCTTGTGCGCTGGCAGCACCCGCAGTACGGCATCATCGAGCCAAGCGCCTTTATCCACACGGCGGAGGAGACCGGGCTTATCGTTGGCCTTGGCCAGCAGGTGCTGGACATGGCCTGCGCCCATCTTGCCACCTTGCAGCACCACTATCCGGACACGCCGCTGTTTATGAGCGTGAACCTCTCCTCGCACCAATTCACCCTGCCGGACCTGTCGGAACGCATCCGCGCCACAGCCACCGCCGCCGGCGCGCGCATGTCCAGCATCAAGCTGGAAATTACGGAAAGCGCCGTAATGGAAAACGCCCACACTGCGGAATACCAACTGGATATGCTCCGCAGGCTGGGGGTCAGCCTGTCTCTTGACGATTTCGGCACCGGATATTCGTCCCTGTCCTACCTGCAGGACTTCACCCTGCACACGGTGAAGGTGGACCGCTCCTTCGTGCAGCGCATCGGGCCAGAGGGCCAAAACGCAGAAATCATCCGCGCCATTATCGAGATGGCCCATATCCTCAATATGGACGTCATCGCCGAGGGCGTGGAACACCCCTATCAGGCCGCCATTCTGCGGCGGTTTGGCTGCGACTACGCGCAGGGCTACCTGTACGCCCGCCCCATGCCGCAGGCCGACGTGGACGCCTATATTGACGAAAAAAGGCAATTCCCTGTGGTTCCAGCGCCGCACTAGGGGGAATCTGTTGACCCCTTTTGTGAATTGGGTATTCTTCAGCCACCACAGACAAGGAGGACACGGTGGCTTCATCTGAAGGAAAAAAAGGCCTGTCACGACGGGATCTTCTGTTCGGCGGATTCCGCAAGCTCCGCGAGACATCGCAGGAGCGCCTTGAGGCGTCAAAAGCGCACAAAAACGAGCAATTCACCACCCCGGCAGACAACACCACAACGCCCCAGCAGGACGTGAAACACGGGCGCGCAGCGTTTCTGCGGGCGGGGGAAGCCTACGCCGCATCCGACTACGAAGCCGCCATCCCCGAGTACCGGGAGTGCATCAAACGCCTGCCCCACCACAGCGAAGCGCGCCAGCGCCTTGGCTACTGCCTGTACCGCACCGGGCAGTACGTGCAGGCAAAGGTGGAGTTCGACCGCGTTCTGCGCGACCTCGGCAAAGACAACTTTTCCTCGCTCTACCTTGGCCTCACCCTGGCCCGCCTCGGCAAGCGCGAACAGACCGTCACCGCGTGGCGCGGCTATTTCAACGCCGGCGAGGTCCGCATTATGCGCGAGCTGAACGTCCAGACCGCGCTTATCGAATCCAGCGAGGACTACGAACTCAGCGAGGCCGCAGAAGCTGTGGAGGACGCCATCGCCATCCGCAAGAAAGAACTCCTGTCGGAAAGCGCCCAATAGTGTCTGCGCCCTTGCCATCATCTCTGCATTACGGGTATTTCTAAAGTATTATGCTACGCCGCCTTCTTGCCATCTGTCTGGTAGCCTTTCTGGGGTGGGCCCTCTCCCTTCCGGCGCGTCCCGCGCACGCCGAACAGATTGTCCTGCAGCTAAAATACCTGCATCAATTCCAATTTGCCGGATACTACGCCGCACTGAAGGAAGGCTACTACGCGGACGAAGGGCTCGACGTGACCCTGCGCGAGGGCGTCCCCGGACAGAACCCTCTTGCGGCGCTTCTTGATGGATCGGCGGACTACGCCGTGCACAACGCTCAGGCCATGCTGGACTACCAGCGCGGCACTCCCCTTGTCGCCCTTGCCGCCATCTTTCAGCATTCCCCGGCCGTACTTCTTGTCCGGTCAGACTCCGGCATCTCCAGCCCCTCGGCCCTGAAAGGCAAGCGCATCATGGCCTACATGGAGCAGGACGCGGAAATCCGCGCCATGCTCCAATCCGCGGGGGTCACCACAGGCAACACGGAATTCACCCACCACACGTGGGACGTCACACCGCTGTACACCAAGCAGGTGGACGCCCTGTCCGGCTACACCACCAACGAAACCTTTGCCCTGCGCGAGATGGGCGTGCCCGTCACCGAGCTGGCGCCCATGACCTACGGCATCGATTTCTACGGCGACTGCCTCTATACCACCAAGGACACGGCCACCACCCACACCGACCGCACCCAGCGCTTTGTGCGAGCCAGCCTGCGCGGCTGGGACTACGCCATGAGCCACCCGGAGGACGTCGCCCGGCACATCACCCAAACCTACGCCCCGCACACCACAACCCAAACCCTCCTGCGCGAGGCCGAGGCACTGCGCAGCCTCATGATGCCCAAGCTTGTGCCTGTTGGCACCATGAACGCCGCGCGCTGGGAGCACATCGCCACAACCTTCGCCGACCTCGGCTTTATTGACTCCGTGAGGCCCATTGACGCATTCCTCTTCCAGCCAAATGGCGTCCTTCCATCGTCCATAAAGCTGCTGTTATGGGCCCTTGGCGTTGCCATCCTGCTGACGGGCGGTGGGCTTTTTGCCCTCTTTAGCTTCAACGCCCGCCTCAAGCGCGCCGTGGAGCGCCGTACCACCGAGCTGGAGGAACACCGGCAAACCATGGAGACCATCCTGTCGGTGTCCCCGTCGGGACTGCTTCTTGGCAAGGGCCGCATCATCGAGTGGGCCAGCCCTGCCCTCGGGCGACTGCTTGGCTATGACGAAGATGAACTTGCGGGCATGGACACCCACGACATTTACGCCACCAACCGGGAATACCGCCGCGTTGGCGCGCATCTTATCCAGTCGTTGGACCGCTCCGGCTCCGCCAGCCTCGACGCCGCAATGCGCCGTAAGGACGGCACCCATGTTTCCGTGTTCATGTCCCTGCGCCACCTGGACTTTACAGACCCCAACCGGGGCTACATCGCCGCGCTCATGGACATTACAGAGCGCAAACGCAGCGAGGACAGCATCCGCCTTGCCGCGCAGGTCTTTGAGCAAAGCAGCGACTCCATCATCATCACGGACAGCGACAACCGCATCGTGGAGGTGAACCGCACCTTTACCGAGCTGACGGGCTACACACCCAAGGAAGTGCTGGGCCACCGCCCAAACACCCTCAAAAGTGGCCGCCACGACCGCGACTTCTACGCCAAAATGTGGGAGAGCATCAGCTTTGACGGCAAATGGAGCGGGGAGATTTGGAACCGCAAGAAAGACGGCGAACTCTTCCCCGCGTGGCTGCGCATCACCACCCTCAAGGATGCCTCGGGCGAGGTGGTCAACTTCATTGGCACCTTCTCGGACCTGACGCGCGAAAAAAAGAGCGCGGAGAGCATCTACCGCCTGAACAACTTCGACGTGTTGACGGAACTGCCAAACCGCGCGCTGTTCATGAACCTGCTGGCGCAGGAACTCTCCCACGCCCAAAACAACCAAAGCGGCGTCGGCGTCATTCTCTTTGACCTCGACAACTTCAAAAACGTGAACGAATCCATGGGCATCGCCAGTGGCGACGATGTGCTGCAGCAAACCAGCAAGCGCATCAAGGCGGCCTTTACCGACGGGCTGACCGCCGCGCGCCTTGGCAGTGACGAATTTGCCATGATGATTCCCGGCGTTGCGGATTCCGAATCCCTCACGCAGATTATTCCCCGCCTGCAACAGGCCATTGCCCCGGCCTTTGCCCTGCCGGGGGGCGAGGCGTTCCTCACCTGCACCATGGGCATCGCCATTTTCCCGGACGACGCCACCGACGCCGAAGAACTCATGAAAAACGCGGAAAACGCCCTGCACCACGCGCGTGAGGTCGGCTTCAATACCTACGCGTTCTTCTCCACGGAAATGACGGAGCGCGCCTCGGAGCGTCTGCAACTGGAAACCGCCCTGCGCCATGCCATCGAGCGCGGCGAATTTGAGCTGTACTACCAGCCCAAGGTGGACATCGACTCCGGGCACGTTACCGGGGCGGAGGCGCTCATCCGCTGGAACCACCCCGACTGGGGGCTTGTCTCCCCCGTCCGGTTCATCCCCATTTTGGAAAAGGGCGACCTTATCGTGCCTGTTGGCGAGTGGGTCCTGCGCGAGGCTTGCGCGGCATGCAGCCGCCTGCACGCCGCAGGACACGAAGACCTGCGCATCGCCGTCAACCTCTCCCCGCGCCAGTTTCTGGAGAGTAACATCGTGGCCATGGTGGAGCGCTGCCTGAAAGAGCACAGCCTTGCCCCGCGCTTCATTGAGCTGGAAATCACCGAAGCCCTGCTGGTGCAGGACGTGGTGCGCGTTTCCGAAACGCTCAAAAGCCTCAAGCGCCTTGGCGTCACCATCGCCGTGGACGACTTCGGCACGGGATATTCGTCGCTGTCGTACCTGACGGAATTCACGCTGGACACCCTTAAGATTGACCAAGCCTTTATCCGCAACGTGGAGAACGACAAAAAGAGCGCGGCCATTACCAGCACCATTCAGGCCATGGCCAAAAGCATGGAACTGACAGTGGTAGCCGAAGGCGTGGAAAATGAGGCGCAGCTAAACTTCCTGCGCTCCCTCGGCTGCGTTACGGCGCAGGGCTACTATTACGCCAAGCCCTTGCCGGAGGCCACATTCCGCGACTGGCTCCGCGCCCAGCCTACTCCGCAGGGACCAGCCCCACACTGCGAGCCATAGCCCGCGACAGGAGCCTGCATGGACGACATTCGCCTTGCCTGTCACATCTGCGGCGGCCCAGCCGCCATTGAGGGACGCTGAGCACGCGCCACGGTTGTCTGCAAGGCTTGCGGATGCGCCCTGCCCCTTACGGAGTACCGCGACGACATCGACCGCTGGAAGGATGACGTCTGCGAAAATCCTCCGCACGACGAAACCGGCGGAGAAGACGACCCCCACGGCGGGGAGGCCCACGCTCCCCTTCCCCCTTCCGACACGGAGGACGCATGAGTTGGCTGCTTGCCCTTCTTGCCGCCGGAGGCGCCATCTACTTCTTGGTACAAGCCCACCGCCGCGCGAAAAGCGACTTTCGCGACGCCATGAAAAAGGCCGAAAGGAAGCGGAGTGCTCCTTCCGGCCAGTCAACGGACCGTAAAGTCTAAAACCCGTGCCGTCAGCGCCGCCTTTTGGCGATGAGCCGCCCAGTCATATAGTAGTTGTACGCCAGCGATATCATAATGGCGAACAGCGCGGACGCCACGCCCATGGCGGCGTTGTAGTATGGCGGCGCAACCAGCGCGAGGCGGATAAACACCGTGCTCAGCGCCAGCCCGGAGTTGCGGAACATGGCCACGAAGCCCGGCAAATGCCGCTGGGCCACCAGCACAATGAAAATATCGCTAAAGATAAGCACGGTGTAGAACACCGTAAAGAAGTCAAACATCTCCGCGCCGGATACGCCAAGCCACAGGTTGTACGCGCCAAGCACGGCAAAAAGAGCCAGCAGCAAGAGTGACAGCGCTTTTTTGGTCAACACAAAGGCATAGAGTCCCGCCCCGTCGTGGTGCACCTTGCGCGCCTTCCCTACCCGGATAAACACCGTCAGCAGCACAAACACCACCAGCGCGCCCATGCCGTCGGACAGGATGCGGAGCAGCGGAGTCATGTCCTGCGGAAAGACCAACGGCTCGTGGATGTTGACGAGTTCCTTAAAGCAGCTACGCAACAGGATAAGGGCCAATATCTCAAACTGCTTGCCCACAGCCCGCGAAAAGGAGCGGGGCAGAGTGAGCACAAGCTGCATCACCTCCTGAAGCAGCAGCAGGGTAAAGGCCATATTCACCGCGTAAAAATGATTTGTCGGCACCACGCGGGCGATGGACGCGGGAAAAAGCCCCCATCGGTTCATCTCAATAGCTGCCAGCGAGCCTAAAAACACCACAACAATGGCCGTCGCCAACCGGCGCGAGGTCACCTCCCCTTCCCAGAAGGCATGCACGGAGTCAAACCCGTGGGCTACGGTCTCAAAAAAATACGTCAGGCCCCGCGTTATGGCGCTTTGTCGGGCCTGAGTCTGTGTGTCTGTCTCCATGCTATTTCCGTCGTGCGTTGTCACGCTGTCTGCCGGTCCTTGGTGATGGTGTTGCAATGCTGCGCGGCCCCCGCGCAAGGTGTGAAAAGCGTCCTACCGCACGCCCTGCCCATTCAGATACGCGCCCAGCTTCTTATCCGTGCCGGAGATGTGATTCAGGAACCACTGGGTCAAATACTCCAGCACCTCCTTCATCAAGTCTTCATTACCGCTCAGATATTCGCCATAGAATTCGGTAGCCTTCAGGCTACACTCCATATGCTGCTCCACATGGGCATCATACCCGTCGTAGAGAAACCGGTCCATGTACTTTTCCTCTGCGGCAAAGTGCTCCCGCGTGTAGTCCACCAGCTCGCGCAGCACATCGAGTAGGACGGAGCGGTCCCCCCGGCGCCATGCGTCGTCCAGCGTCTGTATCATGGTAATAATCCGCTGATGCTGCGCGTCAATCTCGCCAATGTTCACGCGCAGGTCTTCCGTCCATTCAATGCGTTTCATTCCGTAACCCCGTATGGTTAAACGCGCGCCGTGAACGCGGCGCACCTTGGCGCGAAGAGTACCCACTGGCGCAGGCAAGGGCAAGGCCATGCTTCTCCTTCCCCAAACGCGCTGCGCCATCTTGCTCCTGCCCCGCCTCTCAGGCATAACAATATATGGAGTCTTCTACCACGCACGCACCACTTCGGAGCAGCACGTGACCGACACGGCCCTGTCCGAACGCATCCGGCAGCTTGAGGAAGCCCTCAGCCGCGGCGACATCGACCGCGAGGACTTTCTGCGCACGCTCACCCGGCTGACGCAAAGCGCATCCGAAGACCTCACGCGGCGCGCGGACAGCGCCTCGCCTACGCCGCCTGCCACGTCCCCGGCAACGCGCCACCGTGCAGACGTGGAGCATGCGTCCGAGGACGACAGCGCCGCACAGACTCGCGGCGACACCCCGCCCGGCCCCTCCGCGCCGGAGCCGCTGTTCTTCGACATTCCAGCAACGCCCAAAGACTGGGCACCCCAACCCGTGGACCCGGGACGCGTCATCGTCACGGGACGTTCATCATGGGACAAGGTGGCGCGTCCGGGGAACCTGCTCGGCGCAGAAAGGCAGGGAAAGGACAGCGAAAAGCGGGACGACGCCGCACAGCTCAAACGGGACTATCTGGCGCGCATGGCCTCGGACAGTCTGCGAAAAACCCGGCGCAAAAAAAACGCGCAGGCCGCCTTTGTCATGTCCCTCGCCCTTGGCGGGCTGGGGCACCTCTACATTGGGGCCATCGGCGTTGGCTCCGCGCTTCTGCTTGTCAGCTCCGGCTGCATGGCCGGGCTGCTGCTGGGTGAACCGGAGGTGCTGTTTCTGCTCGCGCCCATGAACCTGCTGGCCGCCGCCCTCGCCCAAAAGGCCGCCCTCATCCTCAACCGCGACATCGACAACAAAACCCGCGCCGCGCGCCGCATGCGCGGGACGGAAGAGCGAAGCGGCATCGACCTTGATAAATCCATACGCACCACAGAGCAGGTCCACCGCGAAGTCGTAGACTAGCCTGAGTGCGCCCGCACGCACCCGACGCTGACGCGGGCGGCCTCGCCTTGCTCCCTCATTCGCCCCCCTCTTCACGATTTTCACAAGCCATATCAGCCATTTCGACAATCCCCTGCCCCAAACCGTCATGCAATACGGCGTTCATGGATGCGGTACGGCATGCACCGCCCTTTCGCCCTTACGCACCGGATGCCATTCGCCGAGGCATGGTACAACAGCCCTTCCCCGGCTTTCACAGGCGCCGCTCCGAGCTTTCACCAAAGGCATTGCACGTCCCGCCGCTCACCCCAGTCCGGGGATTACAGACGCAAAAAAAGCCCCCCGCACAGTGCGGGGGGCTTTTTTTGCGTGTCGCGTCGAAAGGTCGCTACACAGCCTGCGCCGTATCCTGGCGCTCTTCGCTCATGGCGGTGGCGTGCTTGGGGCACATCCACGCGAGGCGGTGGGTTTCCGGGTCGAAACAGGCGCGCACGCCCTGTGTTTCGCCGCAAACCTGGCACGGCTCCGGGGTGTAATTCTTGGTAAACACGCCATAGCGCAGCAGCGCCTTGTGGAACAGGGAAACCACACGGCTGCGGCCATATCGGCGCATGGCGGCCATGTCGCGTTTATTGATGGTGCCCAACTCGGACACACGCACGGACGTGCGCTTCTGGCGGTCGATAACGACCTCCCGGCCCTGAAAGCGCATGACTGCCGGCTCTTTCCAGCGGCAGCATATCCTGCCTCTTGATCTGTCGTACAAAAGTGTCATGGTGCTCTACTCCGAACAGTGTATGGACGACGCTGCGCAAGCATAAACGGCTTGCGCAAGTACTCCCCTTTTATGCAAGCTGCCGCAGCTGGCTTGCAGACCTTGCCCGCCCATGAACGCGAAAGTGTAAAGAAATTTACGATTTAATGCCGCATTCTGGAGACCCAGCGCAGCGATAAGGCGGTGCCACAGTGTGGCGACAGGCAGGGGCGTAACTCGTTAGCGTCGGACTTTGTGCATATTTGAACTGGTTGAACAGTCAATCAAAGTGAAATCGTTGTCAAGCGGAAATGACATCCCGCCGACAATTTTCTGCCAAGTTCCTATTACTTCTCGCTATAGCCCGGCCAGCAACGCATACAAACAAACAATTGGTCGCGCCGTCCCGTCCAACGTAACAATCACAATAGGGCTTACGCCCCATCCCGAAAAGCAAGGACAACACTTTGAGAAAAAAGGAACTTTTGCCACGCACGGTGCGGCGCATTCGTGATGCGCGAGTCGTCTATTGTGGCGTGCGCGTGCTTTTGGGGGCGCTCTTCGTCTTTGCCGGGCTGACCAAAATGCAGGACATCCCGGCCTTTGCCGCCTCCATAGACAGCTACGGCATTTTGCCCACTGCCCTGTCGGGCCTCACGGCGCACGTACTGCCCTTTGTGGAAGTGGGCGCAGGCATCGGGCTGATTGCGGACATCCGCGGCAGCCTTGGGGTCATCACCGCCATGAATGCCATCTTTCTCGTTTTCCTTGCCCGGGGTATCGCCATCGGCCTTGATATCGCCTGCGGCTGTTTTAGCACCGCACCCACGGAGCCATCCTTCTTCAGCGGGATGCGCTGGGCCTTTGCGCGCGATGTCATGTTCATGGGGCTTATCGCCTACGCGTACTGGTGGCGCCGGGCCAACGGGGCGGTTTTGCGCCCGTTGTCGGCGCTTGTCTTTTTCCGCAGACCTTCAACAAGGGGAACCTCCTGATGCGCCACCACGGCTCACTGATCACCCTCGTCCTCACGGCTGTTTTTGTCCTTGGCCTGTCCGCCAACGCTTCCGCCTTTTTCGGCACCAACAAATTTGAAAAGGAAGTGGAAACCGAGCAGAGCGCGGTTAAGCTCGTGCGTGAAGTGCAGCGTGGCGGGTACGACGTCATCACCACGCAGGAGCTGGCCGAGCGCATGAAGGCCGACCCGGACATGCTCGTCATCGACACCATGCCCTATGAGGCCAGCTACGCCAAAAACCACATCCCCGGCGCGGAGCAGTTCCTGTTCCCCATCCCGGAAATGGACGAGTGGGACACCGCCGAGACCGGCGGCAAAACCGTGGACGACTTCACAGCCCTGCTCGGCCCCGACAAGGACCGCACCATCGTGGTGTACTGCGGCTTCGTGAAATGCACGCGCAGCCACAACGGCGCGATGTGGGCAAAGCGCCTCGGCTACACCAATGTCTACCGTCACCCCGGCGGCATCTTTGCTTGGAAGGGCGCGGACATGCCCGTTGACTCCGTCAAATAACGTCCTGCCCTTTCCCCACAACACAGCGCGGCGCCCTGCCTAGGCAGGACGCCGCGCTGCGTTGTTCCGGCTTGGGCGCCGCAAGGATGTCCATCCCCAGGTGCCCCCCACGACGAAAAAACCTTTTCTGCAAGGCGAGGCCCCGCACGGTGTGCGCCCGCCCCGTCATCTCCGCGCCACTGCGCGCCCGAAGCGGCTTTCACCTGCACGCAGCCCTACTCAACGCGCCGCAGGTCGCGCATAATGGCGTCCGGGAAGGTGTAGAGCGCATTACGGCCAAGGGTCGCCAGCCCCCAGCCGGGGACAGCGCCACGCCGCCGCCCTGTTATCCTGTAGCGCGGATAAAAAATCGTGCCGTCCTCCAACAGCCGCCACACCCGCGCGTCGCGCAGGGAAAAGTCGTGGCCATCCACACGGGTGGCGGTAAACCCCGTTCCACCAGGAACCCGGCACCCCACCAGCAGTACAAACGCCCCTTCAAAACGCCCACAAATGTGCTCCATCTCCGCAAGGACGTCGCGCCGCGCCCCGCCACCGGCGACATCCAGCACAACAAGAGCGTCGCGGGAATACAGGTAGGGTTTTTCCGTGTCGATATGCCGTAGAAATTCGGCGGGGGTCAGGTTGTAGAGATAGAAGTTCTTGCTGGCCGCGCCCAGATTGAGCGCGGTGTGGTAGCGGTCGCTCTCATGTTCGCAGGCAAGGCACTCGCGGTCCTGCGCGCGTGCGGCAAGGTGCAGGGCATTGGCCGGGGCCTCGCCGCCAAGGGCCACAACGTATTCGCAGGCATCCATGACGCAGTCGGCCACGCGCGCAAGGGCGTCATCACACGCAAAAACCGCGTGCCCCCCCTTCCGGCGTGCCACCCACTTTCGCCACCAGACGCTCCCAAGCATTGCCCGTCCTCCTGCGTCCACCACGGTTCACAGCTCACTATTCAGTTGCAACACGGCTCCAACGGCGGACGGCTTTGTACAAGCATACCAGCGCCCCCGGCCTGCGTCACGCACCGCAGAAAAAACAAATCCCCCCGGCGACTGTCCTCACAGTCATCGGGGGGAGTAGGGAATGGTTTCCGTCGTTGCCCAAATCCACGGCCTCAACACACTGGTTTGAGGTTCGCTTCAGTGTTGCACACTAACACGCCAACCGAAACATTCTGGCCATACTGGCGCGAAACTCGCGCCGCGTCTCGCGGAAGGGTCTTCCGCGTTGGCGTCATTCATCCCGGCATGCGCTTGCCGCTTAACAGGTGCCGCCCGCGAAAAGCGTGTTTCAAAAAAATCCCGTTGTGCGGCGCAGGCCAGCAGGGAACGGGCTTTTTTCCTGTTTATTCTCTCCGGCGGAACCTCCCCGCGCGTGGGTGGATTCCCCTCCCGGCTCGCGTTGCCGGACCGGAGTCGTAAGAAGTAGAAAACCTCTTAAGCGGTAATGGATCGCTGATCTTTCAAAGAACTTTTTTCCATTGACTCCATATTCAGGCGGCGGGGCGCAAAAGTCAACCAAAATCGTACAAAATTTTCCTTTATACCACAAAAGGCGCGTGACGAAACGCTTTTTGGCGAAATATGCATACGCCTGCGCCATCCGTCTCCCTCTTTGCCACCGTTCTCCGGTAGCGCTCTGCCCTTTTCAGGCCGCCTTGCGTTTGTTTTGCATGCCGCGCCCCGGTTTGCAGCGGTCGCAAGGCCCGGTTGGCCTTGCATTGAGACCGCTTTTTCCGTACATGGGCGGCATGTCCAATCCACAGAATTTTCCCCCGGCACTGGTGGACTGCCACCCACTTCTCCGCCGCCTGAGCGGACAGGTCATCTGGTGCATGTTTGAGGAATATGAGGCCGACCCCGCCGACATCGACACCTTTTTGCAGTGGTATGAAGCCCGCAGGGCAGAAGCCCTCAGCCTCATCGCCCGCGTGCAGGACCCCGTCCCGTCCGGCGACATCGCCGCCCTGCGCATCGACGTGCAGAACACGCCGAACACCTGCGACTTCTGCGCCGCCCTCAGCGGCAAATATATCGACGCCTCGGACCCGGACCTGCCAAATCTTATGCCGCCCTACGGCCTTGGCTGCGCCGCACGCGCCGTTGCCGTCACCCCGGAGGACGCCGCCGCCCTCGACCCGGCAGACCGCATCACCGGAGAAATCACGCCGCCCTGCAACCTGCTCTGCGGCGACTGGATATTCACCCACCCGTGGAGCACCCGAGGCCTCGCCGACGAATAGCCGCCGGCCAGCGCTCGCCTCTCTGTCCCCCCTACGCCACAACACCGCCCGAGGGCGCTACCGCGCCCCGGCGGGTTTTCCAGCCAGCCCACAATAGCCTTCATCATGGTCGCCGTTCTTGTCGGCATAGCGAAAGCGCCACATCATACACTGCACGCCCTGACACAGGCGAATTTTCCCGTCCTCCGCCTTCAGGTGCGGGCAATATTTCGTCCGCGCTTCATCCTGTGGAAGCATCATGGCTTACCCTCCCTCACTTTTTGCTGGGTTGGCTGACTCTGCACGCCGCGGGGATATACGGCCACTCTGGCGCAAGGCTCAGGCATCACGTTCCATTGTACTTTGCGCAGCACCCACGGCCCGCCCTGCTCTTCCCAAACAGTGGCAGCGCCCTCTCCCTCCTTCGCGCCTCTCCGACGGCATGAGGGAGTCGTCCACCGGACGATAGCACATCCCCCCGCAACGCAAAAGCGCGCAAATCCGGGATGTTGCATTGCGCCCACAGCCACCTGCCACAGCGCGCTCGTGCTGCCATGCGGCACCACTCTGCGACGCACATATAATTAGCACCCTAACTTCTGCGCCAGCATTGACGTGCTGGCGCCACTATCGTAGGCTTGAGCATCCCAAGGACCGTGCGCCATTTCAGCGCGCACCAGTTTCGCAGGAGGCCCTTATGGGACATTGGCAACGCGGATCGCCACTGGCGACACTCCCTGAGTTTTTGGCAACATCGCCCGAACCGGGCGAGTCCCTCCATGCATTCATCGACGCGATGGAAGCCGTCTACAGCCCGGATATTTTCAGCCGCGCCATTTACTTCCTTGCCCATATTTCCCTGCCTTCGGACGAAGCCCGCGAGCACTGGCTCGGCATCCTGCGCCATCAACAGCGGATGCGCGAACTTGGCGAGCAGGACATCAGTATTTTCGCCACGGTGGCGGATTATTTCACCCGTTTGCACCCGCGCCTGCAATCTCCGGTCGCCATTGAGGCGCACATCCTTGAACAGTGCGAGCGCCTTGCCCACATCGACGACCTGACAGGACTGTACAACCGCCGCGCCTTCAACCTTGAGCTGGAGCGCGAGATTGAGCGCTCGCGCCGCGCGGGGACGCCCTTTTCCCTGCTGATGGTGGACATTGACCACTTCAAGCGTGTTAACGACCATTTCGGGCATCAAACTGGCGACCTTGTCCTGCAGACCATCGCCGCCACACTGACGCGGACGGCGCGCGGCATGGACCGGGCGGCCCGCTACGGCGGCGAGGAATTCGCCATCATCCTCCCCGGTACCGGGCCGGACAACGTCTACGCCGTGGGCGAGCGTTTCCGCACCGCCGTGGAGCGCACAAACTTTTCCCTGCTGGTGCCGGACCTGTCCATCGTCACCATCAGCATTGGTGCGGCGGGCTTCCCTGCCTGCGGCACTTCGCCGCGCAGCATTATCGCCGCGGCGGACCGCGCCCTGTACCGGGCCAAACGCTCGGGCCGCAACCGCGTCAGCACCCGCGCCGAGGATATGCGCGCCCATGAGCGGCACTTCCTCGCGCTGGACCTGCTCTGCTCGGACCAATCAAACGGCCACCCCCAACTCTACGCCCGCACCCGCGACATCAGCGAGGGCGGCATGGCCTGCGTCACCAACGACAGCGCCATCTCTCCGGGCACGCCCCTTCGCGTCTCCATCATCGACAAGGCCCTGCCCTTTGAGCCAACACTGAGGGCCACCGCCGTCTGGAACACAACCAACGAGCGAAGCGGACAGACGCACCTCATCGGCATGCAACTGCGGGACAACCCTCCCGGCGTTATGAACTGCTATACCAGCTACCTGCACACACTGCTGCGCCAAACCAACGCCACCGCGTAACCACTCCAGCCCACACCCGCACCCTGCACCGCCGCACCTTTTTGCGCCGCGGGTCTAATGTCCTGCCGCAAAACGCCGATACGACTCTCAGCCAACATCACGGCAAGGAGTCATCATGGATATCGCCAACGTCACATACGCCGCACAGCCCATACTGCCCTTCTCGCCCGATTCCACGGTGCGGACCGTTTCTCCCGCCTCGCGCTCGCAGCGGCAGGAACAGACCACCCGCTCCTTCGGCGAAAATCTTGTTTTGAACCTCGCCCCGCGTGAAAGCGAGCAGGATTCCTCCACCCGCAGCGCCCTTGCCAAGGCGCTGGACAACTCCATGAAGTTCATCCGCGAAAACTTTGGCGAAGAAGCACAGGCCGCGGCCATGGTGCTGGTCGCCCGGCGCATTGACGCCTCCGGAGATACGGACGAGGAAACCCTCAGCAAGGGCCTGCTTGACGTTCTGCGCATGGTGGACCGCAACCACGGCATGGCCGCGGGCGACTCGCTCATGAGCCAATTCAATGGCGAACTGAACGCCGCCATCAACGACTTTTTCGACAACGGCTCGCTGGAAAAGTTCTACGCCGCAGGGCAAAAGAACCCCGTCGCGCAGGCCATTCCCGACGTGATGTCCCATGTGATGGACACCTACGGCAGGGATACCGCGGGCGACGTGGCCACCATCCTGCGCGAGACGCTGGACCAGAAGCTGTCCCCTTCCTCCCTGCGCAGCGCCCTACAAAAGGCCACCACCCTCATCGCCGACCGCTTTGGCACAGACGCCGGGCAGGCATTCTCCATGTTTGCAGGCAACATCATGGGCGAAATGGGGCAGGACCAAACCGGACTCCTCCAGACGGGTGCACTGCTGGACATAGCGGTCTAGCCTCCACACTTCCCGCACAATTACTTCCGGGCGGAGCCATGCTCCGCCCGTTGTTGTTTGCGCCATAGCGCATCATATTTACATATCCATACGCAATACTTTCCAAAGCAACTTGCCCCGCACGGCGTTCTCGACTATGCCGAAAGAACGAGTATCCATCCACACAGGATGCTCCAACCACCCTTTCGCATAGGGAGTACGACGCCGCCGCCATGCCGACCACCTCAAGCGCCGAACCACGTCCGCCCGCTGCCAGCCGCTCCACCGGTGCAGGGACGAATTTGTCCTTGCTCGTGTACCTTGTGCTGTTCATCACGCTGACCGTCCTGACCATCGCCACCACCATTGAGCACAACAAACAAAGCCACCTCAACAGCATTGCAGACACCACGGGCGCACTGGCCCGCCACTTCGCCTACGAACTCACGCACCACCCAGAAGACATCCCCCATATTCAGCACGAGCTTACAGAACTCGCGCGCCACAGCACCAGCGTGATGACCATCAACATCATCACCACCACGTCCCCCGATGCCGAGCCACGCATCATCGCCTCCAGCGACGCAAAGCGCGTCGGCACGCAGCCGTCCGAGCGCGCCAAGGCCGCCCTTGCCGCCAAAACGCCAAGCAAAAACGACTGTACCCTGCATGGCCGCCCCGGAGTGTGCTTCAAAGTCCCCCTCACGCGGGCGGACGGCTCAGTTTTTGGGCTGATGACCTACTCCGTCACCATGTACGACAATACCGCCGCCGTGTGGCTGTACACGGCCGTGACGGCCATTTTATTTATGATTGTCGCCTACATGCTGCACCGGCAGCAGCGCCGCACGCATGAGGAACTCAGCGCCCGCCGCGTCACCGAGCGTGAACTCACCCTGCGCGAAGCCCAGCTAAGGCAGATTATCGACCTTGTGCCGCACCTTATCTTCGCCAAGGACGAGGAAAGCCGCTTCATCCTTGCCAACACGTCCGTTGCCTCCATCCACGGCCTGAAACCGTGGGAACTGGTGGGCAAAAAGCAATCCGAACTCACCTCCCCCCTGCCCGAGCAGACCGTGCGCTTTATTATGGACGACAAAAAAGTCATGCGTACCGGCGCCTCCCGCATCGGCTACGAGGAAGAACTCACCTGCGCAGGCGGACAGACCCGCATCTACGAAACCAGCAAAATTCCCTTCACCACGGCGGGGCACTCCGCAGTCCTTGGCGTTGGCATCGACATCACCGAACGCAAGGCTATGGAATCCGAACTGCGCCGCCACAAGGAGCGGCTGGAAGAACTGGTGGACGAGCGCACCAAGGCCCTGCAGGACGCCAACACCAGCCTGGA
Source organism: Desulfobaculum sp. SPO524 (assembly GCF_044987625.1). Lineage (NCBI taxonomy): Bacteria > Pseudomonadati > Thermodesulfobacteriota > Desulfovibrionia > Desulfovibrionales > Desulfovibrionaceae > Desulfobaculum > Desulfobaculum sp. SPO524. The sequence goes on along the minus strand of NZ_JBJDSB010000002.1, from coordinate 8,001 downwards.
GAACGAAATCGCCGAGCGCGCGGTGATGCAGCGGCGCATTGAGCAGTCCCTGGAGGAGAAAAACATGCTCCTGCAGGAGGTGCACCACCGCGTCATGAACAACCTGCAAGTCATCTCCGGGCTTCTGGACATGGCCCAACGCCGCGCGGACACCCCCGCCGTGGCCGAACTGGCCGGCGACCTGTCCACAAAGATCCACAGCATCAGTCTGGTGCACACCCTGCTCTACCGCAGCGACAGGTTCGACACCATCGACTTTGCCCAGTACATGCGCCAACTCACGGCCCACCTGCAGGTGGTCTTTGACGCGCGGCGCATCACCATTGAGTACGACCTCACCCCCGTATCCCTGCCCATCGCCACGGCCAGCCCCTGCGGCATGGTGGTCAATGAACTGGTCAGCAACGCCCTCAAGCACGCCTTCCCGGACGGGGCTGACGGCACCCTGCGCCTGCGCCTGTGGCGTGATGGCAGCACCGTGCACCTCTCCGTTGCCGACACCGGCGTGGGCATTCCGCCGGACTTCGCACCGGCCACAGCGGTCAGCATGGGGCTTCGCCTCATCACCAACATTGTCACATTCCAACTGCAGGGCGCCTTTACCTACTCCAACGACAACGGCACCCTTGTCAGCATCAGCTTTCCCCTGCCCGACCACTGCGCGTCGGACCATTTGCCCGAGCCAGCCACCGCCTAACAAAAAAGGCGACGCCGCATGCGGCATCGCCCAAAAGTTATTGTGGGCCGGGGCGTCCCCGGCCTTTACTGCGGCGCTACTTCGCCACGCCCCCATCCTCCTGCCCGTCCAAACTCCGGCCGAAGACGAACACACCAGTCAGCACGGCCACCATCAGCGTACCAATGACGCCGCCGGTCCAGAACACCCCGCGCAGTCCCCCAAGGACATAGGCCGTGCCCATAACCAAAGGGCCAAGGGTCTGCCCAATGCGCAGTACCATGCCATTAAGGGCCATAAATGCGCCGCGCTCCTCCATGGGAGCCATCCCCGCCAGCAGCGCCTGCACGGTGGGGATATTAAAGGCCTGCGCCACGCCAAAGAGCAGCACAGGAACCGCCACACTCCACGCGCCCGGCATCACCGGAATGAGTACGGCGGACAGAGCGTACAGCACAAAGGCCGCCACCAGCAGCGTCCGAGGCGCCACCCAGCCGGACAGCCGCCCCACCTGCGACGCCACACCCGCCGATGTCAGGCTGGATATGGCGATGATGGACCCGATAACCGGCGGCGTGGCCGCAAAGGTGGAGGATAAATAGATGGGCAGGTAGGTGATGATGACGCCGTACAAAATGATGAAGGACGCGCCGGTGGTAGCGAACAAACACAGCGCGCGCGGGGACGAGGCCCGCACAACGGCGCGGCGCATCTGCTTCATGAATTCGCCCTTGCCCTGCGGCTGCGGCACCTTGAGCCACAGCGCAACCACCACGGCCAGCGGCAGGGCAAGCAGGGGCAGTTCAAAGGGCCATTGCCAACCAACGGCCGCCAGCCCGCCGCCCACGAGGGGGAATATGGTGGTGCCAATGGACAACACGCTGGCGCTGTACCCCATGGCCTGCATGCGCTCGCGCCCGGCGTACATATCGCCAATAATAGTGGCGCACAGCGCCCACAGGGACGACGCGCCAATGCCCTGCAGAAAGCGCAGGCCCACCAGCACCCACATATTGGTGGTGAGCGCGCACAGCCCGCCAAACAGGCCAAAGATAACCAGCGACGGCACCAGCACGGCCTTGCGCCCGTAGGTATCGGACAGCACACCGGCCACAGGCGCAAAAAGCACCCCCGGCACCGTAAAGGACGAGATAAGCCACCACGACTCAGCGGGCGGAATGGCCATGGCGTGCAGCATCCTCGGCAGGGCCGGGGCGATGCTGGAAACGCCCATCACGGCCACAAGGGTCACGCCGAACAAGATCTGAAGATTCGTATCGCGGTATATCCTACGAAGCTTGGCGGAATCGGACTGTTGCATGCCGGGCACCATACACAGCACGCCCCGCGTTGTCTGCACATTTCCCGGCGCCCGCAACGCTGCGCCGCAGGGGCACCAATCCCCCCGGCATTATTGAGAAAGCCGCACACGGCCGCCACACATACGCCGCATAGAAGCGCGGCGCCCCTGCGCCAGAATTACTTGCCCGCTGTGGCCTTCAGAAACTTCTCCAGCAGCGCCCGCGTTGCCGGGTCCGCATACAGCGGCATGCTGGTCAACGACTCCGCACGCTCCTTAAAGGACGCAAGGTCCGGCTGTGTCTCCACCTGCATTCCGGCGGCTTCCAGCTTCTGCAAAAAGTCTTGAACGTTGGTGCGGTTCCACTCCCGCTGATAGCGCGACGCCTCGCGCATGCAGTCCTTCAACAGAGCCTGCGTCTGCTCCGGCAGCGCGTTGAACCAGCCAAGGCTGGCAATGTCCACATGGGCGGAATAGACGTGCCCGGTCAGGGTCAGGTACTTCTGCACTTCGTACAGTTTGGCGGTCCACACCACCCACAGCGGATTTTCCTGCCCGTCAATGGTGCCCTGCTGCAGCTCGGAATAGATGGGCCAACCCATGGGCGTGGGGTTCGCGCCAAGGGTACGCCACAGTTCCTTATGCAGGGTGGACTGCATAACGCGAATCTTCAGCCCCTTCACGTCGGCAAGGCTGTGGACCGGGCGCGTATCGTTGGTAAGGTTCCGGAAGCCGTTCTCGGAAAAGGACAACCCCTTAAAGCCCGCGCGCTCCAGCGCCGCCAGCACTTCGTCACCGAGTGGCCCGTAGAGAACCTCGTCCACCTGCGCATAATCGCGGAACATGAACGGAAAACTGACGACCTTGACTTCCGGGACAAAGGTATCGAAAGGCCCAAGGGTACAGATGGCCATTTCCACAGCGCCCATCTGCACCTGCTGGAGAATCTCCGTCTCCGTTCCCAGTGAGCCGCTGTGGAAAATCTCCACGCGGTAGGCTCCGTTGGAGCGCTCCTGCACCAACTCGGCAAAGCGCGCCGCCGTCACATGCTGCGCGGAACCGGGCGGGGTGACGATGCCGAGCTTGATGACCGTTTCGGCAGAGGCCGTCGCAGCCAACCCCACCACGAGGGTCAACACCGCCACAAGGGCGCAGAGCGCTGAAACCAGATGCTTTTTCATGGATATATTCCTTCCCTTGCGAACAAATTGCACACGCAAACACACCACTGCGTTACGAAAAACGCGTTCTGCCTGCGTACACGGTGGGCGGGGAAAAGAAAAGCCCCCGGGAAGGGCGCCGGGGGCTTGGCGCGCCGCACATGCGGCGCAGGCAAGGGGTGGGCTACCAGGGGGTCCGCTCTCGTCGCGGGCGGTCCTTGGCAATATTCACACGAAGGGGGCGCCCGCCAAACATGGTGCCATCAAGGGCCTCAATGGCGGCGTCCACTCCGTCTTGGTCCATTTCAACAAAACCGAAACCACGTGGGCGACCGGTGAACCTGTCTTCAATAAGCCGTACAGACGTCACGCTTCCGTGCTCTTCAAACAGGGCGCGCACCTCGTCCTCCGAGGCACTGAAAGGAAGGTTTCCAACATAGATGTTCTTACCTGACATAAATCCCGCTCCTCAATGGAATTGCCTGCATCACGGTGGATGCGATAAAGATGTACACTTTTGCACAACTATGCCACACCTACTGCAAAAAGCAAGACCTTTCACCCAAAAACATACACTATTCCCGACACTTCTCGCCCCACCATCACGCACAACAGACAGCGTTGCATCCAAATTTCTGCGGCACACGGGCATTTTTGCACTGCAACAGTCCACATAAACGGTGCCGCGCATTCCGCAAGACGTTTCACCCCGCCACAACGGGCCTGACGTGAGCGCCACCACGGCCATCCCTGCCCCCCAAGCGCGGCGCATTCTACCCGCCGTATGGGCCTTTTCAGCCTTTGCCCTCCCCCTGCGCCGCGCCCCGCACAGCAGTTTCACCAAGGATTCTGGCCCCCTGCAAACTTCGCCAATATCGCGGGGTGGTTGCGGTGAAATTCAGCCTCTGACGGGCTTTTCCTTCAATTTTTCCTGCACCCCGCCTAGGCACAAAACCGCCAATGATGTACTCTACCAAGGTGTGCGTCTTCCTTTCTGCCCCGCGCTGTGCGCGTGGCTCAGGCGGCCAGCCTCTTGCCGCCACACTGCAAGCGGATGACCACAGCGTTCCCGGCCCCGACGACCGATTGCCAGGACGGCGACGGCCCGTCCACTTTGAGCACACGGGCCCCGGCCCTCAAACGTTGTGAAGGAGCACGACGTGGGACTAAACGTAAGCTACAAAAGACTACGCTGTAAGGGTTCCTGTGGACGGCACAAACTGCTTGAACTGCTCGTCACCACCGAGGAAGGCTCGTATACTATGGACGAGGCCGACCTGTCGGGAAAACCCGGCAAATCGGGCATTCCCCGTGGTGAGGCGGCACAGGGAGCAAAAGCGCACGGCGCGCCATCCTCCGAGCCATCGCAAAACTTCTGGGAACCGGAGTACGAAATCGTGGAGTGGCAGGGCACGCCGGACACCAACGCCCAAGCCCTCGACAGCATCTGCAACCGCAAAACCCTCGCCCTCCCAGATCCGGGCGGCCCGCGATCCATACTCAATACCAAGGTCTAACCGCCGCGCCATAGCACAACTACGCGGCCACATACCCGCGCCAACACACAAAAAAACGTCCAGCCAGTGGCTGGACGTTTTTTGTCCCGGTGTCCCGGTGTCCCGGTGTCCCGGTGTCCCGGTGTCCCGGTGTCCCGGTGTCCCGGTGTCCCGGTGTCCCGGTGTCCCGGTGTAGGCGCGGAAAGCTAGGCCTTCATCTTGTCCTCAACGGAGCGGGGCTTGGCCTGCATGCGTCCGCCCTGTCCGGCGCGGTAATCGACCTTCACGGTCATATACACGCGCTCGCTTTCGGCGGCGATGGCCTTGAAGCACTGGGATATGACGGCGTTCACCTCATCCCATTCCCCTTCAAGAACCGTCCCCATAGGGTTCAGGGAATAGTCCAACCCGCTGTTCTTGACGATGGTGACGGCGCGGGCCACCCACGGACTGAGGCTGACGCCCTTGTCCACCGGAAACAACGATACTTCAGCCATAACGCTCATCGGTACTTCTCCCGTTTTATGGTTCTGGCAGAAAAAAAGGCCGCGGGTGGTGCCCGCGGCCTTTGTGGTCGGTCGTGTTATTTGCCCCGCATCTGCCGTATCTGCTTCATAACCAGCTTCTGGGCGGACAGGGACTCCTTGGTCCGGAGTTCCTGCAGCTCCTCGCGGTCCACAAAGTAGATGGCTTCTGCCGGACAGATGGCCACACAGGCCGGGCCAAGGCCCCGGCGGCGGCGCGCGGCGCACAGGTCACACTTGGTAACCGGCACCACGCCGCCTGCGTGGTAGATGGCGTTGAAGGGGCAGGCCTCCATACACTTCATGGCGCGGCATCCGCGACAGATGGTGGGGCTATGGATAACCACGCCCTCATCGGTCTTATTGATGGCGCCCGCGGGGCAAGCCTTAATGCACTGCGGGTTCTCGCAGTGGTGGCAGTAGAGGGGAAACGCCAGCCCCTCGTCAGTCTGCGTCATCTGGATGCGCGGGATACCGTGGAGGAATTTGCAAATGGCCTCGCACGACTCGCACCCGATGCACTTGGAATAATCAACCCATTTGGTCTTTGGGCATTGGTCTTTCTTGCTGTCGGACATATTGTTCTCCGGTGATGGATTCCGCTGGTGGCGCGGGCTAGTCGCTGGTTGCGGCAAAGTCGAGCCACTCTTCCATGGACCGAGCCGCCTCAAGGCCGCTGGTGATGGCCCAGCCAATCTTGCTGGGACCGTTCAGGGCGTCGCCAGCAAGGAAGACGCCTTCCAGCGGTGTCATACGCGGCCAGCCTGTGGCCTGCTTGCGCACCTTGCCGATATCCACCTTGTCCGAGGCGGGAACCGTGGGCAATTCGCCAACGGCGGTGATGACGAGGTCCACGTCCAGCACCTGGTTGGACCCCGACTCGGGCACCGGACAGCGGCGTCCGCTCTCGTCAGGCTCCCCAAGGGAACATTGGATATACTCCAGCCCCTCTACGGTCTCCTCGCCAAGGATGCGCACAGGCAAGGTCAGTTCGCGCCAGATGACGCCACGGTCCTGCAGCAGGGCAATCTCGTAGGGACCGGCGGGGGCTTCGTTGCTGGTGCGGCGGTACAGCATGTAGACCTTGTTTGCGCCGCTGCGCAGTGCGCAGTCCGCCGCGTCCACGGCGGAAAGCCCGCCGCCAACGATGGCGACATTCTTGTCCTTGGCATCGGAGTAGCAAATATCCTTGCTGCATGCCGCGCCGCGCAGGGGGAACAGATATTCCAGACCCGACAGCACGCCGGAAAGGTCCTCACCGGGGATGCCCATACGGCGAGAACGCCACGAACCGGTGCACAGCATCACGGCGTCAAAGTCGTTCCGCAGGTCCTCAAGGGCGATGGTCTCGCGCATCAGGTCGTCGCCTTCGTCGTGGTCCGTGGAGTCCTGCCCCACTATTTTCACACACGGGTGGAAGATGACGCCGTAGTCCTTTTGCAAAATTTTGGCGGCTTCCTCAACGCGTTCCACCGCAAGGCGGAAGTCCGGAATGCCAAAAAACAACAGACCGCCGGGCTTGGGCATCTTGTCGAAAATTTCAACATGATAGCCCTGACAGGCCAAATAGCCGGAAACGGCCATTCCGGAAGGACCGGCGCCGACCACGGCAATCCTGCGTCCGTTTGGCTCACCGGGAGCGTCGCGGAACAGGGCAAAATTCATTATACTCTTCATATCGTTCCCCTTTTTCGATTCATGCGGCCGGGCCGCGGCATCGTCCTTCCCGCAAAGGGGGATTGTGGATTCAATCGTATCAGGATACTCAAATTGCTGCGCACGCACAACGCACGTCGCCGCAATGGGGCATTGTCAATCACATATTTCCCGTGCTGTGTCCACCGCGTTTTTTGTCACAAGCGCCTCGGCTGGCGCGGGTTTCCCCGCCCCGGCGCTCGCCGCAGGCGCCCCAATTGATGCTCCAGTTGACGGCCCTGTCCGCCGCGCGCTGCGAGGGCGCGCAAAAAAACACTTTTCACCACCCGAGAGCCTACGCCATCATATCCATTATGCAAGCACGCATCCACGCCATCCATCACAACTGCTTTTGCATCGCCGCCAGCGGGCGGATGCTTGTCTTTGACTGGCCCGCACCGGACCAGCGCCCGGCAGAGGCCGCCACAGCGCTGACCCAACTGGTCACCGGCCAAGACGCCATCGCCGCATTCTCCCACAGCCACGGCGACCACTGTTCGGCGGATATTCGAGACATCCTCGCCGTTGCCCGAAGCTCGCGGTATATCCTCTCCGACGACGTTCCGGATATGGTGCCCGAGCTGGACCTACCCGGCGCGGCTATCCCCGACCCCGGCGACCCGCCGCCCGCGCCCGGACCGTGGACGCGCGTTGACGACGGGGTGTCCGTATCGGCCATGGCCAGCAACGACCTTGGCGCGGCGTTTCTCATCCGCCTTGGCGGCTGGCGCATATATTACGGCGGCGACCTTGCCGAGTGGATATGGCCGGAAGCGGGCGACGCGGCCAACGCCTTTACGGCGGAGTATTTTAGCGCCGCCATCGAGCACGTTCGCGCCTTTGCCCCGCATATCGCCCTCACCAACTGCGATCCGCGCCTGCCTGGCCTCTCCGGCGCGGCACGGTTTGCGGACGCCGTGCGCCCGGCATGCCTTGTGCCCATGCACAGCTTTGGCAACACGGCGCACCTGCCGGATTTTGCGCAGCAGGTGGCGCGGCCGGGAATGCAGGTCTTTGCCGCAGCGCGCCTTGGGGAGTCCTGCACCATCACCGTAGACGCCCCCGCCGACGCCGGATAGAACACAAGCGAGAGCCGAGAGCCGAGAGCCGAGAGCCGAGAGCCGAGAGCCGAGAGCCGAGAGCCGAGAGC
>NZ_JBJDSB010000019.1:0-265 GCF_044987625.1 Desulfobaculum sp. SPO524 | reverse complement strand
GGGATTCTTAAGCAGGCCGAGAGCGGCATCCCTGTGGCTCAACTTTGCCGTGAACACGGTATGAGCAGTGCCACATTTTACAAGTGGCGAGCCAAGTACGGCGGGATGGATGCCTCCATGATGGCTCGCATGAAGGAGCTTGAAAGGGAAAACGCCTTGCTTAAGCGCATGTATGCCGAAGAGAAGATGAAAGCAGAAGTTGTTGCCGAGGCGCTTGCAAAAAATTCCTGAGGCCGTCTCGTCGCCGCGAGATGGCCAAAGAAGC
>NZ_JBJDSB010000018.1:0-297 GCF_044987625.1 Desulfobaculum sp. SPO524 | reverse complement strand
CAAAATCTACCACCCTCACCAACTCCCAACCTCCCCCCCCCAAGCGCTGCCCACACAACACCATCGCAACCCATACGCCTCACGTATCTCCTGGGCTCCACCACTTGCCTACGCCACACACTCCTGCCTCCGGCGGTTTAAGGACTCCGCCCTTAAAAATCCCGAGTGCGCACAGACCGGATGCCTGTAGAAGGCGCAGCCGTCACCCCTGTGAAGCTCTCGCCCGAGTAGACAGGTAGGAAGGGAAAAGTATTTTTGGGGGCCGTGGCGCTTTGGAAGAGCGGTGAGAATCCCTGA
>NZ_JBJDSB010000017.1:0-325 GCF_044987625.1 Desulfobaculum sp. SPO524 | reverse complement strand
CATGTAATACGCCCCATAAAGCCTATAGTTGACGACTTCTACAGGCACTACTTTAAGTCTTACGAGTTTATTGGTCGACTTTCTGTTGCTGTTATTGGCATACGCGATGGGAAACAGATTAGTTATGGAGATTTTTCGTTTCTCCAATTCCCATACCCGAACATTGTTTTGCAAAGAAAAATTGCGAATATTTTAAATGCAGTAGATGAAACAATAAAAAAACAATCGTGTGAATTGGGAACTCTAAAAAAGCAAAAGCAAGCCCTCATGCAACAACTGCTCACAGGAAAGCGCCGAGTAACCGTCACGGAGTAGTATATGTATC
>NZ_JBJDSB010000016.1:0-625 GCF_044987625.1 Desulfobaculum sp. SPO524 | reverse complement strand
AGCCGGAGCCGGATGAAGAGAGGTGGTGAGTGCGAGGCGGTCTCGGGCGTGGTTTTTAGGCTGTGGCTGGGCTGGCTGACCGGGTGCTGTGCGCGGGTCTTGGTGGCGGGCGCATGGTGGAGGACGGCACGGGCTTGGCCGCTCTGAACGCTTAAAAGCGTTCGAATGCTTTGGTGTTTCTGTGCTTCGCGCGGAGGGATGGGGTTGGGGATTCTTGGCTCGGGTGGTGGGATTGTATTTATCGTGGAGGGCTGCTCAACTCGAAAAAGTATTGTGGTGCAAATCAAGGATTCTCACCGCTCTTCCAACGAGCCACGGGCCCAAATAACTTTTCCCAGCCAATTCCCTCGAACGTGAGCCTATCAGGGGGCACGACTATACTTCCACACGCACCCGGCACGTGCGCACTTGGGATTCACAAGGGCGGAGTTCTTGAGCCGCTCTGCTCTCTTCATCTCTCAGTCCCGTCGCCCTTTCGAAACCCAACGGACGAAGAACTGAAGCGGCTGGAGGCAGGGGATGTGAAGTGTATGCGCGCGTGATTTTATGGTGGAGTCGGGGGCGGGCGGGCCGAGGGGGATCGATGATGGCGGGCTAGCAATCTCGAAAGATATTGAGCCGCATG
>NZ_JBJDSB010000015.1:0-731 GCF_044987625.1 Desulfobaculum sp. SPO524 | reverse complement strand
CTGGGGTGATGCCGCCAATGCCCATGTTGGGTCTTTCGTTGTTGTAGGTCCAGAGCCAGCGCGTAGCATAGTCTTGGACTTCCTCGATACTTGCAAACAGATGCTGGCTCAACCAGTCATATCGAACGGTGCGATTATAGCGCTCAACGTATGCATTTTGCTGCGGCTGACCGGGCTGAATATATTCGAGCCGGATTCCCTGCTTTTCAGCCCAGAGCTGCAGCTTCGTGCTCACATATTCCGGTCCATTGTCGCAGCGAATTGCGTCCGGCTTGCCCCGCCATTCAATGATCTGTTCCAGACTACGGATGACGCGCTCCGTCGGAAGTGAGAAATCCACCTCGATGTCTAATCCCTCGCGATTGAAGTCATCAAGGACATTAAATAGCCGAAAAGTCCTGCCATTTTCGAGTTGGTCGTGCATGAAATCCATGGACCAGACCAGATTTGCTTCTTTCGGCTGGGTCAGCGGTTCCGGTTTTTCGCGTATGAGGCGCTTCTTAGGCTTGATGCGCATATTCAATTCCAGTTCGCAGTAAATCCGGTACACCCGTTTGTGGTTCCAGCCAAAGCCCTGCACGTTGCGCAAATGCAGAAAGCACAGCCCGAAGCCCCAGTTTCGCTGATTGTGTGTCAGGCGTATGAGCCAGTCTGCAATCAAATCGTTTTCAGCCGAGAGTTTCGGCTCATAGCGATAGCAGGTCTGGCTGATGTCAAACGCCTCACAGGCT
>NZ_JBJDSB010000013.1:0-1356 GCF_044987625.1 Desulfobaculum sp. SPO524 | reverse complement strand
CGGTTCCTGAGTACCGCGGAACACGTGAAACTCCGTGGGAACCTGGGAGGACCATCTTCCAAGGCTAAATATTCCTTAGCGACCGATAGCGCACTAGTACCGTGAGGGAAAGGTGAAAAGTACCCCTGTGAGGGGAGTGAAATAGTACCTGAAACCGTCTGCCTACAAGCAGTGGGAGCGGATTTAGTCCGTGACCGCGTGCCTTTTGCATAATGGGCCAGCGAGTTAATCTGCTGTGCAAGGTTAAGCCGTAAGGTGGAGCCGAAGCGAAAGCGAGTCTGAATAGGGCGACAGTACATCGGATTAGACCCGAAGCCGGGTGATCTATCCATGGGCAGGCTGAAGCTCAGGTAAAACTGAGTGGAGGGCCGAACCGTTGCAAGTTGAAAATTGCTCGGATGACCTGTGGATAGGGGTGAAAGGCCAATCAAACCCGGTGATAGCTGGTTCTCCCCGAAATATATTGAGGTATAGCCTCAGGTTAGACTGACGGAGGTAGAGCACTGACAAGGCTAGGGGGCTTACCCGCTTACCAACCCTTATCAAACTCCGAATGCCGTTAGTTGTTGCCTGGGAGTCAGACTATGGGTGCGAAGGTCCATGGTCGAAAGGGAAACAGCCCAGATCGTCAGCTAAGGTCTCTAAATGTATGCTCAGTGGGAAAGGTGGTAGAGTTGCTCAGACAGCCAGGAGGTTGGCTTAGAAGCAGCCATCCTTTAAAGAAAGCGTAATAGCTCACTGGTCTAGTGACTCCGCGCCGAAAATGTAACGGGGCTAAGCATACTACCGAAGCTACGGGCTCGTACTTTGTACGAGCGGTAGGGGAGCGTTCTCACAGCTGATGAAGGCGAAGCCGGAAGGCACGCTGGAGGAGTGAGAAGTGAACATGCTGGCATGAGTAACGATAAAAAGTGTGAGAAACACTTTCGCCGTAAACCCGAGGTTTCCTGGGTAAAGGTAATCTTCCCAGGGTGAGTCGGCCCCTAAGGCGAGGCGGAAACGCGTAGCTGATGGGAAACAGGTTAATATTCCTGTACCTCGTAGAGTGTGCGAAGGAGGGACGCAGAAGGGTAGCTGATCCGGGTGTTGGATATCCCGGTGCAAGCGAGTAGGCTTGAGTGGTAGGCAAATCCGCCGCTCTCTAAGGCCGAGACGTGATGCCGTGTCTTTACAGACAGAAGTCAGTGATCCCAGACTGCCAAGAAAAGCTTCTAAGTTTAGCTCTATGAGACCGTACCGCAAACCAACTCAGGTGGGTGGGGTGAGTAACCCAAGGCGCTTGAGAGAACTCTGGCTAAGGAACTCGGCAAAATGACCCCGTAAGTTCGCGAGAAGGGGTGCTCCGATCGGTGAAGT
>NZ_JBJDSB010000012.1:0-2385 GCF_044987625.1 Desulfobaculum sp. SPO524 | reverse complement strand
CGACGCTGCTATTCGATTTCAGGTACGAGGCTTTCACTCTCTATGGCCAAGCTTCCCAGCTTGTTCCCCTGTCTACTCGCAGATCGTCTCATGACGGCCCTACAACCCCGCATGGTCGAAACCATACGGTTTGGGCTCTTCCCATTTCGCTCGCCGCTACTTTGGGAATCTCGTTTGATTTCCTTTCCTCCGGTTACTGAGATGTTTCACTTCACCGGGTTCGCTCCGCAAGGCCTATGTATTCAGCCAAGCGGTAACGGGACATGACTCCCGCTGGGTTTCCCCATTCAGAGATCAACGGGTCAAAGTCTGTTTGGCGACTCACCGTTGCATATCGCAGCCTACCACGTCTTTCATCGCTTCTTAGCGCCAAGGCATCCACCGTCTGCCCTTACTATCTTAACTTTAAGATCACAAATCTCATTCCCTATTCAACTGTCAAAGATCATTACGCGGACGCTTATGGATGGCTTCACCGTTCCCCTCGTATGGTGGAGGTGAACGGATTTGAACCGATGACCCCCTGCTTGCAAGGCAGGTGCTCTCCCAGCTGAGCTACACCCCCACTCTTACGAGTGGATGGTGGGCCTAGATGGACTTGAACCATCGACCTCACGCTTATCAGGCGTGCGCTCTAACCGGAGCTGAGCTATAGGCCCATCCTGGTCCCACGTAGTTGCAAGGCGTTTGTTCCTTGCAATTAAATAGCGAATCGAGAGTCTTTCCTTAAAAGGAGGTGATCCAGCCGCAGGTTCCCCTACGGCTACCTTGTTACGACTTCACCCCAATTATCAGCCCTACCGTCGGCGCCTGCCTCCCGAGGGTTAGCTCGACGACTTCGGGTAGAACCAACTTTCGTGGTGTGACGGGCGGTGTGTACAAGGCCCGGGAACGTATTCACCCCGGTATGCTGACCCGGGATTACTAGCGATTCCAACTTCATGGAGTCGAGTTGCAGACTCCAATCCGGACTGGGACGCAGTTTTTGGGATTCGCGTGACCTCGCGGTTTAGCTGCCCATTGTCTGCGCCATTGTAGTACGTGTGTAGCCCTGGGCGTAAGGGCCATGATGACTTGACGTCGTCCCCACCTTCCTCCCGGTTAACCCGGGCAGTCTCGCCAGAGTGCCCAACATTACTTGCTGGCAACTGACAATAGGGGTTGCGCTCGTTGCGGGACTTAACCCAACACCTCACGGCACGAGCTGACGACAGCCATGCAGCACCTGTCACCGCATTCCCCGAAGGGCACTCCTCTATCTCTAGAGGATTCGCGGGATGTCAAACCCAGGTAAGGTTCTTCGCGTTGCATCGAATTAAACCACATACTCCACCGCTTGTGCGGGCCCCCGTCAATTCCTTTGAGTTTCAGCCTTGCGACCGTACTCCCCAGGCGGGATGCTTAATGCGTTGACTTCGGCACCGAATGTTGCCACCCGACACCTAGCATCCATCGTTTACGGTGTGGACTACCAGGGTATCTAATCCTGTTTGCTCCCCACACTTTCGTACCTCAGCGTCAGTTACTGTCCAGGTAGCCGCCTTCGCCACTGGTGTTCCTCCCGATATCTACGGATTTCACTCCTACACCGGGAATTCCGCTACCCCCTCCAGAACTCTAGCATATCAGTTTCAAGTGCAATTCCCCGGTTGAGCCGAGGGCTTTCACACCTGACTTGACACGCCGCCTACGTACGCTTTACGCCCAGTGATTCCGATTAACGCTCGCACCCTCCGTATTACCGCGGCTGCTGGCACGGAGTTAGCCGGTGCTTCCTCTGAAGGTACCGTCAGACGCCAAGCCTATTTGAAATGGCGCGTTTCTTCCCTTCTGACAGAGGTTTACGACCCGAAGGCCTTCATCCCCCACGTGGCGTCGCTGCGTCAGGGTTTCCCCCATTGCGCAATATTCCCCACTGCTGCCTCCCGTAGGAGTCTGGGCCGTGTTCCAGTCCCAGTGTGGCTGATCATCCTCTCAGACCAGCTACCCATCGTTGCCTTGGTAGGCCTTTACCCCACCAACAAGCTAATGGGACGCGGACTCATCCAGATGCAGTAGCTTTCATGAAGAGGCCACCTTTCCCCCCAGTTCGAAATGGGAGCGTATCCGGTATTAGCAGTCGTTTCCAACTGTTATCCCGATCATCTGGGTAGATCATCCACGCGTTACTCACCCGTGCGCCGCTCTACTCACTCCCGAAGGAGCTTTCTCGCTCGACTTGCATGTGTTAAGCACGCCACCAGCGTTCAATCTGAGCCAGGATCAAACTCTCCAGTTGGAGATATTATGTTACGATCCAATTTAATGAATCGCAAAACTGACTTTTAAGGACATTTCTCGAAATCGTCTCGATTCGCTATTTAATTGTCAAAGACCAAAGCCTTT
>NZ_JBJDSB010000011.1:0-2402 GCF_044987625.1 Desulfobaculum sp. SPO524 | reverse complement strand
CAAGATCTGCGAGTCGGTGTAACGCGATTTCTTCATGTCGAATCTCCTCGGATAGGTTTACGAGAAAATTCTACTTTTCAGAACCACTCTTTTCCGGGGGGATTACCGATATAACAACTTGTTATGTATGGGAAAATTGGATTCGAACCCGGATGCGTGAAATGCATTCGTTGTATGCCTGTTAGATGTTCGTGGGGCGCTGAAAAAGCTCTGTATTACGACGGATTGGACTTCTGCGGAATGTGTCTTTTGCAGTAGTTCGAAGTCCATTTCATATGAAAAGTGTCGTGCTGGTTGCGGCTGTTGATGGCGAAAAATCAAGGATGTTTTCATTCACAAAACATAAGGGAGATTTTGAAGAGCTAAAGGTAGGTAATAGTCTAAGATATAATGAGGAAGTTATGGGATGACTGGCGGAGAGTTAGGGCATATATGTCATGCTTTCAGCGCAATAGTTCCAGTGTTGTTCAAGGCAGGATAAAACGGCCGGGAGTCTCTCTTCCTTAGCTGGCTCTAAGAAAGGGGACTTTACAGTTTCTTTCTGTTCCCCTTGAGGCAATGGGCGTTCCTCTTAGGAAATTCCCGAAGGCTTTCAAAGAGATCAAGGGCGGATCCAGGGGACTAAAGGGGACATGATGCGTAAGTGGAGAATGATTGATAGAGTACATGCGCGAATCATTGCAGAAATGATGCTTCTGTAAACAATGAGACAAGGATGGAGAATTGAAAATTGTTGTATCGCTATTCATGTGTTTGTTGTTCCCAAGTATGGCAAATTCTGGTGGCTGTTGTGTGTTTTATGTGGGGTGTGAGAATGTGAAGGCTATCCGCCATCATCGTGCTGTTTTAAAACCTGAAGAACAAATCCCTCCAGGTGATAAGGTTATTGAACGAAATTTTGGCATGATAGAGTTGACAGATGAAGGGCTCAAAGACTTTAAGCGAACTTTGGAAAGGTGCAATAAAAAGTATCTTGAAATTAAGACTGGTGAGTTGTTTATAGCAAGAAGTTCTAGTAGCGGGATGCCGCCTGAAAATGGAGCTGTATTCTTTATTCGTGATTCAAAGGAGGAGGTGCGGCTTTTGTTACATGCTGTGTGTCCATTGATGCCAATTCAAGGACTCAGTGGAGAATTGGGGATTTGTGGTACTCCATTGAAGTATGATCTGCATCGATTGGACTATTAGATTTGTTGCTAGTGTTTTTTGTATTCGGGAGTGTTTTAACTTTCATGATCTCCATTATGTGGTCGTGTCCCAAAAGATGTCGAAGCACTAACCTGGAGGTCCCCTTATTATTCATAATCCAAATGATCCAGATTAGGGAGCCGCGTTTAGGCCTGATAAGGGTAAGGGGAAGTTTCGTGATTTGATATAATATACTCTGTTGTAGTGCGTATTTAGTGCTGTTAATTGAGTTCAATATGAAGGGGATGGTATGTTTTTGAAAGAGATTGTATGTTGTGGATCCGTTGTATGTAAAGTTTCACTTTCAAAAGCTGAATGTGGAATGCTTCTGAATTCCTTTAACGAGGTGCTTCGTGGGTTTCATAACGTTGACTTTGAATCTGTTTTAGGAGTGTCAAAGGCCTGTGCTCTTGGCTATGATCAAGGAATGTTAGAAGGATATGAGTCCGCAATAGGTGAAAATGTTGAAGTTGAATTGCCATATAGAGGCTTGGCTGTTTTGCAGAAAGCGATGATCGCAGTGCTGCAAGACTTTGGGTGTTTCCCAGGGGATTATTCAAGTCGTCTAGGAACTGAACTTGATGAGTATCTCAGTCTGCTGGATGGCCTGAATTCAATGCTGGAAGAGGGTTGTAGGCTTATGTGCGAAGAAGTGGAGTTTGACTTTAGATGATTTCTTTTTGCTTTTAGAAGCAATTGTTTGTCCTGTATTGATGCTAGAGAAGGAGCGTGGATAATGATTTTTAAAGAACTAGCTGTTGATAATGGTTTTATGTGTAGAGTTGTTTTTTCAGAAATTGAGTGTGTCCAGTTGTTGAAGTGTTTTGATGATGTGGCTGATGACTTGCGTGATATTGATCTTGATGATGAAGTGCGTCACTCTCTTTGTTCTATAAGCAAATTTCGGGCTTTGTATGAACAAAAATGTTCGAATGAAAATTTGGAAATAGAGTTGCCCAGGAACGCTTTCGTTTTATTCCAAAGAATGGTCCTTGAATCCATGAGAGGTTTTTGTTGTGATTACGGTGACTACTCTATGGAGTTAGAAAAGCATTTTGGTGAGTATATAAATCTTTTTTCTGGAGTGAGTCATGTACTGGAGGAGAGTTGTCAGCGTATTGTTGGATTCAATCGAGAAGGTAGTGGTCACCTAGCCTGATCTGACCTGCTAAGTTCGTCCGGTAGTCCTCCCATTTTTAGGAAGCTGGATTGGC
>NZ_JBJDSB010000010.1:0-2720 GCF_044987625.1 Desulfobaculum sp. SPO524 | reverse complement strand
TATCCTAAAAAACTAGCGAAACGGGGTATCAGATGGGGTATTTCAAAATTGTCTCCCGCGAGCAGAACTGGGGTATCGGATTTTTGGGCGCCCCTTCCTCGCCCACCCTCTCCGCCATCTGCAATTAAAACAGGCCCTTAGAAGCAATTCTGAGGGCCTGTTTTTCTATATTCTAACCCCGTCTGAACCCCTTGTGGGGTGATTTATGGGGTGAAAATTGTTTGTTGGGGTTTGGTAACTCGATCGAGAACCTAACCTCACCTCTCTTAGACAGAGGCGGCAGTGTCGGGTGCATACTATCTCTGTACACTATATACAAAGAACCACTAGTCTCGCTCCCGCTCACAGCCTATGCGCTTGGTATTCGATACTTCTCTATTTGAAAAAAAGGCAACAGAATCATCAGCCCGCGCCTTAACCTCCTGCACATATCTTTTCTTGTCATTATTCATCTCGGGCCAAGTCGAATATCTAAAGGACAAAGCTAGCGGCTCACCATACTGAGCATCCATATTCAACCACCCACTATCTACATTTTCATGATACGCATAATATACACAAATATACTCTCCTGTTTCGTTCTTTTTCGCGACTATCACATAATCAATTAAATCTTCAACAGCTCCTTTTTCAATAGAAACGAACTCACATGAATCATTTTTTTGAGAGTTTTGATAGAATTTATAAGTATGTTTACGTTCAGAATAACCAAACATATCAGTCACACCAACGACGGAAACTCCATCAGTAAAAGCATAGACATTATTATAGTCGACTTTATTGTGCCCATAAAACGAGTATTTCGGATTAACCTTAACAAAATCTATCTTTTCTCCACCTATCCTTCCCCAAAAGACATTTCCTTGCCTTTTAACATCGACAGAACAAAAACTCTCTCTCCCATATTGCGGCTCCGCCCCACATCCAGCAACGAAAAAAAGTATTACCACTAGCAAAAAGCAGCGCCACATACGTCCCCCAAGCAACATTTCATTATTAAACATGCTTTAAAAGCTCAAGAAATAGACCACCAGAAAACAACTTCATTTACAACAAAATCTTTATCCAAAAATCAAACGCCGATAAAGCATAAAGAACAACAATTTAAATTAACCAACTAGGTTAGTACTCAGACAGATTTTGGGGTACAGTCTCACAATGGAGGCCCCATGAAAGCTGCAGAGAAAGTCGCCCGCCAGCGTATAAGTGTGCTTGAGCTTGCAGGGAGCTTGGGAAATGTCAGCGAAGCCTGACGGCGATGCGGTATGCACCGTAGTTGTCCTACTAGGTTAGTCCTCAGACAGATTTTGGGGTACAGTCTCACGATGGAGGCCCCATGAAAGCTGCAGAAAAAGTCGCCCGCCAGCGTATGAGTGTGCTTGAACTTGCAGAGAGCTTGGGAAACGTCAGCGAAGCCTGCCGGCGACGCGGTATGCATCGTAGTCAATTCTACGAGTACAAGCGGCGTTTCCAGACTCACGGCCTTGAAGGGCTCAAAGATCTGCCGCCTATTCCGAAGTCCCACCTTGATCCTGCTACAGAGTTGTGGACACGGAGTTAAGCCACTATCCTGACGACCAAACAGGAGACGTGGATGAGCAAAACTCGCAGAACATACGATGCAGAATTCAAACGAAACGCTGTGCTCATGGTTGAGGAATCAGGTCGCACAGCGACTGAGGTCGCTGAGAGCCTTGGGATTGGCGTAGATCTCATTTACCGCTGGCGACGTGAAATGCAACAGCATGGGCACATCGCTTTTCCAGGCCAAGGCAATGAATCCCTTACAGCGGAACAACAGCGCATCAAGGAGCTTGAGAAGAAGCTGAAGGATGCCGAGTTGGACCGAGATATACTAAAAAAAGCATTGGCCATCTTCAGCAAGGCACCGAAATGAGATTTCGTTTCATCAAAGATTACCGCTCGCAGTATTCGGTGAAGAGGATGTGCCGTGTTCTCAAGGTTTCTAAGAGCGGCTATTACTCATGGAAGAAGCGTAAACCATCAGCATTGGCAATTGAAACAGCCTGCCTTCGGCACAGGATAGTACAACTTTACAAGGAGCATTCTCGGACAGTCGGGAGTCCCATGCTTACGGCAGATTTGCGAGCAGAGGATCAGTTTCAACACGTGAGCCGGCAGCGCGTCGCACGGCATATGCGGAGTCTTGGCCTTCGTTGCCGCACAACGCGGAAATTCGTTGTAACAACAGACTCAAGACATAAAGAGCCAGTCGCCCCTAACCTTTTGAATCGTGAATTCGCGGTTTGCGCTCCCAATACCGTATGGGTGACCGACATCACCTATCTCAAAGTTGGCCCAAAATGGCACTACCTTACAGTCTTTATCGATCTCTTTTCGCGCATTGTTGTGGGGTGGGATTTGAGTGACTCGCTTGAAAGGCATTCTGCAATTCGTGCTTTTCATAAAGCCATTGTTCGCCGACGGCCTGCTCCGGGGCTCATGGTCCATAGTGATCGTGGGATCCAGTTCGCCAGCAGCGATTTCCGAGCGGAACTGAATCGATATGGCTGTATCCAGAGTATGAGCCGCAAGGGGAATTGCTGGGATAACGCCGTGGCTGAATCTTTCTTCCACACCCTCAAGACCCAATTCATCCGCCATCAACTGTTTTCAGACAGGCTTGAAGCGGAACTGGCGCTGTTTCAATATATCGAAGCCTACTACAACCGAAGGCGGAGACATTCCTCAAATGGCTG